>NZ_JBJNLL010000001.1:0-1392559 GCF_052169095.1 Serratia sp. CY33802
TCCACCGTGATGCCCACTTCGGAGCCGGTGGCAATCAGGATGACGTCCGGCGTGCCCGCGCAGTCTTTCAGCACGTAGCCGCCGCGGTACACGTTCGCCAGCTGCTCTGCGCTGCGCGGCTGCTGGGTCAGGTTCTGGCGCGAGAACACCAGGGTGGTCGGGCCGTCGTTGCGCTCGATACCGTACTGCCACGCCACCGCCGATTCCACCTGGTCACACGGGCGCCAGGTGCTCATGTTCGGGGTCACGCGCAGGCTCGCCAGCTGCTCCACCGGCTGGTGGGTCGGGCCGTCTTCGCCCAGACCGATGGAGTCGTGGGTGTAGACGAACACATTGCGCAGCTTCATCAGCGCCGCCATGCGCACCGCGTTGCGGGCGTATTCCACGAACATCAGGAAGGTCGCCGAGTACGGCAGGAAGCCGCCGTGCAGCGCGATGCCGTTGGTGATGGCGGTCATGCCGAACTCGCGCACGCCGTAATGAATGTAGTTGCCCGCCGGGTCAACGTTCAGCGCTTTCGAGCCGGACCACATGGTCAGGTTGCTCGGCGCCAGGTCGGCAGAGCCGCCCAGGAACTCCGGCAGCACCTTGCCGAACGCTTCCAGCGCGTTCTGCGACGCCTTGCGGCTGGCGATGTTGGCCGGATTGGCCTGCAGTTTTTCCACGAACGCCTTGGCGTCGGCTTTCCAGTCCGCCGGCAGCTCGCCGTTCATGCGGCGCTTGAACTCGGCAGCCAGTTCCGGGAAGGCCTTGGCGTAGGCGGCGAACTTGTCGTTCCAGGCCGCTTCTTTGGCCTGACCGGCTTCTTTGGCGTCCCACTGGGCGTAGATGTCCTGCGGGATTTCAAAGGCGGCGTATTTCCAGCCCAGCGCTTCGCGGGTGGCGGCCACTTCGGCGGCGCCCAGCGCGGCGCCGTGCACGTCATGGGTGCCGGCCTTGTTCGGCGAACCGAAGCCGATAACGGTCTTGCACATCAGCAGCGACGGCTTGTCGGTCACCTTGCGGGCTTCTTCAATCGCGGCCTTGATGGCGTCCGGGTTGTGGCCGTCGACGTTGCGCACCACGTGCCAGCCGTAGGCTTCGAAACGCAGGGCGGTGTCGTCGGTAAACCAGCCGTCGACGTGGCCGTCGATGGAGATGCCGTTGTCATCGTAGAAGGCGGTCAGCTTGCCGAGCTTGAGGGTGCCGGCCAGGGAGCAGACTTCGTGCGAGATACCTTCCATCATGCAGCCGTCGCCCATGAAGGCGTAGGTGTGGTGGTCGACGATGTCGTGGCCAGGGCGGTTGAACTGCGCCGCCAGGGTGCGTTCGGCGATGGCGAAGCCGACGGCGTTGGCGATACCCTGGCCCAGCGGACCGGTGGTGGTCTCAACGCCTGGGGTGTAGCCGTACTCCGGGTGCCCCGGGGTTTTGGAATGCAGCTGACGGAAGTTCTCCAGCTCGCGCATCGGCAGGTCGTAGCCGGTGAGGTGCAGGAGGCTGTAAATCAACATGGAGCCGTGGCCGTTGGAGAGCACGAAACGGTCGCGGTCAGCCCAGTGCGGGTTAGTCGGGTTGTGGTTGAGGTAGTCACGCCACAGGACTTCGGCGATGTCCGCCATGCCCATAGGGGCCCCCGGGTGGCCGGAATTTGCTTTTTGTACGGCGTCCATGCTGAGTGCGCGGATGGCGTTGGCAAGCTCTTTACGAGAAGACATAACGAAACTCCAGTGCGGTTACAGTTGAGCGGCCAACATGTCTTCCAGCTTCTGCTGGTCGACGGCGAACAGGCGGATGCCTTCGGCGAGTTTTTCTACCGCCATGGCGTCCTGATTGTGCAGCCAGCGGAATTCCGCTTCGGCCAGCGGAGCGGGTTGGTGGAAGCCCTCGGTCGACGGGGTCAGCTTGCGCTCGACCGGCTGTTCGCTGTTTTTCAGCTGCTCCAGCAGGTTCGGCGCGATGGTCAGGCGATCGCAGCCGGCCAGCGCCAGGATCTGCTCAACTTTGCGGAAGCTGGCGCCCATGATCACCGTCTGGTAACGATGACGCTTGTAGTATTCATAGATGGTGCGCACCGATTTCACGCCCGGATCCTGATCGGCGTCATAGTCGGCGGCAGGCTGTTTGGCCTGGTACCAGTCATAGATGCGGCCGACGAACGGCGAGATCAGATACACGCCGGCTTCGGCGCAGGCGCGGGCCTGTGCGAAGGAGAACAGCAGCGTCAGGTTGGTGTTGATGCCTTCTTTTTCCAGCTCTTCGGCGGCTTTGATGCCTTCCCAGGTGGAAGCCAGCTTGATCAGGATGCGCGATTTGTCGATGCCCTGTTCCTGATACATGCCGATCAGTTTGCGCGCTTTGGCGACGCACATGCCGCGGTCGAACGACAGGCGGGCGTCCACTTCGGTGGAGATGCGGCCCGGCACGCTTTTGAGGATCTCGACGCCGATGTTGACCGCCAGTTTATCGCTGGCGTTGATCAGCTGGGTTTCCTTGCTGCCGCCCTGGCGGCGGGCATACTCCAGCGCTTCGGTGATCAGCGCTTTGTACTGCGGCAGCGCGGCGGCTTTCAGGATCAGCGAAGGGTTGGTGGTGGCGTCCTGGGGTTCGAACTGGCGGATGGATTCGATATCGCCGCTGTCGGCGACCACCGTGGTCAGCTGCTTGAGTGCGTCTAATTGATTCATTGATAAGCTCCTTGACCAAGCTCAACGTAGGGAAATGAGAACCTTTTTCATCATAGGGGGAACACACTGCATCATCGGGTCGAGAATGAAAATGCGCTTTTTCTGATTGTTGCGATGGATAATAACAATGAATGCCGAGTAAACCCAGGCGGAGCGCGGCTTATGCACGACCGCCATCATGGCTGCAGGCGATTTAACGCCGACCGACCGCGTTTTCGTAATAGCCGATTCGCTCGACTTTCGGCGCCGAACCTCCCCCTTCAAACTCCGACTCCAGCCAGGCATCGACGATGGTTTTCGCCAGCTCGGCACCGATGACCCGCGCGCCCAGCGTGATGATCTGAGCATCATTGCTTTTGCGCGCCCGTTGGGCGGAGTAGGTATCGTGACATTGCGCCGCGCGAATGCCGGGCACTTTATTGGCCACGATGCTCATACCGATGCCGGTGCCGCACAGCAGGATGCCCCGCCGATGTTTTTCCTCCCGTATCGCCTGTGCGACGCGATAGGCGATATCGGGATAGATCCCCGTTTCTGCGGTGCGATCCGTCGTGTAGTCAATGACGGGAATGTCCCGTTGTTGCAGGTGGGCGACGATCAGATCCTTCAGTTCAATGGCGGCATCGTCGGCGCCGATGGCGATAGGCAGCATAGCGGTCTCCTGATTGGTAACGAAAAGGGCGGCGATCCTCGATGGCGCCACGTTCATTACCGTATCTCTGTTTAATCAAATGTTCAATCTATGTTCTTTTGTTTTTTCGTCGTGTTTTCTGTTTGCGCCTGTAAAAGGTGACTTTCGTCACTAAAAAAGAGGTTTTAATCGTTATTCATCCTCATGTAGACGGGTTTTTGAGCGATATCACACTTTGATAAGTTCACTGTGGGCAAATTGAACGCGTGGCGTTAGTGTTCATTTGTTCTTTGAGTGTGTTAATGATCAAAATAAGTTCCCCTACCAGAGGAGAGTGCTATGTGTCAGACCTGCATGACAGAGGCGAAAATGGCGGCCGCTATCCCCGAGATCATGAAGGCGGTTGTGGCGTACGCCCCGAAAGATTACCGCCTGGAACAGGTGCCGGTACCGAAGATTGGCCCGAAAGAGATCCTGGTGAAGATCGAGGCCTGCGGCATCTGCGCCGGCGATGTTAAAGCGTTCGAAGGGGCGCCCAGCTTCTGGGGCGATGAAAAACAACCGGCATACATCAAGGCGCCGATGATCCCCGGCCATGAATTTATCGGCCACGTGGTGGGATACGGCGAAGGCGTCGAGGGCTTCAATCTCGGCGATCGCGTGATATCAGAACAAATCGTTCCCTGCTGGCAATGCCGCTTCTGCAACCGCGGTCAGTATTGGATGTGCGAAAAGCATGACCTGTACGGTTTCCAGAAAAACGTCAATGGCGGCATGGCCGAGTACATGAAGTTCACCAAAGAGGCGATTAACTATCACGTGCCGGCCGACTTGCCGATCGAAAAAGCCATTCTGATCGAACCCTATGCTTGCTCCTTCCATGCGGTGCAACGCGCCAATATCAAACTGGGCGATGTCGTGGTGCTGGCTGGCGCCGGCACCCTGGGGCTGGGCATGATCGGGGCGATCAAAAAGTCCGGGCCCTCGAAGCTGGTGGTGCTGGATCTGTCCGACGAGCGTCTGGCGCTGGCGAAGCGCTTCGGCGCGGATGTGACGCTGAACCCGACCCGTGACGACGTGCCCGCGGCGGTTAAAGCGATGACCGACGGCTACGGCTGCGACATCTACATCGAGGCGACCGGCGCCCAAAAGTCCGTGGAACAGGGCCTGACGCTGATCCGCAAACTCGGCACCTTCGTCGAATTTTCCGTGTTCAAGGATCCGGTGACCGTCGACTGGAGCATCATCAGCGACCGCAAGGAGCTGGACGTGCTCGGTTCGCACCTCGGCCCTTACTGCTACCCGCTGGTGATCGAAGGCATCGCCAATGGCGATCTGCCGACCGAAGGCGTGGTGACGCATACGCTGCCGCTGGAACAGTTCGCCGAGGGCTTCGAGCTGATGAAGCGCGGCATCGGTTCAATCAAAGTGGTGCTTAATCCAAACCTCTGAAACCTGCATCGTTCTTCGGGTGCGGGCGAGCCTGCGCCTCCATAATCACATGTGCTGGGGTGTTCTATGTTGCATGGACTGATTCATCGCATTGGTCTGTCACCGAAACTGCTGCTGGGCTATGCCGGCGTGTTGGTGTTCATGATGGGCGAAGGGCTAGAACAAGGATGGCTGTCGCCTTATTTGATTGGCAAAGGGCTGAGCATTCAGGAATCGGCGCTGCTGTTCAGCGTTTATGGCTTTGCGGCCGCGATCGCCGCCTGGTTTTCCGGCGTGCTGGCGGAAATCTTTACCGCCCGGCGGGTGATGTTGGCCGGCCTGCTGCTGTTCTTGTTCGGTTCGGTGTGCTTTTTGACGTTCGGCCTGCCGAGCAACAACCTGGCGATCATGGTGCCGACCTATGCGCTGCGTGGCTTGGGCTATCCGCTATTTGCCTACGGTTTTCTGGTGTGGGTGGCGTATGAGGCGCCGCCGGAAAGGCTGGGGTCGGCGGTGGGGATTTTCTGGTTCGTCTACAGCGGCGGGCTCAGCGTGCTGGGCGTGCTGTATTCCAGCATCATGCTGCCTTATCTCGGCGAGATCCACACGCTGTGGAGCGCGCTGATTTTCGTCGTGCTGGGCGCGGTGATTGCGCTGATGCTCAATCGCGACGACGGCGCGGCACAGAGCGGCAACCGGGAAAAAGCGTCGCTGGGTTACGTCTTAAAAGGCATCACCATCGCGTTTGAAAACCCGAAGATCGGCCTGGGCGGCATCGTACGCACCATTAATACCTCTGCGGCTTACGGCTTCGTCGTATTCATGCCCATGTACATGATGGATATGGGATTCACCCGCACGCATTGGCTGCAGATGTACGCCGCGCTGTGGACGGTCAACATCATTTTCAACCTGATTTTCGGCGTGATCAGCGACGGTCTCGGCTGGCGCAATGTGGTGATGTGGTTCGGCTGCGTCGGCTGCGCCTTGACCACGCTGATGTTCTACTACGTGCCGCAATTCTTTGGCGCCAACTACCTGCTGACCGTTTGTGCCGCCGGTTTGTTCGGCGCCTGCCTGGCGGCGTTCGTGCCGCTGTCGGCCATCATGCCGTCGCTGGCGCCGGACAATAAGGGCGCGGCGATGTCGATTCTCAATCTGGGCGCTGGCCTGAGCACCTTTGTCGGCCCGGCGGTGGTGGGGCTGTTTATCGGCAGTCTCGGCACCGTTGGCGTGATCTGGATCTTTACCGGCTTGTACCTGTTCAGCGGCGTGCTGATGAAATTTGTCACGCTGCCGAAGGAAAGCGCGACGGCGTCGGAAGAACGCGGCGCGAGTTTGGCGAAAATATCCTGACCGAGGGTGAAGTTCACAGTTTTAAGGGGAAATATATGATTAATCATCAAACTACGGCGCCGCGCGAGCTCTCGCTGCAGGGCAAGGTGGCGCTGATTACCGGCGGCGCTGCGGGGATCGGCCTCGCTATCGCCGAACGCTATCTGCAAAACGGCGCGTGCGTGGCGCTGCTCGATCGGGCGCCACAGGTTGCGGAAGTGGCGCGACAGCTGGACGCCGAGGCGGCGTTGGGCGTCGTGGCCGACGTCACCGATGCCGCGTCGGTGGAGCGGGCGGTGGCGCAGATTGAGGCGCATTTCGGGCGGCTGGACGTGCTGGTCAACAGCGCCGGCATCGTCGCGCTGCATCCTGCTGAGGAACTGCCGGAAACGGCGTGGGATGCAACCCTGGCGGTCAATCTGAAAGGCGTGTTTCTTACCTGCCAGGCGGTAGGGCGCCGTTTCATTAGTCAGCGCGGCGGCAGCATCATCAATCTCGCCTCGCAGGCGGGGGTGGTGGCATTGCCGAATCACCTGGCCTATTGCGCCAGCAAAGCGGGCGTGATCGGGTTGACTCAGGTGCTGGCGCTGGAGTGGGGGCCGCACAACGTGCGGGTCAACGCCATTTCACCCACCGTCGTTTTGACGGAGCTGGGCCGTAAGGCCTGGTCTGGCGAGGTGGCTGAGCAGATGAAGCAGAAAATCCCGCTGCGGCGCTTTGCTGAGCCGCAAGATATCGCCGCCAGCGCCCTGTTTTTGGCCGGCGACGCGGCGGCGATGATCACCGGCGCCAACCTGGTGGTCGACGGCGGTTACACCATTCAATAATTTCTTATTCAGGCGACAGAGAGGCCGCGATGAACAGAATCATTAACGATCCCGATCACGTAGTGGAAGACGCCATTCAGGGCTATAGGCTGGCCCACCCAGACTATTACGCCGCCACCGACAATGCGCGGGTGTTGAAATATCCGCCGGCGCCGATCGCCGGCAAAGTCGGCATCGTCACCGGCGGCGGTTCCGGCCATGAGCCGGCGTTCCTGGGCTATGTCGGCAAAAACATGCTGGATGCCGTCGCGATTGGCGAGATTTTTTCATCCCCTACGGCGGGGGCTTTTCTCGACGCTTTCAAGGCGGCGGACAGCGGTGCGGGCGTCGCTTGCCTGTACGGCAACTACGCCGGCGACAACATGAACGTCAAGATGGCGATCAAGAAGGCCACGGCGGCCGGCATACGGGTGAAAACCGTGGTGGCCAACGATGACGTCGCCTCGGCGCCGGCCAGTGAGATCGATAAACGGCGCGGCGTGGCCGGCGAAATTCTGATGTGGAAGGTCGGCGCGGCGGCGGCGGCCAAGGGATACGATCTGGACGGCGTGATCGGCGCGGCGCAAAAAGCCATCGACCGGTGTCGTTCGATCGGCGTCGGCCTCAGTTCCTGCACCATTCCCGCGGTCGGCAAACCCAATTTTCATATCGAAGACGGCAAGATGGAGATCGGCATTGGCCATCACGGCGAACCGGGCATTGAGGTGTCGCCGATCCAGTCGGCGTCGGCGATGGCCGGCACCATGCTCGATTTCGTGCTCAACGACATGCCGCTGGAACAGGGGCAGGAGGTGGCGTTGCTGATCTCCGGGCTTGGCGCCACGCCGGTGATGGAGCTGTATATCTATTATGCCGAAATAGAGCGCCGATTGACGGCGAAAGGCGTGCGGGTGCATCGGCGCTACGTCGGCAATTACTTCACGTCGCTGGAAATGATGGGCGTGACGCTGACGCTGATGACGCTGGATGACGAACTGAAAACGCTGCTGGACATGCCGGCGCAATCTTTAGGCTTAACCCAGGTGGATTGAATCATGACGGAACAAATTTCAACCCGGTACGGCAGTGAGATCGTTACGGGGCTGATAGACACCATTGTCAGCAACCGCGAATACCTGAGCGAAATAGACGGCGCCATCGGCGACGGTGACCACGGCATTAACATGTCGAAGGGATTCGCGATGTGCGGCGATGCCATTCGCGGCCGCACGCTCACGCTGGCGCAGGCGTTCGATGCGGTTTCCGATGCGCTGATGGAGGGCATCGGCGGTTCGATGGGGCCGTTGTACGGCAGCCTGTTCATGGGCATGGCGGAGAGCGTGCGCGAGCGCAGCGTGCTGGATAAGCAGGCATTTTTGGCGATGTTGCACGGCGGATTGCGCGAACTGCAGGACATCAGCAGCGCGGGCGTGGGGGACAAGTGTCTGATGGATACGCTGATACCGGCGGTAGCGGCGTTTGAGCAGGCGGCGGGGTGCGGTGACGACTTCGCCGCTGCGCTGGAACAGATGAGGAGCGCCGCGGCGCGCGGGCGCGATTCCACGCGCGAGCTGGTGGCGAAAATCGGCCGCGCCAGCCGTCTGGGCGAGCGTTCGCGCGGCGTATTGGATGCCGGCGCGGTATCTTGCTGTCTGCTCTTGACCCGATTGGCGGACGAGGTGGAGCAACGACTGAATACCGTTGCCGCCTGATCGCGTTATACTAGCGGGCATTCAGCATTGTCGGAGGGGCGTGTATCGTCCCTCCGCCATGATTAACCGGCCTGCCGTGGGGAAACGTCTAACGGATGGAAAAACAAACTGTGTCCCAGGATAACGAACTGCTGACCGAAATCGCCGTTGCTTATTATCAGGATGAGATCACGCAGGAAGAGATCGCCAAAAAATTCGGCATTTCACGGATCAAAGTCGGTCGTTTGCTCAAGCGCGCCAAGGAAGAAGGCATCGTCGAGATCAACGTGCGTTATCACCCGGTATTCAGCACCCGGCTGGAACAGCAGATGATGGAACGTTTTCCCATCAGCCGCGCGCTGATCGCGCTCGACCATCAGGACGAAGAGGAACAGCGTCGGCAAGTGGCGGCGCTGGTGTCCAACTATCTGGCGATGTCGCTGAAAGACGATATGGTGTTGGCGGTTGGCCAGGGACGCAACGTGGCGGCGATTGCCGATCACGTCGGCAACGTGACGGAGCGCAACTGCAAGTTCATCTGCGGCATCGGCGGTACTCACCGTCCGGGCGATGCGATCAATGCCGACCATATCAGCCGGCGCTTGGCGAAGAAGTTCGGCGGCAGCAGCGAGACGCTTTACGCGCCGGCCTACGTCGAAAATCGCGCGCTGAAAGACGCCTTCATGCAGAACGGCACGATTAAGGAAACCCTGGATCGCGCGCGTAAGGCCGATGTGGCGTTAGTCGGCATTGGCGACATGAATGAAAACAGCTATATGGTGAAATTGGGATGGTTCACGCCGCACGAGATTATCGACGCCAGCCTTAATCAGGGCGTGATCGGCGACATCGCCGGCTATGACTTTTTCAATGCCCAGGGGCAGCATGTCGACACGGTAATGAATGACAGAGTGATCGGGCTAAGCATCGATGAGCTGCGCAAAATCCCTTGCGTGATCGCCATTGCTTCCGAGAATACCAAGGCGTTGGCGATTTTGGGCGCTTTGCGTACCGGTGCCATCGACATTATCGCCACCAGCGCGCTCAATGTGCGCACTATCCTCAACATGTCGCAATAGCGGCACCTGCAAAAATAAAGGGTTCAGCGCCAGGCTGAACCCTCAACGATCTCCTCATTTGACCGATTATTTGCTCAGGTTGACGTCGATCGCCTGATAGAAGGCGTTGGCGGTGTCGGCTATGTCCCACACGGCAAGGATCACGTGCGAACCGCTGCGATCTGCCGGTATGTTGCACTGGTGGGTGACCTGCGCGGCAGGGATGGCACCGCCGTCGTTGAACTGGCAGAACGGTGTCAGGTCAAAGGAAGCGCGGGTCAGCGGCTGCGAAGCGTCCCAGTTCGGCTTGGTGATGAAATAGCGCCAACTGGTGGTGCTGTGACGCGCGGTCAGCTTCCAGGTAAAGGAGTTCGGGCCGGTTTTCAGGTTGAGCTTGTTCCAGCGCGTCGGCGTTTGCTGATCCAGTTCGAAGAAGGTGGACTTGTCGGCGCTGGCGATGTGGCCGTCAGCCGGACCGGCCTGCGGGAAGCCTTTCAGGCCTTCGACGCTCTGCGGTTCGTACTGCACGCTGCCGCACTGCGTGTTGAGCTGCAGTTTGCACTGGTAGGCGCGGCTGGCCGGCGACTCGACATAACCGTGAGCATTCGCCTGTTGCGAAACGCCGAACATGGCCGCGCTCAGCAGGCCCAGAGAGAGCAGGGTACGGGAAGTTTTGTTCATAAGTCACTCCTGACTGAAATAATGTTGTAAGTTGAGCGTATTTCACCGACAAAATGAGAGAGTAATAACGCAATTGGAAATAACCCTTCTTGTCGGCTTGTTTTATTTTTATCATTCTGGTCATGCGATAGAGCGGAATGTTTTAACGGCTATTAACGAAAATTATTATGATGACGATCTTTGATCGTTAGGCTGAATTTATTTAACTGTCGCTGTGTAAAAGTAGGGCGCTATGATGAATTTTATATCAGGTCGTGATGAATAGTATTTAAGATAGCGCTCTCATTTATGAAGTATATTGCTTGTTGCTATGAGTACCCTTGTTCGATTTGATCGATTTTTGTGCGCCACCACCTTGGGAATTTAGTGTCATTTTTCTTATTTTATTTTAAAGAGGAATTTGTATGACTAGATTATCCCTGGACGCGATTAAAATAATCAGCACCATCAAGAGCACCGGATCTTTCTCTATGGCGGCGGAGGCACTGCATAAAACGCCTTCGGCGATTTCTTATCGGGTTTCCAATATTGAAAGCAAACTCTGCGTGAAACTTTTTCATCGCAATGGCCCCATGATTACCCTGACGGATGAAGGGGAGTTTCTCCTGCAGGAGGGCAGCTGGATATTAAATGCGGTGCAGGATCTGGAAAGCCGGGTGCGCAACATCCCCAAGCTGGACAATAATATCCGCTTGGCGGTAGACACCTTCTTCCCGTTGGAAACCCTGACGCAGGATATCCGCGACTATATTCAGCATTGCCCGAACGCCAGTATCTCGGTGCAGCGGGAAGCGTTGAACGGTACCTGGGATGCGCTGAAGAACAACCGGGCGGATCTGATCATCGCCATCGGCCAAATTCCCGACAGTGTACAGGCCAAAACCCTGATGCTCGGCAAGCTCAACTTTGTGCTATGCGTGTCGCCTTCGCACCCGTTCGCGGCGCAGAGAAAACCGGTGTGTAAGAAACAGCGGTTGAACGACATCGTGGTGGTGATCGCCGACAGCAGCCACGAGCTGCCCAAGCGCAATCACGGCACGCTGCCCTTGCAGCGTCAGTTGGTGGTATGCGACGTGGAAAGCAACCTGGCGCTGCTCAAACGCGGCATCGGCCACGCTTTTCTGCCGCCTGCTTTGATCGAAAAGGAATTGGCTAGCGGCGAACTGGTGACGGTGCCGGTGGAAATGCAAAAGGGCGACGAAATGATTTGGCTGGCGTGGCACCCGGCCAGCAAGGGCGCCGGGTTTAACTGGTGGCATGAGCGGCTGACGCGCAAAAGCGATGTCTACAGCCTGATGGGCCGCGAAGTGGTACGGGATGGCGGCTATCCGTGGTGCCACAACTGATGGAATAGAGACGAAGGGACGCGAAAATCAAACGGTTAACTCAATGAAAACCCCGCAGCATTCGGCTACGGGGTTTTTTTACGGCTTACGCCACGCGGCCCACCTTCAGCCAGGCGCTGTCTGAGCCGGGCGCCGAGGTGATGTAACCCCACTTGGTCTGCCAGACGTAACCCTGATAGGACACCAGTGCCCCCTGCGCGTAAGTGGTGCCCGGCACGTAGGCCGGCGCGGTCATGATCGGCAGGTTACCGGGGCCGACGCCGGTGTAGCGCAGCCCGGTGCCCATATCTAGCTGGCTGTCGTCGTAGTCCGCGGCGTTGAAATAGCGATCCAGTGCGGCCAGCAGATCGCCGTTGCGGTTGTCTTGCCCCAGATGCCAGAACATCACGCCGCCCAGCTGCTGCTGCTTGATGTATTTCGCTTTGTATTTGAAGCTCTCGGCATCGTCATAGGTGACGAACAGCCCTTTCTGCGCATGATACAGGTAAGGGGTTTTGGTCTTGTCGTTCCACAGCCGCTGATAGCCGTAGTTGCCCAGCAGCATCTGCTCCAGCTGGCGATAGGAAGCGATACGCGGATCCTTGTCGCGTACGCACTCTTCGCAACCCACCAGCCAGTAATCGGTATTCGGATACGGATCTTCACCCGGCGTGCTGTGGCTGCTGTACTGGCCGCCGTTGCTGCCGCTGACGCCCTTGAAGGCGCGGCCGTAGAAGGGGACGCCCATCACGATTTTGGCGCTCGGCACGCCTTCCATCATCAGGTGTTGCTGCACCGCAGCGTCGACCGTCAGGCTGAACGGGCTGGGGAAGGCGCGGGTCAGCTCTTCCCAGCTCCAGCCCAGATTGGCTTCGCGCAGCGCGTTGTAGAAGGTCGGCCCGGCCGCGTCGCCGAACAGCGCCGCCTGGTGGTTGGTTACCTTCTCCCAAGGGCCGGCCAGATCGTAGGTCATCAGGTTAATGTAATCGAGCGGCGCGACGATCTGCGCCAGCTTGCTGTAATAGCGTGACAGGAAGAAAGCGCCGCCGGCGCCGGCGATGGTCAATTGATACGGCAGCGCCTGGCGGCCGTCGGTGACGGTTTGCTGGTTCAGCAGGGTGCGGATCTCCTGCAGCGCGGCGATGAAACCGTCTACTTCCGCCGCCTGCGGATACTCCCAGTCGATGTCCACGCCGTCGAAGCCGTAATCCTTCATGATGCGCACGCAGGATTGGGCAAACTTGGTGCGCGACGCCGGGGTCTTCACCGCGTTGACGTAGTTGGTGTGCGACACACCCAAATCGTTGGAATAGTACCAGCCGCCGATGGAGAACATGATGCGCAGGCTGGGGTTGTGCGCTTTGAGCGCGGTCAGACGATTGACCACATCGCGCGCCTTGGCGTCGTTGGTGGCCGGATCCCAGGCGCATTCCAGATTGCTGTTGATATCCAGGAACGAGAAGTTGATGTGCGTCAGCTGTTTGGCTTTGGCCGGCGTGATGTTGGAAACCGGGAACGGCACGACAGACGTATCGGTCTCGGTGTAATTATTGATTTGGTTGGTCGGAATAAAATAATACCCAATAACCGCTTTACGTGTGGACATGGCATTTCTCCAGAGTGGATGTTTTTATGATGGGGAAATATTTCCCGTTGCCATTAATGTTTATTTTTAGTGAAAACAAAAGTCGAAATAAATCACAATGACAATGAATTTTTATTCACTGCTGCACAAATTGGCGCTGATGAGTTGTGCCAGCGCTCAGCATGAATGAATTCGACCATAGGGGCTGTATTTATTCATTTGCTTTGTAATAGCATCCTTAATTAGATTCTGAATATCCGATGTCCCACCGGCCGTGATTGGCATTTAATTAAAAATAAAAAAGGAGATGAGCTATGTCCAGCATAGAGCCTGACGCTGTTGGCTTAATAGTCCAGCGAGTATGTGAATATCTTCAGCCGGTATTGAACGCCATTCTGGCCGGCGTGATGGCGCTATTGCACGGTGCCTATCGCAACGTGGGTATTCGGCGCCGTTTATTGAATGCGGCGATGTGCGCGTTATTGGCCTGGACGGTGCGCGATGCGCTGGCGTTGATGGGCCTGGAATTAAAGTGGGCGAATTTGGCCAGCGTACTGATTGGTTTTATGGGGGCGGATTACATCAACGCCTTAATTAAAAAATTCATCGGCAAAAAGACGGGGTTTAAAAATGTTAAATGACATCGAAGAGATTCGCTTTACTGCCCGCAGCGAAGAAAACCTGCGCGGCGTGCACCCGGATCTGGTGCGCGTTATTCGTCTGGCGCTGCGTTATTCCCTGGTGCCGTTTTCCGTCAGCGAGGGGCTGCGCAGTATGGCGCGCCAGCGGGAAATGGTGCGCGCCGGCAGCAGCCAAACGCTGCGCAGCCGCCATCTGACCGGTCACGCGGTGGATGTGGTGGCGATGCCGGCGGGTGTGGTCTCCTGGGAGTGGGATTACTACGCGCAGATTGCGGTGGCGGTGCGGCGCGCGGCGCGTGAATGCGGCATCATCGTCGAATGGGGCGGCGAATGGAAAACCCTCAAGGATGGTCCGCACTTCCAGCTGACGTTCCGGGACTACCCGGCATGAGCGGTTGGCTGCAAAAACTGATGCAGGGCGGGTTGCTGCTGCTGTTGCTGGCGGCTATCTGCCTCGGCGGCTACAGCTCGCTGCTGTCGCACCAGTTGGCGTCTGTGCGCCAGCAGGCGGAGGAACTGCAAAAAAGCCTGGCGCAGCAGGCGGGGCTGATCGCCACCCTGCAGACTCAGGATGCGCAAAACCGTGCGCTGATGGCGGCGCAGCAGCGGCAGGAACAGCAGCTACGCCAACAACACGAGGCTTATCAGAGGAAATACCGTGAAGCGATTAAAAACGATCCCTGCGCCGCTCAGCCTCTGCCTGGCGCTGTGTTTGAGCTCCTGCGCCCGGCCGCCGGCGCCGCAGGCCGTGCCGCTGTTGCCCCCTGAATCGGTATTCGCTCCCTGTGAGCAGCCGCAGTTGCAGGGGAAGACCTGGGGCGATGCGGTAAGCTATGCCCTGGCGTTACAAACCTCGTTACACATTTGCGCCGGCCAGGTGGATACGCTCAACGCCTGGCGCGCCATGCTGCCGCCGCGCTGACGGCGGCGTTTCTTTGCTCGTCCCGCAGACCTTCTTTTTTTTACTTTTAAAACGGAATTTCGACCAAGGTTATGGCGCGCTTCAAAGTTTGTGATGTTTCTCTCACTATACTTCAAGGCTGTGCCCTGTCATTGTACTTGGGCGCCATGGCCCACGGCAGGGCGCAGCCTCAAAGCCTTACCTCAACATAAAAGCAAAAAACAAAGGAATCCATAATGGACGAACAGCTCAAACAGAGTGCCCTTGATTTCCATCAGTTTCCTGTCCCAGGGAAGATCCAGGTTTCCCCTACCAAACCGTTGGCGACCCAGCGCGATCTGGCGCTGGCCTATTCGCCGGGCGTCGCCGCGCCTTGCCTCGAGATCGCCGAAGATCCGCTGGCGGCCTACAAATACACCGCGCGCGGCAACCTGGTGGCGGTGATTTCCAACGGCACGGCGGTACTGGGTCTGGGCAATATCGGCGCGTTGGCCGGTAAGCCGGTGATGGAAGGCAAGGGCGTTTTGTTCAAGAAGTTTTCCGGTATCGACGTATTTGATATCGAAGTGGATGAGCATAACCCTGACAAATTAATCGACATTATTGCCGCGCTGGAACCGACCTTCGGCGGTATCAACCTGGAAGACATCAAGGCGCCGGAGTGTTTCTACATCGAACAGAAACTGCGTGAGCGCATGAAGATCCCGGTGTTCCACGACGACCAGCACGGCACGGCGATCATCACCACTGCGGCGGTGCTCAACGGCCTGCGCGTGGTGAAGAAGAACATCTCCGACGTACGGCTGGTGGTGTCCGGCGCCGGTGCGGCCTCTATCGCCTGTCTGAACCTGCTGGTGGCGCTGGGGCTGCGTCAACAGAACATCACCGTCTGCGATTCCAAAGGCGTCATCTATAAAGGCCGCGACGCCAACATGGAGCAGACCAAAGCCGCCTATGCCATCGAGGATAACGGCCAGCGCACGCTGGGCGACGCCATCCCGAACGCCGACATCTTCCTCGGCTGCTCCGGCCCGGGCGTCCTGACGCAGGATATGGTGAAAACCATGGCGCGCGATCCGCTGATCATGGCGCTGGCCAACCCGGAACCGGAAATTCTGCCGCCGCTGGCCAAAGCGGTGCGCCCGGACGCCATCATCTGTACCGGCCGTTCCGACTACCCGAACCAGGTGAACAACGTCCTGTGCTTCCCGTTCATTTTCCGCGGCGCGCTGGACGTGGGCGCCACCACTATCAACGAAGAGATGAAACTGGCCTGCGTGCATGCCATCGCCGATCTGGCGCTGGCGGAGCAGAGCGACGTGGTGGCTTCCGCCTATGATGACCAGGATCTCTCCTTCGGCCCGGAATACATCATTCCGAAACCGTTCGATCCGCGCCTGATCGTCAAGATCGCGCCGGCGGTGGCCAAGGCGGCGATGGATTCCGGCGTGGCGACGCGCCCGATCGAAGACTTCGACGCCTACGTCGAGAAGCTGGCGGAGTTCGTCTACAAAACCAACCTGTTCATGAAGCCGATCTTCTCGCAGGCGCGCAAAGAGGTGAAGCGGGTGGTGCTGGCGGAAGGCGAGGAAGAGCGCGTGCTGCACGCCACGCAAGAGCTGGTGTCGCAGGGGCTGGCTTTCCCGATCCTGGTCGGCCGCCCGAGCGTGATCGAGATGCGCCTGAAAAAGCTGGGTCTGCAGCTGACGCCGGGTAAAGATTTCGAAGTGGTGAACAACGAGTCGGACCCGCGCTTCAACGAATACTGGGGAGAGTACTACCAGATCATGAAACGCCGCGGCGTTTCGCAGGAACAGGCGCGCCGCGCGGTGATCGGCAACCCGACGCTGATCGCCGCCATCATGCTGCACCGCGGCGAAGCGGATGCGATGATCTGCGGCACCATCGGCAGCTACCACGAGCATTACGACGTGGTGAAGAACGTGTTCGGCTTCCGTGAAGGCGCGCACGTCGCCGGCGCGATGAACGCGCTGCTGCTGCCGAGCGGCAACACTTTCATCGCCGACACCTACGTCAACGACGATCCAACGCCGGAACAGCTGGCGGAGATCACCCTGATGGCGGCGGAAACCGTGCGCCGCTTCGGCATCGAACCTAAGGTGGCGCTGCTGTCTCACTCCAGCTTCGGTTCGTCTGATTGCCCGGCGGCGCGCAAGATGCGTAAAACGTTGGAGCTGGTGAATGAGCTGGCGCCGGAGCTGGAGATCGACGGCGAAATGCACGGCGACGCCGCGCTGGTGGAAAGCATCCGTCACGATTTGATGCCGGACAGCCCGCTGAAAGGCTCAGCCAACCTGCTGATCATGCCGAACATGGAAGCGGCGCGCATCAGCTACAACCTGCTGCGCGTCTCCTGCTCGGAAGGGGTGACCGTCGGACCGGTGCTGATGGGGGTCGCCAAGCCGGTGCACATCCTGACGCCGATCGCCTCGGTGCGCCGCATCGTCAACATGGTGGCGCTGGCGGTAGTGGAAGCCCAGACCGAACCACTGTAAGCCCGGGTTGAGTGACTGGCCCCCTGCGCTGTTGGCGCCGGGGGCTTTTTTATTTCCAGTGGACGTGGTACAAATAATCGTCAAATATGTACATGTACAGGTAAAGAAAATGACTACGATTAGCTACACGGCGGCGAGAAACAATTTGGCCGAGGTGCTTTTGGAAGCGCAAAAACAGCCGGTGGAAGTGACGCGCCGCGGACACGATGAGGTTTACATCATCAGTAAGGCCGACTATGAGGTTTTGGTCAAAGCCAAAGTGAAAGCGCGCATTCAGGCTAAACACGCGGATACGATTAAGGCGCTGGCGAATAGATGATCTTTTTGACCGCAGAGGATATTGCGGAGTTCAATGCTGAAATTGTGCCTCACGGCCGCCAGGAAGGCAGCAAAGTTGAGGCTGTAGCCAACCGCGTGCTCAATGCTTACCACTACGAGAACGTCACAGACGTTTACCGCTTGGCCGCGCTCTATCTCATCGCCATCAGCCACGGTCACATTTTTCTTGATGGCAACAAACGTACGGCCTTCCAAAGCATGGCGCTATTTCTCGGTATTAATGGCATTGCACTGCGGGAAGACGCAGAACTGGTCGAAATTACGGTTGAAGCAGCTCAAGGCCGCCTCAACGTTGAACAAGCCGCTGAACACTTACGCCGGCTAACCGAATAACCCCCCTGCTCATTTCTTGCAGCGCGCGGCGATGGCGCGAATATCCTGCGGGGTGGTGCGGCAACAGCCGCCGATCAATTGTGCGCCGAGCGCGCGCCACTCCGCCGCCTGATCGACCAGGCTGCCGTGCTCGCCGCCGCAGGCGTGCCAGGTTTTGCTGATCGCATCGTAGTGCTCCCCGGAGTTGGGGTAGATCAGCAGCGGTTTGTCGGCCAGCGCGCCCAGTTGGCGCAGCGCCGGGGCGACCTTGTCCAGCGCGATGCAGTTGATGCCGATCGCCAGTACCTGCGGATTGCCGCGCAGCGCGGACAGGACCTCCGTCAGCGGCGTGCCGTCGCTGAGATGTTGGCTGTCGCGAAGGGTGAAGGCGAACCAGGCGCCGAGCGTCGGGAACTCCTGCAGCAGCGTCAGCAGCGCCTGCAGTTCGGTGAACGACGGCAGCGTTTCGCAGGCCAGCAGATCGACGCCGGCGGCGGCCAGGGCTGCGAGGCGCGGCCGGTGGAAGGCAATCATGTCATCCTGCGCCAGCCGGTAGTCGCCGCGGTATTCCGAGCCGTCGGCCAGATAGGCGCCGTACGGGCCCACCGAACCGGCGATCAGCAGCGGCGCCGCCTGCGGGTGCGCGGCCAGATAATCGCGGCGCGCGCGTTGCGCCAGCTGCACGCTTTTGGCGATCAACGCCAGCGATTGATCCTGATCCAGGCCGCGGCGCAAGAAGCCCTGCGGCGTGGCCTGATAGCTGGCGGTGATGGCGCACTGGGCGCCGGCGTTGAAATAATCGAGGTGTATCTGATAGATAAGCTCGGGATTTTCAATCAGCACCTTGGCCGACCACAGCGGATCGGTCAGATCGCAGCCGCGCGCTTCCAGCTCGGTGGCCAGCGCGCCGTCCAGGATCAGCGTGGGGTGTTCGGCCAGCAGGCGGGCGACAGGGTTGTTAACCGACATGTTGTTCTCCCAAAGCGTTTTTTTGCCCGGCGCGCCGGGTCAGGAAATAGGTGAGGTAGCACAGGGCGACGAACGGCAGCCCGCAGTAGAGCGCGATGCGCTGCTCCGGATCGAACGCCAGCCCGATGCAGGCCAGCAGGCACAGCGCAAAGCCGAGGATCGGCGTCAGCGGGTAGCCAGGCGCGCGGTATTTCAAGCCGCTTATCGGCTGGCCGCTGCGCAGGTAGGCGCGGCGGAAAGCATAGTGGGCCGCGCAGATGCTCAGCCACACCGCCACCACCGCAAAACCGGAGATCGCCGACAGGGCAACAAACACCGTGTCCGGCGCGATCACGCTGGTCAACAGCGCCAGCACGCCGCCGAGCATGCTGAAGGTCAGGGCGTTGATCGGAATGCCACGCGCATTGACGCGCGCAAAGTAGGCCGGCAGGGTGCGCTGGTGGGCCAGCGACCACAGCATGCGCCCTGAAGCGTACAGGCCGGAGTTGGCCGCCGACAGGATGGCGGTCAGGATCACGAAGTTGAAGATATCGGCGGCGTAAGGCACGCCGATGCGTTCAAACACCAGCACGAACGGGCTTTTGACGATCCCCGCCTGATCCATCGGGATCAACGCCGCCAGCACGAAGACCGTGCCGATAAAGAACAGCATCAGGCGGATCACCGTGGTGCGGATCGCCAGCGGTACGACTTTTTCCGGGTTCTCGGTTTCACCGGCGGCAATGCCGATCAGCTCCGTGCCGGAGAAAGCGAAGTTCACCGCCACCATGGTCATCAGGATCGGCAGCGTGCCGTGCGGCAGCCAGCCGGAAGCGGTCAGGTTATGCAGGAACGGCGCCGGCGTGCCGTCTTTCATCGGCAGAAGACCGAACATGGCGGCACCGCCCAGTATGATGAACGCCAGAATGGTCACCACTTTGATCAGCGAAAACCAGAATTCGCTTTCGGCGAAAAAGCGGGTGGTCACCACGTTAAGCAGGAAAATGGCCGCGCAGAAGATCAGGCACCACAGCCACACCGGCGACTGCGGGAACCAGTACTGCATGCAGAATCCGGCGGCGGTGAGGCTGGAGCCGAGCGCCACCGTCCAGGTGAGCCAATACAGCCAGGCGACGGCATAGCCGGTGGCCGGCCCCAGATAGCGCGAAGCATAGACGTGAAAGGCGCCGGTTTCCGGCATCGCCACCGACAGTTCGCCCAGGCACAGCATCACCAGATACACCACCAGCGCGCCGATCAGGTAGGCCAGCAGCGTGCCGAGCGCGCCGGTGGTGGAGATGATGTAGCCGGTGTTGAAAAACAGCCCGGTACCGATCACGCCGCCCAGCGACAGCATCACCAGGTGCCGGGCCTTCATGCTGCGTTTGAACTGTCCTGCGGCGGGTGCCGATGGTTGCATAATAATCTATCCGTATAGACGTCTAAATATCTGAATGGCTATTGGTTATACCCGCAATGCTTTTTCAACGCAATGCGCAGCCGGCGATCGCCGCGTAAAAAAATCGTTAAGCCAAATCTATATGCAAATGATAATTATTATCTATAATGTCGCCATTTTCGATAATGGGGCAACATGATGAGATATCTGATTTTATTGGCGGCGTTGGCGCTTGGCGCCTGCAGCCAAACGCCGGTTAAGACGCCGGCCAGCGACGTCGTGAGTCTGGGTAGCATCACCGATCTGCACAGCGGCGCGACCCTGACGCCGGAGCAGCTGTTGACGCGATTGGCGCAGCAGCCGCGGGTGATCCTGGGGGAGAAGCATGACAATCCTTACCACCATCAGATTGAGCAATGGCTGGTGCAGCAGCTGCCGCAACGGCGGCCGCAGGGCAGCGTGCTGATGGAGATGATCAACCCGAACCAGCAGGCGCAGGTCGACAAGGTCAAACAGTGGCTGCAGAGCGATCCCACGGTGCGTGACGGCCGCGTAGCGGAACTGATCGCCTGGCAGCCGGGCTGGAAGTGGGAGCTGTATGGCGGGGTGACGATGGCGGCGATGCGCGCGCCTTACCCACTGTGGTCGGCCAACCTGGATCGCAGCGAGATTACGGCGTTCTATCAGCAGCCGCAGTTCCCGGCGGGGCAGCTATCGGCGCAGCCGGCGGTGCGCAAGGCGCTGGAAGAGACCATCCGCACTTCGCACGGCGGCAAGATTGAGGCCGACCAACTGCACGCGATGCTGGCGATCCAGCAGCAGCGCGATCGGCGCATGGCTGAGCGCTTGCTGGCGGCACCGACGCCCGCGTTGTTGATCGCCGGTGGCTATCACGCCGCCAAATCGGTGGGCGTGCCGCTGCACATGCGGGATCTGCAACCGGCGGCGGTGCCGACGGTGCTGATGCTGGCGGAACCGGGCGTACAGGTCGATGCGAACACCGCAGACTACCTGTGGATCACACCATCAGTGAAATGAATACGTTAAGAGAGTGAAAAGGGGTGTTAATTATAGTTGCAAATGATTATCATTAGTAAATGTGATCTGCAATCATTCGCAATTAAGCAAGCTAATGCCCCTATGTTAAGTCAGTCTTACTCCCTCCCGGCCTTTGAACTGCCGCAGCCGCGCTGGGCGCGCGGCCTGCTGCTCGCCCTGGCGGCGCACGCGGCGTTGGTGCTGCTGTTTTACTGGCCGCAGACGGCGCTGGAGCCGGTGGTGTTGCCGCCGCCGGCGGTGATGATGAGCTGGGCGGCGCAGATTGAAGCGCCGGAAAGCAAGCCGCTGCCGCTGGGCGTGCAGCAGGCGGAATCCGCCGCGGCGCAGCCCGCGGAGCAGCAGCAACAGCCGGATCTGCCCAAGCTGGCGCGCGCCGATAAAGCAAAAATCGTGACGGCGCAGAAGAAGCGCGCCGAACACCGTCCCCCGCAAAAAGCGCAGCCGAAGCCGCAGGAACAGGCCAAAGAGACGCGCAATGCCGCCGCGTCCAGCGCCGCCGCGCCGCAGGCGCAGACGATCTCCCACCAGACCGCCGCCCCGATCAACAGCGACGCCAACAGCGATGCGCAGGCCAAACTGTCGTGGGAGAGCCTGGTGAAAGGCAAACTGAACCGCATCAAGGATTACCCTTTGGATGCCCGCAGCCGGCGGCGCAGCGGCATGCCGCAGGTCAGTTTCAGCGTTGACGCGCAGGGACGGGTCTCGAACGTCATGCTGCAGGTGCGTTCCGGCACCGCGTCGCTGGATCGGGAAGCGGTGGCGGTGGTGTCGCGCGCCCAGCCGTTGCCGCCGCCGCCGCCGGAGATGCTGCAACAGGGGGCCGTCAAGGTGACGATGCCGATCGATTTCAATCTGGCGGAGCTGAATGCCCGCCGTTAATGCCC
This sequence comes from Serratia sp. CY33802, assembly GCF_052169095.1. NCBI lineage: Bacteria > Pseudomonadati > Pseudomonadota > Gammaproteobacteria > Enterobacterales > Yersiniaceae > Serratia > Serratia sp. CY33802. The sequence continues at coordinate 22,209 of NZ_JBJNLL010000001.1, forward strand.
GCAGGCGCCGCATCGCCGTCGTGCGCCTTTTCAAACTTCGTGAGGGATTATGAATCCGCTGTTATTCACCCCGCGCCGTCGCATCGCGGCCGCGCTCTGGCTTTCTTTAGGCCTCGCCGGCGCCGCGCTGGCGCAACCGCAGCCGCCGTTGGCGGAACGCGCGCCGAAAGCGCTGACGGCGCATGGCGAGACGCGCACCGACGATTACTACTGGCTGCGCGACGACAGCCGAAAAGAACCGAAGGTGCTGGACTACCTGAAGGCGGAGAACCGTTATACCGAGCAGATGATGGCGCCGTACCAGAAGCTGCGCGCCACGCTGTATAAGGAGATGCTGGGCCGCATGAACCCTGACGATCGTTCGGTGCCGTATCAGCTCAACGGCTATCGCTACCAGGAAAGCTACGCCGCCGGTAAAGATTTCGCACTGTATCAGCGCCAGGCGCTCACCGCCGACGCGCCGTGGCAAACCTTGCTGGACGCCAATCAGCGCGCGGCCGGCCACGCCTATTACCGCCTGGGGGCGATGGACGTCAGCCTGGACAACCGCCGCCTGGCGGTAGCCGAAGATCTGCAGGGCCGTCGCCAATACCGCATCTCCCTGCGCGAGATAGACAGTGAGCGTTGGTCGCCGGAAACGCTGGAAAACACCTCCGGCAATATGGTGTGGGCCAACGATAACCAAACCCTGTTCTACGTGCGCAACCACCCGCAAACGCTGTTGCCATACCAGGTTTATCGCCATCAGTACGGCACGCCGACGGCGGAAGATAAGCTGGTGTACCAGGAAAACGACCCGGCGTTCTACCTCAGCCTCGGCCGCTCGTCCTCGCGCGATTACCTGATTCTGACCATCAGCGGCAACACCACCTCTGAGGTGCGCCTGATCGACGCCAACCAGCCGCAGCGCGAGCCGCAGCTGTTCGCCGCCCGGCAGAACGGCCGCGAGTATTATCTCGATCACTACCGCGGCGAGTTCTACCTGCGCTCTAACCATCAGGACCCGAACTTCGGCCTGTACCACACGGCGGCGGCGGGTAAACCCTGGCAGACGCTGATCGCGCCGCAGGCGCAGCACGAGGTGGAGAGCTTCAGCCTGTTCCGCGACTGGCTGGTGGTGCAGGAGCGCGCCAACGGGCTGGTGCAGCTGCGGCAAATCAGCTGGGACGGCAAAACCGAACGCGCCATCCCGTTCGACGACGCCAGCTACATGGCCTGGCTGGGCTATAACCCGGAGCCGGACAGCGATCGTTTGCGTTACGGCTATTCGGCGATGACCACGCCGACCCGCACCTATGAGTGGGACCTGAACAAGGGCGAGCGCACTCTGCTCAAGCAGCAGGAAGTGAAAGGCGTCGATCCGAGCCTGTATCACAGCGAGCGCATCTGGGTCGCGGCGCGCGACGGCGTGAAGGTGCCGGTATCGCTGGTGTATCGCAAGTCGCTGTTCAAGAACGGCCATAACCCGCTGTTGGTCTACGGCTATGGCGCTTACGGCATGAGCATGGATCCGGCGTTCAGCGCCAACCGCATCAGCCTGCTGGATCGCGGCTTCGTCTATGCGCTGATCCACGTGCGCGGCGGCGGCGAGCTGGGGCAGAGCTGGTACAAACAGGGCAAGCTGACGCACAAACCGAACAGTTTCAACGACTTCATCGATGCTACCCAGGCGCTGATCACAGACGGCTACGGCCAACCGGGGCGCATCTACGCCATGGGCGGCAGCGCCGGCGGATTGCTGATGGGGGCGGTGATCAATCAGGCGCCGCAGCTGTACAACGCGGTGGTGGCGCAGGTGCCGTTCGTCGACGTGGTGACCACCATGCTGGACGACAGCATTCCGCTCACTACCGGCGAATACGAGGAGTGGGGCAACCCGCACCAGCCGGCCGCCTATGCGCTGATGAAGTCCTACAGCCCGTATGACAATGTGCGCAAACAGCGTTACCCGAACCTGCTGGTCACCAGCGGTTTATACGATTCGCAGGTGCAGTATTGGGAACCGGCCAAATGGGTGGCGAAGCTGCGGCGTTTCAAACAGGGCGATTCGCTGCTGCTGCTTTCCACCGACATGACCGCCGGCCACGGTGGCAAATCGGGCCGCCTGGCGCGGCTGGAAAACGGCGCGCTGGAGTACGCCTTTATTTTGGCGGCGGACCGGCAGGCGCAGAAATAACCTTCAGCGCCGCAGCACGCTGCGGCGCAATAAAACAATAACAACCTTTTACCGCGCTTTCGGCGGGCTTTTTGCTGGGCATTGTCGGCCATCAAACCTTATTGGCTATTTCTGGGGATATATGAAAATCAAAATGATAGCGAGCCTGATCGGCGCGGGACTGGCGCTGTACGGGCAGGCTGCGGCCGCGCAGGAACAGGCGGAAAATAATAAAGGCAGCGTGGCGTTCAGCCCGCTCAACGTCTCGGCCGCCGACAGCGGCAAAAGCAGCGAAAAAGAGGCGTTGGCCCGGCCGGGCGCGTTCAGCTCGCGCGACGAAAACAAGAATCTGGAGTCGGTGGACAGCATTCTGCGCAGCATGCCGGGCACCTATACCCAGATCGATCCCAGTCAGGGGGCCGTCAGCGTCAATATTCGCGGCCTGAGCGGTTTCGGCCGGGTCAATACCATGGTCGACGGCATTACCCAGAACTATTACGGTACTTCCACGTCTGGTGTGATGTCACATGGTTCGACCAATAACCAGGCGGGGGTCTTGATAGATCCCAATTTTATCGTCGGAGTGGACGTGGCGCGCGGTGAGAACAGTGGCGGCAGCGGCGTAAATGCGTTGGCAGGCAGTGCTAACTTCCGCACAATCGGTGTCGATGATGTGATCTTTTCTGGCAATCCTTTCGGGGTGAGAACCAAATTCTCGGTCGGCAGCAACGGCATTGGCCGCAGCGGCATGATCGCCGTCGCCGGTAAGGGGCAGGCGTTTACCGATACCGGCAGCATTGGCGCGATGGCCGCGGTCAGTGGGAGCTCCATTTACTCGAACTTCAACAATGGCGACGGTATCAGCAGCGAAGATTTTGGGTACGATGAATTTATGAAGCAAAATCCCAAGTCACAGCTGTTCAAACTGGATATCAAACCGAACGAGTTCAATAGCATTGAGTTTTCCGCCAGAAACTACCAAAACCGCTTTTCTCGGCGCGATATCGATAGCCATGACCTCTACCTCAAATATCACTATGCGCCGTTTTCGGAGCTGGTGGATTTAAACCTCACCGTCAGCACCAGTAAAGGCAATCAAAAATACGACGGCGGTTCGCTGTTCACCTTCTTTAACACCAACGCGGAAAACCGCTCCGATGCGCTGGATATCAATAACACCAGCCGATTCAGCCTGCTGGATACCGATGTAGCCTTCAGCTATGGCGGCAAACTGATGCGCAACCAATACCGCAAGCATGTAGAATCGGCTATAGAGAATTCGCAGACGGCGCAGGAAGCAATAGAAAATAATACCTTTGCGCCATCCGGCGAGCAGCGAATCGGCAGTTTATATACCGGCCTGCAGCTTAACCGGGATATCTATCAGCTCGATCTCAACCTGAACTACACCAGCAACAAGCTGACCGGTTACAAGCCTGAATGCGATTATCGCGTGGAGTGCTTCCCGCAAGGGGCCGCTAGCATCAATTTGAAAGAGCAAGGGTTCAATCCTTCGGTAATGCTATCGGCACAGGTGACGCCGTGGTTGCAGCCATTCGTCAGCTACAGCAAGTCGATGCGTGCGCCGAACATTCAAGAAGTGTTCTATTCCAACTCGGGTGGCGCATCGATGAACCCGTTCCTCAAAGGTGAACGAGCGGAAACCTGGCAGGCCGGCTTCAACGCCAACGGACACGATCTGCTGGTGAAGGAAGACTCTTTACGCCTCAAGGTCGTGGGCTATACCAGTAAAGTGCGCAATTACATCTTCAGTGAATCTTACATGGTGTGCCGCAATGGACGGAAATGCAGCTATCGCGAAAATCTGGAAAACGATTGGGCCGATGCGAGCGAAGATTACTCGGACAATATGTATATCTACGTCAACTCTCTGACGCCGGTGCGTATGCATGGTGTTGAGGTTGAAGCCAACTATGATGCCGGCCGAGCCTTCGCGCGCGTCTCTTTCAGCAAACAGCACACCGAGCAGCCGACCTCCATCGCTAGCACCTATTTCGGCGCCGGGGATATCAATGAACTGCCGGACATGTACTTTACGTTGGATACCGGGGTGCGTTTTCTTGATGAATCGCTAACCGTCGGCAGCATCGTGAAATATACGGGCAAGACGCGTCGCCTGTCGCCGGATTATGAGCAGAGTGAATCGACCGGTGAAATCCTCAAGCAGGAAATGCCGAATATTCCTACCGTTATCGACCTGTACAGCACTTATCAGATCAACCGCAACGTCATGCTGAAATTCAGCGTGCAAAACGTGATGAACAAGAGCTATTCCGAGGCGTTGAACAAACTGAATATGTTGCCGATCCAAGGGGATGACGCGACGGCCGCCAACACCGCCCGTGGGCGGACTTATATCTTCGGCGGGGAGGTGCGCTTCTAAACCGCAGCGGAGAAGGGTGCAGTCATGAACTGCACCCCATAAGTTGGACGATGTGAGAGTCGTAATGGGGCCTTCGAACCTCAACTGGTGAAGAAGTACCAGATCACGCAGTCCGACGAGGTTGAGCAGAAGATTATTCGTCTCTTATGCTGAAGGTTAGGGCGTTGCTCGGAATGCCGCGCACGGTGGCGCGCGCAAAGTAGGCTGGCAGGTGGCGCTGGTGGACCAGCGGCTACAGCATGCGCCCAGAAGAATACTGGCCGGAGTTGGTCGCCGACAGGATGTTGGTCAGGATCACGAAGTTGAAGATATCGGCGGCGTAAGGCACGCCGATGTGTTCAAATACCTGCACGAAGACTGTAGAACAGCATCAGGCGGATCATCGTGGTGCGGCTCGCCAGCGCACGACTTTTTCCGGATTCTCGGTTTCACAGGCGACGATGCCGATCAGCTCCGTGCCGGAGAAGGCGAAGTTCACCGCCATCATGGTCATCAGGATAGGCAGCGTGCCGATGGTGGAAATGATGTGGCCGGTGTTGAAAAACAGTCCGATACTGATCATGTCGCCCAGCGACAGCATCGCCAGGTGCCGGGCCTTCATGCTGCGTTTGAATTGTTCAGCAGCGGGTGCCGATGGTTGCATAATAATCTAACCATATAGGCACCTAAATATCTGAATGGCTATTGGTTATACCCGCAATGCTTTTTCAATGGAATGCATAGCCGGCGGTGCTGATGCTGGCGGAGCTAGGCGTACAAGTCGATGCGAACACCGCAGACTACCTGCGGATCACACCATCAGTGAAATGAATACGTATGTAAAAATAAGTTATAAAATTAATTATAATAAAAACCCATCGGGGATTATAGAGCCCCGATGGGTTTCATTAATAAATTAAAATTGTTTTGGCAAACCAGAGTCAACCCTGAGCATTTGCCCTAAAGAGAAACTCTTTGCTTGAACCATATCTGTTCCTGTTCCATAGCATGTAATCGTCGCACTTCCTGGTGGGCCTAAAATCTCAGTGATTCTAGGACCCAACTTAGCCCATTTAACACGAATAACACAGGCCGAGGGGGCATTGGAAACCGTATCAAAGTTTACATTATATGTGATTTCGCCAGTGTGGCCACCTAGTTTCATCCAAGGCCCCCAAAACATTGGTGGTGCCCAGATAACGATTGAGCTCATAAATTCTCCTGTTTGACTTTTATCGATAGAATATAATTTTATGATTTAAAAAAATGTTATTTATTTCAATGGTTATGTTCTTCTTTCCAGTTGTCCTCATTTGATATTTCTATAATCTCAATATTTAATCCTTCTACAGCGGATGAAAAATAGCTTAGGGCTTGTTCTTTAGTTGCGATAACTTCTGAAACGCAACTGATGTCACTACCATTATTGTTTTTTAGGATAAACATAAAATAGTGTTTAGAAACCAATGTTTCATTGTTCATATAAACCTCTTATTTCCGAAATAGAACTGTAAAAGAAACTTCATTCAATGGCTGTGTATATAAACATGGTTATTTACACAGTGATTTGACTCTATCGGTTGGGCTTTGATGTGTCAATTGTTGAGAGCTATTCTCATTTGTGTGGTTGAGGAGACAAAACTTTCGGGTAATAAAGTGTCCTGATGGTGAGTCGTGGGCGTTACTGTGGGATGTAGGGAAAGAAGGCGAAATGGACCATTGCTATTTGAACGATGCGATAACCTCATCCTTTGCCGTGAAATATGTTACGTTGGATTGCGTAGTATAAAGATTGAGGCGCAGTAAGTTTTAAAGTAAAGCGCCTATTCTTGGGGAGACTCTCATTGCGCCCGTTTCGCCTGCAGCAGCCATTTGTCCAGCTCGTTGGCGAACTGCTGGCGGTCGCGCTGGTTCAGGGCATTCGGGCCGCCGGTCTGAATGCCGCTGGCGCGCAGGGTATCCATAAAATCGCGCATGTTGAGGCGCTCGCGAATGGTGTCCGGCGTATAGCGTTCGCCGCGCGGGTTCAGCGCCACCGCGCCTTTCTCTATCACCTCCGCCGCCAGCGGAATGTCGGCGGTGATCACCAGATCGCCCGCTTCACAGCGGCGCACGATCTCGTTGTCGGCCACGTCGAAGCCGGCCGCCACCTGCAGCGAACGGATGTACTTCGACGGCGGCGTGCGCAGCGGTTGGTTCGCCACCAGCGTCACGGTGATGGCGGTACGATCGGCGGCGCGGAACAGTACCTCTTTGATTACGTTCGGACAGGCGTCTGCATCGACCCAAACCTGCATCATTTCGCCTCCTGCAGCCAGTCGCGCACCGGCAGGAAATCGCGCTCCAGCGCCGCTTCCGGGCTGTCGCCTTCCGGCTGGTAGTTATACTCCCAACGCACCAGCGGCGGCATCGACATCAGAATGGACTCGGTGCGCCCGCCGGTTTGCAGCCCGAACAGCGTGCCGCGATCCCACACCAGGTTGAACTCCACGTAGCGGCCGCGGCGGTACAGCTGGAACTGGCGCTCGCGCTCGCCCCAGGTCAAGGCCTTACGTTTTTCGACGATCGGCAGGTAGGCGTCGAGGAAGCCCTGGCCCACCGCGCGGGTGAAGGCGAAGCAGTGGTCGAAGTCCGGGGTGTTCAGATCGTCGTAGAACAGGCCGCCGATGCCGCGTGCTTCGTTGCGGTGCTTGATGAAGAAGTAATCGTCGCACCACTGTTTATATTTCGGGTAGACCTCGTCGCCGAACGGCGCGCACAGATCGGCCGCGGTGCGGTGCCAGTGCACGGCATCCTCTTCGAAGCCGTAGAACGGCGTCAGATCAAAGCCGCCGCCGAACCACCACACCGGCGCTTCGCCCGGTTTTTCGGCGATGAAGAAACGCACGTTGGCGTGGCTGGTGGGCACGTAAGGGCTGAGCGGATGGATAACCAACGAGACGCCCATCGCCTGGAAGCTGCGCCCGGCCAGTTCCGGACGGTGCGCGGTGGCCGAGGCCGGCAGGGTGGCGCCGGAGACGTGCGAGAAGTTGACCCCCGCCTGTTCAAACACCGCGCCGTTGGTCAACACGCGGCTGCGGCCACCGCCGCCTTCTTCACGCGTCCATTGGTCTTCGGTGAACACGGCGCCGCCGTCGGCCTGGGCGAGCTGCGCGCAGATATGATCCTGCAGCGCCAGCAGGAAGGATTTTACTTCAGCGATGTTAGGTAAACTCATGCGGGGTCTTTATAGCGTCTGGCTGAACAAGGCGCTGAGTATACTCTTATTCGCCGCCCGCGGCATCAGCGGGGTTTGCGCTGGTGGGCGTCGAAGTAGTCGAAGAAGTTGACGATGCCGTCCGCGATGGCGCGGGCGATTTTCTCGCGAAACGCGGTGGTGCCCAGCAGCCGCTCTTCGTTCGGGTTGGTGATGAACGAGGTTTCCACCAGCACCGAGGGAATGGACGGGGATTTCAACACCGCGAACGCCGCCTGTTCGGTGCTGTCGCTGTGCAGATGGTGCACCGGGCGAATTTGGCCGAGCACGTGGCGGCCGAGCGTCAGGCTGTTGTTGATGGTGTCGGTTTGCACCAGATCGAACAGCACCTGCTGCAGGTAGTTGTCCTGATCCTTGTACTTGCCGCCCGCCACGTCGTCGGCGGCGTTTTCACGGTTGGACAGGTAGCGCGCCATGGCGCTGCTGGCGCCGCGGTTGGAGAGGGCGAACACCGAAGCGCCGGAGGCCGACGGGCTGGTAAAACCGTCGGCGTGAATCGAAATGAACAGATCGGCCTGGTGCTGGTGGGCGATCTCCACCCGCTGGAACAGCGGAATGAACTCGTCTTCTTCGCGCGTCAGGCGCGCCTCGACGTGATCGTGCTCATGCAGGAAACGGCGCACGTGGTTGGCGATTTCCAGCACGATGTGTTTTTCCTGCGAACCTTCGTGGCCGACCGCGCCGGAGTCAATGCCGCCGTGGCCGGGATCGATCATCACCCGCTTTTTGCCGCCGGCCGGTTTCGCCGCCGGTTTGCTGTGCTGATTGCGCAGCAGGCCTTCCGCCCTGGCGCTTTGGTTTTTCACGCCGAACAGCGCGACCGCCAGGCCGGAAAGCAAAAGTTGGCGTCGCGTCGGGGAAACGGCAAGCGGTTTAAAATTGAGGAATTGTTTACCCTGCTTTTTCATTACGCAACGCTCCATCGACGTTTCTATTTTGCGACGTTATATCGTATTGATAATCATTAATCGACCCGATAACTATTTCCATTTATTACGCCTGTTACCGGCGATTTCCGGGTAAATAGCGCGGTAAATCGCAGTTTGATATTGCGTAAGTGAATAATCACGCGATAATCAGATAAACACCTTAATTAACAGCGGCCAACATCGATGGAAATTCGCGTATTTCGACAAGACGACTTTGAAGAAGTCATTACCCTGTGGGAGCGCTGCGATCTGCTGCGGCCCTGGAACGATCCGGAAATGGACATCGAGCGCAAGCTGAACCACGATCCGGAGCTGTTCCTGGTGGCGGAAGTCGGCGGCGAAGTGGTCGGTTCGGTGATGGGCGGCTATGACGGCCACCGCGGCTCGGCGTATTACCTCGGGGTGCATCCCGACTATCGCGGGCGCGGCATCGCCAATGCGTTGATCAATCGTCTGGAGAAGAAGCTGATCGCCCGCGGCTGCCCGAAGATCCAGATTATGGTGCGCGAAGACAACGACACGGTGGTCGAGATGTACGAGAAGCTCGGCTACGAGATCCAGGGCATCACCAGCCTGGGCAAGCGGCTGATCGAAGATCAGGAATATTGATCGCGCGTCGGGCGGCGGTGTTGCACCGCCCGACGCAGTGCATTACGGCAGCTTTTTGACGGTTTTCACGTCCACTTCGAGGCTGTTCCAGTCTTTATCCACTTTGCCTTCCAGCTGTACCTTGTCTTTCGGCGTAACGGTTTGGCCGTTCCAGCGTTTGCGATCGATATCGACCGTCAGGGTGCCGGTGGCATCGCGGAAAGTATAGGTTTCGTCGCCGATGCGCTGCTCGATGTTGCCCTGCAGCATCACCCAGGTGTCGTCGCTCAGCGATTTCACCTTGTCCACGGTGGTCAGCGCTGCGCTGGGGCCGGCGAAACCACCTTGTGCGGTGGTTTGCGTTTGGGCCTGCGGCGCGGCCGGATCGAGGAACCCGCCTTGTTGCGCCAGTACCGGTGCGCTGCACAGCGCGATCAGAGCGGCCAGAGTCAGTTTTTTCATGTTGCGCTTCCTTATTGTTATCGAAAATCACATCCCGCTGATATCGGGTTGCTTGCTTAGTGATAAGCATTAAAACACGCCGATCTTAAGAGCTTCTTAAGCCGACATATTGAAATTCCCATCGCCGGCGCCCATCTGTAGCCATAGTCTTTATTCTGTTGGCAAGGAACGATCGTTGAAGCCATTCTCACCCCGGTTTTCCCCGGACGATTACGACCAGCACGGCGCGCTGCGACTGCCGCTGGGATTTTGGGCCGTGCTGATTCTGCAGGCGCGCACCTGGCTGCTGTTCGTGATGGCCGGCGTTTCGCGTGAACAGGGCGAAAGCTTGCTGGCGCTGTTTTATCCGGATACCCAACGTTTTTGGTACGGCATGTTGCTCGGCTTGCCGGCAGCGCTGGCGTTTTTGCTGAGCGGCCGTCGCCATCAATGGCCGCGGCTGTGGCGCGGCTGGCGCTGGGGGCTGGTTATCTCCGTGCTGGCGTCGCTCTGCGGCGCGTTGTTCAGCCTGTGGCGCCAGGACGGCGATGCGCCGGGGCTGGAACTGACGCTGGCGCTGCTCGATGCGCTCGCGCTGAGCTATCTGCTGTTGAATGCGCGTCTGAAAGCCTGTTTCGCGCCGGCGGAGCACGCCGACTAATTGCCGAGAAGTGCGGCACTTTTCGCATTTTCCGCACTCCAAGCTGGCAACCGTTGGCGTAGTGCGGGCCGTTGTGAGAGGCTGGCACGCAGCAAAACGCCGAGTGCGGCAGGGGCGGGTTACCGCCCCGTGCCATTGATGTTTAAGGAGCTAGAGATGAATATTCGCCCCCTGCTGTTAGGGCTTCCGCTGTTATTGACCGGCTGTTCGAGCATGTCCAATTTCTCCTGGTCCAGCCTGTCGCCGTTCAACTGGTTCGGCAGCAGCCTGGAGGTCGGCGCCAAGGGCGTCGGCAAGCTCAACGCCGGCACGCCGATGTCGGAAAGCGCCATCAACGACGGGCTGGACGGCAACTACCGTCTGCGCGGCGGCATGGCGACCAACAACGGCCAGATCGTCTCTTACTACCAGGCGCTGTCCGGCGACGAGGTGAAGCTGGTGATCACCGGCGAACCGAAGGGGCGCCTGCAGCGGGTGGACGTGCTGGATCCGAAAGTGGCGACGGAGTGGGGCAACAAGCTCGGCACGCCGTTCGGCGACATGTACAGCAAGGCGTTCGGCTCCTGTAAACCGGGCAGCGGCGAAGACGCCGGTAAAGTGGAGTGCGTGGCGGAGCAGAGCAAGTACGTCACCTACATCTTCAGCGGCAAGTGGGCCGGGGCGCAGGATATCATTCCGCCGGACGACACCCTGAAAAGTTGGACGGTCAGCAAAATCATCTGGCACGCCAAGCCGCAGCAGTAATGCGTTCAACGGGCGCCGGTTCGCGGCGCCTGCCTTTTCAAGCCATTACCCCTATTTTCTTTGCGCTGCTGCAAGGCAATCGCCCGTGCTTGCGGTATGATAGCGCGCGTTTGTAACAGGGAACCCGCGCGTCAACCGCCATACCTTACCTGTTGCCGGATTCTGGTATTGAGGATAACAACATGACACAGGTTCAGAGCGGTATTCTGCTGGAGCATTGCCGTTTCGCCATTTTTATGGAAGCCACCGTACAGGGCGAATTCGCCGACTTGCGCCAGGGCTGCAAGCAGTTTTGTCAGACGCTGAGCGAGCTGCAGCAGCAGTTTCCCGATGCGCGCCTCGGCGCGGTGATCGCTTTCGGCTACGACGTTTGGCACGATCTCTCCAGCGGCCAGGGTGCGAAAGAGCTGAAGCCGTTCACGCCGCTCGGCAAAGGGCTGGCGCCGGCCACCCAACGCGATATGCTGATCCACATCCAGTCGCTGCGTCACGACGTCAACTTCACGCTGGCGCAGGCTGCGTTGGCGGCGTTCGGCAACGCCATCAAGATTGAAGAGGAAACCCACGGTTTCCGTTGGGTGGAAGAGCGCGATCTGAGCGGCTTCATCGACGGTACTGAAAACCCGCAGGGCGATCAGCGCCCGGCAGTGGCGACGATCGCCGAAGGCGAAGAGGACGCAGGCGGCAGCTACGTGCTGGTGCAACGCTACGAGCACAATCTGCGCCAGTGGCAGCGTTTTACCACCGAGCAACAGGAGCAGATCATCGGCCGTACCAAGCACGACAGCGAAGAGCTGCCGGCCGATCAGCGCCCGGATACCTCGCACGTCAGCCGCGTCGATCTGAAAGAGAATGGCAAGGGCCTGAAAATTCTGCGCCAGAGCCTGCCTTACGGCACCGCCAGCGGCAAGCATGGCCTGTTCTTCATTGCCTATTGCGCGCGCCTGCACAATATCGAGCAGCAGCTGCTGAGCATGTTCGGCGATCTGGACGGTAAACGCGACGCGATGCTGCGTTTCAGTCGTGCGGTCACCGGCAGCTACTACTTTGCGCCATCGCTGACGCGCCTGCTGTCACTTTGACGCCGTTGCTGAAGCCGGCGCGCCCGGCTTCGGCCCGTTTTTCCGCCCCTAAAACGCCTCGCATTCCCTGCCTTATAGCGTTTGATGCTTGTAAATCACTAAACGGTATATAAAAGCGTTACAGCTCCGCACCGAGTTATAAATACACTGGTCGTCAATAAGGCGAAAGCCTGAAGGAATGACTCAGTGATAAGGTGCAGAATGAAACAAAACCGGGTTAAAAATCTCGTGCTGAAAGGTTGGCTGGCGGCTGCGCTGTTGGCGAGCGGCGCCGCGTCGGCGGCGGAATTGCTGAACAGCTCTTATGACGTTTCCCGTGAATTGTTCGTCGCGCTGAATCCCGGCTTTGAACAGCAGTGGAATCAGCAGCATCCGAACGACAAGCTGACCATCAAACAATCGCACGCCGGCTCCTCGAAGCAGGCGCTGGCGATCCTGCAGGGCCTGCGGGCCGACGTGGTGACGTACAACCAGGTCACCGACGTGCAGATCCTGCACGATCGCGGTCAGCTGATCCCGGCGGACTGGCAGGCGCGCCTGCCGAACAACAGCTCGCCGTTCTATTCCACCATGGCGTTTCTGGTGCGCAAGGACAACCCGAAGGGCATCCACACCTGGAACGATCTGGTGCGTGACGACGTGAAACTGGTGTTCCCGAACCCGAAAACCTCCGGCAACGGCCGTTACACCTATCTGGCCGCCTGGGGCGCCGCCAGCCAGGCCGACGGCAATGATGCGGCCAAGACTCGCGCCTTCATGACCCGTTTCCTGAAGAACGTGCTGGTGTTCGATACCGGCGGCCGCGGCGCGACCACCACCTTCGTCGAGCGCGGTTTGGGCGACGTGCTGATCAGCTTCGAGTCCGAAGTGAACAACATCCGCAAGCAATACGGTGAAGACAAGTACGACGTGATCGTGCCGCCGGTCGATATTCTGGCGGAGTTCCCGGTGGCCTGGGTCGATAAAAACGTCGAGCGCAACGGCACCGAACAGGCGGCCAAAGCCTATCTGAACTATCTCTACAGCCCGGCGGCGCAGCAGGTGATCACCAGCTTCTACTACCGCGTGTATGACCAGAAAGCGATGGCGGCGGCCAAGGGGCAATTCCCGGACACCCAACTGTTCCGGGTGGAAGATCAATTTGGCGGCTGGCCGCAGGTGATGAAAACCCATTTCGCCACCGGCGGCGAGCTGGATCAGCTGTTAGCGGCAGGGCGCAAGTAAATGTTGGCGTTGTCGTCCAGTAAGCGGGTGCTGCCCGGATTTGGCCTCAGCCTCGGCAGCAGCCTGTTTTATACCTGTTTGATCCTGCTGCTGCCGCTCAGTGCGTTGGTGATGCAGCTGGCGCAGATGAGCCTGGCGCAATATTGGGAAGTGATAGCCAACCCGCAGGTGGTGGCGGCGTATAAAGTGACGCTGCTGGCGGCCGGCGTTGCCAGCCTGTTCAATGCGGTGTTCGGCATGCTGATGGCCTGGATCCTGACGCGCTACCGTTTTCCCGGCCGTTCGCTGCTGGATGGCCTGATCGATCTGCCGTTCGCGCTGCCGACGGCGGTGGCCGGCCTGACGCTGGCGGGGCTGTTTTCTAACACCGGCTGGTACGGTCAGTGGCTGGCGCACTTCGACATCAAGGTTACCTTTACCTGGCTCGGGATCGCGGTAGCGATGGCGTTCACCAGCCTGCCGTTTGTGGTGCGCACCGTGCAGCCGGTGCTGGAAGAGCTGGGGCCGGAATACGAAGAGGCGGCCGAGACGCTGGGCGCCACGCGCTGGCAGAGTTTTCGCCGCGTGGTGCTGCCCGAGGTGGCGCCGGCACTGCTGGCCGGCACCGCCATCTCCTTTACCCGTAGCCTGGGCGAGTTCGGCGCGGTGATTTTCATCGCCGGCAACATCGCCTGGAAGACGGAAGTGACCTCGCTGATGATTTTTGTGCGTTTGCAGGAGTTCGATTACCCGGCGGCCAGCGCCATCGCCTCGGTGATCCTGGCGGCGTCGCTGCTGCTGCTGTTCAGCATTAACGTATTGCAAAGCCGCTTCGGCAGACGTTTGGGAGGAGGGCACTGATGGCTGATGTTTCCGCCTTCAACGGCGCCGAGCGCCCACGCGTTAACTGGGGCAAGTGGACGCTGATCGCCATCGGAACGCTGTTCTCGGTGCTGCTGCTGGTGGTGCCGATGATGTCGATTTTCGCCGAGGCCTTTTCCAAAGGATTCGGCGCGATGTGGAGCAACTTGCTCGATCCGGACATGCTGCACGCCATTTGGCTGACGGTCTTGATCGCGCTGATTACCGTGCCGTTTAACCTGGTGTTCGGCACGTTGCTGGCGTGGCTGGTGACGCGTTTCACCTTCCCCGGCCGCCAGCTGCTGCTGACGCTGATCGATATCCCGTTCGCCGTTTCACCGGTGGTGGCGGGGCTGATTTACCTGCTGTTTTACGGCAGCAACGGCCTGCTGGGCGGCTGGCTGGATGCGCATAACATCCAGATCATGTTCTCCTGGCCGGGCATGGTGTTGGTGACTATTTTCGTCACCTGTCCCTTCGTGGTGCGCGAGCTGGTGCCGATGATGCTCAGCCAGGGCAGCCAGGAAGACGAGGCCGCCATTCTGCTGGGGGCGTCCGGCTGGCAGATGTTCCGCCGCGTGACGCTGCCCAACATTCGCTGGGCGCTGCTGTATGGCGTGGTGCTGACCAACGCACGCGCCATCGGCGAGTTCGGCGCGGTGTCGGTGGTGTCCGGTTCGATTCGCGGCGAAACCTACAGTCTGCCGCTGCAGGTCGAGCTGTTGCAGCAGGATTACAACACCGTCGGTTCCTTTACCGCTGCCGCGCTATTGACCCTGATGGCGATCGTTACCCTATTTTTGAAGAGTGCGCTGCAGTGGCGTCTGGAACGTCAAAACGCGCGTCTCGAGCGGGAGGAAAATCATGAGCATTGAGATTAACGGCATCAACAAGTACTTCGGTCGCACCAAGGTATTGAACGATATCTCGCTCGATATTGCTTCCGGCGAGATGGTGGCGCTGCTCGGGCCGTCCGGTTCCGGCAAGACCACGCTGCTGCGCATCATCGCCGGGCTGGAAAGCCAGAGCGGCGGCAAGCTGGGCTTCCACGGCACCGACGTCAGCCACATGCATGCACGCGACAGGCGCGTGGGTTTCGTGTTTCAGCACTATGCGCTGTTCCGCCACATGACGGTGTTCGACAACATCGCCTTCGGCCTGACCGTGCTGCCACGCCGCGAGCGGCCGAACGCCGCGGCGATCAAACAGAAAGTCACTCAGTTGCTGGACATGGTGCAGCTTGGCCATTTGGCCAATCGCTACCCGTCGCAGCTGTCCGGCGGCCAGAAACAGCGCGTGGCGCTGGCGCGCGCCCTGGCGGTGGAACCGCAAATTCTGCTGCTGGACGAGCCGTTTGGCGCGCTGGATGCGCAGGTGCGTAAAGAGCTGCGTCGCTGGCTGCGCCAACTGCACGAAGAGCTGAAGTTCACCAGCGTATTCGTCACCCACGATCAGGAAGAAGCGATGGAAGTGGCCGACCGCATCGTGGTGATGAGCCAGGGTAATATCGAACAGGTTGGCTCGCCGGAGGAGATTATGCGCGAGCCGGCCAGCCGCTTCGTGCTGGAATTCATGGGGGAAGTGAACCGCCTGAACGGCGAAATTCGCGGCTCCCAGCTGTTCGTCGGCGCGCATCAGTGGCCGCTGTCGTTCCAGCCGATGCACCAGGGCAGCGTCGATCTGTTCCTGCGCCCGTGGGAAATGGAAGTGGCGACCGAAAGCAGCGAACGTTGCCCGCTGCCGGTTCAGGTGCTGGAAGTCAGCCCGCGCGGCCATTTCTGGCAGCTGACGGTGCAGCCGATCGGCTGGCATCAGGAACCGATCAGCATAGTGCTGCCGGAAGGCAACGCCACGCCGGTGCGCGGCGGCCGTTATTACGTCGGCAGCCTCAATGCGCGGCTGTATGCCGGCGATCAACTGCTGCAACCTGTTGCGTTAGCCAAAAGCGCCTGATAGGTTTTAACAGCCCTTTTTTTCAAGGCAACCCCAGGGTTGCCTTTTTACTTTACGCACACCAACACACAGGCAAAGATCGTGACAACGCTCGAACAATGCATCGGGAATACCCCGCTGGTAAAACTGCAACGGCTGGCCGCCCAGGCGGGCAGCGAAGTATGGGTCAAACTGGAAGGCAATAACCCGGCGGGATCGGTGAAGGATCGCGCCGCGTTGGCGATGATCCAGCAGGCGGAGCTGCGCGGGGAGATCAAGCCCGGCGACGTGCTGATCGAGGCTACCAGCGGCAACACCGGCATTGCACTGGCGATGATCGCTGCATTGAAAGGCTATACGCTGAAGCTGCTGATGCCGGAGAACATGAGCCTGGAACGGCAGGCGGCGATGCGCGCCTACGGTGCGGAACTGATCCTGGTCAGCCGTGAGCAGGGGATGGAAGGGGCGCGCGATCTGGCGTTGGAGATGCAGCGCCAGGGGCAGGGCAAGGTGCTGGATCAGTTTAACAATCTCGACAATCCTTATGCCCACTTCACCACCACTGGCCCGGAGATCTGGCGCCAGACCGAAGGGCGCATCACGCACTTCGTTTCCAGCATGGGCACCACCGGCACCATTACCGGCGTGGGCGGTTACCTGAAGAGCCAGAATCCGCAGGTGCAGATCGTCGGCCTGCAGCCGGCGGAGGGCAGCAACATCCCCGGCATTCGCCGTTGGTCGCCTGCTTACCTGCCGGGGATTTTCCGCCCGGAGCTGGTGGATCAGGTGTTGGATATCGAACAGGGCGATGCCGAGCAGACCATGCGCCAGTTGGCGCAGCGTGAAGGCATTTTCTGCGGCGTCAGCTCCGGCGGTGCGGTAGCCGGCGCCTTGCGCATCGCGGCGGCCCACCCTGGCAGCGTCGTGGTGGCGATCGTTTGCGATCGCGGCGACCGTTACCTCTCTACCGGCGTGTTCGACTGATCGCTCCTTCCCGGCGGTGTGTTCCGTCGGGAGAATCTTTCCCCCTTTCCTTTCGACAGACGGCAGCCCCGCTTGCGTGGTAGCTGCCGCTTGCTCGTGCGCCAATGCCATGACTGAAGTAGAGAAATTGCGCGGCAGCGGCCACAATAACGGTGGCGAGACGCAAAGAGCGATGTGTAAGGATTGAGTAAAACCGGCTGCGGGCCGGCGGAATTGGCGGGAAAATAACGAAAATCGGTGAAGGAGCAAGGCATGAAAATTTTACTGGTCGACGATGACCTGGAGCTTGGCACCATGCTGAGCGAATACCTGACCGGCGAAGGCTTCGATGCCACGCTAGTGCTGACGGGCAAGGCGGGGGTAGAGGGCGCGCTGTCGGGCGACTATACCGCGATGATCCTCGACATCATGCTGCCGGACATGAGCGGCATTGACGTGCTGCGGGACGTACGTAAAAAGAGCCGGCTGCCGATCATCATGCTGACCGCCAAAGGTGACAACATCGATCGGGTGATTGGCCTGGAGATGGGCGCCGACGATTACATGCCCAAACCGTGCTACCCGCGCGAATTGGTGGCGCGTCTGCGCGCGGTGCTGCGCCGTTTCGAAGAGCGGCCGCAAGAGGCGGACGACGAAGCCGCTATCAGCTTCGGCGAGCTGACGTTGAACCCTTCAACCCGCAGCAGCGAATGGCGCGGTAAGGCGTTTGATCTGACCGCTTCGGAATTCAATCTGTTGGAGCTGTTGCTGCGCGCGCCGGATCGCGTGGTGTCGAAGGACGAGCTGTCCGAGAAGGGGCTGGGGCGCCCGCGTGAGGCCTATGACCGCAGCGTGGACGTGCACATCAGCAATATTCGCCAGAAGCTGAGCGCGTTGGCCGGCAGTAAGCTCAGCATCGAGACGGTGCGCAGCATCGGCTATCGCATCCGGTAACCTGATATGCGCGGAAGACTGTTCTGGAAAATTTTACTCGGCTTTTGGTTGACCTTCCTCATCATGACGCAGGCGCTGTGGGTGGCGTTTTCTCTTTATGGCGATCGTTATGTGCCGCCGGAGAACGCCATGGCGCGGCGGGTCATTGGCCTGCAACTGACCTCCGCCGCCACCCAGTTGCGCAGCGGCGGTATGCCGGCGCTGGAAGCCCTGATGCGCGACTGGCCCGAGGACGACAGGCGTCTGCTGTCGGTTACGCCGATGACCCAACCGCCGCCGCCCGCGCCGGAAGAACCGGTGTTTGAAGGGCGTCGTATGCCGAAAGCGATTTCCGCCTGGGTGCAGACCGGAGAAGGGCAAGGTTACTGGCTGAGCTATGACGTGCGCGGGCTGCGGGAAGAGTATCGGCCGGAGCGGCGTTCCCACTTCTTCAACATTCCTGCGCCGATGCTGTGGGTCGGCGGGCTGGGCGGTTTGCTGTTCAGCGCCGTGCTGGCCTGGAACCTGACCCGGCCGATGCGTCAGCTGCGCGGCGGCCTGGATCGGGTGGCGCAGGGCGATCTGTCGGTGCGGCTGTTCCCGAACATGCGGCGCCGCCATGACGAGCTGTCCGACGTGGCGCGCGATTTCGACACCATGGCCGAGCGGCTGGAACTGCTGGTTAGCGCCCGCGAGCAGTTACTTCATGACGTTTCGCACGAGCTGCGTTCACCGCTGGCGCGCCTGCAGCTGGCGATTGGCCTGGCGCGGCAGAATGCCGGTAACGTCGAAGCCTCGCTCAAACGTATCGAACACGAGTCGGGGCGGCTGGACAAAATGATCGGCGAGCTGCTGGCGTTGTCGCGTACCGAACACAGTAGCCTGCCGGACGAGGAGTACTTCGATCTGTACGGCCTGGTGGATGCGGTGGTGAGCGATGCACGCTACGAGGCGCAGGTGCCCGGCGTGGATATCGTGCTGCAGGCCGAGTCGGACGTGGAGTACACCGTCAAGGGCAATGCGGAACTGATGCGGCGAGCGGTGGACAACATCGTGCGCAATGCGCTGCGCTTTTCCAGCCACGGCCAGCGGGTGACGGTGGCGCTGTCGCGCGTCGATAACCAGTTCCAGATCGCCGTCAGCGATCAGGGGCCGGGGGTCGAAGAGGCGAAGCTGTCGAGCATCTTCGATCCGTTCGTACGCGTGAAGTCGGCGCAGTCGGGCAAGGGCTACGGCCTGGGGCTGGCGATCACCCGCAAGGTGGTATTGGCGCACGGCGGCCAGGTTGAGGCGCGCAACGGCGACAGAGAGGGGCTGGTCATTACCCTGCGTATCCCGCGCTGGTCGTCATAACGTAGCGAGATTGGGATACGACGAAGGGGATAAAAAAACGGCGCCGAGGGCGCCGTTTTTCTTGCTCATCCGCGCTTACTTCTTGATGCGGATGATCGGGGTTTCGCCAACGGTCACGCTGCCGGACAGTTTGATCAGCTCTTTGATCTCGTCCATGTTGGAGATAACGACCGGCGTCAGGGTAGACTTGGCTTTCTCTTCCAGCAGTGGCAGGTTGAACTCGATAACCACGTCACCTTTCTTGACGCGCTGACCTTCTTCGGCGATGCGTTTGAAGCCTTCGCCTTTCAGTTCTACGGTATCGATGCCGAAGTGGACGAACAGCTCAATGCCGCTGTCGGATTCGATAGAGAATGCATGGTTGGTTTCGAAAATCTTACCGATGGTGCCGTCAACCGGAGCAACCATTTTGTTACCGGCCGGTTTGATGGCGATACCGTCGCCAACGATTTTTTCAGCGAACACTACGTCCGGCACATCTTCGATATTGACGATTTCGCCAGAAAGGGGAGCGACGATCTCGATAGTGCCCGTGTCTTTCTTGTCATCAGAAACCAGAGATTTCAGTTTATCGAACAAACCCATGATCTTCTCCTAAGCATTAAATTGGGCGGCGTTCCAGTGTCGTGGAAGTTTAGCAGAGCGTTTTTTCTTCGATGAATTTATTGACGCAATTCATCAGGTCTTGTGCCGTTGGCTGTGCCAAGGCCTGCGCTGCCAACGCCTTCACATCTTCGAAATTCGTGTTACGAATAATTTTCTTGATGCGCGGGATTGAAATCGCACTCATGCTGAACTCATCCAGCCCCATGCCCAATAACAACAGTGTAGCACGCTCATCGCCAGCCAGTTCGCCGCACATGCCGGTCCACTTGCCTTCTGCGTGAGATGCATCAATAACCTGTTTGATCAGGCTAAGTACTGATGGGGACATCGGGTTATAGAGATGAGAAATCAGCTCGTTGCCGCGATCTACCGCCAGAGTATACTGGGTTAGATCGTTTGTCCCAATACTAAAGAAGTCGACTTCTTTCGCCAGGTGGTGAGCGATGACCGCCGCAGCCGGTGTTTCCACCATCACGCCCACCTCGATGCTCTCGTCAAACGCCTTGCCTTCTTCGCGCAGCTGCGCCTTCAGCGTCTCGATTTCGCCTTTCAGATCGCGCACTTCTTCCACGGAGATGATCATCGGGAACATGATGCGCAGTTTGCCGAACGCCGAGGCGCGCAGGATGGCGCGCAGCTGGGCGTGCAGGATTTCACGGCGGTCCATCGCGATGCGGATGGCGCGCCAGCCGAGGAACGGGTTCTCTTCCTTCGGCAGGTTCATGTACGGCAGGTCTTTGTCGCCGCCGATGTCCATGGTGCGGACGATCACGGCCTGCGAGCCCATGGCTTCCGCCACGGCTTTATAAGCCTGGAACTGCTCGTCTTCGGTCGGCAGCGAGTCACGGTCCATGAACAGGAATTCGGTACGATACAGGCCGACGCCTTCCGCGCCGTTGCGCTCTGCACCCGCGACGTCGCGCACGGTGCCGATGTTGGCGCAGACTTCAACCTGATGGCCGTCCAGCGTAATCGCCGGCAGGTCCTTCAGCTTGGCCAGATCGTTTTTCTCGGTGATGTATTGGTTCTGGGCGGCTTTCAGCTGATCGATAACGTCAGCGGTCGGGTTAACGTAAATTTTGTTGTTAACCGCATCCAGAATCAGGTAGTCGTCGTTTTTCACCTGCTTGGTCACGTCGCTGGTACCGACGATCGCCGGCAGCTCCAGGGAGCGCGCCATGATAGAGGTGTGGGAGGTGCGGCCGCCGAGATCGGTAATGAAGCCCAGCACTTTGTCCAGGTTCAGCTGCGCGGTCTCGGACGGGGTCAGATCGGTGGCCACCAGGATCACTTCGTCCTGAATGGAGCCCAGATCGACGATCGGCATGCCCAGAATGTTTTGCAGCAGGCGTTTGCCGATGTCGCGCACGTCGGCGGCGCGTTCTTTCAGGTATTCGTCGTCCAGCTCTTCCAACGCTTTTGCCTGACCTTCGATCACGGTGTAGGCGGCGGCGTCTGCGGAGGCCAGATCGTCTTTGATTAGGGCTATGATTTCCTGCTCAAGCTCTTCGTCTTCCAGCAACATGATGTGGCCTTCGAAGATAGCTTCCTTCTCTTCGCCGAAGGTTTCGCCAGCTTTGGTCTTGATCGCTTCCAGCTGTTCGGACGCTTTTGCGCGGCCGGCCAGAAAACGCGAGACTTCCTGCTCTACTTGATCAGCAGAGATTTTTTTCCGGTTGATGACGATGTCGTCTTCTTTCAGCAAGAGAGCCTTACCAAAAGCGATGCCCGGTGATACTAAAATGCCTGAAATCATAACCCTACCTTACTCTTGACTGGTGTTAACTAAAAAGACGGGCCGATTACTCAAGCTCTGCCATCAGTTTTACCAAGTGCTCAACGGCTTTCTGCTCGTCTTCACCTTCAGCTGAGATGGTCACTACGGTCCCTTGAGTCAGCCCCAGAGTTTGCAGTTTGAACAGGCTTTTAGCGCTGGCGCTTTTGCCGTTGGAGGTCACGGTGATGTCAGACGTGAAGCCTTTGGCTTCTTTAACGAACTGAGCGGCAGGGCGAGTATGCAGACCATTCGGAGCGGTAATAGTAACTTCTTGCTGGAACATTGATGTTTCCCCAACTTATTGGATTAATGTTGTGGAGTTAAAGTTTAGCCCAGGGGCCTGACTTTAACTTGTCTGGTTATAGCGCCTGACTATGGACAGGGGCGAACGTTGATGCAACAGAAAACGACGCGTTAGGCACTTCAGATCAAAAAACTCGGCTTTAGACGTCGTTCCAATCCGCTCCCCATTATGCCCGATTCGCCGCGTCGGCGACAGATGAGTAAATCGATTCAGCCTTGACCGTGCTCGGAGAGTGATTAATTTTGCGCATCGAAATAATGCAACGTTAAATACTAAAGGCGACGGGCAAAAGCAATCTTGGACTGCTATAAAGTTTGATCCAGTCCACAAAAAAGCACCCCGCAGGGTGCTTTTTTAGCGATTTGTGCAGTTGCGGAATTACTGCTGCAATTCCTGCTCGGTGAACAGATCGGCGAACAGCGCGGTGCTGAGATAACGTTCGCCGGAAGAGGGCAGGATGACCACGATAGTCTTGTCGGCGAACGCCGGTTCTTCGGCCAGTTTCACCGCCGCCGCGACCGCTGCGCCGGAGGAGATGCCCGCCAGGATGCCTTCTTCGTCCATCAGACGACGCGCCATGCTGATGGCTTCGTCGTTGGAGACTTTCTCGACGCGATCCACCAGGTCAAGATCGAGGTTGCCCGGAATGAAGCCGGCGCCGATGCCCTGGATCTTGTGCGGGCCCGGTTTCAGCTCTTCACCGGCCAGCGCCTGGCTGATGACCGGCGAGTCGGTCGGCTCGACCGCCACGGTGGTGATGGCCTTGCCTTTGGTGTTCTTGATGTAGCGGCTGACGCCGGTCAATGTGCCGCCGGTGCCGACGCCGGAGATGAACACGTCGACTTCCCCATCGGTGTCTTCCCAGATTTCTGGGCCGGTGGTTTTTTCATGGATGGCCGGGTTGGCCGGGTTGCTGAACTGCTGCAGGATCAGGTAACGGTTCGGATCGGTGGCGACGATCTCTTCGGCTTTGGCGATGGCGCCTTTCATGCCTTTCGCCCCTTCGGTCAGCACCAGATTGGCGCCCAGCGCCTTGAGCAGCTTGCGGCGCTCGATGCTCATGGTTTCCGGCATGGTCAGCGTCAGCTTGTAACCGCGCGCAGCGGCGACGAAGGCCAGCGCGATGCCGGTGTTGCCGCTGGTCGGCTCCACCAGTTCCTTGCCGGCGGTCAGCACGCCGCGTTGTTCCGCATCCCAAATCATATTGGCACCGATGCGGCATTTGACGCTGAAGCTCGGGTTGCGTGATTCAACCTTGGCCAGAATGCGTCCGTTGCCGATACGGTTCAGACGAACCAGCGGCGTATGGCCGATTGTTAATGAGTTGTCTTCATATATCTTGCTCATAGCCCGTCCTTTAACTCTATGAAAATGTGGGGAACATCGAAAGCATACGCTAACAGTACCGGCAGGGAAGTAAAGAATTGGTATATCTATATGTTATTAGGAAATAAGTTTTAAGCACAATGATAAGGGCGCGAAATGCGCGCCCTGTCGAAAATTCCCGCGCTGTCGGCGGTAAAAAACGGCGATTATCGGACGAATTGCGTGCGATAACGATCGACCCACATCGCGGTGGCGCCGCAGACGGCGACCGGCAGGATCACCAGGTTGAGGATCGGGATCATGGTAAAGAGGCTGACCAGCGCGCCGAACTGCAGATTGTCGGTTTTGTGCTGGCGCAAAGCGCGGCGCATGTCGGCAAAGCTCACCTTGTGGTTGTCGAACGGGTAGTCGCAATACTGGATCGCCAGCATCCAGGCGCTGAACAGGAACCACAGCACCGGCGCCACCGTCTGGCCGATGCCGGGCACGAAGTACAGCGCCAGCAGCAGCAGCGCGCGCGGCAGGTAATACATTAGCTTGCGCCATTCGCGCGCCATGATGCGCGGCAGATCTTTGGCGATGCCGAGCAGGCCGGTGTCCGGCAGCGGTTTGCCGGTCAGGCTGCCTTCGAGCTGCTCGGCCAGCAGGCCGCAGAACGGCGCGGCGATCAGATTGGTGATAGTGCTGAATAGATAGCTGAACACCAGCAGCACCGAAATGACCGCCAGCGGCCACAGCAGGTAGCTCAACCATTGCAGCCAGTCGGGAACGTGGCTCATCATCGCCGGGATCCAATCGCCAAGCCGGCTGAACAGCCACCAGAAAGCGGAGCCCATCAGCAGCACGTTGACCAGCAACGGCAGGACCACATAGCGTTTAATCCCCGGGCGCGAAATCAGGCGCCAGCCTTCGGCGAAATAGTGAATGCCGCTGGTCGATCGGGAAGGGAGCTGCGTATAGGACATATCTTAAGTTATCTCGTTGTCTGAACAGGCATCATTATCATATAGGGATGATTTTCCACTGGCTAGGGTAGGGTTGGCTGAAAAACCAGCAGAAAAAGGCAGTATAATCATCTTTATTGGCATAAAGTTCAGCACGGACTTGCACTTGTGTGCGCGGGCAAATAGAGTTAAAGAGTGAATGTTTGCCGCGGTGGCAATGTATTGGAACAACAGAGATAGCAATGATGCAGGATTTGCGTCTGATATTAATCGTTGTTGGCGCGATCGCCATAATAGCGCTGTTATTGCACGGTCTGTGGACCAGTCGCAAAGAACGGTCAGCGCTCTTCCGCGATCGCCCAGCCAAACGTTCCCAAAAGGAACGTGAACAAACTCCGATCGACGATCTCGAAGAAGGCGTCGGTGAGGTGCGCGTACGCGCCGCTCACCCGCAAGACGAGCCGTCATTCGGCCATTTCGATGCCGCACGCGAAGAACCCGTGGCCGCGCCGAAGCCCGCTCCGGCGGCTGCGCCAGCGCCCCACGCCGTTCAGCCGGCTGCCCATCAGACGCCGCCTCCGCTGTCTCAGCGGCCGGAATATGATGATATCCTGCTGAACAACTACGCGCCGGACGAAGAACAGGCCGAACCGCAGCAACCGCAACCGGCCGTGCGCCGTGAGCCGCGCGTCGACGATCTGCCGCATGAACATGAGGCGCCGCAGGGGGCAGAACCGGCATTCCACGCCGAACCGGCTCCTGTGCAGCAAGCGCCGGAAGTGAAGCCTGCGCCGGAACCTGCACCGCAGCCTGCGGCTGCGCCAATTCAGGCTAAGCTGAAAGAGACCGTGCTGGTGCTGCACGTCGCGGCCCATCAGGGCGGCGTGATCGGCGGCGAAGTGCTGCTGCAGAGCGTGTTGCAGGCGGGCTTCCAGTTTGGCGAGATGGGCATCTTCCACCGCCATATCAGCCCGGCCGGCAGCGGCCCGGTACTGTTCAGCCTGGCGAACATGGTCAAGCCGGGGTCGTTCGATCCTGACATGATGTCCGATTTCTCCACGCCGGGCGTGTCGATGTTCATGATGGTGCCGTCTTACGGCGACGCCAATCAGAACTTCAAGCTGATGCTGCAGTCGGCGCAGCGCATCGCCGACGACGTGGGCGGCGTGGTGCTGGACGACGAGCGCCGCATGATGACGCCGCAGAAGCTGGAAACCTACAAAGCGCGTATCCGTGAAGTGTTGGAAAACAACGCCTGACCGGGTTGCCGCGCGCACTGAACATCCGTAACAACAAAGCCCCCGCTAGCCGGGGGTTTTTTATCTTTGATGGTGAGCCATGGAATCGATAATCCAACAAATCAATCAACTACGAGCCACATTGCGCCATCATGAATACCAGTATCATGTGCTGGATGCGCCGGAAGTGCCGGATGCGGAATATGACCGCCTGATGCGTGAGCTGCGCGAGCTCGAGAGCGCGCATCCGGAGCTGATCACCGCCGATTCGCCGACCCAGCGCGTGGGCGCGGCGCCGCTTGCGGCGTTCGACCAGGTGCGTCACGAAGTGCCGATGCTGTCGCTGGACAACGTGTTCGACGAAGAAAGTTTCCTGGCGTTTTACAAGCGCGTGCAGGACAGGCTCAAAAGCAGCGATCCGCTGACCTTCTGCTGCGAACTGAAGCTGGATGGCCTGGCGGTCAGCCTGCTGTATGAAGACGGCGAACTGGTGCGCGCGGCGACGCGCGGCGATGGCACCACCGGGGAGAACATCACCACCAACGTGCGTACCATTCGCGCCATCCCGCTGCGCCTGACCGGCGACAACATCCCTCGCCGGCTGGAAGTGCGCGGCGAAGTGTTCATGCCGCAGGCCGGTTTTGAACAGATGAACGAAGAGGCGCGGCGCAAAGACGGCAAGGTGTTTGCCAATCCGCGCAACGCCGCCGCCGGTTCGCTGCGCCAGCTCGATCCGCGCATTACCGCTAAACGCCCGCTGACCTTCTTCTGCTACGGCGTCGGCCTGCTGGAAGGCGGCGAGCTGCCGCGCAGCCACTTTGAGCGCCTGATGCAGTTCAAGGCCTGGGGCCTGCCGGTTAGCGATCGCGCCCAGCGCCGCACCGGCAGCGAGGAAGTGCTGGCGTTTTATCGTCAGGTCGAGCAGGACCGCGCACAGCTCGGTTTCGACATCGACGGCGTGGTGATCAAGATTGACGACATCGATCTGCAGGAAACGCTGGGCTTTGTGGCGCGAGCACCGCGTTGGGCGACGGCGTTCAAATTCCCGGCCCAGGAGCAGATCACCGTGGTGCGCGAAGTGGAGTTTCAGGTTGGCCGCACCGGCGCGATTACGCCGGTGGCCCGCCTTGAGCCGGTGTTGGTGGCCGGGGTGACCGTCAGCAATGCCACCTTGCACAATGCCGATGAAATTGAGCGGTTGGGGCTGCGCATCGGCGATACGGTGATCGTGCGCCGTGCCGGCGACGTGATCCCGCAGGTGGTGGGGGTGCTGGAAGACCGCCGGCCGCAGGATGCGCGCGAAGTGGTGTTCCCGCTGCACTGCCCGGTGTGCGGCTCCGACGTTGAGCGCGTGGAAGGCGAAGCCGTGGCGCGCTGCACCGGCGGTCTTATCTGCGGCGCGCAGCGCAAAGAGGCGTTGAAGCATTTCGTTTCCCGCCGCGCGCTGGACGTTGAAGGCATGGGCGACAAGATCATCGAGCAACTGGTGGACAAGGAGTACGTGAAGAACCCGGCCGATCTGTTCCGGCTGTCCGCCGGCATTCTGACCGGTCTGGATCGCATGGGGCCGAAATCGGCGCAGAACCTGGTCAATGCGCTGGAGAAATCCAAACAGACCACCTTCGCCCGCTTCCTGTATGCGCTCGGCATTCGCGAGGTCGGCGAAGCGACCGCCGCCAACCTGGCGGCGCATTTCGGATCGCTCGAGAAGTTGTTCGCCGCTGACATCGAGGCGCTGAAAGAGGTGCCGGACGTCGGCGAAGTGGTGGCCAAACACACCCGCAATTTCCTCGATGAAGCGCTCAATCAGCAGGTGATCAACGAGCTGGTGGGCGCCGAGATCGGCATCCACTGGCCGGCGCCGGTGGTGGTGGCGGCGGAAGAGATAGACAGCCCGTTCGCCGGCAAAACCGTGGTGCTGACCGGCTCGCTGAGCCAGCTGTCGCGCGACGAGGCCAAAGATCGCCTGACGGCGCTGGGCGCCAAGGTCAGCGGCAGCGTGTCGAAGAAAACCGATCTGGTGATCGCCGGTGAGGCGGCCGGTTCCAAGCTGGCGAAGGCGCAGGAGCTGGGTATCGCCGTGATCGACGAAGCGGAGATGATCCGCTTGCTGGGTGAGTGATGGAAAAAGAAAACCTGCTGGAGATCGCCAATACAGTGATGCCGTTCGGCAAGTACCAAGGGCGGGTGCTGATCGATCTGCCCGAAGAGTACCTGCTGTGGTTCGCCCGCAAGGGCGAATTCCCCAAAGGCAAGCTCGGCATGCTGATGGAGATGACGCTGGCGATTAAAATCGAAGGGCTTGACCACCTGGTCAAGCCGCTGAAGAAAAGCTGAACTGACGGGCCTTGGCCCGTCTTTTTTTTACCCGCGCGACGCCTGTGCGTTGGCGTTGGGCACCGCCTGTTGCGCTCGCTGCTTGCGCTGGTATCTTTTGGCCAGCACTGCGCAGGTCATCAGCTGCACCTGATGAAACACCATCAGCGGCAGCACCATGATCCCCACCGTCGCCGCCGGGAACAGGATATTGGCCATCGGAATGCCGTTCGCCAGGCTCTTCTTCGAACCGCAGAATACGATGGTGATCTCGTCCGCTTTGCTGAACCCCAGCCAACGCGCCATGTAAGTGTTCACCACCAGCACGATCGCCAGCAGCACGATGCTGCCGCCGACGATAAACGCCAGCGAACCGATCCCCACCTGATGCCAGATGCCGTGCGTCACCGCCTCGCTGAAGGCGGCGTACACTACCAGCAGAATCGAGGTCTGGTCGGTTTTACCGATAAGCGGCCGATGGCGCTCGATCCAGCCGCCGATCAGCGGTCGCAGCAGGTGGCCGGCGACAAACGGCACCAGCAGCTGCAGCACGATCGAACCGACCTGCCGCAGGCCGCCGGTATCGCCGTGCACGTTCATCAACAGGCCGACCAGCAGCGGCGATACGAAGATCCCGAGCAGGCTGGAGGCGGAAGCGCTGCACACTGCCGCCGCGACGTTGCCGCCCGCCAGCGAGGTGAAGGCGATGGCCGACTGCACGGTGGCGGGCAGAATGCACAGGTAGATGAAACCGGCGTACAGTTCGGGGCTGACGTCGATCGGCGCCCACCAGGCGAACAGCATCCCCAGCGCCGGGAAAATGATGAAGGTGCTGAACATCACCCACAGATGCAGCCGCCAGTTATTGCTGCCGGCCAGGATGGCCTCGCGCGACAGCTTGGCGCCGTGCATGAAAAACAGCAGGGCGATGGCGGCGATGGTCAGGGCGTTGAGCCAGCCGACGAACTCGCCGCGCGCCGGCAGGAACGACGCCAGCAGCACGGTGGCGATCAGCGTCATGGTAAAACGATCGGGCAGGAATCTCATGGCGATGCGCTCGGGTAGAAAATCGATGGGGCTATTCTCCCGCGCGGGCATATAATAATAAAATTGATTTATTTAATTCATCCATGAATAAAACACATGAATTACTCACTCAAACAGCTGCGGGTGTTCGTCGCCATCGCCCGCCACGGCAGCTTCAGCCGCGCCGGGGAGGCGATCGGCCTGACGCAATCGGCGGTCAGCCACAGCGTGAAAGAGCTGGAGGCGGAGGTCGGCGTGCGCCTGCTGGATCGCACCACGCGTGAGGTGGCGTTGACCGACGCCGGCCTGCGGCTAGCCAACCGGGTCGAACGGCTGCTGGACGAGCTGCAGGCCGCGTTGCTGGATGCGCGCAGCTTTGGCGTACAGCGCAGCGGCACGGTGCGGGTGGCGACGAGCCAGACCATTTCCGCCCATCTGATGCCGCAGTGCATCGCCGCCGGCGAGCGTGAATACCCGGAGATCCGCATCATGCTGCGCGATCAGGCGCAGCAGCAGGTGCTGCACAGCGTGCGCAACGCCGAGGTGGATTTCGGCATCGTGGTCGATCCGGTACAGGCGGTGGATCTGGAGTGCGAAGCGGTGCTGCATGAACCTTTCCTGTTGCTGTGCCGCGACGATCATCCGTTCGCTGCGCAGCCGGCGGTGCGTTGGTCGGCGTTGAACGGTTGCCGCCTGGTGTTGCAGGATTATGCGTCGGGCAGCCGGCCGCTGATCGACAGTGCGCTGAGACAGCAGGGCGTGGAGGCGCAGGTGGTGCAGGAAATCGGCCATCCGGCCACGCTGTTCCC
The DNA here is from genome assembly GCF_052169095.1 of Serratia sp. CY33802. Lineage (NCBI taxonomy): Bacteria > Pseudomonadati > Pseudomonadota > Gammaproteobacteria > Enterobacterales > Yersiniaceae > Serratia > Serratia sp. CY33802. Next base: position 52,039 of record NZ_JBJNLL010000001.1, read on the forward strand.
GATGGTGGCGGAGGGGATTGGCATCAGCATTTTCCCGGCGTTGGCGCTGCCGTTGCCGGAAGGGGGGCGGCTCCGGGTGCGGCGGCTGGTGCCGGAAATTAACCGCGCGCTGATGCTGGTGCGGCGCAAGAACCGCTCACTGACGCCGGCGGCGGAGGCCATCTGGCAGGTGGCGCGTCAGCAGGCGGCGCTGCTGCAACAGCGCCGGCGGGAAAACGCGGCATATTGACTCAGATATAGACGTCCACCGCGTTGAGCGGCGTTGGGCGGTTTACGCCGTCGCCGGATTGCGCCGCGGCTTTTTCCATTTGCTCCTGCTGCTGCTTTTCCATTTCTTCTTTCTGGATGCGCGCGATCTCGGCCTGCAACATCTTGATCTGCGCTTCGATCAGCTGTTTCTGCTTTTCGATCTCTTTGGGGTCGGCGCTGGAGTCCTTCAGTTCCACCAGCTTTTGCTGCAGCGCCTGAATCTGCCGGTTCAGCGCCTTGATGCGCGCCGAAGCGCGGCTTTCATTGAGGTTAACCGGTTCGTCATTGCCGTTGGCGCGTTCGTTTTTCTCCATCTTGCCGCCTTGCGGCTGGTTGTTGACCGGTTTGGCCATCAGCAATTCGCCCTGATGGCCCGGCGCGCTAAAGACGTTGCTGACGCCGGGAACGGTATTTTTGATCGGTACGATCATGGTGATGGTGGTCGACATGGATGCTCTCCCTGAGTCGGTATATCGCTGATCAGGGTATCGGCAGCGGCGGCTAAATCTTTACCTGCCGCAGACGCGGCCAGCGCAACAGCCAGCCTTTGTCGAGCACGCGCTGGGCATAGGCCGCGCGATCGCCGTTTTTCACGTTGAAGGTAATGGTGTCGTCGAACAGCGCCGCGAGCCCGAAGGGGGCCACCAGGGTGATGCTGTCGTCGGCGTTCAGGCGCGCGCCGATCGCCGTTTCCACTTCGGTCCAGAAGCTGATGGCCTCTTCGCTGTTGCGGTAGGGCGCCCGGCCGCCGCGCAGGTGCATGCGCGCCTGGTTCTTGACCGACCACGGCTGCGGCAGCCACTGTTGCAGCCGCGCCTCCAGCATGCGATCGCGTTCGGCGTCCGCACGCTGCGCATCGAAGTGGATCACGTCGATATCGTTGAGCGGCGTGGGCTCCCTATAGCCGTGGCGCCGATCCCACACCAGGTTGCGTACGAAGCCGGCGCCGAGGCACCAGTCATTCAGGCCGAGCCGGCGCACGGTGCGCAGGGCGGCCATGCGCGCGTTATCTTGTTGCAGCCAGTCGATAATTTGCCGTTGCGGATCCATCACCCCTCCTGTTTTCGCGGCTACTGTAACCTGAAGCGACGGCGGGTGAAATGGGGAGAGGCGTGATGGCGGCGATCGCGTGCAAAATAATTTTCTTTTCCCACTGACTACACTTGGTGCAGGGCTGTTATCTCGTCACTCGGGGCAAGGGAGGGGGCTATGTATCAGGCAACGGTGGGCCAACGCGGCTATCGCTTTGGCGATCTGCGTCAGCTGATGGCGAAGGCTTCGCCTGCGCGTTCCGGCGATTATCTGGCGGAGGTGGCGGCGCAAAGCGCCGAAGAGCGTATGGCGGCGCGTATCGCGCTGGCGGATTTGCCGCTCAAGGCGTTCCTGCAGCAGACGCTGGTGCCGTACGAGCAGGACGAGGTGACGCGCCTGATTATCGATAATCACGATGCCGCCGCTTTTGAGCCCATCTCGCACCTCACGGTCGGCGATTTTCGCGACTGGCTGCTGAGCGAGCAGGCCGACAGCGCCATGCTGGCGCAGGTGGCCGCCGGCATTACGCCGGAGATGGCAGCGGCGGTGAGCAAGATCATGCGCAATCAGGATCTGATCCTGGTGGCGAAGAAGTGCCGGGTAGTGACGCGCTTTCGCAATACGATTGGCCTGCCGGGCCACCTTAGCGTGCGGCTGCAGCCCAATCACCCGACCGACAGCCTGCAGGGCATCGCCGCCAGCATGCTGGACGGCCTGCTGTACGGCAGCGGCGACGCGGTGGTTGGCATCAATCCGGCCAGCGACAGCCTGCCGCTGCTGGAAAAGCTCAACTACATGCTGGACGACGTGATCCAGCGCTTCGCCATTCCCACCCAATCCTGTGTGCTGACCCACGTGACCAACACGCTGCGGCTGATGGAGCGCGGCGCACCGGTGGATCTGGTGTTTCAGTCGATCGCCGGTACCGAAGCGGCCAATCGCGGTTTCGGCATCAGTCTGGCGCTGCTGGCGGAGGCGCAGCAGGCGGCGCTGAGCCTCAAGCGCGGCACGTTGGGCGATAACGTGATGTACTTCGAAACCGGGCAGGGCAGCTGCCTGTCGGCTAACGCGCATCACGGCGTCGATCAGCAGACCTGTGAGGCGCGTGCCTATGCGGTGGCGCGCCATTTCTCACCGCTGCTGATCAACACCGTGGTGGGGTTTATCGGCCCCGAATACCTGTATGACGGCAAACAAATTATCCGCGCTGGGCTGGAGGACCACTTCTGCGGCAAGCTGCTCGGCCTGCCGCTGGGTTGCGACGTCTGCTACACCAACCATGCCGAAGCCGATCAGGACGACATGGACACGCTGCTGACGCTATTGGCCGCCGCCGGGTTGACGTTCCTGATCGGCGTACCGGGCGCGGATGACATCATGCTCAACTACCAAAGCACCTCGTTCCACGACGCGCTCTATATCCGAGAGCTGCTGGGGCTGAAGCACGCGCCGGAGTTCGCCGCCTGGCTGGCGGCGATGAACATCACCGACGAACGCGGGCGGCTGCGCGACGCCGCCGCCAATCACCCGCTGTTGCTGGCGCTGCAGGGAGAACGGACATGAGCAAACCGGTTCACGTCAACAGTTGGGATGCGCTGCGCGCCTTTACCGACGCGCGCATCGCGCTGGGGCGCACCGGCGCCAGTCTGCCGACCGACGAGCTGCTGCGCTTCGGCCTGGCCCATGCCCAGGCGCGCGACGCGGTGCATCAGCCTTTCGACAGCGAGCGGCTGGCGGCGGATCTGCACGATGCCGGTTGGCCCACGCTGGCGGTGCACAGCCAGGCTGGCGACCGCGCCGCCTACCTGCGCCGTCCGGATCTGGGGCGGCGATTGGCGCCGGATAGCCGCAGCCTGCTGCTTGGTTTACCGCCGCGCCGCGTCGATCTGCTGCTGGCGGTGGCGGACGGCCTCTCCTCCAAGGCGGTGCACCGCCAGGCGCTGCCGTTGCTGCAAGCGCTGCGGCCCTATCTCGATACGCTGGGGCTGACCGTGGCACCGGTGGTGCTGGCGCATCAGGCGCGGGTGGCGCTGGGGGATGAGATCGGTGAATGCCTGCAGGCTCGGGCGGTGGCGATGCTGATCGGCGAACGGCCGGGGCTGTCGTCGCCGGACAGTCTGGGCATCTATTTGACCTGGGGACCGAGCGCGCGCAGAACGGACGCCGAGCGCAACTGTATTTCCAACGTACGGCCCGAGGGGCTGGATTACCCGCAGGCGGCGTTCCGCCTGGCCTGGCTGCTGGAGCAGGCGTTCCAGCGGCGGCTGAGCGGCATCGAGCTGAAGGACGAGAGCGACAACCCGGCCCTGCATGGACGAGTGACGCCGCTTTACCCCCAGCTGGGCGGCTGACCGATGGTTTGCTGCAGCAGGGCAGTGAAGGCCGCCAGCCGGGCGGACACCTTCGCCATCGGGCGCAGCAGATAGATGCCTTGCTGCTCATGGCGCGGATCTTCCAGCATTTGCACCAGTTGCCCGTGCTGCACGTCCGGCCCCACCACCCAGTTGGGCAGAAAGGCGATGCCGAGCCCGAGCAGTGCGGCCTGACGCTGCGCGGTGAAGTCGTCGCAGCGCAGCGCCATGGTGCAGCGGCTCATCAGCGCCGCGTCGAGGATCTGCGCCCAGCAGGCCGGCTGCTGCTTGTGGTAGCGGGCGATCAGCCGATGCTGTGGCAGCGCTTCCAGATCGGCCGGCAGACCATAGCGGGCGACGTAGGCGGGGCTGGCGCACATTACCCAACGTTGGGTGGCGATGCGGCTGGCGTACAGCGCGCTGTCCTTCTGCTCGCCGATGCGGATGGCGGCGTCCAGCCGTTCCTGCGTCGGATCGGTCAGGCGTTCGGTCAGATCGAGGTCGACCCACAGCTGCGGGTAGCGTTCCGCCAGCGTCGGCAGCAGCGGCAGCACATAGGTTTTGCCGAAGGTCGGCAGGCAACTGATGCGCAGCGTGCCCTGCAGCGTTTCGTTCAGCGCGCTCAGCTCGGCGCGAAGACCGGTAATGTCCGTCATCAGCGCGGTGGCGCGCGTCAGCAGCAGCTCGCCGGCGTCGGTCAGCAACAGGCCGCGGGTGGAGCGCACGAACAGCGTCGCACCGAGCGCACTTTCCAGGGCATCGATATGGCGCACCAGCGAAGAAGGCACCATACCCAGCTGGCGCGCGGCGGCGGAAAAGCTGCCCAGGTGGGCCACGTCGAGAAAAATTGGCAGATGTTCTACATAGCGGGCGTCATTCATTTTTGCATTATATGCAAAAGCGTTTCTTATGAATACCCGCTTCTCTGCCGGCGGCGCGGCGGCTACTCTGGCTGCGGGTTGACGACGGGCTTCAACGCCGCCTTATCCCGGCCGTATAGAGAGAAAACGCATAAACCTCGCGGCGCTTAGCACTAAATAACAGATGTTTTTCCCAGGCTGCGCGAGCCGCCTGCGGAGTTGATAGTCGCTCCAACACCAGATTAACCGTTCAATTTGATATCCGATCCAGCATTAATGATTAGTGAGCCTTTACTTTCACTCATCATGCTGTTGACTCTGGATATCGGCCGGCCAGCCGTGCCGGTTTTTTTGTCGCCTCAGGCTGAATCGTTCCAACTGATGAACGCGCCTGAGAGGCATCTTGGCCCGCCGTCGGTGGGTCTTTTGAACGCGCGGAACCGCGATCCCGCGCTGGTGGAGGAGTTAGTCATGAACGAAAAACACGGGTGTTCCTGTGCGCGCCATTTGGCGCAGGGTTTTGCCAGGCAGTCGATCAACGCCGGGGAGGGCGAAATCTATCAAATCTCGCTGATGAGCGCGCTCATCGACGGGGTCTACGAGGGCGAAACCACCATTGCCGAGTTGCTCAAACACGGCAACTTCGGCCTCGGCACCTTCAATCATCTGGACGGTGAACTGATCGCTTTCGATCGGGAAATACACCAGCTGCGCGCCGACGGCAGCGCCCGGCCGGCCGGCCTGCAACAGAAAACCCCCTTCGCCGTCGTCACCTTTTTCCAGCCCAGCGTCAGCCAGCAATTCGACCGGCCGATCACCAAGGCACAGCTGCACCAGTGCATCGACGAACAGGTCGCCTCGCCGAACCTGTTCTGCGCGGTGCGGGTGGACGGTGAGTTCAGCCATGTCGAAACCCGCACCGTACCGCGTCAGGAACGGCCTTACCGCCCAATGCTGGAAGCGATAGAAGAGCAGCCGACCTTCTCGTTCCATCAGCGGCGCGGCACGCTGGTCGGCTTCCGCTCGCCGGATTACATGCAGGGCATCGGCGTGGCCGGCTATCACGAACACTTCGTTACCGACGACCGCAGCGGCGGCGGCCACGTACTGGACTACCAGCTCGATCATGGCCGTCTGCAGTTCGGCGTCATCACGCGTCTCAATCTTCAGTTACCGCATGATGCGGATTTCTTGCGCGCCAACCTCTGCCCAGAGGATTTGGATCGCGCGATTCGTTCCGCCGAGGGCTAACCCCGGCGATCGTTTTCTTAGGAGGTGGAACCATGGCACAGGAAAAAACAGGCAATGACTGGCAATGCGGCGCCGATTTGGTGGTGAAAAACCTGGAAGCGCAGGGCGTCAAACACGTTTTCGGTATTCCGGGCGCCAAGATCGACCGGGTGTTCGACTCGCTGGAGGACGCGCCGTCGATCGAAACGGTGGTGGTGCGTCATGAGGCCAACGCGGCCTTTATGGCGGCGGCGGTCGGCCGCTTGACCGGCAAGGCCGGGGTGGCGCTGGTCACCTCCGGGCCGGGCAGCTCCAACCTGATCACCGGGCTGGCTACCGCCACCTCGGAAGGGGACGCGGTGGTGGCCTTCGGCGGGGCGGTGAAGCGCGCCGACAGCCTGAAGCAGACGCACCAGAGCATGGATACCGTCAGCATGTTCCGGCCGGTCACCAAGTATTGCGCCGAAGTGCATGCCGGTTCGGCGATTTCCGAGGTGATCGCCAACGCCTTCCGCCGCGCCGAGTTCGGCCGGCCGGGGGCATCGTTCGTCAGCCTGCCGATGGATATCGTCAATGAACCGGTCAGCGCGCCGGTACTGGCGGGCTGCCGCTTGCCGCGCATGGGGGCCGCCGCGGCAGACGACATTCAGGCGGCGGTGAAACTGATCCGCCAGGCCAAATGCCCGGTGCTGCTGCTGGGCTTGCAGGCCAGCCGGCCGGAGAACAGCGAGGCGGTGCGCCATCTGCTGTACCGCACCCATATGCCGGTGGTCGGCACCTATCAGGCGGCGGGGGTGATCGACGTCAACCACTTCGCCCGTTTCGCCGGCCGCGTCGGCCTGTTCAACAACCAGCCGGCCGATCAGCTGCTGCAGAAGGCCGATCTGGTGGTGAGCGTCGGTTATGATCCGATCGAATACGATCCCTGCATGTGGAACAGCCACGGGCGGCTGAAGCTGGTGCACATCGACGTGCTGCCGGCGGATATCGATACCTGCTATCGGCCGGACGTCGAGCTGGTGGGCAATATCAGCGCCACGCTGAACATGATGACCGAAGCATTCAGTGAGGCGGTCTGCGTGCCGCCGGAGGTGGAGCTGATCCTCTCCGATCTCGGCCGCCAGCGCACTGAGCTGGCGGAGCGCGCCGCCCGCCGCGGCGGCATGCCGATCCACCCGCTGCGCATCGTCAAGGAGCTGCAGGACATCGTCAGCGACGACGTGACGCTGTGTGTGGACATGGGCAGTTTCCACATCTGGATCGCCCGCTATCTTTACAGCTTCCGCGCTCGCCAGCTGTTGATCTCCAACGGCCAGCAAACCATGGGGGTAGCGCTGCCGTGGGCCATTGGCGCGGCGCTGGTGCGCCCCGGCGACAAGGTGGTGTCAATCTCCGGCGACGGTGGCTTCATGCAGTCGAGCATGGAGCTGGAGACCGCGGTGCGGCTGAAAAACAACATCGTGCACGTGATCTGGGTCGATAACGCTTACAACATGGTGGAAATGCAGGAAGTGAACAAATACCAGCGCAAATCCGGCGTGGAGTTCGGGCCGATAGACTTCAAGGCCTACGCGGAATCCTGCGGCGCGGTCGGTTTCGCCGTGCAGTCGGTGGAAGATCTGCGGCCGATGCTGCGCAAGGCGATGGCGATCCAGGGGCCGGTAGTGGTGGCCATCCCGGTCGACTACGCCGATAACTATAAGCTGATGGCGCAGATGAACTTCAGCCAGATGATTTAATTTCATCATCCTCGCGCCGTTTCACCGGGGCAGGCCGCTTGCGCGCCTGCCCGTTTTTATGCGCGGAATTTGTCCTTTACATCGCTAACTGCATGATTTATTGCTATCCGTTCGGCTGTTTTTTCACCACTGGGGATAGCGCAATGAAAAGAAAAGCAATAACGATCGGGCTGCTGGCGTTGGCGATTGCCGGCGGCGCGCGGGCCAATACGCTGGTCTACTGTTCCGAAGGCTCGCCGGAAGGCTTCAACCCGCAGCTGTTCACCTCCGGCACCACGGTAGACGCCAGTTCGGCGGCGATCTACAACCGGCTGGTGGATTTCAAACCCGGCACCGTCGAGCTGCAACCCAGCCTGGCGGAAAGCTGGGAGGTGAGCGAAGACGGCAAGCGCTATACCTTCCATCTGCGCAAGGGCGTGGCATTCCAGAGCAATAAATATTTCACGCCCACCCGCGATTTCAACGCCGATGACGTCATCTTCTCGTTTATGCGCCAGAAGGATGCCAACAACCCGTATCACAAGGTCTCCAACGGCGCCTACACCAACTTCGAGTCGATGGAGTTCGGCACGCTGATTGACCGGATCGTCAAGGTGGACGAGCACACCGTGCGCTTTGAACTCTCCCGCGCCGAGGCGCCGTTCGTTGCCGATCTGGGCATGTATTTCGCCACCATTTTATCGGCGGAATATGCCGACGCGATGCTGAAGGCCGGCACGCCGCAGCGGGTGGACAACGATCCGATCGGCACCGGGCCGTTCCAGCTGGTGCAGTACCAGAAGGACGCGAAAATCCTCTATAAGGCGTTCGATCGTTACTGGGAAGGCAAGCCGAAAATCGATCGGTTGGTGTTTTCGATCACGCCGGATGCGGCGGTGCGTTACGCCAAGCTGCAAAAGAATGAGTGCCAGGTGATGCCGTTCCCCAACCCGGCGGATCTGGCGCGCATGCGGCAGGACGGCAACCTTCAGGTAATGGAAAAATCCGGCTTGAATATCGGTTTCCTGGCGTTCAACACCCAGAAGAAACCGTTGGATAACGTTAAGGTGCGCCAGGCGTTGGCGCTGGCGGTCAACAAGCCGGCGATCATCGACGCGGTGTTCCACGGCGCCGGCCAGCCGGCCAAAAATCTGCTGCCGCCGACCCAGTGGGGCAGCAACGCGCAGCTTGAAGACTACCCGTATTCGCCGGAGCGGGCGAAGCAGCTGTTGCAGGAGGCCGGGCTGGGGCAGGGCTTCGACATCGATCTGTGGGCGATGCCGGTGCAGCGGCCCTATAACCCCAACGCCAAGCGCATGGCGGAGATGATCCAGGCCGACTGGGCTAAAATCGGCGTGCGCGCCAAAATCGTCACCTTCGAGTGGGGCGAGTATTTACAGCGGATTAAAAACGGCGAGCACCAGACCGCGCTGATGGGCTGGACCACCGCCAACGGCGATCCAGACAACTTCTTCGGCCCGCTGTTCACCTGCGCTTCGCTCGGCGGCTCCAACTCGGCGAAATGGTGCTACAAACCGTTCGACCAGCTGATCCTGCAGGCGCGTGAAGAGAACGATCATGCCAAGCGGGTGGCGATGTACCAGCAGGCGCAGGTGATGATGCACGATCAGATGCCGGCGCTGATGATCGCGCACTCGACCATCTTCGAACCGGTGCGCAAGGAAGTGAAAGGCTACGAAATAGACCCGTTCGGCAAACACATCTTCAAGCAGGTGTCGCTGGAGAAATAAGGCACAGGCCGGGTTAACCCGGCCTTTTTCATGCCTGCGGCGCGTCGCAGTGGTAGCGGCCGCGCGGGATCACCAGCGGCGTGTGGGACAGCGGATCGTCGATGATCATGCATGGCATGCCGAACACCCGTTCCACCAGCTCGGCGGTAATGATTTCCGCCGGTTTCCCCTCAGCCACGATCTTGCCGTCGCGCATGGCGATGATGTGATCGGCATAGCGGCAGGCGTGGTTGAGATCGTGCAGCACCGCGATGAGGGTTTGGCCGCGCTCGCGGTTGAGCTGGCGGAACAGATCCAGCAACTCTATTTGGTGCGCGATGTCGAGGTAGGTGGTCGGTTCATCCAGCAGCAGCAGCGGCGTTTGCTGCGCCAACGCCATCGCCACCCAGACGCGCTGTCGCTGTCCGCCGGACAGCTCGTCGACGCTGCGATCCGCCAGCTGGCTGACGTTGGTGGCCGCCATGGCGGCTTCCACCGCCTGTTTGTCGGCCTGCGTCCACTGTTTCAACAGGCTCTGGTGCGGATAGCGGCCGCGCGACACCAGGTCCGCCACGGTAATGCTGTCCGGTGCGATCGAGGTTTGCGGCAGCAGCCCAAGCTCGCGCGCCAGCGCTTTGGTGGCGAAGCTGCTGATGTTTTTGCCGTCCAGCATCACCTCGCCGGCGCTGGGTTTCAGCAGGCGGCACAGGGCGCGCAGCAGCGTCGATTTGCCACAGGCGTTCGGCCCGACGATCACCGTGAAGGCGCCATCGGGGATCGCCACGCTCAAATCGTCAGCGATGATTTTATTGTCGTAGCCCAGCTTCAGGTGCGAGGCGTGCAGGCGGTGGCTCATGGCATTATCACTCTTCATTATCTGCGGGCCTCACGGATGAGCAGCCAAATCAGGTACAGGCCGCCGATGCAGACGGTCACGACCCCGACCGGCAGTTGGATCGGCGCGAAAAGATGTTGGGACACCACGTCGGCGCTGAGCAGCAGCGCTGCGCCCATCAGCGCCGATGACGTCAGGGTGACCGAGGATTGTCCGGCCAGGCGGCGGGCGATCTGCGGCGCCGCCAGCGCGATAAAGGAAATCGGCCCGGCGGTGGCGGTGACGGCGGCGGTGAGGGTAACGCCGAACAGCATCAGCCACAGCCGGCTGCCTTCGGCGTTCACGCCCAGCGCGCGCGCCGTGTCGTCGCCCATTTCCAATAGCTGCAGCCGTTTGCCCATCAGCAGCGCGGCCGCGGCCGCCAGCAGGATGAACGCCGTGGCGGGCTGGGCTTTCTGCCAGGTCATGCCGTTGAGCGAACCGGCCTGCCACATGGCGGCGTCCATGGCGCGCTCCAGCGAAGCGGTGATGATCAGCCAGGTATTGGTGGAGACCAAGACCGCGCTGATGGCGATGCCGACGATGATCAGCCGGAAGCCGGCGATGCCTTGCCGCCAGGCCAGCAGGTAGATGGCCAGCGCGGCGAGAATGCCGCCGGCCAGCGCGCCGCCGGCGATGTAGTAATAGCCGCCGTTGAACAGGGTGATGGCGATCAGCGCGCCGGTGTAAGCCCCCATGTTAAAGCCAATCACGTCCGGGCTGCCGAGCGGGTTGCGGATAATCGACTGGAAGATGGCGCCGCTCATGCCGAGCGCGCCACCTAACAACAGCGCCATGGCAATACGCGGCAAACGCCATTGGGTGACCACGGTGACCAGATTTTTCGGCGCCTCGCCGCTGAGCGCGGCAAAGACCTGTTCCAGCGAAAGTTGCAGTGTGCCGTAGCACAGCGCGGCAACGGCCATCGCCAGGCACAACGCCAGCAGCGAAAGATTGACCAGCAGCAGGCGCAGCGGCATGCGCCAGTTGATGACGCCGTCCGGGCGGCCGATATGCAACGTGTGAGGCAGACTCATCACAGACCCCCCAGCGTTTTCTTGCGGCGCACCAGCCAGATCAGCACCGGCGCGCCGATGAAGGCCGCCACGATGGAAACCCGCAGTTCACCGGCCGCCAGCAAGCGGCCGACCACGTCGGCGCACAGCAGTAAAATCGGCGCCAGCAGCATGGAGTAGGGCAGGATCCAGCGCTGGTCGGGGCCGACCCACCAGCGGGCGATATGCGGCACCATCAGGCCGATGAAACTGATTGGGCCGACGGTGGCGGTCGCCGCGCCGCACAGCAGCGTGATGGCGATCACCGCGACAATCTGAGTCAGCACTACGCGCGCGCCGAGCGCGATAGCCAAATCTTCCCCCATACCGATGGTATTCAGCGGCCGGGCGATGAGCAGCGTCAGCAGGCAGCCGAGCAAAATGGCGGGGGCGGTGACCGGCAGCGTGGACAGCGTGCGGATATCCAGCGTGCCGGCCTGCCAGAAGCGCAGTTGGTCAAAGGTTTGCGGATCGATCAGCGACAGCCCGGTGGTGATGCCGAGCAGTACCGCGCCGATCGCCACGCCGGCCAGCGTCAGCCGCACCGGGTTGATGCGCCCACCCGCCAGCGTGCCGATCAGGTAGACCAGCAGGGTGGTGAGGGCAGCGCCGACGAAGGCATAGGCCATATAGCTTTCAGTGGTGGCGGCGCCGAAAAACATGATGCCGATGACCACGGCGAAGCTGGCGCCGGCGTTGATGCCGAGCACGCCGGGATCGGCCAGCGGATTGCGCGTCAACGCCTGAATCAGCGCGCCGGCGGCGCCGAGCGCCATGCCGGCTAAAATGCCCGCCAGCGTACGGGGCACTCGGGCGTTGAGAATGATGGTGCTGTCGGAACCGCTCGCGGCGCCCTGCAGGCTGAGCCAGACGGTATGGAAGGGGATGGCTTTGGAACCCAGCATCAGGCTGGCAATGATGCACAGCAGCAACAGCGCCAAACCGATACCGAACCCGGCGAGGCGTTTGAAGCCACTGGCGTAAGCTGCGTGCGGTGCGGACGAAAGCGTCCGCTCAGTCGGAGTGGGTACGTTCACACCGGTAACTCCTGTATGATTTTTATTCTCATTGTTATTTGCGTTCATGCGGGCGCTAATAGTAGCACGAGTTTACGCCCGCATGCACCCGCCGGTTGGTGGCAAAGGTGCGTTGACGATGTTAATAACTATTGATATTTCAATTGATTGAATGTGAACGGTCGCCCCGTTTGCGGAAAGCGTCGGCAGGAGCCTGGCCTGCCGACGGCGTGGTTCAGGGCTTTTTGAACAGCCGTTCGATTTGGTTCAGCATGTTGGTGGCACTGTAATAATCGAGGCGGAAGGTGTCGTTGCCGACGGCGTAGACGTGCCGCTGTTCCACCGGCTCCAGATGTTTAAGGAACGGGTTGGTCAGCACCTCTTGCACTTTGCGCTCATTGGTGGCGAACAGGATCAGGGTTTTGCCGTTCAGGCCTTCGGCCATTTTTTCGCCGGAGATCTGGATGATGTCATGGCGTTTACCCATGCTGGCGTTGCCTTTGGCGCTTTCCGGCGGGATGGCCAATTGGAAGCCAAGCTGGGTGAGCAGCTTGCCCTGGGCGGAGCCCGGTGTCCACAGCATGGCCTCGCGGCCGTTGTCGGCATACACCAGCGGCGTGGTCGGCTGCGGCGGCAGCGCGATCGCATGCTTCACTTGCTCCACGCGCTGTTCGAAACGATCTTCCGCCTGTTTGGCGCCGGCTTCGTGACCGGTGATCTCACCGAGCTCGCTGGCCAGCTGTTGCCAGCTTTTGTCGCCATAATCGAGCACCAGCGTCGGCGCAATGGCGGACAGCTGATCGTACAGCTTCAGCGCTGAATCCCCGCCGGTGGCGGCGACGACGATCAAATCCGGCGCGGCGGCGGCGACGGCTTCGGCATTGGGTTCCACCTGATACAGCCGTTCTACGTGGCGCTGTTTGGCTACTTCGCTCCATTGGGTAAAGAAGCCTTGTTGATCGGCCACCAGGGGATTTGGACTGGTGGCGGCGCTGGCGACCACCGGGGCGTCGATCGCCAGCAGCGTGCCGGTGATGGTGACGCTGGTGGACACGATGCGCTGCGGCGGTTTTTCCAGCGTGAATTTCCCTTTGGCGCTGTCGATGGTGCGCGGCCAACTGCTGTCGGCAGCGGGGGCGGACGGTTTCTGCCCGTCGCTCTTGTCGTCCGGGCCGCAGCCACTGAGCAGCAGGCTGGAAGTGGCGATGAATGCAATGAACAGCTGGCGTAAGGATAGGGTCATGAGCGGGCTCTTTCTTTCCTTGAACTAAGGCGTATCAATCCGGCGGCGGATTGGCTGCGTGGTGTATGCCCGCTAATTTACCATTCAAGCCGCCAAAATGATAACCATTCGTATCTCAGCGCGTAGTGAATACAGAAAGAATAAGGAGATAGGGGCAGTGAGTGAGGCAGAAACGAAAAAAGCGCCAAAAGGCGCTTTTCTCTGAATGGGTGGGTCGTGCAGGATTGATTCGGCCTGTGGCCTCACCCTGCGGGCAACGCTGCGCGTTGTCGTATCGCTGCGCGATGCTCGAACCTCTACGGTTCTTCATCCTGCACGACTCGGTAAACTATGCCGGCGAAAGATGAAGTCAGAGTCGGATAGTGCAGAAACGAAAAAAGCGCCAAAAGGCGCTTTTTTCTGAATTGGTGGGTCGTGCAGGATTCGAACCTGCGACCAATTGATTAAAAGTCAACTGCTCTACCAACTGAGCTAACGACCCGCAGAAGTGGTGGGTGATGACGGGCTCGAACCGCCGACCCCCTCCGTGTAAAGGAGATGCTCTACCAACTGAGCTAATCACCCACTTCAGGACTTCCAGGTACTGCTAAACGAGAGAATGATGGTGGGTGATGACGGGCTCGAACCGCCGACCCCCTCCGTGTAAAGGAGATGCTCTACCAACTGAGCTAATCACCCTCATTCGTTCTCATTTTTCTCAACAAGATGGTGGGCGATGACGGGCTCGAACCGCCGACCCCCTCCGTGTAAAGGAGATGCTCTACCAACTGAGCTAATCGCCCCGTCTTGTTGGAGTCGCATTATAGGGATAGTTCAAAGTGAGTCAACGCTTTTTAAAATGATTTCAATCGTTCGCCGCAAATTTAGGCAGGGCGCGATAATTATCGCCAGCAGCGCCGATTCTTTGCGCAACGCTATGCGAAACTCGCCGCAAAATGCGCGAAATCGACCGGCGCAATATCGTGTCGGCGTTGAGGAATTAGCGCGTGGTGATACAATGTCGTCCACTCTTTTTTCAATTCCGAGCAATCGTCGGCCATCGCCGACACGCGTTGCGTAATAAGGCAGTGAACCCAATGAAAATCAAAACCCGTTTTGCACCGAGCCCGACTGGCTATCTTCACGTCGGCGGCGCGCGTACCGCACTTTATTCCTGGTTGTTCAGCCGCCATGCGGGCGGTGAGTTCGTTCTGCGTATCGAAGATACCGATCTGGAACGTTCGACCCAGGACGCGATCGACGCAATTATGGATGGCATGAACTGGTTGAACCTGGATTGGGATGAAGGTCCGTATTTCCAGACCAAGCGTTTCGATCGCTACAACGCGGTCATCGACGAGATGCTGGAGCAGGGCACGGCCTATAAATGCTATTGCTCCAAGGAACGCCTGGAAGCGCTGCGTGAGAAGCAGATGGAAAACGGCGAGAAGCCGCGTTACGACGGCCACTGCCGCGACAGCCAGTGCAGCCACACCGATGACGAGCCGCACGTGGTGCGCTTCCGCAACCCGCAGGAAGGCTCGGTGATCTTCGACGACAAAATTCGCGGCCCGATCGAATTTAGCAATCAGGAGCTGGACGATCTGATCATCCGCCGCACCGACGGTTCGCCAACCTATAACTTCTGCGTCGTCGTCGATGACTGGGACATGGAAATCACCCATGTGATCCGCGGCGAAGACCACATCAACAATACCCCGCGCCAGATCAACATTCTCAAAGCGCTGGGCGCGCCGGTGCCGGAATATGCGCACGTGTCGATGATCCTCGGCGACGACGGTAAAAAATTGTCCAAGCGCCACGGCGCCGTGGGTGTTATGCAATACCGCGACGACGGCTATCTGCCGCAGGCGCTGCTGAACTACCTGGTGCGCCTGGGTTGGTCCCATGGCGATCAGGAGATCTTCTCCATCGATGAGATGAAAGAGTTCTTCACGCTGGAAGCGATCAACAAATCCGCCAGCGCCTTCAACACCGAGAAGCTGCAGTGGCTGAACCACCACTACATCAACCATATGCCGGCGGAAGAAGTGGCGGTGCATCTGGCATGGCACGTTGAGCAACTGGGCATTGAAACCCGCAACGGTCCGGAACTGAAAGACCTTGTCAAGCTGCTGGGAGAGCGTTGCAAGACGCTGAAAGAGATGGCGGAGTCTTGCCGTTACTTCTACGAAGACTTCAGCGAGTTCGACGCCGACGCCGCCAAGAAGCACCTGCGCCCGGTCGCGCGTCAGCCGCTGGAAGCGGTGCGTGCCAAGCTGGCCGCCATCACCGTCTGGACGCCGGAAAATGTGCACGACGCCATTCAGGGCACGGCGGATGAGCTGGGTGTCGGCATGGGCAAAGTCGGCATGCCGCTGCGCGTCGCGGTGACCGGCGCCGGCCAGTCGCCGGGCATGGACGTGACCGTGCATGCGATCGGCCAGAAGCGCTCGCTGCAGCGTATCGATATGGCGCTGGCTTACATCGCCGAGCGTGAAGCCCAGGCCTGATTAGGCTGATACGCCGTAAATGAAAAAGCCCCGTGGAGCGATCCCGGGGCTTTTTTATTGCTTGCTGTCAGGCTTGTTCGCCGGCCGGCAAACCCGGACGGTAGGCGATGAAATACATCAGCCCGACAAAGCCGGCGCCGCCCAGCGCATTGCCGAGAAATACCGCGACGAAATTAGGCAGATACTGTTCCCAACCCATCCCGCCGGCAAAGATGGCCGCCGGGATGATGAACATATTCGCCACCACGTGCTGGAAGCCGATGGCGACAAAAGCCATGACAGGGAACCACATGCCGATCACTTTGCCCGGCACATCTTTGCTGGCGAAGGCTAACCACACCGCCAGGCACACCAGCCAGTTGCAACCGACGCCGGAAATGAAGGCGTGCAGGAAGTCCGCATCCACTTTGGCCTGCGCGATCGCCAGCGTCTTATGCAAGAACGCGCCTTCGGTCAGGCCCAGCAAATGGCCGAAGAAGTACGCGACGGCCACGCTGCCGGCCAGGTTGGCCAGAGTGACCCAAAACCAGTTGCGCAGCACGGCGATGGCGGGGATTTCGCGGGCAAACCAGGCCATCGGCAAGGTCATCATGTTGCCGGTCAGCAGTTCGCCGCCGGCCAGAATGGTCAGGATCAAACCGATAGGGAAGACCGCGGCGCCCAACAGGGCGCCGAAAGAGCCCCATTCAGCCGGCAGGGTGCCGATGACGTGAATATCCAGCAGGAAGCCGGTGGCGATAAAGGCGCCGGCGAGAAAGCCCAGAATCAACAGATTAGCGAGAGGGGCGCGGCTTTTGTTTACCCCGGCCTGAACGGCGAGGGCGGCGATTTCTTTTGGTGAATGCAAAGACATGACGGACTCGGTTTATAGTAATAAAGTTTATGGCGCGGGCAGTCTATGCCGCTCGGGAGCCCGACTCAAGCGCATTTCGCTAACATTCCGTTAATTAAAAATCAACGTGATATGCAGGGTCTTTTGCTATTTTGAGATGTAGCGCGCAAAATGGATGAACTCTGCACAAACTGATGATTTTTTGGCGCCAAACATGCTGATTTGGCGGCTTTTTCAACGCTTGATTCAGTAATTCAATTTAGCCGTTGACAGCTTTGAATGGGTTTCATATTATGCGCCCCGTTCACAGCACAAAGTGATTGTGGAACGGGGCTATAGCTCAGCTGGGAGAGCGCTTGCATGGCATGCAAGAGGTCGACGGTTCGATCCCGTCTAGCTCCACCAACCTTCTTCTCAGAGAGGTTGGGGAATACCGTAACGCCGGTCAACGCGTACCACTTTTGTGGGGCTATAGCTCAGCTGGGAGAGCGCTTGCATGGCATGCAAGAGGTCGACGGTTCGATCCCGTCTAGCTCCACCACAATTTAAAAAGCCGACCCTAGGGTCGGCTTTTTGCTTTTCGTCATTTATCCTTCGCCGAATGCCAAGCAATAAAAAAGGCGCCCGCAGGCGCCTTGTTATCGTCGTCGGTTCGAGGCTTAGCCCAGCACCAGACCCGCGATGGAAGCGGACAGGATGCTGACCAGCGTAGAGCCGTACACCAGCTTCAGACCAAAGCGCGACACCACGTTGCCCTGGTGTTCGTTCAGGCCCTTGATCGCACCGGCCACGATGCCGATGGAAGAGAAGTTGGCGAAGGACACCAGGAACACCGACAGGATCCCCAGGCTGCGCGGCGACAGCTCGGCAGAGACTTTCTGCAGCTCCATCATGGCCACGAATTCGTTGGAAACCAGCTTGGTGGCCATGATGCTGCCGACCTGCAGGGCTTCGTGTTTAGGAATGCCCATGATCCAGGCGAACGGATAGAAGAAGTAACCGAGGATTTCCTGGAAGCTCAGGCCGAAGATAGCGCTGAATACGCCATTGAGCGCGGCGATCAGGGCGATGAAACCAATCAGCATCGCGGCGACGATAATCGCTACTTTGAAGCCGGCCAGGATGTATTCACCCAGCATTTCGAAGAAGCTCTGGCCTTCGTGCAGATTGCCCAGATGCAGCTCTTCTTCTTTATTGGTGTCGTACGGGTTGACCAGCGACAGCACGATAAAGGTGCTGAACATGTTCAATACCAGTGCCGCCACCACGAACTTGGCGTCCAGCATGGTCATGTAGGCGCCGACGATAGACATGGACACCGTAGACATCGCGGTTGCCGCCATGGTGTACATGCGCTTTTCCGACATCTTGCCCAGGATATCCTTGTAGGCGATGAAGTTTTCGGATTGGCCCAGGATCAGCGAGCTGACGGCGTTGAACGACTCCAGCTTGCCCATGCCGTTCACTTTCGACAGCACGGTACCGATAATGCGGATGATGAAAGGCAGCACTTTGATGTACTGCAGAATACCGATCAGCGCCGAAATGAAGACGATCGGGCACAGCACCTTCAGGAAGAAGAACGCCAGGCCTTTGTCGCCCATGCCGCCGAACACGAAATCAGTCCCTTGTCCTGCAAACCCGAGCAGTTTGTCAAACAGCGCGGCGAATCCTTTTACGAAGCCCAAACCCGCTTCCGAATGCAGGAAAAAGTAGGCCAGCAGTACTTCGATAACCAGTAATTGAATAACATAGCGAATGCGGATGCTTTTACGATCGCGGCACACCAACAGGGCCAGGATCGCCACCACTACTATCGCCAACGCAAAGTGCGCAATATGGGACATGTTTGCTCCAAATTTGAGGCAGGCTGAATTTCGGCTGTCATTTTATGTAACGCTACGTTTAAAAACGAGACTTCTATTGCAAATATGGAAAATCATAGCGGGAATTCTCCTAAAGTGTTGCGCAAAAGCATAAAAAATCAAGATGTTAACGCAGAGATAGGAAATTCGTATTCTTGTGCTAACCTGTCTTTCAGGGGTATTGCAGCTAAAATCCCATCCCAAAAGCACGGAAATCGGCATGCTTGGTGTCGGACCCTTCGATAAAACCATTAATGTTGGCTATTACAGAGATAAGTTTTACCGCTCTAAATGCGCTTGATAATTATTATCATTTATATAGAGTGGAGATAAACGTAATTTCAGTAAGGGTTCAACATATGCTGAACAGTCGCGTGGTTGAAACCACCCCCGGTCGCTCCGCCAGAAAAATCAAACTCTCGCTGATGGGGCCCGCCTTCATCGCCGCTATCGGCTATATCGATCCCGGTAACTTCGCCACCAACATCCAGGCCGGCGCCTCGTTCGGCTACAGCCTGCTGTGGGTGGTGGTCTGGGCCAACGTGATGGCGATGCTGATCCAACTGTTGTCTGCCAAGCTGGGCATCGCCACCGGGAAAAACCTGGCCGAGCACATTCGCGATCGCTTTCCGCGGCCGGCGGTGTGGGCCTATTGGGTGCAGGCGGAGATCATCGCCATGGCGACCGATCTGGCCGAGTTTATCGGCGCGGCGATCGGCTTCAAGCTGCTGCTCGGGATTTCCCTGTTGCAGGGCGCGGTGCTGACCGGCATCGCCACCTTTTTAATTCTGATGCTGCAAAAACGCGGGCAAAAGCCGCTGGAACGGGTGATTGGCGGCCTGCTGCT
This sequence comes from Serratia sp. CY33802, assembly GCF_052169095.1. Taxonomy (NCBI): domain Bacteria; kingdom Pseudomonadati; phylum Pseudomonadota; class Gammaproteobacteria; order Enterobacterales; family Yersiniaceae; genus Serratia; species Serratia sp. CY33802. The sequence continues at coordinate 71,433 of NZ_JBJNLL010000001.1, forward strand.
GTTCGTCGCCGCCGCTTACATCGTCGAGCTGGCATTCTCTCAGCCGCAGTTTGCGCCGTTGCTGAAGGGGATGGCGCTGCCCGATCTGCCTAACGGCGATGCGGTATTTCTGGCCGCCGGGGTATTGGGTGCCACCATCATGCCGCACGTGATCTATCTGCATTCGTCGCTTACCCAAGTCGGCGGTGAGCACGATAAGGCGGAGCGCTATGCCGCCACCAAAGTCGACGTCGCCGTCGCCATGACCATCGCCGGTTTCGTCAACCTGGCGATGATGGCCACTGCCGCCGCCGCGTTTCATTTCAGCGGCCACAGCGGCATCGCCGATCTCGACGTGGCTTACCTGACGCTGCAGCCGCTGCTCGGGCAAGCCGCCGCCACCGTGTTTGGCCTGAGCCTGGTGGCCGCCGGTCTCTCCTCTACCGTGGTGGGCACGCTGGCGGGGCAGGTGGTGATGCAGGGGTTTGTGCATTTCCATATCCCGCTGTGGCTGCGTCGCGCGGTGACCATGCTGCCGTCGTTTATCGTTATCATGCTGGGAATGGACGCCACGCGCATTCTGGTGCTGAGCCAGGTGCTGCTCAGCTTCGGCATTGCGCTGGCGCTGGTGCCGCTGCTGGCTTTTACCGGTAATCGGGCGCTGATGGGGGAAATGGTCAACGGCCCGCTGGTGCAAAACCTGGGCAAGCTGATCGTACTGGTGGTGGTGGGATTGAACGGCTACCTGCTGATCGGCAGCGTGCTGTAGGCAAAAAAACGCGGGCCGGCATTACGCCGGCCCGTCGTCGTTAATCGCGGTCGTCATCGCCGTGGCGGCGCCAGCGATCGCGGTCATGATCGTGGTGGTGCTTTTTCTCTTTCTTCCAATGGTGCTTATCGTAATGCTTGTCGTATTTACGATAGCGTCCTTCATGATAGTAATAGTGTTTGCGCCAGTAGTCGCGGTCGCGCCAGCGATAGCCGTCCCAGTAGTAACCGCGACGGCTGCGGTCGCCGAGATAGCGCCCCTGATGGCCTTGCCACCAGTCGCGATCGCGCCAGTCGTAACCGTCCCAGTAACGGCCGCGATTGTCCTGATCGCCGATGCGCAGTGAAACGCCCGGCATCAGATCGATGCTGATCCCTTCGGCGTGTGCTTGCTGTGCGGCGGGCAGTACCGTCGCCGCCAAGATGGCGGCCAAGAGCAGAGGTTTAAACATGGCTTCTCCTTCCCGCTTGCGCGGCTTGGCCGTTTGTCACTTTATGAAGCGCGTTCATCAGTTTAAAAAAGCGGCCTTATCGTTATTTTGCTGCAATATCGGCATCATAGCGCCAGCGCATAGGGTTGAATCTGAGAGCCACTCTGAAAACGGTGCGGGAGGCCAAGATTTGAGATTTTTCTGGAGTCTCGCCGCTCGATTGAGCGGCGGAATTTGTAAACGATTACAATAAGATTTTCTCGATCTGCGCGAGCTCTTCTTCACTGAAGTGACGATTGGCCAGCATGCCCACCGCGTCTTCTATCTGCGCATTCTTACTGGCGCCGATCAGCACCGAGGTAACGCGATCGCCGCGCAGCACCCAGGCCAGCGCCATCTGCGACAGCTTCTGCCCGCGTTGCCGCGCCAGCGCATCGAGGCGGCGCACCTTGTCCAGCCGCTCGTCGGTCAACTGCTCCGGCTGCAGGAAGCGGCTGCCGCTGGCGGCGCGGGAATCTTGCGGGACGCCGTGCAGGTAGCGGTCGGTCAGCAGGCCGCCCGCCAGCGGCGAGAAGGCGATCGCGCCGACGCCATGCTCCGCCAGCGTATCCAGCAATTCCGCCTCCGGCGTGCGTTCCAACATCGAATACTTGGGCTGGTGGATCACGCACGGCGTACCGAGCCGCTGCAGAATGTCGAACGCCTGCCGCGCGCGCTCGGCCGGGTAGTTGGACAGGCCGACATACAGCGCTTTGCCCTGGCGCACCAACAAATCCAGCGCCGCCATGGTTTCTTCCAGCGGCGTGTCCGGATCCGGCCGGTGGTGGTAAAAGATATCCACATACTCCAATCCCATGCGCTTCAGGCTCTGATCGAGGCTGGCGACCAGGTACTTTTTCGAGCCCCAATCGCCGTAGGGGCCGGGCCACATGGTGTAACCGGCTTTGGATGAGACGATCAGCTCATCGCGCCAGGCCCGCAGATCGGCGTTGAGCATGCGGCCAAAGTTCTCCTCGGCGGCGCCGGGCGGCGGGCCGTAGTTATTGGCCAGATCGAAATGGGTAATGCCGCGATCGAAGGCGCAGCGGATCAGGCCGCGGGCGTTGTCATACAGCGTGGCGTCGCCGAAGTTGTGCCACAGCCCGAGCGAGACGGCGGGCAGCTTCAGCCCGCTGCGGCCACAGCGCCGGTATTCCATATCTTGATAACGCGTAGGGGAGGCTTGGTAGGACATAGTTATCCTTGTCGGCGAGAGGTGAAGTGCTTTGAGTGTATACGTTTCCACACCACGCTGCCGGGGGAGCGATCACAGCGCCGGCATGTAACGCCAGGTTGCCGTTCGATGCCGGAGCGTTTGTTCGAAATTTGAACGGCATCTTCGATAATTAAGATAATCGCTCCAGCTGCAGACAGGTGATGATCATGACTCAGACCTATACGGTGGCCGATTATCTTCTCGATCGTCTGGCCCAAATCGGCATCCGTCATTTCTTCGGCGTGCCGGGGGATTACAACCTGCAATTTCTTGATCATGTTCTCGCTCATCCGCAAATCACCTGGGTAGGCTGCGCCAACGAATTGAACGCCGCCTACGCCGCCGATGGCTACGCGCGCTGCAAACCGGCGGCCGCGCTGCTCACCACGTTTGGCGTCGGCGAGCTAAGCGCGTTGAACGGGGTGGCCGGCAGCTACGCCGAATACCTGCCGGTGATCCACGTGGTCGGCACCCCGGCGCAGCGCGCCCAGCGCGCCGGTGATTTGTTGCATCATTCGCTGGGGGATGGCGACTTCACCCACTTCGCCCGGATCGCCAAAGAGGTGACCGTCGCGCAGGCCAATCTGACCGCCGATAACGCCGCGATGGAGATAGACCGCCTGATCGGCGTCGCCTTGCTGGAACATCGCCCGGTTTATCTGATGTTGCCCAGCGACGTCGCGCAGGCGCCGCTGCCGAGTAAACCGGCGCCGCTGATGCTGCGCCAGGCCAAACTGTCGCAGAGCGCATTGCAGGCATTTATCGCCGCGGCGCGCGAAAAGCTGCTGTCGGCGCGGCGGGTGTCATTGTTGGCGGATTTCCTGGCCGATCGCTTCGGCGCCGAAGGGGTGCTGGACGAGTGGCTGCAGGAGGTCGACATTCCGCACGCTACGCTGCTGCTTGGCAAAGGCGTGCTGGATGAGAACCGCGCCGGTTTTGTCGGTACCTACTGCGGTGGCGCCAGCGATCCGGCGGTGAAACAGCTTATCGAAAACGCCGATGTGGTGATCAACGTCGGGGTGCGTTTGACCGACACCATTACCGCCGGTTTCACGCATCATCTGCCGGTGGAAAAATGCATCGATATTCAGCCGTTCCAAGCCTGGGTTGGGCGGCGGTGTTTTAGCCGCATCCCGATGCGCGAGGCGGTACAGGCGCTGCATCGCCTGAGTCTGTCGCTGGCGTCGCGTTGGCCGTTGCCGCCGATCGTCCGCCCGGCCCTGCCGGAAGGCAATGGGGAAGGGGTGGATCAGCACGCCTTCTGGCGGCAGATACAGGATTTCCTGCGGCCGGGGGATATCGTGCTGGCCGATCAGGGCACTGCCTGTTTCGGCGCGGCGGCGCTGACGTTGCCGCGCGGCTGCCGGCTGATCGTGCAGTCGCTCTGGGGATCGATCGGCTATACCCTGCCGGCGACGTTCGGCGTGCAGACTGCCGAACCGCAGCGTCGGGCAGTATTGCTGATCGGCGACGGCGCCGCGCAGTTGACCGTGCAGGAACTGGGATCGATGCTGCGCGACGGGCTTAAGCCGGTGATCTTCGTGCTGAACAATCAGGGGTATACCGTTGAACGCGCGATCCACGGGCCGGATCAACGTTATAACGACATCGCGCGCTGGAACTGGACGCAGTTACCGCCGGCGTTGGCCGGCGAGCGGCCGGTGAAGGCGTTGCGGGTCAGCGATCCGGACGGATTGCGTCAGGCGCTGCGCGTGGTAGCGGACGACGAACGGCTGGCCTTCATCGAAGTGATGCTGCCGAAGATGGACATTCCGGAACTTCTCGATACCGTCTCCCGCGCCATTCAGGCGCGCAACGCCGCCGCTTAGGGCAGGGTATCGCCCAGTAGGCGCTCCAGCATCCAGAACCCCGCCGGGCCCGGCGGGGTCAGTTTGGACCATACCGCATCCACCGAAATCAGTTTTGGCCAGCCGCGCGGCCGCAGCTGGGTGAGCCTGCCGTGGCCGTATTGCTGCACCAGCCAGTGCGGCAACACCGCCCAACCGAATCCTTGTTCCGCCATCTCCAGCAACAGCAGATAGCTGGGCGCCGACCAGACCAGGCCACCCTGTCTGGCCGCCTCGGCGCCGGTGTAGGTATTGAGGATCAGTTGGCGGGTGCTGGACAATTGCTCTGGCGTCGGCGCGGCGACCTGCGCCAGCGGATGCTGATGGGCGACGAACAGCCCCATTTCGGTCTGCTCAGGCAGCCGGGAGAAGGCGATATCCGGCGGATAACGTTTTTGCACTTCTACCATGCCCAAATGCGCGCGGCCGCTTTGCAGCAGATCGATAACGTCGCCTTCCTCGGCGATCATCCATTCCAGCTCAATTTCCGGGTAGCGCTGTTCGAACAGCTGCATTAACCGATCGTGATGCTTGGGCTGGTAGGTATCGGAAAACACCATGCTCAGGCGCGGTTCAACCTCGCCCGCCAGCTGAATGCTCAGGGCATCGAGCCGTTCGCTGGCCGCGAGGATCGCCTGTACGTGCCCCAGCACTTTGCGGCCGGCGGCGGTGAGCACCGGCTGGCGCGCGCTGCGATCGAACAGCGTTAATGCCAGGTCGGCCTCCAGATTGGCGATGGCGGTGCTGACGGTGGATTGGCTTTTACGCAGCTTGCGCGCGGCGGCGGAAAATGAGCCGAGGGCGGCGGCTTCCACGAACGCCTGTAACGCTTCCGGTGAATAGTGCATGTATCTACTTTATCGATGGAATCTATTTTTAATCTACCCAAAAAAGCGATGATAATCACCTGGCTTTCGCAACAACTGTTGAAAAAAAGGTGATGTATGCAACTGCAAAACAAGTCTCTCATTGAACGTATCGTCCACGCCGTCGGTTTCGAGGCCATCGCCGTGATGGTTTGCGCCCCGCTGGGCGCGTGGCTGCTGAACCGCTCAATGGTGCAGGTCGGTGCGTTGGCGGTGATGCTCTCCACCGTCGCGATGCTGTGGAACATGGTTTACAACACGGTGTTCGACCGCCTGTGGCCGGCCAGCCGGGTGATGCGTAACCTGAAGGTGCGTGCGCTGCACGCCGTCGGCTTTGAAGCCGGTTTTATCCTGATCGGCGTGCCGATCGCCGCCTGGATGCTGAGTATCTCCTGGGCGCAGGCGTTTATGCTGGAAATCGGTTTCTTCCTGTTCTTCCTGCCGTACACCATGGCCTATAACTGGCTGTACGACACGCTGCGCCAGCGCTGGTTCGAAGCGCGCCAGCCGATCAATTCCGGCGTCAAATAAGGCGTCGTCAGCCCGGCGATTCTCAGGTAAGGTCAGAGGATCGTCGGAAATGCTGAGGAACGAAGGATGAAAGTGTTGGGTCTGCTGGGCGGCATGAGTTGGGAATCCACCATTCCGTATTACCGCACCATCAACGAGCAGGTAAAGGCGCGCCTCGGCGGGCTACATTCGGCCAAAATCGTGCTCTACAGCGTCGATTTTCAGGAAATTGAACGCTTGCAGCATCAGGGCGATTGGGATGGTGCCGGCCGGCTGCTGGCCGAGGCCGCCGTGGCTTTGCGCGCCGCCGGCGCCGAAGCCATCGTGATCTGCACCAACACCATGCACAAGGTGGCGGAGGCGGTCGAGCAGGCCAGCGGCCTGCCGCTGATTCACATCGCCGACGCCACGGCGCTGCAGGTGCGGGAAAAAAACATTCGCCGCGTCGGGCTGCTGGGCACGCGTTTTACCATGGAGCAGACCTTCTACCGCGGCCGCCTGCAGGAATTGCACGGCATTGATGTGGTGACGCCGGTCAGCGCCGATCGTGACATCGTGCACCGCATCATCTATGACGAGCTGTGCCTCGGTAACATTCGCGACGCCTCGCGCGATGAGTATCGCCGGATCATCAGCGACCTGGAGCAACAGGGCGCGCAGGGGATTATTTTCGGCTGCACCGAGATAGGGTTGCTGGTGAGCGAGCGGGATGCGTCGGTGCCGGTGTTCGACACCACCGCGATCCACGCCCGCGCCGCCGCGGCGTTCGCGCTGGACTAATCGTCGTGCGGCGGTTGCCGGCGGTTCACCAGCATCAGCGGTTTGCCTGCCAGCGTCAGCCAGGCGGGCAGCATCACGATGCATAAGACGGGCAGCAGGTGCAGATCCGGCACCACCGCCACTGCCATGAACAGGCTGAGCCAGCCGTCGCGCGTGACCACCAGCACCAGCCCCATAATGGCGCAGGAGACGGTGATCGCCGCCGGCACCGCCGGAACGTGCTGGTGCAGCATCAGCCCCAGCGCCACCCCGACGAACACCGCTGGGAAGATGCGCCCGCCGCGAAAGCCGCTGGCGGCGGCGATCACCAGCGCCGCCAGCTTGGTCAGGGTAACGGTCAACAGCGCCGGCACCGAATAGTTGCCGTCTGCCGCGAGGCGCTTCATTTCATCCAGCCCTTTGAACAGGGTAATCTCTCCGCCCACCAGCGCCAGCAGGCCCAGCACAAAGCCACCCAGTCCTAACATCAACACCGGATTCTTCATCGAATGGAACAGGCGGTGAACGTGTGGGAAGCACCACAGCGCCACCATGCCGAGCGCGATGGCGATCAGCGCCACGATGGCGCCGCTGAAGATGTCCGGCAGTCGCGTTACGTCGTAGGCGTCGAGCTGCAGGGCGAAATTGGGCACGAAGAACATCTGGGTGGTGACCGCGCCGGCGGCGGCGGCCACCAGCGGGGCGAACAGCCGATCCCACAGCGGCGTTTCGTTATTGCCCGCCAGGGTTTGCGAGAAGATCAGCGCGGCGGCGACCGGCGTGCCGAACATCGCGCCGATGGTGCCCGCGGCCGCCAGGATGATCCAGTCCATGCGCGGCACCTTCGGCAGCAGGCGCGCGCCGGCCGCCGCTACCAGCGCGATATTGATGGCGGTGATCGGGTTCTCCGGCCCCAGGCTGACGCCGCCGGCCAGGCCGACGATCAGCGCCAATCCCAGCCCCGGCAGGGCGGAGAGCGGCAGCGGCATGCCGATCAGCGATTCCGTCGCCGGATCCGGCCCGGCATGGCCCGGCATATAGCGCACGATCAGGCCGACCGCCACACCGGTCAGCGTCAGCATGCCGAGCGGCCACCAGGGTGCCTGGGCATCCAGGCTCAGCGCGTCGGGCAGCGTCACCCACAGCCATTGCTGCAGCGTAGCGGCGACTTTCATCATCAATAGCAGCACCAGACTGGAGGCGGAACCGATAATCAGCGCAGGCAAAGCAAAGGCCAACATGGCATTGGCGCGCGGATGCAGCATGGATAATCCCTTGTCGATGCCTCCATGCAGGGCAGGGAGAGCGGGTGGTTGGGCAGTGGCCACAGCTTGCCAGACTATCGGCGAGCAGGCACGCATTGATATTGCCCGGCGTCGATGACGGTTAACAGTCGCGGCGGCGCGTTTTTTGCCGCAATTTGTTTCAAATCGCGGCATCACAGGCAAGCTGAAACGTTTTTTGTGATCCGGATCGCTATTGGGGCGCAGATCCGAGGCGGGTGATTGTTGTTTTCGCAGCAGGATTTTACAGTGTGGGCAGCTTTTTATTTTTCATTTTGCGGAGACGAAATCAATGACCTATGCCCTCGTGGGTGATGTTGGCGGCACCAATGCCCGCCTGGCGTTGTGCACTGTTGCGACGGGTGAAATTACCCAGGCGAAAACCTATTCCGGCCTGGAGTTCGACAGCCTGGAGGCGGTGATCCGCCACTACCTGAAAGCGTGCGATATCGAGGTGCAGGATGCCTGTATCGCGATCGCCTGCCCGGTGACGGAAGACTGGGTGGCGATGACCAACCACAGCTGGGCGTTCTCTATCAAAGAAATGAAGGCCAGCCTGGGGCTGAGTCATCTGGAAGTGATCAACGATTTCACCGCCGTCTCGATGGCGATCCCGATGCTCTCGCCGGACGACGTGCTGCAGTTTGGCGGCGGCGATGCGCAGCCGGGCAAACCGATCGCGGTGTACGGTGCCGGCACCGGGCTGGGCGTTGCCCACCTGGTGCACGTCGATCGCCGCTGGGTCAGCCTGCCGGGCGAGGGCGGCCATGTCGATTTCGCGCCGAACAGCGAAGAAGAAGACATTATTCTGGAGGTGCTGCGCGGTGAAGTGGGGCACGTTTCCGCCGAGCGCGTGCTGTCCGGGCCGGGCCTGGTCAACCTGTATCGCGCCATCGTCAAGGCGGACAACCGCCTGCCGGAAAAATGGGAGCCGAAAGACATCACCGAGCGGGCGTTGGCTGACAGCTGCATCGATTGCCGCCGCGCGCTGTCGCTGTTTTGCGTGATCATGGGGCGCTTCGGCGGCAACCTGGCGTTGAATCTGGGCACCTTTGGCGGCGTGTACATTGCCGGCGGCATCGTGCCGCGCTTTATGGAATTCTTCAAGGCCTCGGGCTTCCGCGCCGCTTTCGAAGACAAGGGGCGCTTCCGCGACTATGTGCGAGACATTCCGGTGTTCATGATAACCCATGGCCAACCGGGCCTGCTGGGGGCCGGCGCGCATCTGCGCCAGACGCTGGGCATGCAGCTGTAAGCAACGCGGCGGCACGATAAAAAAAGGGGCGCAACCCACAGGTTGCGCCCCTTGTCGTTTTCGTGGGGTATCAGGCTTTGGCCAGCTCCGCCGTTTGGGCGGTTTCTGCCGTTTCCGCTGCCACCGCCTTCGGCGCTTTGATGAACAGCGTAATCAGCAGAGAAGCGGCGGACAGGACGCCAATCACCATAAAGGTGGCGTGGAAGCCGCCGAAGTATTTGGCGACGAACGAACCGGCCAGCGCGCCCAGGCCGAAGCCCTGGTAGATGATGCCGTAGTTCTTGCTGTGGTTTTTCAGGCCGAAGAAGTCGCCGACAATCGCCGGGAACACGGTGATGTTGCCGCCGAAGCAGAAGGCCACCGCGCCGACGCAGATGAAGAACAGCGTGTGGTTCAGAGTCATGAAGCTCAGGGCGACAATCGCCAGCACGGTAACCAGCATGGTGAAGCTGATGACGCGCATGCGGCCCACTTTATCGGACAGCGTACCCAGGATGATGCGGCCGGCGGTGTTGAAGATGGCGACGGCGGACACTGTGTTGGCGGCGGTGGCCAAGTCCATCCCGGCCAGTTGAACGCCCATGTCTTTCACGATGCCAATCAGATACAGACCGCTCATGCAGGCAGCGAAGAAGATGGTGAACAGCAGGTAGGCTTCTTTGGTGGCCAGCATCTGACGCACGCTGTAGTCGTTACCCAGACCGTTGGCGCCTGGCTGTGCGGCGTTGGTCGCCAGCACCGGCTCTTTCAGCAGCAGGGAGCCGACGACGATCAGGCCCATCACGATGGCACCCCAGTAGAAGAAGGCACCGGAAACGCCGACGTCGGCGATCAGGGCGGCGTTGACGTATTTGAACAGCAGGCTACCGCTGCCGAAGGCGCCGACGGAGATGCCGGAAATCAGGCCTTTGTTGGCGGGGAACCACTTAATCAGGTTGGACAGGGTGGAGATGTAGGCGATACCGACCGCAAAGCCCACCACCACGCCGGCCAGCAGGTAAATCATGTCAAGCGAGCTGACGTGGGCGCTGGCGATGAGACCCAGGCCGACCAGGATGCCGGAACACAGCGTCAGATTGCGGATGCCGAAGCGTTCTTGCAGCTTGCCGGCGAACAGCGTGGCGAAGGCCAGGAAGAAGCTGGTGATGGAGAAGGTGGTGGCAACGTCTGCCAGCCCCCAGTGGAACTTGTCGACCAGCGGCTGGTTGAACAGGCTCCAGGTGTAGATGGTGCCCAGACCCATCTGACAGATGATGGTGCCGAGAACGATTAAGCTGCGATTTGCCGGTTTGGTGTTCATGGCCGGTCTCCTTCCTGTGTGTGCGTTGCCGGGCGTGAGCCGTTGGCTGAAATTTGCGGGGTGAATCTGTGTTCCCGCGGTATGGGCTTATTATATGGCCGGCACCCCCGGCGGGCGGCGGATCGGGAATGAGTTGCACGACGGAAGGAATGAAATGCATGTTATGCGGCGTGAGTTGCCGTTTTTGCGCCGAAAAGCGCGTGAAATGCCGGGGGTGACACGTGATCTACATCAAAGATATCAACGATTTATTGTTAATCGGCGGTGAACGATTGTGGTGAAATTGTGAAGGATGCGTCTGAAAGGCGTAAATCGGCATTGCGCCTATAGAGCGGCGATGAGCGCGGGACTATGTTATCTGCGATCGGACGAGGTCCGCTCTGCAGGAGTCCATGAAATGAAAAAAACGCTGTTGTTACTGGCCGCGCTGCTGGCGCTGCCGCTGGCGAGCCAGGCCGACGTGTCCATCGGCGTGAACGTGCCTGGCCTGTCGTTGCATATCGGCGATCGCGATAATCGCGGCCACTACTGGGACGGCTATCGCTGGCGCGATCCGCGTTGGTGGGCCGATCATCACCGGTATGAACGCCCGCGCGGGTACTATTACGGCCCGCCGCCACGGGTGATTTACTACGGGCCACCGCGGCGCGACTGGCGAGATCGGCCGCATTACCGCATGCCGCCACCGCCGCCGCCCGGCTATTACTACCGTCCGGGCCCGCGCTGGTAAGCGCTTACAGGCGCATCAGCTTGCGGAACTCTTTCACCTTGCTGCGGCTGACCGGCACTTCAAACTCGAGATCGCTCAGCCGCAGAATGTAGGTATTGTTGAACCAGGGGACGATCTCGCGGATCTTCGCCAGGTTAACGCAGTAAGAGCGATGGCAGCGGAAGAAATGTTCTTCCGGGAGCCGGCCGTAAAACTCGGTGATGTTCATCGGCATCACGAACTCTTCCCGGCGGGTATAGACCCGCGTCACCTTTTCATCGGCGGCGGCGTAATAGATGTCGTTGATGTCGGTAACGATGATCCGCTCGTCTTTGATCAGGTTGATGCTATGGCTGCCGCGGCTCGGCGCGCTGGCCGGCTCCGTCGCGCCGGCGGGGCGATGATGCAGCGCCTCCAGTTTTTGCAGCATGGTGACGATGCGCGCCTCGTGATAGGGCTTGAGGATATAGTCGAACGCTTCGATCTCGAACGCTTCCACCGCGTGCTCTTTATAGGCGGTGATGAACACAATCGACGGGCGATGCGCGAATTTACTGATGTTTTGCGCCAGCAACACGCCGTCCAGCGACGGGATGTTGATATCGAGGAAAATGGCGTCGACCTGGTGAGTCTGCAGGTATTTGAGGACGTCGAGGCCATCCTCGAAGGTGGCGACGATATCGATATTGCTGTGTTTCTTGATCAGGTAGCTGAGTTCTTCCTGCGCGAGGAATTCGTCTTCCACGATGATGGCTTTCATGAGGCCTCCCCGACCGGCGGCGCGCTTGGTTCCTGATGCAGCTTGCCGCCGTTTTTGCTGATGTAGAACGCGATTTCGGTGCCCGGCTCCAGGCGGCGGATATGCAACCCCTCACCGTACAGCAGCGACACGCGGTGATGCACGTTGAGCAGGCCGATATTGTGGCCCGGCATTTCGTTGCGCGCCACCCGATCGATGGTGTCCTGGTTGATGCCGTTACCGGTATCCTTCACCGAAATCTTCACCCGGTCGCCCTGATCCTTCACCGCGATCACCACCACCCCTTTCCCCTTACAGGGCTGGATGCCGTGCACGATGGCGTTCTCCACCAGCGGCTGGATCAGCAGGCTCGGAATGCGCACCGAGACGTCGTCGTCGATGTCGTAAATTACCGTCAGCTTGGCGCCGAAGCGGGCCTGTTCGATGGCGATATAGTCCTGAATCTGATGTAACTCCTTGCGGATATCGATCAGTTCGTCGTTCAGCTCCAGGTTGTAGCGCAGGTAGCGCGACAGGTTAATGATCAGCTGGCGCGCGGTGTCCGGATTCAGGCGAATAGAGGAAGAGATGGCGTTCAGCGCGTTGAACAGGAAGTGCGGGTTAATCTTGCTCTGCAGCGCGCGCATTTCGGCTTTATCCGCCATCTGGCGCAGGTGTTCGATGCGCGAAACCTCCATCTGCGTGGAGATGATCTGCGACAGCCCGACCGCCATCACCTTCAGTGTGTTGGTGATCTGGTGGGCGTGGCAGTAGTAGATTTTCAGCGCGCCGGTCACTTCGCCTTTTTCCCACAGCGGTACCACCAGCTGCGAATGGATCTGCGGCGCGGCCGGGTTTTCCAGGTTGTTCTTGATGATGATTTTGCCGTGGCGAATGCTTTCGCGGGTGACGCGGCTCAGCCCTTCGCGGCCGATCGGGTAGGCTTCACGCCCTACGCCGACGTAGGCCAGCACCTGGTGGGTATCGGTGATCGCCACCGCGTCGGCGCGGATGTCCTGGCGAATGATATCGCAGATGGTGGCCAGCGATTCGCTGTTGATGTTGCGGAAATAGGGCAGCGTCTTGTGGGCGATATCCAGCGCCAGTTTGGCCTGGCGCGCGGCGATCACTTCTTTCTCATCCTCGACGCTCTGTACCAGCAGCACGATCAGGCCGATGCACACCGTACCGAGGATCATCGGCAGGGCGATCTGCGACACGATGTCCAGCCCAAGCTCGGTCGGCTTGGCCCACAGCACGATCAGCAGCATGGTGAGGGATTCGCACAGCATGCCGCCGACGATGCCGGCACGCCAGCGCTGCTCTTTTTTCACCTTGAGGTTGATGTAACCGGCGCTGATGCCGGCGATGATGCTGGTGATAAGACAAGGCACCGAGGTGATGCCGCCGATGTCGATCAGATAACGGTGCACGCCGGCGATGATGCCGGTGACGATCCCCACCCAGGGGCCGAACAGGATGCCGCCGGCCATGATGGCGATGACGCGCACGTTAACCAGCGATCCTTCGACGTTGATGCCGGAGTAGGTGCTGAACAGCGCGAACAGCGAGAAGATCGCCGTGACGATGCCGAGCTCGAGCGGCGTATGGTCTTCTTTTTGCAGCAGTTGGCGGAACAGCCGGGTGCGGGTCAGGAAAAACAGACAGATCAACATCAGCGCGGCGCGATCAAACACCGCCAACAGCATTTCAAAAAAAGGGTGCACGACGGGTTCTCGCTGCGGCTTACGGATGGCGGCAGTATACCACAGCGAAAGGGGCCCGTGGCGTGCGCCACGGGCGGGGGATCAGCCCATGCCGAGCTGCGCTTTGCCCAGTGGCGTCAGCAGGTCGACGGTGGCGCGGCCGTCGAAATCCACCTCGAAGTCGTCAGGGGCGAAGTCTGGCGGCGTTCTGCCGTCGATAAAGCTCGGCAGCTGGCGCTGCAGATAGGCGTCGTTTTTCTCGCAGCCCGGCGCGGCAGCGATGTACATCACGTTGCTGTCGAACTCGCCGTTATGCTCGTTCTCCACCGCGTGGATCACATCGCAGTGCCAAAAGACCGTGTCGCCCGGCTCCAGATCGGGAATGGGGGAAATCCCACTTAATAAAAGGGGATGCCACTTTTCCGAGATCGACAGCGCGCGGCCCGGTGCCGCATCGCACAGATCGTCGTCGGCGACGTCGTCCTGCAGCGCGCGCAGCAACACATAGGCCATGGCGTTGGCGATCGGCACCAGGTTCAGCGTGCCGGCGTTGGTGCGCTGCGGCGTCAGCGCCGTCCAACCCTGGAAGGTGCGGAACATCGAGCAGACCGCCGGGGAGGCTATTTCGCGCACCTCGGTGCGGCCGTCGGCGGCGAAGGGATCGTACTGCTGCCAGTCGCCGGAGAAAACGTGGCGATATACATAGCGGAAGTTTTCGTCCAGCCAGCGCTCAATGGTGCCGCTGTCGACGTGCGGTGACAGGCCCAGCGACGAGGAGCTCGGCGGGCGGCGGCGGGTGCGATCGGCGTAGGTGGCGACGCGGGTCGGATCGAAATGCTGTTTGCCGTTGCTCTCGGTGGCCCACAGGCTGTTGAGGAACACCTGCACCGCATGCATGCGCGCATCCTGCCGCGCTTCAACCTGCGGTTTTGACCAATAGATGCCGTAAATCTGCGGCTTGCTGGCGGCCAACTTGCCGAAATAGTTGTCTTCGGCGGCGTTTTTCAACCGTTCGACGAAGTTGTTGCGCTCAAGGTAGTCGCCGATTTCCCGGTTCCAGCCTTCGGCCTTGGCGCGGGGGAACACGCCGCGAATGGCGCAGGCGCCGCGCTGTTTGATCAGCGCTATTTGCTGCTCGCTGACGCGCTGCTGCAGGATATCTTCTGCGTCGATCTGCGGCACCGGATTATGGCCGGCGGCCAGCTCGCGGCGGATCTGTTCGACCTGGCCGCGGATGTTCTCTTCCAGCGCTAGAAAGACGTCGCGGTAGTTCGGCAATGCCTGGCGCAGCTGGCGCTTGACGTTAACGATCGTCTGCGGAATATCGTCGATGACTAAAGAGGCCATGGTGTTCTCCTGGTGCCGCGTGGATAACGGCGGCGGGCAGTTGTAGGGAATCGGGCAAGACGTTAAGGTTTTGTGGTTTTAACGTGAATGATTATCGGCAACCAATCGGGGAAAATAAAGAGATATCTTTCATTCGTAAGTTCCTCTTTTTCGTTTTTCGGAGATTTTATGAAGCTGGTCACTGAACGTCTGCACTTACAGTCGATAACCGTCGAGGATTGGCCGCTGTTTCTGCGCCTGTACCAAGATCCCGAGGTGATCCGTTACATCTCCGATCCGCGCAGCGAAGCGGAGATCCGCGCTCGGTTCGAAGAGCGGCTGCCGGCCTGGGACAAACACGGCGAGCAGTGGTTGTGTCTGGTGATGCGTGAGAAGCACAGCGGAGAGGCGGTGGGCATTACCGGCTTTCGTCCGCACTGGGCGCCGTATCGGCAGGCGGAAGTGGGATACGGGAGTTTGCCTTCCGGGCAGGGCAAGGGCTATGGCAAGGAGTCGCTGCGGGCAGTGCTGGATTTTGCGGTGAACGCCTGCGGTTTTCACAAGTTGACCGCCACCGTGACCGCCGGTAACGTCGCCTCGCGCGGCCTGCTGGAGTCGTGCGGTTTTCAGCTGGAGGGCACGCTGCGCGACAACTACCGTCTGGCGGATCAGTGGTGCGACGACTGGCTGTTCGGGCTGTTGGCGACGGAGTTTCAGGGCGGCAAATAAAAATATCGCGCCAGGTATCGACAAGCTCGTCGGCGCTGCGCTATGTTCGATATTCGGTCAGTTCGCTGGCCAGCGTCGCTCGGACGGTCCGGGCGCTAACGTCTATCGAGGAATCCCCTATGGCTGATAACAGTCCACAGCGCCGTTTCACGCGCATTGAACGCCTTCCCCCTTACGTATTCAACATCACCGCCGAACTGAAGATGGCCGCACGCCGTCGCGGCGAGGATATTATCGACTTCAGCATGGGGAACCCCGACGGCCCGACGCCGCCGCACATCGTGGAAAAACTGTGCGCCGTCGCCCAGCGCGACGATACCCACGGTTACTCTACTTCGCGCGGCATTCCACGCCTGCGCCGTGCCATTTCGCGCTGGTATGCCGATCGTTATCAGGTGGATATCGATCCGGAAAGCGAAGCCATCGTCACTATCGGTTCGAAAGAGGGGCTGGCGCACCTGATGCTGGCGACCCTTGATCACGGCGATACGGTACTGGTGCCGAACCCCAGCTACCCGATCCACATTTACGGCGCGGTGATCGCCGGCGCCCAGGTGCGCTCGGTGCCGCTGGTGGACGGTGTGGATTTCTTCGGTGAGCTGGAGCGCGCCATTCGGGAAACCATTCCGCGCCCGAAAATGATGATCCTCGGCTTCCCGTCCAACCCGACCGCGCAGTGCGTGGAGCTGGATTTCTTCGAGCGGGTGGTGGCGCTGGCCAAACAGTACAACGTGCTGGTGATCCACGATCTGGCCTATGCCGATATCGTTTATGACGGCTGGAAAGCGCCGTCGATCATGCAGGTGCCGGGGGCGAAAGACATCGCGGTGGAGTTCTTCACCCTGTCGAAAAGCTATAACATGGCCGGCTGGCGCATCGGGTTCATGGTCGGCAATCCCGAACTGGTCAGCGCGCTGGCGCGCATCAAGAGCTATCACGACTACGGGACCTTTACGCCGCTGCAGGTGGCGGCCATCGCCGCGCTGGAAGGCGATCAGCAGTGCGTGCGCGATATCGCCGAGCAGTATCGGCAGCGCCGCAACGTGTTGGTGAAGGGGCTGCATGAGGCGGGCTGGATGGTGGAAAACCCGAAGGCGTCGATGTACGTGTGGGCGAAAATTCCCGAGCCTTATGCCCACCTCGGTTCGCTGGAATTTGCCAAACGCCTGCTGGCGGAAGCCAAGGTCTGCGTCTCGCCGGGCATCGGCTTCGGCGACTACGGCGATACCCACGTGCGTTTCGCGCTGATCGAGAACCAGGACCGAATCCGCCAGGCGGTGCGCGGTATCAAGGCGATGTTCCGCGCGGACGGGCTGCTGAAGCCGGGCAAAGCCGGCAGCGCCAAATAATCCTGTCAGGCCGGGCGTTCGCCCGGCCTTATTTTTTCCGTCCCAAGGTTTTCTTCATTATTTCCCCATTATGCTCAACTACGCTGAATTTTATTTTTTGGATAGAGTGTATGAGCAACCGCTACGCGCGATCGCAAATCGTTTTACATTGGCTGACTTTGCTGATGGTGATCCTCACCTATGCGGCGATGTTGCTGAAGGATTCAGTGCCGGAGGCGTGGGCGCCGCTGGTCAAAAATCTGCACTTTAATTTTGGGGTATCGGTTTTTGCCCTGATGCTGATTCGGTTGGCCATGCGCGCTTTCCACGCTGCGCCGCCGACCACGCCGCCGCTGGAGGAATGGCAGGAAGTGGGCGCCAAGATCTTCCATTGGCTGCTGTACGTGGTCTTCCTGATGTTGCCGTTGCTGGGCATGTTAACCCTGGCCTACGGCGGGAAATCGTGGTCTTTGCTGGGCTGGCCGATGCCGCAGTGGGTGACGCCGGATCCGGTGATGCGCAGGCTGGTCAAAACGGTTCATGAGACGCTGGCGAATATCGGCTACTTTATCATTGGCGCACATGCGTTGGCGGCGCTGTTTCATCACTACCTGCGTAAGGACGACACCTTGCGCCGCATGATGCCGGGCAAATGATCGTTAACAGAAACGACAAAGGGACGCTTGCGCGTCCCTTTGGCTGTGTTCCTGGTCTGGCTACCGTCAGGCAACCATCAACATGAAGGTGCCAACCCAGGCAACCAGCATGAATGACACGCCCATCAAAAAATATTTCACTGAACAACTCCTGTCTGGAGTCCTCGCCAGCAATGATCCCGATTGTTGTGCTGAGTATTTTATGGGCAGCCTGCTTGTCGGGCGGATTCTTCCAAGCGAAAGAACAACGTCCTCGAGCGCGGGCTGTCCGGTTGTCGCGCCTCATGCTCCGTGAGGTAAAATCCGAACCGCGACAGGATCGGCGCTAATGTACTCTCAATACTGGTCTGATTTCAATACTGTGTTTTTGATCACAATTTTCGGCTGTTTTTTGAACAGGGTGCGCTGTTTTATAACGCTTTTTATGGGCGGGCGACAGTAACTAGCCCGCCGTGGCGGGCTGTAAAATAGGGGATGAAGCAATGCAGCGGCGGGCGCTCAGGCGACGGCGTTGATGCCGGTCGCCAGAATGCCCCAAAAAACGAGACAAGACAGCAGAATAACGGCCCAAATATGACGGCGACTCCACTCCATTTTTAGCCTTCGTTGTTGCGACAAGTGATTAGGTAACGATCACATCGGCGCGAATGGAGGAAAATTTAGCCCCTGCGGATAATATTTTGCTTACCTGTTGCTAACCTATTGGCAAACTTCGTTTATTGTCACGCGCACTTCGTAGCCCAGCAGATACAACGCCTGCTCCAGCGCTTCAACCTTCGAGGCGTAGCCGATATCCAGCAACCGCTCCATTTGCCCGCCGTTGAATCCCAGCTTGCGCGCCAGCGCCGCTTTGCCGGTGTTTTTGCGTAGCATGGCATTGTGCAGTTCGATCTTCAGCGCCACCAGCGCCGGCAGGTGTACTTTCAAGTCATCGGTTTGCGCAGGAGAAGGGGCGGGCAGAGGCAGACCTTCATCCATCGCGGCGGCGATGGCGGCCAGCAGGCTTTCCTGCGCTTCCAGCTCGATGTCTTCGCGTTTATAGCAGGCAGATTGCCACTCGGGGAAGTCGTGGAAACCGATCTGCCAGGCGTCGCTGTCGCTATCGAAGGTGTAATGGGCGGGGTAGTGGCTGTACATGGCAATCCCTGATTGAAACCTGAATGAGGCGCTATTGTGACGGCGCGGCCGGCGGATAGCCATAGCCTTGAGCGGAATGGCGCTCAATCGGCATGTTCACGCGGCTTGCGACGCCCGTCGGGCGGCAACAGTAGGGCGCAGATCATGACGGCCAGACTGAACAGCGGCAGCCAGCGCGCCACCGGGCCGGGGGAGTAGTTGTTGAGCACCGAGCAAACGTAGCATGTGACGGCCAGCACCCAACCGGGCAGGCCGATATCATTAAGGCGAAACGCGGTTTTGGCCATAAACCACGCCACCAGGCCAAAACAGAACAGCGCCCACACCATGATGCACAGCAGATACAGCAGCACCGAGACGAATTCCTCGGTGTCGCCGTGCGCATGGGCGCGAAAATGGTTTTTATCCAGATAGGTCGACAGAAACGACAGCAGCACGATGCCAACGGCGAAGATCGCCAGCGAGAAAACAAAGGGTTTGCGCGAGATGCGCCCGCGGTAAAGGTCTTTGGTGAGTTGTCCGAGAGATTCCATCACAGTCCGTTGTCGTCATCATTGGCCGCCCGGCGGAGGCCGGATGGCAAGCAGCCGGGCATTCTAGCGGGGTAAACGGGGGCGTCAAGGTGATAATTTTTCTCATTTAGTCGCGGTTGAGATTCCACGCGGCCGCACAGGGCGTCCTTTCACCGAGCAAAACGTCACAATTTGGCACGTTTGGCTACCTGACGCGGTCATTGGCGGCATAATCCTGTTTGTTCGCGTTGAACAATGCATTAACATAACTCCCACTTATCTCTTGCATGGCTATGGATATCCGATGCGTCACCTGGTTGCGCTTTTACCGCTGATTACCTTGCTTGCTGCCTGTAGCAGCACGCCGAAACCCAGTACCACCGCTACGCCGCAGAGCACCCCGGTAAAGGGCGGCTTTTTGCTGAGCCCGGCGCACAGCGGCGCGCCGCTGGGAGGGGATTTCGCCAATAACCCGAATACCGCGCGCTTTATCGATAAGATGGTGCAGGAACACGGGTTTGACCGGCAGCAGCTGCACGACGTGCTGGCGCAGGCTCGGCGATTGGACTCGGTGCTGCGGCTGATGGACAGACAGGCGCCGACGCCGTCTACTCAGGGACCAACCGGGCCGAACGGTTCCTGGCTGCGCTACCGCAACAAGTTCATCACCCCGGATAACGTGCAAAACGGCGTGGTGTTCTGGAATCAATATCAGGATGCGCTGCAGCGCGCCTGGCAGGTGTACGGCGTGCCGCCGGAGATCATCGTGGGGATTATTGGCGTGGAGACCCGCTGGGGCCGCGTAATGGGTAAAACCCGCATTATCGACGCGCTGGCGACGCTGGCCTTCAACTACCCGCGCCGCGCCGATTACTTCGCCGGTGAGTTGGAAACCTTCCTGCTGATGTCGCGCACCGAAGGTGACGATCCGCTCGAGCTGCGCGGCTCCTTCGCCGGCGCGATGGGCTATGGGCAGTTCATGCCTTCTTCCTTCAAAAGCTACGCGGTCGACTTCAACGGCGATGGGCATATCAACCTGTGGGATCCGGTCGATGCCATCGGCAGCGTGGCCAATTACTTCAAGGCGCACGGCTGGTCCAAGGGCGAGCCGGTCGCCATTCAGGCCAACGGCCAGGCGCCGGGGTTGGAAAACGGCTTCAAGACCCGCTACTCGGTCGCCGCACTGGCTGAAGCCGGCCTGAGCCCGCAGGGTTCACTCGGGGATAACCAAGAGGCCAGCCTGCTGCGGCTGGACGTCGGCACCGGCTACCAGTATTGGTACGGTCTGCCGAACTTCTACACTATCACCCGCTATAACCACAGCACCCATTACGCCATGGCGGTATGGCAACTGGGCGAAGCGGTAGGGCGCTCGGCGCGCGGCGGCTTCTGACCGCTGCTTCAAACAACGAAAAAGGCCGCTTGCGCGGCCTTTTTTACGTTCTGAGCAATCAGAAATCGTAGCGCAGACGGACCACGGTCATATCGCCGAGGTTGTCGGTGCTCGATGTCAGCACGTGCTCTACGTCAACGCGGAAACCGTAGTCAAACTGTACGGTAACCCCGAGGCCGTTGTCGATGCGCTGGTAGTTGCGGCCGCTGATGTATTCCAGGCGGTCGCCCATGAAGTACGGCATCACCGATTTCACCGCGTACTGGCCCACCGGCACGGTATAACCGGCCAGGTATTCGATACCCCACGCATCGCCGGCGAAGTAATTGTTGACGTCGGCTTTCTTGGTGGTCAGGAAGTCGTTGTAGTAACCGCCGCCGAAGGTGAGCGTCCAGTTGTCCGGTTTCCAGCTGATGGCGGTACCGAAAATGTTCTGGTCATAACTCTTGCTGCCGCTGGTGGACGGGTTGCGCATTTCGGCGCGGGTGTAGTTCCAGGCGGTACCCCAGGTCAGATCCTGTGTAATGTGGTAATCCACGCCCAGTGAGCCGCCGCCTTTGCGCTTATAACGCAGGCCGTTGCCCGGCAGGTAGTCGCTGTCGCTGAACAGGTACGAGGCGTAAACGTCCGCATCGCCGAAGCGGTTCTTGTACTTCAGCATTTTGCGTGAACGGTAAGAGCCGTCGTAGTCGCCGTTGATGCCGTTGCCCGGTGCCTGGGCCAGCATGTCGTAGTCCCAGATATCGGTCTTGGCGCCAACCACGTCATAGTAAACGCTGTTTTGCTGACCGAAGGTCATCTGGCCCCAGGTGTTGCTTTTCAGGCCGGTATACAGCATACGGCGGCTGGTGTTTCTCGCGCCGTCGGCATAGTGGTGATCCCAGTCAAACAGCGCCGGAATGTTCACGCCCAGCTCGTAGTAGCTGATCCAGCTGATATCGTCGAACAGGTAGTAGTCCGCTGCGAAACGGAAACGGGTGCCGCCATCGAAGCCGTTACGCTTATACGAGCCCTTGTCACCGTCGCCCGTCATGTTGTTGAACTGCGGACGGATGCTGCCGCCAACGGTAAAGTTCAGGCGGCTGAGCGGATCGCCGGCCTGTGGATCTTGCTTCAGCAGAGTGATTTCTGCCTGAGCGGCGAACGACGCGCTGCCGATCGCCAGACCCAGCGCCACCGCTTGAGTCACTACGCGCAATTTCATTGCCATGTGTTATCCCTGTTTTATGTATGACCGCCCCATCAGCGCCGCCATGCCGATGTTTTGCGCAGAACGCTGCGTTTTCACGCATTTTGACGGTTTTTTTGGTGTTTTAGCGGCGGGCGGCATTTGTAACATAAACGGTGAGATAAATAATTACTTTTCTTGCTAATTATTGGCCGGTTTTTGACCATTTCGTGCGGTGAAAAGCGCCATTATTTATGTCTCTCGATTCGGATGAATTCATCTAACGCCAAGGTTTATATTTTTCATTTGTCAGTCATCGGCGTCAGCCTGTAATTTTAGTCGTGCAAGAGATAATTAATTTCAGCCTGTCACCGCCGTATTAACGTTTGCCTTCTTCTGCGTAAACGGTCGGCAGGAATAAGCGATTGGGAGGTCGCCATGAGAAATCTGTTAATGTTGTTGGTGGGGCTGTTTTCATTACCGACGATGGCGGCGGAGTCGCACGTTTGCCATTCTCAAGCTTATGATTATGCAGAGGTTAGCAAACTCAGGTTATCTGACGATACCCTGTTTACCTGCCGCGGCGTGGGGCGCCTGACGATCCCGGAATTGGCGCGTAAAGGATGGCGGGTGATTCATTTAGCGCAGCAAACTGAATATACCGACTCCGTCGACAGCGATGGTGAGGTTATTAAACTTTATCAGGAAATCGTGGTGTATAAAGAATAATTCTACGGTGGCCTGTGATTATTTCAACGGTGGCGAGAATGCTATTATGAATGCAAGAGTCGGTATTGACGGCAGGGCCGCCGCCGCCATGGTGCTGCTTTGCGCCATCTGGGGGATGCAGCAGGTGGCGATCAAGGCCGCCGAGCAGGATGTGTCGGCGGTGCTGCAAATTGCCATTCGCTCGGGCCTCGCCGCGCTGGGGGTATACCTGTTGGCGCGTTGCCGCGGCGAGTGTTTCACCTGGGATCGCGCCACGCTGAGCGCCGGTTTGAGCGTAGGGGCATTGTTCGCGCTGGAGTTCTTTTTTGTCTCCGAAGGGCTGCGCTACACCAGCGCCTCGCATATGGCGGTGTTTTTGTACACCGCGCCGCTATTTTCCGCCCTCGGTCTGCATTTTCTCCTTCCTCAGGAGCGTCTGTCGCCGGTGCAGTGGCTGGGCATGCTCATCGCCTTTGGCGGCGTGGTGCTGGCCATATCGGGCATGGCTGACGGAAGTGGCGGAGCCGATCGGCTGAAAGGCGATTTCTATGGCCTGCTGGCGGGGATCGCCTGGGGCGGTTCTACCCTGGTGATCCGTACCACGCGTCTGGCGGAGTGCCCGGCCAAACAGACGTTGTTATTCCAGTTGACGGGCGCCTGCGTGCTGCTGTCGCTGCTGGCGATAGCGACGGGCAATTTGCACGTCGTCCTGAGCCCGGTGGCCTGGTGCAGCCTGCTGTTCCAAACGCTGATCGTGTCGTTTTTCAGCTACCTGATCTGGTTTTCACTGCTGCGCCGTTATCAGGCTTCCTCGCTGGGCATTCTCACCTTTATGACGCCGATATTCGGCATCCTGGCGGGGGTAGCCATTCTCGGCGAACCACTGCAAATTGAGTTTGTATTGGGTGCCGTGCTGATCGTGCTGGGGTTAATCGTGGTGAGTTGTTCATATCTTCTTTATTTTGACCGAAGGGTGGCACCAAAAATATAAATTATGGATGTTGATGTACAGAACTACCAAATAAGCTGCGAAAGCCAATTCATTATTCAGTTGCAAATATCCCGCTATGCTTGGGGCGTGCCGCTGATTACGCTCAGCGATAACGGTGATTTTACCGTGATAAGAAGCCGAGGCTGGTCGAGGTTGGCGAATGGGATGCGATTGGAGGTTTATTATTTTGCCAATAATTCCCTGCTGACCTGGGATAAAAGTCGCAAATATATTTCTTATTCAAAGGCCGGCCGGCTCTACGCCTGCGCGCTGCATTTTTCTTATTCCCCCAAAGTAGAGCGCTAACCCTCTGGCTATCAGACCAGAGGGGAGATTTTCATGATCCACTGCTTAAACGCGAGGATCTTGGGCCACTGCCGTTCGGAAATGGTCGAGGTAAAATAGCAGTGCTCACAGGGCACGGTCATGTTGGTGAACGGAATGATCAGTTCGCCGCTTTTTATCCAGTCCTGCACCAGATTAAGCCGCCCCATGGCGACGCCAAGGTGCCGTGTGGCGGCCAGTACCGCGAGATCGGAACGGTCGAACTCCATGCTTTTACTGTCGGTATCCAGCCCCAACGCAAAGTGTTGTGACCAGGTTTGCCACTCATCTTCGCCGGAGTTGTAGCGATCGTGCAGCAGCGTACAGTGAGCCAGGTTTTCCGGCGCATCGTACAGGTTATGTGCAGCGGCGTACTGCGGCGTGCAAATCGGCACCATCGATTCCTGCATAAAGGCCTCGTCCAGATGCCGCCCCGAGGGCAGTTTGCCGAAGTACATCGCCAGGTCCACGCCGCGGTTGGCCAGGTTGATGATTTCCTGCCCGGTCAAAATGTTGAGGTGAATGGTGGGGTGCTGGGCGATAAAGTCGCCGATGCGCGGCAGCAGCAGACATTGCACCAGAGACGGGTGTGAGTAGAGGGTCAATGTTCCCGTCAACTCGCGATTTTTAATGTCCAGAATTTCCTGATTCAAGGTGTTGAAGGAACTGTCCAGCGCCCATTGCATGCGCTCGCCCTCCGGCGTCAGGGTAATTCTGCGATGAAAGCGCTGAAACAGCAGAAAGCCCAATTCCTTTTCGAGCAAATTAATGCGGTGGCTTACGGCGCTGGGGGTGATCGACAATTCTTGCGCCGCCAGCGCAAAAGATAAATGGCGGGCGACGCATTCAAAAGTATGCAGCCGGGAAAATTGATAGCTGGTCAGCGGGGTCGCCCGCTGTGAATGTTTTTTACTGGGGAACATGCTATTTCTCCGTGCGCACAATCTGGCAATATTAACATTTAATGGCGCGGAGGATAAACCCAGCCTGATTGATCTATTCGGTTTTTATGCCGAGGGATTTCGATATGTTGAAGAGAATTGCATAACAACCGGAAATAACAGACGGTGGGGGCGATGATAATCAGCAATAGGACGAATATAATAAAAAGAGGTGCCGTTAAGCAGCGAGTAAAGGCGGTGTACCGCAGCCTGAACGATAAAAGCTCATATTCCCTGCGGGATATAACGGTTTCGCCATAATCATCCGTCGCATGGCGACGTTGAGTACGCGTTAAGCCCGGATGCCAACGAGATGGAGGTAGCAATCGATAACGCTGAGCCCCGCCTGGCCAGAGAACCGTGCCCAGTGGTTACCCACCGGGCACAACATTCAGGGAAAAGCAGGTTGATCGTCGGCGCTAATCAACGGCGACGCAGCAGCAGGCCGGCCAACAAACCTGCGCCGGCAACGAGTGCCAACGCGGCGAGGGGGTTTTTCTTCATCATACTGCCGGCGCAGCTCAGGGCGTCGCCGTATTTTTCTTGCAGCGCGCCCACTGCCTGGCGCGTGACGCCTTCGGCCTGCCAACGTTCGTTACCGCTGACGTCACCTGCGATTTCCTGCGCTTTGCCCGCCACTTTGTCCATCATGCCATTGGCTTTTTCGCTGTTCATTATGATGTGCTCCTAAGGTTCGATCCGTTTGGCGTTCGCACAGAGCGAAAGCCTGCATTTGCACCGCCATGTTATGCACTTCACTCTGCGCTCATAAGGGGCGTTTGCATCGGTGCGGGTAGTGCATTTGCAGGCTACTTGCCGTTCCTGGAGGCCGCTCCGCCGGTAAACAGCCCGCGCTCTCTGGCCCAGACGATGGCTTCGCTGCGGCTGTGCACGCCGAGTTTGGAATAGACCGTCGCGACATGATTGCGGATGGTGTTGAGCGCCAGATTGAGACGCGCCGCGATTTTCTTGTCCGGCAGCCCCTCGCAAATCAATTCCAGCACATCGCGCTCGCGCGGCGTGAGGTCGCTGGCGGTGAATCCAGCCTGGTCGGGCCGGTTGATGCTTTTTACGTTGGCCAGTTTTTCGATCAAAGTTTGGCTGAACCACGAGGCATCCTGCATCACTTCTTCGATGGCATTCACCAGCTCCAGCTCCGATCGTTTACGCTCGGTAATGTCCATGAGCACCAACAGGTAGCAGGGCGCATTATGGATACTGACGGCATCCGCCGAGGCCACGCAGTCGATTAGCTCGCTCCCTTTCTTTCGCACCTGGATATCCAACCCTTCGACGTTGCCGCTTTTTTCCAGTGCGGCAAACAAACGGCGGTTCGCCTCGGGATCGTCAATAAACTGGATCTCATCGACCGTTTTGCCGATCAACGCTTCGGCGTCGTACTCGGTGGTGCGGGTGAACGCTTCGTTGACGTCCAGCACGCGCCGCTCGTCTGCGGTACACACCAACGTCGGCACCGGGCTCAGGCGAAATGCCTTGGCGAACCGCTCTTCACTTTCTCGTAGCGCCGATTCCGCCAGGCGCCGGGGTTCGAGATCGGTAAACGTGAACAGCATGCAGTCGTCTTCATTGATATCCAGCGGTTGACCGGCAACCACCACCAGCTTACTTCCTCCGCCGGGCAGTTTCAGCTCGGCCTCCATCTGCGGAATGGTGGCGCCTTCCCCCAGGCGCTGAACCGCCAGCTCTTTGTGCTCTGCCTGTTCCAAGACGTCGAGTTCATAAACCGAACGCCCCATGACCTGTTCACGCTGGTAACCGGTCATATCAAGGAACCCTTGGTTGACCTTGACGTAACGCAGGTCGCTTAGCCGACAAATGACCGCCGGCGCCGGATTGGCGTTGAAGGTTTTTTCAAAGCGCTGTTCGGCGCTGGCCCACTCCGTTGCGTCGCTCAGGATCAGCGCCAGCAGCTCCGGCTGCCCCTGCGCATCGGTGATGATCAGGCTCCGCAATCGGTGCACCCAGAAGCTCTCCGGACCGTCGACCTGCCGAACCTCCACCACCACATCGGTGAAGGTCTCGCCATCGGCAACCCGGCTCAGCGGGTACTGTTCCTGCGCCAGCGGGTGGTTGTTGCGATAACGCAGGGCAAAACGCGCCGCGTACTCGACGGCATTGGCCCCCAGGGCTTTCTGGTGGCTCACGCCGTGCATGGCCAACGCGGCCTCGTTAGCCCAGAGAAGCGTTTGATCGGT
Source organism: Serratia sp. CY33802 (assembly GCF_052169095.1). Taxonomy (NCBI): domain Bacteria; kingdom Pseudomonadati; phylum Pseudomonadota; class Gammaproteobacteria; order Enterobacterales; family Yersiniaceae; genus Serratia; species Serratia sp. CY33802. Next base: position 98,269 of record NZ_JBJNLL010000001.1, read on the forward strand.
ATCCGTCAGGATCACGCCGTCGGACAAGCCGGAGATGATTTGCTGCAGGTGGCCGCGGTGGGTTTCGCTGGCCAGGACGGATGGGTTCATGTGCTCTCCGCTAGACAGAAGGGGAGCGGCCTCTGACGGGGCCGCGGGTTACGCTACTCGCTGAGCAGCTTAGTGCATAACGTGCGTATTCGCAGGGTGTGAATGCACTAGGCATTCTGGCGCAAATGAACCGGGACGGCCGACGACGCCGCGCGGCAGACTGAATTTGTCTGCGCGGTTATCCACCGTGCGTGCAATCACTTGTCCAGAAAATATAAGGAACAACGATGACCACTGTCTATGAATCAAATCGCTTTGCGTTTCAGGTGTCATGGGGCTCGATATTGGCCGGGAGTGCCGTAGCGCTGGTGACCTACCTGATCTTCAGCGTGCTGGGCACGGCGATCGGCGCCCAGGCCGTAGATATGATGCAAAAGGGCAATCCGCTGAGCGGCTTTGGCACCGGCACCGGGATCTGGCTGCTGGTTTCCACGCTGGCATCGCTGGCCGCCGGCGCGTTCGTCGCCGGACGCACTGCGCCGAACCGCGGCGGTTTGCATGGCCTGCTGAGCTGGGCGATCACCACCTTGCTGACCACCTGGCTGATGGTTTCATTGGCAAGCGGCGTGGTGGGGCTGGCGGGCAGCGCGGTGGGTAAAGGGCTCTCGCTGGCGGGCAGCGGCCTGGCGGCGGCAGCGCCAAACGTGGGTGAAGGCCTCAAGCAACAGCTGGATAAAAAGGGCATCAGCCTTGACTGGGGAAGCCTGGAAAATCAGTTGAACGCCACGCTCAAGCAGACCGGCAAGCCGGAATTGGATCCGGCTCGGTTGGAACAGAAGGCCGATAGGGCGACCGCCGACGGCAAACAGTCGGCCGTGGATGCCGCGGCAGATCCGGCGCAGGCCGCCACCGAGCTTAAGCAGTGGTTCGAGCGCGTCAAGCAGTCCGGTGAGCCGACGTTGAGCGCCGCCGACAAGGATGCGTTGGTGAATATCGTTGCGGCACGCACCGGCAAGAGCCGCGATGAAGCGAGCCAAATCGTCGATAATTATGCTCAGGCTTACCAGCAAGCGGTGCAGAAAGTGGAGAAACTCAAGGCCGAGGCCGAGCAGAAAGCGCGTGAAGCGGCTGATGAAGCGGCCAAACAACTGTCTCGCGCCGCATGGGGCTCACTGCTGATACTGCTGTTGGGCGCTGCGCTGAGCGCCGGCGTGGGGCGGATTGCCGAATCAACCCGCCGTACCGTCGCGGTAAGTTGAGATGAGAAAAAACCTGTCGTGCATCTCGCTGAACTATCGAAAAGTGGCGGGAGCGTCTGCTCCCGTGCTCGTCATCGATTTTTGCAACGAGAACAACGAGCGCTACACCTTGCGCTACAACCTGCCGCCGGATACCCCGGAACGCACCGAGCGGCGGGTATCTTTGCTGCTGTATCTGTTGCGCAAGCACCGATCGGCAGAGATCGACAACCTGGCTGATTAATCAGTCCGTTAATGAAAAGCCCGGCCTGGCGAGCCGGGCTTTTTGCCGTGCTGTGGCAACAAAGCACAGCGTATGCAGACACGGCACTGTTACGAGGGAAGAGCGAGGCATAAATGGCGCCCCAATTGGCGTGGAGGGTAACGTAGGGCATCGAACAAGGTTTGTTGAAACATCGATTCTGCTTTGTATGGGAAAAGATAAAAAAGAAACGCGCTATGAAGATCTGCGATTATCTGGCCCGAGGTTAAGGCCTTGCGTTTATCCACCGCATCCTCCCTCGACATTGTTCCTACTTCTTCGCATTAGGTTCAATAATTTTATCAGCCGACCAAACAATAAATTCACGATTTAATTTGTGATGATGAAATTCCTATTCGGCCATGCCAGTGGAGTGTAAAAAAACACGTTAAGATAAAACAATTGGCAAAAAGTGTGATTCTCCCTGGAGATGTAAATGCATCTTTGACGGGAGCACTTTATGTGGGTTGTTTTTGTTTTGCCGTTTTTTTGCGGGTGGATTTATATAACATGATCATTTTCAGTTATTTAAGTAATGACTTTTCCTATGCCGCAAAAATGGCGCTGCCAAGGTGATTTTTTTTAGGATTAATCTTAATGACTTGGTTTGGTTGGTTAACGATTTTAATGAAAAGGACACAATTTTTATAAAGGCAAGGAGCGCACATGGACTATCGGAAAGATATTCTTTTACAGGTATTAGAGTATATGGAGAAGAATATTATAGAGGGGCTTTCCGTCGAGAAAGTGTCTATTATCTCAGGGTATTCTAAATGGCATTTGCAACGGCTGTTTAAACATTATTTTGGTATGACGCTCGGAACTTATATCAGGCACAGAAAGCTGAGCCGATCCGCAATTTTGCTTAAACAACATCAAGGGAACATACTGGATGTCGCCTTGGCATCGGGCTTTGCCTCTCAGCAATGTTACACGCGGGCATTCAAACGTTTCTTTGGCGAAACGCCCAACAGCTTTAGAAACAGCCGGGGATGGGATTTCTCCATCCAGATCCCACCGTATGGCAATGACAATAAGCCCTATTTTTATCACACGGTCATGCCGGATGATATTGAGTTGTTAAAGCAGTACAAAGCATTGATTTTCCATTCCATAAGGAAATACAGAGATGCCAGTGACATTACGCAGACTAATGAAAAATGGTTAAGCAAGAATGGAAAAGCTTATGGTGTGGAAAAAACCAGAGCGGGTAAATGGCATTCAAATAGTAAGGAACAAGAGGTTTTTCACTCTATTTTTAACTTCTACATACCCAGAGGGAAATATATTGTTATTCCCTTTATGGGAGCGTTGCCTGAGTACATTGATTTTTTTGAAAGCATCTATGACGCTTACCTGCCGGCCATTAATGTCAAGATGAGGGAAAGCTTTTTTATTGAGCTATATAGAAACGAGCATTTAAACAGCGAAGTTGTTAATGTCGATATACTGATTCCTGTGGTGTAGCGTTGAGAAAAGGAGACATCATGAGTGTAGAGAAATCCCCCGGTTCAATGAATAAACACCATTACGCTTTCGGTATGCTACCTTTAACGTTGTCTGTGTCTGGCAGGGTGAACGTTGCCGGTTTAGGCTGGCAGGTCATTCAATTAATGCTGGCATTAACCCTCTTCATGTTTTCAGGAAATGCGATGGCCAATAATCGGGAGCCTCAACAAATAGCGTTAGTCGGTACCTGGACCCATATTCCGGATGCGCCCGCGGTGCAGAAACCGGCGTTCCCCAGTGAAGGGCTCTATCGTCTGAGGGTAAATGTCGACGGCACGTTAACGCTGCTCAATGTCATCAAGATGAAAAGCCCGTCATGGATCGCAAAATCTCGCGATGGTCGTTTCGCCTATGTCACCAATGAAGAGGATGCGGGAACGGTGACCGCCTTGGCAATAGACGACGCTGGCAGCGTGCGGATGCTGAATACGGTGAGCAGTGCGGGCCAGCAGCCGACGCATGCCACACTCAGCCCGGACGGTAAGTTTCTGTTTGTCGCCAACTACTCCGTCGCCAATGGCGGCGCGGGGGTGACGGTATTGCCGATTCGCAGCGACGGCACACTGGGTGAACGCGTGCAGCATTACCCGTTTATACCCGGCTCCGGCATCGTGCAGGGGCGCCAGGAAGGCGGGCATGCGCACTCCACCACCTTCAGCCGCGATGGCCAATACCTGTACGCGGCGGATCTCGGCGGCGATAAGTTGCACGCCTACCGCTATCGCCCGGATAACGCGCAGCCGCTGCAGGCGGATGCTTCGCGCGATGTCGGCTTTGCGCCCGGCGCCGGTCCACGGCACATGGTGTTCTCGCCAGAAGGCGAATATGCGTATGTCATCACTGAAATGGCGGGCGAGATCGAGGCGTTTGCCGTTAACGACAATCGATTGACTCTGAGAGGAAAAGTGAAACTGAACGGCGGCCTCGATTCGGCGGAGGCGAAAAGCGGCGGGGCTATTATCCTGAGCCCGGGCGGCAGATATCTTATTGCCACCCATCGCGGTACCGATAACCACCTGCTGGTATTTAAAATAGGCAGGGACGGTCTGCCAGGCGTGCCGACGCGCTATGAGGCCGGCGGCATTGAACCGCGGGCGCTCGCTTTTGATGCCGACGGCAACCGCCTCTATGTCACGAATGTGTTCACCAATAGCGTTACGCTGTTCGATTTCGATGATGAGACGGGCGAGTTGCAGGCCAGAGGTGAGGCGGCGACGATCTCAACGCCGACGGATATCAAGTTTTTCAACTAATGCCCATCATAACGCTTGGAGGAATCCGGGACTGAACAAGGGAAAAGGGGGATTGCGGGTGCAGATGATGGGGAATGGCTTGATGAGAAAGAATGGTGTCCCCGACTGGAATCGAACCAGTAACTAGCCCTTAGGAGGGGCTTGTTATATCCGTTTAACTACGGGGACGCTGCGGACCGGCAACCGAAGCTGCCGGGGCATTATACCTTTTTTTACCCGCAGAATAAGCGCTTAGCGGCGCGTTTGCTCAATACCTCGCCAGTTCGCGCCGAAATTTCCTCGGCTAACCGACGGCGATCACGGTTTTTCCCCGCCGTGGCGCCGTTTTTCCTCTTGCAGGCGCGCCGCCTTATTTTTGGCGCTCAAATCGTTGCGGATTTGCGCGTGGCTGATCAGCGCAAAGATAAAGGTGCCGCCGATGATGTTGCCCGCCAGCGTCGGCAGGGCGAACGGATAAACGAATGCTTGCCATCCCATCGTGCCGTTGAACACCAGATACAGGATCTCCACCGAGCCGACCACGATATGCGTCAAATCGCAAATCGCCACCAGGTAGGTCATCAACACGATCACCCAAATTTTCGCCGCGCCGGCGGCCGGGAACATCCATACCATGGTGGCGATGATCCAGCCGGCCAGGATGCCATTGGCGAACATTTCTCCCGGCGTATGGCGCATCACCTCTTCGCCCAGGCTGATGAAGGCGCGGCGCGTTTCGGCGTCGAACAGCGGCATATGGGTAAACGCCAGCGCCGCTAGCGCGGTGCCGATCAGATTGCCGAGCAGCACCACGCCCCACAGGCGCAGCAGGATAAGCAGGTTGCGCGGCGTGGGTTTATGCATAATGGGCAGCACCGCCGTGACGGTGTTTTCGGTAAACAGCTGCTGGCGCGCCATGATGACAATGATAAAACCGAAGGTGTAGCCGAGGTTCTCAATGAAAAAGCGGCTGGGATCGTCCGGCAAGCGGGCGTGGAAAATGCCTTTCGCCGCCAGCGAGGCGCCCATCGACAGCCCGGCGGCAATCGCCGACCACAGCAGCGCCAGCCCGTCGCGCTCCAGCTCTTTTTCGCCTTCCATTCGGATCTGTTCATGCACCGCCGCCGCGCGTGACGGCAGATTCTCTTCCCTGACTTCGATTTCGCGTTTGCCCTGTTCCTGCTCTTCGCTCTCTACCTGCATTGTCTCATCCGGCTCGTGCTGCTGGCGTTGCTGGTCGTTCATGCTGTCGCTCCTGCTCAATAAGGGTGAGGTCACGTCATTAAGCGTAGTTGCCCGGCCAAAATGCGGCGAAATACAGAAAAAGGTAACAAGAGTTAAAATCCGCCGATTTTTTCCACGCATTCTTGATCCTGCTCGCCATATTGGCCCCTCGGCGCGCCCGCCGCAGGCTGCGTGTGGGGAAAGGCTTATGCTATGATTCGCTATCCCAAAGAAAAATATGAGTTCCCTGATGCTGGAAGCCAAAAGTCTGAGTTGCGTGCGCGATGAGCGCATCCTGTTTAGCGAGCTAAGCTTTTCGGTTCAGCCGGGCGATATCATTCAGGTAGAAGGGCCGAACGGCGCGGGCAAGACCAGTTTGCTGCGCATCCTCGCCGGTCTGGCGCGGCCGGACGGCGGTGAGGTGTGCTGGCGCGGGCGCAACACGCTGCGCGATCGCGCGGCGTATCAGCAAGATTTGCTGTTTATCGGCCATCAACCGGGCATCAAAGCCGTATTGACACCCTTCGAAAATCTGCAGTTTTATCAGGCGGTGCGCGGCGCGGCCGAGCATCAGGCCATCTGGCGCGCGCTGGAGCAGGTCGGGTTGGTGGGGTACGAGGATCTGCCGGTGGCGCAGCTTTCGGCCGGGCAGCAGCGGCGGGTGGCGCTGGCGCGATTGTGGCTCAGCGCGGCGCCGCTGTGGATCCTCGATGAACCCTTGACGGCGATCGATAAACAGGGCGTAGCCGAGTTGATTAGCCTTTTTGAACAACATGCGCAGCGTGGCGGCATGGTATTGTTGACCACGCATCAGGATTTGGCCGGCGTCAGCCAAACGGTGGGCAAAATTCGTTTGGCGGAACACGACGCGGGGAGTTTGTGATGTTTTTGACTCTGGTGCGTCGCGAATTGAAGATCGCCTGCCGTAAAGGGTCGGAGATCGTCAACCCGCTGTGGTTTTTCCTGATTGTGATCACGCTGTTCCCGCTGGGGATTGGCCCTGAACCGCAGCTGCTGGCGCGCATTGCGCCGGGCATCGTGTGGGTGGCGGCGCTGCTGGCCTCGCTGCTGTCGCTGGAGCGGCTGTTTCGCGACGACTTTCTCGACGGTTCGCTGGAGCAGCTGTTGCTGCTGCCGACGCCGCTGCCGATGACGGTGCTGGGCAAAGTGTGTGCTCACTGGGTCGTGACGGGATTGCCGCTGCTGATCCTGTCGCCGCTGGTGGCGCTGCTGTTGTCGCTCGATATGCAAACCTGGCTGGCGGTGGCGGGTACGCTGCTGCTCGGCACGCCGACGCTGAGCCTGATCGGCGCTATCGGCGTGGGGCTGACCGTCGGCTTGCGCAAAGGGGGCGTGCTGCTCAGCCTGCTGGTGCTGCCGCTGTATATCCCGGTGCTGATCTTCGCCACCGGCGCGATCGACGCCGCCTCGATGGGCATGCCGATCGACGGTTACCTGGCGATACTCGGTGCGATGCTGGCGGGCAGCGTGACATTGGCACCGTTTGCCACCGCAGCGGCGCTGCGAGTGAGCGTGCACTAGCTAACGTATTGAATGAACAGACGGGGCAAGGCCGACAAGAGCGTACCCTGCAGAAGATTTTCGCCGTTTCGATCGCTCGGGGCGGCCGACGCATAAAAATTACCGTGAGCACTGACGACAATGTGGAAATGGTTACATCAACTGGCGCGGCCTGAACGGCTGTATCACGTCTGCGGCCGCTTTACCCCCTGGCTGGGGCTGGCGGCGGCGGCCTGCCTGCTGCTTGGCTGGGCATGGGGCTTTGGTTTCGCGCCGAAGGATTATCAGCAGGGCGACAGCTTCCGCATCATTTATATTCACGTGCCGGCGGCCATGTGGTCGATGGGCATCTATGCCTCGATGGCGGTGGCGGCGTTTATCGGCCTGGTGTGGCAGATGAAAATGTCCGATACCGTGGTGGCGGCGATGGCGCCGATCGGCGCGGTGTTCACCTTTATCGCGCTGGTGACCGGCTCCGCCTGGGGCAAGCCGATGTGGGGCACCTGGTGGGTGTGGGACGCGCGGCTGACCTCCGAGCTGGTGCTGCTGTTCCTTTATATGGGCGTCATCGCGCTGTATAACGCTTTCGAAGACCGCCGCCTGGCGGGCCGCGCCGCCGGCATTCTGGTGCTGGTGGGCGTGGTGAACATTCCGATCATCCATTTCTCCGTCGAATGGTGGAATACGCTGCATCAGGGCTCGACCAACATGCAGCAATCCATCGCGCCAAGTATGCGCACCCCGCTGCGCTGGGCGATCCTCGGCTACCTGCTGTTGTTCGTTACGTTGACGCTGATGCGTCTGCGCAATTTGATTCTGTTCCAGGAGCGCCAGCGCCCGTGGGTTGCCGGGCTGGTGAATAAGGAGCGTCAGTCATGAATGCCGCATTCGATTCCTGGCCGGCGTTTTTCGCCATGGGCGGTTATGCCTTCTATGTCTGGCTGGCGGTCGCCGTCACGCTGATTTCGCTGTTGGGGCTGGTGGCACACACCGTCTGGCAGCGGCGGCAGTTGCTCGCCGAGAACGGCCGCCGTCAGGCGCGCGAGCGGCGCATTCGCCATGCGCAACAATCAAAACAAAAATCCGCCGCACCGCGGGAGAAATCATTGTGAATCCACGTCGTAAAAGCCGCCTTTATCTGGCGATCGTTGTGCTGATCGGCATTGCGCTGACCGCAACCCTGATGCTGTACGCGCTGCGCTCCAACATCGATCTGTTCTATACCCCGGGTGAAATCCTGCAGGGCAAGGGCGAAAATCATGAGAAGCCCGAGGTCGGCCAGCGGCTGCGTATCGGCGGCATGGTGATGCCCGGCTCGGTGAAACGCGATCCCAATACGCTGCAGGTCAGCTTCAAGATTTACGACGCGCGCGGCGCGATCGGCGTGACCTACACTGGCATTCTGCCGGACCTGTTCCGCGAAGGGCAGGGCGTGGTGGCGCAGGGCGTGCTGGGCGAGGGCAACGTGGTCAATGCGCGCGAAGTGCTGGCCAAGCACGACGAGAAATACACGCCGCCAGAAGTGGCCGACGCGATGAAAGAGAATCACAAAGGGCCGGCGGAAGCGTATAACGCGCCGCAGGCGGAGGGTGCCAAGTCATGATGCCGGAACTGGGCAGTTTTCTGCTGTGCCTGGCGCTGGCGATCGCGCTGTTGCTGAGCATCTACCCGCAGTGGGGCGCGGCGCGGCAGGACAGCCGCATGATGGCGGTGGCCCGGCCGCTGACCTATGGCATGTTCGCGGCGATTGCGCTGGCGTTCCTGTGCCTGGTGCATGCCTTCGTGGTCAACGACTTTACCGTCGCCTACGTGGCCACCAACTCCAATACCCAACTGCCGGTGTATTACCGCATCGCCGCCACCTGGGGGGCGCACGAAGGTTCGCTGCTGCTGTGGGTGCTGCTGCTGAGTTGCTGGTCGCTGGCGGTGGCGTTGTGCAGCCGGGCGATGCCGCAGGACGCGGTGGCGCGGGTGCTGTCGGTGATGGGCATGATCACCGCCGGTTTCCTGCTGTTCATCATCATGACCTCCAATCCGTTCACCCGCACGCTGCCGAACTTCCCGATCGACGGCAGCGATCTCAACCCGCTGCTGCAGGATATCGGCCTGATTTTCCACCCGCCGCTGCTGTACATGGGCTATGTCGGCTTCTCGGTCGCCTTCGCGTTCGCCATCGCCTCGTTGATGGCCGGCCGGCTCGACACCGCCTGGGCGCGCTGGTCACGCCCGTGGACTACCGCCGCCTGGGTGTTCCTCACGCTGGGCATCGTGCTCGGATCGGCCTGGGCCTACTATGAGTTGGGCTGGGGCGGTTGGTGGTTCTGGGATCCGGTGGAGAACGCCTCCTTTATGCCGTGGCTGGCCGGCACCGCGCTGATGCATTCGCTGGCGGTGACCGAGAAACGCGGCACGTTCAAAGCCTGGACGGTGCTGCTGGCGATCACCGCCTTCTCGCTGTGCCTGCTGGGCACCTTCCTGGTGCGCTCCGGCGTGCTGGTCTCGGTGCACTCCTTCGCCTCCGACCCGGCGCGCGGCATGTTTATTCTCGCCTATCTGGTGATCGTCATCGGCGGTTCGCTGCTGCTGTACGCGGTCAAGGGCGGCCAGGTGCGTAGCCGTGTACAGCACGAGACCTTCTCGCGCGAGACCTTCCTGCTGGGCAATAACGTGCTGCTGATCGCCGCCATGCTGGTGGTGCTGTTGGGCACGCTGCTGCCGCTGGTGCACAAACAGCTGGGGCTGGGCAGCATTTCGATCGGCGAGCCGTTCTTCAATACCATGTTCACCTGGCTGATGGCGCCGCTGGCGCTGCTGTTGGGCATTGGGCCGCTGGTGCGCTGGCGCCGCGATGAGCCGCGCAAGCTGTGGCGGCGCCTCGGCGTAGCGCTGCTGGCGACGCTGGTGCTGTCGATTCTGCTGCCGTGGTTGTTGCAGGACAGCATCGCCGGCATGACGGTGGTGGGCCTGATCATGGCACTGTGGGTGATCATCCTGACGCTGATGGAGCTGCATGAGCGCGCCACCCATCGTCACGGTTTCTGGCGCGGCCTGCGGCAGCTGTCCCGCAGCCACTGGGGCATGGTGCTCGGCCACCTCGGCGTGGCGGTGACGGTGATCGGCATCGCCTTCAGCCAGAATTACAGCGTGGAGCGCGACGTGCGGATGAAGGCCGGCGACAGCGTGGATATCCACAATTATCATTTCGTGTTCCGCGACGTGCACGACATCCGCGGCCCGAATTACAGCGGCGGCGTCGGTATCATCGACGTGACGCGCAACGGCAAGCCGGAGGCGACGCTGCATGCGGAGAAACGCTACTACAGCGTGGCGCGCAGCATGATGACCGAGGCGGCGATCGACGGCGGGTTCAGCCGCGATCTGTACGCGGCGCTGGGTGAGGAGCTGGAAGACGGCTCCTGGGCGGTGCGCCTGTATTATAAACCCTTCGTGCGCTGGATCTGGTTCGGTGGCGTCTTTATGGCGATCGGCGGCCTGCTGTGCATTCTCGACCCGCGTTATCGCATGAGCAAAAAGCTCAAGCGTGAAGGCAAGCTGGAGGCGCAATCATGAAGCGTAAGCTGCTGTTTATCCCGTTGGTGCTCTTCCTGCTGCTGGTGGCGGCCCTGATGGTGCAACTGACGCGCAACGCCGGCGGCGAAGATCCGACCATGCTGGAGTCGGCGCTGATCGGCAAACCGGTGCCGACCTTCAGGCTGGAATCGCTGGATCAGCCCGGCAAAACCTACGATCAGGCGGTGCTGCGCGACGGCAAGCCGATATTGCTCAACGTCTGGGCCACCTGGTGCCCGACCTGCCGCGCGGAGCACCAGTATCTCAATACGCTGGCGGCGCGCGGCGTGCGGGTGGTCGGCCTGAACTATAAAGACGATCGTGCCAAGGCGGTGACCTGGCTGAATTCCCTCGGCAATCCCTATGCGCTCAGCCTGTACGACGGCGACGGCATGCTGGGGTTGGATCTCGGGGTGTACGGCGCGCCTGAGACCTTCCTTATCGACGGCCAGGGGATCATTCGCTATCGCCACGCCGGCGACATGAACGAGCGCGTCTGGCAGCAGGAAGTGCTGCCGCTGTATAAAAAGTACGGGGGTGAGGCATGAGGCTGATTGTTCTGCTGTGTGCCGCACTGCTGAGCTGGAGCGCCGCCGCGGCGATCGATACCTATCGCTTCAACTCCGTCGAGCAAGAGCAGCAGTATCGCGAGTTGACCGAACAGCTGCGCTGCCCGAAATGTCAAAACAACAGCATTGCCGACTCCAACGCCATCATCGCCGCCGACATGCGCACCAAGGTGTACGAACTGATGATGCAGGGGCAAAACAAGCAGCAGATTATCGATTACATGGTGGCGCGTTATGGCAACTTCGTCACCTACGAGCCGCCGGTAACGCCGGCGACGCTGATCTTGTGGATCGGCCCGCTGCTGTTCGTATTGATCGGCGGGGCGGTGGTGATCCTGCGCACCCGTCGGCGGCCCGATGCGGCGGCGGATGATGAATTCTCCGAACGGGAACGGCAGCGCCTGGCGGCGCTGTTGCAAGAGACTGACAGGAAGAAACCCTAATGGCTTTTTGGCTGATTATTTGTGTGTTGTTGGCCGGCGCCGCCGCGTTGCTGGTGGTGCCGGCGATGCGCCACGGCAAGCAGAGCGCCGCCACGCGCGATGCGTTGAACAAGGCGTTTTATCAGGATCGCCTCAGCGAGCTGGAGCAGGATGAGCAGCAGGGCGTGGTGGCCGAGCGCCCGGAGCTGGTCAAAGAGCTGCAACAGAACCTGTTGAACGACATCCCGGCCGAGCAGATGGTGCAGGCGAAGCCGATCAACCGCTGGGCGCTGGTGCCGGGCGTGGTGTTACTGCTGGCGGTGACCGTTGGCTTTTATCTGAAAACCGGCGGGTTGGCGCAGGTGCTGGACTGGCGTCTGGTGCAGGCACAAATGCCGGAATTGCGCGAGCGCGTCGCCAACGAGCGCGCCAAACCGCTGAGCATGGAAGAGATTGCCCGTCTCGGACTGGGGCTGCGCACCGCGCTGCAGCAGGACGATCGCAATATCAACGACTGGATGATGCTGGGGCGCGTCGGCATGGCGTTGAACAATGCCACTACCGCTACGCAGGCCTTTGCTCATGCTTATCAATTGGATCCGAATAGTCTGGAAGTGCGGCTCGGCTATGCCGAGGTCTTGACGCGATCCAACGATCCGGAGGATAACAAGCAGGCGACGCAGCTGTTGCGGCGCATGATCGCGGAAAACCACAGCGATCCGCGGGTGCTCAGCCTGCTGGCGTTCAATGCCTTCGAACAGGGCGATTTCAAGCAGGCGATCGGCGCCTGGCAAGTGATGCTGCAGCTGCTGCCGGCCAACGATCCGCGCGCGGAAGTGATAAAGCGCAGTATTGCACAAGCAAAAGCCCAGGCCGGCGGAGAAACTGTTAAACTGAATGTGACCGTTGCGCTGTCACCGCAGGCGGCGAAAGCCATGCCGCCGCAGGGGACGCTGGTTATTTCGGTCACCGACGGCGTCAGCCCGGTGCCGGTCGCAGTAAAACAATTGCCGTTGAGCCGTTTTCCGCTGTCTTTCTCACTGGATGACAGCAACGCCATGATGCCCGAGCGTCTGCTCTCGGCGCAGCATCAGGTGCAGGTGCGTGTGCGCCTCTCACAGGACGGATTGGCCACGCCGCAACCGGGGGACTGGTTCGGCGAAAGCTCGCTGCAGACATTCAGCGGTAAAGAGCAGGTTAGCGTTCAGATAAACAAGCAGGTCCCTGAAAAATAAGACCGAACGTGTTTTTATGGAGAAAAATATGAACTTTCGCCTGACTGGGGTGGCATTCGCAGCGGCATTACTGGTGGGCTGTGCCAGCGCGCCAGACAATGAGCCGCAAGGGCGTTCTGATCCTCTGGAAGGATTTAACCGGACGATGTTCGACTTCAACTACAACGTCCTAGATCCTTATATCTTGCGTCCGGTCGCGGTGGCCTGGCGTGACTACGTGCCGATGCCGGCGCGTAACGGCATCAGCAACTTCACCTCCAACCTGGAAGAGCCGGCCAGCATGGTCAACGCCTTCCTGAAGGGCGATCCTTACCGCGGGATGATCCACTTCAACCGTTTCTTCCTGAACACCCTACTCGGGATGGGCGGCCTGATCGACGTGGCCGGCATGGCCAACCCGAAACTGGCGCGCGAAGAGCCGAATCGCTTCGGCAGCACGTTGGGGCATTACGATGTGGGTTACGGCCCGTACGTGATGTTGCCGGGCTACGGCAGCTTCACGCTGCGTGACGAAGGTGGCGACTTTGCGGATACGCTGTATCCGATGCTGAGCTACCTGACCTTCTGGATGTCGGCGGGCAAATGGGTGGTCGAGGGTATCGAAACCCGCGCTCAACTGCTGGATTCCGACGGTCTGCTGCGCAATTCCTCCGATCCTTACATCATGGTGCGCGAAGCTTACTTCCAGCGCCACGATTTCATCGCCAACGGCGGTTCGCTCAAGCCGGAAGAGAACCCGAACGCCAAGGCGATTCAGGGCGAACTGGACGAGATCGACTCGCAGTAATCCCGGGCATTATGCCAATGAAAACCCGCCGTCAGGCGGGTTTTTTTATGCCCGCGCGAGCGACAGGCAAAGAAAAAGCGCCCCAGGGGGCGCTTTGGCATCCATCTCAAGTGAGATTAGAAGCGGTAGTTGAAGTTGGCGCCGTACAGCCAGGCCTTGCCTTCGGAGGTGAAGGTATAAGGACCTTCGTTGATGGTGACTTTCTGGCCGTGCATGTAGGACACGCCGACGTCGACCGAGGCGTCTTTGTTGAACGCATAGGTAGTACCGGCACTCAGCCAGAAACGGTCCTGATCGGGAATGGAGATCGAACGGTTTTGGGCAGGCACCGGGCTGTCATCGAAGGCGATACCGGTACGGAAGGTCCAGTTATCGTCGTAGAAGTAGGTGGTACCCAGCGCGATGCGGTAAGCGTCTTTGAAGCCTTCATGCTTCTGGAACAGGGTCTGGCCGTTGTTGCCGGTGGCTTTCAGCTCCTGGAACTGGCTCCAACTGGTGTAGGCCAGGCTGTAGTGGATGGCCCACTGCGGCGCCACTTTGTTATAGCCGGACAGTTCCCACATTTCCGGCAGGTGCAGGCTCAGAGAACCCGGAATGGTGGTGCCGTTGGTGCCCCACGGAAGACCTTGAGAGGCCAGCAACGGGTTGAAGGCTGAAGGCAGGCTGCTCTTGTAATCGCCGTCGAAGTCGATTTTCACTTCTGAGCGATAGGTGAAGCCGTAACGGTTGTTTTCATCCACTTCGTAGAGAATACCGGCGTTCCAGCCGAAGCCCCATTCGTCGCCTTTCAGATGAGAAATTTGGGTATCTGCCGGGATCTGCGAAACCGGGCCGGCCAACTGTGGCGGCAATTTGCCTGAACCGGCGATCAATTTTGGCAGATCGCCGGCGTAACGCTCGAGTTTAGCCTTGGCGTAGACGGCGTCAAAACCCAGACCGAAGCTGAAGTTTTTGTTCAGGCGATAAGCGCCGCTCAGGTTCAGGTTCAGGGTTTCCAGATCGGTTTTGCCGCCCATGGAACCCGCCGCGTAACCGTCGTTATATTCGGTCGCCAAACCGAAGTTGCTGGTGACCGAGCCGCCTACGGCGAATTGATCGTTAATTGGGTGAACATAATGCAGGTTCGGCACCCAGGCTGTCGGTGCGATGTTTTTCGCATCCAGGCTGGCGCCGGAAGGAGATCGGCCACTGATATCGACGTCCGGATCGATGAAGACTGCGCCGAAAGAAAGTTCCGGGCGGGTATACATCATCAGCAATGCCGGGTTGCGGCTTGCGGAGGCCGCTGTATCCGCCATGGCGCCTTCGCCAGAATACGAACGTCCTAAACCAGCTGATGAGAACTCATTCAGCTGGAATCCTGCGGCAGACACGTTTGAAGAAATAATTGCCACTGCAGCTGCGAGAGCTGATTTAGTCAATAGGTTTTTCTGGCTCATGACCAAAACCTCATTATGTGTTTATTATTTAAACTATTGTTACACGAAGTAACAAGGAGCGCGGGATTGTAGGGTCCGTTATCGTTCAGACAAATCAGACCAGTGGCTGAAGTATAGGTCTGACCTGTGAAAATGTTGCAAGTTTGTTTTTGAAATATTTCCAACCTGATATCAAAAAAGAGATCTGCTTAACAAAAAGCCAGCGGTAAATAACAAAATTCTTACCATTCCTTAGCAGACGCTCATTTTTATTTGTGATTTCCATCACTTAAAACACCCAGTAAAAGTAAGTGCTAGTGATTGCCGGCGTGGAAGCGTAAAATACCCGCAGAATTTTGTGGCTTTGTGCCGGTGAGTGAAACGGCAATTTGGGCTGATAGCAGAGGCCCTTGAGGAGAACCAATCATGTCAGATGCAATTAATAAATGCAGCGCCCAGGAAACCGCCGCGTGTTGCTGCGTGGATGTCGGCACCGTGATGGATAACACCGATTGCACCGCGTCCTACAGCCAGGTGTTCAGTAATCAACAAGATGCGGAAGCGATGCTGGCCGCCCTGAGCGAAAAGGCGCGCGCGGTCGAATCCGATCCTTGTGACATCAGCAGTAGCATTAAACCGGTTGACGGTGGCGTGCAGTTGGAGGCCGATTTCACCTTCGCCTGCCAGGCGGAAACCCTGATCTTCCAGCTCGGCCTGCGTTAATCCCCGCTTTACCCCCGGCGCCGCCTGCTGCGCGCCGGGGATTTCCTTCCCCGTGCCGCCCCGATAGAAAGTGCGCCTGCTCGCAGTTTTGATCTCTGCCGGTTTGCCAAATGTAACCGTTTGGTTAACAATGACCTCATCAGGTCAGACCTCTTTCTGCCCATTGCGCTGACGTTATTTTCTTCAGGAGCATTTATGAGTAAGGCACTGCCGTTGGTGACCCGTCATGGTGACCGCATTGCGATTGTGAATGGACTGCGTACCCCCTTTGCCAAACAGGCAACTGCCTATCACGGCATTCCGGCGGTGGATTTAGGGAAAACGGCGGTGAGCGAGCTGTTGGCGCGTAGCGGCATCGATCCGCAGCTGATCGAACAGCTGGTGTTCGGCCAGGTGGTGCAAATGCCCGAGGCGCCGAACATCGCGCGTGAAATCGTGCTCGGTACCGGTATGAGCGTTCATACCGACGCTTACAGCGTGTCGCGTGCCTGCGCCACCAGCTTCCAGGCGATCGCCAACGTGGCGGAGAGCATCATGGCCGGCAGCATCAGCGTCGGTATCGCCGGCGGGGCGGACTCTTCTTCCGTCTTGCCGATCGGCGTCAGCAAGGCGTTGGCGCGCACGCTGGTGGACGTCAACAAGGCGCGCACGCTGTCGCAGCGTCTCAAACTGTTCAGCCGGCTGAAATTCCGCGATCTGATGCCGGTGCCGCCGGCGGTGGCGGAGTATTCCACCGGTCTGCGCATGGGCGATACCGCTGAGCAAATGGCGAAAAGCCACGGCATCACCCGCGAAGCGCAGGATGCGCTGGCGCACCGTTCCCATGAACTGGCGGCCAGGGCCTGGCGTGAAGGGTGGCTGCGCGATGAGGTGATGACGGCCTACGTGCCGCCTTACCGCGCGCAGCTTTCTGAAGACAACAACATCCGCAAAGACTCCAGCCTGGCTTCCTACGCCAAGCTGAAACCGGCGTTCGATCGCAAACACGGCAGCGTCACTGCGGCCAACAGCACGCCGTTGACCGACGGCGCGGCGGCGGTACTGATGATGAGCGAATCGCGCGCCAAAGAGCTGGGGCTGCAGCCGCTCGGCTATCTACGCAGTTTCGCCTTCGCCGCCATCGACGTGTGGGAAGACATGCTGCTGGGGCCTTCCTACGCTACGCCGCTGGCGCTGGATCGCGCCGGCATCGGTCTGGCCGATCTGACGCTCATCGACATGCATGAAGCCTTCGCTGCGCAAACGCTGGCCAACCTGAAGATGTTCGCCAGCGAAGCGTTCGCCCGCGAGAAGCTTGGCCGCAGCCAGGCAATCGGCGAAGTGGACATGGACAAATTCAACGTCTTGGGCGGTTCTATCGCCTATGGTCACCCGTTCGCCGCCACCGGCGCGCGCATGATTACCCAGACGCTGCGTGAGCTGAAACGCCGCGGTGGCGGGTTGGGCCTGACCACCGCCTGCGCCGCCGGCGGGTTAGGGGCCGCGATGATCGTGGAGGTGGAATGATGAGTGCCGAAAACGCATTGCACGAACAGCGGGCCAAACCGTCGGCCTTTCAGCTGACGATTCGCCCCGACAACATCGGCGTGATCACCATCGACGTGCCGGGCGATAAGGTCAATACGCTCAAGGCCGAGTTCGTCGAACAGGTGAACGACGTGCTGATCCGGGCGCAGCAGCATACCGCGCTGGAAGGATTGGTGATCGTTTCCGGCAAGCCGGACTCGTTTATCGCCGGCGCCGACATCACCATGATTGCCGCCTGCACCAGCGCCAAAGAGGCGGAAACGCTGGCCAAGAAAGGGCAGAGCACGCTAGCGCAGATCGCCGCCTTCCCGGTGCCGGTGGTGGCCGCCATTCATGGCGCCTGCCTGGGCGGCGGCCTGGAATTGGCGCTGGCCTGCCACGGCCGCGTCTGTTCGTTGGATGACAAAACCGCGCTCGGTCTG
This sequence comes from Serratia sp. CY33802, assembly GCF_052169095.1. Taxonomy (NCBI): domain Bacteria; kingdom Pseudomonadati; phylum Pseudomonadota; class Gammaproteobacteria; order Enterobacterales; family Yersiniaceae; genus Serratia; species Serratia sp. CY33802. The sequence continues at coordinate 115,958 of NZ_JBJNLL010000001.1, forward strand.
CCGGAAGTGCAGCTGGGCCTGCTGCCGGGCTCCGGCGGCACTCAGCGCCTGCCGCGCTTGGTTGGCGCCGCCAAGGCGCTGGACATGATCCTGACCGGCAAGCACATTCGCGCCCGCCAGGCGCTGCGCATGGGGCTGGTGGACGACGCCGTGCCGCAGTCGATCCTGTTGCAGACCGCCATCGAGCGGGTGAAACAGGGCTGGAAGCATCAGCGCGAGCTGCCGTGGCAGGATCGCCTGCTCAATGGCCCGCTGGGCAGAAATCTGCTGTTCAGCATTGTGCGCAAAAAAACGTTGGCGAAAACCCACGGCAACTACCCGGCGGCGGAACGCATCATTCAGGTAGTGCGCACCGGGCTGGATCACGGCAGCGCCAGCGGCTATGAAGCCGAAGCGCGCGCCTTTGGCGAACTGGCGATGACGCCGCAGTCGGCGGCGCTGCGCAGCCTGTTCTTCGCCTCCACTGCGCTGAAAAAAGAGCGGGGCGGCAATGCCAAGCCGCATGTCCTGCATCGTGTCGGCATTCTCGGCGGCGGCCTGATGGGCGGCGGCATCGCCTGCGTCACCGCCACGCGCGGCGGTTTGCCGGTTCGTATCAAAGACATTAATGAAGCCGGCATCAATCACGCGCTGAAATACAGCTGGGACGTGCTTGGCAAACGGGTACGCAGCAAGCGCATGCGCCCGGCGGAACGGCAAAAACAGATGATGCTGATCTCCGGCTCTACCGATTACACCGGCTTTGAGCAGGTGGATATCGTGGTCGAGGCGGTGTTTGAGGATCTGGCGCTGAAGCAGAAGATGGTGGCCGAGGTCGAAGCGAACTGTGCGCCGCATACCGTGTTTGCCTCCAATACTTCCTCGTTGCCTATCGGCCACATCGCCGAAAAAGCCCAGCGGCCGCAGCAGGTGATCGGTCTGCACTACTTTAGCCCGGTGGACAAAATGCCGCTGGTGGAAGTGATCCCGCACGCTGGCACCAGCGAAGAGACTATCGCGACCACCGTGGCGCTGGCGCACAAGCAGGGCAAGACCGCTATCGTGGTGGGCGACAGCGCGGGTTTTTATGTCAACCGCATCCTGGCGCCGTACATCAACGAAGCGGCCCGTTGCCTGCTGGAAGGCGAGCCGATGGAGTCGCTGGACAAGGCGCTGGTGGACTTCGGTTTCCCGGTCGGCCCGATCACCCTGTTGGACGAAGTGGGCATCGACGTCGGCACCAAGATCATTCCGGTGCTGGTCGAGGCGCTGGGGCCGCGCTTCGCCGCGCCGGCTGCGTTCGATGCGGTGCTGAAGGACGGGCGTAAAGGGCGCAAGAACGGCCGCGGCTTCTATCTTTACCCGAGCGAAGGGCAGCAGCGGCAGCGGCGTAAACGTGCGGATACCTCATTGTATACGTTGCTCGGCGTCACGCCGAAGGCGCACATGCTGCCGGCGACCGTCGCCCAGCGCTGCGTGATGATGATGCTGAACGAAGCGGCGCGCTGCCTGGATGAAGGCGTGATCCGCAGCGCGCGCGACGGCGACATCGGCGCGGTGTTCGGCATCGGCTTCCCGCCGTTCCTCGGCGGCCCGTTCCGCTATATGGACGAGCTCGGCGCCGAAAAAGTGGTGAAAACGTTGGAATACCTGCGCCAGCAGCACGGCGAGCACTTCGCGCCGTGCGAACGCTTGCAGCGCATGGCGCAGCAGGGCGAGCGTTTTTACCCGCTGGGGAGCTGAACGCAGGGCGGCCCGATTTGCACTATAGTTGCAACAGGGCCGCGTTGTGATCGCCATCACTCCTTGTAACAGCGTCAGCCGGTGAGGCTGTACAGCAAGGCGTAGGCAGCGGTAAGTTAGCTTGACCGCCATCAATAAATTTCATGGCGGTAAGGTTAAAATTTAACCCGTTGAATTGATTGTTCTGTGAGCAATCGAGGTTTGCCAGGGGAGGGTTGCTGTAAAAAACAGCATTTTCTTTAGGCAAACTTTCAGGCAAAATGCCCGGCCGCCATAAAGAGACGGCGCGTTATCGTTTTAAAGCTTTGGCTTTGGGTTGTAAAACTCGGCGGTACAGCACGCACGGCGTTTCTGTATAGCGTTACTTTGTCAACAACAGCGGTGCAATATGCAAGTTTTGATTATGCGTCACGGAGAGGCGGCGCTCGAGGCAGCCAGCGATGCGGTAAGGCCCCTTACCCTGTGCGGCCGCGACGAGTCCCGTCAGATGGCGGCCTGGTTGAACACCAAGTCTGTGGATATTGAACGCGTGCTGGTCAGCCCCTATCTGCGGGCCGAACAGACGCTGGCGACGGTGCGTGAAGCCTTGACGCTGCCGGAGGGCGAAGAAGTGCTGCCCGAGCTGACGCCGGGCGGCAACGCCGAACAGGTCGGCAGCTATCTGCAGGCGCTGGCGATGCAAGGGGTGAGCTCGGTGCTGATCGTGTCGCACCTGCCGCTGGTGGGCTACCTGGTGGCTGAACTGTGCCCGGGCGAGTGCCCGCCGATGTTCGCGACCTCGGCGATCGCTAACGTCGATCTGCCGGCGGACGGCAGCTACGGCAAATTTGAATGGCAGGTCAGCCCGTCGCAGGTGATGGCCAAAGTGTGAGCCGCGGATGCGGTGCGGAATAAACTCAGGGCGATGTCTGACATCGCCCTGAGTCGTTTCTGCGGGGGGCTATTCTGCCAGCTCCACCAACAGCAGGACGGCGGCGTTGCCGCCCCATTCCTTCGGCGCCTGATGGAACGCCAGCACGTCGGGATGCTGCGCAAGCCACAGCGGCGTTTGCTGTTTGAGAATGTGTTTGCCGTGCCCGTGCATCACGCAGGCGCAGTGCACGTGCTCGCGTTTGCAGGCGGCGATCAACGCCCCCAGCTCCTGCTTGGCCTGCAGCTGGGTCAGGCCGTGCAAATCGAGAAACAGCTCCGGCGAATAATCGCCGCGTCGCAGCTTCTTCAGCTCATACGGGCTGCTGCCGGGGCGCACGTAGCGCGTCGGGCCTTCCTCTTCCAGCTGCGGCTGATATTCATCTGAAAAATAATAGCTGGCATCGACCTGCTCCTGCAGCAGCCGCTGCGGCGCAACCTGTTTGACCTTGAGCTTCGGCGGGCGGTGGACGATAGTGTCCTGGCGCAGCTTTTTTGCGCCCGCCACCGACTCTCTGAAGAGCTGTTGTTCGTCTTTGCTCAGAGGGGGCTTGTTCTTCATGCTTCATTCACCGGAAATCGTTTATTTCGCTAGTTTACCTTGTGAATGAGCGCTGTCGACGCAAAACTCGGGCCAGAGTGAAAAGCGCGAGGGGCGCGCGTGATTTGTCGCGGGCTTCATGGCAAACTATGCGGCTAAATCATGAAACACAGCGCCTGCCGGAGGGCAAATTGGACAAAATTTTCGTCGACGAAGCAGTGAACGAACTGCACACCATTCAAGATATGCTGCGCTGGACGGTAAGCCGCTTCAACGCCGCCAATATCTATTATGGTCACGGAACCGACAATCCGTGGGACGAAGCGGTGCAATTGGTGCTGCCAAGCCTGTTCCTGCCGTTGGACATTCCGGAGGACATGCACACCGCCCGTCTGACCTCCAGCGAGCGCCATCGCATCGTTGAGCGCGTGATCCGCCGCGTCAACGAACGCATCCCGGTCGCTTACCTGACCAACAAGGCCTGGTTCTGCGGCATGGAATTCTACGTCGACGAACGCGTGTTGGTGCCGCGCTCGCCGATCGGTGAGCTGATCAACGATCGTTTCAGCGCGCTGATCCCGCACCCGCCACGCCATATTCTCGACATGTGCACCGGCAGCGGCTGCATCGCCATCGCCTGTGGCTACGCTTTCCCGGAAGCGGAAGTGGACGCGGTGGACATCTCCAGCGAAGTGCTGGCGGTGACCGAGCGCAATATTCAGGCGCACGGCGTCGAACATCAGGTGATCCCGATCCGTTCCGATCTGTTCCGCGACGTTCCCGCGATCCAGTACGATCTGATCGTCACCAACCCGCCGTACGTCGATGCGGAAGACATGTCCGATCTGCCGCAGGAGTTCCGCTTTGAGCCGGAACTGGGCCTGGCGGCGGGCAGCGACGGCCTGAAGCTGGTGCGCCGCATCCTGGCCTGCGCGCCGGACTACCTGACCGACGACGGCGTGCTGATTTGTGAAGTGGGCAACAGCATGGTACATCTGATGGAACAATATCCGGACATCCCGTTCACCTGGCTGGAATTCGAAAATGGCGGCGACGGCGTGTTCATGCTGACCAAACAGCAGCTGGTGGATTGCAAGGATCACTTCAGCCTCTATCGCAGCTAAACCGCATTTCCAGGGCCCGCACGGCGGGCCTCATAACGATAAAAGACTAACGGTAAGGAGCCGTGATGGCAGGAAACAGTATTGGGCAGATTTTCCGCGTCACCACCTTCGGTGAATCTCACGGGGTGGCGCTGGGTTGTATCGTCGATGGCGTACCGCCCGGCATTCCGCTCACCGAAGCCGATTTGCAACACGATCTGGATCGTCGTCGTCCGGGCACCTCGCGTTACACTACCCAGCGTCGCGAACCGGATCAGGTGCGCATTCTCTCCGGCGTATTCGAAGGCGTGACCACCGGTACCAGCATCGGTCTGATCATTGAAAACACCGATCAGCGCTCGCAAGACTACAGCGCCATCAAAGACGTGTTCCGTCCGGGGCATGCCGACTACACCTACGAACAGAAATACGGTCTGCGCGACTATCGCGGCGGTGGCCGCTCTTCGGCGCGCGAAACCGCCATGCGCGTTGCGGCGGGCGCCATCGCCAAGAAATACCTGCAGCAGAAGTTCGGCGTGCAGGTGCGCGGCTATCTGGCGCAGATCGGCGATGTGACCTGTGAGCTGAAAGACTGGGATCAGGTCGAACAGAACCCGTTCTTCTGCCCGGATCCGGACAAGCTGGAAGCACTGGACGAACTGATGCGCGCGCTGAAAAAAGAGGGCGACTCCATTGGCGCCAAGGTCAGCGTGATTGCGGAGAACGTGCCGGTTGGCCTGGGCGAGCCGGTGTTTGATCGCCTCGACGCCGATCTGGCGCACGCGCTGATGAGCATCAACGCGGTGAAAGGCGTGGAGATCGGTGACGGATTTGCTGTCGTGACCAAACGTGGCAGCGAAAACCGCGATGAAATCACCCCGGAAGGCTTCCAGAGCAACCATGCCGGCGGCATTCTCGGCGGCATCAGCAGCGGCCAACCGGTGATCGCGCATCTGGCGCTGAAGCCGACCTCCAGCATCATGGTACCGGGCCGCACCATCAATCGCCAGGGCGAAGCGGTGGAAATGGTGACCCGCGGTCGCCACGATCCGTGCGTGGGCATCCGCGCCGTGCCGATCGCCGAAGCGATGATGGCAATCGTGTTGATGGATCACCTGCTGCGCCAGCGTGCGCAAAACGGTGATGTGGTTTCCGACGTACCTCGCTGGTAATCGCCATGAAAAACTGGATGTTGGGCCTGGTGGCCTTGACGGCCTCCGCTTCCGCCATGGCGCTGACGCCGTGGCAGAAAATCGACCATCCGGTGGCCGGCGCACCGCAGGCGGTGGGCGGTTTCGCCAACGGCTGCGTCATCGGCGCGCAGCCGTTGCCGCTGAATTCACCGGACTACCAGGTGATGCGTACCGACCAGCGCCGCTATTTCGGCCATCCGGATCTGCTGGCGTTCATACAGCGCCTCAGCAGCCAAGCGAACCAGAAAGCGCTGGGCACGGTGCTGATCGGCGACATGGCGATGCCGGCCGGTGGGCGCTTCAGCAGCGGCCACGCCAGCCACCAGTCGGGGCTCGACGTTGACATCTGGCTGCAGTTGCCGCGCCAACGCTGGAGCGCGCAGCAATTGCTCAAACCGCAGCCGATCGACCTGGTGTCGGGCGATGGCAAGCAGGTGGTGGCGAGCCAATGGCAGCCGCAAATTGAGTCGCTGATCAAACTGGCGGCGCAGGACGCGGACGTGACGCGCATCTTCGTCAACCCGGCGATCAAGCAGCGTCTGTGCCTGGACGCCGGCGCCGATCGCGCCTGGCTGCACAAGGTGCGGCCGTGGTTCGGCCACCGTGCGCACATGCACGTGCGTCTGCGTTGTCCGGCCGGCAGCCTGGAGTGCCAGGAGCAGGATACGCCGCCGCCGGGCGACGGCTGCGGCGCCGAACTGGCGAGCTGGTTCGTGCCGCATCAGCCGAACGCGAAGCCGGGCAAACCCGTGCCGCCGCCGTTACCGCCGACCTGTCAGGCATTGCTGGATCACCATTTCTCAGCGGAATAACACATGGACTGGTTCGTCATTGGCCCCGAGATGCTCGGGGTGTTGTTTGCGGTAGCGCTGCTGGCGGGGTTTATCGACTCCATCGCCGGCGGCGGCGGGTTGCTGACGGTGCCGGCCCTGCTGGCGGTGGGGGTTCCTCCGGCGCAGGCGCTGGCGACCAATAAGTTGCAGTCGGTCGGCGGCTCCTTCTCCGCCAGTCTGTACTTCATTCGTCGGCGAGCGGTGAACCTCAACGACCAGAAGCTGACGATTTTTCTGACGCTGATCGGCTCGATCGCCGGCGCCATTTTGGTGCAGCATATGCGCGCCGATTTGCTGCGGCAGATGTTGCCGCTGCTGGTGATCGGCATCGGTCTCTATTTCTTGTTGATGCCGCGACTGGGTGAGGAAGATCGTCAACGCCGTCTCGGGGCCTTGCCGTTCGGGCTGGTGGCCGGCGGTTGCGTCGGGTTTTACGACGGTTTCTTCGGCCCCGGCGCCGGGTCATTCTACGCGCTGGCCTACGTGACGCTGTGCGGTTTCAACCTCGCCAAGTCCACGGCGCACGCCAAGGTGCTGAACTTTACCTCCAACGTCGGCGGGCTGGCGCTGTTCATCATCGGCGGCAAGGTGGTGTGGAGCATTGGTCTGGTGATGTTGGTGGGGCAGGTGCTGGGGGCGCGTTTGGGCGCGCACATGGTGCTGACCCGCGGCCAGAAATTGATTCGGCCGATGATCGTGATCGTCTCGCTGGTGATGAGCCTCAAGCTGCTGTACGACAATCACGGCGCGGAAATTCAGCAGTGGTTGACCGCCTTGGTGCACGGTTAAAGATGAAGAGGGGGCGTTGCTTACGCGCCCTGTCTTATCGGGTATAATGGCCTCTTTATTTTTGTGGTTATAGAGTTTTTATGTCAGACAAGCAGACCCGCCATCACTATGAGCAGTTGATCGAGATCTTCAATCGGTGCTTCAGCGATGACTACAACACCCGCCTGGTGAAGGGCGACGACGAACCTATCTACCTGCCGGCCGACGACGAATTGCCGTATCACCGCATCGTGTTCGCCCACGGCTTCTACGCCAGCGGCCTGCATGAAATCTCGCACTGGTGCATCGCCGGTGAAGCGCGCCGCCAACTGGTGGACTTCGGTTACTGGTATTGCCCGGACGGGCGCGACGCGCAAACCCAGAGTGAATTCGAAGCGGTGGAGATCAAACCGCAGGCGCTGGAATGGATGTTCTGCGTGGCGGCCGGTTTCCCGTTCAACGTCAGCTGCGACAACCTGAACGGCGACTGCGAGCCGGATCGCATCGCGTTCCAGCGCAAGGTGCGCGCCCGGGTATTGATGCTACTGGAGCAGGGAATACCCACACGGCCTGCGCGCTTTATTCAGGCGTTGCAATCGTTCTACAATACGCCACCGCTGGCGGCCGAGCATTTTCCGTATCCGGAAGATCTCAACTGACGCCACAGCCCGTTATTTAATGAGGAAATTTGATGATCGCAGAATTTGAAGCGCGCATTTTGGCGCTGATTGATGACATGGTAGAGCACGCCAACGATGATGAACTGTTTGCCGGTGGCTACCTGCGCGGTCATCTGACGCTGGCGGTGGCCGAAGCGGAAGAACAGGGCGAGCATACTGCCGAAGCGCTGAAAGCGCGGGTGGAAGAGAGCCTGCACAAGGCGATCGCCGCTGGGGAACTCTCGCCGCCGGATCAGATTTTGGTGCGCGGCATGTGGGAAAACCTCTATCAGGCTGCCACCCCAGCCGCCTGACCGCCATGCCGGGGCGCGTCGCCGCGCCCCTCATCCATGAATTAAACCGCACGTCCTTTCAGTAACTTTCGCACCCACATTCGATTCGGATTCAACGCCGCCAGCAGGCGCGCGTCGCCCGGTAACGGTTCACCGAACAGCTGCGCCGCCAGAATTTCCGCCGCCAGCGGCGCCGAACACAGCCCGCGCGATCCCAACCCACCGATAGCGAACAGGCCGGGATAGACCGGCGCATCGGCGACGGTTTCGCCGCGCTGGTTCTGCCGCTGCAAATCCTGATACTGCGTCAACGTGGCCTGATAGTCCGGCAGCGCGCCGACCATCGGTAAATGATCGCGGGTGGCGCTGCGCACGCCGCAGCGCGCCTGATGAGCGCTGACGTCCACCTGCTGCGGCCAGGCCTGCTCCTGCAGGCAGCGCAGCAGGCGTTCACGGTTTTCCTGTTGCTCCTGCTCGCGGTAGTCGGTGGTGATGTCGCCGCGCTGGTAGCTGGCGCCAATGCAGTGGTGGCCGTTGTTGGCATTAACCGGCGTCAGGTAGCCGTCGTAACACAAGACCTGTTTCAATTGACCGAGGGCCGGCGAGCTTGGGATATGCGATACCTGTCCGCGTACCGAATACAGCGGCAGGGCTTCCGTCGGCGCCAGTTCGGCCAGCCGATGGCCATTGGCCAGGATCACCGTCGCATGGCTGCGGCTTTCGCCGTGGGCGAAGTCGATGCGCCAGCCGTTTTCTTCCTGCGTCAGCCTCTGTGCATCGTGCCGGTAGTGGCAGACCAAGCCCTGGCGCTGCGCCAGCGCGAGAGCGCCGCGCGTCAGCTCGGCCGGACAGAGCCAACCGCCTTGGGGGTAGGTGATGCCGCCAAAGCCGGTATCGACGCCGCACAGTCCGCTGAGCGTCTCGCGGTCGGCCGCCATCGCCAAGGCCTGCGGCCAGTCGGTTTTCAGCATATTGGCGATCTTGGCGCCGCTCTTGTCGTCATAGGCCAACTGGCTGACGCCGCACCACTGATGATCAAAGGCGACGCCTTGTTGCAACAGCGCGTCGTACTGGCGGCGGGCGAAGGGAAACGCGGCGCTGAAGAAGCTCTCCAGCGCGTCGCCGCTGCCGTTCAGCAACGGATAAATCGCCCCCTGGCGATTGCCGGATGCCCCCTCCGCCGCCTGCTCATCGGCGCAGTACAGCGTGACGGTGGCACCGCGCCGCAGCAAGGCCAGCGCGGTGAGCGCGCTGGCGACGCCGCCGCCGATCAGGGCGATGTCGGCGGTGTTGTCCGCCGCCGGGCGCCGATACCAGGGCGCCGGATGTGCGGCGGGCTGCGCATCGGCCGGGAGCTCGCCGGCGAGCATCTCACGCTTTTGGCCGAAGCCTTTGCAGCGGTTGACCTGAAAACCGGCCTGTTGCAAGCCGCGGCGCACAAAGCCGGCGGCGGTAAAGGTGGCGAAGCTGCCTCCCGGCCGGGCGAAACGCGCCATGGTGGCGAACAGTTGCTCGGTCCACATGTCGGGATTTTTTGCCGGCGCGAAACCGTCGAGGAACCAGGCATCCACCTGGTTATTCATGCTGGCGTCAAACTGCGGCAGCAGGTCGTTGACGTCGCCGAACCACAGATCGAGCGTAATGCGGCCTTCGGCCAGCAACAGACGATGGCAGCCCGGTAGCGGCAGCGGCCATTGGGCGCGCAGCTCGTCGGCATAAGGCGCCAGCTCCGGCCAGCGCGCATGCGCCGCCGCCAGGTCAGCCTGCTGCAGGGGGAATTTTTCGAAGCTGATAAAGTGCAGGCGTTGCAGCGCGGCGTCCGGCTCGGCCTGGCGGAAGCCGGCGAAGGCCTGCCACAGCGTGAGGAAATTGAGCCCGGTGCCGAACCCGGTTTCCGCCACCACCAACAACGGACGCGGGTGGGTGGCGAAACGTTGCGGCAGCCGATTGCCGTGCAGGAAGACGTAGCGGGTTTCTTCCAGCCCATCCTGATTGGAAAAATAGACGTCATCAAACTGTTTCGAAACAGGTGTACCCTGTTCGTTCCAGGTTAGCGTTGCGGTTTGGATGGGGGCGTGGTTCACGGTCAATGGCTCGAAATTCAAGGGATGCCGCGAATTCTAACGGCGCTGGCGCCCCGGCGCAAACTGGACAACAATAAAGCTGAAAAACGCTGATCGGACTTGTTCGGCTTACATCTGTACGCTAAAGTGCGATGCAAAATCCCGTAGGTAAATAGTGGAAGAGGTATTGAATGAAACGTGCAGTGATTACTGGCCTGGGAGTTGTCTCCAGCATTGGTAATAACCAGCAGGAGGTCCTGGCAAGCCTGCAGGAAGGACGTTCTGGGATCACTTTCTCCCAGGAGCTGAAAGATTCCGGCATGCGTAGTCACGTATGGGGGCAAGTTAAGCTCGACACGACCGGCCTGATCGACCGCAAGGCAGTGCGTTTCATGAGCGATGCTTCCATTTATGCCTTCCTGGCGATGCAAGAAGCGATCGCGTCTTCCGGCCTGAAGGAAGAAGAGTATCAAAACAATCCGCGCGTAGGCCTGATTGCCGGTTCCGGCGGCGGTTCTCCGCGCTTCCAGGTGTTCGGCGCCGATGCGATGCGCAGCCCGCGCGGCCTGAAAGCGGTTGGCCCGTACGTGGTGACCAAAGCCATGGCTTCCGGCGTTTCCGCCTGCCTGGCAACGCCGTTCAAAATCCATGGCGTAAACTACTCCATCAGCTCCGCTTGCGCGACCTCCGCGCACTGCATCGGCAACGCGGTTGAGCAAATTCAGTTGGGCAAACAGGACATCGTGTTCGCCGGCGGCGGTGAAGAGCTGTGCTGGGAAATGGCCTGCGAGTTCGACGCGATGGGCGCGCTGTCCACCAAATACAACGACACGCCGGAAAAAGCCTCCCGCACCTACGACGCCGATCGTGACGGTTTCGTCATCGCCGGCGGCGGCGGCATGGTGGTGGTTGAAGAACTGGAGCACGCGCTGGCGCGCGGTGCGCACATCTATGCAGAAATCGTTGGCTACGGCGCGACTTCCGACGGTGCCGACATGGTTGCCCCTTCGGGCGAAGGCGCAGTGCGCTGCATGAAAATGGCGATGCAGGATCTGGATGCGCCGATCGACTACATCAACGTGCACGGCACCTCTACGCCGGTAGGCGATGTGAAAGAGCTGGGCGCTATTCGTGAAGTGTTCGGTGACAATACCCCGGCCATCTCCTCCACCAAGGCGATGACCGGTCACTCGCTGGGCGCCGCGGGCGTGCAGGAAGCGATTTACAGCCTGCTGATGCTGGAGCACGGCTTTATCGCGCCGAGCATTAACATCGAAACGCTGGATGAGCAGGCGGCCGGCATGAACATCGTGACCCAGCCGACTCAGCGCGAGCTGACCACCGTGATGTCCAACAGCTTCGGTTTCGGCGGCACCAACGCCACCCTGGTGATGCGCAAACTGGCGAAATAATTCCGCCGGCGCGTCACTTCGCTATCAAGCCCGCGTTTTCGCGGGCTTTTTACTGCTCAAAGCCCGCCGGGCGAGCGCTCGGAGTTTTCCCAAATCACATCCCCTGACACATCATTACCTCGCCATTACACGCGTTGAGCATACAATAGCCAGGTAGCGTGATTATCGCTCGGCGTAGCTTTCTAAAGTGATCGAACATTGAGGCAAGAAGTATGAAAAAGTTAATTGCGGTTGGGTTACTGTCGGCCGTGTTGGCCGGATGCGCCACCGATTCTCCCTGCGTGCCGGTCTACGATGACCAGGGGCGTCTGGTGCACACCAACACCTGTATGAAGGGCACCACTCAGGATAACTGGGAAACCGCGGGCGCGATCGCCGGCGGCGCGGCGGCGGTTGCCGGTCTGACCCTCGGTATCATCGCGCTGACCAAGTGATCGGCGCGGAACAGGAATAAGCCCGGCCATGGCGCGCCGGGCTTTTTTTATCTCACTGCACCAAAAACGCTTTGAACTGCGGCGTCATCACGGCGCTGAAACCGTCGTCGGTTTTGCTGATCAGGTAGACCGCCAGCCCTTTCTCTTCGGCGAGCTGCAACGCTTTCTCCGGGCCCAGCACCATCAAGCCGGTATCCCAGCCGTCGGCCTCGAGCGCAGTGGGGGCGATCACCGTGGCGGAAACCAGCCGGTGGTTGATCGGCCTGCCGGTGGTCGGATCGATGACATGGGAGTAGCGCTGGCCGTTTTGTTCAAAGTAGTTGCGGTAGCTGCCGGCGGTGCTGATGCCGTAACCGTGCAGATCCACCAGCGCCTGCACCGCATTTTCACGATCGGTCGGCTTTTGGATCGCTACCCGCCAGGGTTTGCCCTGGCCGTTGACGCCGCGTGAAGAGACCGCGCCACCGACCGATACCAGGTAGTTGGTAATGCCGTGACGGTTCATCAGGCGCACCAACTCATCCGCGCCATAGCCTTCGCCCAGCGTCGAGAGATCGACATACATGCCCGGCAGATCTTTTTGCAGCCACTCCCCGCGACTGTCGCTGATCAGCTTCAGGTGTTGCAGGCCGATGTTCTGCTTCGCCGCGTCGATCTGCGCCTGTTCCGGCACCTTGACCGGATGCTTGTCTGGGCCGAACCCCCACAGGTTCACCAGCGGGCCGACGGTGATGTCCATGGCGCCGCCGGTATCGCGGCCGATACGCTGGGCCATCAACACGATGTCCGCCATGCCGCGCGGGATAGGCTGCGGCTCGAGGTTGGCGCTGCGGTTAAACCGCGACAGCACCGAATCGACGCGGTAGGTAGAGATATCGTCGTTGGCCCGTTCGAGCACCGTGTCGATCTGCCGCTGCAACTCTTGTTTGCCGATCGCGACGTCACCGCTGACCTTAACGCTGTAGAAGGTGCCCATGGTCTTGCCGTCGATATCGATTTGCGGGCGAGAGGCGGCATCGTCGCAGGCGGCGAGCAGGGCGCATAAGGCGCTGAGCAACGCCCCTTTGGCGAACAGGGAAGCCATAACATGTCCTTTGAAAACGAGAAAGCCGCTACAAATAAAGTAAAGCGCGGCAAATGGAAAGCGGATAAAGGTAAAATAGCATTTTGCTGGCGTTGCGGCTGCGCCTGAGCTAACGTCTCGCTCATGCTTTTCGCTGAGGTTTCAAGCTGCCACCATGAGTGCAACCGCCATTTCCCGGCTTATCCATCCCTTTGTCAAAGATCGCTTCTTGCATGTATTGCTGCTGGCCGGCGTGGCGATGTTCGTCTTTCATCCGCAGCCATTGGCGGCGTTGGGCGGCTTTATCGACGGCCGTACCCTCATCACCCTGCTGGGGCTGATGCTGCTGACCAAAGGCGTTGAGATTAGCGGCTACTTCGATTTTGTCGGCCGCAAGATTATCAACCGCTTGCACAGCGAACGACGGCTAGCGCTGTTCCTGGTGTTTTCCGCCGCGCTGCTGTCGTCGTTTCTTACCAACGACGTGGCGCTGTTTATCGTCATTCCGCTCACCATCACGCTGAAAAAGCTGTCGGCGCTGCCGGTTGGCCGCTTGATCATCTTCCAGGCGCTGGCGGTGAACGCCGGTTCGTTGCTGACGCCGATCGGCAACCCGCAAAATATCCTGCTGTGGAGCCGCTCCGGCCTCTCTTTCCTCGGTTTCATCGGCCAGATGGCGCCGTTTGGCGCCGCAATGATGTTGAGCCTGCTGGCGCTGACCTGGTTCAGCTTCCCGGCGCGCGACATCGTGAAAACGCCGAATACCGAGGGGTATCCCTACCAGCGGCCGCTGTTGCTGAGCTGTGTAGGGCTGTATGCAGTTTTCCTGCTGTGTCTCGATTTCGATCTGCCGTTGTACGGGCTGCTGGCGGTGTTCGCCGGTTTCTTGCTGCTGGCGCGCCGAGTGCTGTTGCAGATCGACTGGAGTCTGATTTTCGTGTTCGCCGCCATGTTCATCGATGTCGGCCTGTTTACCCGCTTGCCGCCGCTTCAGCCGGCGTTCGCCGCCATCGCCGGGCTGAACGAGGGGAGCGTGTATGCGTTGGGCGTCGGGCTGTCGCAGATCGTCAGCAACGTGCCGGCCACCATACTGTTGCTCAACTATGTGCCCTCCAGCGCTCAACTGGCCTATGCGGTCAACGCCGGCGGCTTCGGGTTGGCGATCGGATCGCTCGCCAACCTGATTGCGCTGCGCATGGCGGGGGAGCGCAAGATCTGGTTGCGCTTCCACTATTATTCGCTGCCGCTGTTGGTATGGGCCGCGTTGCTCGGCTGGGTGATGAGCTAAGCCGGTTGGCCGCTTTGCCGCGCGGCCAGCAGGCAAATGCTGCGGGTCACCTGATAGGATTTCACGAAGGCGCTGACGGGTAAAAACTCGAAGCGCGAGTGGAAGTTATGCGCGCCGGTGAAGTAATTGGGCGTCAGGATACCGCGGCTGGAGAGCGCCGCGCCGTCGGTGCCGCCGCGCATTGGGATCACCTTCGGCGGGATGCCGTGGGCGGCAAGGGCGCCGAAGATCAGATCGATAGCGCGTCGATCTTCGCCGATGGCATTGCTGATGTTGCTGTAGATGTCGCTGACGTTGCAGCTAACGTTGGCGCGCGGATAGTTGGCCGCCACCTGGCGCACCGTCTCCTCAAGGCGGGCCTTGCGCGCCTCGAACGCCGCGCGATCGAAGTCGCGAATCGACACCTTCAGCGTCGCCTGATTGGCGTTGGCGGCCAGATCGGTGAACCAGAAATAGCCCTCGCGCCCTTCGGTGTGCTCCGGGGTATCCAGTACATCGAATCGGTTAATGATGTCGTTGGCGATGCGTATCGGGTTGATTAATACGTTTTTCGCCGACATCGGGTGGGCGGTCACCCCCTCGATGCGGATCTCCGCCGCTGCCGCGTTGAAATTCTCGTACACCACTTCACCCAGTTCGCAGCAGTCGATGGTGTAGGCGAAATCGACGGGGAAACGCTGCAGATCCAGCGCCTTGGCGCCGCGCAGGCCGATTTCTTCGTCCGGTACGAACGCCACCACGATATCGCCGTGGCGATCGGCCGCGGTCAGGTTGGCCAGCAGCGTCATCACCACGGTGACCGCCGCCTTATTGTCGGCGCCCAGCACGCTGGTGCCGTCGCTGAACAGGATCTCTTCGTTGCGGTAGGGCAGGATCTCCGGATGCTCGGCGACCCGCAGCCAGATGTCTTGCTCGGCGTTCAGGCATAAATCCTCGCCGGTGAAGCGCAGGCGCTGCGGGCGAATCTCGGGCGACAGGCCGACGTCCACGGTGTCGATATGCGTGATGAAGCCGATGCGCGGCGCGCCGGGCTGGGTGCCGGGCTTGCGGGCGGTGACGGTAGCGTGCTCGTCGATCTGCACGTCGGCCAGGCCGAGCCGGTGCAGCTCGTCCGCCAACAGTTGCGCCATCTCATGCTGCCCCGGCGTGCTGGGCAGGGCGGTTGCGGCGGCGTTGCTCTGGCTGGTGACCGCCAGGTAGCGGAAGAAACGTTCGGTAAGCTGTTCGGCAATCGAGCTGGTCATCGGAATTCCTCGCGGTTGGCAATCTACCGGTTTTAAAACGAAATCAGCCGTTTGTCCAACGGCGCAATGCGTAAACCGCCAGAATGCGAAGCATCGCGCAGAAACGAAAAATAGCGGTGCAACTAGGAAATAGTCGCAGGTTTCTGCGGCAAAATCGGTGTTAGCTGTGGGCCGGGAAGCGCCCACATAACACTTATCTGTCCCTCAAGGAGAATTCATGCATACCGGTCACGCTCTGCTTATCACTTTACTGTCCCTGGGCATCTCTCACAGCGCCTGGTCGTCTGCCGATACCGGGCACGCCAACAGCAACGCCAACAGCCGCGAAGTGGCCAGCGCGTTGGGCGGCCTGAAGAACAAAACCTACGAGCTGGAGCAGGCGCCGAAGATCCGCGTCGCCAGCTTCAATATCGCCGCCGGCAAGGTCAGCGACATGACCGCCATCGCCAAGGCGATTCGCGCGATGAACGTCGACGTGGTGGCGCTGCAGGAGGTGGATAAACTCACCGCCCGCAGCGGGCGGGTCGATCAGGCGGCGGAACTGGCGAAGCTGACCGGCATGCAGGCGGTGTTCGGCCGGGCGATCGATTTCGACGGCGGTGAATACGGCCTGGCGTTTCTCTCGAAGTATCCGCTGCACGATGCCGTAATCTATCCGTTGCCGTCCGGCCAGCGCGAGCAGCGCATCGCCTTCAGCGCCAAAGTTGACGTGCCGGAGTTCCCGACGCCGATCACCCTGTTCAACACCCATCTCGATACCAAGGAAGATCCGACGATGCGTCTGGATCAGGTGCGGGAGCTGAACGATCGCACTATCGAAGTGCGCGGCATCAAACTGCTGTTCGGCGACATGAACGACGTGCCGGGCAGCGTCACCTGGCTGGAGCTGAGCCGCTATTGGAACGACATCATGCCCAACGGGCAGGACGGTCGCAGCTGGCCGGCGGAAAACGCCGAGATCAAGGTGGATTACATCTTTAGCGGCAATGCGCAGCGTTGGCATCTGGACAGCCTGACGGTGCCGAACGCCAGCGGTGATTGGAACGGCGTGCACTGGCCGGCGGTGAGCGACCACCTGCCGCTGGTGGCGGAGATGCGCCTGACCGAGCAATAAGCCGGCCGGCGTCTCTCCGGGGCAGGGCTAAGCCGCGGCGATCCGCGCCAGCCGCTCGACGGCGCTGCGGATCTCGCCCGGCGTCAGGGCCGAAAAACCCAGCAGCCAGCCATCGCGCTGGGCCTGAACCGTTTGGTATTGCGCCGTTAACCCGGGCGTAAGGACGCCGAGCCGCCGCGCCTGTTGGCTGAGTGCCGCCTCCCGGCCGGGCTGCAGCCAAACGCTGAGCTGCAGACCGCCGGCGGCAGGGGCGGGTGTGGCGAAGTGGCCGAGTTTTTCGCGTACTTCCGTCAGCAGCACATCGCGCCGGCTGTGGTAGAGCTGGCGCATATAGCGAATATGCGCGGCGAAGTGCCCCTGGCGGATGAACTCGGCGGTCACCGCCTGCATCAATTGCGCGCTGTGGCCGTCATAGACCGTGCGCGCGGTGACGAAGGGAGCGACCAGCGCGGGTGGCACGATCAGGTACGCCAGCCGCAGCGAAGGGAACAACGATTTGGAGAAGGTGCCGAGATAGAGCACCCGGCCATGGCGATCCAAGCCTTGCATCGCCGGAATCGGCAGCCCGTCGTAGTGAAATTCGCTGTCGTAATCGTCCTCAATGATCCAGGCCTGTTGCCGCTCCGCCAGCGCCAGCAACGCCAAGCGGCGCGCCAGGCTGAGCGCCGCGCCGGTCGGGTATTGGTGCGAGGGCGTCAGATAAATCAAACGCGGATCGGGCAAGGAAGGTTCTGCTTGCAGGCCGTCGCCGTCTACGGCCACCGGCGTCAGCGCGGCGCCGGCGCTGATAAAGGCGTTTCTCGCCCCGGCGTAACCCGGCTCTTCCATCCAGACGCTGTCGCCGCTGTCCAACAGTAAGGTGGCGATCATTTGCAGCGCCTGCTGCGAACTGGTCAGCACGATAACCTGGCTCGCATCGCAGACTACGCCGCGCGTTTGGTTGACGTGGGCGGCAATGGCTTCGCGCAGCGGCAGATAGCCCTGAGGGTCGCCGTAGCGCAGCAGGCTTTCTCCCTGCAGGCGCAGGCGTTGAGCGGTCAGCTGCTTCCACAGGGCCAGCGGAAACGCGCGCAGGTCCGGCGAGCCGGCAGCGAAGGCTTGAGGATGCTGCGGATCGCGGCAGCCGCCGGTTTGCACGATCTGTTGGCCGCGCAGCGAAAGGCGCGGCATGGCGGTGAGGGTCGCCGGCGGCGGCGATTTGGCGATGCGGATAGCCACAAATGTGCCCTGGCCGACGCGGCGCTGCAAATACCCTTCCGCCTCCAACTGGCCGTACGCTGCTTCGACGGTCACCCTTGAGAGGTTCAGATCCCCAGCCAGCACTCGGCTGGAGGGCAGCCGTTGCCCAACGCTCAATGCGCCGTGGTGGATGGCCTGCCGCAATGCCGCACACAGACGTTCGCGCAGCGTGCCGATGGCCTGGGGCGATTGCTGAAACAGCGTGATCAGCGTGTGCCGCATAATGGGTCTTATCATGAGTAAAAAATGGGTATCAATCATAAGACCAAAATCGGGCACTATTGTCATCTGTCTTGATCAACGGGAGTGAGTGATATGTCGAAAGAATCCTTGGTGCTGGCCTTTCCACCGGCAGCGCCGGAAGAGAGCCAGGCCTATCTGGCGGCTAAACTGAGCCGCTATGCGGATGCCTGGGACGTGGCGGAAGATTTGCGCAATGGCGTGGACGGGATGGTGGTGATCGATACCCGTGCGGAGGCGCTGTACGCCGCCGGGCATATCCCCGGCGCGTTCAGCTTGCCGCATCGCCTGATGGATGAAGCCGGCACGGCGCACCTGGATCGCCAAAAGGTGTATGTGACCTACTGCGACGGCATTGGCTGCAACGGTTCCACCAAAGGCGCCTACAAGCTGGCGACGTTGGGGTTCAGGGTGAAGGAGTTGATTGGCGGGCTGGATTTCTGGCTGCGCGACGGCCATCCGTTGGCCATCGGCGAACAGCCGGGATCGCTGCGCGATCGGGCGGCTGTTGCGGACTGCGGCTGCGCCTGAGGCGTTAAAATACCAGCGCCAGCACCACGGCCAGCACCAACAGCAGCAGGATCAGCGCCACGGCCGGCTTGCTGAGCGCTTTTTGCAGTGGCAGAGGCAGGGCGGCGATCAGCGGGTTGAGCAGCGGCTGTGGCTCGACAGGGTGGCTGGCGATCGGCTGCGCCTGGCCGGCCTTCTCCAGACGGCGGGCAAACAGTTGATGAATGGCGTCGCTCATTTGCGGGTGCGTCAGCGGCGCATTGGCGCCGCAGTTGAAGCGCGCCTGGCAATAGTCGTTCATCTGCTGCAGTTCTTGCTCGTCCGCCGGCTGTTTGAGCGCCGCCAGCAGGTTGTTCAGCGTCGGTGCGCTCTGCGGGCTGAGCGCCACTTTCACCTGTAAAAACTGGTTCAGCAGCTGGAAGTGGCGCGCCGGCAGCGGATCGTTGGTTTTCACACCCGCCAGATCGAACAGCGTTTGCCAGATTTTAGCCGGCGCTTCGCCGGTGGCGGCACTGAGTTTGGTGATCTGCTGCTGCAGGCTTTGATGCTCTGCGGGCAGCAGCGGGCGATCGCTGGTGGCGGTTTGCTGCGGCTGGGGAATGGTCAGGCCGCCGGTCTGCAACAGATTCAGCACTTGCTGCAGCTGCGGCGGGCTCAACTGGCTCAGCACCGTATGGCCGAACTGCTGGCGAATAAAGTCGCTGACCGCCTGGCGGTTGTTGCCCAGGGGCAGTAATTCGGCCAGCTGTTGCAACAGCTGGCGCCCGGCGTGGTTTTGCTGCGCCTGCGTCAGGCGCGTTTGCAGCAGCTGTTCCGCCGGTTGAAAATGGCGCGCCAGCAGTTCGCCGCCGTTGTCGGCGCCAAGATCGTGACGCAGAGACGCCCAGATCTCCGCCGACTTTGCCGGGCTGAGCGTCATGATTTTCACGATCAGTTTTTCCAGCGTCGTGCGCTGCGCCGGAGAGAGGGGTTGATCGTCAGTGGCCGCCGCTTTGCCCGGGGAAGGGGGGCGCTCGCCGGCGATTGGGGTGCCCGGCCCACTCAAAGGTTGCATATCACCAGTCCTTCGCTGTGTATCCCCGCAGTGTGCCTGGAGGAGAGAATCGTCATCGTACCCGGCGAAAAGCGCAGGCTTACCCTCTATGATACCTGTAATTCGCCGCCATCAATACCGCCGCTCAGACATTTCTTTACCGACAAAACGTTGCTAATCGCGTCTGCGCCGCTAAGATAACCCCAGATCTGAACATGAGGATGGCATGGTTAAACGGCAGCGGATTGCAAAATGGTTTTTATGCCTGGCTTGCCTGGTGGTGCTGACGTGCATGACCCAGCGCATGGCGGGCCTGCATGCGCTGCAGCAAACGCTGGGGATCCCGGCCGCTACCGCCGTTCAGTCCAGCGATGCCGCCGCCGAAGCGCAGCCGACGCCCTGTGAACTGAGCGCCAAATCATTGCTGGCTGCGCCGCCGGTAATGTTCGAAACCGTGCTGTTCGGGCTGGGTCTGCTGCTGGCTCTGTTGGCGCCGACCATTGCCGCGCGTCTGCGCATTCCTCCTCCTCGCGCCATTTCTCCGCCCACCCTCAGGGTGCACCTTCGATTATGCGTCTTCCGTGAATGAGTTAATCGCCCGTTTTTCGCGGTGAATTAATCATTTATGGAGAATTAACATGTTGAAAATTATCAGGCTGGCCTGCGCTTGCCTGTTTATGCTGTGGCTGCCCGCCTTGCAGGCGGCGGACAGCGGCTGGCTGCAAAATCCGGCCAACGATCATGCCAAGGTGCGGCTGCGCGCCGACACGTCACAGCCGGGAGAGACCCGTCTGCTGCTGTCGGTCGAGCTGCAAAAAGGCTGGAAAACCTACTGGCGCTCTCCAGGCGAAGGCGGCATCGCGCCGGCTATCGTCTGGCAGGGCAACCCGCCGCCCGCAACCTGGCACTGGCCGACGCCGCAGCGTTTCGAGGTGGCCGGCATTTCCACCCAGGGCTATCACGATCGGGTCACGCTGCCGATCGTGATGCCAGGCCAGGTGTCCGGCCCGCTGGCGGGCACCCTGACGCTGTCCACTTGCAGCAATGTCTGCATTCTGACCGACTACCCGTTCAGCCTGGATCTGACTACGCCGAACGATCCGCTGTTTAACCACGATTTCGCGCAGGCGATGGGGCAGGTGCCGATCGCCGCTGGGTTGGCGGAAAGCGTCAAGGCCGGTTACCGCAGCGGCGAGCTGCAGATTTCCGCCGAACGTGCCGCCGGTTGGCAGCAACCCGCGCTGTTCTTCGATACGCTAGCGGATGCCGATCTCGGCAAGCCGCAGGTCGAGACCGACGGTGCTCAGCTGTTGGCGCGAGTGCCGGTCAGCGACGGTTGGGGCGATGCGGCGCCGGATCTGCGCGGCAAAACGCTGACGTTGGTGATTGACGACGGCGGCATGGCGCAGCAGATTACGCTGCCGATTGGCGATCCGCTGGCCGCGCCTGCCGGTGCGGCGTTCCCGTTATGGCAAGCGGTATTGATGGCGCTGGCGGGTGGGTTAATCCTCAACCTGATGCCGTGCGTGCTGCCAGTGCTGGGCATCAAGCTCGGTTCTATCCTGCAGGTGGAGCATCGCGATCGGCGCAGCGTTCGTTTGCAGTTCCTGGCGTCGTCGCTGGGTATCGTCGCCTCGTTTATGGCGTTGGCCTTGCTGATGACGCTGCTGAGACTCGGCAACCACGCGCTTGGCTGGGGCATTCAGTTCCAGAATCCGTGGTTTATCGGCTTTATGGTGCTGGTGACGCTGCTGTTCAGCGCCAACCTGTTTGGCCTGTTCCATCTGCGCCTCTCATCCGATCTGAATACCTCACTGGCCACCCATAACGGGCACGGTCTGAGCGGCCATTTCTGGCAGGGCGCGTTCGCTACGCTACTGGCGACGCCGTGCTCGGCGCCGTTTCTCGGCACGGCGGTGGCCTTCGCGCTGGCGGCGTCGCTGCCGGTGCTGTGGGGCATGTTCATCGCACTCGGCATCGGCATGAGCCTGCCGTGGCTGCTGATTGCCGCCTGGCCTTCGCTGGCGCTGCGCTTGCCGCGCCCCGGCCACTGGATGAATACCGTCAAGCTGGCGATGGGGTTGTTGATGCTGGCGTCGTCGCTGTGGCTGCTGAGCCTGCTGAGCAATCATATCGGCGTGCAGGCCACGCTGTGGCTGGGGGCGCTGGCGCTGCTGGCGTTGCTGCTGGCAGTATGGCGTCAGCAGGGAGCACGGTTAGCGGCCAAGCTGGCGGCGGGCACGTTGGTGCTGGCTGGCGTGGCCTTGTTGGCCGGCTCGCTGACCGCCGGCCTGTGGCGCCAACCGTTGCAGGATCGGGTGCAGTGGCAACCGCTGAGCGAACAGGCGATTGCCGAGGCGCTGGCCCAGCATAAGCGGGTGTTCGTCGACGTGACCGCCGACTGGTGCGTGACCTGTAAAGCCAACAAATTCAATGTGCTGCTGCGCGATGACGTACAGCGCGCGCTGAGCGCCGACGATGTGGTCGCGCTGCGCGGCGACTGGAGCCGCCCGTCGGCCGACATCAGCGCCTTCCTGCAAAAGCGCGGCAGCGTCGCCGTGCCTTTCAACCAAATCTATGGCCCCGGCAGCCCGGACGGCGAGGTGTTATCCCCGCTGTTGACCCGTGACGCCGTGCTGCAAACGCTCTCCCATGCCAAAGGAACCGAACAATGAAAAAGCTACTGATTTTACTGATGATCATCGCCGCCCCGGCGTGGGCCGCCGAGCCTTTCACCCCGGCGCAAGAGGCGCGCATTAAAGAGATGATCCGCGAAACGCTGGTGTCCAACCCGGACATTCTGGCGCAGGCGGTGGACGCCTGGCAGCAGCAGACCGCAGGCCAGCAAATCAGCCAGGCTATCAAGCAGAATGCCAAAACGCTGTATCAGGATCCGGCCAGCCCGCGCCTGGGCGCCGCCAACGCCAAACTGACGCTGGTGACCTTTACCGACTATAACTGCCCGTACTGCAAGCGGTTTGATCCGATGCTGGAGAAGATCGTCAAGCAATACCCGGATGTGGCGCTGGTGGTGAAGCTATTGCCGTTCAAGGGCGAAAGCTCGGTCAGCTCGGCGCGCGTGGCGCTCACCACCTGGCAGCAGCATCCGGATCAATTCTGGGCTTTGCACCAGCGGCTGATGGCGAAAAAGGGCTTCCACGACAAGGCCAGCATCGCCGCCGCGCAGGAGAAAACCGGCGTCAAGGCGGTGGCTCCGAGCGAACAAAGCATGACCACGCTGCGCACCAATATGGAATTGGCGGAACAATTGGGCGTACAAGGGACGCCGGCGACGCTGATCGGCGATCGGATGCTGCCGGGGGCGGTGTCCTATGAAGAGCTGGAAACGATGGTGAAGCAGCAGCTGGCGAAGGCCAACCATGGCTAAGCTCAAGCGCTGGGGGCGCGAGTTGCTGCTGCTGGCGCTGATCGTACTGGCGGTGGTCACGGTAATGGATTGGCTGAACGCGCCGCAGGCGCCGCCGGCCTTCGATGCCCAGACGCTGACCACGTTGGACGGTGATCGCGTATCGTTGGCGCAGCTCAGCCATGAACGGCCGCTGCTGGTTTACTTCTGGGCCAGTTGGTGCGGCGTCTGCCGTTTCACCACGCCGGACGTCGCCCGTTTGCAGGCGACGGGCGGCAACGTGCTGACCGTCGCGCTGCGCTCGGGCGACGATACCCAGGTGAAACAGTGGCTGGCACGCAAACGGCTGGCGCTGCCGGTGGTCAACGATCCGGCCGGTACGCTGTCGGCGCAGTGGCAGATTGGTGTGACGCCGACCTTCGTGGTGATCTCGCAGGGCAAAGTGGTGCAGAGCACCACCGGCTGGACCAGTTACTGGGGGATGAAGCTGCGGCTGTGGTGGGCCGCCGTCTAACCGGCGTTTTTCTCTGTTATCACTTCCTCAATCGCCCGGCCTAGCCGGGCGATACCTTCTTCAATCTGCGGCGGCGAGTTGGCGGCAAAGTTTAGCCGCAGACTGTGCGCGCCCAGCTGTTCCTGGGCATAAAAGCATTCGCCGCGCGCGAAAGTGACGCCGTGTCGCCAGGCCACCGGCATCAGTTCGGTGGTGGTTACCGTCGCGGGCAGCGTCAGCCAGATAAACAAGCCGCCTTGCGGCGTTTCGAAACGGCACCCCGGCGGCAACCGCCGTTGCAACGCGTCGATCATCACTTCCAGATGGCGGCGGTAGACGCGCCCGGCGCGCCGCAGCTGCTTGTCGTAACGGCCGACGGTGACGAACGCGTCCAGTGCCCGCTGGATCAGACTGGAGCTGGTGAAGCTGTCGACGTGTTTCAGCCTGGCGAAACGCTGATAGTGTTCGCTGTCCGCCACCAGATAGCCGATGCGCATGCTGGGCAGCAGCATCTTGGAGAAAGTGCTGACGTAGATCACCGCGCCCGGCTGCGCCAGCGCGCGCAGCGACGGCAGCTGCTTGCCCTGGTAACGCAGATCGCCGACGAAATCGTCCTCCAGGATCACCACGCCGGCCTGTTGGGCGATCGCCAGTAGGCGTCGCCGACGCACCTCGCTCAGGCAGCGGCCGGTCGGGTTGTGGAAATTGGGGATGGTGTAGATCAGTTTAGGGCGGTGGCGTTCCAGCAACTCGGGCAATCGTTCGACCAGCATGCCGTGGCGATCGCCGGGCACGGTGACGATATTGATGCGGTGCTGGCGCAGCAGGCCCAGCGCTTCGGCGTAGGTCGGCTCTTCGACGATCACCGTATCGCCCGGCGCCAGCAGGCTTTGCACCACCAGACTGATGGCGTGCTGCGAGCCGTTGGTGATCAGCACCTGTTCCGCCTGCGTGGGGATACCCTGTGCGCTGAGGATGCGGCTCAGCGTATCGCGCAGCGGGTAGTAGCCGCAGTACTCCCCGTAGCTGAAGGCTTCTTCCGCATGGCGGCTGAGCACCGACAGCAGCACTTTGCGAAACGCCTCCAGCGGAAACACCTTAGGGCTGCCGACGCCGGCGGCGAAGTTGATCAGCCCCTCGGGCAGCGGGGCGTCGGCATAGCCGTCCAGCCGCGAGGTGAGGGTGGTGAAGCTCTCCAGCGGGAAGGGGGTATCGCTGCTCGGCCGGGCTGGGCGCGTTTGCGCCTGCGGGTGCGCAACATAGGCGCCGCTGCCGCGCCGCTGATGCAAAAAGCCCTTGGCCGCCAGCTCGGCGTAGGCGTTATCCACCGTTAAACGGCTGACCGCCAGCTCGGCCGCCAGCGTGCGCGTCGAGGGCAGCTTGTCGCCATCGACGAACACGCCGGTGAGGATGGCGCGCCGCAGCGCTTCTTCGATCTGTAAATAGAGCGGAACGTCCTGCTCGCGATCTAACGGAATGTGCATGCGAAATTGGCCCGGTTAGGGAGAGAGATTTTTACTATAACCCATGTCAACGGGGCTTCAAGCGCAGAAAAGTGGCCTGCATGACAACGCCGTAAAGTGGCTATAGTGAGAAAAAATGGCCGAGTTACACTCTGTGCCTGAGTATTTATGTCGCCATTTCTCCGAGGATCTCATGTCATTACCGTCAGGCGTTTCCGCCCGGCCTTTGCTGCCCAGCGCGCGTCTCTTTCAGGGCAGCCGCCAGGGTTACGTCATCGCCATTATCAGCGCCATGCTGCTGGCCTTTACCGCCATCATCATTCGCGCGCTGACCGAGTACTATCACCTGCCGACTTTCGTGCTGGCGTTCTGGCGCGCGGCGCTGGTGGCGCTGGTGCTGTTGCCGCTGCTGTTGGTGGTGAAACCGCAGTGGGCGCGCCTGCGCCGTGAACAGGTATTGTTCTACGCGCTTTACGGGCTGCTGCTGGCGCTGTTCAACAGCCTGTGGACGCTGTCGGTGGCGCTGAACGGCGCATCGGTGGCGACCATTCTGACCTACTGCTCGGTGGGCTTTACCGTGTTCCTCGGCTGGGTGATGTACAGCGAACGCCTGACGCTGCGCCAACTGCTGGTGATCGCCATCAGCCTGGGCGGTTGTTTCCTGGTCAGCAACGGCGACAGCATGGGCAACCAGCACTTCGACTTGTTGGGGCTGCTGGTGGGGATGCTGTCGGGCATCGGCTATACCCTGTATACCCTCGGCGGGCGGGTGGCCAGCGAACGGGGCTATCCGGTGTGGAACACCATTTTGTACGTTTTCGGTTTTTCGGCACTGTATCAGCTGGTGTTCAACGCGGCGCTGACGGCGTTCCCGCTGGCGGCGTTCCACGGCATGGCCGGCTCTCTGTGGTTCCTGTCGCACGGCGCGCAGGGCATTCAGTGGAGCGGCTGGCTGTTGCTGCTGGCGCTGGCCGCCGGGCCGACGCTGTTGGGCTTCGGGTTGTATAACATCAGCCTGAAAACGCTGCCGCTGGCCGTAGCCAACCTGATCCTGTCGTTGGAGCTGGTTTTCACCGCGGTGATCGCCTATTTCCTGCTGGGGGAAAACATGAATCAGCTGCAGCTGCTGGGCAGCTCGCTGGTGATGGGCGGAGTGCTGCTGTTGAAAAGCAAGACCGCCGAGGCGTGATCGGCTACCATTACGCCTCGCAAGAGAGGCGGTAATGATGAATAACCCGAGATTGAAACGAGCGCTTATCGCTTGAATGGCCGTGTTGAGTGAACGACAACACGGCCACAGACATTCCGTTCCGTGGCTTTTATTCCCGTAACAAGAGAATACGCCATGTCCGAAAAACACTGGTCTAAAACCGAGCTGCTGCATCAGACGGTGACCAACCCGAATATCATCGTCAAAGGCACCCACAGCTACTACAGCGACTGTTGGGATAACGGCTTCGAACGCTCGGTAGTGCGCTATCTGCACGGCGACGCGGTCAGCCGGCAATGGCAGCCGCTGGGTGACATAGATCGCTTGCTGATCGGCGATTATGTGTGCATCGCGGCCGAAGCGGTGATCCTGATGGGGGGCAATCACACCCACCGTATCGACTGGTTGAGCCTGTACCCCTTTATGGAAACCATCAAACGGGCGTACCGCCCCAAAGGCGACACCCGGCTGGGGGACGGTTGCTGGATTGGCATGCGGGCGATGTTGATGCCAGGGGTATCGATAGGCGAAGGGGCGATCGTCGCCGCTGGCAGCGTGGTGGCCGGCGATGTTGAGCCTTATGCCATCGTCGGCGGTAACCCGGCGAGGTTTATCCGTTGGCGATTCGCGCCGGAAATCATCGCGCGGTTGCTTGCGTTGCGCCTCTATGACTTGTCCGAGGCGGACTTTGCGGTGGTACAGCCTTTGCTGGTCGACAATGATATTGCGGCCGTAGAGCGGGCGATATGCAACATTAAGCGTTATTAAATGAAAAGGACGGGGTAATGACCCCGTCCGAGTGTGACTGAGATAATCGGGCCAAGTGTACCAGAAACTCTCCGACTGTTAATCCTCGCTCCACGGCAGCCGTATAACTGCATTATAGAAATGCAATGTATATAATAGCATTGCCTGAGAAAGGTCCTGGGTCTACGGTATTATTGGCTGTCAGTTTTGCTTTTAGATTGATATTTTTCTGTTGGCCGCCAGTCAAAGAATAATCCACGCCTGTCCATGCGGAATTTCCATCTAAAAAAAGCGTCGAATAAAAATTTTTGGTGTTTCTGAAATAAATATTTCCATCGCCTAATGTAGATTGGGCATATATTTTTACCGTGCCTGACTGAGTGCATCCGATTGTTCCATAAATCGTTCTCTCCATCCCGGAAATCTCGTCCTGCGAAAGCGTACCAAAATCTATCACAGGAGGGAGATTCACATCACAAGATTGGTTTTGGGGAGGCAATTTGCCGCAAACAGAATTAGGCCATAAAAACGCCCCCCCGGCTAGTGATGGCGTATGTACATAAAAAAGCCCAACGCAACTGGCATCCCTACCGTTCACCAGGTAGGGTCGCGAGGTCCATGGAATGCCAAAGGAGTTTTTCCAGGCGATCTCTATTTCTTTTGCGGTTCTATATTTTTCAATTCGAAGACAATTTTTAGAGTCTATACATGAGCCATGTAGCCCAGGATTTCGGGTACTGTATTTGACATCAGGGCCAATAAAACAAGACGACCATCCATAACAAGGATTGAGATCGGAAGGGTTCTCATCCCACGCAACCAACGATTGAACAACCGTTAGGTTAACAAAAGATACGGGAAGCATATATGCGCCAGCTATAGCTTGTTGAGATAATAAAAATGTGCAGCAAAAAATAAATATTCTAAACATTATAACTCCTGATTTTATATTTATCTTCCCTATTGATTGTCATCTATAATGCCGCCCATGTTTTGGTGGATTTATAGAGAATATCGGCATCACATTATCATGTGTCTGAGTGAACAGCAATAATTTGGGTTCTCGAATTAGCTGGTTGATTTAGTCTGGGTTTTTATTTTTATGATTAAATAAAAAGTATAATTAATGACAATGTAATAGCTCAGGTTACTTTCTTCACTCTCTCCGTCAATAACGATATAAAAGGGTCACGTAGAGTGTGTGTGGGGGGAGGAGGAGGGGCCAAATGTAGTGGCAAAAATTGATAGCCGTTATCAGGTTAAAAAACGGTATCAAAAAGGTAACGGACATCTGTAATGGATCAATCGCGGACAACAAAAGTTTTTGCGTGTTTAGACATGAAAAATCCAGAGTCAAAAGTCTGGCTCTGGATTTTTTCTCTGGTCGGCTTATTCAAGCTCTCTCAAACGATCGGCATCAGAGATCATAACACCGCCCGTTTCGCATTACTCGGCCTTGGCCTCGGCCGCCGGTTGGCGGCGTTTACGCATCAGGCGCAGCAGCGGCGGCAGCGCCAGTACCGCGACCGCCAGCACCAGCAGCGTTTGCGCGATGCTGCTGCTCCACAGGATGCCGAATTCGCCGTTGCTGATCGACAGCGCGCGGCGCAGGTTCTGCTCCAGCATCTCACCCAGAACAAAGCCCAGAATCAGCGGCGACATCGGGAAGTGCATTTTCCGCAGGATATAGCCGAACACGCCCAACCCCACCATCAACAGCAGATCGAAGGTGGTGCTGTGCACCGCATAAACCCCCACCGCGGAAACTGCGGCGATCGCCGGCACCAGGAACCACAGCGGAATGGTCAGCATGCGGGTGAACAGGCCGACCAGCGGCAGGTTCATGATCAGCAGAATGACGTTAGCGATCAGCAGTGCGGCGATCAGCCCCCAGACGATATCCGGCTGTTCGGTGAACATCGCCGGGCCGGGGGTGATGTTGTACAGCGTCAGCGCCCCCATCATCACCGCCGTGGTGCCGGAACCCGGCACCCCCAGCGTCAGCATCGGAATGAATGAGCCGCAGGCCGAGGCGTTGTTGGCCGCTTCCGGCGCCGCTACGCCGCGGATGTCGCCCTTGCCGAAGGTGTCGCTGTTACCGCTGATTTTCTTCTCGGTCATGTAGGTCAACGCGCTGGCGATGGTGGCGCCGGCGCCCGGCAGAATGCCGACGAAGAAACCGATCACCGACGAGCGCAGGGTCGGGCCGGCGCACTGCGCCGCCTCTTTGCGGTTGAACAGCAACCGGCCGGTTTTACGCACCAGCTTTTGCCCGGCGCTGGTGCTTTCCAGCATCAGCAGGATTTCGCTGACCGAGAACAGGCCGATCACCACCACGATAAACTGCACGCCGTCGGAGAGGTGCACGCTGTCGAAGGTAAAGCGGTAAACGCCGGTGTTGGCGTCGACGCCCACCGTCGCCAGCCCCAGGCCGATCAGCGCCGCCAGCAGCGATTTCAGCGGGTTCTGGCTCATCATGCTGCCGAGGCAGGCGATGGCGAACACCATCAGGGCGAAATACTCTGCCGGGCCGAAGGCCAGCGACCAGCGGGCCAGCAGCGGCGCGAACAGGATGATGCCGCCGATGGCGATCATCGATCCGACGAACGAACTGACCGCCGAGATGGACAGCGCCACGCCGGCGCGCCCCTGCTGCGCCATCGGGTAGCCGTCCAGCGCGGTCATGATCGCCGCCGCGTCGCCCGGCACGTTGAGCAGAATCGACGAGATGCGGCCGCCGTACTCGCAGCCGATATACACCGTCGCCAGCAGGATTAGCGCCGATTCGGCCG
Source organism: Serratia sp. CY33802 (assembly GCF_052169095.1). Taxonomy (NCBI): domain Bacteria; kingdom Pseudomonadati; phylum Pseudomonadota; class Gammaproteobacteria; order Enterobacterales; family Yersiniaceae; genus Serratia; species Serratia sp. CY33802. Next base: position 145,691 of record NZ_JBJNLL010000001.1, read on the forward strand.
GCAGCTTGAGGGCAAATGCCAGCGGCAGCAGGATCGCCACGCCGTTGATCGGCCCGAGGCCCGGCAGCAGGCCGACGATGGTGCCGACGAAGCAGCCGATCAGGGCGATAATCAGGTTCTGCGGCACCAGCGCCACTTCGAACCCTTGGGTCAAATACATCCAGGTATCCATCATCGCTCCCGTTAGCTCAGCCAGATGCCGAGCGGCAGTGTGACATCGAGAAGTTGGTCAAAGGCGTAGTACAGCGCTGCGCCCATGACGACGCCGGAGAGGGCCGCCGCCGGCAGGCTGGCCTGAAACAACAGGCCGATGCTGAACGTCAGCAGCGCGGTCGCCAGCGGAAAGCCCAGCCATTCAAAGCCCCAGGCATACAGCACCAGGGTGATCACCAGCACCAGCAGCCGCTGCAGCACCTTGTGGTGCGGCCAGTCCACCGCCTGTGGGCGGCGCAGCAACAACAGGGCCGCGCACAGCGCCATCAGGCTGAGGATCGCCAGCGGGAAAGGGCGCGGCCCCAGCGGTTCATAGCTGTATTCGCTTTGAATGCCCCAGCCGATGAACAGCCCGCCGATACACAGCAGCAGCCAAAAGCAGGCAAAAATACGATCGCTCATGGTTTTCCCCTGCGGTTATTTGGCCAGGCCGAACACTTTCGCCTGCTCACGGTATTGGGCAACCTGATTCTTCACGTAGGCGTCCAGCTCTTTGCCGGTCATGTTGAATTCGAACAGGCCGCGCAGATCGCGTTGCTGCTTGAATTCATCGGTCGCCATCATTTTCTGGAAGGTGTCGATCCACCACTGATACTCTTCATCGCTGACTTTCGGCCCGACGTAGAAGCCGCGAATGATCGGCCACACCAGGCTGTACCCCTGTTCTTTGGCGGTCGGAATGTCGGCCAACTGGCCAGGCAAACGTTGCTCGGCATACACCGCCAGCACGCGGATTTTGTCGCCCTGCAGGTAAGGCACCATCTCGCTCAGATCACCGGAAACTGCCTGAATATGATTGCCCAACAGCGCGGTGACCGGCTCACCGCCGCCTTCGAACGCCACGTAGCGCATCTTGCGCGGATCCACGCCGACTTCGCGCGCCAGCAGCGCAGTTTTCATCCAGTCCTGGCTGCCGATGGAGGCGCCGGCGCCGAACACCACGCTGTTGGGATCTTTTTGGAAGGCGTCCATCAGGTCTTTCAGAGTCTTGTAAGGCGAGTCGGCGCGCACCGCGATCATGCCGTAGTCAGTTCCGACCGCCGCCAGCCATTTCACGTCGTCCACGTTGTAGCGGCCGAACTTGCCCTGGGCCAGATTGAGCAGCGAGCCGCCGGAGAAGGCCACCACGGTGCCGAACTCCGCCGGTCGCTGCGCGACGATGGCGTTGTAGGCCACCGCGCCGACGCCGCCGGGCATATAGGTGACGCGCATCGGTTTATCGATGGCCTTGGTGTCCTGCAACGACACCTGAATCAGCTTGCAGGTCAGATCGAAGCCGCCGCCGGGCTTGGCCGGCGCAATACATTCGGTGCGTTTGGGCGCTTCCACGGCAAAGGCCTGAGAGGCTGCCAGCAACAGTGCGGCGGCGGTAAAGGTACGGGTCATTATTTTTTTCATTGTGGCTTGCCCTCGGTATTGTTCTGGTTGTGAATCCCGCAGAGCGCGGTTGCAGGATTGTTAAAACAACAACCTTTCATTTACCTTTCAGTGGCCGGAAAAGTTTCCAGTCTGTGATTAGGGTCTCTTGTCGCCAGTGAATCACGGGTGCGCTACCATAGAAATGCGGGCAGGAACAGGGCGCAAAACCGGCCAAAATCCTGCGTAATATCAGGTTTGCCGTTCTGCTTTCGCGATAAAATCATGATCAGTGAAATGAATAGAGACGCAGTGATATGTTTTCGTTAGGGAAATTATTTGGTGGTAGGGACAGCGCCAAAGTATGCGCGATTAAACGGTTGCCTGAGGTCTATGCGGAGATGGTCGGTGAAACCGGGCAGTGCCGTTTGAAGCGACTGCGTGCCGACGTTGGCGTGTTTGAACTGCATTTCGTCAACGCCGACGGTGAAAAGTATGCCTGCCAGATGACCGCCTGCGTGACCGGCATCGATCTGGTATTTGCCGTCAACAATCGCTCCGTGCTGGTTTCTTCGCCGTTTACCGCCGACAAGCTGCGCCCGGTACTGGACATTGCCGTGGCCGATAGCCCCATTCCGCTGATCTGACATCGTCCTGCGATCGCGCTCTATACGCATAATTGTGTGCCAGCTCCCAAAACTGGCGGCGCGGCGCTCTTTTATCCCCTTATTTTCCATGCCATTCTCTGTTATCGACCTGTTAACAAGCGCGATATTGGCGCCAGGTTGTTCAGATAAATCAATGGAATGGGAACATGCGACTGTTATTGGTTGAAGATCACCCCGAGCTGTCTCACTGGTTGCAAAAGGCGCTGACCGGCGCCGGCTTTGCCGTCGACGTCGCCCCGGACGGCGTGGCAGCGGATCACCTGCTGCTCAACGAACGCTATGCGCTCGCGGTGCTGGATGTGGCGCTGCCGCGTATGAACGGTCTGGATTTGCTGGCGCGCCTGCGCAAGCGCGGGCAGGATCTGCCGGTGCTGCTGCTGACGGCGCGCACCGACGTGGCCGACCGGGTAAAAGGCCTGAATCTGGGGGCGGACGATTACCTCACCAAGCCGTTCGAACTGGACGAGCTGGAAGCGCGTATTCGGGCGCTGCTGCGCCGCAGCGTCGGCGCCCCGCAGCCGGCGTTGCAGTACGGCGCGTTGACCTATCACGACGAAGGCTATTTTCTGCTGGAGAGCAAACCGCTGGCGCTGACGCCGCGTGAGCTGGCGGTGTTGACCGCGTTGATGCACCGGCGCGGCCGCCCGGTGGCCAAGCAACAGCTGTTCGAGCAGGTATTTACGTTGTCCGACGAGGCCAATCCGGAGAGCATCGAGCTTTACGTACACCGCCTGCGGAAAAAGCTGCAGGGCAGCGACGTGGCGATCGTCACGCTGCGTGGCCTGGGTTACAGCCTGGAGCTGTGCGATGCGGTGGTTTAACGCGCCGCGTTCGCTGTTCTATCAACTGCTATTGTTTTTTGGCCTGCCGCTGCTGGCGTTGGGCGGCATCTCTATCTACACCCACTATTTCAGCGCCATGAGCGCCGCCACCCTGGCTTACGATCGCACGCTGCTGGCGTCGGCGCGCACCGTAGCGGAGCGACTGGTGGTGCGCGAAGGCAAGCTGGCGGTTGATGTGCCCTATGTGGTGCTCGACAGCTTCGAGCGCAACATGAACGATCAGCTGTATTACGAGGTGATCTCGCCGCAGGGGAAAAGCATCTCGGGCTATGACGATTTGCCGCCTTTGCCGCCCCATATCCCGCGTTCCACGCTCTACCCGGCGCTGGTGCATTTTTATGATGCGGAATACCTCGGCAGGCCGATCCGCGTGGCGGCGCTGTTTCAACCGGTCAACGAGTCGGGCGTGAGCGGCATGGCGACCATTCTGGTGGCGGAAACCCTGGAGTCGCGCCGTTACCTGGCGCGGCAGATGATGATCGCGGCGCTGCTGAGCCAGGGCACGGTGGTGGCGTTAACCCTGATCCTGGCGTTCGCATTGCTCAAGCGGGTGTTGAAGCCGATGCGTAAGCTCTCCGGTATCATGCTGCGGCGCGATCCGGGCGAGCTGACGCCATTGCCGCGGGTATTGCCATGGTCGGAGATGCAGCCGCTGCTGGTGGCGTTTAATCGTTACATCGAACGGCTGCGGCTGATGGTGGCACGTCAGGAGCGCTTCAGCGCCGACGCTTCGCACCAACTGCGCACGCCGCTGGCGGTGTTGAAGACTCAGGTTGGGGTAGCGCTGGCCAGTGACCGGCCGCAGCAGTGGCGCGAAAGCCTGCAGGCGATGAGCGCGACGTTGGATAATACCGTGTCGCTGACCGACCGCCTGCTGCATCTTTCACGCCTGAAGGCCAGCGAGCACCAGGCCGATCGTAAGTTGCAACCGGTCAACCTGGCGCAGGTGCTGCGCGACGCCTGCTTTTCCCGCTTGCCGCAGGCGCGCAGTAAACAGATCGATCTCGGGTTCGAAGGCGAGGCGGCGTGTCAGGTGGCGGGGGAGCCGCTGCTGTTGGCCGAGCTGTGCGCCAACCTGCTGGACAACGCGCTGAAATATACACCGCGTCAGGGCGTGGTGACCGCTCGCCTCACGCAGGATAAGGCGGCAGGGGAAGGCGTGCTGGAGATAGAAGACAGCGGCCCCGGCATCGCCTTGCAGGACAAGGCGCTGGCGCTGCAGCCGTTTCACCGGCTGGACAACGTGGGCGATCAGCCGGGCGCCGGGTTGGGACTGGCGTTGGTGAAAGACATCACCGCGTATCACGGCACCCGCCCGGAGCTGTTGAGCTCTGCCGCGCTGGGCGGCCTGTTGGTGCGGGTGCGTTTCAGGCTGCTGCCTTAAGCCTGTTCTTTGCAGGACTCTGCGTTGGCCGCCGGGGCTTTGGCTTTACGCGTCAGCGGCGTGCGCAGCCGCTGCGACAGGATAACGCCCAGCAGGGTAATGCCGCCGCCGATCAGGTGGTAACCGTGCAACTGCTCATGCAGGAACAGCACGGCGATAGCGGCGGTAAACACCGGTGCCAGGTTCATGAAGATCGAGGCGGTGTTGGCGCCCAGGCGCATCACGCCCTGGATCCACAGGAACGGGGCGATGATCGAAGCCGGAATGCCGGCGAACAGCACCAGCGGCAGGTTATGGCCGTTCAAGCCGACATCCTGCGCCATCAGGAAATTAGGCAGTAACAACAGCACGCCGAACAGGATCTGCACGTACAACGATTGCCAGTTCGGCAGCGCGATGGCCCAGCGTTTGGTCAACACGCCATACAGCGCGTACGAGGCGGTGGCGAGCAGCATCATCAATTCCCCTTTGCCGATACCGTGCTGCAACAGCACGCCGGGCTGACCGCCGCTGACCAGCCAGATCAGGCCGCAGAAGGAGAGTATGCTGCCGAGCAGCACGCCGACGGTTGGCGCAATGCGCAGCAGAACGATGCTGATCAGGATGGTCAGCAGCGGGATCAGCGACACGATGATGCCCATAAACAGCGCGCTGACGCTGTGCGCGGCGTAATAGGCCAGGCTTTGGTACAGCACCATGCCCAGCAGGCCGAGGATCATCAGCTTCCACCAGTTGGCGCGCACCTGCGCCCAGTTGCGCAGCACGCCCGGCAGCACGAACGGCGTGAGGGCAATCAGCGCCAGCAGCCAGCGGTAGAGCGAGATGGCCGCCGGATCGATGGCGGTGGCGGAGAGTTTGCTGACGACGGCATTAATCGACCAAATCAGCACGGCCAACAGCGGGAAGAGCATATTCATGATAATTATTCTCAATAACGTCCAACATGCTGGCTAGTCTACGCGTGTCCGGTTTATCATATATAGTGATATCCAGACAAAAATCGGCGTAAACAAGACAAATCACGGGACGAAACCATGCCAGAAATCCGCCATTTCCCCGAGTCGTTGATCCCGGCGCCCAACCCGGTGCAGTTCCGCTGCGAGGAGTTCAACGCGCGCACCGAATTCCAGCCGCACAGCCACACCTGGGGTCAGTTGATGTGGGTTAAAGCCGGGGTGATGGTGCTGCGCATCGGCGGGCAGCGCTTTCTGGCGCCGCCGGAGTTCGTGCTGTGGGCGCCGGCTGGCATCGAACACTCCTGCTATAACCAGCGGCTGGCGCAGTGCCGCATGGTGGACATCACGCCGGCGCTGTGCACCGGCATGCCGGCCGACCCCTGTCTGGTGAGCGTAACGCCGATATTCCGCGCCATCGCCGAGGATTTCTATGCGCGCAAGCAGTACATTCCGCAGGCGGAGGCGGATTTGCGTCTCTGCCAGGTGCTGATCGATCAGCTGCGCCTGTCGCCGCGCCAGCAAACCTATCTGCCGTCGTCGGACGACAAGTTCTTGGCGCCGGTGCTGGAAGCGTTGGAGCATTGTCCGGCGGACAACACCTCGCTGGCGGCGTGGGCGGCTCGGGTCTACACCACCGAGCGCACGCTGTCGCGACGCTGCCAACAGGATCTGGGCATGTCGTTCAGCGAATGGCGCCAGCGCCTGCGGTTCCTGCATGCCGTCTCCCTGCTCGAGCAGGGCAAGACCGTGCAGGACGTGGCGTTAGACGTCGGCTACAGCTCCGCGTCGGCCTTTATCGTCATGTTCCAGCAGATCGCCGGCACTACCCCTGAGCGCTTTCGCCGTGCCTGATTCAGTGGCACACTATTTCGCAGACAAATAGCCGTAAACCGTCGGAGAACGCAGTGAAAATTCTGGTTGATGAAAATATGCCGTACGCGGCCGAGCTGTTCAGCCGCCTGGGCGAGGTGCAGGCGGTACCGGGCCGCCCGATCCCGCTCGAGGCGCTGGCGGATGCCGATGCGCTGATGGTGCGTTCGGTCACCAAGGTCAATGAAGCCTTGTTGGCCGGCAGCCATATCGACTTTGTCGGCACCGCCACCGCCGGCACCGATCACGTCGATGAAGCCTGGCTGCAACGTCAGGGCATCGGCTTTTCCGCCGCGCCGGGCTGCAACGCTATCGCGGTGGTCGAGTATGTGTTCTCTGCCTTGATGCTGCTGGCCGAACGCGACGGCTTCCACCTGCGGGATAAAACCGTCGGCATCGTCGGCGTGGGCAACGTTGGTTCCCGTCTGGATGCTCGCCTCAAAGCGCTGGGCGTGCGCACGCTGCTGTGCGATCCGCCGCGTGCCGATCGCGGCGACGCCGGGGAATTCTGGCCGTTGGAGAAGCTGGTGGCCGAGGCCGACGTGCTGACCTTCCATACGCCGTTGAATAAATCCGGCCCATACCATTCGCTGCATCTGGCGGACGCCGAGCTGTTGGCGGCCCTGCCGGACAACCGCATTCTGATCAACGCCTGCCGCGGGCCGGTGGTGGATAACGCCGCCTTGCTGCAGGCGCTGGAAAAGGGCAAAAAGCTGAGCACGGTGCTGGACGTGTGGGAACCGGAGCCGGATCTCGCCTTACCGCTGCTGGCGCGGGTGGATATCGGTACCGCGCACATCGCTGGGTATACGCTGGAAGGCAAGGCGCGCGGTACCACCCAGGTGTTCGAGGCGTTCAGCCGCCATCTGGGGCAGCCGCAACAGGTGGCGCTGGCCTCGCTGTTGCCGGTGCCGGAGTTCAGCCAGATCCGCCTCAATGGGCCGCTGGATGAAGCGCGGTTAAAACGATTGATGCACTTGGTGTATGATGTGCGCCGCGATGATGCGCCGCTGCGCAAAGTCGCTGGGCAACCGGGCGAATTCGATCGCCTGCGCAAGCACTACCAGGAGCGCCGCGAGTGGTCTTCGCTGGCCGTGCAATGCGATGACAGCGCCAGCGCCGAGCTGCTCGGCAAGCTGGGTTTTAGCCTGGCGTAGCGCGTAAGGTTGTCTTAAGCCAACGCCGCTACAGTGAGCGGTAAAGATTATCGGGCGGTGATTGCACTGCCCGTCTGCTTTTATGAATGAAATACTCTGGAGAAAACCCGATGTCTGACGGCTGGAATATCGCGCTGCTCGGCGCCACTGGCGCGGTAGGTGAAGCGTTGCTGGAATTGTTGCAGGAACGCCAGTTCCCGGTGGGTGAGCTCTATCCTCTGGCAAGCGAACGCAGCGCGGGCGCCAATGTGCGCTTCAACGGCAAGTCTCTTCTGGTGCAGAACGCCGAAGAGTTCGACTGGTCGCAGGCCCAACTGGCCTTCTTCGTCGCCGGCAGCGACGCTTCCGCTCGCTATGCCGAAGAGGCCGGCAACATGGGCTGCCTGGTGATCGACACCAGCGGTCTGTTCGCCATGGAGCCGGATGTGCCGCTGGTGGTACCGGGTGTTAACCCGCAGGTGCTGGCGGATTACCGCAACCGCAATATCGTCGCGGTGGCCGACAGCATGGTCAGCCAGCTGCTGACGGCGATCAAACCGCTGACCGAACAGGCGGGGCTCTCGCGTCTGCACGTTACCACGCTGATGTCGGTATCCTCGCGCGGCAAGGCCGCGGTGGACGATCTGGCCGGCCAGAGCGCGCGCCTGCTGAACGGCATTCCTGCCGAGGAAGGCGTCTTCGCTAAACAGCTGGCGTTTAACCTGCTGCCGCTCGTTGCCGACGAGCAGGGCAGCGTGCGCGAAGAGCGTCTGATCGTCGATCAGGTGCGCAAGGTGCTGCAGGACGAAGGGTTGCCGATTTCGGTGAGCTGCGTTCAGTCGCCGGTGTTTTACGGCCATGCGCAGGTGGTGCACCTGGAAGCGCTGCGCCCGCTGTCCGCCGAAGAGGCGCGCAGCGAGCTCGAAGAAGTCGAGGACATTCAGCTGAGCGAAGAGGACGATTACCCGACTCAGGTGACCGAAGCCTCCGGCAGCGATGCGCTCAGCATCGGTTGCCTGCGTAACGATTACGGCATCCCCGAGCTGCTGCAGTTCTGGACGGTGGCGGACAACGTGCGCTTCGGCGGCGCGTTAATGGCGATCGAAACCGCCGAGCGTCTGGTGCAGGAGCAGATGTACTGATGTCAGAGGTGGTCTCGCCCGCTCAGCCGACGCTGAAGGTAGCGCTGGGCATCGAATATGACGGCAGCCGGTACTACGGCTGGCAGCGGCAGCAAGAAGTGGCCAGCGTGCAGGAGCGCCTTGAGCAGGCGTTGAGCAAGGTGGCGGATGCGCCGATCAACGTGCTGTGCGCCGGGCGCACCGACGCCGGGGTGCACGCCACCGGGCAGGTGGTGCATTTCGAAACCACCGCGCGTCGCAAGGACGCCGCCTGGACGATGGGCGTGAACACCCATTTGCCGCCGGACATCGCGGTGCGCTGGGTGAGCCCCGTCGCCGACGATTTTCACGCGCGTTTCAGCGCTACCGCGCGCCGTTACCGCTATATTATTTTCAACCATCGCTACCGGCCGGCGGTGTTGCAACAGGGGGTGACGCACTTTTATCACCCCCTGGACGCCGATCGCATGCACCGGGCGGCGCAGGCGCTGCTGGGCGAGAATGACTTCACCTCGTTCCGCGCGGTGCAGTGTCAGTCGCGCACCCCGTGGCGCTGCGTAAAACACGTTAAGGTTACGCGCTACGGCGAATATATTGTGGTAGATATCAAGGCGAATGCCTTTGTGCATCACATGGTTCGCAATATCGTCGGCAGCCTGATGGAGATCGGCTGCGGCAATCAGGATGAGAACTGGATGGCCGAGTTGCTGGCGCTGAAGGATCGCAATCTGGCGGCGGCGACGGCGCGAGCCGAGGGGCTGTATCTGGTTGCCGTGGACTATCCCGATCATTTTGGTCTACCGCGGCCGCCGATGGGGCCGCTGTTTTTGCCCGACGATTAAACGCCGGCACGCCTGAAAGCGTCGCTCCCTTGTGCTTCTGCCGGGTGATTGAAACACCCGGTATCAATGAGAGAATTTATGGACATCATCAAGTTTATTATTGATTTCATTTTGCATATTGATGTGCACCTGGCCGAGCTGGTCGCACAATACGGCATGTGGGTCTACGCTATTCTGTTCCTGATCTTGTTTTGCGAAACCGGCCTGGTGGTGACGCCGTTCCTGCCGGGGGATTCTTTGCTGTTTGTCGCCGGCGCGCTGGCGGCGTTGCCGACCAACGATCTCAACGTGCACACCATGGTGGCGTTGATGGCCGTAGCGGCGATCATTGGCGATGCGGTGAACTACACTATCGGGCGGTTGTTCGGCGAGAAGCTGTTCAGCAACCCGAACTCGAAAATTTTCCGCCGTAGCTACCTGGACAAGACGCATCAGTTCTATGAGAAGCACGGTGGGAAAACGATTATTCTGGCGCGATTCGTGCCGATCGTGCGTACTTTTGCGCCGTTCGTCGCCGGCATGGGGCATATGTCCTATCGCCACTTCGCCGCCTACAACGTGATTGGTGCACTGGTTTGGGTGCTGCTCTTCACTTATGCTGGCTACCTGTTCGGCGATCTGCCGGTGGTGCAGGAGAACCTGAAACTGTTGATCGTCGGGATCATCATCGTTTCGATTCTGCCGGGCGTGATTGAAATTTGGCGTCACAAGCGCGCGGCCGCCCGCCAGCAAAAACAGTAAAAACATCGCTTAACCTGTCGGTTCGACCAGTTTTTTGTCCACAGCGCCGGGCCGATATGGTTTAATGAGCGACATTATGGTCTGTTCCTGCGAACAACCCTGAAGCCGATGCCTCAGTCGCCGCGCTTGCCGCGCCGCGAACGGGCATTTTTTCATTGGGGTGTTTTCGGGGGGATTGTTAAAGCATGAACAGCGGACTGGCGTGTGCCAGGTTCAAACAGAAAGGTCATCGATGAGCTGGATTGAACGAATTCTTAACAAGAGCAATATCACACAAACCCGTAAGGCGAGCATTCCTGAAGGGGTCTGGACCAAATGCGACAGCTGCGGCCAGGTTCTCTACCGCGCCGAGCTGGAGCGTAATCTGGAAGTGTGTCCGAAGTGCGACCACCACATGCGTATGGGCGCGCGCGCGCGTCTGCATACCCTGCTGGACGAAGGCAGTGAAGTGGAGCTGGGCAGCGATCTGGAGCCGAAGGACGTTCTGAAATTCAAGGATTCCAAGCGCTATAAAGATCGTCTGGTCGCCGCACAGAAAGCGACCGGCGAGAAAGATGCGCTGGTGGTGATGAAGGGCACGCTGTACGGCATGCCGATCGTCGCCGCATCCTTCGAATTCGCTTTCATCGGCGGCTCAATGTCTTCCGTGGTCGGCGCGCGTTTCGTGCGTGCGGTTGAGCAGGCGCTGGAGGACAACTGTCCACTAGTGTGCTTCTCCGCCAGCGGCGGCGCGCGCATGCAGGAAGCGCTGATGTCGCTGATGCAGATGGCGAAAACCAGCGCGGCGTTGGCTAAGATGCAGGAGCGCGGCTTGCCGTACATCTCCGTGCTGACCGACCCGACCATGGGCGGCGTCTCCGCCAGCCTGGCGATGCTGGGCGACATCAATATCGCCGAGCCGAAAGCGCTGATCGGCTTTGCCGGCCCGCGCGTCATCGAGCAGACCGTGCGCGAGAAACTGCCGCCTGGCTTCCAGCGCAGCGAGTTCCTGATCGAAAAAGGCGCGATCGACATGATTGTTCGCCGTCCGGAGATGCGCCAAACGTTGGCGAGCATTCTGTCCAAGCTGACCAACCAACCGCAGCCGCATTTCGATGAGGCCGCGCCGGTCATTGAGCCGGAGCCGCAGGCCGACGCCTGAGGCAAAGACAGATCCCGCCCGGGTTCAGCCGCCACTTTGTGGCTAAGTGACGGCTGATGCCCGTTCCCTGCCGGCCGTGGCCTATCGCGCCATGGTTTGCGGGTTGGCGGCGGTTACGAAGCGCATCGCCTTTACCGCGGTGAGGGTGGTGCCCTGATGGATTAATGAACCCAAGTTCAGTGACGGGACTCATGCAAAACCACCAAATTCCCCAAGCCACGTCGCCATTGAGCTCGTGGCTTTACTATCTGGAACGTCTGCACAGCCAGGCGATCGAACTCGGTCTTGAGCGCGTACAGCGCGTCGCGGCGCATCTGGATTTACTGACCCCCGCTCCTACGGTGTTCACCGTTGCCGGCACCAACGGCAAAGGCACGACCTGTCGTACCCTCGAAGCCATTCTGCTGGCCGCCGGCCTGCGCGTCGGCGTCTACAGTTCGCCGCATCTGGTGCGCTATACCGAACGCGTGCGCATTCAGGGGGAAGAGCTGAGCGAAGCAGAGCATAGCCGCTCGTTCGCCGCCATTGAAGCCGGCCGCGGCGAAACGTCGCTGACCTATTTCGAATTCGGCACCCTGTCGGCGCTGCAGCTGTTCAAACAGGCGCGGCTCGACGTGGTGATCCTGGAAGTGGGCCTGGGCGGGCGTCTCGACGCCACCAATATCGTCGATCCGAGCGTGGCGGTGATCACCAGCATTGCGCTCGATCATACCGACTGGCTGGGCAACGACCGCGAAAGCATCGGCCGTGAAAAGGCCGGTATTTTCCGCAGCGGCAAGCCGGCGGTGGTGGGCGAACCCGACATGCCGGACAGCATTCGCCAGGTCGCCGAAACGCTGGGCGCACCGCTGTATCGCCGCGGTGAAGCCTGGAGCTTCAGCGAGCAGGGCGATCGCTGGCAGTGGCAGGGCGGTGACACGCAGCTGACCGATCTGCCGACGCCGAACATACCGCTGGCCAACGCCGCTACCGCGCTGGCGGCGCTGAACTGTTCCCCGCTGGAAATCGACGAACGCGCGATCTTCACCGGGCTGCAGCAGGCGACGCTGCCGGGGCGTTTCCAGATCGTGCGGCGGGAGCCGATGCTGATCCTCGACGTGGCACACAACCCGCACGCCGCCGGCTATCTGGCCGGGCGTCTGGCCAAGCTGCCGCGCGACGGCGGCAAGGTGCGCGCGGTGGTGGGCATGCTGTCCGACAAGGATATCGCCGGCACGCTGGCCTGCCTCAGCGAGCAGGTGGATGAATGGTACTGCGCACCGCTCGACGGGCCGCGCGGTGCCAGCGTCGAACAGCTGGCGCAGCATCTGACGGAACCGCGCCGCTTTAATGATGTCGAAACTGCCTGGCGGCAGGCTATGCAGGATGCTGATAAACAGGATATTGTGATCGTCTGTGGATCGTTCCACACCGTGGCGCAGGTGATGGCGGCGTTAGACGAGATGCGGGGAGTGTGAGTGGCGAGTAAATTTCAGAACCGACTGGTTGGAACCGTGATTCTGGTGGCGCTGGGGGTAATCATCCTGCCAGGGTTGCTGGACGGCAAAAAGAAGCATTACGAGGATGAGTTCGCGGCCATTCCATTGGTGCCGAAGGCGGGCGACGTCGAAGAGAACGACGTGCTGCCGCCGGTGACGCAGCCGTTGCCGGCGCAGCCGCCGGAAGGGGCGGGCGCGCTGGTCGAGCAGCAGGCGGCCAACGAAGCGGCGGCGCAACAGGCGGTGCGGCAGAGCGCTCAGCAACCGACGCAGGTAGCGCCGCCGCCGGTCGAGACGCGTCCTCAGCCGGTGCAGCAGCCTAAGCCGAAGCCGGTGGAAACCAAACCGGTGGAAGTGAAACCAAAACCGGTACCGCAGCCGAAGCCGGTGGAGGTGAAACCGGTGCCGAAGCCGGAACCGACGCCGAAACCAGAACCGACGCCGCAGCCAAAACCGGCGGAAGAAAAAGCGCCGTCCGGGCAAGCCTATGTCGTGCAGCTCGGGGCGCTGAAGAACGCCGCCAAGGCGAACGAGATTGTCGCTTCGCTGCGTCTCTCGGGCTATCGCGCCTTTACCGTGCCGTCAACGCCGGTGCAAGGGCAGATCACCCGCATCTACGTTGGCCCGGACGCTTCCAAGCAGAAGCTGCAGGCGGCGCTGCCGTCGCTGAACTCGATCAGCGGGCTGAGCGGGCAGGTGAAGCCGTACGGCCGTTAAACCCCGCGGGGGCGCAGCAGGATGCGCCCCTGAATTCAGGAGTAGTGGAGAGAAAGCGAGAGAAACCGCGCCTTTTACAGGCGAAATCACCTATGTAGGCGCGGCGATTGGGAATTTTTTAATCGCCGCTTTTTATTTGTAACGTGGTAGGAAATCCCCTACGCAAACGTTTTCTTTTTCTGTTAGAATTCGCCGCGAATTGGATGCAGGGGCGATTCATCATTGGAATAGTTCATGGTCTGGATTGATTACGTCATTATAGCGGTGATTGGATTTTCGGCTCTGGTGAGCCTGATCCGAGGGTTTGTTCGCGAAGCATTGTCACTTGTGACATGGGGATGTGCGTTTTTTGTTGCCAGCCATTTCTACTCTTACCTTGCGGTCTATTTCACTCGTTTTGAAGATGAACTGGTGCGAAACGGCATCGCGATCGCGATTTTGTTCATCGCGACCCTGATCGTAGGGGCTATTGTTAACTATGTGATTAGCTCACTGGTAGAGAAAACCGGGTTGTCGGGCACCGACCGGGTGCTGGGCATCTGCTTCGGCGCACTGCGCGGCGTGTTGATTGTCGCGGCGATCCTGTTCTTCCTGGATACCTTTACCGGCTTTTCACAAAGTGCCGACTGGAAACAGTCGCAGCTGATCCCCCAGTTCAGTTACGTCATCAGGTGGTTCTTTGACTACCTGCAGAGCACGTCGAGTTTCTTGCCGACCCAATTGCCGGGGCGGTAGCGCTGATGAGGAAAAGACAACATGTGCGGTATTGTCGGTATCGCCGGTTTCATGCCGGTAAACCAGTCGATTTATGATGCGCTGACGGTGCTTCAGCACCGTGGCCAGGATGCCGCAGGCATCGTCACCATTGACGCCCACAACGGGTTCCGTTTGCGTAAAGCCAACGGCCTGGTGAAGGATGTGTTTGAGGCGCGCCATATGCAACGCTTGCAGGGCAACATGGGCATTGGCCATGTGCGTTACCCGACGGCCGGCAGCTCGAGCGCCTCTGAGGCCCAGCCTTTCTACGTCAACTCGCCGTTCGGCATTACGCTGGCCCACAACGGCAACCTGACCAACGCCCATGAGCTGCGCCAAAAGCTGTTCGAAAGCGGCCGCCGCCATGTCAACACCACCTCCGACTCGGAAATCCTGCTGAACGTGCTGGCCAGCGAGCTGGATCGCTTCCCGCACTATCCGCTGGAAGCCGACAACATCTTTACCGCGGTCGCCGCTATGCATCAGCAACTGCGCGGCGCTTACGCCTGCGTGGCGATGATCATCGGTCATGGCCTGCTAGCGTTCCGCGATCCCAACGGTATTCGTCCGCTGGTGATCGGCAAGCGCACGCTGGAGGATGGCCGCAGCGAGTACATGGTGGCTTCCGAGAGCGTGGCGCTGGATACCCTGGGCTTTGAGTTCCTGCGCGACGTGGCGCCGGGCGAAGCGGTGTACATCACCACCAAGGGCCAGCTGTTCACCCGCCAGTGCGCAGAGAACCCGAAAACCAACCCGTGCCTGTTCGAATATGTTTATTTTGCGCGCCCAGACTCCTTTATGGACAAGATCTCGGTCTACAGCGCCCGCGTGCGCATGGGCCAGAAGCTGGGTGAGAAGATCGCCCGCGAGTGGGAAGATCTGGATATCGACGTGGTGATCCCGATTCCTGAAACTTCCTGCGATATCGCGCTGGAGATCGCGCGTATTCTCGAGAAGCCATACCGCCAGGGCTTCGTGAAAAACCGCTACGTTGGCCGCACCTTTATCATGCCGGGCCAGCAGGCGCGTCGCCAGTCGGTACGCCGCAAGCTGAACGCCAACCGTGCCGAGTTCCGCGACAAGAACGTGCTGCTGGTGGATGACTCCATCGTGCGCGGCACGACCTCTGAGCAAATCGTCGAGATGGCGCGCGAAGCGGGCGCCAAGCGCGTGTATCTGGCTTCCGCCGCGCCGGAAGTGCGTTTCCCTAACGTCTACGGCATCGACATGCCGAGCGCCAACGAACTGATCGCCCACGGGCGTGAAGTGGATGAAATCCGTCAGATTATCGGCGCCGACGGGCTGATCTTCCAGGACCTCGACGATCTGATCGAAGCGGTGCGCGAAGAGAACCCGGACATCATCCAGTTCGAATGCTCGGTCTTCAATGGTATCTACGTGACCAAAGACGTTGACCAAAGCTATCTGGAATACCTGGAGTCGCTGCGCAGCGACGATGCCAAGGCGATGCGGGTGCAAACCGAAGCGGAAAATCTGGAACTGCACAACGAAGGCTAACGGTCTGCGTTGATCCCTCAAGGTGCATCGCCGCGTCTGCGGCGGTGCACCTTGTTCCTCTGACTTGCTTATCCCTCGCCATTGCGGCAAAGTCTGCCTGATCTTACTTTTTACGGCAGAGGCCATTCTTCATGAAACGACTCATCATCGGCATTTCCGGCGCCAGCGGCGCGATCTACGGCGTGCGCCTGTTACAGGTTTTGCGCGACGTCGCAGAGGTGGAAACCCATCTGGTGATGAGTAATGCTGCAAGACAGACGCTGGCGCTGGAAACGCCGTACAGCCTACGGGAAGTGCAGGCGCTGGCCGACGTGGTGCACGATGCGCGCGACATCGCCGCCGGCATCTCCTCCGGCTCTTTCAAAACCCTGGGTATGGCGATCCTGCCATGCTCAATCAAAACCCTGTCCGGCATCGTTAACAGCTACAGTGACGGATTGCTGACCCGCGCCGCCGACGTGGTGCTCAAAGAGCGCCGCCGTTTGGTCTTATGCGTGCGGGAAACGCCGTTGCATCTTGGTCATTTGCGGCTGATGACGCAGGCGGCAGAGATGGGCGCGGTGATCATGCCGCCGGTGCCGGCGTTTTACCACCAGCCAAAAAGCGTGCAAGACATCATCGATCAGACCGTCAATCGGGTGATCGACCAGTTTGATATCGAATTGCCGACCGATCTGTTCACCCGCTGGCAGGGTGCTAATTAACAGTTTTATCCCTAAATTGGTACATTTGTGCAACACCGCACTGAATTGGGGCGGAGTATGCACCATAATGATCCCACTTCATCACGCTCACTGTTTCATGGCGCCGCCTTATTGCGGTTGCCAGTGGCGCGGCCCCAACCGGCCGATTTAATTTTGCGGTTATCGTCCCAGGAAACAGTATTGTGAAGGCCGGAGCCGTTCCCTCCGCCCGTAGCACCTAATGTGGCACGATTACTGCAAATTGATTTGGTGGGGAAAGTAATGCCCGTAGTGGCATCAAAAAAATCAATTTGAGGGTAATTTATGAAAAAGCGGGTTTTGATTTTGCCGTTAGTTCTGGCTTTGAGCGCCGCCAGCAGCGCCTTTGCCGCCATTCCTTCCACGCTGAAGATTGGCACCGATCCGACTTACGCACCGTTTGAATCCAAAAACGCCAAAGGCGAATTGGTTGGCTTTGACATTGATTTGGCCAAAGAGCTGTGCAAACGCATCAATACCCAATGCACCTTCGTGGAGAGCGACTTCGACGCGCTGATCCCCTCCCTCAAGGCGAAGAAAATCGACGCCATCATCTCTTCGCTGTCCATCACTGAAAAACGCCAGCAGGAAATCGCCTTTACCGACAAGCTGTATGCCGCCAACGCGCGTCTGATCGCGCCGAAAGGGTCCAAGCTGTTGCCTACCGTGGACGCTCTGAAAGGCAAGAGCGTGGGCGTGCTGCAGGGCACCACCCAGGAAGCCTACGCCAACGCCATGTGGCAGCCGAAGGGCATCACCGTCGTGCCTTACCAGAACCAGGATCTGGTTTACGCCGATCTGGCTTCCGGCCGTATTGACGCCGCCTTCCAGGATGAAGTGGCGGGCAGCGACGGCTTCCTGAAACAGCCGCCGGGCAAAGACTATGCGTTCGCCGGCGAATCGGTGAAGGATGACAAGTTCTTCGGCGTCGGCACCGGCATGGGGCTGCGCAAGACCGATACCGAGCTGAAAGCGGCGCTGGACAAAGCCTTCGCCGAGATGCGCAAAGACGGCACCTACGACAAATACGCGAAAAAGTACTTCGACTTTGACGTCTACGGCGGGTAATCCGCTTACCGTTCCATGCTGTGACTGCGGGGCCGGCGTGCCGGCCCCGATGGTTCGGATCCTAGACCACAGGGTGAAGTAGATGCTGCAAGGCTATTCCCAACTGATTTTCGAGGGGGCTCTGGTGACGTTGGAGCTGGCCCTCAGTTCCGTGTTGCTGGCGGTGGTGATCGGCCTGATCGGCGCCGGTGGCAAACTGTCTCATAACCCCTTTATCTCCGGTCTGTTCGGCGCCTATACCACGCTGATCCGCGGCGTGCCCGATCTGGTGCTGATGCTGCTGATCTTTTACGGCCTGCAAATCGCGCTGAACAACATCACCACGCTGCTCGGCTTCTCGCAGATCGATATCGATCCTCTCGGCGCCGGTATCATTACCCTCGGCTTTATCTACGGTGCTTACTTCACTGAGACCTTCCGCGGCGCCTATCTGGCGGTGCCGAAAGGGCAGATCGAAGCGGCGACGGCCTACGGCTTCAGCGGCGCGCAGATCTTTCGGCGCATTCTGTTCCCGGCGATGATGCGTTTCGCTTTGCCGGGCATCGGCAACAACTGGCAGGTGATCCTGAAGGCGACGGCGCTGGTGTCGATCCTCGGCCTGAACGACGTGGTGAAAGCCACGCAGCTGGCGGGGAAAGGCACCTATCAGCCGTTCTTCTTCGCCATCGTGGCCGGCATGGTGTACCTGATCTTCACTACCGTTTCCAACGGCGTGCTGCTGTGGCTTGAACGGCGTTACTCACTGGGCGTCAAGAGGGCCGAGCTATGATCGAGATTTTGCAACAGTATTGGCAGTCGCTGCTGTGGAGCGACGGCTACCGTTTCACTGGCGTGGCAGTCACGCTGTGGCTGCTGATCGCCTCGGTGGTGATGGGCGGGCTGCTGGCGATCCCGATGGCGGTGGCGCGCGTCTCTTCCCTTCGCTGGGTGCGTTTCCCGGTGTGGCTTTACACCTATGTGTTTCGCGGTACGCCGCTGTACGTGCAGCTGCTGGTGTTCTACTCCGGCATGTACAGCCTCGAGATTGTGCGCGGCACCGAGTTTCTTAATGCGTTTTTCCGCAGCGGGCTTAACTGCACCATCCTGGCGCTGACGCTCAATACCTGCGCCTATACCACCGAGATCTTCGCCGGGGCGATCCGCGCGGTGCCGCACGGTGAAATCGAGGCCGCCAACGCCTACGGTTTCTCGCGCTTCAAGATGTATCGCTGCATCATTTTGCCTTCGGCACTGCGCACCGCGTTGCCGGCTTACAGCAACGAAGTGATCCTGATGCTGCACTCCACCGCGCTGGCGTTTACCGCCACCGTGCCGGATCTGCTGAAGATCGCGCGCGACATCAACGCCGCGACCTACCAGCCGTTCTACGCTTTCGGCATCGCGGCGGTGCTGTACCTGATCATCTCCTACGTGTTAATCAGCCTGTTCCGCAAAGCTGAAAAACGCTGGATGGCACACGTTAGTCACTGATAAATGACGGGAAGAAAAACCATGTCTGAGAATAAATTAGCCGTCACGGAACTGCACAAACGCTATGGCGACCACGAAGTGCTGAAAGGCGTCTCGCTGGCGGCCAACGCCGGGGATGTGATCAGCATCATCGGCTCCTCTGGCTCCGGCAAAAGCACCTTTCTGCGCTGCATCAACTTCCTCGAGAAGCCGAGCGAAGGCTCGATCAGCCTGAACAACGAAGATATTCGCATGGTGCGCGACAAGGACGGCCAGCTGAAAGTGTTCGACAAGAAGCAGCTGCAGCTGCTGCGCACCCGCCTGACCATGGTGTTCCAGCACTTTAACCTGTGGAGCCATATGACGGTGCTGGAGAACGTGATGGAGGCGCCGGTGCAGGTGCTGGGGCTGAGCAAGGCCGACGCGCATGAGCGCGCGGTGCGTTACCTGGATAAAGTGGGCATCGACGAGCGGGCGCGCGGCAAGTACCCGGTGCACCTGTCGGGTGGCCAGCAGCAGCGCGTCTCCATTGCTCGCGCATTGGCGATGGAGCCGGAGGTGCTGCTGTTTGACGAACCGACGTCGGCGCTGGATCCCGAGCTGGTGGGCGAGGTGCTGCGCATCATGCAGAAGCTGGCGGAGGAGGGAAAAACCATGGTGGTGGTGACGCACGAAATGGAATTTGCGCGCCACGTTTCCAACCACGTGATCTTCCTGCACAAAGGGTTGATCGAAGAGCAGGGGCCGCCGGCCGAGCTGTTCGGCAACCCCAAAAGCCCGCGCCTGCAGCAGTTCCTGTCCGGCGCGTTGAAGTAACCTCAGATCAGCGGGCTTCGGCCCGCTGATTAATCACGTCATCCAATGCCTGTTCCAATTCCAGATAGCGGAAGTGGAAGCCGGCCTCTTCCAGGCGCTTCGGCACCGCCCGCTGGCCGCCGAGCACCAGCACCGCCGCTTCCCCCATCAACAGCCGCATGGCGAACGCCGGCACCCGCAGAAACGCCGGGCGATCGAGCACGTTGGCCAATTGGGCGGCGAACTGCTCGTTGTGCACCGGGTAGGGCGCGACCATGTTAAACGGGCCGCTCAGCGTGGCGTGATCCAGTAGATAAATAATGCCGTTGACCATGTCGTCGAGATGGATCCACGGCAGATATTGGCGACCGTCGCCGATCGGGCCGCCCAGCCCGAAGCGGAACGGCGGCAGCATTTTGGCCAGCGCGCCGCCCTGTGGCGCCAGCACCACGCCGGTGCGCAGCAGGCAGACGCGGGTGGCATCGCTTTGCGCCTGCAGCGCCAGCGTTTCCCAGCGTTGACACAGCTGGTGGGTGAATTCGTCGTGCGGTGGCTCCTCTTCGGTCACCACCGCCTGCCCCTGATCGCCGTAGTAGCCGACGGCGGAACCGGAAATCAACACACCGGGCGGCGTGCTGCCGGCCTTGATCAGCCTCGCCAACCGTTCGGTCAGATCCCAGCGGCTGCGGCACAGGCGCTCTTTCTGCTGTGCGCTCCAGCGCTTGTCGGCGATAGGTTCGCCGGCCAGGTTGATCACCGCGTCGAATTCATCCAGCGACTGCCGGTCGTCCAGCGTTTGCCAATAGCTCGGCCGATCGCCCAGCCTGGCTCGGGCTCGCCGCTCGTCTCGGGTCAACACCGTAATGTGGTGAGAAAGCGTTAGCAGCCTGGCCGTCAGACTGCTGCCTATCAATCCCGTTGCGCCGGTGATCAGGATCCGCATGGTCGACCTCCCTGAGTTAGTCCCGGCGGTAGCTCATGGTCATGGAAACCGAATCGGCGTAGCGCAGGGCCAGAAGTTTATCTATCTCCACTTCAGCATAGGTTACCCAGGCGTGTTCTTTTACGATGTCGAGCACATCCTGCGTTAATTTTTCCAGCAACGCGAAACGGTTATCTTCCACATGGCGGATGATCGCTTTGGTGATGGTGCGGTAGTTGAGTGCATCGGCGATGTCTTCGCTGTTGCGCGCTTTGTCCGCCGGGTAGTGGATCACCACGTTGATCAGGACGTCCTGTCGGTTGTTGATTTCCTCTTCCTTGATACCGATGAACGTGCGCAGCCGCAGATTTTTAATGCGAATAACGGCGTCGGGTTGACTGAAAGACATCAGAGATTCTCCATAGGTCTGATTATTAGCGTTCAGAATACACGGAAAGTAAGGAAAAGATAACGAGGGGACGATGTGACTCCCCGGCCGACGGGGAGTCGGGGAAGGCGCTTAGCCTTGTTCGGCCAGTTTGTAGGCGCGCTCGGTCGCCGGGCGGTTGCTGATGCGCTCGAACCAGTTGCGCACCGCTGGGTAATCTGCCAGATCGATGCGTTGACGCGGATGCGATACGACCCACGGATAGGTGGCGATATCGGCGATGCTGTAGTTGTCGCCGCCCAGGTACGGGTGTTTTTGCAGTTCAGCTTCCAGCACGCCGTACAGCCGCTTGGTCTCCAGATGGTAACGCTCGATGGCGTAAGGCACCGGCTGCGGCGCGTAGTGATTAAAGTGGTGATTCTGCCCGAGCATCGGCCCGAACCCCGCCACCTGCCAGAACAACCACTGTAGGGTCGCGGCGCGTTCGCGCAGGCCGGTGCTCAGCAGCTTGCCGGTCTTCTCCGCCAGATACAGCAGGATTTCCCCGGATTCGAACAGACTGATTGGCGCGCCGCCGTCCACCGGTTGCTGATCGACGATCGCCGGGATTTTGTTGTTGGGAGAAATGCTCAGAAAGTCCGGTTTGAACTGGTCGCCGGCGCTGATGTTTACGCGATGGATACGGTAGGGTAAGCCGACCTCTTCCAAAAACAAGGTGATCTTGTGACCATTGGGAGTAGGCGCGTAATACAGGTCAATCATGTTGCCTCCTGCGGTAAGGTGATCTGTAATTCATTACACGTTGCTGCGGTCTTCGCCGCGCACAAAGGTATATCAGAGATCCAACAATAGCAGCTAAGGATAGCAGGCTATGTGGGATTCGTCCGATGCTATCTGCGCAGTTGGATCACAATTCTCCACCGGGGCGGGCGGCGGTTTGCCGTACGGCGCCGGCGCGGTAAAATGGCGCTTATTTCCCTCTATAGGACAAGGTTATGAAGCTGATGTTCGCCTCGGATATCCACGGATCGCTGCCGGCCACCGAACGCGTGCTGGAATTATTCGCACAACACGGCGCTGACTGGCTGATTCTTCTGGGTGATTTGCTGAATCACGGCCCGCGCAACGCGCTGCCGGCCGGCTATCAGCCCGCTCAGGTTGCCGAACGATTGAATCGCTATAGCGACAAGATCATCGCCGTTCGCGGCAATTGTGACAGCGAGGTCGATCAGATGCTGCTGACGTTTCCTATCGAGGCGCCGTGGCAACAGGTTCTACTGCAAAAAAGACGATTGTTTTTGACCCACGGTCACCTTTATCATCCTTCGGCACTGCCGCCGTTATCCCGCGGTGACGTCCTGGCCTACGGCCATACGCATCTGCCGCAGGCGGAGCGGCAGGGTGAGATCTATTGCTTCAATCCGGGCTCTGTCAGCATCCCGAAAGGGGGCTTCCCGGCTAGCTACGGCATGTTGGATCGGGGCACTTTGCGGGTGCTGACGCTCGACGACGGCAAGGTCGTCGCGGAGGTGGCGTTAACACGCTAAACGCACTAATTTATACACACACAATAAAAATCTTTGAAAAACACTCATTGATTAACCAGCGCGCGGGATGCATCGCGCCAAAATAGAAGGTTTTAGAGGATGGCGGAACAGGGTCAGGCTGCAGATACCGAATGGGTTGATATCGTCGACGAGCAAAACGAGGTGATTGCGCAATCCAGTCGTCAACAGATGCGGGCGGAGCGGCTGCGTCATCGTGCGACCTATATTGTGGTGCATGATGGGATGGGAAAAATTCTGGTGCAGCGTCGCACCGAGATTAAAGACTTCTACCCGGGCTGGTTGGACGCGACGGCGGGTGGCGTAGTGCAAAGCGGTGAAAACGTGCTGGATTCGGCGCGCCGCGAGGCGGAAGAAGAGCTGGGCATCGCCGGCGTGCCTTTCGCCGAACATGGTCTGTTCTACTTCGAAGAAGAGCAGTGCCGGGTGTGGGGCGCTCTGTTCAGCTGCGTGTCACACGGCCCGTTTGCACTGCAGGAAGAAGAAGTGGCCGAGGTGTGCTGGCTGACGCCGGAAGAGATCACCGCTCGCTGCGACGAGTTTACCCCGGATTCGCTGAAGGCGCTGTCGCTGTGGCTGACGCGCAACAACGAACAGGATTACGGTAAGCCGCTCGACAACCACTGAGGCGCCAACGCGTGAGAAAGCCGGTCATCGACCGGCTTTTTTTACGGTTCGGATTCAGCAGCTGTCGCGGCGGCACAGCGTGGCGGGCAGGGTGCCTTCCGGCAGCCAGGGCTGTTCGTTCAGCCGTGCCAGCAGCGCCTGGCCGGCCTGAATGCCGATATCGCGATGCGGAATGGTCATGGTGGTCAGCGGCGGCTGGCACACCCGGCCGAACTCGCTGTTGCCGAACCCCACCACCGCCAGATTGTCCGGCACCCTGATGCGCCGCCGCTGGCATTCGTACAGTGCGCCGCCGGCCAGTTCGTCCGAGGCGCACACCAGCGCGTCCAGTTCCGGCCAGGCCAGCAAGAATTCCGGCAGCTGCTGCGCACCGGTGCTGAAGCTGGCGGGCTGCGCGGCGTTGATCACCCGATGCGGCGACATATGGTTGCGCAGCAGCGCCTTGTGCCAGCCCTGCAGGTGCTGCTGGAAAATCCACTGTTCCTGATTGGCGCACAGCAGCCCGATATTCTGATAGCCGCTGGCGATCACCGTTTGCGTCAGCTGATACATGGCCGCCACATAGTCGATGCCGATGCTCATATCGATCGGATCGGCGCGCACGGCGCCGATCTCCACCACCGGAATGTTGGCGGCGATCAACGCGTTGCGGGCGTTTTGCGAATGCTCGACGCTGAGCAGCACCGCCGCCGCGAGGTTGTAAGAGAGCAGCGTCTCCAGCAGCTTTTCTTCGCGCTCCAGGTGGTGCTGCGACTCCGCCAGCATGATGTGATAGCCGGCCGGCTGCAGCACTTTCTGCAGGCCGGCGAACATCTCGGCGCAGCCAGATTCGGACAGGCTGGGCACCACCATGGCGATGGTGTAGGACGAGGCCGACGCCAGCGAACTGGCGGCCAGGTTGGGCAGATACCCCAGTTCGCTCACCGCGGCTTCAATCTTCTCGCGCAGTTTGTCTGAAACCAGCTCCGGCGTGCGCAGCGCGCGCGACACCGTCATGGTGCCGACGCCCGCCAGCTGCGCTACGTCAGCCAACGTCACCCTGCCTGTGCTGCGTCGTTTTTTACCGATCGACATGCCTAATCCCGACTGAAATGCGCGAGCGGCGCATAAAAATGGTGAGGGTGGGAAGCCGACGGCGCGGCTTCGACGATCCCCGTATGCGGCACATTCTACCCCGTTACCCGAAAGAGCGAGAAAAAATTGTGGTTAACGCCATGCCGCCACGCGGTGTTTTGATAGCGCTATCACAGATTCGCATGATAGCGCTTTGGTAGCGCTATCTTTGTGATATCCATCACTGTGTCGCCGAGAGGGGTTGATTAAAGTTTTACCGTCGTCGGTGAATTAATCACCGGCCGAAACCATCAACGTTTGGGAGGGTAATGTGCTGAAAGAGTGGCTGACCGCCGATCATATACAGCTGTGCGAACGGGTGGAGGACTGGCGCCAGGCGGTCACGCTGAGCGCGCAGCCGCTGCTGCAAGGCGGCGTGATTACGCCGAATTACCTGACGGCTATCTTTCATCAGCAGGAGAAGCTCGGCCCTTACTTCGTCCTGGCGCCGGGCATCGCCATGCCGCACGCCAGGCCGGAGGAGGGCGCCAACGCGCTGGGGCTGTCGCTGTTGAAGATCCATCAGGGCGTGAATTTCCATTCCGCGGATAACGATCCGGTTCAGGTGGTGGTGATGCTTTCGGCGCCCGACGGCAACAGCCACATTGAAATGATTTCGCAGTTGGCGGAATTATTTTCCGATAACTCGGCGATGGAGGCGTTATTTCACGCCACAGATAAACGGCAAATTGAGGATATTATCGCCCGCTATTAACGTTTAATCACCAGGAACACGATTAATGCTAACAACGCTGGGAATATGACCGGCGGCGCTACCCTACACGCTAAATTCAACAGGTGGATATTATGAAAATCATGGCGATTTGCGGTTCCGGTCTCGGCAGCAGTTTTATGGTGGAAATGAACATTAAAAAAGTGCTGAAAAAGATGGGGGTGGAGGTCGAAGTCGAACACTCCGATCTGTCGTCCGCTACCCCCGGCGCCGCCGACGTGTTCGTGATGGCGAAAGACATCGCCGACAGCGCCAGCGTACCGGCCGAGCAGCTGGTGGTGATCAGCAACATCATCGACATTAATGAGCTGGAAGCCAAGCTGCGCGCTTACTTCGAAGCCCACTCAATCATCTAAATAAAACGATTGGCGAGGTGGATATGTTTATCCAGGAAACGCTTAAGTTTGTGGTGGATATATTAAAGGTGCCTTCGGTGCTGGTCGGGCTTATTGCGCTGATCGGTTTGCTGGCGCAAAAGAAATCGTTTTCCGACGTGGTGAAAGGCACGGTAAAAACTATTCTCGGCTTTATCGTTTTGGGCGGCGGTGCCACGGTATTGGTCGGATCGCTCAATCCGCTGGGCGGCATGTTCGAACATGCGTTCAATATTCAGGGCATCATTCCGAACAATGAAGCGATCGTCTCCATCGCGCTGGAGAAATACGGCGCCTCCACCGCGTTGATCATGGCGTTCGGCATGGTGGCGAACATCGTGGTGGCGCGCTTTACCCGGCTGAAATACATCTTCCTGACCGGCCACCACACCTTCTACATGGCCTGCATGATCGGCATCATCCTGACGGTGGCGGGCTTCGAGGGCGTGCAGTTGGTGTTTACCGGTGCGCTGACCCTGGGGCTGGTGATGGCGTTCTTCCCGGCGATCGCCCAGCGCTATATGCGCCGCATTACCGGCAACGACGATATCGCTTTCGGCCACTTCGGCACCCTGGGCTATGTGTTGTCCGGCTGGATCGGCTCGAAGGTGGGCAAAAACTCGCGCTCGACCGAGGAGATGAACCTGCCGAAAAACCTCAGTTTCTTGCGTGACAGTTCCATTTCGATCTCGATGACCATGATTGTCATCTACCTGATCCTGGCGATCTGCGCCGGGCGGGCCTATGTGGAAAGCGAGCTCAGCGGCGGCCAGAACTACCTGGTGTATTCGATTATCCAGGCCATCACCTTCGCCGCCGGGGTATTCATCATTCTGCAAGGCGTGCGCTTGATTCTGGCGGAGATTGTGCCGGCGTTCACCGGTTTCTCGGAAAAGCTGGTGCCTAACGCGCGGCCGGCGCTGGATTGCCCGGTGGTCTATCCCTATGCCCCCAACGCGGTGCTGATCGGCTTCCTGTTCAGCTTCCTTGGCGGGTTGGCCGGGCTGTTCCTGCTGGGGCAGCTGAAAATGGTGCTGATCCTGCCTGGCGTGGTGCCGCATTTCTTCACCGGCGCTACCGCCGGGGTGTTCGGCAACGCCACCGGCGGGCGGCGCGGCGCGATGCTGGGCGCCTTCGCCAACGGGCTGCTGATCACCTTCCTGCCGGTGCTGCTGCTGCCGGTGCTGGGGGCGCTGGGCTTTGCCAACACCACCTTCTCCGACGCCGACTTCGGCGTGATCGGCATCCTGCTGGGCAACATGGCGCGCTTTATGTCGAAGGAGATGATCATGCTGGCGATCGTCGCCGTGTTCGCGCTGCTGGTGGCGCATAACTTCCTGGGAAAACGCAAAGGCGCGCCGGCCGCTGACCGCGTCGAGAAATAACGAGGGCAGACTGATGAACGACACAACGAGCGAAACGGAAATTGAAGAGCTGCAGATCCTGGCGCGCGCGATCCGCCTGGAAACATTGAAGGCGTTGACCGGGCTGGGCTTCGGCCACTACGGCGGCTGCATGTCGGTGGTGGAGACGCTGGCGGTACTGTACGGCAGCGTGATGCGTATCGATCCGGCGGATCCGGACTGGCCGGAGCGCGATGACTTCGTGCTGTCGAAAGGGCACGCCGGCCCGGCGCTGTACAGCACGCTGGCGATCAAGGGCTACTTCCCGCTGGCGGAGCTGAAGACCCTCAACCAGAACGGCACGCGCCTGCCTAGCCACCCGGACCGATTGCGCACGCGCGGCGTGGACGCCACCACCGGTTCACTGGGGCAGGGCGTGTCGATCGCCGCCGGCATGGCGTTATCCCATCGGCTGGCGGGGCGTCGTAACCGGGTGTTCAGCATCCTCGGCGACGGTGAGCTGAACGAAGGGCAGTGCTGGGAGGCGTTCCAGTTTATCGCCCACCACAACCTGAACAACCTGACGCTGTTCATCGATTACAACAAGCAACAGCTAGACGGTGCGCTGGACGAGGTGATCCAACCGTTCGATCTGGCCGCCAAGTTCCGCGCTTTCGGTTTTGAGGTGCAGACCATCAAGGGCGACGACATCGCGGCGCTGCTGGCGGCGGTGGCGCCGGCGCGCGGCGGTGAACAGCGGCCGCTGGCGATCGTGCTCGACAGCATCAAGGGACAGGGGGTGACCTATCTGGAAAACCTGTCGAACTCACACCACCTGCGCCTGACGCCGGACGTGCAGCTGGAAATCGAAAAAGCCATTGCCGAACTGGAGGCCGCCCATGTTTAACGTAGTGACGCAGTTGGAAAACGACGCCGTCGAAATGCGCAAAGTCTATGCCGGCGCGGTGCGTCGGCAGATTGAAGCGGGCGCGCCGATCATCGCGCTGGAGGCGGATTTGATGAGCTCGATGGCGATGGACGGCGTGCACAAGGATCACCCGCAGCACGTGATCAACTGCGGCATCATGGAGGCCAACGTGATCGGCGTCGCCGCCGGGCTGTCGCTCACCGGCCGGGTGCCGTTCGTGCATACCTTTACCGCTTTCGCCAGCCGCCGCTGTTTCGATCAGCTGTTCATGTCGCTGGATTATCAGCGCAACAACGTCAAGGTGATCGCCTCCGACGCCGGGGTGAGCGCCTGCCACAACGGCGGCACCCACATGTCGTTCGAGGACATGGGCATCGTGCGCGGGCTGGCGCACTCGGTGGTGCTGGAAGTGACCGACGCTACCATGTTCGCCGACATTCTGCGCCAGCTGATGGATCTACGCGGCTTCTACTGGGTGCGCACCATCCGCAAGCAGGCGACGCGCATTTACCAGGAAGGCTCGCGCTTTACCATCGGCAAGGGCAACCTGCTGCGCGACGGCGATGACATTACGCTGATTGCCAATGGCATCATGGTGGCGGAGGCGCTGAAGGCGGCGCAGATGCTGGCGCAGCAGGGCGTCAGCGCGGCAGTGATCGATATGTTCACCCTCAAGCCTATCGACCGTGAACTGATCAAAACCTACGCGGCCAAGACCGGACGCATCGTCACCTGTGAAAACCACAGCATTCATAACGGGTTGGGATCCGCAGTGGCGGAGGTGCTGGCAGAGGAATGCCCGACGCCGATGCGGCGCGTGGGGGTGAAGGAGCGTTACGGCCAGGTGGGCACCCAGGCGTTTTTACAGCAGGAGTACGGCCTGACCGCCGAGCATATTCTGGAGGCTGCCGGGCAGTTGCTGGCGCGTTAGGGAACGCAAAAGAAAAGCGCCGGTCAATGACCGGCGCTTTTTTATCGCTCAACCTGAAGAATATCAGGCCTTGGCGGCGGCAGCGTCAGCCTGGGAAGACTGGATCGCCGTCAGCGCAACGGTGTAGACGATATCGTCAACCAGTGCGCCGCGCGACAGGTCGTTCACCGGCTTACGCATGCCTTGCAGCATAGGGCCGATGGAAACCAGGTCAGCGGAACGCTGTACCGCTTTGTAGGTGGTGTTGCCGGTGTTCAAATCCGGGAAGATGAACACGGTCGCCTGGCCGGCTACCGGTGAGTTCGGCGCCTTGGACTTGGCAACGTCGGCCATGATGGCGGCGTCGTACTGCAGCGGGCCGTCGATGATCAGATCCGGGCGTTTTTCCTGCGCCAGACGGGTCGCTTCGCGCACTTTCTCGACGTCGCTGCCCGCACCGGAGTTACCGGTGGAGTAGGAGATCATCGCTACGCGCGGCTCGATGCCGAAGGCCGCGGCGGAATCCGCAGACTGGATGGCGATTTCAGACAGCTGCTCGGCGGTCGGATCCGGGTTGATCGCGCAGTCGCCGTAGACCAGTACCTGGTCAGGCAACAGCATGAAGAATACGGAGGACACCAGCGAGCTGCCCGGTGCGGTTTTGATCAGCTGCAACGGCGGACGGATGGTGTTGGCGGTGGTGTGAACCGCGCCGGAGACCAGACCGTCGACTTCGCCTTGTTCCAACATCAGGGTGCCGAGCACCACGTTGTCTTCCAGCTGCTCGCGCGCGACCACTTCGGTCATGCCCTTGCTCTTGCGCAGCTCAACCAGACGCGGCACGTAGTTTTCACGTACGGCGACCGGATCGACGATTTCGATGCCTTTGCCCAGCTCAACGCCCTGCGCTGCCGCTACGCGCTGGATCTCGTCCGGGTTGCCGAGCAGCACGCATTCCGCGATGCCGCGTTCGGCACAGATGGCCGCCGCTTTTACGGTACGCGGCTCGTCGCCTTCCGGCAGCACGATGCGCTTGCCGGCTTTACGCGCCAGCTCGGTCAGTTCGTAACGGAACGCCGGTGGAGACAGGCGGCGTGAACGCTCAGAGGTGGCGGTCAGCGAGTCGATCCACTCGGTGTTGATGTGGCTGGCCACGTAGTTCTGCACTTTCTCGATGCGCTGGTGGTCGTCCGCCGGCACTTCGAGGTTGAAGCTCTGCAGGCTCAGCGAGGTTTGCCAGGTGTTGGTGTCAACCATGAACACCGGCAGGCCGGTTTGGAAGGCGCGTTCGCACAGCTTCTTGATCGGCTCGTCGATGGCGTAGCCGCCGGTCAGCAGGATGGCGCCGATTTCCACGCCGTTCATCGCCGCCAGGCAGGCGGAGACCAGCACGTC
This sequence comes from Serratia sp. CY33802, assembly GCF_052169095.1. Lineage (NCBI taxonomy): Bacteria > Pseudomonadati > Pseudomonadota > Gammaproteobacteria > Enterobacterales > Yersiniaceae > Serratia > Serratia sp. CY33802. The sequence continues at coordinate 175,762 of NZ_JBJNLL010000001.1, forward strand.
AGGACGGTCTGCGGAGGTCACCAGCAGAGAGCCTGGGCGGAAGTGTTCCAGCATGTGCGGGATGCTGCGCGCACAGAAGGTCACGGACTTCACGCGGCGGGTCATGATGTCGCCTTCGTTGACCACGCGGGCCTTCAGGTGGCGAGCCATGTCGATGGCGCGGGTGGCGATCAGATCGAAGCTCCACGGCACGCAGCCCAGAACCGGCAGCGGGCTGTTGGCGAACAGCTGCGCAGGATCGACGTGGGCGATGCTGGCTTTGGTGGAGTCGTCGAAGATTTCGGACAGGTCAGGACGGGTACGGCCCTGATCGTCGACCGGTGCGTTCAGCTTGTTGATGATAACGCCGGTGATGTTTTTGTTCTTGCTGCCGCCGAAGCTGGTGCGCGCCAGTTCGATGCGCTCTTTCAGCTGCGCCGGGGAGTCGTTGCCCAGCGCCAGCACGAAGACGATCTCGGCGTTCAGGGTTTTGGCGATCTCGTAGTTCAGCGCGTTGGCGAACTGGTGTTTGCGAGTCGGCACCAGGCCTTCGATCAGCACCACTTCCGCGTCTTTGGTGTTCTCGTGGTAACGCGCCACGATCTCTTCCATTAGCACGTCTTGCTGGTTGGAGCTCAGCAGGCCCTCAACGTAGTCCATGCGCAGCGGTTCGGCCGCCGTAATGGTGGAGTTGCTGCTGCGGATGATGGTGGTGGTCTGGTCGAGCGCGTTGTCGCCGGTGCGCGGTTGAGCGATAGGCTTGAACACGCTCAGACGAACGCCTTTTTGCTCCATGGAGCGGATGACACCCAGGCTGACGCTGGTCAGGCCGACGCTGGTGCCGGTGGGGATCAACATAATAGTACGTGACACAGAATAGTCCTCTTCACGATTAACATGAGGCTAAAACAACACCGTCAGCCTGGGCTGACGGTGTTTTGAGAGCATTACGCGGTCAGGCGGGATGCGTCCTGCGCGATGACCAACTCTTCGTTGGTCGGGATCACCAGCGCCAGGCGGCTGCCGTCTTTGGTGATGGCGCCGGATTTGCCGAAGCGAGCGGCCATGTTGCGGTCGTGGTCGATTTCGAAGCCCAGCAGGCCCAGTTTGTTCAGGGTCAGCTCACGCACCATGCCGGCGTTCTCGCCGATGCCGCCGGTGAAGATCACCGCGTCCAGACGGCCTTCCATCAGCGCGCTGTAGGCGCCGACGTATTTGGCCAGACGGTGGCAGAACACGTCCATGGCGCGTTTGGCGTCGGCTTTGCTGTCGTAGTTGTCTTCAACGTAACGGCAGTCGCTGGTGACTTCGGTCAGGCCCAGCAGGCCGGATTCTTTGGTCAGCATCTTGTTGATCTGGTCAACGCTCATGCCCAGAGAATCGTGCAGGTGGAAGATGATAGCCGGATCGATGTCACCGCTGCGGGTGCCCATCACCAGGCCTTCCAGCGGGGTCAGACCCATGGAGGTGTCAACGCACTGGCCGTTGCGCACTGCGGTGACGGAGCCGCCGTTGCCCAGGTGGCAAGTGATCACGTTCACTTCTTCTACCGGTTTGTTCAGCATCTTCGCGGCTTCTTGAGTCACGTAGAAGTGGCTGGTGCCGTGTGCGCCGTAGCGGCGAACGCCGTGGTCGCGGTACAGGCTGTACGGCAGGGCGTACAGGTAAGATTCTTCCGGCATAGTCTGGTGGAACGCGGTGTCGAACACGGCAACGTTCTTGTCGGCCAGGTTAGGGAAGGATTTCAGCGCTTCCGCGATGCCGATCAGGTGAGCTGGGTTGTGCAGTGGTGCAAACGGCACGGAATCTTTGATACCCTGCAGAACTTCGTCGTTGATCACGGCAGAAGCGGTGAACTTCTCGCCGCCGTGCACGATGCGGTGGCCGATAGCGGTCAGCTGCGCGGAAAGCTCTGGTTTTTGTGCCAGAATAGTATTAACAATGAAGTTCAGCGCTTCGCTGTGTGCAGCGCCGGCCCCCAGGGCAGCTTCGTGTTTGGCGCCGTCCATTTTCCACTTGATGCGAGCTTCAGGCAGGTGGAAACACTCGGCCAAACCGGAGAGGAATTCGTCGCCGTTAACGGCATCGATGATGGCGAATTTCAGAGAAGAACTGCCGCAGTTAAGAACCAGTACTAGCTTACTCGACATGGAAGTACCTACTTAAATAGTCGTGTTGTTAAAAGAAAATCGAACACACGTGGTGAATTAATCGTCAATCAGACAACAAGCGTAGCGCATAGTGCCGATGACATTTATGATTAACATCATGTGAAGTGCACAAATCACAGGATGATGGAAAAACCGATGATTTCTCTGCGGTTTAAATAATCTTGATTTTTATAGGGCTAAAAGTTGACAAAATTTACGTCATCTTCTACCGGCCACAAGGCCGGCTTAGGATACCGATAGCCCGGTGCAAACACAAAATAAATTTAAAGCTTCAAATTTTTTAGTATGGTCTCTGGCAGCACGCTTTTAGTTTCTTTACGTGACGTTGAGGTACGCAATGACGAGCAAACCGTCCGGTTCCGTAAGCTGGTTTCAGGTCTTCCAGCGCGGGCAGCATTATATGAAAACCTGGCCGTCGGACAAACGTCTGGCACCGGTCTTTCCGGAGAATCGCGTTGCGCGTGCCACCCGTTTCGCTATCCGTTTCATGCCGCCGTTGGCGATTTTCACGCTGACCTGGCAGATCGCGCTGGGCGGCCAGCTGGGCCCGGCGATCGCCACCGCGCTGTTCGCCTGCAGCCTGCCGATGCAGGGCTTGTGGTGGCTGGGGCGCCGTTCGGTCACGCCGCTGCCGCCGACGCTGCTGCAATGGTTCCATGAGGTGCGCAACAAGCTGACGGAAGCCGGGCAGGCGGTGGCGCCGCTCGAAGGCACGCCGACCTATCAGACGTTGGCCGATCTGCTCAAGCGCGCCTTCAAGCAGCTGGACAAAACCTTCCTCGACGATCTGTAAATGAAAAAAGGCCGCGCTGATGCGGCCTTTCTCGTCAAAGCGGCAATAACCCCGGTTTAAATCAAAGAACGGTCGAGTTGTGATTTCCTGCGTTCTTGCGCTGTGCGATGCTCCCGCCATCACACAGAAATGAGGAAATCCTGATGGAAATGACCAACGCCCAGCGGCTGATCCTGTCGAACCAGTACAAGATGATGACCCTGCTCGATCCGGACAACGGCGACCGTTATCGCCGGTTGCAAACCATCGTCGAACGCGGCTTCGGTTTGCAAATGCGCGAACTGGATCGCGACTTCGGCGAACTGAGCGAAGAGGTGTGCCGCACCATCATCAACGTGATGGAGATGCACCATGCGCTGCAGGTTTCCTGGGGCAACCTGAAAGAGAAGCAGGATCTGGACGAGCGCCGCCTGGCGTTTCTCGGCTTCGACGCCGCTACCGAGGCGCGCTACCTGAGCTACGTGCGTTTCCTGGTCAGCACCGAGGGGCGTTATACTCACTTCGATTCCGGTAGCCACGGTTTTAACGCCCAGACCAAAATGTGGGAAAAGTACCAGCGTATGCTGGCGATCTGGCTGGCCTGTCCGCGCCAGTATCACTTGAGCGCCGTTGAGATAGCGCAAATCATCAATGCTTGATTAAGAAGAGGTTTTCTGTGGAGTGTAAGGGTTTTCTGTTCGATCTTGATGGCACCCTGGTGGATTCTCTGCCGGCGGTAGAGCGTGCCTGGACTTCATTCACGGTAAACAGGCCATTACTTCTCTGCGCCACTTTATGCCGGGCGAAAGCGAAGCGGAAATTCAGCGCGAGTTCCAACTGCTGGAGCAGGTGGAAGCGCAGGATACCGACGGCGTTCGCGCGCTGCCGGGCGCCATCGCGCTGCTGGAGCGCCTGAACGCGCTCGGCATCCCTTGGGCGATCGTCACCTCCGGTTCGGTGCCGGTGGCCGGCGCTCGCCGCCAGGCCGGCGGTTTGCCGCAGCCGGCGGTGTTCATCACCGCCGAGCAGGTTAAACACGGTAAGCCACAGCCCGATGCCTACCTGCTGGGCGCCGAGCGCCTGGGGCTGGCGCCGCACGAGTGCGTGGTGGTTGAAGACGCGCCGGCCGGCATTCTTTCGGGTCTGGCTGCGGGCTGTCAGGTGATTGCGGTCAACGCCCCGGCCGATGCGCCGAAGCTGGAGCAGGTCGACCTGCGGCTGGATTCGCTGGCGCAGATCGCCGTCGATAAAACGGCGCAGGGCGCGATCGTTCGCCGGCTGGCCTGAGTGGCATTATCTTCACCCTAATTGATTAGACCCCGCTTCGGCGGGGTTTTTTTATGCTATTTTTTAGACCCTTGGACATTTGCCGGATGAGGCCGTTTTGAACAGCGAATTACTGTGGGTGCTGAGTTTACTGCTGATTGCCATCGTGCTGTTTACCACCAACAAGCTGCGGATGGACGTGGTGGCGCTGTTGGTGATTATCGCCTTCGTGCTGAGCGGCACGCTCAGCCTGCAGGAAGCGACGGTCGGTTTCAGCGATCCCAACGTGATTTTGATCGCCGCACTGTTCGTGATCGGCGAAGGGCTGGTGCGCACCGGCGTGGCCTATCAGGTGGGCGACTGGCTGGTGAAAGTGGCCGGCAGCAGCGAAACCAAAATGTTGATGCTGCTGATGGTGACGGTCGCCGGGCTGGGCGCGTTCATGAGCTCGACCGGCGTGGTGGCGATCTTTATCCCGGTGGTGCTCAGCGTGACGGCCAGAATGAAGATCGCGCCGGGGCGGCTGATGATGCCGCTCAGCTTCGCCGGGCTGATCAGCGGCATGATGACGCTGGTGGCCACGCCGCCCAACATGGTGGTCAACAGCGAACTGGTGCGGGAAGGCATCCATGGTTTCGGTTTCTTCAGCGTGACGCCCATTGGCCTGGTGGTGCTGGCGCTGGGCGTCGGCTACATGCTGATCGCCCGGCGTTGGCTGGGCAGCGGTGACACCGGCAAAGCCGGCGATGACTGGCAGCGTCGCACCTTCCGCGACCTGATCCGTGATTACAAGCTGACCGGCCGCGCGCGGCGGCTGGCTGTCCGCAGCGCTTCGCCGCTGATCGGACGTTCGCTGGATGAACTGCACCTGCGTGCGCGCTATGGTGCCAACGTGGTGGGCATCGAGCGCTGGAAACGCTTCCGGCGGGTGATGGTCAGCGCCTCCGGCAGCACCGAGCTGCGCGAGGGCGACGTCCTCTTGATCGACATGTCGGACAGCCAGGTCGATCTGCGCGAATTCTGCGGCGAGCAGCGGCTGGAGCCGATGGTGCTGCGCGGCGATTACTTCTCTGAACAGTCGCGCAACGTCGGCATGGCCGAAGTGTCGCTGATCCCGGACTCGGCGCTGCTGGGCAAAAGCCTGCGTGAAGCAGCGTTCCGCAGCCGCTACGATCTGAATGTGGTGGGCATCCGCCGCCACGGCGAGACTCTGAGCGGCAAGCTGGTGGACGAGCCGCTGGAGCTGGGCGACATTTTGCTGGTGATCGGCGACTGGAAGGCGATTCGTCAGCTGCAGGCCAAAACCCACGACTTTATCGTGCTCAACCTGCCGGCCGAAGTGGACGAAGTGGCGCCGGCCATCACCCAGGCGCCGCACGCGCTGTTTTGCCTGGCGTTGATGGTGGCGATGATGCTGACCGACGAAATCCCCAACCCGATCGCGGCGTTGATCGCCTGCCTGCTGATGGGCAAGTTCCGCTGTATCGACATGGAGAGCGCCTATAAATCGATCCATTGGCCGAGCATCATTTTGATCGTCGGCATGATGCCGTTCGCGCAGGCGCTGCAAAAGACCGGCGGCGTGGATCTGATCGTTCGCGGGCTGATGGACGTCGCCGGCGGCGCGGGGCCGCGCGTGATGCTGCTGTGCCTGTTCGTCTTGTGCGCCACCATTGGCCTGTTTATTTCCAATACCGCGACGGCGGTGCTGATGGCGCCGATCGCCATTGCCGCCGCGCGCGAAATGGGCGTCTCGCCATACCCGTTCGCGATGATTATCGCCATCGCCGCGTCCGCCGCCTTTATGACGCCGGTCTCTTCACCGGTCAACACGCTGGTGCTGGGGCCGGGCAATTACAAGTTCGGCGATTTCGTGCGTCTCGGCGTGCCGTTCACCCTGTTGGTGATGGCGGTCAGCGTGATTGTGGTGCCGTGGCTCTACGGTTTTTAACGGCGCAGCGAGGCTGCGCCGGTGGGGTTACAGCGAGCTGTCGAGGCTGATTTCGTCCAATGACAGGCTGAAACTGGGAATGAACACGTCCATAAAGTAGTCCATTTCCGGGCTGCGGCGCTGTTCCAGGGTTTTATCCAGCCGCGCCTTGGCCAGGGTGAATTCATTGTTGCCGGCAGAGAGTTCCTCCAGACATTTCAGGTAGGCGCACAGCGCGTCTGCCTGCTTCACTACCTGCTTTTCATCTTCGCTGTAGTAGTGCTCATCGAGAATGGTGCGGAAATCGTTGCGCAGCTCAGCGGGGATCATGTCCAGCAGCTTTTGCTGGGCGATCTTTTCGATCTTCTTGTATTCATGGGCGATCTGCGGATTGTAGTACTTGATCGGCGTCGGCATGTCGCCGGTGATCACTTCGCTGGCGTCGTGATACATCGCTAACAGCGCAACGCGGTCGGCATTGAGGTTGCCGTTGAATTTGCGGTTCTTGATCACCGCCAACGCGTGGGCGACGAAAGCCACCTGCAGACTGTGTTCGGAGACGTTCTCGGTACGCACGTTGCGCATCAGTGGCCAGCGGTTGATCAGTTTCAGGCGGGACAGATGGGCGAAGAAATGGCTCTGGCTCATGGTGCTCTCTTTAACGGCAAGTGAGGGCCCCATTGTGAAGCAGTGACGGCGAATTTTGCAACCGGGCAATAAGAGAAGGGCGCAGCAAGGCGCTGCGCCCCAGGCGATTACTGGTGGTAACCTTCAAGGAAGCGGCCCAGCTTGCCGACCGCCATTTCCAGTTCGTCTACGCGCGGCAGGGTGACGATGCGCACGTGATCCGGGTAAGGCCAGTTGAACGCCGAACCTTGCACCAGCAGCACTTTTTCCTGTAGCAACAGATCCAGCACCAGCTTCTGGTCGTCGTGGATGTTGAAGCGTTTGGCATCGATGCGCGGGAACATGTACAACGCGCCCTGCGGCTTCACGCAAGAGACGCCCGGGATGTCGTTGAGCAATTCCCAGGTGCGGTTGCGTTGTTCGTACAGGCGGCCGCCGGGCTGAATGAATTCGCTGATGCTCTGATAACCGCCCAGCGCGGTCTGAATGGCGTGCTGCATCGGCACGTTGGCGCACAGGCGCATCGAAGCCAGCATCTCCAGCCCTTCGATATAGCCTTTGGCGTGCTTCTTCGGCCCGTTCAGCACCATCCAGCCCTGGCGGAAGCCCGCCACGCGGTAGGTTTTCGACAGGCCGTTGAAGGTCACGGTCAGCAGATCTGGCGCCAGTGCGGCGATCGAGTGGTGTTCGGCGTCGTCGTACAGGATCTTGTCGTAGATCTCGTCGGCGAAGATGATCAGGTTGTGTTGACGGGCGATCTCGACGATCTGTTCCAACAGCGCTTTGCTGTAAACCGCGCCGGTCGGGTTGTTTGGGTTGATGATCACGATACCGCGGGTGCGCGGGGTGATCTTGCTGATGATATCGTCCAGATCCGGGAACCAGCCGGCCTGCTCATCGCACAGGTAGTGCACGGCCTTGCCGCCGGACAGCGATACCGCAGCGGTCCACAGCGGGTAGTCCGGCGCCGGTACCAGCATTTCGTCGCCGCTGTTGAGCAGCGCCTGCATGGATTGGACGATCAGCTCAGAGACGCCATTGCCAATGTAGATATCCTCAACGGTCACGTCACGCATGTTGCGCGCCTGATAGTGCTGCATGATCGCTTTACGCGCCGAGAAGAGGCCCTTGGAGTCGGAGTAGCCTTGCGCCGTGGGCAGATTGCGGATCACGTCGACCAGGATTTCGTCCGGGGCGTCGAAACCGAACGGGGCAGGGTTGCCGATGTTCAGTTTCAGGACTTTGTTGCCTTCTTCTTCAAGACGTTTAGCTTCTTTAAGCACCGGGCCGCGAATGTCATAGCAGACGTTGTCCAGTTTGCTGGATTTCTCAATGGGGGACATAAAAAGTTGAGCCTTTTGCTGGGATAGGGGCGCTCCTACCGTGGGACGCCGCAACCCGCCCAATGTACTCCTGGCGTAGTTGCTTTTGAAGGGTTTTGCACGCCTTTGGTGCAAATGCATGTCGTAACGGGGGATTTTAGTTATGATAAGCAAAGGTAAAGTTATTTTGTGGTTCATAATTTCATGAACTATAATTTTACTAGGGTTTTGTTCTGTTAAATCAAGCGTCGATAAACGAGACGTGCCGGCGATCGCGGCCGGCAGCAGTGAACTGATAAGCCGAAAGGGAGAATAGGCTTCAATAAACTGTAAAGGAACGATAATACCGGAGTAGTCTGATAGCGGGGTGTCGGTTCGCGCACCACACTAAGGAAAATGACATATTTACATTAGCTTTACTTTATATTTTACCTTAAGCATTGTTTATGTGGTTATAAGATTATTATTTAAAGCAAAAATCTTAATGATTGAATTTATTAAATTCATTGAGTAGTCACACGAAGTCGGTACCGTTAATTATTTATCTTTTTTGCTCTGGAATGCAGTCTGAAGGCCGGTTGATAAGGGTTCTCAGTAGCACGAATGGAGTGGAAATCAGGCAGTATGAATGAGTAAAATCTCAGGTTCGGTGGGGGTTTTCCCTTTTCACCGGTATTCAGTCCCCCGCGTTCTATAAGCACCATCGATAGATCGCATTTTAAAAAGCGATAGAGGTAACGAATCATAAGTAATTTTTTTGCCCTCCACTTATGAGTGGGGTACTGTCATAACAGGCGCCGTCCTTTTCAACGGCGTCTGAGAAACACACCAGGGTAGTAGTTCGTAAATTAGAATTTAAAAAAGTGAAGAATACACTATGACAACTGCAAATCGTCCGATACTTAATCTCGACCTCGATCTGCTAAGAACCTTTGTTGCGGTTGCTGATTTGAATACCTTCGCCGCGGCGGCTGTTGCCGTTTGCCGTACTCAATCAGCCGTCAGTCAACAAATGCAGCGATTAGAGCAACTGGTCGGCAAAGAACTGTTTGCCCGCCATGGGCGCAACAAACTCCTGACTGAGCATGGTATTCAGCTTCTCGGTTATGCCAGGAAGATCCTGCGCTTTAACGACGAAGCCTGTACCTCGCTGATGTACAACAATATAAAAGGTGTTCTGACCATCGGTGCTTCCGACGACACCGCCGATACCATTCTGCCTTTCCTGTTGAACCGCGTGACCGCCATCTATCCGAAGCTGGCCATTGACGTGCGCGTAAAGCGCAGTACGACGATGGTTGATCTGCTGGAAGAGGGCGAGATCGATCTGGCGGTGACCACGGCGGATCCGGCCGGGCACCCGCACATCGTGCTGCGCACGTCGCCGACGCTGTGGTATTGCGCCGCCGATTATCACTATCAGGCCGGCGAACCGATCCCGCTGGTGGTAATGGATGAGCCAAGCCCGTTCCGCGCGCTGGCGATTAAACAGTTGGACGAAGCCGGTATTCCGTGGCGTATCGCCTACGTCGCCTCCACGCTGTCCGCGGTGCGGGCGGCCTGTAAAGCCGGCCTGGGCGTGACCGCACGGCCGATCGAGATGATGAGCCCCGATCTGCGGGTGCTGGGCGCGGTGGAAGGTTTGCCGCCGCTGCCGGATACCCAGTATGCGCTGTGCAAAAACGCGCAGTGCAGCAACGAGCTGGCGATGGCCATCTTCAGCGCGATGCAGGGTGGCAATGACGGCTATGGCTTCAACGGTGCGGAAGGCGGTCTCCAGAGCGATCAGGATGACGCCAGCCTGGTGGACGAAGAAGAATAACGTCGCGGCGCGATATCTGATGAAAAACCTCTGCTTCGGCGGAGGTTTTTTTTGCCCTTTTTTTACCTAAAAATTTATTTATATGTATTTGGCTTGTATTTTCAATTGAGTTGGCTGTTTTGTTAACTTTTAAGCGTTAATGAAAAGAGAGTTTGGCCGGGTTTAATACGCTAAGTTCGTTTTTTGAGCAATAAGATTGAATGGGTTAAAGGCATGGTAATAGCAGGGGTATTTTGTTAGCTTATAGCGGCCGTTTTTGCGGCTCAATTTGAGGAAAATTGTTAAAGGGCCACACTTTTTTTGAGGATTTATGCTGAAAACGTGTCCTGGATCAAAAAAATACCCCTAGGTAGTGAGTGGAAGAACAGGGAATTCCTGAGACAATGGTATAGTAAAACTGAAATGTGCATGTTGGTTTATATCTATCTGTTTCTACACAAAAATTAACTGACACGATTTAGCCTGTCCCTGGCGCATCAAATGTTAATCAAATGATACGTATGTAAACTAGTGTGTAGATACTTTTGTCAAAGTTGACAAAAGGTTATAGAAAGGAGTAAAAAGCCCACAGAAAAACGCTGCCTAACTCGCTGTAAAAGCAGTTTGTTTGTGTGGTTATTTATCCTTCCCTTAAATCGATGTGGCGCACTAACTGCCGGTGACAAGAGCAGTGCGATCGACGCCACTTTTGATGAGTAAGCATAGAGTATGTCAACAACCACTGAAGTTATCGCTCATCACTGGGCGCTCGCCGTATTTCTCGTTGTGGCTATCGGGCTCTGCGGCTTAATGCTGCTGGGCGCGTTCTTCTTGGGCGGGAGAGCCCGGGCGCGCGCCAAACACACCCCGTTTGAATCAGGCATCGACTCGGTCGGCACGGCGCGCATGCGCTTGTCCGCCAAGTTCTACCTGGTGGCCATGTTCTTCGTTATTTTCGACGTTGAAGCCTTATACCTGTATGCCTGGTCGGTCTCGGTTCGCGAGAGCGGTTGGGTAGGCTTTATCGAAGCCGCCATTTTCATTTTGGTGCTATTGGCCGGTCTGGTTTATCTGGTGCGCATCGGCGCGTTGGATTGGACTCCGGCGCGTTCCCAACGCCGCAGCAAACCGAGCACGATCACTAACACCAACAGTCATCCGCAGTAACAGCGAGGCATTAAGATGGACTATACGCTCACCCGCATAGACCCGAACGGTGAGAACGACCGTTATCCCCTGCAAAAACAGGAGATCGTCGCCGATCCCCTGGAACAACAGGTCCACCGCACGGTTTACATGGGTAAACTCGAACATGCGCTGCATGACATGGTGAACTGGGGGCGTAAAAACTCTATTTGGCCGTATAACTTCGGCCTTTCGTGCTGTTACGTGGAGATGGTGACGTCGTTTACCGCCGTTCACGACGTGGCGCGTTTCGGTGCGGAAGTGTTGCGCGCCTCCCCGCGTCAGGCTGACCTGATGGTGGTGGCCGGTACCTGTTTCACCAAGATGGCCCCGGTCATCCAGCGCCTGTACGAGCAGATGCTGGAACCGAAGTGGGTGATCTCGATGGGCGCCTGCGCCAACTCCGGTGGTATGTACGACATCTATTCCGTGGTGCAGGGCGTGGACAAGTTCCTGCCGGTCGACGTGTACATTCCCGGCTGCCCACCGCGTCCGGAAGCCTACATGCAAGCGCTGATGCTGCTGCAGGAATCTATCGGCAAAGAACGTCGCCCGCTGTCGTGGGTTGTCGGCGATCAGGGCGTTTACCGCGCCAATATGCAGTCTGAAAGAGAGCGTAAACACGGCGAGCGCATCGCGGTGACCAACCTCCGGACGCCTGACGAGATTTAAGACGTTCATTTAACGTCCATCTTAGTGCGCTATTGGTTAACACAGCGAAAAGTGAAACTTGCGGCGAATAACCCTTTAGTGTGGTGAAAAAAAATTATGACAGATTTGACGACGCACGACGCCTTGCCTGCCTGGCAGACCCGAGATCACCTTGACGACCCGGTGATCGGCGAACTGCGCAACCGTTTTGGGCCGGAAGCCTTTACTGTTCAGGCCACCCGTACCGGCATGCCCGTGGTATGGGTTAAACCTGACCAGTTACTGGAAGTAATGACGTTCCTGAGAAAACAGCCGAAGCCGTATGTCATGCTGTTCGATCTGCATGGCGTGGACGAACGTCTTCGCACCCACCGCGACGGCCTGCCCGCTGCGGATTTCTCCGTTTTCTACCATCTGATTTCCATCGAGCGCAACCGCGACATCATGCTGAAGGTGGCGCTGTCTGAAAAAGACCTGCACGTGCCCACGGCGACCAAGGTATTCCCGAACGCCAACTGGTATGAGCGCGAAACCTGGGAAATGTTCGGCATCACCTTCGACGGCCACCCGCACCTGTCGCGCATCATGATGCCGCAGACCTGGGAAGGGCACCCGCTGCGCAAGGACTACCCGGCGCGCGCCACCGAATTCGATCCTTTCGTGCTGACCAAGCAGAAAGAAGATCTGGAGATGGAAGCGCTGACCTTCAAGCCGGAAGACTGGGGCATGAAGCGCGGCACCGAGAACGAAGACTTCATGTTCCTCAACCTCGGCCCGAACCACCCGTCTGCGCACGGTGCGTTCCGCATCATTCTGCAGCTGGACGGCGAAGAGATCGTCGACTGCGTGCCGGACATCGGTTATCACCACCGCGGCGCCGAGAAGATGGGCGAGCGTCAATCCTGGCACAGCTACATTCCGTACACCGACCGCATCGAGTATCTCGGCGGCTGCGTGAACGAAATGCCTTACGTGCTGGCGGTCGAGAAGCTGGCCGGCATTAAGGTGCCTGAGCGCGTCGACACTATCCGCGTGATGCTGTCCGAGCTGTTCCGTATCAACAGCCACCTGCTGTATATCTCCACCTTCATTCAGGACGTCGGCGCGATGACCCCGGTGTTCTTCGCCTTTACCGACCGTCAGAAAATCTACGATCTGGTGGAAGCGATTACCGGCTTCCGTATGCACCCGGCCTGGTTCCGCATCGGCGGCGTCGCGCACGATCTGCCGCGCGGTTGGGATCGCCTGCTGCGTGAATTCCTCGACTGGATGCCGAAACGTCTGGATTCTTACGTGAAAGCGGCGCTGAAGAACAGCATCCTGAAAGGCCGTTCCATCGGCGTAGCGTCTTACAACGCCAAGGAAGCGCTGGAGTGGGGTGTGACCGGTGCCGGCCTGCGTGCTACCGGCGTTGAGTTCGACGTGCGTAAATGGCGTCCTTACTCCGGCTATGAGAACTTCGACTTCGAAGTGCCGGTGGGCGACGGCAACAGCGACTGCTACACCCGCGTGATGCTGAAGGTGGAAGAGCTGCGCCAGAGCCTGCGTATCCTCGAACAGTGCCTGAACAACATGCCGGAAGGCCCGTTCAAGGCCGATCACCCGCTGACCACGCCGCCGCCGAAAGAGCGCACGCTGCAGCACATTGAAACGCTGATCACCCACTTCCTGCAGGTTTCCTGGGGCCCGGTGATGCCAGCCAACGAATCATTCCAGATGATTGAAGCCACCAAAGGGATCAACAGCTACTACCTGACCAGCGACGGCAGCACCATGAGCTACCGCACCCGGGTACGTACGCCGAGCTTTGCGCACCTGCAGCAGATCCCATCGGTCATCCGAGGCAGCCTGGTTTCCGACCTGATCGTCTATCTGGGTAGTATCGATTTTGTAATGTCAGATGTGGACCGCTAACTATGCATGATCAAAAAGACAATCACGCAGTCAACGATGCGCTCGAGCCCATCAATGCAGCCGCTCCTCAGAGCGGCGTTGATGCATTTGTACTGAGCGCGGAAGAACGTGATGCGATCGAGCACGAAAAGCACCATTACGAGGATCCGCGCGCCGCTTCCATCGAAGCACTGAAAATTGTGCAGAAGCAGCGCGGCTGGGTTCCGGACGGTGCGATTTACGCCATCGCGGAAGTGCTGGGCATCCCCGCCAGCGACGTAGAAGGCGTGGCCACGTTCTACAGCCAGATTTTCCGTCAGCCAGTAGGACGTCACGTGATCCGTTATTGTGACAGCGTTGTTTGTCACATCACCGGTTACCAGGGCATTCAGGCCGCTATCGAGAAGAAGCTGAACATCAAGCCGGGTCAAACCACTTTTGATGGCCGCTTCACGCTGCTGCCGACCTGCTGTCTGGGCAACTGCGATAAAGGGCCGACCATGATGATTGATGAGGACACTCACAGTCAGTTGAAGCCTGAAGATATCGAGACGCTACTGGAGCAGTATCAATGACCAAGCACATTGTACGCACTCCCGAAACGCATCCGCTGACCTGGCGTCTGCGCGATGACAAGCAGCCGCTGTGGCTGGACGAATACCGCAGCAAAAACGGCTATGCCGGCGCAGAAAAGGCCCTCAAAGGCCTGGCCCCGGACGAGATCGTCGGCCTGGTGAAAGACTCCGGGCTGAAGGGCCGTGGCGGCGCGGGCTTCTCCACCGGTTTGAAGTGGAGCCTGATGCCGAAAGACGAATCCATGAACATCCGTTACCTGCTGTGTAACGCCGATGAGATGGAGCCGGGCACCTATAAAGACCGTCTGCTGATGGAGCAGCTGCCGCACCTGCTGGTGGAAGGCATGCTGATCTCCGCGTTCGCGCTGAAAGCCTACCGCGGTTACATCTTCCTGCGCGGCGAATATATCGAAGCAGCGGCGCATCTGCGTCGCGCCATCGCGGAAGCCACCGAAGCCGGCTATCTGGGCAAGAACATTCTCGGCACCGGATTTGATTTCGAGCTGATCGTGCACACCGGCGCCGGCCGTTACATCTGCGGCGAAGAAACTGCGCTGATCAACTCGCTGGAAGGCCGCCGCGCCAACCCGCGTTCCAAGCCGCCATTCCCGGCCAGTGCCGGCGTCTGGGGCAAGCCGACCTGCGTCAACAACGTCGAAACGCTGTGCAACGTGCCGGCCATTTTGGCGAACGGCGTGGAGTGGTACACCGGCATCTCCGGCAGTGAAGACAAAGGCACCAAGCTGATGGGCTTCTCCGGCCGGGTGAAAAATCCGGGCGTCTGGGAGCTGCCGTTCGGCACTACCGCGCGCGAGATCCTGGAAGACTACGCCGGCGGCATGCGCGACGGTCTGCGTTTCAAAGCCTGGCAGCCGGGCGGCGCGGGCACCGACTTCCTGACCGCCGATCACCTCGACCTGCCGATGGAATACGGCGCGATCGGCAAAGCCGGCAGCCGTCTCGGCACCGCGCTGGCGATGGCGGTAGACCACGAGATCGGCATGGTGCCGCTGGTGCGTAACCTGGAAGAGTTCTTCGCCCGCGAGTCCTGCGGCTGGTGTACGCCATGCCGCGACGGCCTGCCGTGGAGCGTGAAGATCCTGCGTGCGTTGGAAAACGGCGAAGGGCAGCCGGGGGATATCGAAACCCTCGAACAGCTGTGCCGCTCCCTCGGCCCGGGCAAAACCTTCTGCGCCCACGCGCCAGGTGCCGTAGAGCCACTGCAAAGCGCGATTAAATATTTCCGTGAAGAGTTCGAGGCGGGTATCGCCGTGCAGCACTTCGGCAACGCCCATGCGATTTGCGGCATTCAGCCGAACAATCTGCTGAAGCAGCGCTGGTAAGCCGAACTCGCCCGAACACGGCCAGAATTTTTGATTAACGCCTGCCGCAAGGCAGGCCACTTGGAAGCATGCTGACTATGGCTACGATTCATGTAGACGGCAAAGAGTATGAGGTAGACGGGGCGGACAACCTGCTGCAGGCTTGTCTTTCCCTCGGCCTTGATATTCCTTACTTTTGCTGGCATCCGGCGCTGGGAAGCGTCGGCGCTTGCCGCCAATGTGCGGTAAAGCAATACCAAAACGCGGAAGATACGCGCGGCCGTTTGGTGATGTCCTGTATGACCCCGGCATCCGATGGCACCTTCATCTCCATCGATGACGGCGAAGCGAAGCAGTTCCGTGAAAGCGTGGTCGAGTGGTTGATGACCAACCACCCGCACGATTGCCCGGTCTGTGAAGAAGGCGGTAACTGTCACCTGCAGGATATGACGGTAATGACCGGCCACAGCTTCCGCCGCTACCGCTTCACCAAGCGTACCCACAACAACCAGGAGCTGGGGCCGTTTATCTCGCACGAGATGAACCGCTGCATCGCCTGCTACCGCTGCGTGCGTTACTACAAAGACTATGCGGACGGCACCGACTTCGGCGTGTACGGCGCGCACGACAACGTCTACTTCGGTCGCCCGGAAAGCGGCACGCTGGAAAGCGAGTTCTCCGGCAACCTGGTGGAAGTGTGCCCGACCGGCGTCTTCACCGACAAAACGCACTCCGAACGCTACAACCGTAAATGGGACATGCAGTTCGCGCCGAGCATTTGCCAGCAGTGCAGCATCGGCTGTAACACCAGCCCGGGCGAGCGCTATGGCGAGCTGCGCCGTATCGAAAACCGTTACAACGGCAGCGTGAACCACTACTTCCTGTGCGACCGCGGCCGTTTCGGTTACGGCTACGTCAACCAGAAAGATCGTCCGCGTCAACCGCAGCAGCTGCGCGGCGATGACTGGATCACCCTGAACGCCGAGCAGGCGATGCAGGGCGCGGCGGACATCCTGCGTCAGGCGAAGAAAACCATCGGCATCGGCTCCCCGCGCGCCAGCCTGGAAAGCAACTTCGCGCTGCGCGAGCTGGTCGGCGCCGAGAACTACTACACCGGTATCGCTCAGGCGGAGCAATCACGCCTGGCGCTGATGCTGAACGTGCTGAAGAACGGCGGCGTTCATACGCCGGCGCTGCGTGAGATCGAAGATTACGACGCGGTGCTGGTGCTGGGCGAAGACCTGACGCAAACCGGCGCGCGCATCGCGCTGTCCGTGCGTCAGGCCGTCAAGGGGAAAGCCCGCGCGATGGCGGCGGCGCAGCGCGTTGCCGACTGGCAGATCGCGGCGGTGCAGAACATCGGCCAGCACGCCAAGTACCCGCTGTTCACCACCAACGTCGACAACACTCGCCTGGACGACATCGCCGCCTGGAACTACCGCGCGCCGGTTGACGAGCAGGCGCGCTTCGGCTTCGCCATCGCGCACGCGCTGGATAGCGCGGCACCGGCGGTAAACGATCTGGCCGAAGGCCTGAACAAGAAAGTCGATATCATCGTGCAGGCGCTGACCGGCGCACGCAAACCGCTGATCATTACCGGCAGCAACGCCGGCAGCGAAGCCATCATCGAAGCGGCGGCCAACATCGCCAAAGCGTTGAAGGGTCGCGGTTCCGATGTCGGCATCACCTTCGTGGCGGGCGCCGCCAACAGCATGGGCCTGGCGATGATCGGCGGCGGTTCGCTCGATCAGGCGCTGGAACAGCTGGCGAGCGGCGCAGCCGATACCGCCATCGTGATGGAAAACGATCTCTATCGCCATGCGCCGGCGGCGCAGGTGGACGCAGCGTTGGCCAAGGTCAACAACCTGATCGTCGCCGATCACCAGCGCACCGCGATCATGGACAAAGCCAACCTGATCCTCTCCTCGGCCAGCTTTGCCGAGAGCGACGGTACGCTGATCAACCAGGAAGGCCGCGCGCAGCGCTTCTTCCAGGTATACGATCCGGCTTACTACGACGACGCCAAGAAGAATCAGTTCACCGTGATGCTGGAAAGCTGGCGCTGGATGCACTCGCTGCACTCCACCTACACCAGCCGCCATGTGGACTGGACTCAGCTCGATGACGTGATCGCCGCTTGCGTCGCCGCGTTGCCGCAGCTGCAGGGCATCGTCGATGCCGCGCCGGACGCGACGTTCCGCATTCGCGGTCAGAAGCTGGCGCGTTCGCCGCACCGTTCCAGCGGCCGTACCGCCATGCGCGCCAACATCAGCGTGCACGAGCCGCGTCAGCCGCAGGATAAAGACACCATGTTCGCCTTCTCGATGGAAGGGAACAACAGCCCGCTGGCCGATCGTCAGCAGATCCCGTTCGCCTGGGCGCCAGGCTGGAACTCACCGCAGGCATGGAACAAGTTCCAGGCCGAAGTGGGCGGCAAACTGCGCCACGGCGATCCGGGCGTGCGCCTGATCGAAGCGGGGGAGGGCAGCCTCGGTTACTTCGACCGCGTGCCAGCCGCCTTCAATCCGAACGACGGCTGGCGTGTCGCGCCTTACTACCACCTGTTCGGCAGCGATGAAATGTCGCAGCGCTCTCACGTGATCCAGCAGCGCATGCCGGAAGCTTACGTGATGGTCAACCCGGCCGACGCGGCGACCCTTGGCGTCAACGCGGGCAGCCTGGTGGAGTTCAGCTGTGCGGGCCAGACCTTGCGTCTGCCGGTACGTCTGAGTGAAACCCTGACCCAGGGCCAGGTTGGTTTGCCGCTCGGCTTGCCAGGGATCCCGCCGATTTTGGTGGGTGCTAAGGTAGACAATCTGCGGGAGGCAGCACGATGAGCTGGTTTACCCCTGAGGTGATCGACATTCTGATCGCCGTTCTTAAAGCGGTCGTGATCCTGTTGGTGGTCGTGGCGTGCGGGGCGTTCATGAGCTTCGGCGAACGCCGCCTGCTCGGCCTGTTCCAGAACCGTTACGGACCGAACCGCGTAGGCTGGGGCGGCTCGCTGCAGCTGGTCGCCGACATGATCAAAATGTTCTTCAAGGAAGACTGGGTACCGAGATTCTCCGACCGGGTGATCTTCACCCTGGCGCCGATGATCGCCTTTACTTCCCTGTTGCTGGCATTTGCCATCGTTCCGGTCAGCCCGACCTGGGCGGTGTCCGATCTCAACATCGGCATTCTGTTCTTCCTGATGATGGCCGGCCTGGCGGTGTACGCCGTGCTGTTCGCCGGATGGTCGAGCAACAACAAATACTCGCTGTTGGGCGCGATGCGCGCCTCCGCGCAAACCCTGAGCTACGAAGTGTTCATCGGCCTGTCGCTGATGGGCGTGGTGATGCAGGCGGATTCGTTCAACATGCAGGCCATCGTTGAATCCCAGGCGCACGTCTGGAACGTCATTCCGCAGTTCTTCGGCTTCGTGACCTTCGCGATCGCCGGCGTGGCGGTGTGTCACCGCCACCCGTTTGACCAGCCGGAAGCCGAGCAGGAACTGGCCGACGGTTACCACATCGAATATTCCGGCATGAAGTTCGGTCTGTTCTTCGTGGGGGAATACATCGGTATCGTCACCGTGTCCGCCCTGATTGTGACGTTGTTCTTCGGCGGCTGGCAGGGTCCGTTCCTGCCGCCATTCATCTGGTTCGCGTTGAAAACGGCCTTCTTCATGATGATGTTCATCCTGATCCGTGCCGCGCTGCCGCGTCCGCGTTATGACCAGGTGATGTCCTTCGGCTGGAAAGTGTGCCTGCCGCTGACGCTGCTGAACCTGCTGGCAACCGCCGCGGTCATTTTGTACAACGCTCAATAAGGGGTGAATAAACCATGACATTGAAAGAGTTAGTGGTTGGTTTCGGCACCCAGGTGCGCAGCATTTGGATGATTGGCATGCATGCCTTCGCCAAGCGCGAAACCCAGATGTATCCGGAAGAACCGGTTTACCTGCCGCCGCGCTACCGTGGCCGCATCGTGCTGACGCGCGATCCGGACGGCGAAGAGCGCTGCGTCGCCTGTAACCTGTGTGCGGTGGCCTGCCCGGTCGGCTGTATCTCGCTGCAAAAAGCGGAACAGAAAGACGGCCGTTGGTATCCGGAGTTCTTCCGCATCAACTTCTCGCGCTGCATTTTCTGTGGCCTGTGCGAAGAGGCTTGCCCGACTACCGCTATCCAGCTGACGCCGGATTTCGAACTGGGTGAGTACAAGCGTCAGGATCTGGTGTACGAAAAAGAAGATCTGTTGATCTCGGGGCCGGGTAAATATCCGGAATATAACTTCTACCGGATGGCCGGTATGGCGATTGACGGCAAAGCCAAAGGCGAAGCCGAAAACGAAGCCAAACCGATCGACGTCAAAGGTCTGTTGCCCTAAGGAGCCAGCAAGCATGGAAATTGCATTTTATCTGGCAGGTTTGATTGCGGTGGCCGCGACGATTCGCGTGATCACCCATACCAACCCTGTGCATGCGCTGCTGTATCTGATCGTCTCGTTACTGGCGATCTCGGCAGTCTTCTTCTCTCTCGGCGCCTACTTTGCCGCCGCGTTGGAAATCATCGTCTATGCGGGCGCCATCATGGTGCTGTTCGTGTTCGTGGTGATGATGCTGAACCTCGGCAACGTGCAGCAGCAAGAGCGCGACTGGATGAAGCCGACGGTGTGGATCGGGCCTGGCCTGCTGTCGCTGGCGCTGCTGGTGGTATTGATCGTCGCGATCCGCAGCGTATCCGATCAGGGTATCAGCGGTGAGATGGTCGACGCGAAGGCGGTGGGTATCAGCCTGTTCGGGCCTTACGTACTGGCGGTTGAGCTGGCTTCAATGCTGCTGTTGGCGGGTCTGGTTGTCGCCTTCCATATCGGCCGCGAGCACAAGCCTGGCGAGGTGCTGAGCAACGCGCCGGCGAGTGGCGAAATGGCGAGAAGAAAATCGGAGGAGCAAGCATGATCCCTCTTCAACACGGCCTGATCCTGGCGGCTATCCTGTTTGTGCTCGGGCTGACCGGGCTGCTGGTGCGCCGCAACCTGCTGTTTATGCTGATCAGCCTGGAAGTGATGATCAACGCTGCGGCGTTGGCGTTTATCGTGGCGGGAAGCTACTGGGGCCAGGCGGATGGGCAGGTGATGTACATCCTGGCGATCAGCCTGGCGGCAGCCGAGGCCAGTATCGGCCTGGCGCTGCTGCTGCAGCTCTACCGTCGTCGTCATACCCTGAATATTGATACTGTCAGTGAGATGCGCGGATGAACCTATTATATTTAACAATTCTGCTACCGCTGATCGGGTTCCTGCTGTTGGCATTTTCCCGCGGTCGTTGGTCTGAAAACACGGCGGCCACCGTCGGCGTGGGTTCTATCGGCCTGGCTGCGCTGGTCACGGTGTATGTGGCGATGGATTTCTTCGCCCAGAAAGCCGCCGGCGTGCAGCTGTTCGAGCAAAGCCTGTGGACCTGGATGGCCGTCGGCAACTTCAATATCGGCGTGACCCTGGTGCTGGACGGCCTGTCGCTGACCATGCTGTCGGTGGTCACCGGCGTCGGCTTCTTCATCCACATGTTCGCTTCCTGGTACATGCGCGGTGAAGAGGGCTATTCGCGCTTCTTCGCTTACACCAACCTGTTTATCGCCAGCATGGTGGTATTGGTGCTGGCGGACAACCTGCTGCTGATGTATCTGGGTTGGGAAGGCGTGGGCCTGTGCAGCTACCTGTTGATCGGTTTCTACTATAAAGATCCGGCCAACGGCGCGGCGGCGATGAAAGCCTTTATCGTCACCCGCGTGGGCGACGTGTTCCTGGCGTTCGCGCTGTTCATCCTCTACAACGAGCTGGGCACGCTGAACATCCGCGAGCTGATGATCCTGGCGCCGCAGAAACTGGCGGTGGGCGACACGGCCATCACCTGGGCGACCCTGATGCTGCTGGGCGGCGCGGTCGGTAAATCGGCGCAGCTGCCGTTGCAAACCTGGTTGGCGGACGCGATGGCGGGCCCAACCCCGGTTTCCGCACTGATCCACGCGGCGACCATGGTGACCGCGGGCGTCTATCTGATCGCCCGTACGCACGGCCTGTTCCTGATGGCGCCGGAAGTGCTGCACCTGGTGGGCATCGTCGGTGCGGTCACTCTGCTGCTGGCCGGCTTCGCCGCGCTGGTGCAGACCGACATCAAGCGCGTGCTCGCTTACTCCACCATGAGCCAGATCGGTTACATGTTCCTGGCGCTGGGCGTGCAGGCATGGGACGCGGCGATCTTCCACCTGATGACCCACGCGTTCTTCAAGGCGCTGCTGTTCCTGTCGTCCGGTTCGGTGATCCTGGCTTGCCACCACGAGCAAAACATCTTCAAGATGGGCGGCCTGCGCAAGAGCATCCCGCTGGTGTACGTCTGCTTCCTGGTGGGCGGCGCGGCGCTGTCTGCGTTGCCGCTGGTCACGGCCGGCTTCTTCAGTAAGGACGAGATCCTGGCGGGCGCGATGGCCAACGGCCATATCAACCTGATGGTGGCCGGCTTGGTTGGTGCGTTCATGACCTCGCTGTACACCTTCCGTATGATTTTCATCGTGTTCCATGGCGAAGAGAAAATCAAAGCGCATGCCGGTAAAGGCATCACTCACCACCTGCCACTGCTGGTTCTGCTGGTGCTGTCTACCTTCGTCGGCGCGATGATCGTGCCGCCGTTGCAGGGCGTGCTGCCGGATACCACTGAACTGGCGCACGGCAGCGTGCTGACGCTGGAAATCACCTCTGGCGTGGTGGCTATCGTCGGCATTCTGCTGGCGGCCGCGCTGTGGCTGGGCAAACGCAGCCTGGTCAACAGCATCGCCAACAGCGCGCCGGGTCGTTTCTTCTCGACCTGGTGGTTCCATGCCTGGGGCTTCGACTGGCTGTATGACAAAGTGTTCGTCAAGCCGTACCTGGGCATTGCGAAGCTGCTGCAGCGCGATCCGCTGAACTCGCTGATGAACCTGCCGGCCGTCTTCTCCCGCTGGGGGAACCGCGGTCTGACGGTGAGCGAGAACGGTCAGGTGCGTTGGTATATAGCGTCTATGGGTGTGGGTGCAGTGGTCGTATTGGCTCTGTTGATTTTGGTTTAATTGAATAATTTAAACAGACGCATTTTTCGGGCGTAGCGCCGGGCAGGCGCTACGTACAAAGTTTGAAATTATTCGTATAAGGGACACAAAACGCCATGCTATTACCTTGGCTAATTCTTATCCCCTTTATCGGCGGTCTGCTGTGCTGGCAGCTTGAGCGCTTCGGTACTAAGGTGCCGCGCTGGATAGCGCTGATCGCAATGGGGCTGACGTTGGCGCTCTCTCTGCAGTTGTGGATGCAGGGCGGCTATACCTTGACCACGCCGAAAGGCATTCCGCAGTGGCAGAGCGAATTCCTGCTGCCGTGGATCCCGCGCTTCGGCATCTCCATCCACCTGGCGCTGGACGGTCTGTCGCTGCTGATGGTGGTGTTGACCGGTCTGCTGGGCGTTCTGGCGATCCTCTGTTCCTGGCGTGAAATCCAGAAGTATCAGGGCTTCTTCCACCTCAACCTGCTGTGGATCTTGGGCGGCGTTATCGGTGTGTTCCTCGCCATCGACATGTTCCTGTTCTTCTTCTTCTGGGAAATGATGTTGGTGCCGATGTACTTCCTGATCGCGCTGTGGGGGCACAAAGCGTCGGACGGTAAAACCCGTATCACCGCGGCGACCAAGTTCTTCATCTACACCCAGGCCAGCGGTCTGGTGATGCTGATTGCGATCCTGGGCCTGGTGTTCGTGCATTACAACGCCACCGGCGTGTGGACCTTCGATTACGAAGACCTGCTGCAAACGCCGATGTCCCACAACGTGCAATATCTGCTGATGCTGGGCTTCTTCATCGCCTTCGCGGTGAAAATGCCGGTGGTGCCGCTGCACGGCTGGTTGCCGGACGCGCACAGCCAGGCACCGACCGCAGGTTCCGTCGACCTGGCGGGCATCTTGCTGAAAACCGCGGCCTACGGCCTGCTGCGTTTCAGTCTGCCGCTGTTCCCTGAGGCTTCGCACGAGTTCGCGCCAATCGCCATGTGGCTGGGCGTGATCGGCATCTTCTACGGCGCCTGGATGGCGTTCGCGCAGACCGACATCAAGCGTCTTATCGCTTACACCTCGGTATCGCACATGGGCTTCGTGCTGATTGCCATCTACACCGGCAGCCAGCTGGCTTACCAGGGCGCCGTGATCCAGATGATCGCGCACGGTCTGTCCGCCGCCGGTATGTTTATTATCTGCGGCCAGCTGTATGAGCGTCTGCATACCCGCGACATGCGTCAGATGGGCGGCCTGTGGGGGCGTATCAAGTTCATCCCTGCGCTGTCGCTGTTCTTCGCCGTGGCTACGCTGGGGATGCCGGGTACCGGTAACTTCGTCGGTGAATTCATGATTCTGTTCGGCAGCTACCAGGTGGTGCCGGTGATCACCGTGATCTCTACCTTCGGTCTGGTGTTCGCTTCGGTTTACTCGCTGATCATGATGCAGCGCGCTTACTACGGTGCGCCTAAATCCGACCAGCCGCTGCAGGGCATGACCGCGCGCGAACTGTTCATCATTCTGCTGCTGGTGGTGTTGCTGGTTCTGCTGGGGGTTTACCCGCAGCCGATTCTGGATACTTCCAACGCGGCGATGAGCAACGTGCAACACTGGTTTGGTTCGTCAGTTTCAGCAATTTCAACAACAAGGCCGTAATTCGCCATGACAATAACTCCTCAACAACTGATCGCACTGCTGCCGCTGTTGATCGTCGGATTGACGGTGGTGGTTGTGATGCTAGGCATTGCGTGGCGACGCGACCACTTTATCAACGCCACCCTGACCGTGATCGGTCTCAACCTGGCGCTGCTTTCGCTGTACTTTGTCGGCCAGGCAGGCCCAATGGACGTCACCCCGCTGCTGCGGGTTGACGGTTACTCGATGTTCTACACCGGGCTGGTGCTGCTGGCGAGTCTGGCGACCTGCACCTTCGCCTATCCGTGGCTGGTCGGCTATCCGGATAACCGCGAAGAGTTCTACCTGCTGGTGCTGATCGCCGCCATGGGCGGCATCCTGCTGGCGAGCGCCAACCATCTGGCTTCGCTGTTCATCGGTATCGAGCTGATCTCGCTGCCGCTGTTCGGCCTGGTGGGTTATGCCTATCGTCAGAAGCGCCCGCTGGAAGCCGCCATCAAGTACATGCTGCTGTCCGCCGCCGCGTCGTCGTTCCTGCTGTTCGGCATGGCGCTGCTGTACGCTGAATCCGGCGATCTGTCGCTGGCCGGCCTCGGCAAGAGCCTGCAGGAAAACATGATGCACCAGCCGCTGATCCTGGCCGGTATGGGCATGATGATCGTCGGTCTGGGCTTCAAGCTGTCGCTGGTGCCGTTCCAACTGTGGACGCCGGACGTGTATCAGGGCGCGCCTGCGCCGGTCTCGACCTTCCTGGCAACCGCCAGCAAGATTGCGATCTTCGCGGTCGTGATGCGTCTGTTCCTGTATGCCCCGGCCGCCGACAACGAAGCGCTGCGTCTGGTGCTGTCGATCATCGCGTTCTGCTCTATCTTGTTCGGTAACCTGATGGCCATCAGCCAGACCAACATCAAGCGTCTGCTGGGCTACTCGTCGATCGCTCACCTGGGCTACCTGCTGGTGGCGCTGATTGCGGTGCAAACCCATCAGCTGTCGCTGGAAACCGCCGGCGTTTACCTGGCCGGTTACCTGTTCAGCAGCCTGGGCGCCTTCGGCGTGGTCAGCCTGATGTCCAGCCCGTACCGCGGCCCGGATGCGGATTCGCTGTTCTCTTACCGTGGTCTGTTCTGGCATAAGCCAATCTTGTCCGCGGTAATGACGGTGATGATGCTGTCGCTGGCCGGTATCCCGATGACGCTGGGCTTTATCGGTAAGTTCTTCGTGATCGCGATGGGCGTCAGCGCACACCTGTGGTGGCTGACCGGCGCAGTCGTGGTAGGCAGCGCCATTGGCCTGTACTACTACCTGCGCGTGACTGTCAGCCTGTTCCTCAGCGCGCCGGAATCGCTGCAGCGCGACACCCCGAACAACTGGGCGTTGACCGCCGGTGGCGTCGTGGTGTTGATCTCAGCCGCGCTGGTGCTGCTGTTGGGGGTTTATCCTCAGCCGCTGATTTCGCTGGTGCAGATGGCGCAGCCGACGTTCTGATAACGCTTCAGACGGTAAAAAGGTCGCTTCGGCGGCCTTTTTTTATGGAGAAACGGCACTTAGCCGTAATGGGCGCTAAACGACGTTTCCAGCGCCTGCACCACCGCGCGCACGCGGGCGGCACGCTGCAAATCGGGATGCAGCACCAGCCAGATATCCACCCAGTCTTTATTCTCTGGCAACAGGCGCACCAGCTCCGGGTCTTTATCCGCCAGAAACGCGGAGAGCAGGCCGATGCCTAGCCCGCTGCGAGTGGCGGAGCGCAGCAGCAGCTGTGAATTGCATTGCAGCACGACGTTGGGCTCGTGCAGGGCTTCGCCGCAGAAATTGTTCCAGTGGCGCGGCACCAGCTCGCGCGGGAACATCAGCAGATCGTGACCGCGCAGCTGCTCGCCTTTGACCGGCATACCTCGCCGAGCCAGATAGTGCGGGCTGGCGTACAGGCCCATCTCGATGGTGGCCAGCCGCTTGATGATCAGTTCATCGTCATCGGGGCGTGCACCGCGGATCGCCAGATCCGCGCCGTGATAAGAGATATCGGCGATGTTCAGTGCCGTCAACAGCGTGACGGTGATGGCCGGATAGCGTTCCCGCAGATCTTGCAGCGCGGGTATCACGAAGGCTTCGGCCAGGGTATCGGTGGTGGCGATGCTCACGTGGCCGTGCAGGCTGTCATCGCCGCTGGCGGCTTTGCGGTTGATCGCCTGCACCGCATTCTCCATCTTCATCACGTCCGCCAGCATTTCTTCCCCCAACGGGCTGAGGGCGAAGGATTTCGGCGTGCGGATAAACAGCTTGGAACCGAGAGCGTCTTCGAAAGCGGAGAGCCGTCGACCGACGGTCGCCTGATCGACATGCAGCTGGTTGGCGGCTTTGCGTAGCGTGCCACAGCGTGCGACGGCCAAAAAGAAGCGCGCGTCGTCCCAATTCATCATGCCATTTCCTCTCTGCAGATTTGTCGGCGCCGTGGGGCACAGGCCGAGCCAGGCGAACAATAACGGTTTCTATCATAAAGCGTTGTTCTGCCCGGGGGGAGAGAAAGACGGTTAGCGGGCTGCACATCGGCGGTTATTTCTCCGGTGATGCAAGAATGCATCAGGGTGATTCATTCTTGACGATACTTCGCCCGTCGCCGGAACGCTATGATAAGCGCCGTTCCCGGCAGGCCGGGTGAGGAAAATGTCGACGGCAGGCCGCCGTCTGCCGTCTTTGGGAGTTGAAACATGTCAGAAAATACCGCCAGCCAGATTGCGGCGCCGCAAAATGCTCAGGCGTCGGGCAGGACAATTTTATTGTTCCTGGCGCTGGCTTTGATGTCGGCATTGCTGAACAGCAGCGCGCCGACGCCGCTTTATCCGCTGTATCAGCAGCAGCTTACGCTAAGCTCGGTCAGTCTGACCGTCATCTACGGCGCCTATGCCGCCGGCGTGCTGATCTCTTTGTTCGGCGTCGGCAATCTGGCCGGCAAAGTAAAGGATTTACGCAGCATGATCGTGCCGGCATTGCTGGTGGTGTTGAGCGGCGCCCTGCTGTTCGCGCGGGCTGATACCTTTGCCATGATGCTGATGGCGCGGCTGTTGGCCGGGGTGGGCACCGGGGCGCTAACCGGCGCGGCGAACATCGCGTTGGTGCGGTTTGGGCCGCGCGACGGCGGCAAAAATGCGGCGTTGATCGCGACGCTGTCATTCACCACCGGATTGGCGCTGGGCCCGATCTTCAGCGGCATCGCCTTGCAGACCGGTTTCCATCCCACGACGCTGCCATTTGTTTTCATCATGGTCATGGCCGCCGTGGCTGCATTGGGCGTGATGTTCTCGTGGCCGCGTGGCGTGGTTACGGCGCCGAGCCATGTTACGTCGGCCGAGACAGAAAAAAGCTCGCTGCTCGATGGCTTGCGCGCCACCGGCGGTAAATTCTTTGTGTGTGCAGGGGCTTTATTTATCTGTTGGGCGCTGGCCGCCAGTATTTTGGCAATCGGCCCCGGCGTGGCGGAAACGCTGTTAGGCCTGCACGCTCGTGGCGTCTTTGGCTATGCGATTGCGGTGTATCTGCTGATCGCCGGTATCAGCCAGATCCTGAGCCGCCGCGTTAACGCCCGTCATTCGCTGTTGTTCGGTTGCCTGGCGCAGGTGCTGGCGGCAGTGGTGTTCACCATGGCGATCCAGTGGCATTCTCTTGGGCTGGCGGCGGTGGGGCTGGTGGTGGCCGGCTATGCTTATGGCGCCATTTTCGTCGGCAGCGCGACCCTGGTGAACCTGATTTCGCCGCCGACCAGCCATGCGCGCTTGCTTTCGCTGTTTTACGTTATCGCTTATATCGCCAACTGGGTGCCGATCTTGCTGGGCGTGGTGGTCGATCGCGTCGATCTGAATCAGGCAACCCATTTGCTGTTCCTGGGCAGCACCGTGGTGTGCCTGTTGTTGGCATGGAAGACGTCCCGGGTGGGGTTCCCTCGCTAATTACTTTGTGATGAATATCTATTTTTTATAATTAATGATTCTTTAATTACATTTATAGTGTGATTTTCATCGCATAAATTGGCCTATTTTCGGGTACACTGCGCGCTTTCTTTTTGCTGCAGGTCACTTTATGAACGTTCTTTTCGCCATTGCCGTCACCACCGGGATCCTGTCCGGCGTTTGGGGATGGGTTGCCGTCAGTTTGGGCCTGATCGGTTGGGCCGGCTTTCTCGGCTGCACGGCGTATTTCGCCTGCCCGCAGGGCGGACTGAAAGGGCTGTTGATCGGCGCGTTGACCTGCTGCAGCGGCGTCTTCTGGGCAATGGCGATCATCCACGGCAGCGAACTGGCGCCGCAGTGGAATCTGCTGGGGTATCTGCTGACCGGCATCGTGGCGTTCCTGATGTGCATTCAGGCTAAACAGCAGTGGCTGGGATTCGTACCCGGCACCTTTATCGGCGCCTGTGCGACCTTCGCCGGCGGCGGCGATTGGCCGCTGGTGACGCTTTCCCTGCTGGTGGGCCTGTTGTTCGGCTATGCGATGAAAAACAGCGGTCTGTGGTGGGCGGCACGCAGCGATAAAGCCCGCGCTACGCCGCCGATGGACCCGAATGCCGGCTCAAACGGTGCCGCCGAGTGAGTTGCTGCCGCGCCGCTGTGCGGCAGTATCTCCTGATAACCAGGACGGTAACGCTGTTGAAAATTGTCTATTTTAAAAGGGATAGGTATTGACTCTTCCTGTAGGGATTGCGTGAGATCACGTTAAAAGTAACAGGGTTTCGTAACATTATTTTCAGTGATTCCCATCACGTTTTTACCGGTAACAATCGGCTGAGATAGAGGTCTGTCCGATTGGAGGCCTGAAGGCCGGGAATCACCATGCACAACCTGTTTTCTCTGGATAACAAAACCGTCTTAATCACTGGTGCCTCGCGCGGCATTGGTTTTCTGCTGGCGCGCGGCCTGGCACAGCAAGGCGCGCATATTCTGATCAATGCCACCACCGAAGAACATGCCCGGCACGCCGCCGATCGCCTGCGTGAAGAGGGGCTGCGCGCCGATGCGGCGGCGTTCGACGTCACCGACTCCCAGGCGGTGCATGCCGCCATCGACCGTATCGAAGCGGACATCGGCGCGATAGACGTCTTGATCAACAACGCCGGTATCCAGCGCCGCCACCCGTTCACCGAATTTCCGGAGCAAGACTGGGACGACATCATCGCCGTCAACCAGAAGGCGGTCTTCATCGTGTCGCAGACCGTAGCGCGTTATATGGTGCCGCGCCGGCGCGGCAAGATAATCAATATCGGTTCGATGCAAAGCGAGCTGGGGCGGGACACCATTACCCCTTATGCGGCGTCCAAGGGCGCGGTGAAAATGCTGACGCGCGGCATGTGCGTGGAGCTGGCGCGCTACAACATTCAGGTCAACGGCATCGCCCCCGGCTACTTCAAAACCGAGATGACGCAGGCGCTGGCCGACGATCCGGCATTCACCGCCTGGCTGACCCAACGCACGCCTGCCGCGCGCTGGGGCGATCCTCAGGAGTTGATCGGCGCGGCGGTGTTCCTGGCCGCCGACGCCTCCGCCTTCGTCAACGGGCAGTTGCTGTTTGTCGATGGCGGCATGTCTGCGGCGGTGTAATCTTTTTTCGTGGAGTCTGGAGATGAAAATTCAAACCCAGTCCTGCGTGGTCAATGGCAAGCGAGACGTGGCGGTGATCGCGCAAGAAGTGGATTATCGGGGGCAGGGAACGCTGGTAAAAATCAGCCGCGGCGGCATCTGCGGCTCGGATCTGCATTACTTCCAGGAAGGCAAGGTCGGCAATTTTCAGGTGCGTCAGCCGATGGTGCTGGGCCATGAGGTGATCGGTGAGGTGGTCGCCAGCGATTCGCCGCAGCTGCCGGTCGGGCAGAAGGTGGCGCTCAATCCCAGCAAACCCTGCGGGCAGTGCAAATACTGTCTGGCGCAGCAAAGCAATCAATGCGTCGAGATGCGCTTTTTCGGCAGCGCGATGTATTTTCCGCACGTCGACGGCGCTTTTACCCAATACAAAGTGGTGGATAGCGCGCAGTGCATTCCTTACGCTGCCGATCGCGACGACAGGGTAATGGTGTTCGCCGAACCGCTGGCGGTGGCTGTCCACGCGGCGAAGCAGCCCGGCGATGTGACGGGGAAAAAGATTTTCGTGTCCGGCGTTGGCCCGATCGGCTGCCTGCTGGTGGCGGCGCTGAAAGCGCTGGGCGCCGCCGAGATTGTCTGCGCCGATCTCAGTCCGCGCTGCCTGGCGATCGCGAGGCAAATGGGGGCCGATCGGTGCCTGCATGCCGCGGACGACGATTTTAGCGGTTATCTGCAGGACAAGGGGTATTTTGACGTCGCCTTCGAAGTGGCGGGGCACCCGCAGTCGCTGCAGCGCTGTCTGGAGATCACCCGCGCCAAAGGCACTGTGGTGCAGGTGGGCATGGGCGGCAGCTTCCCCGATTTTCCGCTGATGTTGTTGATTGCCAAGGAACTGAATCTGCTTGGATCGTTCCGCTTCGTGGCGGAGTTCACGTTGGCGGTGGCCTGGCTGGCCGACGGCGTGATCGATCCGCTGCCGTTGCTGTCGGCGGAATTCGCCAGCGAGCAGTTGGCGCAGGCGCTGACGTTTGCCGGCGATAAACGCCAGGCTGCCAAGGTGCAATTGGTGTTTTAGGGTAAAAGTCCGATGGCCGCAGGTGGTGTTTTAGGGTAAAAGTCCGATGGCCGCAGGCGGCGATCCTTGTCTATAGTGTAGGAACGCTTAATTTTTCAACCACGGAGATCTCACGATGGCAAGACATACGGATGCTGAGCAAACTACGCTGGATGACGATCTGAGAATGCTGACCGAGACGCTGGAAGAAGTGCTGCAATACACCGGCGACCGCGCGGATCAGGCCTACATCGACATCAAGTCGCACGCCGAGCAGGCGCTGAGTGAGGTCAAAGCGCGCTGGGCGAACACCGGCGAATCTTACTATGCGCGCGCCAAAGAAGCGGTGCACCGCACCGACGACTACGTGCGGGACAAACCCTGGCACAGCGTGGGCATCGGCGCCACCGTCGGGCTGGTGCTGGGATTGTTGCTGGCTCGCAAATAAACCATGCCATCGGGGCGGCGCAGGCCGCCCCGTGTTTTTCTTCAGACTGTGTTGTTCATTCCGCCGTTTTACCGAAAGCTTTTCCTTATCCCGCCTATACTTCCCGCTAGCCGCCGTTGGAGCACCCCTATTTCCCTTGTTTTTATATGGACGGATTGAGCCGATGCCGCCGCAAGTGTAAAGTGTTTGTGTATTTATTGTTTGTTTTTTGTTCTAAATCAAATAATTATCTGGTGTAAACACCCAGGGATATACGGCGTTCTTGCGCTGGCGCAAAAGCCGTGAAAATAACACCTCATATAATACAGAGCGTAACTACAGGCGCGGCGTCTGTCGGCTGCGTCGGAGACGATCTCTGCTAACTGACTTGTGAGCGAACTATGTCGACAAGTGTTTTTAATCGCCGGTGGGCGGCTGTGCTGCTCGAGGCGCTGGCCCGCCATGGGGTGCGGCATGTTTGTATCGCTCCGGGATCGCGCTCCACGCCGCTGACGCTGGCCGCCGCGGCCAACCGATCGTTTATCTGCCATACCCATTTTGATGAGCGCGGGCTCGGTCATCTGGCACTCGGGCTGGCGAAGGCGGCGCGTGAGCCGGTGGCGGTGATCGTCACGTCCGGCACCGCGGCGGCGAACCTTTACCCGGCTTTAATCGAAGCCGGCCTGACCGGTGAACGGCTGGTGTTTCTCACCGCCGATCGGCCGCCGGAACTGATCGACTGCGGCGCCAATCAGGCGATCCGTCAAAACGGCCTCTACAGCAGCCACCCGACGCTGGCGATCGATCTGCCGCGTCCTACGCCGGATATTCCGGCCGCGTGGCTGGCCTCCAGCGTCGACAGCGCGATGGCGCGCTTGCAGCATGGCGCTTTGCATATCAACTGCCCGTTCGCCGAACCGCTGTACGGCGGCGATGAGCGTCACTATGCCGATTGGTCCGCCGCGCTGGGCGACTGGTGGCAGAGCGATCGGCCTTGGCTGCAGGAAAGCGAGACGCATGCAGTGCCATTGCCGCAGCCGGACTGGTTTTTCTGGCGACAAAAGCGCGGCGTGGTGCTGGCTGGCCGCATGAACGCACAAGAGGGCGCACAGGTGGCCGAATGGGCCGAAACGCTGGGTTGGCCACTGATCGGCGATGTACTGTCGCAGACCGGGCAACCGCTGCCCTGTGCCGATTTATGGCTCGCGCATCCGCAGGCGCAGCGCCTGTTGCAAGACGCGCAGCTGGTGGTGCAGTTCGGCGGCAGCTTGACCGGCAAACGCCTGCTGCAGTGGCAGGCGCAGTGCCGGCCGGAAGAGTATTGGGTCATCGACGAGCTGCCGGGGCGGCTCGATCCGGCCCAGCACCGGGGGCGGCGCCTGCGCGCCGGCGTGGCGCAGTGGTTGGCGCAGCATCCGGCGCAACCGCGCGCGCCGTGGGCCGCCGGGCTGGCTGCGCTGGCGGATAAGGCGCTGACGGCGGCGTCCACGCATCTGTACGATAACTTTGGCGAAGCGCAGCTGGCGCACCGCCTGCCGGAACTGTTGCCGGAGAACGGCCAGCTGTTTCTCGGCAACAGCCTGGTGGTGCGACTGATCGACGCGTTAACGCCATTGCCCGTCGCTTACCCGGTATTCAGCAACCGTGGCGCCAGCGGTATCGACGGTCTGATTTCCACCGCCGCCGGCGTACAACGTGCCACCGCCAGGCCAACGTTGGCGGTGGTGGGCGACCTTTCCGCACTGTATGACCTCAATGCGCTGGCGCTGCTGCGCCACTGCTCGGCGCCGACGGTGCTGATCGTCGTCAATAACAACGGCGGCCAAATTTTCTCGCTGCTGCCGACGCCCGAAGAAGATCGTCAGCGCTTTTACTGCATGCCGCAGAACGTCGAGTTCAGCCATGCGGCGGCGATGTTCCAGCTTGACTACGCGCGGCCGGAGAACTGGAGCCAGCTGCAACAAGCGGTTGAGCAAGGCTGGCGGCGCGGCGGCGCCACGCTGATAGAACTGCAGGTGTCGCCGAGTGAAGGGGCCGAAAGCCTGCAATACCTGGTACAACAGATGGCGGTGCAATGATG
Source organism: Serratia sp. CY33802 (assembly GCF_052169095.1). NCBI lineage: Bacteria > Pseudomonadati > Pseudomonadota > Gammaproteobacteria > Enterobacterales > Yersiniaceae > Serratia > Serratia sp. CY33802. The sequence goes on from NZ_JBJNLL010000001.1 coordinate 209,070, forward strand.
CTGGCGACGCGAATTTTGCAACAGGGCGAAGCGGGGCGTCCGTGGCTGGTGTGGCTGCACGGCCTGCTCGGCAACAACAATGAATGGCGGGTGATCGCCGCGCGCTGCCCGGAATGGCCGTCGCTGGCCATCGATCTGCCCGGCCACGGCGATTCCGTGGCGGTGGGCTGCCGCGGCTTCGACGACATCAGCGCGCAAATCGCCGCGACCCTGCAACTGCGCAATATTGAACGTTATTGGCTGGTGGGCTACTCGCTCGGCGGGCGCATCGCCATGTATCACGCTTGCCACGGCCGCCATGACGGCCTGCAAGGGGTGATCGTCGAGGGCGGCAATCCGGGGCTGGAGGACGAACAACAGCGCCGCGATCGTTGCGAGCAGGATGCACGATGGGCGGCGCGTTTTCGCAGTGAGCTGATTGCCGAAGTCCTGGCGGACTGGTATCAGCAGCCGGTGTTCAAAGAGCTTAGCCATGTGCACCGCCAGGCGCTGATCGCCGCGCGTTCGGTCAACAGCGGCCCGGCGATTGCCGACATGCTCGAAGCCACCTCGCTCGGGCGGCAGCCTTATCTGGCGCCGCAGCTGCGCCAACTGACCGTGCCGCTGCGGGTGCTGTGCGGTGAGAACGATCCCAAATTTCAACGGCTGGCGCGCGACGCCGGGTTGCCGTTGCGCATCGTGCCGCAGGCCGGCCACAACGCGCATCTGGCCAATCCGCAGGATTTCGTCGCCGAGCTGCAGACATTTCTCGTTAACCCTGGTTAAAGGAACCGAACATGCTTTATCCGAATGAAGAACACCTGTATGCCGCTATCGCCTGGCAGGATTGCACCGGCGATTTCGAAGACATCCTGTATCAAAAATCCGCCGACGGCATCGCCAAAATCACCATTAACCGGCCGCAGGTGCGCAACGCGTTCCGCCCGCAAACGGTCAAAGAGATGATCGACGCGCTGGCCAACGCCCGTTACGACGACGGCATCGGCGTCATTATTCTGACCGGCGCCGGCGATAAGGCCTTCTGCTCCGGCGGCGATCAGAAAGTGCGCGGCGACTACGGCGGCTATCGCGACGACAGCGGCGTACACCACCTCAACGTGCTGGACTTCCAACGCCAGATCCGCACCTGCCCGAAGCCGGTGGTGGCGATGGTGGCCGGCTATTCGATCGGCGGCGGCCACGTGCTGCACATGATGTGCGATCTGACCATCGCGGCGGATAACGCCATCTTCGGCCAGACCGGTCCGAAAGTGGGCTCGTTCGACGGCGGCTGGGGCGCGTCTTACATGGCGCGCATCGTCGGCCAGAAGAAGGCGCGCGAAATCTGGTTCCTGTGCCGCCAGTACGACGCCGCCGCCGCGCTGGACATGGGCCTGGTCAATACCGTGGTGCCGCTGGCCGAACTGGAAAAAGAGACGGTGCGCTGGTGCCGCGAAATGCTGCAGAACAGCCCGATGGCACTGCGCTGTCTGAAGGCGGCGCTGAATGCCGACTGCGACGGCCAGGCCGGTTTGCAGGAGCTGGCGGGCAACGCCACCATGCTGTTCTACATGACCGACGAAGGGCAGGAAGGGCGCAACGCGTTCAACGAGAAGCGCCAACCGGACTTCAGCAAATTCAAGCGTAACCCGTAATGAACGGGGCAAACCGCAGCGCGGCGCTATACCGTTACAGCCTGCCGATGGAGGCGGGCGTGGTGCTGCGCAATCAACGGTTGAAAACGCGTGACGGATGGGTGGTGCAGCTGTGTCAGGGCGAGCGTGAAGGTTGGGGAGAAATCGCGCCGCTGCCGGAATTCAGCCGGGAAACGCCGGCGCAGGCCGAACAGGCCGCGTTGGGCTGGCTGCAGGCCTGGTTGGCGGGCAACGAACCGGAGCACAGCGCGCTGCCCTCGGTGGCCTTTGGGCTCAGCTGTGCGCAGGCCGAGCTGGAGCAGCGTTTGCCGATGCAGGCGGATTTTCGCAAGGCGCCGCTGTGCACCGGCGATCCGGATGAGCTGTTCGAGACATTGAGCGCTTTGCCGGGCGAGAAAGTCGCCAAGGTGAAGGTGGGGCTGTATGAGGCGGTGCGGGACGGCATGATCGTCAACGTGTTGCTGGAGGCGTTGCCGGATCTGCGGCTGCGGCTGGACGCCAACCGCAGCTGGACCCGCGCCAAGGCCGACGGCTTCGCCAGGTATGTTAACCCGGCATGGCGCGATCGTATCTCTTTCCTGGAAGAGCCCTGCAAGACCCGTGATGAATCGCGCGACTTCGCCCGGGCGACCGGTATCGCCATCGCCTGGGATGAGAGCGTGCGGGAGGCGGACTTTGTGGTGCAGGCCGAGCCGGGCGTGGCGGCCATCGTGATCAAGCCGACGCTGGTCGGCAGCCTGGCGCGTTGCCAGACGCTGGTGGCGCAGGCGCACGCGGCGGGCCTGACGGCGGTGATCAGCTCCAGCCTCGAATCCAGCCTGGGGTTGACCCAACTGGCGCGCATCGCCCATTGGCTGACGCCGGACACCGTGCCGGGGCTGGATACGCTGGGGTTGATGCAGGCGCAGGTGCTGCGCCCGTGGCCGGGCAGCGCGTTGCCGCTGCTGGATGTCTCGGCGTTGGAGTGCCTATGGCGCCGTTGAACGATTGGCCGTGGCGACACTGGGCCCGCACTCAGCCGCAGGCGACGGCGCTGATGCTCGGCGAACAACCGCTGAGCTGGCTGGCGTTGCAGAGCCAGGTGGATGAGCTGGCGGCGGATTTCCAGCATCAGGGCGTTGAACCGGGCTGCGGCGTGGCGCTGTGCGGTAAAAACAGCTATCCGCTGCTGCTGGCCTATCTGGCGCTGTTGCAGTGCGGCGCACGCCTATTGCCGCTCAATCCCGCCTTGCCGACGCCGCTGCTGGCGCAGCTGTTGCCGGAATTGGATATGACCTTTGTCTTCGGCCCGGACTCGTTGCCGGCGCTGCCGGAAGACGTGATTCGATTGACCCCGCCTTCGACCGAGCCGCGTTGGCCAGACCTGCCGACGTGGGATGCGCACCGTCTGGCGACGCTGACGTTGACCTCGGGCTCCAGCGGCATGCCGAAAGCGGCCGCGCACAGCTATGCCAACCATCTGGCCAGCGCCGCCGGGGTGTTGGGGTTGATGGCGTTTCAGCGCGAAGATTGCTGGCTGCTGTCATTGCCGCTGTTTCACGTCTCCGGACAGGGCATTGTCTGGCGCTGGCTGGCGGCGGGCGCCCGGTTGGCGGTGCGCGAGATGCACCCGCTGAACGAGGCGTTGGCGGGATGCACGCATGCCTCGTTGGTGCCGACCCAGCTGTGGCGGCTGCTGGCGCAACCGCTGGCGGACATGACGCTGAAGGCGGTGCTGCTCGGCGGCGCGATGATCCCGGTGGAACTGACCGAGCGGGCGGAGGCGGCGGGGATCCGTTGCTGGTGCGGCTACGGGCTGACCGAACTGGCCTCCACGGTGTGCGCCAAGCGCGCCGATGCGCGGCCGGGTGTCGGCCTGCCGCTCGGCGGCCGCGAGGTAAAACTGGTGGATGAAGAGGTCTGGATCCGCGCCGACAGCCTGGCGCTTGGCTACTGGCGTCATGGCCATCTGCAGCCGTTGGCCGATGAACAGGGCTGGTTCCCGACCCGCGATCGCGGCGCGATGATCGAGGGGGAGCTACGCATTCTCGGCCGGCTGGACAACCTGTTTTTCAGCGGTGGCGAAGGGGTGCAGCCGGAAGATATCGAACGCGTGCTGGCGGCGCATCCGCAGATATCGCAGGCGTTTGTGGTGCCGGTGGCGGACGCCGAGTTCGGCCAGCGGCCGGTGGCGGTAATCGATGGCGATCCGTCGCTGTCGCTGGCGACGCTGCTCGCCTGGTCGCAGGATAAGCTCGCCAATTTCCAACGCCCGACGGCATTGCTTCCGCTGCCTGACGAGCTGAAAAACGGCGGCATCAAGATTTCGCGCCGCCGGTTGCAGGTATGGGTGGCGGAGCGCCTGCGTCCGGCATAAAAAAAGCCGCCCGAAAGGGCGGCTGAGTGAATGATGCAGGGGGATTATTTCAGCCCCAACGCCTTGGCGACGCCGGCGCCGTAGTCGGGGTGCACCTTGGTGAACAGCTCGACCTGACGGCGCTGGATGTGTTCCGGCACCTGCGACAGTTCGCCGGCGATGCGGGTGAACATGCGCTGGTGCTCTTCGGCGCTCAGCAGGTTGAACAGCGCGCGCGGCTGGCTGTAGTAATCGTCGTCTTCACGATGATTCCAGTGGTCGGCCGCGCCCTCAATGCTCAGCGGCGGCTCGCTGAAGTCCGGCTGCTCCTGGAACAGGCCGAAGCTGTTCGGTTCGTAGGTGGCGCCGTTGCCGCTGTTGCCGTCCACGCGCATCGCGCCGTCGCGATGGTAGTTGTGGAACGGGCATTTGGCGCCGTTCACCGGGATCTGGTGGTGGTTGACGCCCAGGCGGTAGCGGTGCGCATCGCCATAGGAGAACAGGCGGCCCTGCAGCATTTTATCCGGCGAGAAACTGATGCCCGGCACCACGTTAGCGGGGTTCATCGCCACCTGCTCAACCTCGGAGAAGTAGTTGTCGGGGTTGCGGTTCAGCTCGAAAAAGCCGACGTCGATCAGCGGGTAGTCGCCGTGCGGCCACACCTTGGTTAGGTCGAACGGGTTGTATGGCGTCTGCGAGGCCTCATGCTCCGGCATGATCTGAATTTGCAGCTTCCAGCGCGGGAAGTCGCCGCGTTTGATCGCATCGAACAGATCGCGCTGTGAGCTTTCGCGATCCTTGGCGATGATCGCTTCCGCTTCTTCATCCATCAGGTTTTCAATGCCTTGCTCGCAGCGGAAGTGGAATTTCACCCAGAAACGTTCGTTGGCGGCATTGATAAAGCTGAAGGTGTGGCTGCCGAAACCGTGCATGTGACGGTAGGATTTCGGAATGCCGCGATCGCTGAAGTCGATGGTCAGCTGGTGCAGCGACTCCGGCAGGTGGGAGAAGAAGTCCCACTTGTAGACTGGGTTGCGCAGGTTGGTATGCGGATCGCGTTTCACCACGTGGTTGAGATCGGGGAATTTCAGCGGATCGCGCAGATAAAACACCGGCGTATCGTTACCCACCAAATCCCAGTTGCCTTCTTCGGTATAGAACTTCATGGCGAAGCCGCGAATATCGCGCTCGGCGTCGGCGGCGCCGCGCTCACCGGCGACGGTGGAGAAGCGGATAAACATGTCGGTCTGTTTGCCGATTTCGGAGAAGATCTTGGCGCGCGTGTAGCGGGTGATGTCGTGGGTAACGGTAAAGGTGCCGTAGGCGCCGGAACCCTTGGCGTGCATGCGACGCTCGGGGATGACTTCACGGTCGAAGTGGGCCAGTTTTTCCAGGAACCACACGTCCTGCAACAGCATCGGGCCGCGTTTGCCTGCGGTGATCACGTTATTGTTATCGACAACCGGGGCGCCGGCTGCGGTGGTCAGTCCTTTCTTGCTCATCACTTGCTCCTTATCGTAGTGCAGTTAAGTAAAGACTCGGGCGGTTTAAGCGTTCATCAGCATAGTCCTTTGGCGGGGCTTCTTCCCCTGACCTTGGTCAAAGTCACTACTAGTTGTAGCCCTATTGCCGAGCGACGGCAAATAGGTCTCGGTTATCGTTGGCATCGCCTTGACGAATATGGATTTTTGTTTGCAAATTTTTACATTTATTTGATTATTGAAGAATTTTTTCGCTTTTATCCCTTAAATACTCATTGCGCTTTGGTATAGACTCATGACGTTATTATTATGCGTTGATTCGATCATTCGGTACGGATGACAAACCAGAGGGAAAGATGATGAAAAAGACTTGGGTCGCGTGCGCGGCAGGATTGCTGTTTGTGACCGGTGCGGCGAACGCCATCAGCGTGTCGGGCGAAGCCGGGCAACACTACACCAACCTGGGCGTTGGCATGAGCACCGGCTCTTCAGGTCTGGGCTTGACCGGCAACTGGGCGCGCAGCGACCACGACGGCAACGTCGGCAGCGTGGGGTTGAACTTCGGTGTGCCGCTGGGGCCGTTGACGGCGACCGTAGGCGCCAAAGCGCTGTACCTCAGCCCGAAAGACGGGAAGAGCGGCGGGGCGGTGGCGCTGGGCGGCGGCCTGGAGTGGGAGATCAACCGCTACTTCAGCCTGCACGGCGAAGGTTACTTTGCGCCTGACTCTTTCACCAGCGGCGTGAAGGCCTATAACGAAGCCAGCGGCGGCCTGCGCTGGAAGTTCCGTCCGCTGAGCGTGGACGTGGGCTACCGTTACATGCAGATGGAAGGCAAAGACGGGCGTCGCGACAACACCCTGGCCGATGGCCCTTATGTCGGTGTCGGTCTGAGCTTCTAAGGCTGCGAAAAAAGGGGCCATTGCGGCCCCTTTCTCTCTATCATTTCTTGTCTTTCGGCGCTTACCCGACCGCCGGCAGCATGCCGCTGGCGATGCCCAGTTGAATGGCGATCACCGTTACCCCGCAGACAAACACCAACGCCAGCGCAGGGGTGCCGCCCCAGACGCGATATTGTGCCTGATGCTTTTGGCGAGTTTTCCACACCAGCAGCGAAGGCAGCAGCAGCGCCAGAACCGACAGGGCGATGGCGGCGAAACCCAGCGCCAGCACGAAACCGCGCGGGTAGAATAGCGCGAAGGCCAGCGGCGGCAGGAAGGTGATGGCGCCGGTTTGCAGGCGGCCACGCACGTTATCTTGACGCTTGAACAGGTCAGCCAGGAAATCGAACAGCCCGAGCGCGACGCCGAGGAACGAGGTCGCCAGCGCCAGATCGGCGAACAGGTGCACCGCCAGTTCAACGTGCGGTGAAGCTACTGCATCACGCACCGCCTGCAACAGGCCGTTTAGCCCGGCCTGCTGAGCCAGGATGCCGACGAAGGTGTCGGAGCTGATGCTGCCCAACGTCGCCAGCTGCCAGAAGATATAGGCGATCAGTGGGATCGCGCTGCCGATGATAAACACCCAACGCAGTTTGCGAATGTTGCCGCCCATGTAGTTGACGATGCTCGGCACGCTGCCGTGGAAGCCGAAAGAGGTGAAGATCACTGGAATGGCCGACAGCGCCAGGCCTTGCTCCAGCGGCAACGTCATCAGATTGGTCTGGTGGATATTCGGCAACATCAGGCCGAGCATCACCACCAGGAACACCACTTTCGCGCTGAACAGGATGCGGTTGAACAAGTCGACCGAGTGGGTGCCGATGCACACCACGCCGCCGGCCACCAGGGTGAACAGCAGGACGCCGAGCGACACCGGGAAGTCCTGCGACGTCCATTGGCTGATGCTGGTGGCGAGCAGTTCGCCGGCGCCGCTGATATAGGCGGCGGTGAGGGCGTACATCAGGAACATCATGCTAAAGCTGGTCAGCCACTGGCCGCCACCGCCGAGATAACGTTTGGCGAGCGTGCCCAGACCGGTATCCGCCTGCTCATGCTGGTAAACCTCCACCAGTAACAGCGCGGTGTAACACATCAACAGCCACAGCCCGACCAGTAAGGCCAGCGTGACGCCGAAACCGACGCCGGCCGCCGCCAGCGGCATCGCCAGCATCCCGGCGCCAATGGTGGTGCCCGCCACGATAAAAACACTGCCAAGAGTGCGATTCTTCACGTTTTTTCTCTACCAGCCGAAAGATTTTGAAAATTATAGGTAACGATTTATGAGGATGGCAGGATAGTGGAAGCCCTAATTTGTGTCAAACCGACGTTACGCATGATGTACATTAATGTTTACATCTCGCAGGCCTGCATCGCACATGAGAAACGGACCCATGGCTGAAATTATCCGCAGGCGGCTAGTGAAAAGTTATTTACGGGCTTCTATAGTGGAATGACCAAAAAATGTGGGAGAGATCAATGTTAAGGGTAGAGATGCTCAGTACCGGCGATGAGGTGCTGCACGGGCAAATTATTGATACCAACGCCGCCTGGCTGGCGGACTACCTGTTCCAGCAGGGGCTGCCGATGAGCGGGCGTGAAACGGTCGGAGACAGCCTCTCTGCGTTGATCGAGATCCTGCAGGAACGAAGCCATATCGCCGATGTGCTGATCGTCAACGGCGGCCTGGGGCCGACCAGCGACGATCTCAGCGCGCTGGCCGCGGCGAAAGCCTGTGGCGTAGAGCTGGTCGAACGGGCCGACTGGCTGGCGCGCATGGAAGCCTATTTCACCGAGCGTGGGCGGCCGATGGCTCCTTCCAATCGTAAGCAGGCGCAGATCCCGGCCAACGCGGAAATGCTGGATAACCCGGTGGGCACCGCCTGCGGTTTCGCATTGCAGCTGAACAAATGTCAGATGTTCTTCACTCCCGGTGTACCGTCGGAATTCAAAGTGATGGTCGAACAGCAGATCGTGCCGCGCCTGCGCCAGCGCTTCACCTTACCGGCGCCGCCGCTGTGCCTGCGCCTGACGACGTTCGGCACTTCCGAGAGCGATCTGGCCGCCGAGCTGGATGGCATGCCGCTGCCGCCGGAAGTGGTGCTGGGTTACCGCTCATCCAGCCCGATTATCGAACTGAAGCTGACCGGGCCGGAAAGCCGGCGTGCGGAAATGGAGCAGGCATGGCGGCGCGTGCGCGAAGTGGCGGGGGACAACTGCATTTTTGAAGGCACCGTCGGGTTGCCGGCGTTGTTAACGCAGCGGCTGAGTCAGCAAGGGCTGAAGCTGGCGTTGAGCGAGCAATTCAGCGGCGGGTTGATCAATCTGCAGCTGCAAAGCGAGGGTGCACCGCTGGCGGGGGGCGAGCTGCTGCCGGCGCACTGTATCGAAACGCTGGAAACGACGCTGGCCCGCGCCCGCTCGCTGGCGGAGTTGACCGGTGCGCCGTTGGCGTTGGCGGTCAGCGCCATGCGCGATGAGCAGGTGAGCATTGCGCTGCACACGCCGCGCGGCGGTATTGGCCAGACCGTGCGTTATCGTGCGTCGCGCCACGGCCTGCGGCTGCGTCAGGAGTCGGTAGCGATGCTGGCGCTGGATATGCTGCGCCGCTGGCTGAATGGGGGCCAGGCGTGCGGTAAAAACGCCTGGCTGGAGGTAGTGGAAATTATCGAGTGACGGTCATGGCGCCGAGTTGCCGGCGTCACGGCTTTGCTGCAGCCGTTCGGACGCCAGCCGTGACAGGCGTATCGCCGCGGCACCCCGCACGTGCAGTTCCAGACCGTAGTCCCTGAGCGCCTGCGCGGCGCTGCCGGCTTGCGCCAGATGCGCCGCCAGGCTGGCGGCGTCCGCCAGCGCGGTGTTGGCGCCAAGCCCGCCCGCCGGGCTCATGGCGTGCACGGCGTCGCCGAGAAAGGCGATGCGTTCGCTGTGCCATTCCGGCATTGCCGCCGTAACCTGCACCGTCCGCACGCTGAGCGACAGGGGATCCGCCAGCGCTAACGCCGTTTGCAAAGCGGGCGCCCATCCCTGCGAGATATGCCGTACATGCGCCTGCAGCGTTGCGCTTCCCTTCGCCCGTGTCGGCCCGCCGAGCCGTTCAGCCGATCCGATACAGGCCCAATAGAGATAATCGTCGACCGGCGTGAGGCGGCAATCGGGCGCGTAGTCGGCCGCCAGCTGCGCCATGGGCGCCTGAAAGCGCATCGGTTCAATCACCAGCGATACGCCGTCGGCGAAGATCACCGATACGCCGTTCAGCAGCTCAGGGGCCAATTGGGCCCGGGTTGCCGCATCGAGCGGTGTTTTGCCGTAGAGGGTGACCGCGCCGCTGTCTTCGGGCCCCGCCTCGGGCAGGCAGCGCCGCCGCACCAGCGAGTTGACGCCGTCGGCGGCGATCAGCACATCGACTCGCACTTGCTCGCCGTTTGCGAACTGTAGCTCCACGCCCTGCGGCGTTTGTGCAAATTCACGCAAGGTATGGCCGAAACGCACCCGGTCTTGCAGGCCGGCAAGCAGGATCTCGCGCAGCGTTTGGCGATGAATGCCGAGATCGCCGCTCGGTTCTTGCGTTTGGCGCTGGCTGGACGGCAACCAGTGCTCGGGGCGCCGGCCGGTGAGCGGGGCAAGCTGCGGATCCCATAGATTGCTCTCGCCGCTGTTTTGCGCGCTGCCGGCGCAGAGCAACCGGTAGTGCGCCGGCGGCAGGCAGGCGGCCAGCGCCTGCTGGCCAGACGGATCGATGCGCAGCCGGTAGCCCTGATCGCGCGCTTGCGGCGTGGTGTCGCGTTCAAACACCGTGGCGTGGATGCCGAAGCGGCTCAGCCCCTGAGCCAGACACAGACCGCCGGGCCCGGCGCCGATAATGCCAATGCTGGGTGTTGTCATCATGTTCCCTCGTGAGTCAGTGGCCACAAACGGGAGCGGCCGGAAGCATTTCATTATGTCGGCGCAGGAAAAGGTTGATATAACGGTATCTGGACTAAAAATAGTGATAAGTGGCCAATGTGAACGATAACCCTCACTTCACTGACGCAGACTGCAGCGAATGGCGGGCGGGCCCCTGGCTGATCGCCCTTGGCGGCCGCGACGCGGCAGGCCGGGAGTATCGGTTGGGCACGCGCGAATACGACTGGCATCAGCATGTGCGCGGGCAGTTGCTGTGCGTCGAAAGCGGCTTGTTGCATGTACGCACGGCGCAGGGCGATTGGGTGCTTCCGCCTCAGCGGGCGGGTTGGATCCCACCGGCGACGGAGCACCGGGTGCAGGTCTGCGGCGCACTGAGCGGCTGGAGTTTGCTGCTGGCGCCGGAGGCCTGCCACGATCTGTCGAATGTACCCTGCGTCATCGGCATTAGCGCCGTGCTGCAGGCGCTGGCTCAGCGAGCAGAAGGCTGGGACAAGCGCAGCGCGCTCACCCTGGAGCAGGATCGCATGGCGCAGGTGATGCGGGACGAGATACGTTTGGCGCCGACGGAACCACTGCATTTGCCGATGTCGTCCCATCCGCGCCTGGCCGGCGTTCTGCAGGCCTTGCTGGCGCAGCCGGGGAGCGAGCGTTCGCTGGAGGCGTGGGCTGAATGGGGGGCGATGTCGCCGCGTACCCTGCGGCGGCTGATGATCGGCGAGACGGGGTTGAGTTTTGCACAGTGGCGCCAGCAGGCCCGGTTGTCGTATGCGTTAGCGAAGCTGGCCGAAGGCGAGACGGTGCTGCAGATAGCGGAAACGCTGGGATATGCCTCGCCGAGTAATTTTATCGCCATGTTTCGCAAAGCCTTTGGCGATTCTCCGGCACGTTATTTTTCCGCATCGGCGGGAAAGGGGCGCTAAGCGAAATACTTTGAGGATAGTTATATATCCCTAATTAATCATAAGGTTATAGGGGATATTCGCGGCGAGAGAATGCTGTTACTCTCTTGACGGGTGCTTGAGACTGTTCGTCTTGGGCATTGTGTGACAAGGCGGATAGATGAAAGCCCCAAACTGACTCTCAATCAGAATGGGGCTGCCCTAACGCCTAGACACCGTTATGGTAGCCCCTTCACAGCAAGGAGGCAAGCATGCGCTTAAGGCATGTGTTTCACTCGCTAACCGTTGTATGTATTACGGTTTTGTTATTTATCTGGATGATAAGAGACTCGCTGTGCGAGCTGAAAATCTACCAGGAAAATATCACTATCCTGATCAGGTTGGCGTGTGAGGTGAAGCGGTAATCATAGGGCGGGGGCAACCCCGCCTTCTGGTCTCCAGGCGCGGTTTCCGGCACCCGACTTTACATTTCCAGCTCGATATCCGTCAGCGGCATGCAGCAGCAGGGCAGGATCTCGCCGGCGTTGATAAACGCCAGCGGCTGCTGGCGGTAGGTCACTTCACCTTTCACCAGCTTCAGGCGGCAGGCACCGCAATAGCCGGATCGGCACTGATACTCCACCTGCACGTCGTGCAGTTCCAGCACGTCGAGCAGACAGTTTTCACTGTTGGGGCAGGAGAGCTGCGTGCCGGCGGCGCGCAGCGTTACGATTGGCGTCGCCATCGCTTACAGTTCGAAGTCGCTCAGGTCGTCGGCGTTGATCTCCGAGTCGATCTGGCCAACCAGGTAGGAGCTCACTTCCACTTCCTGCGGCGCTACCTGCACGTTGTCGGACACCAACCAGGCATTGATCCATGGGATCGGGTTGGAGCGGGTTTCGAACGGCAGACCAAGGCCGACCGCCTGCATGCGGATATTGGTGATGTATTCCACATACTGGCACAGGATGTCTTTGTTCAGGCCAATCATCGAGCCGTCGCGGAACAGGTATTCCGCCCACTCTTTCTCCTGCTGGGCGGCCAGCACGAACAGATCGTAGCACTGCTGTTGACATTCCTCGGCGATCTCCGCCATTTCCGGATCGTCGGCGCCGGAACGCATCAGGTTCAGCATGTGCTGGGTGCCGGTCAGGTGCAGCGCTTCGTCGCGGGCGATCAGCTTGATGATCTTGGCGTTGCCTTCCATCAGTTCGCGCTCGGCGAACGCGAAGGAGCAGGCAAAGCTGACGTAGAAGCGGATCGCTTCCAGCGCGTTCACGCTCATCAGGCACAGGTACAGCTGCTTCTTCAGCGCGCGCAGATTGACGGTGACGGTTTTACCGTTCACCTGGTGGGTGCCTTCACCCAGCAGGTGATAGTAGCTGGTCATCTCGATCAGATCGTCGTAGTAGCCGGAAATGTCTTTCGCGCGCTTCTTGATCTCTTCATTGGTGACGATGTCGTCGAACACTAACGCCGGATCGTTGACGATGTTGCGGATGATGTGAGTGTAGGAACGGGAGTGGATGGTCTCGGAGAACGACCAGGTTTCCACCCAGGTTTCCAACTCAGGGATCGAGATCAGCGGCAGCAGGGCGACGTTCGGGCTGCGGCCCTGGATGGAGTCCAGCAGCGTCTGATATTTCAGGTTGCTGATGAAGATGTGCTTCTCGTGCTCCGGCAGCGCCTGGTAATCGATACGGTCGCGGGAAACGTCAACTTCTTCCGGGCGCCAGAAGAAGGAGAGCTGTTTTTCGATCAGCTTTTCGAAGATTTCATGCTTTTGCTGGTCGAAACGCGCAACGTTTACCGACTGGCCGAAGAACATCGGCTCTTGCAGCTGGTCGTTTTTGGTCTGAGAAAAAGTGGTGTAAGCCATAAGCCTGAATCCATCGTAACGTGGCTAAATGAAGGGGCCGGAAAATTCCGGCCCGCTAGGTCAAACTTTAGATCTTGCAGGCGCCGCTTTCGCAGTCGTCATCGCCGGCCTTGGCAGGCTGCAAATCTTCCTGGGCGTCTTCCGCACCGTCGCGGGTGTTTTGGTAGTACAGCGTTTTCACGCCGAACTTGTAGGTGGTGAGCAGGTCTTTCAACAGCTGCTTCATCGGCACCTTGCCGCCCGGGAAGCGGGTCGGATCGTAGTTGGTGTTGGCCGAGATCGATTGGTCGATGAATTTCTGCATCAGCCCAACCAGCTGCAGATAGCCGTCGTTGCTCGGCATTTCCCACAGCAGCTCGTAGTTGTCTTTCAGACGCTCATACTCCGGCACCACCTGGCGCAGGATGCCGTCTTTCGACGCCTTGATGCTGATGTGGCCGCGCGGCGGCTCGATGCCGTTGGTGGCGTTGGAAATCTGCGAAGAGGTTTCCGATGGCATCAGGGCGGACAGCGTCGAGTTGCGCAGGCCGGTTTCCTGGATCTCTTTACGCAGGGTTTCCCAGTCGTAGTGCAGCGGCTCGCTGCAGATCGCATCCAGGTCTTTCTTGTAGGTGTCGATCGGCAGGATGCCCTGCGAATAAGTGGTTTCGTTGAACCACGGGCAAGCGCCTTGTTCCTGAGCCAGACGGTTGGAGGCTTTCAGCAGGTAGTACTGAATGGCTTCGAACGTTTTGTGGGTCAGGTTGTTGGCGCTGCCGTCGGAATAGCGTACGCCGTTCTTCGCCAGGTAATAAGCGAAGTTGATGACGCCGATGCCCAGGGTGCGGCGACCCATCGCGCCACGGTGCGCAGCCTTGATCGGGTAATCCTGATAATCCAGCAGGGCGTCGAGTGAACGCACCGCCAGGGTCGCCAGCTCTTCCAGGTCGTCCAGGCTGTCGATCGCGCCCAGGTTGAAGGCAGACAGGGTACACAGCGCGATCTCGCCGTTTTCATCGTTGACGTCTTCCAGCGGCTTGGTCGGCAGGGCGATTTCCAAGCACAGGTTGGACTGACGCACCGGCGCGATCTGCGGATCGAACGGGCTGTGGGTGTTGCAGTGGTCGACGTTCTGGATGTAGATACGGCCGGTAGAGGCACGTTCTTGCATCATCAGCGAGAACAGCTCAACCGCTTTCACGCGTTTCTGGCGAATGCTGTCATCTTTCTCGTACTGGGTGTACAGGCGCTCGAATTCGTCCTGATCGGCGAAGAACGCGTCGTACAGCCCCGGCACGTCGGACGGGCTGAACAGGGTGATGTCTTCGCCCTTGATCAGACGCTGGTACATCAGGCGGTTCAACTGCACGCCGTAGTCCATGTGACGCACGCGGTTGCCTTCAACGCCACGGTTGTTTTTCAACACCAGCAGGCTTTCTACTTCCAGGTGCCACATCGGGTAGAACAGCGTTGCCGCGCCACCGCGCACGCCGCCCTGTGAGCAGGATTTGACGGCGGTCTGGAAGTGTTTGTAGAACGGAATGCAGCCAGTATGGAAGGCTTCACCGCCACGGATCGGGCTGCCCAGCGCGCGGATGCGGCCGGCGTTGATGCCGATGCCGGCGCGCTGCGAAACGTATTTCACAATGGCGCTGGAGGTGGCGTTGATGGAGTCCAGGCTGTCGCCGCACTCGATCAGCACGCAGGAGCTGAACTGGCGGGTTGGGGTGCGCACGCCGGACATGATCGGCGTAGGCAGCGAAATCTTGAAGGTGGAAATCGCATCGTAGAAACGTTTGACGTAGTCCAGACGGGTTTCACGCGGGTAGTTGGAGAACAGGCACGCAGACACCAGCAAATACAGGAACTGGGCGCTTTCGTAGATTTCGCCGCTGACGCGGTTCTGCACCAGGTATTTGCCTTCCAGCTGCTTGACGGCGGCATAAGAGAAGTTCATGTCGCGCCAATGATCGATAAAGGAATCCATCTGCTCGAACTCTTCAGCGCTGTAGTCTTCCAGCAGATGCTTATCGTATTTGCCCATCTCGACCATGCGAGTGACGTGGGCGTGCAGCTTCGGTGGCTCAAACTGGCCGTAAGCCTTTTTACGCAGGTGGAAGATCGCCAGGCGAGCGGCCAGGTACTGATAGTCCGGCGCATCGCGGGAGATCAGGTCAGCTGCGGCCTTGATGATGGTTTCGTGAATGTCGGCGGTTTTGATGCCGTCATAAAACTGAATGTGTGAACGCAACTCTACTTGAGAAACCGAGACGTTGTGTAATCCCTCAGCGGCCCAATCGATGACCCGGTGGATTTTGTCGAGATTGATGCGCTCTTTACGGCCATCGCGTTTAGTTACAAGCAGACTTTGGTTCATGTGGTGTTTTACCTGTCCGTATGGTGCCCCTAAGCAGAAGTGTAGTCGCTCTGCTCAGTATGTAAACACTATATATAGGGGTTGTATGTCGGTGAGGTAACAAGATAGTGAGAAAAAACGGCGTTTGCAAGTGAACAAAACCGGCCTAATTTGTGGATAACTTGGGGGTGAAATGCCACTTGCCGTTCGCAGTGCGCGCCGTGACTGGCGCGACAAGCTTGTCAATAAGCACGATCAGATTTTACTGAAAAACTGAAAAAACCGATCGTTTGGCGCTTTATTAAACGTTAGAAAAAAACGGCATATTGATCTGATTTAATATTCTAAAAAACTGTCTACAACCGCTATTTTGATCGAAGTCGCGGAAATTAGGTATTTTTCCTAATACCGCGTTGGCGCCGCCCCCCGGTAATGCAGGGCCGGCGCGGTTTACCGTGCTTAACCTTCGTGCTGGGTGTGCACCATGTAGTTCACGTCAACGTTGCGCCCAAGCTTGAAATGATCGGTGATCGGGTTGTAATGCAGGCCGATCATGTGCTTTTCGCGCAGCGGCGTGCCGTCGACCCAGCCGATCAGTTCGGACGGGCGAATAAACTTCTTATGATCGTGGGTGCCCTGCGGCACCATCTTCAGTACGTACTCGGCGCCGATCACCGCCATCAGCCAGGCTTTGGTATTGCGGTTAATCGTTGAAAAGAACACGTGGCCGCCCGGTTTCACCAGATGGGCGCAGGCGCGCACCACCGAGGCCGGATCGGGCACGTGCTCCAGCATCTCCATGCAGGTGACCACGTCGTAGCGCTGCGGATTGGCCTGAGCGTGGCTTTCCACCGTTTCCTGCACGTAAGTCACATTGACGCCGCTTTCCAGCGCGTGCAGCCGGGCGACCTGCAGCGGCTCCGCACCCATGTCGAGGCCGGTCACCTGCG
The DNA here is from genome assembly GCF_052169095.1 of Serratia sp. CY33802. NCBI lineage: Bacteria > Pseudomonadati > Pseudomonadota > Gammaproteobacteria > Enterobacterales > Yersiniaceae > Serratia > Serratia sp. CY33802. Next base: position 225,403 of record NZ_JBJNLL010000001.1, read on the forward strand.
CCCCTTCGCGCGCCATGCTTTCCGCCAGAATGCCGCCGCCGCAGCCCACGTCGAGCACCTGCTTGTCAAAAATGCCGCCGGCGCGCTGCATAATGTAGTTCAGGCGCAGCGGGTTGATGCGGTGCAGCGGTTTGAACTCGCCTTCCAGATCCCACCAGCGGGAGGCGACGGCCTCGAACTTGGCGATTTCCTGATGGTCAACGTTTTGCACTCGGCTGGATGATTCTGCGTTCATGGGCGGGTCTGGCTCCTTGTTCTCGTTGCGCGGATTATACATGTTCCGGCGCGGCATCGTCTGCGCCGATGCGTTTTTAGCGCACTTATCTGCACAATTTCCGTGAAACAGCGGCGGTTATTTTCCCGTAAAGCGTGCTTTGTGATATAGTTTTACACCTTTGCCACTATGGCAGCGGGCAGATGAATCATTAGTAGAGGGATAGCAGCTCCATGAGCGACCTTGCCAGAGAAATCACACCGGTAAACATCGAAGACGAGTTGAAAAACTCGTATCTGGACTATGCGATGTCCGTTATTGTCGGACGTGCGCTGCCAGATGTTCGTGATGGACTGAAGCCGGTTCACCGCCGCGTTCTGTACGCGATGAGCGTATTGGGTAACGACTGGAATAAACCATACAAGAAATCGGCCCGTGTCGTCGGGGACGTGATCGGTAAATATCACCCACACGGTGACAGCGCGGTTTATGACACTATCGTGCGTATGGCTCAGCCGTTTTCACTGCGCTACATGCTGGTGGACGGTCAGGGTAACTTCGGTTCCGTCGACGGCGACTCCGCCGCGGCGATGCGTTATACCGAAGTGCGCATGTCCAAGATTGCTCACGAACTGTTGGCGGATCTGGAAAAAGAAACCGTCGACTTCGTGCCTAACTACGATGGCACCGAGCAGATCCCGGCCGTCATGCCGACCAAGATCCCGAACCTGCTGGTTAACGGCGCATCGGGTATCGCCGTGGGCATGGCCACCAATATTCCGCCGCACAACCTGGCGGAAGTCGTCAACGGCTGCCTGGCCTATATCGACGATGAAAACATCAGCATCGAAGGGCTGATGGAACACATTCCGGGGCCAGATTTCCCGACGGCGGCGATCATCAACGGCCGCCGCGGTATTGAAGAGGCCTACCGCACCGGGCGCGGCAAAATCTACCTGCGCGCGCGCGCGGAAGTGGAAGCCGACGCCAAGACCGGGCGTGAAACCATCATCGTTCACGAGATCCCGTATCAGGTGAACAAGGCGCGTTTGATCGAGAAGATCGCCGAGCTGGTGAAAGAAAAACGCGTGGAAGGCATCAGCGCGCTGCGCGACGAGTCCGATAAAGACGGCATGCGCATCGTGATCGAAGTCAAACGCGATGCGGTCGGCGAAGTGGTGCTGAACAACCTGTATGCGCTGACGCAACTGCAGGTCACCTTCGGCATCAACATGGTCGCTCTGCATCAGGGGCAGCCTAAGCTGCTGAACCTGAAAGACATCCTCGTAGCCTTCGTGCGCCACCGCCGCGAAGTGGTTACCCGCCGCACCATCTTCGAACTGCGCAAGGCCCGCGATCGCGCCCATATCCTGGAAGCGCTGGCTATCGCGCTCGCCAACATCGATCCAATCATCGAACTGATTCGCCGTGCGCCGACCCCGGCGGAAGCGAAAGTCGCGCTGGTAGCTCAGCCGTGGGATCTGGGCAACGTCAGCGCCATGTTGGAACGCGCCGGTGACGACGCCGCCCGCCCTGAGTGGCTGGAGCCGGAGTTCGGCATCCGCGACGGCAAGTACTACCTGACCGAGCAGCAGGCTCAGGCGATTCTGGATCTGCGTCTGCAGAAACTGACCGGCCTGGAGCACGAAAAGCTGCTGGAAGAATATAAAGAGCTGCTCAACTTCATCGCCGAGCTGATCTTTATTCTGGAAAGCCCAGAGCGCCTGATGGAAGTGATCCGCGAAGAGCTGGTGGCGGTCAAAGAGCTGTACAACGACGGCCGTCGCACCGAGATCACCGCCAATACTTCCGACATCAACATCGAAGACCTGATCAACCAGGAAGACGTGGTGGTGACCCTGTCTCACCAGGGCTACGTGAAGTATCAGCCGCTGTCCGACTATGAAGCCCAGCGCCGCGGCGGCAAAGGCAAGTCCGCCGCGCGTATTAAAGAAGAAGACTTTATCGATCGCCTGCTGGTGGCCAACACCCACGATACGATCCTGTGCTTCTCCAGCCGTGGCCGCCTGTACTGGATGAAGGTGTACCAACTGCCTGAAGCCAGCCGTGGCGCGCGCGGTCGTCCAATCGTCAACCTGCTGCCGCTGGAAGCCGATGAGCGTATCACCGCCATCCTGCCGGTACGCGAGTATGAAGAAGGGCGCCACGTGTTCATGGCCACCGCCAGCGGTACCGTGAAGAAAACCGCGCTGACCGAGTTCAGCCGTCCGCGCAGCGCCGGCATCATCGCCGTCAACCTCAACGAGGGCGACGAGCTGATTGGTGTCGATCTGACCGACGGCAGCAACGAAGTGATGCTGTTCTCCGCCAACGGTAAAGTGGTGCGCTTCCCGGAAGCGCAGGTGCGTTCGATGGGCCGTACCGCGACCGGCGTACGTGGCATCAACCTCGGCGAAGGCGACAGCGTGATCTCACTGATCGTGCCGCGCGGCGAAGGCGACATTCTGACCGTCACGCAAAACGGCTTCGGTAAACGTACCGCCGTGACCGAGTATCCGACCAAGTCACGTGCCACCCAGGGGGTTATCTCCATCAAGGTGAGCGAGCGTAATGGCCAGGTGGTTGGCGCCGTGCAGGTGGAAACCAGCGACCAGATCATGATGATCACTGATGCCGGCACGCTGGTGCGCACCCGCGTTTCGGAAGTCAGCGTGGTGGGCCGTAACACCCAGGGCGTGACGCTGATCCGCACGGCGGAAGACGAAAACGTCGTCGGTCTGCAGCGCGTGGCCGAACCGGTGGAAGACGAAGAGCTGGATAGCCTGGAACCGGGCGCGGAAGCGGTGGAAGAAGACACCACGCCGCTGGACGATGGCGACGACGCGGCTGAGCCGATGGACGACGACAACGTTTAAAGCAAGGTGAGGGCGTCGGCATGCCGACACCGTAATGCACTGAGACAAAAGGGCCTGGCAGCGATGCTAGGCCCTTTTTCAGTTATATGGTTTAATTGGCGCACCGAGCCGCCGGCCGCCGTGCCGGCGATAGCGTGCGCCGCCACTGACTTTCGTATGGTATCCGATTGAAATACTTAGCCTCTTTTCGAACTACGCTGAAGATATCCCGCTATCTGTTCCGGGTGCTGGCGATTTTGCTGTGGTCGTTGGGAGCGCTGCTCACCACCTTTTATATTCTGAATATCCTGCATCAGAAAGAATCGGACATCCGGCAGGAGTACAACCTCAATTTCGACCAGGCACAGGGCTATATCCGCCATTCCGCCGACATCATCCGCGACATCAAGTATATGGCGGAGAACCGCCTCAACGGGTCAGTCAGCAGCCTGGACATGTTCAGCGGCGTGTTTCCCGGCAAGGGCAGCCCGCCGCAATTCTTTCCGCTGTACCCGGAGTCCAACTGTGCGCTGAGCACCACCTACCGCAGTTCGCTCGATTCACTGAGCGGCCTGATCCAGTATTGGAAAGAGAACTTCGTAGCGGCATACGATCTCAACCGGGTGTTCTTCATCGGCGGCGATAGCCTGTGTATGGCAGAATTCGGCGGCGGCAATGCGAGTGCCAATCGGGAAAATGTGCTGAAGTCACTGCACGAGCGCATTCTGAAATACCGCAACGCCAAGAATCAGGACAAAGACAACAACCTGTATTGGATCAGCCCCAGCGCGCAGCGGCCGGACGTCGGTTATCTGTATGTACTGACGCCGATCTATATCGGCAACAAGCTGGAGGCGTTGTTGGGCATCGAACAAACCGTTCGGTTGGAGGATTTCGTTACCGCCGGCAACCTGCCGATCGGCGTCACGCTGCTGGATGAGAACAACGAGCCGGTGCTGCGTCTGGCGGACGGCGATCGTTATGCCGCCTCACTTAACAGCTATCCCGTAGAGCACGCGTACTTCGGCTATGTCGACAATTACCGCGACCTGATTCTGAAGAAAGCGCTGCCACCTTCTTCGCTGAGCATCGTCTATGCACTGCCGGTGAAAAGCGTGGTGGAACGCTTCAAAATGCTGATCCTCAACGCGCTGTTGCTGAACCTGTTGTCAGCCATCGTGCTGTTCACGCTGGCGTGGCTGTTTGAGCGCAAGATGTTCCTGCCGGCGGAGGACAACGCGTTTCGCCTGGAAGAGCACGAGCAGTTCAACCGCAAGATCGTCGCCTCGGCGCCGGTGGGTATCTGTATCCTGCGCATCAGCGACGGTACCAATATCCTGAGTAACGAACTGGCGCATAACTACATCAACCTGTTGACCCACGAAGATCGCGATCGCATTACGCGTATCATTTGCGAACAGCAGGCGAATTTCGTCGATGTGATGACCAGCAACAACAACAACCTGCAGATCAGCTTTGTTCACTCGCGCTACCGTAACGAAGAGGTGGCGATTTGCGTGCTGGTGGACGTCAGCGCGCGCGTGAAGATGGAAGAGTCGTTGCAGGAGATGGCGGCGGCGGCGGAGCAGGCCAGCCAGTCCAAATCGATGTTCCTGGCTACCGTCAGCCATGAGCTGCGCACGCCGCTGTACGGCATTATCGGCAACCTCGATCTGCTGCAAACCAAGGCGTTGCCGCAAGGGGTCGATCGGCTGGTCAATGCGATGAACAACTCTTCCGGCCTGCTGCTGAAAATCATCAGCGATATTCTCGACTTCTCCAAAATCGAGTCCGAGCAGCTGAAGATCGAACCGCGCGAGTTCTCCTGCCTGGAGGTGATCACCCATATCGCCGGCAACTATTTGCCGCTGGTGGTCAAGAAACGTCTGGGGCTGTACTGCTTTATCGAACAGAACGTGCCGGAGCGCATCTTCGGCGATCCGGTGCGGTTACAGCAGGTGCTCTCCAATTTGGTGAACAACGCCATCAAGTTCACCGATACCGGCTGTATCGTGCTGCAGGTCTGCACCCGCGGCAGCTACCTGGAGTTCAGCGTGCGCGATACCGGCGTCGGTATTCCGGAGAAAGAGGTCTCGCGCCTGTTCGACCCGTTCTTCCAGGTGGGGACCGGTGTTCAGCGCCACTTCCAGGGAACCGGTTTGGGGCTGGCGATCTGCGAAAAATTGGTCAACCTGATGGACGGCGATGTCTCTGTCGAGTCCGAACCGGGGTTGGGCAGCTTGTTCAGCATTCGCATTCCGCTGTTCAACGCCCAGTTCCCGATCCCGCAGGCCAGCGATACCTGGCAGGGCCGGCGGCTGTGGCTGGATATCCGCAATCAGCGGCTGGAAAGCTACCTGATGGCGATCCTGGGCGGTTACGGCGCCGATATCCAACGCTATGACGGGCAGGAGACCGCTGCCGGTGAGGTGCTGCTCAGCGATTACCCGCTGATGCTGGACACGCCGCTGCTGGCTCAGATCCAATTCTCCACCGAGCATATCGGCCCGTCGCAGGAAACCCGGCCAGGCTATTGGATGCACAGCACCTCCACGCCGCGTGAAACGTTGACCTTGCTCAACCGGTTGTTTGGCGTCGGCGGCGGCGCGGCAGAGGGGCTGGTGCAGCTGCCGGTGCCCGCCAAGGCCAGCGCGGCGGACAACGGCGATATTCATCTGCTGGTGGTCGACGATCATCCGATCAACCGTCGCCTGTTGTCCGATCAGCTGGGGTCGCTGGGGTATCAGGTGGTGACCGCCAACGACGGCGTCGACGCGCTCGGCGTACTGAAACAGCATCACGTCGATATTGTGCTGACCGACGTCAATATGCCGAACATGGACGGTTATCGCCTGACGCAGGAACTGCGACAGATGCAGTTCAGCTCGCCGGTAATCGGCGTGACGGCGAACGCGCTGGCGGAAGAGAAGCAGCGCTGTCTCGAGGCGGGCATGGATAATTGCCTGTCGAAACCGGTTACGCTGGAGACGCTGGAACAGACGCTGGCTTACTACAGTCAACAGGTGCGCTACAGCCGCAGCGAGGCTTGAAAAACAAACAGGCACGGCGGATGCCGTGCCTGTTTGGCGTTCACCTGCCGTGAGGCGGGCTTTAGTCTTTGTCCAACGGCGTCATGCTGACGGACGAGAGATAGTTGAGCAGGGCGATGTCGTTCTCGACGCCCAGCTTCATCATCGCCGATTTTTTCTGGCTGCTGATGGTTTTGATGCTGCGGTTGAGCTTTTTAGCGATTTCGGTCACCAGGAAACCTTCGGCGAACAGACGCAGCACTTCGCTTTCTTTCGGCGACAGGCGTTTGTCGCCATAGCCGCTGGCGCTGATTTTTTCCAGCAGTTTAGAGACGCTTTCCGGCGTGAACTTCTTGCCTTTCTGCAGGGCGGCCAGCGCCTTCGGCAGATCGGTCGGCGCGCCTTGTTTCAGCACGATGCCTTCGATATCCAGATCCAATACCGCGCTCAGGATCGCCGGGTTGTTGTTCATGGTCAGCACGATGATCGACAACTGCGGATAGTGACGCTTGATGTACTTAATCAGCGTGATGCCGTCGCCATACTTGTCACCCGGCATCGACAGATCGGTGATCAGCACGTTGGCGTCCAGCTTGGACAGATTGTTGATCAGTGCGGTTGAGTCTTCGAACTCCCCAACGACATTCACCCATTCAATTTGCTCAAGTGACTTCCGGATGCCAAACAGTACGATAGGATGGTCATCAGCAATAATTACGTTCAGGTTATTCATGTTGTTGGCTACCTTGCTTCAGCAGTCTGCTGACGAAAAAATCAATCTGACTGATGTTATTCTCGATCTCGGGCGCATCACCTTCTGCGATGCGCTGTTCTAACGATTCGCACAGCTGCTTGCCGGGAAGCAGATTTAACATGGCAAACACGCCTTTCAGGCGGTGTGCGGTTTGTGACAGCGCATTGAAATCACTGCTGCCCGCCTCAGTATACAGTTTTTTGACATCGTCGGGTACTGTATCGACAAACAGCCCATAGTAATCACTTGATTTCAATTGTTTTTCATAGAGTTGGATATCTTCTGAACTCAATGAAAGCGGGCTTTCTTCCTGTTCCAGCGCGGCCATTTGCTGTTCGATCAGCATCAGCACGGCGTCGATTAATGCGCCGTTCAGGTTGTAGTTCACCCGAATGTAGCGTTTATCCAGCGCTTGCCAACCCGGCTCATCGGTCGCCAGCAGCAGGGTGTAGTCATCGGCCCGCTGCGGGTTATCCGTCAGCAGCACGTCATAATCGCGATTGACCGCGCGATCTTCGGCGACGAGACAGTCGGCACCGTAGGCCTGCAACAGGCGGGTCACGATGCCGCGCACTTCATCCGACGTGACGTCCAGCAGGGCGGTGACGCCGTCGAGCAGCTTTTCCTGCTCCTGCGGTTCTTTTTTCTCCATCTCCATGGCGACGCGAATGGTGTAGCGAGTGCCGATATCCACCTTGCTGCGAATGTCCAACTGGCCGTTGAGCTTCTTGCACAGCTGATTGCACAGGAAGAAGGTGAGGCCGGAACCGTGGTTGAAGCGGTCCACCAGCGTCTGGCTGAGGAACGGATAGTTGAGGTTGCTGATCTCTTCGTTGGAGATGCCGGAGCCGGTGTCGTTGATTTGGAAAATCAGGCGGTCAGGGTGCTCGGGCTCATGGTCGATGACCAGAGAAATCTTGCCGCAGGCGGTAGTGATAATGGCGTAATGCACCAGCAGCGAGATCACCTTGCGCAGCGCGTTGGCGTCGCCGATATAGTTCTGCTCGACGTCCAGCTGGAAATGCTTGAACAGCGCCAGCCCCTTTTGATTGAGGGCTGGCAGGGCCTCCAGCAGTAACTCGTCGATCAGCGCCGTTGGGTTGAACGGCTCGCGTGTGGGTTGCCAGTCCTGGGTTTCCAGCCGGGTCAGGAGGGTGATGTTATCGATCAACTCCAGTACCGAAGCCGACGCCGTCGTCAGCTGGCCCAGCAGCGCCTGCTGTTGTTCCTCATCCGGCCGGTTGTGCAGGCGGTCGACCAGATCGTGCATCTGACGTACCGGCTGATTCAGCTCGATGCCCAGATTGTGCAGCATCAGTTTGCGCGCCTGAACGTTTTTGTCGTATTCGCGCCGCGCCTGCTGCAGCCGCTTGTTCACCATCACCTCTTTATCCTGATCGTTCATCAGGAACAGGTAGGTGTCCGGTGAGAGCTGGCTGCGGAAAATGCGAATTTCATACACCTCGTTGTTGACCGTCGCCTGGATCACTCCGTGATGCTGTTCGGCCATATGGGCGATCTTTTGCAGGCTGAGATGCGGCAGCAGGTGCTCGGCGATTTTGTTGCTGGCGATCACCGTATTGTTGGCGAAGCTGTAGACCAGCAGGCCGGAGGGCAGGCTGGAGACGATCTCCCGATTCAGCGCGCGCTCGGCCTCCAGTTCCACTGCCATGTTTTCGCTCGGGCGAATGTACTGGCGGCGGATAAAGTAGATGCTCAGCATCGACAGCGCCAGCAGCAGCAAGTTGACTGCGATCAGCCAGATGTTGTTGCGCAGCAGATCGATGGCCAGATTGATAGCCGAAACGCGATACACCACCTTCAGCGGCGCATTGGGCAGGGCGGCACTGAACTCCACCCAGCCCCCGCTCATCGTTGCATGGGTACCGAGGACGGTTTCCGACGGGATGGTGCTGTCGTCGAGATCGACATCATCCGGCAGCAGCAGGAAATTGGCGCGGGCCAGATTGGCCGGAATGATGTCGTTGATCGGCAAATCAAAGGCGATCACCGTCGCCAGATGCCCCGGCTGATTAAAGGTGGTGCGAATCGAAAACGAATAGGCGTTCTGGAAGCGTTGCTTGCGCAGATCGGAAAAGCTCTCGCGTTCGTCGAGCATATTGGCCTGCTGCAGCATCTCGGCGCGGCGTTCGTCCGCCGAGGTGGTCAGGTAGCTTTCCCGAAAGCGCGAAGCCAGCTCTTTGAGCGGCTGGGTAGTGATCAGGCTGAGGCTGTTGTCCTGACCATTGAGGTAATACATGGCGTAGTTCTCGGTCTTGGCGCCCCAGCGGGTATCCAGGTAGTCCGAGATGTTGGCGATCATCGCCAGCGTGTTCTCGTCATGGCTGCCGAAGATCACCGCGTCGGTTTTCTTGTGCGGTTTCTCGACATAATAGACGTCGGGCCGCAGGCGGGTTTCCTGCAAACCAGGATCGACATTCTGCGCCGGCGCATTGCCGAATTTGTCATAGACCTGATAGGTCATATAGCGGTAGGTATCGATACGCTTTTGCAGCGAACCGGCGATGCTATTGAGCGTGTACTTCTTTTCCGCCAGCCAGGCATTGGTGTAGTTGTAGCCATACAGACCGATGCCGATCGTCAGCAGCACGATAAACAGCAGGAAGCAGCGGGTAATGTTGCTGGAGCTTATGGTCAGTTGTTTATTTTGCATAGTGGCTGCGCATTCCTGAATCAGCGAGTGACGGCCCTGGCGCTGGCGGTCACCGCCAACAGCAGAGCGGCTACGCAGGCGAAGGCCACCGTCAGGTTGGAAAACTGAGCGATGAAGCCGATCAGCGCCGGGCCGGCCAGAATACCGGCATAGCCGACGGTGGTGACGGAAGCGATCGCCAAATTGGCCGGCATGTCGCGCTGGTTGCCTGCGGCGCTGAACAGGATCGGCACGACGTTCGAGGCGCCCAGGCCGACCAACATGAAACCGGCCAGCGAAACGGTGGCGTGATTGAAGGCGATGGCCAGACCCAGGCCGAAAGCGGCACACAGGCTGCCCAGCAGCAGCACCCGGTAGCGGCCCAGCGAGTTCACCACCCGATCGCCATTGAGGCGGCCGAGCGTCATGGTGATGGAAAACAGCGCATAGCCCAGACCGGCCTGGCTGTGTTCGACACCGCGCAACGTGGTGAGGAACAGCGCGCTCCAGTCGAGCATCGATCCTTCCGCCAGAAACATGATAAAGCACAGAATGCCGATGAACATCACCCAACCGCGCGGCAAGACGAACATCGGCCCGCCGTCGTCGGCGCCGCTCTCACGCAGCAGATGGCGGCTGGCAAGCGCCAGCAGGACTATCACCGCCAGCACGGTGAGCAGGGTGGATTGCAGCGGTGTCAGCCCCAACCACAGCAACGCGCTGACGCCGCCGGCGCCGGCAATGCCGCCGATGCTGAAGAAACCGTGAAAGCCGGACATCATCGCCTTGCCGCTGGCGCGTTCGACGATCACCGCCTGAACGTTCATCGCTACGTCGATCATGCCGATTGCCGCACCGAATAGCAGCAGCGCTACGGCCATGCCGCCGAGGGAATCCATCAGTGCCAACAGCGGCAGATCAATACACAATCCCAGACCCGCCATCAGGATCACCGCGCGGCAGCCCAGTTTGCCGGTCAGGAAACCGGTCAGCGGCATCGCCAACAAGGAGCCGGCGCCGATACAGAGCAGCAACAGGCCGAGCGAACCGTCATCGATACCGATGCGCGCTTTGGCGAAGGGGACCAGCGGCGCCCAGGCGGCCATGCCGAGACCGGCGACGAAAAAGGCCAGACGGGTGGCGATCTGTTGAGGAATGCCGGGCGTTTGCTGTTCATTGCACAAGGTAGCTGTCATGTAAGCGTCAGGATCTTGGGTCAAAAGAATGGTGAAAGTTACTGACAGTTTTTATCACAATCCGCGATCCGGATCGAAAATATTCGCGCCTGACATCTCCCTGGCACCGCCTCTGCGCACCAGCCACAGCGCGATAGCTTGGACAATATACTCCTTTTGCTGCTCGTTCAGTGCGACGCCTTGCGGTATGCCGTGCCACTTTTCCAGACAGCTGCGGCAGCAGGTAGCGGTGGCATGCTGGGCGACGAACACCGGGTGGCCGCGCATCGGTGTTTGCTTGCCGTCATTCTTAGGATGGGCGGCGGCCAGGCGGCGGTCGATAAAATCGCGGGCATGGCTGAGTATCAGCGGCAATCCCTTGCCGTCGAGATAAGTCTGGTCTTTGGCATTTAAACGGAAGCGAGCGCGGAAGGGGGAGGTTTGTAGCCGCCGCCACAGCACGTCGGGTTGAAAGGGCATCATGAATTTTACTCGCTGGAGGTGCACTTTTTTCAGGTTATCAGAATTGAAACTCTGCGGCTAATTGTGCCTGTGGCGGGAAATAATCGGTGGGATAAAGCACGAAATGAAAAGTAATTTCAATTTGTAGACTAAAATAAGGGAAAAGATTAGCAATTAGTGCGAAAGTAAATTAATGAAACTATATCATTAGGTTATTTATTTGCGTGCTATTTGTACGAGTCGGAATTGTGAGGAGAGTATGGAGAAAAATAAAAAACCGGCCAGAAGCCGGTTAAAGGAGTGCAGAAATTATCCTCGGATCTCGGATAATGAAGGTAATAATGAAAATAATGATGATAGCGAGGTGATTATAGCGGCTGCGTGCGGACGGCGTTTTGGCACAATGTGCTTATTGTCTGGCTCAATTGTATGGTTGGCTTTTTTTTCTTAAAGATATGTATAACTACATGATTTTTTATCAATTAATCTATTCTTTGTCTTTAAGTGCTTTATTTTGTTTGTCTGTAATGTTTTGTGAAAGTTCGCGCGTATTTACATTTGGAAACCTTTATTAATTACACTGAAACACTATCGGATACTTGGTATCATTTTCTTTCTGGATTAATATAACCCTTGTTACCAGAATGGTAATGCACAGTCGTGCTAATAATGCTCGAAAAGGGCAGTGGCCGTAGCTCGACATAATTAACGAGGATAATAACGATGAAACTTCGAGTACTCTCTCTGATGGTACCCGCACTGCTGGTTGCAGGCACAGCAGGCGCGGCGGAAATCTACAACAAAGACGGTAATAAACTGGATTTGTACGGTAAAGTCGACGGTCTTCACTATTTCTCCAGCAACAACGGCGTGGACGGCGATCAGTCTTATATGCGTTTTGGCCTGCGCGGCGAAACGCAAATCAGCGATCAGCTGACCGGTTACGGCCAGTGGGAATATCAGGCGAACCTGAATCACGCTGAAAGCCAGGACAACAAGAACTTCACCCGTTACGGCTTCGCCGGTCTGAAATTCGGCGACTATGGCTCCTTCGACTACGGCCGTAACACCGGCGTGCTGTACGACGTCGCGGCGTATACCGACTTGCAGCCTGAGTTCGACGGTATGACCTACGGCGCCGACCAGTTCATGTTCCAGCGCTCCAGCGGCCTGGCGACCTACCGTAACAACGACTTCTTCGGTCTGGTTGACGGCCTGAACTTCGCCCTGCAGTACCAGGGTAAAAACGGCAACGGCGAAGAGACCAACAACGGTCGTGACGTTCTGGGTCAAAACGGCGAAGGCTACGGTATGTCCATGAGCTATGACATGGGCTACGGCATCAGCGCCGCAGGTGCCTTCTTCAACTCGCGTCGTACCAGCGAGCAGAACGGCGGTAACGGTCATCAGAACATCATGGGTCGCGGCGACAAGGCCGAAGGGTACTCCGGCGGTCTGAAATATGACGCCAACGACGTCTACCTGGCGGTGATGTTCACCCAGTCCTACAATGCGGCGCGTTTCGGTAGTTCTGACAGCAGCGTTTATGGCTACGCCAACAAGGCGCAGAGCTTCGAAGCCTACGCGCACTACCAGTTCGACTTCGGTCTGCGTCCGTTCGTGGGTTATAACCAGACCAAAGGTAAAGACCTGGGCCGCGCCGGCAACGGCAAGGACTACGGCGATCAAGATCTGGTCAAATTCGTCGACCTGGGTGCGACCTACTTCTTCAACAAAAACATGTCCACCTATGTTGATTACAAAATCAACCTGGTGGACAACAACGACTTCACCGACGCTGCCGGTATCAACACCGACAACGTGGTTGCCGTGGGCCTGGTTTACCAGTTCTAAGCACCTCAGTGTGAACGTCATCGCGCGGCCTTCGGGCCGCGTTTTTTTTGCCTGTAAGCCGGTAAAAAAGCACGGATTGATCCGCTATCGGCACGGGAAGTACCGTGGTTTTCCTCCTCTAAGCCTACGCTGTCAGTAAAGAAAAAGAGGGGGATGATATGGAACTCAAGATCGACAAGGTGATCGAAACGGTGCTGTACGTCAGCGATATTGAACGCGCGGACGCTTTTTACCGGGAGGTGCTGAAACTGCCGGCGATGGTCGCTAACGAACGGTTTCGCGCCTATAACGTCGGCGATCGAAGCGTACTGTTGCTGTTTATCGAGGGCGACTCGCTGCGCGGGGCGCACTATCCTACCGGGTTTATACCTGCGCACGATGGCGTGGGGCCGGCGCATATCGGGCTGGCGGTGGCGAAAGCGCAACTGCCACACTGGGAACGGCATCTGACGGCCAACGGCGTGGAGATTGAGGGGCGGATGCGCTGGGAACACGGCGGGGAGAGTATTTATTTTCGCGATCCCGACGCCCACCTGTTAGAACTGGTGACGCCGGGCATCTGGGCCAATTACTGATCGAACCCGCCTAGTGCCAGCAACGCCAGAGCGGCATTCAGCACCTGCAGCGCCGCCTGCGGTTGCCGCTCTATCTGCACTCTGACGATGGCGCCGTCGATCAGCATCGCCAGCATTGCTGCCTGCTGTTCCCGCCGTGGGCCGGCGGGCAGGTGACGTGCCAGTTCCTCCGCCATTTGCCGCTTATGCCGGCTGGCGATGTGCAGGCTTTCCGGCAGCAGATCGGCGATTTCCACCGCCGTATTGATAAATGCGCAGCCGCGAAAGCGCGGTTCGTCGAACCACTCCGCCAGGCAGGGCGCCAACGCCGGCAGCAGCCCACCGGTTTGCGCCACATGATGGGCCAGCGATGTGCTGAACCAGGTGAGCCACTGCTGATGGCGATAGGTCAAAAACGCCGTAATTAAATCATTCTTGCTGGGAAAGTGGCGATAGAAGGTCACCTTGGTCACGCCCGATTCTTTTATGATGCGATCGATGCCGGTGGCGCGGATCCCTTCTTGATAAAACAGATCGTGCGCCGTCAGCAGGATACGCTGGCGGGCGGGTAAGGCGTTGAGATCGGCGGTCATCATTTTCTCCCTGGCTATTTCCGAGTGATTGTAGACAACTCTGTCTACATGCGCTAGCGTAATGATGTAGACAGAGTTGTCTACACGCCTTCACTTAGGAGATAAACATGAGCATTAAACCCCCATTGCCGCCTTTTACCCGCGAATCCGCTATCGAGAAGGTGCGGCTGGCGGAGGATGCCTGGAATAGCCGCGATCCCGAACGTGTATCGCAGGTGTATTCCCTCGATACCCACTGGCGTAACCGCGCGGAATTTGTCGATGGGCGCGCGGCGGTGGTCGGCTTTTTGCAACGCAAGTGGGCGAAAGAACTGGAGTATCGGCTGATTAAGGAGCTGTGGGCGTTTGACGGCGCGCGCATCGCGGTGCGTTTTGCCTATGAATGGCGCGACGATTCCGGCAACTGGTATCGCAGCTTCGGCAATGAGAACTGGGAGTTCAATCAGGAGGGGCTGATGATCAACCGTCACGCCTGCATCAACGACATGCCGATCCGCGAACAGGATCGGCGTTTTCATTGGCCGCTCGGCCGGCGCCCGGACGATGTCCCGGCCCTGAGCGATTTCGGTTTTTGAATCTGATGGGATGCTGCGATGGCCTTTTGAGAGCAAAAGCGCACCGATCGACAAAGGGGAATTTGTAGAAAAGCCTTCCCGCTTCTAGACTTAGGGAACAACAAATGCACTCCAAGAGGACAAGCTATGACGAAGAAGTTGGTTTTGGCCGTCGGCACTGCGGCGGTATTCTCCATTCTTGCCGGTTGTACCACCTATGATCGCGCAGCCAGCTATGTCAATGAGCCGGTGGTCAGCGATGTCAAAGTAGGGATGACCAAGCAGCAGGTGCGGGCTATCGCGGGTCCACCGTCGACCACTGCCACACTGGTTCATGCGCAGGGCACCTGCGACACCTATGCGGTGGCGCCGCGCGACGGCAAGGTGCAAACCTACTTTGTCAGCTACAACGACACGGGCCATGTCATGAACAAGGGCTATCAAACCTGTTCAGACTACGATTCTCAGCCGAAATAATCGCGTTTCGGCCGACCAAAAAAGCCTCGCTTGCGCGGGGCTTTTCATTTTTTAAGCGTTTAAGGCCTGAAGTTTAGGCAACTGCACCGGTTGTGCCATTTTTTTGCATCAAAACGATAGACATTTCATAACGGTATCGCTAATATCAGCGCCCATTGGAAGGATGGCCGAGTGGTTTAAGGCAACGGTCTTGAAAACCGTCGAGTGTAACAGCTCCCAGAGTTCGAATCTCTGTCCTTCCGCCAAATTCAGCCGGCTTAGCTCAGTAGGTAGAGCAACTGACTTGTAATCAGTAGGTCACCAGTTCGATTCCGGTAGCCGGCACCATGACAGAGGCCCCAGCAGCGATGCTGGGGCTTTTTGTTATGGTATTGGTGCACTAGAAAAGTGCACACTGCAGCAGTGCGCGCTTGGAATAGCATCGATATTAACATTAACCAACCGATAACCGGATGGGGGAGGCACCGCGTCAATCCCATTAGCCAAGGGCTGAACGTTTGCATATACTGGCGGAAATATAGCCGGTGGGCGAGCCCGGCTATCAGACAGGTTCAAATATCAGTGACCAGCCACTGATCCGCTTCTTCGAACATCTCTTCCAACATTCGGTTCAGCTTCTCACGATCGCTTTTGCTGGCGTCGGAGTTCAGGCCGTTGGCCTGCATCGGCTTCACGCGCACCTCCGCCTCCGGGAACAGCACATGCACGCGTTTTTCCAGCTCGTTGCGAATAATCTCGGCGGCGTTGGGTAGCCCAGCGACGTTGCGCTTGTCGTACACTAATTCTACAAACATGACTCACCTGTAAACACTGATTTAATGTACAGTATTCTGGCCTGAGGAAGGCGGGTTGGCAAGAGGGGGGCGCAATTTTGCATAAGGCGTTTATTCTTACTTGCGCAGCGGGCTGCCAAGCCTGCCACTGAATCTTTTCTTTACGTCTGGCCAGTGGTCTGCATTTTCCTCGCTCACTTCGTGCGTGAATATTCAAAGGGCACGATTATCCTCCGCAACCTACATTTTTCTCCCTTACTAATCAGTATGTAAGGCGGTGGCGTCGGGCTGGGGGCTCCCTGGTGTTGGGGGCCCGACGCCACCTTTCTGGTCGCCGTTCTTGGCATAATATCGATCAATGCAGGTATGCGCCGGAACTCGGCGCTACGGGCGCTGACGCAGCTTCTTCGCGTTCTGACAGAGAAAAAATCCCGAGTATTGGCCAATGGTCGCTCGAAGAGCGATGAATAAAGCACTCATCTCATTTCCTTTAAAATTATCGAACCGGGATGCGGTTTGCTCTCCAGGTTGGCTTCTGTGCGTTAAATTGCTGCGGGGTTAATGTTTAGCATTTTGGGTTTCTCCCACGTCGGCTATGGCGTGAATGCGATGAAGATATCCCGGGCGTTGTAAAGCGCCTCTGATGTTTGATGAACGGGCATATGAGTTAGCCTGTGCAGACAGCATTTTTATAAGTAAATTGAATCATTTAAAAGGCAGCCAGTCATGTTCGGCAAGACCGGTGATTTACAATAAAATTATTATATTACAATGTATTATATTTATATTTCGTATACAAAAGGCCCCGAGTCATTGTCATAGCCACCCTAGAAGTGGTTTAATGTTTTTAATTCACTTTAATGACACTAAAGTATAGGTTTAAAACATTATAATGCAACCAAACAACATTAAAATATCAGAAGAAAATGGTATGTCATTGAAAATGATAGGTGAAAACCTTACTTACCTCATGCGCATGCACGGGATTGACGCCAGTCGGTTGAGCAGCGAAACAGGGATAGGTATTGCCACGATCAATAATCTGAGGAAAGGCGTGGGGAATCCCACGATCTCTACGCTTGCGTCCATTGGTGAATTTTTCAGCGTAAAAGTAGGGGAGCTGACTGACAAGGATTTAAGCGTCACGGGAGAGGCCAAACACAATGTGAGATCGCTTCCGCTCATTAGCTACAGCGATGTAGAACGTTTTCTGGCCAACACGATCAGAACGGCAGATACCTATACGACAGAAGTCGATGACATGACGGACGATTCGCTGTTTGTGGTAGAGATAACGAATAATTCACTGTCGCCTGAATTAGACCGTGGAACGTATTGTGTGATCTCGCTCAAGGAGCCATTTTGCGATGGCGATATCGTCCTGGTTAAGCTGAAAAATTACCCAATATGCTTAAGGCGAGTTTTTGTTTCCGACGGCGACTTGTTGTTTACAAACATCTCATTAGATTCAGATAGCAGTGTGAAGTCCTATAGCGATTATGCGATCGTCGGTGTTCTATTGAAAACGATAAAGAGGCTGAAATAAATGGACTTATTTAACATAATGAGAAGGTTAAGAAAAATATACTCTCCCAGTTACCTCTATACGTTAGATCGTAGCGTGATCCGAACGGCGGATGGATATTGGCTTTTCAAAGAGTTTGGCACCCATACTTTCGTGAAAAAAAACTGGGGGCAACTCATCGAGGGCGATTTTCTCAGGCATGTTAACCCGAAAGATATCGCTTTTATCGCCGAGACCGAATCTAAAATAAAAATCGCCTCGGCCAAACTGTCGATTCATGAAGAGAAACGAAACTGTATGTGGACGTTGAAAAACGATGTTGACTCGATATCAATATCAGGGGCGGATTTTCTAAGGGATCGCGATCTTGTCGACAAAACCGAGTCCTTGGATGCGACGAAAATAGCCTTCTATGCCGGGGTAAAGGAAGGCAGAGCACTCTCTGCCTCATTGAAAAATGCTAAGAAAAGCGACAGATCTAAAAAAACAATACTGACGTTGATTAAATAAACCAGGGTTCGACGTGAATATGCTCATCGAACGTAATCACGCTGAAGGCAGAATTGTCTATGCTGCTGACAGCGCTTGTGCCGTTCTTCCATTGCGAACAAATCGCTGGGGAAACAGAGACTAAGGTTTCCCCCAGCTTTCTTTGGAATAGCGTATGTGCATGGCCTGAGCCGATAAACTTAACGTTTAATCGTTGGCAGAGGCTCAAAAACTCCTCGGCATTGTTTAACATACAGCTATCAACAATCGGGGTGCCTACCGGAATAGGGTGATGATGCAAGAAGACGGCGACCTTTTTATTGTCACTTGCGACGATGGCTTTTTCAAGCGTGTCGAGCGATTGCGTCGAGATTCTGCCGAAATCTTCATTATCAACCACCGAGTCGATGCTGAGCATGCGCCATTCGTCATCTTCAAACGAGTTTATATCGTAGCTGCCACCCTGCTTACGGGCTGTAACGTCCAGGTTCTTTTTGTTGTCGTGGTTGCCTGGGAAAAAATAGAAAGGTAAGGAAGTGCGGTTCATTATCTTAAAGAAGCGCTCATAAGAGGGGATATCGCCATCATGAGAGATGTCACCCGTCACAATGATTAAGTCGGCATTGATTTTATCGGCATTGGCATTAATGAAGTCAATGGCCCTGTCGAAATTAGCAAGATGCTTCGAAGCCAGCGCGCTTTCATTAGGCATAATATGTATGTCGCTAATCTGAATTACTTTCATGCGAGACCCTGTTGATATTACTTAAATGGATTGTATGAGGTGCCCCAATCATAATGATCGGTGTTTTCTATCTTCTTCACCCACTCGACTAAGGCGATGGCGAGCGGCAGTAATACAATAGAGACGACAACTTTATAAGACCACGTCGTGCTTATGATATTAACCAACTCCATGAAGGTGTATTTTCCTGAAAGACTGATCGGATAGGCTGTCAGCAACAGGGCGGCCTGTGTAGACATGGAGCCAACAATATATCGGATAAAGAAGTATTTGCCGGAGAAGATAATCTTCATCTTTGAAATAATAAAACCATTGACGAAATAAGCGACCGGAACGGACACCCAGGTGCCTATCATGACTCGCCAGAATTCATGGTATAAAGAATAATAGTGTGTGGCGATATCGTTGTTTTCTGGCTGAATAACGGCTGAGAGATTAAGTATTATGACATATAAACTTTGGCAGAACACCATGATCCATATTGCTCTTACCGACAATTTATAGCCATAAACCTCAGTCAGCAATGTGGATATCAAGAAACACAAGGAGAATACAATGCCGCTTGCCGTTATTTTAAAACCATAGATATCAAAGACCTTATAAACCAACGTGTCGCAGGTGATCATAATGGTCACCGTCAGGCCAACAAAAAGGCCATAGAGCTTGAGATTTCCTTGCATTTTTATTCCTTATTTAGTCCGTATTCTTCTGTTATTCATAATCCATACTTATTTAAAACGTTAACCGGATGGCCAGATAGTGGCGTAATGATGCTCGAGCCATGTTGCATGGCCATCATTTCTCTTCATTCAAGGCAACGCCCCTTCTTTCCCTCACGGGGTTCCTGAAGGCGAGAGCGCTACGCTGGGTTTTGCGGAGAATGCTGATAGCCTGTTGGTTGAGAAAAGGTGATCTCACCGTAATTCATTAATATTTCTAATAAATATATTGCCTGGATCGCGCTGTGTCAATCAAGGAAAGAGGAATACGGGACGTTAGCTTGATGAGGGCTTTATGCATTCACTCCCGGGGCGTGGGCGGTAGAGCCTGCAGCTGAATCACCAATTCCGCCAGGCTGGCGGCCTGCATTTTCTCCATCACTTTTGCCCGGTGAACCTCTACGGTGCGCAGGGCGATATTCAGCCGCTCCGCCATTTCCCGATTCATCATGCCCCGCACCACCAGCTGCGCGATGTCGCGTTCTTTCGGCGTGAGCGTGCGGTAGCGGCCGCAAGTTTCATGGCGCTGCTGGGCTTTGGCCGAGACCTGCTGTGCCCGTTCGAGGGCGGCGATCAGCGGTTCTGCGGCGATCGGTTTTTGCAGGAAATCCACCGCGCCGTACTTCATCTGCTCCACCGCCATCGGCACGTCGCCATGGCCGGACAGGAACACCACCGCCAGCGTACTACCGCGGCGGCGCAGCTCAGCGTAGGCCTGATGCCCATCGAGTATCGGCATCCGCATGTCCAGCAAGACGATCCCGGTCTGAAACAGATCGGCCTGCGCCAAAAAGCCGGCGCTGTCATTCCAGCACTGCACGTCGTGGCCGAGGCTGGTCAGCAAAAAATGGCAGGCGTCGGTGACGGCGGCGTCATCGTCCACCAGATGAATTAGCGACATGGTTTTCCTCATCGTTCAATATGAAATGCAGCGTTATGCACAGCCCATTGCGGCTGTCGGGGGCGGGGCGGTTAGCCAGGCGGATTTCGCCGCCGCCGTAGCGGGCCAGGCGCCGGCAAATGGCTAACCCCAGCCCCATGCCGCCGGCTTTGGTGGTGTTGAAGGGGCGAAAAGCCTGTTCCAGCCCGGCCGTTGTCATGCCGCCCGCGTTGTCCTGCAGATGCAACTCGATCGCCCGTTCGCTCTGGACGGCGGAAAGCCAGACGGCATTGGCTCCGGCCTGCGCCGCATTCAGCAGCAGGTTCGCCAGCAGCTGTTCCAGCAGCGCCGGCGGCAGGGTTAGCGTCAGCGAAGGCGCCACGTTGTTGAACAGTTTCAGGTCGGGATAGCGCTGCGTCAGGCGCAGCAGCGTCCACACCCGCTCGGCGGTTTCGCTTACCACCGCGGGTCGCCAGCGCGTTTGATCTATCGCCTCAGCGGTGGGCTGCACCCACTGGCGCAGGTTATGAATCGTCTCGCCGCCGCGCTGCGCCTGTCGGTCGATATTTTCCAGCGGACCCAACAGCGGATGCCCGGCGTCCGTTTTGCGCAGTTGGATCAGGCATCCCTGCGCATAAAGGCGAATAGCCGCCAACGGTTGATTGAGCTCGTGCGCGAAGCCGGAGGCCATTTCCCCCAGCACGTTCAGCTGCCTGGCGTTCTCCAGCGCCTGCTCCTGCCGCTGCAGTTGCTCTCCGGCATGGAGCAACTGCCGCCCGCGCCGGCGTACCAGCAGCGCGATCCAGATATGGTTGACGATCAACAGCGCCAGCACCGCCAGCGACAGGCCGACGGCCGTCTGATGCTGGATCAGCCAGCTCTTGATATCCAGCCACAGCCGCCGCTGTTCCGGGTGTTGATTGACGGCGCGCAGCAAGGCTTCCACCTCGCTGGTCGAGACCGGTGCGCCCCATTGAAAGGGAGACTGCGGAGGTGCGGTCAGCAAGGCTCTTGCCACCGCATCCACCAGTGAGTTATCCAGGCCGGGCAGGGCGGCGAACGACCAGTTGGGGTAAAGTGGCGTGCTGCTGACGCAGGGAACCGATGTGGGCCGTTGCAACAGCGGGCGAAAATCCGCCGGGTTGATCAGGCCTTCTCGATCCATTTTCTCCAGCAGGCAGACGGGGACGATGGCGGCCTGAATGGCGCGCTCGCGCAACAGATAGAGCAGGGCATCGGCAGGGAAACCGGTAAAGCGCAGGTGGAAATCGCGATCGGGCCGCATACCGGCATCGCTGAGCGCCTTATAGCCGGTCAGATAGCCGCCGAAGGCCTGCGGATCGATGGCGCCCACCGTTTTGCCCATCAGCGCCTGCGGCGTCGTGATGCCGCTGTCGCGCCGCACCAGAATCACGCTGCCGATGATGTTGCCCGTTGCCCGATCGCCGTTGGCGGCGCGCAATGATGCCAGCCAGCGCAGATGATAGCGGCTGTTCAACTGCACGAACTGCGCCGGATTAGTGACCACGAACTGCACGCTGCCCCGATTGACCGCTTCGCGCATCTGCGTCAGATCGAGCGGCTGCAGGCGGAAGCGCTCACCGCCGACACTGCCGTTGAGGCTGTCGATCAGCGGCTGCCAGTCACGCGCGGTCGCCGCATCGCCGCGCATCGCCAGCACGCCGACCGACCACTCTCCCGCCTGTGCCGCCATCCCCCAACCGAGACTGAACAGCAGTAATAACACGACCCTCACAGCCCCTCCTGATGGGCAATTTGCCTGCCGCCACTTGTTTTAGATCAACGTTGGGGCCGGTATGTGGTTAACCACAATAGAGCGCCATCGATGCCATTTTTACACTGTAAATCATCGACATTGTTTATTCATCTAACAGGCATCAATAGCGTGATCGGGGTGATGCCCAGGGCGTGGGAGAGGCGCATGGACTTCAGTAAACGGCAGTTTTTGCAGCAGCTGGGCGTGTTGACGGCGGGGGCTTCGCTGATCCCCGTGGCGGAGGCCGGGCTGACGTTAGCGCCGACGCGGCGCGAGGGGGATGTTCGCCGCCGCTATGCGATGTTGATCGACCTGCGACGCTGCGTCGGGTGCCAGGCCTGTACCGTGAGCTGCGCCATTGAAAACCAGACGCCGCACGGGGAGTTTCGCACCACGGTAAACCAGTACCAGGTCAGCCTCGAAGGGGAAGAAGTAGCGACCAACGTGCTGCTGCCCAGGCTGTGCAACCACTGCGACAACCCGCCCTGCGTGCCGGTGTGCCCGGTGCAGGCCACCTTCCAGCGCGAGGACGGGATCGTGGTGGTCGACAACAAACGCTGCGTGGGGTGCGCCTATTGCGTGCAGGCCTGCCCGTACGATGCCCGCTTTATCAATCACGCCACCCAAACGGCGGACAAATGTACCTTCTGCGTACACCGGCTGGAGGCGGGATTGTTGCCGGCGTGCGTGGAGTCGTGCGTGGGCGGGGCGCGGATCATTGGTGACATGCGCGATCCGCACAGCACGCTGAGCAAAATGCTGCGGCGCCATGAGGCCGAGATCAACGTCCTCAAGCCGGAGAACCAAACCGCGCCCCATGTGTTCTATCTGGGGCTGGATGACGCCTTCGTCACGCCGCTGCCGGGGCGGGCGCAGGTCGCCTTATGGGGGGAGGGACGATGAGTCGCCAACTGATGATCGCAGAAGTGCTGAGCCAACCGCAGGCGGTGAGCTGGCTGCCGTGGGCCGTACAATATTTCTTCTTTATCGGCATCGCCGCCTGCGCCGCGCTGCTGGCCTGCGTGTGGCGCTGGCGCGGTGGAGATAACGCCGCGCATCTGGAGCGCATGGCGCTGTTTATCGGGCTGACGTGCGCCATCACCGCGCCGCTGGCGCTGACCGCCGACCTGCATCAAACCGCCCGCTTCTGGCATTTCTACGCCTACCCGACGCCCTGGTCTTGGATGCCGTGGGGCGCACTGTTCTTGCCGTTGTTTACCCTGCTGATCGGCCTGTGGTTTCTCGCACTCGAATTTGCGCGGCTGACGGGCAGGCCGGTTGCGCTGCTGCGTGGGATTGCGCCCGCTTGCGCGCTGGTGGCTATTGGCCTGCTGTTGTACACCGGGCGTGAGGTTTCCGTCGTGCGTGCCCGCCCAATCTGGTTCAGCTACGGATTTCCGATCGTGATGTTCCTCAGCGCGCTGCAGGCGCTCTTGGCCTTGCTGCTGCTGACATTGCGCGAACGGCCCGGTCTGCAGGCGCCGCTGGCGCGCGGGATGCTGCTGACGTTACTGCTGCTCGGCGGGGCGATCCTGCTGTGGGTATGCGGCGATACGTTATCCGGCGCGGCGGTACGCCACTGGCTGCAGACGCAGGCGATGGCGCGCCGGTATGCCGTGGGATGGATTGCGCTGTGGGGGCTGACGCTGGCGTGCGCCGCTTGGGCCGGCTCTCGGCGCTTGCCGCGCGGCGGTACGACGCTGCTGGTGGCCGGCGCACTGGGGCTGAGTTGGCTGATGCGCTGGACGCTGTTGATCGAGGTGCAAACCATCCCGAAATACAACGCGACGTATTCCCCTTATAGCCTGCCGCTCGGCACCGATGGCTTGCTGGCGATCGTCGGCACTTTCGGGTTGTGGCTGGCGTTAATGATCATGGTGCGTGAAGCACAGGCGTTTTTACTGCGGAGAAAACAACATGGCTAAACTCACCCGGCGTCAGTGGTTGAAAGTGGGCCTGGCCTTCGGCGGATTGTCCGCCTTTGGCCTGAGCTATCGCGAGGTCGCCAAACGGGCGATCGACGGCTTGATTCACGGCACTTCAGGGCGGGTGACCCTGGATCGCATCAACGGCAACTCCCTGCCGCCCGAAGGGCGGGCAAGGCCGGAATGGCAAGGCAATCCGCAGCAGGCCATCTCGATGACCCAGTGTTTCGGCTGCTGGACGCAATGCGGCGTGCGGGTGCGGGTGGACAGGCAGACCGACCGGGTATTGCGCATTGCCGGCAACCCGTATCATCCGCTGTCTCAGGAACGGCACGTCGACTCGGCCTTGCCGCTGCAGGACGCGTTGGCGCAGCTGGGCGGCGAAAGCGGCCTCGACGCCCGCTCCACCGCCTGCGCGCGCGGCGCCACGCTGCTGGAAGGGCTTTACAGCCCGCTGCGCGTGCTGGAGCCGATGAAGCGCGTCGGCAAACGCGGCGAGGGCAAGTGGCAGCGCATCAGCTTCGAGCAGTTGATCGCTGAAGTGGTGGAGGGCGGCGATCTGTTCGGCGAGGGGTATGTGGAGGGCCTGCGGGCGATCCGCGATCTGGAGACGCCGATCGATGCCCGACAGCCGGGGCTGGGGCCGAAAGCCAATCAGCTGCTGGTGACCAACGCCGGTGACGACGGGCGCGACAGCTTCCTGCGGCGTTTCGCCCAGAACAGTTTCGGCAGCAAAAACTTCGGCGCGCACGGCGCTTACTGCGGGCTGGCCTACCGTGCTGGTTCCGGTGCGTTGATGAACGATCTGGACAAAAATCCGCATGTAAAGCCCGACTGGGAACAGGTCGAGTTCGCGCTGTTTATGGGGACCTCGCCCGCGCAGTCCGGCAACCCATTCAAGCGGCAGGCTCGGCAACTGGCCAGCGCCAGATTGCGCAGCGAGTTCCGTTATGCGGTAGTGGCGCCGGCGCTGCCGCTGACCACCACATTGGCGGACGATCATGGCCATTGGATCCCGATATTGCCGGGCACCGACTCGGCGCTGGCGATGGCAATGATCCGTTGGATCCTCGACCACCGGCGTTATCAGGCCGGTTATCTCGCCATCCCGTCCGAGGCCGCCATGCAACGTGCCGGCGAGAAGAGCTGGACCAACGCCACGCATCTGGTGATCGCCGAGAGCGAGCATCCGCGGGCGGGGCAGCATCTGACGTTGGCCGATCTGAATGGCGCCGAGTCGGCGTCGCCGTTGGTGGTCAACGGCGCGGGGGAACTGGTGGCGGCCGAGGCGTGCGACAGCGCCGAGCTGTGGGTAAGCCGTACGGTGACGCTGCACGACGGCGTGCAGGTGGGGGTGAAAAGCGGCTTCCAGTGTTTGAAAGAGGCCGCCGACAAGCTGTCGCCGGAGGCGTACAGCCGGCAATGCGGCGTGCCGGTGGCACGCATCGCGGCACTGGCCGAGGCCTTTACCGCCCACGGGCGCAAGGCGGCGGTGATCGCCCATGGCGGGATGATGGCGGCAAACGGGTTTTACAATACCTGGTCGGTGATGATGCTTAACGTGTTGATCGGCAACCTGAGCCTGGCGGGGGGCGTGTTCGTCGGCGGCGGAAAATTCAACGGCTTCGCTGAGGGGCCGCGCTATAACCTGGTCGAGTTTCCCGGCCTGGTAAAACCGAAGGGGCTGAATATCGCACGCAGCAAGGCCGCCTATGAAACCTCCGACGAGTACCGCGAAAAAGTAGCGGCGGGCGTTTCCCCCTGGCCGGCCAGGGCGCCCTGGTATCCGTTCGTCGCCGGGCAACTGACCGAGCTGCTGACATCGGCGCTGGCGGGGTATCCGTACGGGCTGAAAGCCTGGATCTCGAACATGACCAACCCCTTGTACGGCATCGCCGGGTTGCGCGGCGTGGCGGAGGAACGATTGAAAGATCCGGCGCGTTTGCCGCTGTTTATCGCTATCGATGCGTTTATCAACGAAACGACGGCGTTGGCCGACTATATCGTCCCGGACACCCATAATTTTGAGAGTTGGGGGTTCAGCGCCCCCTGGGGCGGCGTCGCCAGCAAGGCCACTACCGCGCGCTGGCCGATAGTGACGCCGGCGACCGCGAAAACGGCGCAAGGGCAGCCGATTTCCATGGAGGCGTTTTGCATCGCCGTCGCTAAACGCCTGGCGCTGCCGGGGTTCGGCGATCGCGCTATCGGCGACGGCCAGGGCGAGCTGCTGCCGCTCAACTGCGCCGAGGATTATTATCTGCGCGCCGCCGCCAACGTGGCGTTTGCCGGCAAGGCGCCGGTGTCGGCCGCGAGGGCGGACGAACTGACGCTGAGCGGTGTCGATCGCTTGTTGCCGCAGCTTGCGCAGACGCTGCGCGCCGATGAAATCGACCGCGTGGCGTTTATTTACAGCCGCGGCGGCCGGTTCGCAGTTCACGACAGCGGCCGCCGCGACGGCAGCGTGGGCAACCGCTGGGAGAAACCGCTGCAGATCTGGAATGCGGAAGTGGCGAAGCACCGGCATGCGATCACCGGTGAGCGTTTCAGCGGCTGCCCCACCTGCTATCCGGCGCGTTTGTCGGACGGCCGCGCGGTGGAAGCGCTCTACCCTGAGCAGCAGTGGCCACTGCGCCTGATGTCCTTCAAATCCAACGTGATGAGCAGCTCCACCGCGGTGATCCGGCGCCTGCACGACGTGAAACCGGTGAACCTGGTGGCGCTGAATCCGGCAGACGGGGCACGTTTCGGCATTCAACACGGCGACCGGGTACGTATCAGCACGCCGGGCGGCAGTCGAGAGGTGCGGATCAGTTTACTGGCGGGCGTGATGCCCGGCGTGATCGCGGTGGAGCACGGCTACGGCCACCGGGAGATGGGGGCCAGTCAGCACTACCTGGACGGTGAACCGCTGGCGATGGATGAGCGCATTGCCGCCGGCATCAACCTCAACGATTTGGGCTTTGCCGATCCGACGCGTGAAGTGCCGAATACCTGGCTGGATTGGGTGACCGGAGCGGCGGTGCGTCAGGGGATCCCTGCGACCATCGTCAAGCTTTCCGCGTAGGCGCAGCCGTAAATCTGCTGTGGCTGCAGGTGGGGGTGTTAAGCCTGCGTAAGCAGCTGCAAAAAGCGGCTCAGCGCGGTAAAAGGCGGTTCGCTGTTGCGCCAGAAGACGCCCACGCTGCCTTTCTGCTCTATCTTCGGCAGATTCAGGATCGCCAGCTGCCCCTGGCTGGCATAACGCTGCGCCAGCCGTAGGGAAAGAATGGAGATCATATCGCTGCTTTGCAGCAGGTTGGTACTGACGTTCATGGATGCCGATTCAACCGTGTTTTCGGGCAGCATCACGCCGTTATCCGCCAGCGCATTATCAATGCTGAGGCGGATGGGCGTGCCGGTCGGCCAGACAATCCAGCGCCAGTGGGTGAGATCGCGCCAGGTGAGGGAGGCGGATTCCGCCAGCGGATGGTGAGGGCGGGCAACAAAGCATACCGGTTCGGTGTAGAGCACTTGATAGTTGAGCGGCAGTTGCAGCGCCCGCCCGCCAACGCGGCCCACGACGACGTCCACCGCGCCCGCGATCAGATCGTGCAGCAGCGGGGTCATCACCTTTTCCTCAATATTGAGATGCAGCGTTGGCATTTCCTGCAGCAGGCTCAATATGGCCTGCGAAACGCAGTCGGTGGCGACCGGCGAACAGCCGATTTTCAGGCTTCCCACCAGCCCGCCTTGCTTAAAGCGGGCGATTTCAGACTGCGAACGCTCGAGATCGTTGACCAAGCGCTGCGCATGCTGAAGCAGCAGTTTCCCCCCCTCGGAGGGGCGCAGCCCTTTGCTATGCCGCTCAAACAGCGTGATCCCAATCTCATCTTCGAGCTGTGACAACCATTTTGACAGAGCGGGTTGGGAGATGTTCATCATCCGGGCAACGTGGGTCAGATTTCCCTGCTCACCCAACGCCACCAACATTTGCAGATGGTGAAGTTTCATTTTCTGCGCCCAGTTCGCCATTTGCTATAACCCTCCGGTTATGTCTCTGCCTGAAAAGCCATTGTACATTTTATCGCTAAGGATACAAATTCGTAACATACCTAAAACAAGACAGACATCTCCCTACCTGCACCGAGGCGCTCACTATGACTCAACGGCGTGATTTACAAGCACTGATCGATGCTGCTCCCATCGGTAAGACGCAGTGGCGCGTTATCATCTGCTGCTTTTTGGTGGTGATGTTCGATGGTTTTGACACCGCCGCCATTGGTTTCATCGCACCCGACATCCGTACCCAATGGCAACTGACCGCCGGCGAACTGGCACCGCTGTTTGGCGCGGGGCTGCTGGGATTGACGGCGGGCGCACTGCTTTGCGGCCCGCTTTCTGACCGCTTTGGCCGCAAGCGCGTCATCGAACTTTGCGTGGCGCTGTTTGGCACGCTGAGCCTGATTTCGGCCTTCTCCCCCGATATGCCAACGCTGGTCATTTTACGTTTTCTCACCGGCCTGGGGTTGGGGGGCGCGATGCCGAACACCATCACGATGACCTCTGAATATCTGCCTGCTCGCCGCCGTGGTGCGCTGGTCACGCTGATGTTCTGCGGTTTCACGCTCGGTTCAGCCCTGGGCGGGATCGTCAGCGCCCAACTGGTGCCGGTGATGGGGTGGCACGGCATTTTGGTGCTCGGAGGCGTTTTGCCGCTGATGCTCTTTGTGGTGCTGCTGTTTGCCCTGCCGGAATCCCCGCGCTGGCAGGTCCGCCGCCAACTGCCGCGCAAGGTGATTGCCAAAACGGTCAGCGGCATCACCCGAGAGTGCGATGAAGAGACCCATTTTTACCTCAACGAAGCCGCTACAGCGGCCAAAGGGAGCATCAGCCCGCTGTTTGCCGGCCGCCAGCTGCGCATTACTCTCATGCTCTGGGCGGTTTTTTTTATGAGCCTGTTGATTATCTATCTGCTCTCCAGTTGGATGCCGACGCTGCTTAACCATCGCGGTATAGATCTGCAGCATGCCTCTTGGGTGACCGCCGCTTTCCAGATGGGCGGAACGTTGGGGGCGCTGGGGCTGGGCGCGTTGATGGACAAATACAATCCCTTCCGGGTGTTGGCGGCGAGCTACGCCCTGGGCGCCGCGTGTATCGTCATGATTGGTCTGAGCGAGAACGGCCTGTGGCTGATGGCGCTGGCCATCTTCGGCACCGGCATCGGCATCAGCGGTTCGCAGGTTGGGCTGAATGCCTTGACCGCCACGCTCTATCCGACGCAAAGCCGGGCGACCGGCGTCAGCTGGTCCAATGCCATTGGCCGCTGCGGCGCGATTGTCGGCTCGCTTGCCGGCGGCGTGATGATGGCGATGAATTTCTCATTCGATACGCTATTTTTCATTATTGCCGTGCCGGCGGCGATCAGCACGGTGATGTTAATGCTGCTGACGGCTGTTGTTCGCCAGTCTGCTCCAGCCCCTGATACGTTGCCTCGCGCAGCGTCGTGAATGAAAAGGAGAATCCCTATGCCTGAACGCAATCAGGATGTTAATCCCAGCCGCCAGCAGTTCTACCGGCATATTTCAGGGCAGAACCTGACCCCATTGTGGGAGTCGCTGCACCATTTGGTGCCGCAAACGCCGAATGCAAACTGCGCTCCGGCTTACTGGAACTATCAGGCGATTCGCCCGCACCTGCTGGCCAGCGGCGAGTTGATTGGCGCCAAAGAGGCGGTTCGCCGCGTGCTGGTGCTGGAAAACCCGATGCTGCGCGGACAGTCCTCCATCACCCCGACGCTGTATGCCGGATTGCAGTTGATCATGCCGGGCGAAGTCGCGCCGAGCCATCGCCATAATCAGTCGGCATTGCGTTTTATCGTCGAGGGGAAAGGGGCATTTACCGCCGTTGACGGTGAACGTACGCAAATGCATGAAGGCGACTTCATTTTGACGCCGCAGTGGCGCTGGCACGATCACGGTAATCCCGGCGAGGAGCCGGTGGTATGGCTGGACGGGCTGGATCTGCCGCTGGTGAACCTGCTGGGTTGCGGTTTCGCGGAAGACTATCCGCAAGAGCAGCAGCCCGTGACGCGCCAGGAGGGGGATTATTTACCGCGCTATGCGGCCAATATGCTGCCGCTGCGCCATCAGAAAGGCAACTCATCGCCCATTTTCAACTACCGCTACGATCGCAGCCGGGAAGCGCTGCACGACCTCACCCGCATGGGGGACGCCGACGAGTGGGACGGCTACAAGATGCGCTACGCCAACCCGGTGACCGGCGGCTATCCCATGCCCTCGATGAGCGCCTTCCTGCAGCTGCTGCCGAAAGGCTTTTCCTCACGGAAGGCGCGCACCACGGACAGCACCATTTACCACGTGGTGGAAGGGCGCGGCCAGGTCAGCATCGGCAGCGAAACCCTTCACTTTTCGGCAAAAGATATCTTCGTGGCGCCGACCTGGTTCGACGTGTCGTTTCAGGCGGACGAAGACACCGTGTTATTCAGTTTCTCGGACAGGCCGGTTCAGGAAGCCCTGGGACTGTTCCGCGAAGCACGTTATTAATTTGGGAGAGACAAAATGACGCAATACGTATTTGCACCGCAAGCCCCCGTGACGGTTCCTGTTGTGGGGAGTGATAAACAGTTTCCCGTGCGCCGTGTCTACTGCGTCGGGCGTAACTATGCTGCGCATGCCCGCGAAATGGGCTTTGACCCGGATCGTGAGCCACCGTTTTTCTTCTGCAAGCCTGCCGATGCGGTGGTGCCGGTGGCGGCCGGCGAAACGCTGGCGTTGCCGTATCCGTCGCAAACCGACAACTATCACTACGAAATCGAACTGGTGGTGGCGATTGGCAAACGGGGGAGCGATATTCCGCTGGAAAAGGCGCATGAATACATTTGGGGATATGCCACAGGCCTGGACATGACCCGCCGCGATCGGCAGATGGACATGCGTCAGATGGGACGCCCATGGGAAATCGGCAAGTCGTTCGATCTTTCTGCGCCCATCGCGCCATTGCATAAAGCCGGCGACAGCGCCGACGTGAACAACGCGCCTATCTGGCTGCAGGTCAACGGCAGCGATCGCCAGCGCAGCGACATCCGCCATCTGATCTGGTCGGTGAATGAAACCATCAGCTATCTGTCCGGCTTTTTTGAGCTGCAGCCCGGCGATCTGATTTTTACCGGGACGCCGGAAGGGGTGGGCGCGGTGGTGAAAGGCGATGTGATTACCGGCAATGTAGAGGGGCTAACCCCAATCGCCGTGAAGATTGTCTGAGCCGATTCAGAGGTGAATGATGAAGCTGTACAGTTTCTTTAATAGCTCAGCGTCCTACCGCGTGCGCATTGCGCTGGCGCTGAAAGGCATCCATTACCAGACGGTGGGGGTCAATATTCGCATCGGGCAGCAGAATGAGCTGGCATATCGGCGAATGAACCCGGTCGGACTGGTGCCGACGCTGCTCACGGACGACGGTGAGTCTCTCAGCCAGTCGCTGGCGATTATTGACTGGCTGGATCGCCATTTTCCTCAGTCGCCGCTGTTACCGACGGCCGATCCGGCGCGCAGCCGGATACTGGAAATCGTTTATGTTATTGCCTGCGATATTCATCCGGTAAATAACCTGCGGGTTTTACGCTACCTGAGTGAAGAGCTGAAGGTGAGTGAGGAAGAGAAAAAACGCTGGTATGCGCACTGGATCCGACAAGGGCTGAGCGCCGTAGAACAGCTGTTGCTCCAGAGGCCGCCAGGACCCTTCTGCGTTGGCGATACCCCGACGTTGGCGGATTGCTGCCTGATCCCTCAGTGGGCGAATGCCCTGCGGATGGGGTGCGATCTGAGCGGGTACCCGCGCTGTAAAGCGGTTTACGACGCCTGTACTCGTCTCCCGGCGTTCATCGCCGCGGCGCCCGAAAACCAACAAGACAAAATCTCAGCCTGAGCCCGAAAGGAGGAAAACAATGGCTAAAGTGATGCGCGCAATTATCGTCGGGGGAGGCATTGGCGGCGCAGCGACTGCGCTCTCGCTGGCTCGCCAGGGCATTAAAGTGATGTTGTTGGAAAAGGCGCACGAGATTGGTGAGATTGGGGCGGGTATTCAGCTCGGCCCCAACGCCTTTTCCGCGCTGGATAGCCTGGGTGTGGGCGGCGTAGCGCGTCAGCGCGCCGTCTTTACCGATCACATTACCCTGATGGATGCGGTCAATGCCCAGGAGGTGGTGCATATTGAGACCGGGCAAGCATTTCGCGATCACTTTGGCGGTCCCTATGCGGTTATCCATCGGGCGGATATCCACACCTCTGTTTGGGAAGCGGTATTGACCCATCCGGATGTGGAATACCGTACCTCAACGCAGGTGGCGGGTATCAGCCAAACGGTGGACGATGTGACGGTATTTGATGAGCAGGGCAATCGCTGGACGGCGGATATTCTGATCGGCTGCGATGGCGTGAGGTCGGTGGTGCGGCAGTACCTGCTGGGCGATGCGCCGCGGGTGACCGGACATGTGGTTTACCGCGCCGTGATTAATTGCGATGAGATGCCGGAGGATTTACGCATTAACGCGCCGGTACTGTGGGCGGGGCCGCATTGCCATCTGGTGCATTACCCGCTGCGCGGCGGGAAGCAGTATAACCTGGTGGTGACGTTCCATAGCCGTCAGCAGGAGGAATGGGGTGTGAAGGAGGGCAGTAAAGAGGAGGTACTTTCCTATTTTTCCGGTATTCACCCGCGTCCGCGCCAGATGCTGGATAAGCCGACCTCATGGCGCCGCTGGTCAACCGCCGATCGTGAACCGGTGGAGAAATGGGGCAACGACCGTATCACGCTGGTGGGAGACGCAGCGCACCCGGTGGCACAGTATATGGCACAGGGAGCCTGCATGGCGCTGGAGGATGCGGTAACGCTGGGTAAAGCGCTGGAAGAGCATGGAGGGGATGCGGCAAAAGCGCTTGCCCTGTACGAGTCGGTACGTATTCCACGCACGGCGCGCATCGTCTGGTCAACCCGTGAGATGGGCCGTGTTTATCACGCCGCAGGCGTTGAGCGCCAGGTGCGTAATCTGTTATGGAAAGGCAAATCTCAGGCGGAATTTTATCGCGGAATGGAATGGCTGTACGGCTGGAAAGAAGAAAACTGCCTGCAGCCGCGCTGAGAGAGAGGCCCTGCCCAGGCCTCCGCTAGCGCATGGGCCAAACCGGTGCGGCCTAATCCTCTCAATATGCAGACGAAAAAAAACCTGCTGTAACAGCAGGTTTTCTTAAATTTGGTCGGCATGAGAGGATTATGCGCATCTTCGATGCTTGCCCTGCGGGCCGTTGCTAAAGCAACGTGGTCTCACTACGTTCGGCTCAAACCTCCTTCGGAGATTCTCATCCTCTCGACGTGCAGACGAAAAAAAACCTGCTGTAACAGCAGGTTTTCTTAAATTTGGTCGGCATGAGAGGATTCGAACCTCCGACCCCCGACACCCCATGACGGTGCGCTACCAGGCTGCGCTACATGCCGACGCTATGAAAAATCATACTACCGATTCCCGATGTTAATGCAAGCACCTCGCCACTTGATTGCTTTAGTTTTAAGCAGTTAGTTGGCTATAAAGCGTTTTACATCGGTCAGCACCTGCAGCAGCAGAGCAAGCTGCGGTTTCTCGTCTTTTATTTCTTCGCCGTTCTGATCGTAGACGCGATAGTTGCCGCTGTTGTCCAGCATCAGCGTCTGCGTCGGCGTGGTGATCACCAGCTGATTGCCATCGCCGGTGGCGATCCAGTCGTTGCGGCGCTGGGCGGTGAACAGATCTTCGCCCTGCGAATAGTCTTTCGGCGCGGTTTTCACGTGCAGCAACCGTTGCATCAAGGTGCGCATCACGTCGTTATGGCCGGTCAGCTTGCTGATGGTCTGCGCTGGGGTGCCCGGCCAGTGGATCACCAACGGCACCTGCAGTTGCGCCTGGTTGAAGGCAGTGCCGGCGCCCCATTGGCCTTTGCCGCTGTCGTTGAATTCGACGCCGTGTTCGGCGGTGATCACCACCACGGTTTTGTCCAGCAGACCGCGCTGTTTCAGGGTATCCAGCACCTGGGCTATCTGGGCATCCACGTCTTGCGCGCCGGTGCGATAGCGTTGGATAAAATCGGCCGGCGCCGGGGTTTTGTCGCCTTCGGCCGGCTCGGCGCCGCTGAAGTTGATATAGGAGAACCACGGCTCTTTGCCGCCCTGATCCGTCAGCCAGCGCTGCCATTGCTGCGTGGTTTGCGCGTCGCTTTGCGGCGCCGGCGTCGGCAGCGAGAAGTCGGTCAACAGGGCCTGGCGGTACAGGCTGGCGTTGAAACCGTCGGAAGAGAACAGCCCCAGTTGGTAGCCCTGATCGCCGAGCGCGTTGAGCAGCGCCGACGGCTTGCGGCCGGCGAGCACGCTGTCCAGATAGGTCGGAGAAATGCCGTAGAACAGGCCGAACAGCCCGGTGTCGGCATGATTACCCGAGCTGTAGTGATCGCTGAAGCGCACGTTTTCCTGGGCGAAGCGCGTCAGCGCCGGCATGTCCTGCGCCACGTCTTTGGCGCGAATGCCGTCCACCACGATCATCAGCAGGTTATAGCCGCTGCCTTTATCGCCGTAGCTGAGATCGCTGAGCGGATACTCCACCGCCACCGCTTCCGGGTTGCCCTGTTGCATCAGGCGGCGCTCATACTCTTGCTGGTCGAGCAGGCCGTGTTTTTCGAGGAACTTGCGCGCGGTCATCGGGTACGAGAGCGGCAGATTGGCTCGCTGCATGGTGATCGGGCGATAGAAGTTGGCGTCAGCCCAAATGTAAATCAGGTGCGACGCGAAAAAGGCGCTGATAAACAGCGCCGCCAGCGGTTTGCCGAAGCGGCGGCGGTTCAGGCTGCGCAGCTTCTGCCAGCTCCAAGTGCCGAACAACATCTCCACTAGGAAGATCACGGGCACGCAGATAAACATCAGCTGCCAGTCGCGCGACAGCTCACTCTGGTCCGGGTTGACCACCAGATCCCACACCACCGGATTGAGGTGCAGGTGGAAATGGGAGAACACTTCGCTGTCGACCAGCAACAGCGTGAGCCCGATGGTGGCCAGCGCGGCGGAAATAAATCGCAGCAGCCGCTGCGACATCACCACGAAGGTGAGCGGGAAGATCACCAGCAAATAGCCGGCGAACACGATAAAGCTGAAATGCCCCAGCAGGCTGACAAAGGCATAGACCCGGCCCAGCAGGGATGCGGGCCAGTCGGTAACAAACAGGTAGCGGCTGCCCAGCCCAAGGGCGAGCAGGATGTTGAATAAGGCGAACCAGTGCCCCCAGCTGATCATCTGGGAGACTTTTTCACGATAACGCTGACGGTTTGTCACCATAAGTCAATATTAATGTGCTTTGTCTTCACGGACAGAAGCCTGCAGGGCTTCCGCGAACGATCTTGCCAGGGTTTTCCGCTGCGCGGGGGCAACGCTGGTGTTGATCAAATTAGTGACCATGTTGCCCAGCACCATCAGGGAAAGATCGGTGGGGGTATGGTGTTTTTCCAGAACATTGACCAGCTCTGAGAGCAGTTGTTCAACGTGTTCGTCACTGTAACGGGATGATTGTGGCATAAAATTGCGCTTAGTAATCTGCAAAGTGCCCTATCTTACCGTATAGGGCAGTGATTTTCCGCTCTTTTATCACTTCCTGTCATTTGGGGAAGGGGGCGCCCGTGGCGGGGCTGCTCCTCGCAGCGCCTTTCCGGTTTGCCGCGGTTTTTAGTATTGCAGGTCGGGGCCTTCAGTGTTTGAATACGCGCCTAAAGAACAGGAGGATTTACCATGAGTCTGGATATCGACCAGATCGCTTTGCATCAGTTGGTGAAACGCGACGAGCAAACGCTGGACGTGGTGCTGCGCGATTCCTTGCTTCCTACCAACGCGGCGGTGGAAGAAATGATGACGGAACTGCATCGCGTCTACAGCGCCAAGAGCAAGGCCTTAGGCCTGTTCAACGAAGGTAGCGAGCTGGCGGAAGCGCTGCGCACCTGCCGCAAGGACGATAAGGACTTTCTGGCCTTCAGCCGCGCGGCGACCGGCCGCCTGCGCGACGAACTGGCGAAGTATCCGTTTGCCGAAGGCGGCGTGGTGCTGTTCGGCCAATACCGTTATCTGGCGGTGGAGTACCTGCTGATCGCGGTGCTGAACAGCCGTAACAGCATGCGCGTCAACGAAGAGCTGGATATCAACACCACGCACTATCTGGACATCAACAACGCCGATATCGTCGCGCGCATCGATCTGACCGAATGGGAAACCAACCCGGAATCGACCCGCTATCTGACCTTCCTGCGCGGGCGCGTAGGCCGTAAGGTCGCCGACTTCTTCATGGATTTCCTGGCGGCGTCCGAAGGGTTGGACACCAAGGCGCAAAACCGCGGGCTGCTGCAGGCGGTAGACGACTACTGCGCCGATGCGCAGCTGGACAAGAACGAGCGCCAGTCGGTGCGCCAGCAGGTGTACAGCTACTGCAACGAACAGCTGCAGGCCGGCGAAGAGATTGAACTGCAGGCCTTGTCGCAGGAGCTGTCGCCGCTCGGCGAGAAAGACTTCATGCAGTTCTCCAGCGAGCAAGGGTATGAGCTGGAAGAGAGCTTCCCGGCGGATCGCGGCACGCTGCGCCAACTGACCAAATTTGCCGGCAGCGGCGGCGGCATCAGCCTGAACTTCGACGCCATGCTGCTGGGCGAACGCATTTTCTGGGATGCGGCCACTGACACGCTGACCATCAGAGGCACGCCGCCGAACCTGCGCGATCAGCTGCAGCGCCGGACCGGCAGCGGCAAGTAAGCGTGCCGAATCGCAGACAATAAAAAACGCCGCAATTGCGGCGTTCTTTATTTCGGCGTCCCGAAAGGTTCGAAAACGTAGCGATTAAACGCGAACGAAGTCGATGTGAGCCAGTTTTGGCTTGAACGGGTGACGCTGTACAGCCTGAACCTTAACTTTGGTTTCTTTACCGTCGATAACCAGAGTTACTGCTTCGCTGTAGAATTCTGGTTTAGCTTCCATGTTCTTAACAGAATCATGGTCCAATTCGATGGAAACTGCAGCTTCTTTGCCACCGTAAACGATAGCTGGGAATTTGTTTGCTGCACGCAGGCGGCGGCTCGCACCTTTACCCTGGTCTTTACGTACTTCTACATTGATAGTGAACATTGTTTTTTCTCTTAAAAGAAAATTTACCCTGCTACAGGCGACCCAAGTAGCAAGTTCGGAAACCCGCTTTAACGCTGGGCAGGCCCAGGTAAAGCGCGCGGCATTTTAACGGAAAGCCGCCCGCAGGGCAACGAAAACCTGCCCAGGTTGGGGACAGTTCGCTCAGGCCAACTGATTGGCGCGGCGGAAACGGCCTTGATAATCGAACACTTTCTCACGCACCTGCCAAAACTGCCCGCGCTTGCGCGCCACCACGAAATCCGGATGGCGCAGCGCCTGCTGTTGCGCCAGCACGTCGGCGGCGGTGTGCCAGGCGAACGGCACGCCCGGCGCGCGCTGATGCGGGCGCAGGAACAGCATCTCGAACGCTTTGCGCTGCGCCGGCGTCTGCAGGCGGAAGCGCTCGCTGGTGCTGGTGCCGTCCTCGTCGTAATAGGTGGCCTTCAGCCATTCGCCCTTGTCGTCGCGGCCGCTCTGCAGTTCCATGCCGCCGCAGCGCAGCACCAGCGCGTCTTTCAGCTTCAGCGCCGCCTTCAGCATGTCATCGGGATCGACCAACACTTCCTGACATTGATGGCAGCGGCGTGCGGCGATATCGTTCTCCGCGCCGCAGTGCGGGCAACTCTTGAACCGGAAGCGGTAATCGCACTGCTCGCGGTGGCCGTCGTCGTCCTCCAGCCAGCCCTGGCAGCGGCGGCCGTAGTGCTCGATGATATCGCCGTTCTCGGTGCACTTGCCCCAGAACAGGTTGGCGAAGCCGCAGGCCGGGCAGAATACCTGCACCGGCTGGCTGTCGCCGTGCGGCTTGCTGACGCCGACTTCCGGCGTGAACAGATCGTGCGGGTTGCCGGCGTAGTCGAGGATCAGGCAATCCTTTTTGTCGGGCGCCAAACGCAGCCCGCGCCCGACGATCTGCTGGTACAGGCTGACGGACTCGGTGGGGCGCAGGATCGCGATCAGATCGACGTGCGGCGCGTCGAAACCGGTGGTCAATACCGCGACGTTGACCAGATAGCGCAGCCGCTGCTGTTTGAACGCGTCGATCAGCGCATCGCGCTCGGCGGGCGGCGTTTCGGCGCTGACCAGCGCGGCTTCGCCGTTCGGCAACAGGCCGTGGATCTCGCGGGCGTGTTCGACGGTGGCGGCGAAGATCATCACGCCTTTGCGATCCTCTGCGTACTCCACGATCTGGCTGATGATGTGCGGCGTGACGCGGTTTTGCCGCTTCAGCTCGCGGTTCAGATCCGCTTCGCTGAACAGGCCGTTGCTCCTGGCCTCCAGCCGGCTGAAGTCATATTGCACGATCGGCATATCCAGCCGCTCAGGCGGCACCAGGAAGCCGTTCTTAATCATGTAGCGCAGCGGCAGCTCGTAGATGCAGTCGCGAAACAGACTGGCGCCGTCGCCGCGGGTGAAGCCATGGTAGTGATACTGGTAAATCCAGCCCTTGCCCAGTCGGTAAGGCGTGGCGGTCAGCCCCAGCAGCCGCAGCTGCGGGTTGGTTTTCTGTAAATGCTGGATGATTTGCTGGTACTGGCTGTCGTCGTCGTCGCTGATGCGGTGGCATTCATCGACGATCAGCAGCGAAAAGGCGCCGTCGAACAGCGGCAGGTTGCGCGCGACGGACTGTACGCTGCCGAACACCACCTTGCCGGCGCTCTCTTTCTGCTGCAGGCCGGCGGCGAAGATATCCGCTTCCAGGCCGTAGGCGCAGTATTTGGCGTGGTTTTGCGCCACCAGTTCCTTGACGTGCGCCAGCACCAACACCCGCCCGCGGGCGCGCTTCGCCAGCTCGGCGATCACCAGGCTTTTGCCGGCACCGGTCGGCAGCACGATCAGCGCCGGTTCGGGGTGCCGCCGGAAATGGTTGATGGTGGCTTCGACCGCTTCCAGTTGGTAGGGGCGTAGGGTAAAGGCCATAAATGAACGCCGTAGGTTGGAATGGGCCGCCGGGAACCGGTTTTGTCACCTCTGTTCCCACAGAAACCGTGACATTTTACGTGCCGGGCGGCCGAAAAATTTCTATTATTATGCCTTCTGCGCGCGCGCGGTGCGAGAAGCGTGAAAATTACCCCTGTCGGGCAACGCGTTGTACCGCTATACTCGTGTGACAGCAATCGCTGTTCCCCCACGCGATTTCCCCCCTGAACCTGCCATTTGCACCCGGTGCAACGGCGGGCGTCATATTTTGGCAATACGATCAATGCGATCATAACAACGACAGGCAAAGCAGATCCCATGCGATTGGACAAGTTTTTATCTCAGCAGTTAGGCATTAGCCGTGCGCTGGTTGCGCGCGAACTTCGGGCTAAACGCGTCACCGTGGACGGTGAGGTGGTGAAGAGCGGGGCTGTCAAACTGACCCCGGAGCAAGAAGTGGCGTTCGACGGCAATCCGCTGCAGCAGCAGAACGGCCCGCGCTATTTCATGCTCAACAAACCGCAGGGTTACGTCTGTTCCACCGACGATCCCGATCATCCGACGGTGCTGTACTTCCTCGATGAGCCGGTCGCGTACAAGCTGCACGCCGCCGGGCGGTTGGATATCGACACCACCGGGCTGGTGCTGATGACCGACGACGGCCAGTGGTCGCACCGCGTCACGTCGCCACGCCACCACTGTGAGAAAACCTATTTGGTGACGCTGGAGCACCCGCTGGCGGAAGACACCGCGCAGCGTTTCGCCGAAGGGGTGCAACTGCACAACGAGAAAGATCTGACGCGGCCGGCGACGCTGGAGCAGGTCGACGAGCACGTGGTGCGCCTGACCCTCAGCGAAGGGCGCTACCACCAGGTGAAGCGGATGTTCGCTGCCGTCGGCAATCGGGTGATCGAGTTGCACCGCGAGCGCATCGGCGCCATCGTGCTGGATGACGATCTGGCGCCGGGCGAATACCGCCCACTGACCGAAGAAGAGATCGCCAGCGTGGGCGCGCCGCACCTGCAGGACTGATAACCGATCATCGATTGCGGCCGATTAAGGAGTCGTGGAACGTGCAACAGAACCGAACCTCTCATCTCGGTTTGATTTTCATTCTGGGCCTGTTGTCCATGTTGATGCCGTTGGCCATCGACATGTACCTGCCCAGTATGCCGGTGATCGCCGCCCAGTTTGGCGTCGAGTCCGGCAGCGTGCAGATGACGCTCAGCGCCTATATGCTCGGCTTTGCCTTCGGGCAGCTGTTCTATGGGCCGATGTCGGACAGCATCGGCCGCAAGCCGGTGATCCTGTGGGGTACGCTGATCTTCGCCATCGCCGGCTGCGCCTGCGCCATGGCGCAATCGATCGATCAGCTGATCGGGCTGCGTTTCCTGCACGGTTTGGCCGCCGCCGCCGCCAGCGTAGTGATCAACGCCTTGATGCGCGACATGTTCACCAAGGACGAGTTCTCGCGCATGATGTCGTTCGTCATTCTGGTGATGACCATCGCGCCGCTGCTGGCGCCGATGATCGGCGGGGCGCTGCTGCTGTGGTTCAGTTGGCACGCCATCTTCTGGACCATGGGCGCCGCGGCGTTGATCGGTTCACTGCTGGTGGCCCTGTTCATCAAGGAGACGCTGCCGAAAGAACGGCGACAGCGGTTCCACCTGCGCACCACGCTGGGCAACTTCGGTTCGTTGTTCCGCCACAAACGGGTGCTGAGCTACATGCTGGCCAGCGCCTTCTCGTTCGCCGGCATGTTCTCGTTCCTCAGCGCCGGGCCGTTCGTCTACATCGAACTGAACCACGTTTCGCCGCAACACTTCGGCTACTATTTTGCGCTGAACATCGTGTTCCTGTTCCTGACGACGCTGATTAACAGCCGCAACGTGCGGCGGTTCGGCGCGGTCAAGATGTTCAAGCTGGGGCTGCTGGTACAGCTGGCGATGGGGCTGTGGCTGCTGGCGGTGAGCGCTGTCGGTCTGGGTTTCTGGGCGCTGGTGATCGGCGTTGCGGTCTATCTGGGGTGCATCGCGATGATCTCCTCCAACGCCATGGCGGTGATCCTGGATGATTTCCCGCATATGGCGGGCACGGCTTCTTCCTTGGCCGGTACGTTGCGCTTCAGCATCGGTGCGCTGGTGGGAGCGGTGCTGTCGATGGCGCCGGGCAAAAGCGCCTGGCCCATGGTCACCTCGATGGCGCTGTGCAGCATCGTGGCGGTGCTGTTCTATGTTTACGCCAGCCGGCCGCGCGATCGCGCAGCCTGACGTTCTCCCGATTCGGGGCGTTTTGCCCCGCATCGCCTTAGGGTTGCGCCTTGCCATTTCAGGGTGCAACTGGCAATGAAAAATTTGTTGCTAAATATACGCAAGCTAATTAATTGGCCGTTTTCCCCTCTGTGTGTTTTTTGTTAAAAAATTCCACCGCCGCATCGCCTAATATTCCTCGGGAGGCGCAGCGTTCTGCCGGCTGAGTGCTGCGGATGGTTTGTATTAGGATTGATGTAAATCAAGGCATTAGCAGGGGAGGCTGCGCCAACGTGGCGGGCTAAATGTTTCTTCATTGTAAAAATATGGCGTCTGAAAAGTAGTCGCATTGCAAGAAAAAAGAGTTGAGATCGCTGCGGGAAAGGGTTACATATAACGCAAAAATGCGAGCTGAGTCGCAAAATGCCGTG
This sequence comes from Serratia sp. CY33802, assembly GCF_052169095.1. Classification (NCBI taxonomy): domain Bacteria; kingdom Pseudomonadati; phylum Pseudomonadota; class Gammaproteobacteria; order Enterobacterales; family Yersiniaceae; genus Serratia; species Serratia sp. CY33802. Next base: position 267,183 of record NZ_JBJNLL010000001.1, read on the forward strand.
AAATAACACCGCACGGCGCGCCAAAAAATGGCACGGCATCGGCAAGCACGGGGTCAGGTTAATGGCTAGCGGCAAAATTTACATTTAAATAACATTTGTGCGCGGCAGAGTCGGGAGTCAGCGGCTATAACTTAGTAACCCTGTCAGGTAAAAGTGTTTCACCTTTTCAATCTAGGGATTTCATGTGGAGAGTATCCAACTTTCGGTAGTGCATCGCTTGCCGCAAAGTTATCGTTGGCTATCTGGTTTCACCGGCGTGAAGGTCGAACCGATTCCGTTTAACGGAATAGACGAAGATAACAACCTGATTGGTCTGAAGTTACTCAGCCATGAAGGGGCCGAGGCCTGGCAGGTCATGCAACAGCTCAATCTGTCGCTGCAGGAGATTCAGGTCGACTGCGCGATTGTTGAATGGGAAGGGGAACCTTGCCTGTTCGTGCAGCGCAGCGACGAGAGCGCCACCATGTGCCGCCTGAAAAACGTCGGCGCCGCGATCGCCGAACCGCTCAGCGCGCAATACCCTTTCTAAATTCGCCGCTAGTCCGCCAACTGCAGCAGTTGACGGGTATAGTCGGCGGCGGGCGCCGCGAAAATCGCCCGGCAGTCTCCCTGTTCAACCACTTCTCCCTGTCGCAACACGATGACCTGGTGGCATAGCGAACGCACCACCTGCAGGTCATGGCTGATGAACAGATAAGCCAGCCGGTGGCGTTGCTGCAGCGATTTCAGCAGCGTCAGGATCTGCGCCTGCACCGATTTATCCAGCGAAGAGGTCGGCTCGTCGAGGATCAGCAACTGTGGCTGCAGGATCAGTGCGCGCGCGATGGCGATACGCTGGCGCTGGCCGCCGGAGAACTCGGTGGGATAGCGGTGGCGCAGCTGCGGATCCAGCCCGACCTCCTGCAACACCGCGATCACGCGCTGTTCCCGCTGCTCGGCGGTAAGCCGCTGGTGCACTTCCAGCCCTTCGGCGATGATCTGCTGTACGTTCAGGCGCGGGTTCAGGGCGGAATAGGGATCCTGGAAGACGATTTGCATTCGGCTGCGGTAGGGCAGCATTTGCTTCATCGTGAGCGGGTGCAGCGGTTCGCCGTCGAACCAGATGGCGCCCTGAGAGGCCAGCAGGCGCAGCAGCGCCAGCCCGGTGGTGCTTTTGCCCGAGCCGGATTCTCCCACCAGCCCCACGCTTTCCCCGGCGCGCAGCTCGAAACTCAATGACTTCAACGCATAGTGATAATCCACCGTGCGGCGCAGCAGGCCGCGTCGAATAGGGAAGCGCACCTGCAGATCTTCCACCTTGAGCAGCGGCCGCTCGTCGCCGGGGCGCCCGTTGGCTGCGGCAGGCAGCGGCAGCGGTTCACCGACGTCCTCGGCGGCCAGCAGCTGCTGCGTGTAAGGATGTTGCGGCCGGCTGAACAGCTGCGTGCGGGAGTTTTGCTCTACGCAGCGCCCCTGACGCATTACCGCCACGTTATCCGCCAGGCGGCGCACGATATTCAGATTATGGGTGATAAACAGCAACCCCATGCCCATCTCCTGCTTCAGTTCTTGCAGCAGCGTCAGGATCTGCGCCTGGATAGTAACGTCGAGCGCGGTGGTGGGTTCGTCGGCGATCAGCAGTTTTGGGCGGGTCAACACCGCCATGGCGATCATCACCCGCTGGCGTTCGCCGCCGGACAGCTGATGCGGGTAATCCTGCAGCCGGCTCTTGGCCTGACGGATGCCGACGCGTTCCAGGCACTCGACGATCTCTGCGCGCGCGGCTTCGCGCCGCAGGCCGCGGTGCAGCATCAACACTTCCGCCAGCTGTTTTTCGATGGTGTGCAGTGGGTTAAGCGACACCATCGGCTCCTGAAAGATCATCGCGATCTGATTGCCGCGCACCTTGCGCAGCGCCGCTTCCGGCGCATGCAGCAACGAGTCGCCGTTGAACAGGATATCGCCGGCAGGGTAAACCACCGGCGGCGCGGGCAGCAGGCGCAGTATCGACAGGGCGGTGACGCTTTTGCCGGAGCCGGATTCCCCTACCAGCGCCAGCGTTTCCGCCGGCGCGATTTGCAGCGAGAGTTCGTTGACCACCGGCGTGACGGTGTCGCCCTGGCGGAAGGCGATGCTGAGATCTTGAATTGCGAGCAAAGGAGTGGCCATATCAATGCGCCTTGCTGGGGTCAAAGGCGTCGCGCACCGCTTCGCCGATAAAGATTAATAACGACAGCAGCACTGCCAATACCAAGAAGGCGGTGATGCCGAGCCACGGCGCCTGCAGATTGTTTTTGCCTTGCAGCAGCAATTCGCCGAGCGACGGCGAGCCTATCGGCAGCCCGAAGCCGAGGAAATCGAGCGACGTCAGGGTGGTGATCGAGCCGCAAAGGATAAACGGCAGGAAGGTCAGCGTCGCCACCGTGGCGTTAGGCAGCATATGGCGGGACATGATCACGCGATCCGGCACGCCCATGGCGCGCGCGGCGCGGATGTAGTCAAAGTTGCGGGTGCGCAAGAATTCGGCGCGCACTACGCCCACCAGGCTCATCCAGCCGAACAGGATGGTGATGCCGAGCAGCCACCAGAAATTGGGCTGGACGATGCTCGACAACAGGATGATCAGAAACAGCGTCGGCATGCCCGACCACACTTCGATAAATCGCTGCCCCCACAGGTCGAAACGCCCGCCGTAATACCCCTGGGTCGCGCCGACGCACACGCCGATCAGGCTGGAAAACAGCGTCAACGCCAGGCCGAACAGCATCGAAATGCGAAAACCATACAGCACCCGAGCCAGCACGTCGCCGCCGTTGCTGTCGGTGCCCAGCAGGTTATGGCGCGAAGGCGGCGAGGGGAAGGGCACCTCGGTGGCGAAGTTGATGGTGTCGTAGCTGAAACGGATCGGTGCCCAAACCGCCCAGCCGTGCCGTTCGATCTGCCGCTGGACGAACGGATCCTGATAGTCGGCCTCGGTGTTCAGCTCGCCGCCGAAGGCGGTTTCGCTGTAGCTAATCATAAACGGCAGGTACAAGCGGCCTTCATAACGCACCAACAGCGGTTTGTCGTTGGCGATCAGATCGGCGGCCAGGCTCAGGGTGAACAGCACCAGAAAGATCCACAGCGACCAGTAGCCGCGGCGGTTGCGGCGAAAACGCGCCCAGCGCGCCTGGTTGATCGGGCTTAGGCGGCTCATTGGCGGGCCTCGAAGTCAATGCGCGGATCGACCAGGGTGTAGGTGACATCGCTGAGGATGTTCAACAGCAGGCCGATCAGGGTGAAGATATACAGCGTGCCGAACATCACCGGGTAGTCGCGCTGCAGCGTGGCGTCGTAGCCCAGCAGCCCCAGACCGTTGAGCGAGAACATCACCTCAATCAGCAGCGATCCGGTAAAGAACATGCTGATGAAGGTGGCCGGAAAACCGGCGATCACCAGCAGCATGGCGTTGCGGAACACGTGGCGGTACAGGATCTTTTTTTCGTCCAGCCCTTTGGCGCGGGCGGTGGTGACGTACTGCTTGCGGATCTCATCAAGGAACGCGTTTTTGGTCAGCATGGTCAGGGTGGCGAAGCCGCCGATCACCGTCGCCAGCACCGGCAATGTGATGTGCCACAGGTAGTCGGCGATCTTCGCCGGCCACGAGAGAGTGTCGAAGTTGCTGGACACCAGGCCGCGCAGCGGGAACCAGTCGAGGTAGCTGCCGCCGGCGAACAGCACGATCATCAGGATAGCGAACAGGAAAGCCGGAATGGCGTAGCCGATGATGATCAGCGTGCTGCTCCAAGTATCGAATGCGCTGCCGTTGTGGACGGCCTTGCGGATGCCGAGCGGGATCGACACCAGATAGATGATCAGCGTGCTCCAAAGGCCCAGCGTGATGGAGACCGGCAGGCTCTGGCTAATCAGTTGCATCACCGAAGCGCCGCGAAACAGGCTGTCGCCGAAGTCGAAGCGCATATAGTTCCACAGCATGGTGAAGTAGCGTTCGTGCAGCGGTTTGTCGAAGCCGTACCGTTGGGTGATCTCGGCGATCACCTCCGCATCCAGGCCGCGCGAACCGCGATATTGGCCGTCGCCTGCCGCGATGCCCGTCCGGGCATGGCCCAGGCCTTCGCCGACACCGCCGCTGCCAAAACCGCTGCCGTGCCCCAGCTCGATGGCGGCGATGGCCTGATCCACCGGGCCACCGGGCGCGATTTGCACGATAAAAAAGTTGATGGTGATGATCGCCCACAGCGTGGGGATCACCAATAACAGTCTGCGTATCAGATAGGCCGCCATTCCGACTCCTTATTGCCGCTGAGCCGGTAAGCGCGCCGCCTTGTTGACGTCGTACCACCAGTTGTCGAAGCCGATCGCATAGGCCGGGCGGATCGACGGCGTGGAGAATTTGTCCCAATAGGCATAGCGATCGTGGTTGGAGTACCACATCGGCAGCATGTAGTTGTTCCAGGTCAGCACCCGGTCCAGCGCGCGGCCGAGCGGCAACAGGGCTTTTTCATCGCCCTGATGGGCGGCGATTTGTCTGACCAGGCTGTCAACCGCCGGGTCCTTGACGCCGGGGGTGTTATAGCTGGAATCGATGTACTGCGAATCCCAAATGATTTGCAAGTTGGCGCTGGGGAACGGCATTGCCATATACACCGTCGACATCATGTCGAAATCGCGCTCGCGCAGACGGCGGGTGTACTGCGAGGCGTCAATCTCGCGGATTTGCATATCGATGCCCAACCGCTGCAGGTTGTGGCGAAACGGCAACACGTACTGGAAGTTGCTGCCGCTCAGCAGCATCAATTCAAAGGTGAACGGCTGGCCGGTTTTCGCGTTGACTAACTTTTGATTTTTGACCACCCAACCGGCTTCTTTCAGCAGTTGGGTCGCCTTCAGCAGGTTTTGCCGATCGTTGCCGCTGCCGTCGGAGGAGGGCGGTTGGTAGATGCTGGTAAACACCTCTGGCGGTATCTGGCCTTTGAGCGGCGCCAGCAAGGCCAGTTCAGCGGCGTCCGGGTAGCCGCGGGCGGCGTAGGCGGTGTTTTGGAAATAGCTGTCGGCGCGCTGATAGGCGTTGTAATACAGCGCTTTGTTCATCCAGTTGAAGTCGAAAGCCAGGCCGATCGCTTCCCGTACCCGACGATCGGCGAACAGCGGTTTTTGCAGGTTAAACGCCAGCCAGCGGGTATTCTGTGCCGCCTGATTGGTTTCGTCCTGTTTGATGATGTAGTTGCGCGCGAAATTACCGCCCTGATACTGGGTGGCCCAGCTCTTGGGCGACGGCTCGATGCGGAAATCATAAGCGCCGGCCTTGAAGGCTTCCAGCGCCACTTTATCGTCCAGGTAATAATCGTAGCGAATGCTGTCGAAGTTATAGCGGCCGCGATTCACCGGTAGGTTGGCGGCCCAGTAGTCGCGCACCCGCTGATAGGTGATGTACTGGCCGAGGCGGTAATCGCCGATTTTGTACGGGCCGCTGGCGAGCGGCGGGGTGCTGAGTGGTTCGTTGAGCTTATGGTTTTTCCAGAAGCTTTCCGGCAATACGCGCAGGCTGAGCAGGCTGAGGATTTGATCGCGATTTGCCTTAGGCAGCTCGATGCGCACCGTCAGCCGGGAAATGGCCTTGACCGTGACGCCTTTGTAAAAGGAGCGAAACTGCGGTACGCCTTCGGTCATGAATTTATTGAAAGTAAAGGCCACGTCGGCGGCGGTGATCGGGCTGCCGTCCTGGAAGCGGGCGCGGGCGTTGATATCCAATTCCATCCAGCGCATGTCGGCCGGGAAACGGGCCGATTCGGCAATCAACGGGTAATAGCTGCCGGGTTCGTCGTCGGAGTTGGTGAACAGCGTATCGTACAGCTCCATCGTGCGCTCGCCGGGTACGCCGCGGGTAGCGAAACGGTTGAAGTTGTCGTAGGTGCCGATGGCCGCCAGCCGTACGTCGCCGCCTTTGGGCGCCGCCGGGTTGACGTAGTCGAAATGGCTGAAGTCGGTGGCGTATTTCGGTTCACCGAGCAGGGCGAAAGCGTAGCTTTCGTTGAGGGCTTCGGCCTGCAGACCGAAACTCAGTGCCGAGAGCACCAGAGCAGCGAAAATGCGCACGGACATCGGACGGTAAGCTCCTGCTGTGGAATAAGGTACAACCTGCGCCCAGCATAACATTCTTCGGGTGGGCGCAGGGTAAAGTTGCCTAAAGATTAACTATTTTTTTCCTGATAATCAAAGACCTGATTAGCATTGCAGTAAGCGACGAAATCATCGATGCTCAGCGGCTTGCTGAAGTAGTAGCCCTGCATGAAGTTGACGCCGTGTTCTTGCAGGAACTGCATCTGCTCGGCGGTTTCCACGCCCTCGGCCACCGTCAGCATTTTCAGCTTTTTCGCCAGCGAGATCACCGCATCCAGCACCGGCGCGGTGACCGTATCCTGGCCGATGGTGTTGACGAAGCCGCGATCGATCTTCAGGTAATCCATGGTGAAGCGCTCAAGATAGATCAACGCGCTGTGCCCGGTGCCGAAATCGTCCACCGCGATCTCGATACCCTGTTTGTGCAGCCAGTCAAACTCCGCCAGCGCGCTCTCTTCTTCCACCATGCCGCGTTCGGTGATTTCAAACACCAGCGTAAAGTAATCGCCCGGCAGCTGCGTCAGTAGTTCATACACGTCCTGATGGAACGACGGCGCGCTAAGGTGGGCAGGGGAAATATTGAGACCGACTTTGCCTCCCCGTGGCAGCGCTTTGGCGAGCTGCGGCGCATCTTCGGCGATCAGCCTGAACAGATGGCGGGTAAGCGGCACGATCAGCCCGTTGCTTTCGGCGTAGGGGATAAAGACATCGGGCGGGATGCGGCCCTCGAGCGGATGCTGCCAGCGGATCAGCGCTTCCAGCCCACCAATGCTGTTGCTGTCGGTATGGAACACCGGCTGGTATTCGATAAAGAACTCGTTGCGCTTGATGCCGCGCAGCAGCGCACGCTCCGGGCTTTGCCGCAACAGCAGCATATAGTAGCAGAGCACGCCAATCATCAGCGACAGCACCAGGCTGCCCAGCAGCGTCAGGCGAATGTCATTGGGCGTCAGTTTCTCGTTGTAGAACAGGATGGTCAGCGGCAGATTGGGCATCGTCAGGGTATCCGCCTTGCCTTTCGGCAGTTGATCGACCGGCATCAGGTTCGGGCTGAAGGTGGTCAGGGCGCGGTTGCCCATCACGATGGCGATGCCCGGCGCCTGTTCGTCATGCGAGGTGAACAGTAAATAGGGCATCAGATCGATGTCCAGCGTAGCGAGGATGCCGGTGGCCTTTTCGCCGGGATGCCGCAGCCAAACCGCCACCGCCGGTTTGTTCGGTACGATCGGCGTGCCCTGCTGCAGCTTCAGATCCAAAGGCAGATCCCAGTCGATTTCCTGGTAGAGATTTTTCATCGGCAACATCATGTCACCGGTGGCGGAAGAGCAATAGGCGTAGCCGCCTTTTACCAACAGGAAGGTGCGCACGCCGCTGGTAAAGGCCGCTTGGTAGGTAATATCCGACTGGCTGGAGAGGCAAGGCTTGTCCAGTAGCGGCATCATTTGCTGCATCACTGCCGTCAGGTGCGAGATATAACCCAGCGTGAATTTTTGCGTACGCGCTTCGACCTTGTGTTGATATTGCGTGCGCTGGTGGTTGATCAAAGAAAGCGTGACCGCAGTGAAGAGCGTAAAAAATACCAGGGCAGCGACACCGCTTTTAGCCAGGCTGCGCTGTCGGTGAGACACGCTGCGGGCAAAAGCTCTTTTCAAGCCCATAACCGAGTCCTCTGCAACCGGGCGTCAGGGGTGTCGCACAGCCGGTTAATGGATTGTGCCAACGGCTTTTTTTTCATTTTTGACTTTTTATCCCGAACCAACCGGCGGCGCCGTTTAAATACGCGGCGTCGCCGACAGAAATATAATGCGCCTATTTTAAGCGGAAACGTTTTAAATAACGCCGGGGCGCCGTTGCCGTCATCTGACGATAATAGGCGAGTTTTTCCTCGACGGCGCGATTTCCTGCCAACAGTTTATCAAAATAACGACGTGCGGCAGTGTTAAGTCGGGAACGGTGACGATAAGGCAGGGATCAATCTTGATGATACCCATTCGACAGCCAAAAAAAACGCCGCCCGTAGGCGGCGCTTATCGCTCGTTTGGTATTCAGGATCTTCAGGGCGTTGCGCCGTCAGCCGTTGGTCAACACTCGGCGTGCTTCTCGATAACGTTTATTCCAATAGTTATCGGTCAGCTTGGAAATCATGACGCCACTGCTGGTAGAAGCGTGAACGAACTGATCGTTACCTAAATAGATGCCGACATGGCGCCCGGTAGAACCGGCGCGGAACAGCACTAAATCGCCGGCGCGCAGCTTGGTGCGCTGGATTTTCTTGCCGAGATCTTCCTGTTCATAGGTAGAACGCGGTAAATCCATACCGAACTGTTCGCGGAAGGTGCGCTGTACAAACGCCGAGCAATCGATGCCGCGCTTGGTGTCACCGCCTAAGCGGTAGCGAACGCCTTTCCAGTCCGCGTACTGATCCATAATCTTTGACTTGACGTCAACGTTGCGGACCATCGCTTCGAATTCATCCTGAGAGGCTTGCAGTAAAAGACCGTCTTTGTCATTAACTGCACGCATCTCAGTTTGTGCGTTATTCAAGTTCGAAGTGTGAGTCGAGCTGCACGCTGACAGCATAACCGCAGCGGCAATTGCAGGGACTACCCGCAAAAAATATCTCAGAAACGGTTGAGATTTGACCATTGTTGTTGTTTTCCCTTGAAGTCCTTAACGACGAAAGTCGCTACCTGAAAAATGCCAAACGGAACGAGCCTAGTCCGCACCTGTTGCATCGACAACCAGTTACCGTTGAAAACGTGCGAGAACGCACATTTTTATCGGATTCCATACTGATTCGACTTAAACCAGGCACAAACGCATCTGAGATTACCGGAACAAATAGGGGATTGCGAGCCTTTTTCCCGTCTTTTTTATATGAATTTGTGATGTAACATAATGTAAATCTTCATATAAAAAACGCCAATTGTCCGATGTATGAATCTGGCGTGAAATCAGGTTGCAAAAGCGTTAACGACTGGTGGCGACATTTTGCGCTCGGCGAAGGGGAAAGGCCGGGAGGCGGGCACCTCCCGGTATGAGTCATAAATGCATATTATGGTTGGCTGGGACGGTGCTTGCCGGGCAACAGGCGGTTCAACCGATCGACGATCCAGTCGCTGCAAGGCGTCATCAGCACCCAGCTGGCACCAACCAGCACCACGGACAGCGAGCCGACGGCGATATCGGTAAACCAGTGGGCGCCAATCATCACGCGTGGCAATGAGAAGACCAGCGTAATCAGCAGGGCGATGGCAAAGGCGCCGCGGCCGAAATAGCGCAGCATAAAGCAGGAAAAAATAATCAGCATCATGCCGTGGTCGCCGGGGAAGCTGTCGCCGGAAGCGTCCTTAGTGGGGATGCCGGTCAGTTCGCTGACGCGATTGATATTGTCAAAGGTCAGGGTGGGGCTCGGATGCTTCACCGGCAGCAGATGGCCAAGCTGGTTCAGCACCACGGCGGTCAGCAGCATCACCACGCCGGTGATCACCAGACGGCGGCGGCCGGCGGCGTCCTGCTTCAGATAAAAGTACAGATACAGCAGCCCCATGGCGAGCAGCGAGATCGCGTCGAACGCGCGGTTGTTGGTGATGGCGACCAGGTGCAAAAACGCCGGGTCGGTGGCCAGATGGCGGTTAAAGAAGAAGAAGATCGCCGAATCCAGGGTAAACCAGCCGCCGTGATTGGCCGGCAGGAACCAGGACAGAAACAGCGCAACGCCCAGTAAATTGAAGAAGAGAATGAAGGGTAAATTGCGGCGTGTCATGACATAAACCTGTTGGAAAAATGAAAACGAAACAAAACCCGGTTGCCCTGCGACAACCGGGGGGCAACGGTACGGGGTTTAACTTAAACGAATCTTAAACAAGGCGGATTGCAGGGCGTTCCAATCGGCATTTTCGCTGTGGATCAGTTCAATTCGGCTGTCGAGCGGTGCGAGCGGGCGGGTTTCGATGTTGAGATCCTGCCCCTGGCGATTGATCAGCAATGTGCCTTCGGGGATGCGCACCACGCCTTTGATTCGTTCGACCGGCGCCAGCCGCACCCACTCCATGAAACCGACGGTATCGAACCGGGTGTCGCCGTCAAAAATCCAGCCGCAGCTGGTGAAGCCTTGCCCTTCGTTCAGCGCTCGCCGCCAACGGGCGTGTTCCGGCAGCCGCAGCGCCGCCAGCCCCTGCTTTTTCGCCTGACCATGATGATGCTGCGCGTCCGGCAATTCTGTACGATTTGTGCGAGGAAGTGACAACAGCGCGACATCTGCTTCGCCTTGCGCGATGGCGTAGCAGGGCCGCTGCAGCGAATCTTGCGCCCTCCAGGCTTCCAGCGCCAGTCTGTCTTGCGGTTGATAGGTGTCGTTTTTGCTGGCCAGAATAACGTCGGCCGCGGCCAGCTGATCGCGGAAATTTTCGTTGTCGCGGTAGCGGGGTTGGCTAAGCTGGCGGGCATCCAGCAGGCACAGCGTGGCCTGCAGATCGATCCAGCCGGCATAGCTCTCCTGGGTCAGCAGTGACAGGATTTGCTTCGGGTGTCCTAGCCCGGTCGGCTCGATCAGCAGCCGGTCCGGTTTGGCCTGTTGCAACAGCATATTCAAGCCCACCTGCATCGGCAGGCCGTTGACGCAGCACATGCAACCGCCGGGGATCTCTTTGAGCACCGCGCCGCTGTCCGCCAGCAGCGCGCCGTCGATGCCGATCTCGCCGAATTCATTGACCAATACCGCCCAGCGTTCATGTTCGGGTTTATGAGCCAGCAAATGGCGGATAGTGGTGGTTTTACCGCTGCCGAGGAAACCGGTAATCAAATTGGTTTTGGTCATTAATCATTCCTGGCGCAAAAATTAACCTGCTTAATAAATGAGTTACGCAGCCGTATCGGTGAAACGACCGCGATTTAATTTGTGCTCTATCTCGCAAATTTTGCACGTCACCCTGCGCTTTTCAACCGATAAAATCCACCTTTCTTTGCAAGAAAATTCTTAGATAAAACCCTGTATTAGATACGGTTAACTTTTGTTAGTAGCTTGTTTTTACATTGTTAATGACGCGATTAACGATCAAATCCTGTCCCTTTCCTTGCGATTATTCCTAACAAGATCCTCTATGGTTAAATTGGCTTAACTAAAAATGAGGTTGCCATGAATACCTTTCGGTTATTTTTGATCGTAGGAATGTTGTTTTCATGGACGGCAGTGAGTCAGGCAGGAGTGGCCGGCGGGGTAATTCGCTTCGTCGGCTCTATCGTTGAAAGTCCTTGCACGGTCAAGATTGCAGATTCTAAGGCGAATACGCAATGTTACCGCAACGGCCAGCATTATCAGGCCCAGCAAGCGTTGTCAGGTTTTGATACTACACGCAAAGAACTTCCGCTGAATCTTGGCACAACCGAAATGAAGTGGGTAGACCAACAGAAGAAACTTGCTGTTATGACGGTCGTTTATCGTTAAGTCGTTCCGCCATGCCGGCGTAACGTTACGTCGGCATGGTTATTCTCAGCCTGCAGGCACTTCACCGCTTCACCCACTCCTTCACCGTTTCACGCGCACCGCGATCGCGCAGTGACAAATAGGCTTGCGTCACTGCGTCGGTAAACCCCCCATGCGTCGCCAGCGCTTCGCCGAACACCGGTTTGAGCGCCAGCAGCGCCGTTACGCGCCGCCGATCGTCCGGCGTGGCGGCGACAGTCTGTTGCAGCACATCTGCCAGCGGATCGCGAATGTCGATCGGCTGTCCGGCGTCATCGACGCCGCCGATGTAACGCATCCAGCCCGCCACGCCCAGCGCCAGCCCGCTATAGTCGCCGCCGTGCCGCAGATGCCAGCGCACGGCGTCCAGCAGACGCTGCGGTAGCTTCTGCGAACCGTCCATGGCGATCTGCCAGGTGAGGTGTTGCAGCGCCGGATTGCTGAAGCGCGCGATAAGCTGTGCGGCGTAGTCGGCCAGACTGATGCCGGTGACGCTCAGCGTCGGGGCCTGTTCGTCCAGCATCAATCGCAGGGCGGCGCGACGGTAGTGCTCATCCGCCATGCACTCGTTGATATAGCGGTAGCCGCCCAGGTAGCCGAGATAAGCCAGGAACGAGTGGCTGCCGTTCAGCATGCGCAGCTTCATGTGTTCAAACGGCAGCACATCGCTGACCAACTGGGCGCTGCCCAGCTCCCACGCCGGGCGTCCGGCGACGAAGTGGTCTTCCACCACCCATTGAATGAAGGGCTCGCAGGCGATGGCGCATTCGTCGCGCACGCCGCCCAGCGCGGCGGCGATCTCATCCAGCGTAGTCGGCGTGGCGGCCGGCACGATGCGGTCCACCATGGTGCAGGGGAAGGTGGCGGCGGCGGCGATCCAATCGGCGAGTGACGGATCCCGCGCCTGCGCCAGATCGAGCACCGCCCGGCGCAGCACGTGGCCGTTCTCCGGAATATTGTCGCAGGAGAGCAGGGAAAAGGCGGGCAGGCCGCGTTCGCGCCGCAGCCGCAGCGCCTCTACCACAATGCCGGGCACGGTCTGCGGCTGATGCGGCGCCGCCAGATCGGCGACGATCCCCGGATGCTGCCAATCCAGTTGCCCGTTGCCGGGCTCGATGCAGTAGCCTTTTTCGGTGATGGTCATCGAGACGATTGCCACCTGCGGCTCTGCCAGCTTCTCCAGCACTGCGGCGATGCCCTCCAGCTTGCGGTGCAGGCTTTCATGCACCGCGCCGATCACAATGGCCTGATGGCCGTCCGCGCCTTTCTCCAGCACGCTGTACAGATGATCCTGCTGCCGCAGCGCCTCAAACAGCGGCACGCCGCCAGACAGGCTGATTTCGCAAATGCCCCAGTCGCCGCCCTGGGCGTTCAATACCCGATCCGTCAGCAGCGCTTGATGTGCGCGGTGAAACGCGCCGAAACCCAGGTGCACGATACGGCTGCGCAGGGCACGGCGATCATAGTTCGGTTGCCGGACGGTGCCCGGTAGCGGGGTGTTGGCGATCGTTTTCATCTCATCTCCAAAGCGTGTAGGACAGCTGGCGGGCCACTTGCATCAAGTTAGCGGACCAGTTTGCCGCCGTATGGGCAGGGTGGCGCCGGCGATAAAAAACTGCGACCAGTGTAGGTCTGTCGACAGGTTAAAGGAATTGGTCAGTCCAAAATAAGCCAAAATCGTGAAGTGGATCAACCAATGCGCGGTTCACTTTTGACAGCGCGTTGCGAAAGAGTACCTTAAAGGTAACTGACATCTACGTTAAACTGGTATAATAGCATCGCGATGCGAGACAGGCATAAGGACAAAACATGGAACAAACATGGCGTTGGTATGGCCCGAACGATCCGGTCTCTTTGGATGATGTGCGTCAGGCCGGGGCGACCGGAGTCGTGACGGCGCTGCATCATATCGCGAACGGCGAAGTCTGGCCGATTGATGAGATCCGCGCGCGCCAGACGTTACTGGCGGAAAAAGGACTGGTGTGGTCGGTGGTGGAGAGCGTGCCGGTGCATGAGGAAATCAAAACTCACAGCGGTGACTGGCAGCGGCATATCGCCCATTACCAGCAGACGCTGCGCAACCTGGCGGCCTGCGGCATCGATACCGTCTGCTATAACTTCATGCCGATCCTCGACTGGACGCGCACCGATCTGGCCTATTCGCTGCCGGACGGCGCCAAAGCGCTGCGTTTCGATCAGATCGCCTTCGCCGCGTTCGAGCTGCATATCCTGCAGCGCGTCGGCGCCGAGGCGGACTATACGCCGCAAGAGCGCAGTCAGGCTGCAGCCTATTTCGCCGCCATGAGCGAGGAGGAGAAAGCCACGCTGACCGGCAATATCATCGCCGGCCTGCCGGGAGCGGAAGAAGGCTATACGCTGGATCAGTTCCGCCGCCGCCTGGCGGAATACGACGGCATCGACAAGGCGCAATTGCGCGAAAACATGGCGGTCTTTCTGCGCGCCATCGTGCCGGTGGCGGAAGAGGCCGGCATCCGGCTGGCGGTGCATCCCGACGATCCGCCTCGGCCGATCCTCGGCCTGCCGCGCATCGTCTCCACGATTGAAGACATGCAGTGGCTGAAGCAGACCGTCGACAGCATTCATAACGGTTTCACCCTGTGCACCGGTTCCTACGGCGTGCGCGCCGACAACGATCTGGTGCGGATGATTGAAACCTTCGGCGATCGCATTCACTTCACCCACCTGCGCGCCACCTGCCGCGAGGAGAACCCGAAAAGCTTCCACGAGGGGGCGCACCTGCAGGGCGATGTGGACATGGTGGCGGTGATCGAAGCGATCCTGACCGAAGAGCTGCGTCGGCAACGGGCCGGCGATCGGCGGCCGATCCCGATGCGCCCCGATCATGGGCATCAGATGCTGGACGATTTGAAAAAGAAAACCAATCCGGGCTATTCGGCCATCGGGCGGTTGAAAGGGCTGGCGGAGCTGCGCGGCGTCGAGCTGGCGCTCAAGCGGCGCTTTTTCCCGGAATTGCCGTAGCGGAAAATGAAACGGGGCCGAGACTCGGCCCCGCTGGCGCGACTAGTCAGCGCGGCTCATGTAGCGGCGTTCGGCGATATGAATGCGAATTTTGTCGCCGGCGCTGAGGTATTCCGGCACATGGATCACCAGACCGGTCGCCATGGTGGCTGGTTTGTTGCGGGCGCTGGCGGAGGCGCCTTTGATGCCCGGCGCGGTCTCGACGATTTCCATATCTACGGTCTGCGGCAGCTCCAGCGCCAGCACCTGGCCATCCAGCGTCAGCACCTGCATGCCCGGCAGGCCGCCTTCCGGAATGAACAGCAGCTCGTCTTCGATCTGGTCTTTCTTGAAGATGTACGGCGTGTAATCTTCGTCATCCATAAACACGTATTCTTCGCCGTCGATATAGGAGAAGTTCACCTTGCGGCGCGACAGGGAAATGGTGTCCAGGATATCGTCGCCCTTGAAGCGTTCTTCCACTTTCAGGCCGGTGCGCACGTCGGAGAAGCGCATTTTGTACAGGGTGCTGGCGCCGCGGGCGCTCGGGCTCTGCACGTCGATATCTTTTACCAGCAGCAGCTTGCCGTTGTAGCTGATCGCCATGCCGCGTTTAATTTCGTTAGCTCTTGCCATTTCAATTCATCCGCAATGAAGAGTATTAGAGAAGTTGCGACAAGGTACTCGCGCCACCGATTTCAGGCAATAGCCCGGCGCAAAAACAGTGCGGGAAAGGGAGGGCGGCCGCCCTCCCGTCGGGGATTAGTGGAAGACCGGCAGCAGGCCGAAAAGCGACAGAATATGCGCGGCGGCGTTGATCAAGCCGAACAGGATGACGAACAGGATCACGCCGTTACCGCCCGGTGCGCGGTAACCCGCCTGCGGATAGCGGCGGCGGCTGGCACGCGCCATCAGCGCCGGCACGATCACCGCCCAGATGGTGGCCGCCAGCCCGGCAAAGCCGATGGCGTACAGAAAACCGTTCGGGAACAGCAGCGCGGCCAGGGTCGGCGGCACAAAGGTCACCAGCGCGGTCTTGCTGCGCCCGACGGCGTCGTCCTTAAACTTGCAGAAGTCCGCCAGGTAGTCGAACAGGCCCAGCGACACGCCGAGGAACGAGCTGGCCAGCGCCATATAGGAGAAGGCGTTCAGCAGTTGGCTGACGGTCTGGCTGCTGGAGACGTTGCCCATTTGCTTGAGCAGGCTGCCGATATTGCCGCCTTCGGCGATCACCTGCTTAAAGGCATCGCGCGCGATATTGCCCTGAATCACATACTGCCACAGGATGTAGATAGCCAATGCCAGCAGGGTGCCGTACACCAGGCTGCGCACCACGGAGCTGCTGTCCTTGTGGTAGTACTTCACCAGCCCGGGAATGTTGCCGTGGTAGCCGAACGAGGTCAGCAGGTAAGGCAGCGCCGCCAGGGCGTAAGGCAGATAGCTGGCCTGGTCATCGTCGGTGTTGAACAGCACCGCGGGCTGCACGTGGGTGAACATGTCGCCCACCGACATCACGAAGGTGATCACCATGCCGCCGATCAGAATGGTGCTCAGGCGGTCGACCGCGCGGGTGGAGAGCCAGACGATAAACGCCACGACCAGTGCGAAGACCAGGCCGGCGGTGGTCTGGCCGACGCCGACGATGCCCTCCAGCGTATGCGCGATGATCGAACCGCCCGCGGAGATATAGGCGTAGGTCAGGATGTACAGCACGAACGCCACCGACAGGCCGTTCACGGCGTTCCAGCCTTTGCCCAGCAGATCCTTGACCATGGTGTTGAAGCTGGCGCCGCTCGGGTAGTGCAGCGTGGCTTCGAGGATCATCAGGCCGGAAAGCAACATGCAGGCCCAGGTATACACCAGCAGCGCGACGGAGCCGCTGAACCAGACACCGGAAGTGACGATCGGAATGGAAAACATGCCGGCGCCAACGGCGGTTCCGGCAATGATCATCGCGCCGCCGAGGACGGAAGGGCGGGCCAGCTTCTGGATGGTGTCCGTAGACATGCGTGCTCCTGATGGAAGAAGTTCTTTTGTACTAGCTCAATGGTACATTGGTGCATGGCGCATGTAAAGCGGGGGGATTGCACGTTTCACGCGTTTTTGTCTTTAAATTGCGGCTTTTTGGGCGTTTACTCGCCAGGCGGCGAATCAGCCGGGGTAAGACGGTTGCGGGACGAGTGTAAAGATCGCAGGGGCGCAGGGATTCTGCTGGCGGCCACCGCGCGCGGCTGCTATTGTCGCGCTTCTTTTCCCCAGCCCACCAGGAGTAGCGCTGATGGACTGTCGCAGCGACTGCGGCGCCTGCTGTATCGCGCCGTCAATATCCAGCCCGATCCCCGGCATGCCGAACGGCAAGCCCGCCAATACCCGCTGCATTCATCTGGATGAACAGCTGCGCTGCGGCCTGTTTCATTCGCCGCTGCGGCCGAAAGTGTGCGGCAGCCTGCAGCCGAGCCGCGATATGTGCCACGATCACCGCGATCAGGCGCTGATCTACCTCGCCAGGCTGGAAGCGGACACCGCGCCCTAAACTTCCCTCAGCTTCCACAGACACAGCGTCGCACCTGCCGCCATCGCCAGCGCGGCGTAAAATACCGCATGGTAGTTCCAGATTTCCGCCACCGCACCGGCGATGGCGCCGGCAATGACCCAGCCGACCCGAATGGTGTTGGTGAACAGCGTGGTGGCCGTGCCGGCCTGGCCGGGCATCAAATCCTGGAAGTAGAGCATGCCGATCCCCGCCAGCACGCCGATAAACGCCGCATTCAGCAGCTGCAGGGCGATGAGTTGCCAACTGCCGGTGATAAACAGCAGGCTGCAATAGAACAATACGCCGGCGACGGCGGCGCCGCGCATCAAACAACGCTTGCCGCAGCGTTTCGCCACCAGACCGGCGATCAGCATGATCGGGATTTCCAGCCCGGCGGCGGTGCCCATCAGCACGCCGACCAGCCGCTCCGGCAGCCGCAGTTCGTGCACCATATACAGCGGCATGTTGATCAGGTACATGCTGTTGGCGGTCCACATCAAAGTGCTGGCGCCAAACAGCAGTAGCGCATCGCGGCGATGCTGGCGCGGTGCGGCCAGGGGCGCACTCGCCGCGGCAGTTTTCGGCATGGAAGGCAGCCGTTTCCACACCAGCAGGCCGCACAGCACAAAGGCCGCCGCGCCCGCCAGATACATGGCCTTGAAGCCGAAGCCCAGCGCCAGCGCGAAGGCGATCGGCGGGCCAATGACCCAGGCGAGCGAGACCTGGGCGCGCATGATGGAGGTGAACATGACCGCCTCGCGGCCGGTGCGATCGGCGTGTTCGCGCGCCAGAGCGAACATTTGCGGGTTAGCGGTGGAGCCGAAGCTGGTGAGCAGTACGCCGACGAGCAGCAGCAGGTAATAGTTGCGGCTCCAGGCGAACAGCGTGAACCCCAGCGCACCCAGCATGCAACAGAGAAAAATCAGTGATTTGCGGTCGCCTTTTTTATCCGAGCGGCCGGCGAGAAACTGGCTGACCAGAATGCCGATCACCGCGCTGCCGGTAAAGAATAGCCCGACCAGCGCCGGCCGCACCTTGACCTCGGTTTCCAGAAACAGGCTCAGCGTCGGGGTTTGCAGGGCGCCGGCGATGCCGGTAAGAAACGCCACCGCCAAAAAGGCCAGCGAAGTGAGATCGGGCGCGCGTCGCGTTACTGCGGATGAAGTCGGCATGGTGGTTGAGAATTCGTCGAAAAAGGAAGGTCGCGCGCATCATACGCCCGTTGAAATGAAACGCAAACCGCTCCTTTGCGGCGAAGGGTAAACGGATATGTCGCGCGGCGACGAGAAAAAAGGGGCGCGTTGCGCCCCCTTGCTTGCTGGTAAATCAGGCGCCTTGCGGCACCGCGTGCGCGGTATTTTTCAGCGCCGGCCCCTGATATTTCTCGATCTGCAGCTGCGCCATCTGCCCGCAGTTGCCCTGCGCCAGGCTGGAAGAGCCGATGTCGAAGGTCAGGCAGTTGACGTTACCGTTCTTGCACAGCGAGCCGGGCTGCGCCGGATCGGCCGGATCGAACCAGGCGCCTTCGCTGATGCGCACCACGCCGGGCCGCACGTCTTCGCTGACCACCGCGCCCACCAGGATCTGGCCGCGATCGTTGTACGCCCGTACCAGATCGCCGCCAGTGATGCCGCGCGGCTGCGCGTCCTGCGGGTGGATCAGGATCGCTTCACGATCCGCTACCGCGTATTTCTCGCGCAGCGGCGTGTTGTCGAGCTGAGAGTGCAGCCGGTTGGTCGGGTGCGCGGTATTGAGCGACAGCGGATACTTGGCCGCTTCCGGCCCGCGATACCACTCGTGCGGCGGCATCCAGGTCGGGATGCCGGGGCAATCCGCATAATGCATTTTGGCGATCGCGTCGGAGTAGATCTCGATCTTGCCCGACGGCGTGCCCAGCGGGTTCAGCAGCGGGTTGTCACGATAATCGGCGAAGCGCACCCACTGCTTATTGGCCTCGGGCACCGGGAAACGCACGTAGTTATTGGATTGCCAGAACATGTCGAACGGCGGCAGCGCCACCCGCGCGGCGCGCGCCTGGTTTTTCATGTCGTCATACATGCCTTTCAGCCACTGGGTTTCATCCTTGCCCTCGGTAAAGGCCTCCTGCACGCCCAGCCTGGCCGCCATCGCCGAGAAGATGTCGAAGTCACTGCGCGATTCGTGCTGCGGCGGCACGCATTGATGCATCGGGAACACATAGAGCTGCGAATAGTCACCCCCCATCTCCAGATCGTTGCGCTCGTAGCTGGTGGTGGCCGGCAGCACGATATCGGCATGCTTGGCGGTGGCGGTCCAATAAGGTTCGTTGACCACGATGGTGTCCGGCCGCTGCCAGGCTTTGACCAGGTTATTGGTGTCCTGATGCTGGTGGAAGGTGTTACCGCCCGCCACATACACCATTTTCACCTCGGGGTAGGTGACCTTGGCGCCGTTGAAGTCGATGGTTTTGCCCGGGTTGCTCAGGCATTCGGCGATGCGCGCCACCGGGATCGGCGCCGGTGAGTTTTTCGGCGCATTGCCGGCGGAGATGCCGGCGATGATGCCACCCTTGGCGGTTGGGCTACCGCCGGACGAATAGTGGTAGCTGAAGCCGAAGCCGCCGCCCGGCAGGCCGATTTGGCCGAGCATCGCCGCCACCGTCACCAGCAGCCAGTGCTGCTGTTCGCCGTGGTGCTGGCGCTGAATGCCCCAGCCGCCCATGATCATGGTGCGGCTCTTCGCCATCTCGCGCGCCAGCGCGCGCAGCGTGTCGGCATCGACGCCGCTGATGTCGGCCGCCCATTCGGCGGTTTTCGCCACGCCGTCGCTCTCGCCCAGCAGGTAGGCCTGGAACTTGTCGAAGCCGACGGTGTAGGTTTTCAGGAAGTCCGGGTTATGCAGCTTCTCGGTCAGAAGCGTGTGGGCGATGCCGATCAGCATGGCGCCGTCGGTGTAAGGGCGCGGGGCGATCCACTGCGCATTGACGAACTTGGCGCTGTCGTTGTGCACCGGATCGATGCTGATCACCCGGGTGCCTTTTTTCTTCAGCGCTTCGAAACCGGTCTGGCCGACGTGATCCGGCACGTTCCAGCTATTTTTCAGCGTGACCATCGGGTTGCAGCCCCACAGGATCACCAGCTCGCTGTTTTCGATCACGTTCGGCCAGGCGGTCTGCTGTTCGTAGACCTCCATCGAGCCGACCACGTGCGACATGATCACCTGCGCCGCGCCGGTGGAGTAGTCGCCGGCGTAGCCGAGGAAGCCGCCGGTCAGGTTCATCAGGCGCTGCAGCAGCGTGCGGCTGTTGTGCAGCATGCCGACGCTTTTCCAGCCGTAGGAACCGGCGTAGATCGACTGCGGGCCGTGATCTTTCTGCAGGCGGGTGATCTCATTGCACACCAGCTCGGTCGCTTTATCCCAGCTGACGCGCACCCACTCGTCGCGGCCGCGCAGCTCGGTACGGCTGCCGGGGCCGCCTTCCAGCCAGCTTTTACGCACCATCGGGTATTTGATGCGGTTCTCGGCGTGCACCTGATAAGGCGCCATGGTGATCAGCTCATTGGGATACGGATCGTCCTGCACCGGCTGCACGCCGACCATCTTGCCGTCCTGCACGATGGCCTCAAACGCGCCCCAGTGGGCGCCGGTCAGGATGCCTTTTTGCGCCTGACGCAAGACGATGAACTGCGGCAGCGCTTCGCTGATGGCCTGCGCCAGTGCCGCTTTGGGCCATAAGCCCGCCAGCAGCGGGGCGGCGGTCAGCGCGGCGGCGCCGGTCAGAAAGCGGCGGCGGCTCATGGTTAACGGTTGTTGGTTGCTCATTGCGCTTCTCCCTTAAAGCTTGGCCGGTGCGGCAGGTGGCATGTCGCTGGCGTGTTTTTGTACGTATTGTGTCAGCACGCGCAGCTGTTCCTGCGTCAGCGAGGTTCGCGGTGCCATGCCTTTGATGACGCCGATCCATTGGTTGGCGTTGAAGCGATCGAGCGCGGTCAGCCCGTGACAGCCGGTGCAGTTGGCCGACATCATGTCCGCGGCGTAGCGCCAGATTTTTTGCTGATCGTCGATCAGCTGCTTGCGCGGCAGCCACACCTGCAGAGAGACCTGATGCCAGACCAGGCCGGTTTCCGCATCGGTCTGGGTGGACGCGGTCTTCAGCTGTTTGCGCGCGTCTTCACCCAGCAGCACGCTGAGGATGCGCTTGCCCTGCGCGGCGTAGAACACTTCGCTGACCCCGTCTTGCTGCCAGCCGCTCACGGTGGCCAGCACCTTGTCGCCCTCCTGTTTCACCACCTGCACTTCGGTGGACGGCATCAGGTTGCCGGCATTATGGCTGTCGTCTGCGCTGAGGAAGAACGGTTCGGTGGCGATGGTGTAGAGGGTGGTGGCGCCCGGTGCGGTCAGCGCTGCGGCCTTGGCCAGCTCGGCGGCGCCAGCCTGGGTTTCGCCGCTCATGTCCGGCAGGATGTGGGCCACGCCTTTATGGCAGTCGATGCAGGTTTCGCCCTGTTTGATCGCCACCGGGTGCTGCAGGCGCGCCTCAGGGCGCTGGGCGGTGATGTCCATGGCGTCGTAGCTGTGGCAGGAACGGCAGGTGGCCGAATCGTTTTCTTTCAGCGTCTTCCAGACCGACTGCGCCATCGCCAGCTTGTGCGCTTCGTATTTTTCCGGCGTATCGATGGTGCCGACCATCTCGCCGTAGATGTCTTTTACCGCGCGGATCTTGGTCCACAGGTAATCGATCGGCTGATGGGGGACGTGGCAGTCGGCGCACTCGGCGCGGATGCCCTTGGTGTTTTGGAAGTGGACGCTGCCCTGATATTCGGCCAGCGGTTGTTGCATGGTGTGGCAGGAAACGCAGAAGGCGGTATCGCTGGTTTTATGGAATACGGTGGCAGTCCCGGCCAACAGCGCCGCGCCGAGGATAATCCCCAGCAGCAAAAGCCATAACCATCCCCACCGGCGCTTTTTTTCAAAGCCAGTCAGTTTTTTGCTCATGGTAAACCCGCTTATAATTATGAATTTAAAATAAAATCTTGCCAAAAGGCCACCGACCGGAGGTCAGAATGCCACGTCGATTGCAGGGGTAATAATAGAAGAGGGTTAACCCCATGGGGTTATCCGTAGTCAAAAAAATGGTTTATATCGCAAAAAATAGCGTTATATTCTAATTTATATAGCGGTGGGGCGGCGCAGCACGCGCTCGCGATGGGTCAGGCCGTGGGCAGATAGGCCTGGCCGCTTAGCCACAGGCGGATCGCTGTGCGGCTGGCTTCGAAATGGGGTTCCGGCAGAGAGTCTGGCGCGCACCAACGCCATTCGGCGCATTTTTCGGGTTCTTTCAGCTCCGCTTCGCCGCCGGGGTGATCCACCTGCAGGCAGATAGACACGGTGTGTTTGCCTTCGGCGTGCCAGGTTTGCAGATTGTTGCTGACGCCAACGAAGCGCGGCGGATCGATGATCAACCCGGTTTCTTCGGCAATTTCGCGCTGGGCGCACTGCTCGAAGGTTTCACCGGCATCCAGATGCCCGCCGGGGATCGACCAAAAGGGCGCGTGGGAGCCGCAGCGTTTGCCCAGCAAAATCTCGCCTTGCGGGTTGACGATGATCACCCCGACGCCCGTCACTACGTTCATGCTTTTCTCCGTCAGCAAAGTTTCAGCACAGTATGTCATTTTGCCCCGGCGCTGACCAATGCGCCGATGAAAGTGTGCGTAAGCTCAAAAATCTGCAATGGCGAAAGGGAGAAAGCTTGCTTTCATCTTGCGCTGCTTACACACTCCTTGAAACGTTTCAGCGTTATCCGACCGCTTGTGGGCAGCGGGTAACGCTCCTTTTTCTCAATAAAGCTGAAACGATTCAATTCAGCAGGAGAGGAGAATCATGTTCCAGTTGTCACCGCAAGACATTCATCTGGGCGCCGCTGCCGCCGATAAGCAGGGGGCCATCCGTCAGGTGGCCGCCGCGCTGACCGAAGCCGGCTGCGTCAGCGCCGGTTACGTGGACGGCATGCTGCAGCGCGAACTGCAGACGTCCACCTATCTGGGCAACGGCATCGCCATTCCGCACGGCACCACCGATACCCGCGATCTGGTGTTGAAAACCGGCGTGCAGGTGTTCCAGTTCCCGCAGGGCATCGCGTGGGGGGAAGGCCAGACCGCCTATGTGGCGATCGGCATCGCCGCCCGTTCCGACGAGCATTTGGCACTGCTGCGTCAGCTCACCCACGTGCTGAGTGATGACAGCGTGGCGGAGCGGCTGGCGAAAACCACCTCCGCGGAAGAGCTGCGCAGCCTGTTGATGGGCGAACAGCAGAGCGCTGAATTCCAGTTCGACGTTTCGCTGATTGCGCTCGACGTCGCGGCCGACAGCCTGATGACGCTGCAGGCGCTGAACGCCGGCCGTCTGCAAAAAATCGGGGCGGTCAACGCGCAGTTCGTCAGCGATGTCATCACCCGCAGGCCGCTGAATCTGGGGCAGGGCATTTGGCTGAGCGACAGCGTTGAAGGCAACCTGGCCAGCGCGGCCACCGTCAGCCGCCCGGCGCAGGCTTTCGTGGAAGATGGCGAGCCGGTGGCGCTGCTGCTGACGGTGTCGGTCGCCGACGCGCAGCCGCTGGCGGTGCTCAACTACCTCAGCGATCTGCTGCTGGCCAACAAAGCTGAACGCTTGCTGAAGGCGGATGCCGCCGGGGTGCTGGCGCTGCTGACCAGCGACGTGGCGGAAGAGAGCAGCGTGCTGAGCGCCGAATTCGTGATCCGCAACGAGCATGGCCTGCACGCGCGGCCGGGCACGGCGCTGGTCAACGTGATCAAAAGTTTCAACAGTGACATCACCGTCACCAACCTGGACGGCAGCGGCAAGCCGGCCAACGGGCGCAGCCTGATGAAGGTGGTGGCGTTGGGCGTGAAGAAAGGGCATCACCTGCGCTTTACCGCCAATGGAGAAGATGCTGAAGCCGCGCTGAAGGCGATTGGCGAAGCGATTAATGAAGGACTGGGCGAGGGCGCAGCATGAGCAGAAGAGTAGCAACAATCACCCTGAACCCGGCGTACGATCTGGTGGGTTTCTGCCCGCAGATCGAGCGCGGGGAAGTCAACCGGGTAAAAACCGCCGGCCTGCACGCCGCCGGTAAGGGCATTAACGTCGCCAAAGTGTTGAAGGATTTAGGCATCGACGTCACCGTCGGCGGCTTCCTGGGCAAAGACAATCAGGACGGTTTCCAACTGCTGTTCAGCGATCTGGGGATCGCCAATCGCTTTCAGGTGGTGCCGGGCCGCACCCGCATCAACGTCAAGCTGACGGAAAAAGACGGCGAGGTGACCGATTTCAACTTCTCCGGCTTTGAAGTGACATCACAGGACTGGGATCGCTTCGTCAGCGACTCGCTGAGCTGGCTGGGCCAGTTCGACATGGTGGCGGTGAGCGGCAGTCTGCCGGCCGGTGTCGATCCCGACGCCTTTACCGACTGGATGACCCAGCTGCGCGCCAAGTGCCCGTGCATCATTTTCGACAGCAGCCGCGAAGCGCTGGTCGCCGGGCTGAAGGCCTCGCCGTGGCTGGTGAAGCCGAACCGCCGCGAGCTGGAAATCTGGGCCGGTCGCCCGCTGCCGACGCTGGCGGACGTGGTCGAGGCCGCGCATGCGCTGCGTGAACAGGGCATCGCCCACGTGGTCATCTCCCTCGGCGCGGAAGGCGCGCTGTGGGTTAACGCCTCCGGCGCCTGGATCGCCAAACCGCCGTCCTGTGAGGTGGTCAGCACCGTGGGCGCCGGCGATTCGATGGTCGGCGGCCTGATTTACGGCCTGCTGATGCGCGAATCCAGCGAACACACTCTGCGTCTGGCCACGGCGGTAGCGGCGCTGGCGGTCAGCCAAAGCAACGTCGGCGTGACCGATCGTCCCCAGTTGGCCGCGATGATGGCGCGCGTCGATCTGAAACCTTTCAATCAATAGCAGGAGGCAGAATGAAAACGCTGCTGATGGTAGACAGTTCGCTGGGGCAGGCCCGTGGCCACCTGGCGAAACGCATGCTGGAGGCCGCCGCGGCCAAAAACGGCCTGACGCTGGTCGAGTCACTGCAGGACGCCGAACTGGTGGCGGTGGCGGGGCAGTCTGCCCCTGCTGACGCCGGGCTGAACGGTAAATTGGTGTATGTGGGCGATGTCGAACAGGCGGTGCGGGAACCGGACGCTTTTCTGGCGCGTGCCAAGGCCGAAGCTGAAACCTATCAGGTGCCGCAGGCGGCGGCACCGGTGAAAGCCAATGGGCAAAAACGCATCGTGGCGATCACCGCTTGCCCAACCGGCGTGGCGCATACCTTTATGGCGGCCGAAGCCATTGAAAGTGAAGCCAAGAAACGCGGCTGGTGGGTGAAGGTGGAAACGCGCGGTTCCGTCGGCGCCGGCAACGCCATCACCCCGGAAGAAGTGGCGGCGGCGGATCTGGTGATCGTCGCGGCGGACATCGAAGTGGATCTGGACAAGTTTGCCGGTAAGCCGATGTATCGTACTTCCACCGGTCTGGCGCTGAAGAAAACCGCGCAGGAACTGGACAAGGCGCAGGCCGAGGCGGAGGTGTTCCAGCCGCAGCAGCGCGGTAGCGCGGCGCCGGCGGCGAAAAAGAAAGAGGGCAGCGGCCCGTATCGCCACCTGCTGACCGGCGTGTCCTACATGCTGCCGATGGTGGTGGCCGGCGGTCTGTGCATCGCGCTGTCGTTCGTGTTCGGCATCAAGGCGTTTGAAGTCAAGGGCACGTTGGCGGCGGCGCTGATGCAGATCGGCGGCGGCTCCGCCTTTGCGCTGATGGTGCCGGTGTTGGCCGGTTTTATCGCCTTCTCCATCGCGGATCGTCCGGGCCTGACGCCGGGCCTGATCGGCGGCATGCTGGCGGTGAGCACCGGCGCCGGGTTCCTCGGCGGCATCATCGCCGGCTTCCTGGCGGGTTATGTCGCCAAGGCGATCAGCAGCAAGCTGCGCCTGCCGCAAAGTATGGAAGCGCTGAAGCCCATCTTGATCATTCCGCTGGTCGCCAGCCTGATCACCGGCCTCATCATGATTTACGTGGTCGGCACGCCGGTGGCGAAAATCATGGAAGGTCTGACCCATTGGCTGCAATCGCTGGGCACCGCCAACGCCGTACTGCTGGGGGCAATCCTCGGCGGCATGATGTGTACCGACATGGGCGGCCCGGTGAACAAAGCGGCCTACGCGTTCGGCGTGGCGCTGCTCAGCTCTTCGGTGTATGCGCCGATGGCGGCGATCATGGCGGCGGGCATGGTGCCACCGCTGGCGATGGGTCTGGCGACGCTGCTGGCGCGCCGCAAGTTCCCGAAATCCGAACAGGAAGGCGGCAAGGCGGCGTTGGTGCTGGGGCTGTGCTTCATCACCGAAGGGGCGATTCCGTTCGCTGCCCGCGACCCGATGCGCGTGCTGCCGTGCTGCATCGCCGGCGGGGCGCTGACCGGCGCGCTGTCGATGGCCTTCGGCGCCAAACTGATGGCACCGCACGGCGGGCTGTTCGTGCTGCTGATCCCGGGCGCGATTTCGCCGGTGTTGCTGTACCTGGTGGCGATCGCCGCCGGTACGCTGCTGGCGGGCGTAGCTTATGCCCTGCTGAAACGTGCGGAAGTACCGGTTACCGCCGCGGCGTAAGCCTCGCGATATCGCAAAACGCGCAGCCCCGAGCTGCGCGTTTTTGTTTGTGCCTTAGGTAGTTAGCACGATTTACCCCTGGTCAGAAACCACAACGCTTTCTAAGCTGATAGCGCGACTTTGTTCCTGCGAACAAGCAATGACTCAAGGAGATTCATCCGTGGCTAAAAAAGTGGCGATCGTACTCACACCCGGTTTCGCCGATTGGGAATACGCGCTGATTGCCGGCGTTGGCGGCCCGTTTTATGGGCTGGAGGTGGCGTTTTTTGCGCCGCAGGCCGGAACGCTTCGCTCACAGGGCGGGCTGACGGTCGAGGTTGAAAAAAGCGTGGCCGAACTGGCGGATTGGCGCCCCGAGGTGCTGGTGGTGGTCGGCGGCACCCTGTGGGAAACCGAACGGGCACCGGATATCCGCGCGTTGCTCAACGAGCAGTTTCAACGCGGCGCAACCCTGGCGGGCATTTGCGGCGGAACGTTGGCGTTGGCGCGCGCCGGTCTGTTGAACGGCAGGGCGCATACCTCCAACGCTGCCGAGTTCTTGACGCGCAACGTTGAGGGCTACAGCGGGCAGCGCCATTACGTTGCGAGCGCCGTCGCCGTTGTGGATGACTGTGTCATTACGGCACCGGGATCGGCGCCGGTCAGCTTTACCACCGCAGTGTTCAGGGCGGCTGGCCTGGAGGCAGAGACGCTGCGCCAGTTCGGCGCCATGCTGGCGGCGGAGCACACGGTGGGGGAAACCGCTCGCGCATAGGCGAGCGGCCGGGGAGGGTTACTGCTGCGCCTTCAGCCAGGCGATTTCTTCCGCCCAGATGTCCGGGTTTACCGTTTCCAGAATCAGCGGAATATTGTCGAAGCGCGGATCGCGCATGATGTAGCTGAACACCGTTTTGCCGATGTTGCCTTCCCCCAGGCTGTGGTGGCGGTCGACGCGGCTGTTGAACTCGCTCTTGGCGTCGTTCAGGTGCATGCCGCGCAGGTAGTTGAAGCCGACGATGTCGCCCAACTGCTTGAAGGTGTGCTCGCAGTCTTCTTCGGTACGCAGATCGTACCCGGCGGCGAAGGCGTGGCAGGTGTCGATGCAAACGCCGACGCGGCTCTTATCTTCCACGCCGTCGATGATCGCCGCCAGGTGTTCGAATTTGAAGCCCAGGTTGCTGCCCTGGCCGGCGGTGTTTTCGATCACGGCCGTCACGCCGGCGGTTTTATCCAGCGCGATGTTGATCGATTCGGCGATGCGCGCCAGGCACTTGTCTTCATCGATTTGCAGCAGGTGGCTGCCGGGATGGAAGTTCAGCAGCGTCAGCCCCAGCTGTTCGCAGCGCTGCAGCTCGTCGATAAACGCCTCGCGCGATTTTTCCAACGCCTCGGCTACCGGGTGGCCCAGGTTGATCAGGTAGCTGTCGTGCGGCAGGATCTGCCCCGGCCCGAAGCCGTACTGGGCGCACGCGCTCTTGAACTTATCGATCACGTCGGCGGCCAGCGGTGCGGCCTTCCATTGACGCTGATTTTTGGTGAACAGGGCGAACGCGGTCGCCTCCAATTCGTGCGCGCGGATAACCGCCTGATCCACGCCGCCTGACGCGCTGACATGTGCACCGACAAACTTCATCTTCATTCTCCTGTGTTATCGGTGACATTATGGCATTGATGGCAGGCGGATTGAATGGCGAAAAGCGGCGGCCCGCCGAAGCGGGCCGCCGAGGGGGATTACAGCAGGTGTTGCACCAGTTGGTTTATCGCGCCGCCGCCGACCAGCAGCCAGACGAACAGCAGCGTCGCCAGCAGAATCGGTTTCATCCCGGCCTGGCGCACGGCGCTGATGTGGGTGGTCAACCCCAGCGCCGCCATCGCCATCGCCAGCATCCAGGTGTCGGCGGTGATCAGATGGCGCACCAGCGTGGCCGGCAGCAGGTTGAAGGAGTTCAGCCCGGCGACGGCGATAAACAGCACGGCGAACCACGGAATGGTGATGGCGGATTTTTCCGCCTTGCCTGCGCTGCCGCGGCTGATGTAGCCCGACAGCAGCAGCAGGAACGGCGCCAGCATCATCACGCGGATCATCTTGGCGATCACCGCCGCATTTTCGGCGTCCGGCCCGATGGCGTGTCCGGCGGCGACCACCTGAGCCACTTCGTGGATGGTGGAGCCGGCGTAAATGCCGAAGGTTTCCTGGCTGAACGGCAGCCACTGGAAGTGTTCATTCAACTGATACAGCCAGGGGTAAACGAAGATAGCCAGGGTGCCGAATACCACCACGGTCGAGACCGCTACCGCCACTTTGCTGGAATCGGCCTTGAGCACCGGCTCGGTGGCCATCACCGCCGCCGCGCCGCAAATGCTGCTGCCGGCGCCGATCAGTATCGCGGTCTGGCTGTCGATGCCGAACACTTTCTTGCCGAGCCAGCAGGCCAGCAGGAAAGTGGTGATCAGGGTCAGTGCGTCGATGATGATGCCGCTGGCGCCGACGTCGGCGATCTGCTGAAAGGTCAGCCGGAAGCCGTAAAGGATAATCCCCAGACGCAGCAGCCGCTGTTTGGCCAGCTGTACGCCGCTGTGACAAACGGTTTGCCAGTGGGGGTACAGCGTGTTGCCCACCAGAATGCCGAGCAGGATCGCCAGCGTCAGCGCCCCCAGCCCCAGCTCCGCCACCCAGGGAATATCGCCGGCCCAGACGGCCAACGCGGTGAGCGCGCCGGTCAGCGCCAGCCCCGGCACTAGCCGTGGCAGGCCAAACAGCGGAAAGCGTCGCTCGGGATAGGTGTGAGTGGTATCAGTCGCCATAAAAGTCAGTCCTTCAGTCTGTTTCTTGCTGCTAAGAGTACGTTTGGGCTGAATAAAAGAGAAATTGATTATATATTTATAACCTATCTGAATAAGTGGTATGGGATCAGGCATTGGCATAACGCCGCATTGCGGCTAGGGTGTGGAGGAGCGGCGAGCCGCCGTCAACTTTCCAACTAACAGGAGCAGGCGATGGATACCGACGATCAACGCAGAGAGCAGGTAGATCAGGAAGTGGGGCGCGCGGTGCGGCGGTTGATTGAAGAAAACAAGGCGATCGACCGCGATCACCTGGTGGCGATGCTGCAATTGATACTGCGGGACGAAGCCGGCACGCCGCGCGAGCCGGTGCTGGCCGCGGCGGCGCAGCTGGTCGCGTTAGGCAAATAGCGCGCCGATCTGGCCGCAAACAGGGTAGCCTGGCCGGGCTGCCCACATCACCATGTTGGGTTCTCTGGCAGAACCTTCTTTCAATACCGGGACGGCTATGCATATCACGTTGCGTCAACTGGAAGTTTTCACCGAAGTGCTGAAAAGCGGTTCGACCACTCAGGCCTCGGTGGTGCTGGCGCTGTCGCAGTCGGCGGTCAGCGCGGCGCTGGCGGATCTGGAGGGGCAGCTGGGCGTGCAGCTGTTCGATCGCGTCGGCAAACGGCTGGTGATCAACGAGCACGGCCGGTTGCTGTATCCCAAGGCGCTGGCGCTGTTGGAACAGGCGGGGGAGATAGAGCAGCTGTTCCGCCATGACGGCGGGGCGCTGCGCATCGCCGCCAGCAGCACCATCGGCAACTACATGCTGCCGGAGATGATCGCCCGTTACCGTCGGGATTTTCCGGCCACGCCGCTGGAGCTGAACGTTGGCAACAGCCAGGACGTGATCGTAGCGGTGGCGGATTTTCGCGTCGATTTGGGGCTGATCGAAGGGCCTTGCCATATGCCGGAGCTGGTGACGCAGCCGTGGCTGGAGGACGAGCTGGTGGTGTTTGCCGCGCCGGACAATCCCTTGACCCACCAACCGCCGACGCTGGAGGCGCTGGCCAATGCGCCTTGGATCCTGCGCGAGCGTGGTTCGGGCACCCGCGAGGTGCTGGATCATCTGCTGTTGGCGCACCTGCCGCACTTCCAGCTGGTGATGGAACTCGGCAACTCGGAGGCGATCAAGCACGCGGTGCGGCACGGTATCGGCATCAGCTGCCTGTCGCGGCGTGTGGTGGCAGAACAGCTGGCCAGCGGCGCACTGGTAGAACTGCCGGTGCCGCTGCCGCCGCTGCGGCGCACCCTGTACCTGATCCGCCATCGGCAAAAGCACATTTCCAACGCCTTGCAGCGTTTTCTCAGCTATTGCGCGCTGTAATCGACAGCGCGTCACGTCCTCTGCTGCTGCGCAGGCCGAAGAAAGCATAAAAACCTGCGCGCGCTCACATTAATGAGAGTAAGTAAGGCCATAAGGGCCGCGGCTAATAATTGCCTCTGAATTATGAAGCTATCTTATATCAGTGCAATGTTGCTAGTTCACCGGCGGGTATTTGTTACAATCCGCCCTCATTTTTTCAAAGAGCAGATAGGGTACGAATGGCTCAGCAGGATATAAAAACATCGGGGCAGCAAGCACCCGGATTGCGCCGCGAGCTGAAAGCCCGGCATTTGACCATGATCGCCATCGGCGGCTCCATCGGCACCGGCCTGTTTGTGGCCTCGGGGGCCACGGTTTCTCAGGCAGGCCCCGGCGGGGCGCTGCTGTCTTACGCTCTGATCGGTTTGATGGTGTACTTCCTGATGACCAGCCTGGGCGAACTGGCGGCCTTTATGCCGGTCTCAGGTTCATTCTCCACTTACGGCGCCAAATACGTGGAAGAAGGCTTCGGCTTCGCGCTGGGCTGGAACTACTGGTACAACTGGGCGGTGACCATCGCCGTTGACCTGGTGGCCTCGCAGTTGGTAATGAACTACTGGTTCCCGGACACCCCAGGTTGGATCTGGAGCGCCTTGTTCCTCGGTCTGATGTTCCTGCTGAACTACATTTCGGTGAAAGGGTTCGGCGAGGCGGAATACTGGTTCGCGTTAATCAAGGTCAGCACGGTGATTATCTTCATCGCTGTCGGTGTGCTGATGATCGTCGGCATTCTGAAGGGCGGCGAGCATGCTGGCTGGCAGAACTGGACGGTAGGAGACGCGCCGTTTGCCGGCGGGTTCTCGGCGATGATCGGCGTGGCCATGATCGTCGGCTTCTCGTTCCAGGGCACCGAGCTCATCGGTATCGCGGCCGGCGAATCGGAGAATCCGGGTAAAAACATCCCACGCGCAGTGCGTCAGGTGTTCTGGCGTATCCTGCTGTTCTATATCTTCGCCATTCTGATCATCAGCCTGATCATTCCGTACACCGATCCGAGCCTGCTGCGCAACGACGTGAAAGACATCAGCGTCAGCCCGTTCACCCTGGTGTTCCAGCATGCCGGCCTGTTGTCGGCGGCGGCGGTGATGAACGCGGTGATCCTGACGGCGGTGCTGTCGGCCGGTAACTCGGGCATGTACGCATCGACCCGTATGCTGTACACCCTGGCATCGGAAGGCAAGGCGCCGCGCATTTTCGCCAAGCTGTCGAAAGGCGGCGTGCCGCGTAACGCGCTGTATGCGACCTGCGTGGTGGCTGGCCTGTGCTTCCTGACGTCAATGTTCGGCAACCAGTCGGTTTACCTGTGGCTGCTCAATACCTCGGGCATGACCGGTTTCATCGCCTGGTTGGGCATCGCCATCAGCCACTACCGTTTCCGTCGCGGTTACATGCTGCAGGGGCGCGATCTGAACGATTTGCCGTACCGTTCCGGGTTCTTCCCACTGGGGCCGATCTTCGCCTTCGTGCTGTGCCTGATCATTACCCTGGGGCAGAACTACCAGGCCTTCCTGCAAGATAAGATCGACTGGTACGGCGTGACCGCGACCTACATCGGCATTCCGCTGTTCCTGCTGATCTGGTTCGGTTACAAGCTGTCGCAAGGCACCCGTGTCGTGAAGTACAGCGAAATGGAATTCCCGAAGATGGACGTGAAGTAATTTTCGGTGAGTGATACGCGGCGGGGGTTCCCGCCGCGTTTGGCTTTACTTTTTCCCGCCTTTGGCTTCCGCCAGCGCCTGCTGCGCCGAACTCATCAAATCTTCCACCGTCGCATAATGCTGCGTCAGCGCCACAATGCCAGCGTTGAGTTGCATGTTCACCTCGCCGAACGCGCCAAAATCGTAAGGTGCCTCCAGCGGCGGCACGATGCGCGCCAGGAATTCGCTTTCCGCGCCGTAGGGCAGATCGTGCACCAGAATCAAAAACAGGCCGCCGGTATAGCGGCAGACGTAGTCGCTCGGGCGGATCAGCGTCTTGAGACGCTCGCCGACGGTGCGCAGTACGTCGTCGCCGATCTGGACGCCGTGGCTTTGGTAGAGCGCCGCCAGCGGACCGAACTCAAGAATGAACAGGTGGGAGATCGTCTGTGCCGCTGCGGGGCGGCAGATGCTACGCATCACCACCTCGCCGCCCGCGCGGTTGAGGAAGCCGGTCAGGCGATCGCGGTGCGACGCCTGCTGCTTCTCCCAGGCCAGCGTGACGTGCTGCACCAGTTGGCGGTGGTAGCGTGCGATCATGCCATGGGCCAGCACCAGCCACAGCGGCGCGAGGTCCGCCAGGACAAACAGATTTTGCACGCGCGACAGCGGTGCCGCCAGCAGGTAAGGCAGCGTCAGCGCGATCACCTCAAGCAGCGCGAAGCGTGGCGCGGCGGCGTGGCGCTGCATCAGCCAGCAGGCCAGAGCGGTGATGGTGAGGCCGGCGAAAAGTATTAAAACGAAGCGGCCCGACAGCATCGCCAGCGCGGCGCTGGCGCCGACCAGCAGCGTCCACAGCAACACCGTCACCAGCATGGCGTCCGGCCAGGCGGGTTGACGCCGGCGCGCCAGCCAGGCTCGCCCGGCGGTCAACAGCAGCAACAGCAGCAGCAGGCCGATACCGACCAGCGGTCGGTTCAGCCAGGCGTACCCCACCAACAGCGCGACCGGCCCTGCGGCATTCAGCCAGGGAGTGAGAGGAGAGGGCGTCAGCGTGAGACGCAGCTGGCGTTGAAACGGCTCGTCATCGGCCTGCAGCGGGCTGTATAACAGCCAGTTCAGCAGCGCCGGGCGTTTGGGCGTTGTCGCCGGAGATGGACTTCTCATTACAGCCTCGTCAATAAGGCCGCTCTTGCGGCGGCCTGAAGGTTTTTTGCACGCGCGGTGCTGTGGCTTTGGATTCTATGTGGTTTTGCCGTTATTTGTCAGAGTCTGGTCGGATCAGGGATCACTTTCAGAATAATGAACCTACTGGCCGCTGGCGGGGGTAAGCGTGGTGGTTTGAAAAATGGCGTGTAAAAACAAATTGTTACATTTCGATAACGCTGTTTTCACCGATTGATATGATTGATAAGTATTATCGTTTGCTTTATTGTGGACGGCTGCGCGCAGGCTGCTGCCGCACACTTTCCGGTTCACGGCGGACGCCTTCGCGCCGCTGTCATGATGGTTGTAACAGGTATCTTAACGAATGAGCGTATCCACCGATCCCATGACTGACGCCAAGGGGCAACCCAACGCCGGCGTGATGGGGCGTTATCAGCATATTCTTCGCCATCGCCTGATGATGATGGGCGTGTTGGCACTGGCGATCCTGGGCTCGCTGCTGCTGGATTTCACCATGGGGCCGTCCGGCCTGTCGCTGTCGTCTTTATGGCACACGCTGCTTGACCCCGCCGCGGCCGATGCCGGCACGCGGGTGATCGTCTGGGACATCCGATTGCCTTACGCGCTGATGGCGGTGGTGGTGGGCTTTGCGCTCGGCCTGGCCGGGGCGGAGATGCAGACCATCCTGAATAACCCGCTGGCCAGCCCCTTTACCCTCGGGGTGTCTTCCGCCGCGGCCTTTGGCGCCGCGCTGGCGATCGTGCTTGGCATCGGCATTCCGGGTATTCCCGATCAGTGGTTCATCTCCGCCAACGCCTTTATCTTCGCGCTGTTCGCCGCGCTGATGCTCGACGGCATTACGCGCTGGACGCGGGTCGCCACCTCCGGCGTGGTGCTGTTTGGCATCGCGCTGGTGTTTACCTTCAACGCGCTGGTCTCGATGATGCAGTTCATCGCCAGCGAGGACACGCTGCAGGGGCTGGTGTTCTGGACCATGGGCAGCCTGGCGCGCGCCTCGTGGGACAAGCTGGGCATTCTGTTCGGGGTGTTCGCCGTGCTGCTGCCGCTGTCGATGATGAGCTCGTGGAAACTGACCGCGCTGCGTCTGGGTGAAGACCGGGCGGTGAGCTTCGGCATTGACGTGCGCCGCCTGCGGCTGACCACGTTGCTGCGCATTAGCATGCTCTCGGCGCTGGCGGTGGCGTTCGTCGGGCCGATCGGCTTTATTGGCCTGGTGGCGCCGCACATCGCCCGCATGATCTTCGGCGAAGATCACCGTTTCTACCTGCCGGCCAGTGCGCTGATTGGCGCGCTGGTGCTGTCAATGGCCTCGGTGGCGTCGAAAAACCTGGTGCCCGGCGTGATCATTCCGGTGGGCATCGTGACGTCGCTGGTCGGGGTGCCGTTCTTCCTGAGCATTATTCTGCGCCACCGGGGGAACGTATGAGCCAGGGTTTACGGATAGAAAACTTCTCGGCGGGTTACCCGAAACGCCAGGTGATCGACAATCTCTCGGTGCCGATGCTGCCGCGCGGGCAAATCACCGTGCTGCTGGGGCCGAATGGCAGCGGCAAATCGACGCTGCTGCGCTCGCTGGCCGGGCTGAACCCGGCGCAGGGCAAGCTGTGGCTGGACGACGGCGATCTGATGCAGATGCCGTTCGCCCGTCGGGCGGAGAAAGTGGTGTACCTGCCGCAGTCGCTGCCCGCCGGGGTGCATCTGCACGTGCTGGAGTCGATCATCGTGGCGCAGCGCGCCTCGGGCGGCCGCAGCAACGCCGGCAGCGAAGCGGAGGTGATGGCTTTGCTGGAACAGCTGGGCATCGCCCACCTGGCGCTGAGCTATCTCGATCAGCTGTCCGGCGGCCAGAAACAGCTGGTGGGATTGGCGCAGTCGCTGATCCGTCAGCCGTCTCTGCTGCTGCTGGATGAGCCGCTGAGCGCGCTCGATCTCAACTACCAGTTCCACGTGATGGATTTGGTGCGCCGCGAAACCCGCAAGCGCAATATCGTGACGGTGGTGGTGGTGCATGACATCAACATCGCGCTGCGTCACGGCGACCACGTGCTGATGCTGCAGGATGGCGATCTGATCGCCGATGGCGCGCCGGATCAGGTGATTACGCCGCAGAGCCTGGCGCGGGTCTACGGCGTGCGCGGGCGCATCGAGCGTTGTTCGCAGGGCACGCCGCAGGTGCTGATAGACGGTCTGGTGAACCAGCCGACGATTTAATCCAAGAAAAAGCCCGGCATCGCCGGGCTTTCTTTATCGCGCAGCGTGGTTCAGGGCCTCGCTCACGCGTTCGACGACGTGCTGGGCGGTGACGATGCCGCCGGACAGATACACCTCGGCTGCCGGCAGGTAGACCACCTGGCCTTTTTTCACCGCCGTGGTTTTCTTCAGCGCGGTGCCGGTGAGGATTTTCTGCGGTGCCACCGCGTTCGGCCGCCCGGTCGCGGCGTCTCTGTCGATGACGAACAGCCAGTCCGGATTCAGTTTGGCGACCTGCTCAGGCGTCAGCTTGTTGCCGCGCACGTCTTTTTCGTCGGACTGCAGCGCGGACGAGAAGCCGAGGGCGTCATAGACGAAGCTGAAACGGCTCTTGGGCGCGTAAGCGCTGATCTTGCCGCCGGAGAACAGCACCACCAGCCCACGCCCGGCCTGGGTGGCCTGTGGTTTGACTGCGGCGATCTGCGCATCCAGCTTATCGATCGCCGCCTGCGCCTGTTGCTGCTTATCGAACAGCTCGCCCAGCTGCAGGGTGCGCTGTTTCAGGCTGCCCAACTGATCCTGCTGATCGACGGACATGTTCAGCGTCGGCGCCAGCGCGTTCAGCTCGTCATAAGCTTTGGACGCCCGGCCGGCGATCAGGATCAGGTCCGGCTTGGCGGCGCGCAGCACGGCCATATCCGGTTCGAACAGGGTGCCGGCATTGAGGTATTTGTCATCCTGATAGCGCTTCAGGCTATCCGGCAAGTTCTTGCGGTTGCCGGGCAGCGCCAGCGGTTCGACGCCCAGCAGCTGCAGCGTTTCCAGAGACGCGTAATCCAGCACCACGATGCGCTGCGGGTGCTTCTTCACCTCGGTGCTGCCGTTCAGGTGCTGGACGTTGACGGTGGCCGGAGTAGCGGCTATCGGCGTATCGGTTTTGCTGTGGCAACCCGCCAGCGCCATCGCGGCCAGCAGGGCGATCATCAGGGGGGAGCGGCGTAATCTCATGGAGCTTCCTCACGGTGATGGAATGAAAAGGGCGCGCAGCGCGCGCCCAGGGGCATCAGAAGTTGTAGGTCATGCCGACGGTGTAACGGCGGCCGTCCAGCGTGGTGCGGTAGTGATCGTAATCCACGGTTTTGTCGAGGATGTTGTAAACCCCGCCGGTCAACTGCAGGTTTTTCGCCGCCTGATAGCTCAGGCCCGCATCGACAAAGGTGTAGGACGGCGTGCTGGTCTCCATCGACGTGCGGCTCAGGTAGTCTGAGGTGCGGCTGCGGAAGTTAACGCGCGACCACAGGCTGAGGTCCTGCGTGGCCTGCCAGTCCAGCACGGTGTTGAGCATATGCTTCGGCATCTGGTTGAGCGCCTTGCCCTGGAACTCGCCGCTCTTCTGCTCGGAAGCGGTGTAGGTGTAGTTGGTGTTCCACTTCCAGTCTTTGTTGATCTGCCAGCCGAAGGTGGCTTCTACGCCGCGCATATTGGCTTTGTCGACGTTGACGCGATCGCTGATAAAGTCATAGACCTCGTTGCCGATCTTGCAGTCCGGCGTGTCTTCGCAGCGGCGGACTTCGGTGATCTTGTTCTTGAAATCGGTGTTGAAGACGGTCACGCCGGCGTTGACGCCTTTCAGGCTATCCCACATCAGGCCGATCTCTTCGCTCAGGCTCTTCTCCGGCTGCAGATCCGGGTTGCCGACGATGATGCCGTTACGCACGCCGCCACCGGTGACCTGGCCCCAGCTGGCGGAGGATTGGCGCAGATCCGGCGAACGGTAGCCGGCGGAGACGCCGCCTTTCATCGTCCACTGCTCGGTCAGGTGCCAGACGCCGTACATGCGCGGCGACCAGTGGCTGCCGAAGTTCTGATCGCGGTCCATACGGATGCCGCTGGTCAGGCTGAAGTCGTTGGTCAGCGCCCATTCGTCTTCGGCGAACAGCGCCCAGCTCCAGCGCGTCAGCTGGTTGACGTCTTTCGCCGAGCTCAGCTGGTTGCCGCTGTCGCCCAGTTTCTCATAGCGGTATTGGCCGCCGAGGTTCAGCATGTGGGAACCCAGCTCGAACTGGTTCTGGGTGTTGAAGATGGTGTTGTACATCTTCATCTTACGGCCCGGGTTGTTGGTCTCTTCCCGCTGAACGTAGCTGGTTGAGTTACCGAAGTCGTAATAACCGTTGTGGGTCAGCGAGTAGTTGGTGCGGGTGTAGAGATCTTCGCTGCGAGAGGTAGGTTTGCACTTGCCTTTGCTGCAGCGCTCCGCCACCACCGATTTGCCCGGCGTGCTGTTACGATCCTGCAGCGAGCGGCCGATTTCGAAGTCGAATTCGTTCTTCTCGTCCGGTGTCAGAGTGAACACCGCGGTGCCGCTGCGCATGCGCTGTTCGTTGTAACCGTTGGCGATTTTATCTTCGGCGCGGCGCGACAGCAGGCCGTTGACCCGCACGCCGAGCAGGCCTTCAATCAGCGGGCCGGAGGCGTAGGCGTTGGTCTGGAACAGATCGCCGGAATCGCGGTTTTCCTGAAGGGTGGCGTCGCCGTGTAGCGAGCCTTTCCACTCGGTGCGGGAAGTCTTGCGGGTGATGACGTTGATCACGCCGCCCATGGCGTCGGAACCGTACAGCGAAGACATCGGGCCGCGCACCACTTCGATGCGCTCGATGGCTTCCATCGGCGGCAGCCAGCCCTGTTCGATGCCGGCGTTGTCGCTGTTCGGACGGGTTCCGCGGGTGTCAACGCGCTTGCCGTCCACCAGGATCAGCGTGTACTTGGAGGACATGCCGCGGATGCTGATGTCGCTGCTGCTGGCGCCGCCGGTGACCACCACGCCAGGCACGTCTTTCAGCGCGTCGGTCACGTCGCGATAGGCCTTGTCTTCGATCTGCTGGCGCGGGATCACCGAGATGGACGCGGCGGAGTCCTGAATTTTTTGCTGGAAGCCGGAGGCGGTGACGACCATGGTGTCCTGGGTGTCGTCCTGCGGCGCGGCCAGTGCGGCGGTGGCGCTGAGTGAGGCAATCACCAGAGCGGCGAGCTTGCTGTAACGTGGCGTTTCCATGAGGTGAACCTTTCCTGGATTGAAGTGAAAGTAATTAACCAATTGAATTTCTAATGAAATTATTCATCGTTCGCTGAGAAATACTTCGCTTCGTCAGCGTTGCGTGAGGGTATTGTAAGGATTTTTTACTGAATGTAAACGCTAATGATAATTCATATCATTTGTATGCTTGTTCTGCTGACGGGAAAGGGTAACCGGATGAATTAAAGGGAAAAGCGGCGCAGCGGGCGTGCGCCGGGGAGGATCAGCGTTTCTGGATGTAGGTGATGGCCAGCGCCAGCGCCAGCACCAGGCCTTTGATAATATCCATGGCGTAGTAGGGCACCGACAGCATCACCAGGCCGTTTTGCAGCACGCCGAGGATCACTGCGCCGATCAGGGTGCCGAGCGCATTGGGTTTGCCGGAGCCCGCCAGCGAGAAACCGATATAGGCCGCCGCCACCGCGTCCATCAGATAGCCGCCGCCGGCATTGACCTGCGAAGAGCCGATACGTGACGCCAGCAAGATGCCGCCAAGCGCCGCCAGCCAGGAAGAAATGACGTAAGCGGCAACCCTGTAACGTACGGTGCGGATACCCGACAGACGCGCAGCCTCGGGGTTGCCGCCGATGGCGTACATCCGGCGGCCGTGCTTGGTCAACGAGAGGAACAGCTGTACCGCCACGGTGACCGCCAACATGATCAGCACGATCACCGGCACCTGGCCGAGGGCGGAAAACACCTCTGGGATCAGGCCTTCCGCCATGTCGCCATTCGGCAGCACCATGTTTTGGGTGATGGAGCCGCCGTAGCTGTAGGTCATCGCTACGCCCTGGATCACGAACAGGCTGGCCAGCGTCGCCAGCATATCGGGAATTCTGAACACCACGATCAGCAGGGCGTTGAACAGGCCGACCAGCGTGCACAGCAGCAGCGTCACCACGATGGCGCCGGTGGTGCCGAACCCGTGCCAGACGAACAGTGAAATCACCAGCGCGTTGGCCAGCGAGGCGGTCGAGCCGACCGACAGATCGAAACCGCCGACCGACAGCGAGATAGAGACGCCGATGGCGATCACCGTCACGATGGCGATCGAACGCAGGATATTGATGATGTTATTGGCATCGAGAAAGTTGTCCGACGCCAGGCCAAACAGGGCGATCAGCGCCGCGACGGTCAGCAGCATGCCCCACTTGTAGAGGAAATCAAACAGCTGTTGGCGCCAGGGCAGCGCAGGCCGCAAGGCAAATTCTTTACTCACGCAGGGGTTCCTCCGGTGGAATAGAGCAATAAGGTTTCTTCGTCGATGTCGGCGGCGTTCAACTCCGCCACGATGCGGCCGTCCCACAGCACGCAGATGCGATCGCACAGGCCAATCAGCTCGGCGAACTCGCCGGAGGCGTAAATCACGCCTTTGCCGGCGTGAGCCAGGCCGTCGATCAGGCTGAACAGCTCCTGCTTGGCCTTGATGTCCACGCCCTTGGTCGGCTCATCGAAGATCAGCACCTCGGCGTTGCCGCGCAGCCACTTGCCGATCGCCACTTTTTGCTGATTGCCGCCGGACAGGCGCGCCAGCCGCTGTTGCGGGCCGGAGGCGCGAATGTTCAGACGCTGCATGATCTCGCGCGCCCAGCGCAGCTCTTGCCGCCGGCTGAACAGGCTCCAGCGCGAGAAGCTGTCGTCGGCGCTGACGCTCAGGTTCATCGGGATCGCCTCATCGATAAAAATGCCTTCTTTGCGGCGCTCTTCCGGCACCAGCGCCAATCCTTGTTCGACCGACAGGTGCGGCGCGCGTGGCGCCCAGGGCTGCCCGCGCAGTTCGCCGCGCTCGAGCTGCACGGTGCTGGCGCCGAACAATGCCTTGCACAGTTCGGTTTTGCCCGCTCCGGCCAGCCCGGCGATGCCGAGGATCTCTCCTTCATGCAGCCGCAGCGAAACGTCGCGCAGCTTATGGCGATCGCGCAAGCCCTCCACCTGCAGCAGCTTACGCCCAGCGTGCGGCGGGCGCGGCGGCGGGAAAATGTCGTCCAGCCGGTGGCCGAGCATTTTCTCGACGATCTGTTCGCCGCTCAGCCCGCGCATGGCGTCTTCGCTGACGCGCCGCCCGTCGCGCAGCACCGTCAGCCGATCACAAATGTCGCTCAGTTCGTGGATGCGGTGAGAAATGAACACGATGCCGATGCCTTCGGATTGCAGGCGGCGCACCACGTTGAACAGGCGCTCGCTCTCGGCGCGATCGAGCGGCGCGGTCGGTTCATCGAGCACCAAAAAACGGCAGCGGTGCGACAGCGCGCGCGCCAGCAGCACCTGCTGTTTTTCCGCCAGCGTGCAGTCCGCCAGGCGTCTGCGCGGGTTGAGCGGCAGCGCCCATTGCTGCAGCAGCTGCGCGGCGCGGCGGTGCAGCTCCGCCCAGTTCAGCCAGTGGCCCGGCTCGTTCAGCCAGTCCAGCATGATGTTCTCCGCCACCGACAGCGTGGGGATCAGCGCGACGTCGACCTCTTGCTGTACCACGTGAATGCCGTGGCGGCGCGCCTGCAGCGGGGAATGAATTTCCACTGCCCGGCCGTCGATCAGGATCTCGCCGCGGTAGTGATCGTGGGCGCCGGAGAGGATCGCCATCAGCGTCGACTTGCCCGCGCCGTTGGCGCCGACCAGCGCATGGATTGAACCGCCCTGCAGCGTGAAGTCCACGTCCTGCAGCGCGTTGAAGCCGGCGAAGGCGATCGAGATATTGCGCATCTCGAGGCGTGAAGGCGTTGCGGTTGACATAGGGTAGTAAGGCCGTTTAGATGTTTAGATGGCTGTTTTGCTCTGTTGTAACACAGATTGCGCCGTTGGCAACCAACAAAATGGCATAACGGCGATGAAAAACGTCGAGAGGCAGGGGCGCAACCCGCGTCAGGCTGCGCCGGTGCGAGAAGCGGTCAGAAGGTGGTGGGGGTGTGTGCGCTGACGATGCGGCAAATGCGCGCCGAGGTATTGCTGAAGCTGTGCGGAATGCCGGTGTTGATGGCGTAACTCTGGCCGGCGGTCAGGCAATAGCTCTGGCCGTTGATGGTTAGCACAATCTCGCCCTCCAGCAGGGTGCCTATCTCTTCGCCCTGGTGCTTGATCTTTTCACCGGTGGTGGTGCCGGGCTGGTAGGTTTCCAGCATCATCGCCAGGTTGCGCGTCGGGCTGCCGTTGTGCACCAGCTTCATCGACACCCCCTGGCTGCCGATCTCAATCAGATCTTCGGCGTCGATCACCACGCGCGGTTCGTCGGCGGCTTCCGGTTCGGCAAAGAATTCAGACAGCGACAGGCCATACACCTTCAGCAGCTTTTGCAGCGTGCTGATGGCCGGGCTGACCTTGTCCTGTTCGATGGTGCTGATCGCACTGTGGGTTAACCCGGACAGTTCGGCGACCCGGCGCTGTGACAAACCCAATTGCTGACGGATCTGCGACAGGCGTTTGCCCGGTGCCAAGCTGACTTCGCTCATAGCGGTACTTCCTTCTGGTAAGGGCGACAGGCAGAAATGAAGATCGCTATCGGGTGCCTGTCTGGTCGATAACGATACTGCATGATATCGGTAGTTAGGGTGGGTTTGGAAAATATATTGCCCATGTTCACTCTTGGTGCGTTGGACAAAATAGTTGACGTGAAAATGGCAGTAAGGCCTTTTCGGTCAATATTTTATCAATTTAGCAGCCGCTGGCGAATAATCAAACAGGATTGTAACATTTGCAAACCCATTCTGTTAATACTATGTTTCATATTGTGGATGTTATTTTGAGCGCCCGGCAGCGGCGCGGCCTGACGAGAAATCCAATCATGTGTTGAATCGAACGGTGGACGGGCGCCAACGCGCCTTCAGAGCATAATGGCGGGTGACGTATGCAAACCAATAGCGCAGCAGTTGAACATTTTGCACAGCATCATGAAGAGAGGCGAAGTAGCGCGTTCCAAAATGAGGTTGCTCATTATTTGGAACGCCATCCCGCCACGCAGTATGTCGATATCCTTCTCACCGATCTTAATGGTTCCTTCCGCGGCAAACGCATACCCGTCTCTGGGTTAAAAAAACTGGAAAAAGGCAGCTACTTCCCCGCGTCGGTGTTCGCCATGGACATCCTTGGCAACGTGGTGGAGGAGACCGGCCTTGGGCAGGAGCTCGGCGAACCAGACCGCATTTGCCTGCCGGTGCCCGGTTCGCTGACGCCGTCAGCCGCCGATCCGGAGCACATCGGCCAGGTGCTGCTCACCATGTTGGATGAAGATGGCACTCCCTTTGACGTTGAACCCCGCAATGTGCTGAACCGCGTGTGGCAGGCGCTGCGACAGCGCGGTTTGTTTCCGGTGGCAGCGGTAGAGCTGGAGTTTTATCTCATCGATAGGCTGCGCGACGCGGAAGGCGATCTGCAGCCGCCGTGTGCGCCCGGCACTCAGGAACGCAACACCCAAAGCCAGGTGTACTCCGTCGATAACCTGAACCATTTCGCCGAGGTGCTGAACGATATCGACGCGCTGGCGAAGCTGCAGGGGCTGCCGGCGGACGGCGCGGTGGCGGAGGCGTCGCCGGGGCAGTTCGAGGTCAACCTGCGTCATACCGACGACATCCTGCTGGCCTGCGACCACGCGCTGGCGCTGAAGCGGCTGGTGCGGCTGGTCGCCGAGAACCACGACATGCACGCCACCTTTATGGCCAAACCCTATGAGGATTACGCCGGCAGCGGCATGCACGTGCATGTCAGCATGCAGGATAGTGCGGGCAACAACCTGTTTGCCGACGCCGAAGGCGAGGATTCGCCGCTCTTGAAACAGGCATTGGCCGGGATGATCACCCTGATGCCGGCGTCGATGGCGCTGCTGGCGCCGAACGTCAACGCCTACCGGCGCTTCCAGCCGGGGATGTATGTGCCGATCCAGGCCGCCTGGGGCCACAACAACCGCACCGTGGCGCTGCGCATTCCCTGCGGCGAACCGGAGAACCACCGGGTGGAGTACCGCGTGGCCGGCGCCGATGCCAATCCTTATCTGGTGATGGCGGCGATCCTGGCCGGCATGCTGTACGGGCTGGACAACCTACTGCCGCTGCCTGAGCCGGTGACCGGCAACGGGCTGGAGCAGGAAGGGCTGCCGCTGCCGATCCGCCAGAGCGACGCGCTGTACGAGTTTGAACATCAGCACGCCCTGACGCACTATCTGGGCGAGCGTTTCACCCAGGTGTATCACGCCTGCAAGACCGACGAACTGCTGCAGTTTGAACGGCGGGTGACGGAAACCGAGATCGACTGGATGTTGAAAAATGCCTGAATGGGCGTATAAAGTAAGAGGTATGTGCGGGTGACTGGCCTGCCGGCAGCGGAATAATTCGCCTGCCGGGCTGGTTTTCCGTGCGATCGACAAAAAGAATTTGTATTTGAGGGTTTCCGGATCTTGTCATTCGGAGGCATTCTGGTGCAAAATATCTCAAATGCAGATAGCCGACGTTTTGAAAGCGTCGGTTATTTTTTTTGCATTATGTTTTACCAACGTAGCGTTTCATACACCAAGCGAGGCCGGACACCGATCCGGATAGATAAATAGTTTCGTGCACGATCAAACAAAACTTTATGGTCGTGACTCATGAGGATTAGAAAGATGGGGCAATTTTTCACTTTAGCGCCGGTGCCCGCCGGTTTCCGCTGTGGCCGCAGCGACTATGGAGCAGCCGAGGTTTCCTCGACCCGTTATCCA
This sequence comes from Serratia sp. CY33802, assembly GCF_052169095.1. NCBI lineage: Bacteria > Pseudomonadati > Pseudomonadota > Gammaproteobacteria > Enterobacterales > Yersiniaceae > Serratia > Serratia sp. CY33802. Next base: position 311,828 of record NZ_JBJNLL010000001.1, read on the forward strand.
GCTTACAACCCCCTTCTTTTAGAATTAAGTCGCTCGTTGCGAAGTTTCCCCGCAACCTTAAGTCTTGGCGTGTCCGCCATCCGCAAGGCTCAAGGTAAGGGGGGGCTGAACAATGTCCGATAACACCATCAACGCCGCTCCGGCTCAGCGCACTCAGCTGCGTAAAACCCTGACATTAGTTCCGGTAGTGATGATGGGCTTGGCTTACCTGCAGCCAATGACCATTTTCGATACCTTCGGCATCGTATCCGGTTTGACCGATGGTCACGTCGCGACCGCGTACGCCTTCGCTCTGCTGGCGATCCTGTTTACCGCCCTGAGCTACGGCAAGCTGGTGAAGAAGTTCCCTTCCGCCGGTTCCGCCTACACCTACGCCCAGAAAGCCATCAGCCCGCACGTCGGCTTTATGGTGGGCTGGTCATCGCTGCTGGACTATCTGTTCATGCCGATGATCAACATTTTGCTGGCCAAGATTTACCTGGAAGCGATCTTCCCGGGCGTACCGTCCTGGATCTTCGTGGCGGTGCTGGTCGGCTTGATGACGATTTTCAACCTGCGCGGCATCAAGCTGGTGGCTAACCTGAACTCCATCATCGTGGTGGTGCAGGTGGCGATCATGATCGTGTTCCTCGGCCTGGTGATCAACGGTATTTACCACGGCGAAGGCGCCGGTACGCTGGTCAGCAGCCGCCCGTTCTGGTCCGATAACGCCCACGTGGTGCCGATGATTACCGGCGCGACCATCCTGTGCTTCTCGTTCCTGGGCTTCGACGGCATCAGCTCGCTGTCCGAAGAGACCAAAGACGCGGAAAAAGTGATCCCGAAAGCCATCTTCCTTACGGCGCTGATCGGCGGCATCATCTTTATCGTGGTGTCTTACTTCGTGCAGCTGTACTTCCCGGACATCTCGCGCTTCAAGGATCCGGACGCCTCACAGCCTGAAATCATGCTGTACGTGGCGGGCAAGTTCTTCCAGTCGGTGATCCTGGTGTTCTCCTGCGTGACGGTATTGGCGTCGGGCATGGCGGCGCACGCGGGCGTTTCGCGTCTGATGTACGTGATGGGCCGCGACGGCGTGTTCCCGACTCGCTTCTTCGGCTATGTGCATCCGAAGTGGCGTACCCCGGCGCTGAACGTGCTCCTGGTTGGCGCCATCGCGTTGTCCGCGGTGTCGTTTGACCTGGTGACCGCGACCGCGCTGATCAACTTCGGTGCGCTGGTGGCCTTCACCTTCGTCAACCTGTCGGTGATCTCGCAGTTCTATATTCGCGACAAGATGAACCGCACCGTGAAGGACACATTTAACTACCTGATCCTGCCGGTGATGGGCGCACTGACCGTCGGCGCGCTGTGGATCAACCTGGAAGCCAGCTCGATGACGCTGGGCCTGGTTTGGGCGGCCATCGGCCTGATCTACCTGGCCTTCGTCACCCGCAGCTTCCGTCTGCCGGTGCCGCAAGCGAGCGAAGACGCCGCCTAAGCGCGAGCCGTCTCCTCAGCCACAAAAAAGGCCGCTTTCGCGGCCTTTTCCTTTTCTGCTTGCTGCGGGGTTTATCCCACCAACTCTTTGCCGTAATCGAACAGCGCTTTCAACAGGGCGGTTTTCTCTTTGTCGCCTTCGTGCAGGTTATACAGCGATTCGAGCTGCAGCAGGTAACTCTGCACGCGCTCTGCGCTCAGCGCTTCCTGGCGGTGTTGCAGCCAGCGACGTTGCTCGGCGTCGTCCAGCGTATTCGGGTAGTTGCGCGCGCGGAAGCGGAACAGCAGCTCTTTCATGCGGCCGTCGCTGAAGGCCAGATCCAGCGCCGGCAGGTTCTGCGGCTTGGTCTGCTGGATAATCCTCATCGCCGCCTTGTCGGCGTCGCTGAAGAAACCGTCGTACAAGCGGGCGTCGACGTCGTCGGCGCCTTTGAACGGCTCGGCTTCGGCGAACAGCGCGACCACTTTCTCGCGCACTTCCGGATGCTGTTTCAGCAGCTGCAGATTTTGCAGACACGCCTGACGATCGATGCCCAGCCGCTCGGCATTCTCCGGCAGCAGGGTTTTGGCCGGCGCCAGCACCGGGCATTTGTTGATGTGCACCAGCTTGATCGGCACCGGTGCCTGATCCGGCGCCAGATCGTCACGGCGGGTATACAGCCGTTCACGCAGCTGCTCGGCGCTCAGCGTCAACAGCGGCGTCATGTCGCCGGCCAGATCGCACATGATCACCGCGTTCTTGTTGTCCGGGTGCCAGGCCAGCGGCGACACCCAGCTGGTATTGCCGCGCGCCGCGCCGAACATGCCGGAGACGTGCACCAGCGGCGTCATGTCGGCGACGTCGATCAGGGCGTTCAGCTTGTGCTTGTTGCGGTGCTGCAGCAGGAAATCGAACAGCCGCGGCTGTGCCTGTTTGACCAGCTTGGCCATGGCGATAGTGGCGTAAACGTCCGACATCGCGTCGTGAGCCTGCGTGTGCTCGACGCCGTTGGCGCGCGTCAGATGTTCCAGGCGGAAGCTGGGGAAACCGTCTTCGTTTTCCGGCCAAACGATGCCGTCCGGGCGCAGAGCGTAGCAGGCGCGCATCACATCCAGCAGATCCCAGCGCGAGTTGCCGTTTTGCCAGCTGTAGGCGTAGGGATCGTAGAAGTTGCGATAGAAGATATTGCGGCTCACTTCGTCATCGAAGCGGATGTTGTTGTAACCGAGAATGCAGGTGCCGGCCACGCTGAAGGCCTGATGGATTTGGCGGGTGAACTCGGCCTCGTTAACCCCTTTAGCACGTGCCACCTGCGGCGTGATGCCGGTGATCATCACCGCCTCGGGTTCCGGCAGGTAGTCATCAGCCGGGGCGCAGTAGATGACCAGCGGCTCTTCGATAACGTTGAAATCCATATCGGTGCGCACGCCGGCGAACTGCGCCGGGCGGTCCAGCGACGGGCTCTTGCCGAAGGTCTCGTAATCGTGGATATAAAATGTGGCCGGTGCCTTGCTGCTCAAAATCGCGTCTCTTCAGTGGCGGATACAATATGCCTCTATTGTAACGGCGTAGGGAGCGATGCCAAGCGGCGGTTAGCGAAATGCGCGCAATTACGCACGGCGATAGAAATCCAGCCGCTGGTGAAAGTAGGGGAGCAGGTGGTCGGGGATCTGTCGTTCTGTTTCCGCCTGGGTCGAAGCGATGCCGTAGCGCTCGTTGTAGATCACGCTGATGGCCAGCAAATCGGCTTCTATTTTCTCGCGTTGCGCCTGCGGTAAGCTATCCAGCTTTCGAACCATCGTTATCTCCCTGTTAACCTTAGGGTATAATAGGATCGTTAGCGGGTCTTGTCCCTACCCATTCCGAGGGGAGGTGGACGCCTGCGCGCTTTGCTGCGAGCTGGGGGCCAGACTGTGGCGCGCGGCGAACTCGCTCTGCGCCTGGTGCGCATTGAGGCGATCTGCCCGGTTATACAGCGAACAGGCGCCGCTTATCACCGCCCCCCAAAACAGGGCGCACAGCAGTAAAACCCCCAACCAGATTTTTTGGTTATAGGTCATAGGTCCTCCACGGACGAGAAGAGAAATAACATTGACCGTTAAATTAAATCAGGCACTACATCAATGGTATTTAAACGGCAGAGATTAATCATCCAATCTACGCGCTTCTTTTGTTACTAAAGCCACGATGGATGTTTCAAAAGATTCCTTAAGATAATATTAAGAAAAGTGATTCTGGGCGCCGTAATTCTATTTAATATTTGTTTAAATATCCGCAGATACAATCACCCACATTCAATACCAATGTGGGTGACAATGATGAAAACGCTACTGTTAACCGGCGCTACCGGCTTTCTCGGTGGTGCAGTTCTCGAAAAATTATTGATTGAAAATCAGTCTATTAATTATCTTTTGCTGGTGCGCGCCGATGATGCGCAGCAAGGATTGGCCCGTATTCGTACGAATATGGAAAAGTTTAATATCGACGCGAATCTGCTGTCTAAAATTACGATAGAAAATATATTGTTGGGCGACCTTTCCGAGCCGGCCGAATTTTTAACTGACGCACGTATTAACAATGTCACGCACGTTATTAACTGCGCGGCCGTTGCTTCATTTGGTAATAACCCGCTCATTTGGAAGGTAAACGTAGAAGGCACCCTGGCCTTTGCCGAAAGAATGGCGCAGGTGCCGGGATTAAAACGCTTTCTGCATGTTGGTACCGCCATGTCCTGTTCCCCGGAACCGGGTTCGCTGGTGGCGGAGAGCGGCGAATTTGAGGAAGATGCCGAGCATCTGGTGGAATATACGCGTTCCAAATCCACCATCGAACAGCTGATGCGCCAACGCTGCCCGCAAATGCCGCTGACCATCGCTCGTCCGTCGATTGTCGTGGGCCACACCCGCCTGGGCTGCCAGCCTTCGAGCAGCATTTTCTGGGTGTTTGGCATGGCGCTGATGCTGCGCAAGTTTATGTGCTCGCTGCAGGACAATATCGACGTGATCCCGGTGGACTACTGTGCGGATGCGCTGGTGATGCTGATGAACAGCGAAACGCTGGAGAACGACGTTTATCACATCTCCGCCGGTGAAGAGCGCAGCGTCAGCTTTGCCGAAATCGACCGCGCCATGGCGGCAGCGCTGGAAAAAGCGCCGGTGGGCGATGAGTATGCGCAGGTGACGTATGACGCGTTGGTGAAAATGCGCCGTCAGCTGAAAGACATTTTCGGCCCGTGCAACGAGCGGCTGATGCTGAAGGCGATGCGCCTGTACGGCTCGTTCGCCATGCTCAACGTGCGTTTCAGCAACGAGAAGATCCTCAAGCTGGGCATGCCGAAACCGCCGCGCTTCACCGACTACATCGCCGGTTGCGTGCAGTCGACTCGCGGGTTGTCTATCCAGCAGCAGATGGTGGTGGACTTCAAATAACCGCCGGGCGCAGCGGGCGCCCGAGGTTGCTCTGCTACCAGGACGAAGAGGACCAGAAGACGCGGCCGAGCACTACCAGTTGCTCCTTGCGCTGCTGATAGCTGAGATGCTCGTCCTGGTACTCTTCACGGTTGAGGGAGCGGATGATGACGCCGCCGTCCGGCTGCTCGATCAGCACCTTCACCCGCAGCAAATTGCCGTGGCGGATGGCGTAGGTCTTGCCCTCGCGGATGCGCGTGTCGTCGGTGTTGATGCCGACCACGTCGCCATCCTGCAGACGCGGTTCCATGCTGGAGCCGGAGATGCGGATAATGCGCGCGGCGTTGACCGCCACCCCCATCTTGTGCAGATAGTAACGGCGGAAGATCAGCGAAAATTCCTCGCGATCGACGATTTCGTAGCAGCCGTCGCCGGCGGAAAAATCAATATCCAGCAGCGGGATCTCCACAAACTCTTCCTTGTCCTGTTCGGTATCTTCCCATACCACCGGTTTTAAACGGGCGGGCTGGAAGTCCGACTCCGCCGCCACGTTGTCAAACGGGCGCACCAGCTGCTTTTCATGAAACACGTCGAACCAGCCCTTGGGCAAATTCAGCTTGGCCTCGATCCGCCTGGCCAGATTGTCGCCAAGATTGCGGGAGGATTTCTCCCCGATGATTTGGCTCAGCGTCGGCGCGGAAGACTCAACCAGCGTGGCGAATTCATTCTGGTTGACGCCTTGCCGGGCGTAGCGGGCCATCAATTCGCGCAGATTGTTGCGCCTGATTTCTTTAGTTTCCATCGTGCAATGATCGCACTCTTTAGCAAAAAGGTAAATAACGATTTTGCTAAAAAACACTTGCGCATGATTTAGCAATTAGCTAAAACAAAAAGGGTGAGCCAAGGGTTCACCTGTGCGGGGCGGCCTGTCATGATGAGGGGCCGCTCAGTGAAATCAAACGAGAGAGGGACTTTACGATGTATAAGATTGATTACAATAGCTACCGATCGGTCGCCAGCTTCGGCCACCGCGTGCGTTTTCTGGTGCTGCACTACACGGCGCAAAACTTCGCCGACTCGGTGAAGTCGTTGACCGGAAAATCGGTTAGCGCGCACTATCTGGTGCCGGATCCGACCGAGGCCACCTATCAGGCCGCCGGCTTCAGCGGCGTGCGCATTTTCAACCTGGTGGACGAGAACGAGCGCGCCTGGCATGCCGGCACCAGCCAGTGGGGCACCCGCAGCAATATCAACGACACCTCGATCGGCATCGAGATCGTTAACCTGGCGAGCGGCGACGGTGGAAACATCACCTTCCCGCCGTTCAATCCGCAGCAGATCGAGGCGGTCACCCAGCTGGCGCAGAACATCCTGCAGCGTTATCCGGACATCTCGCCGGTGAACGTGGTGGCGCACTCCGATATCGCGCCGGGCCGCAAGAGCGATCCGGGCCCGCAGTTCCCGTGGCAGCAGCTGTATCAGGCCGGCGTCGGCGCCTGGTATGACGAAGCGACCAAGCAGCAGCGCCAGCAGGAATACTGCAGCCAGGGCCTGCCGGCGCAGGCCGATTTGCTGAAACTGTTCGCCCAATATGGCTACGACACCTCGGCGGCGAACACCGCAGAAGGCTATCGCCAGCTGGTGCGCGCGTTCCAGCTGCACTTCCGTCAGCAGAAGTATGACGGCGTGATGGATGTCGAAACCGCCGCCGTTCTGCGCGCGCTGGTCGACAAGTACGCCGCCTGAGCCTGACCGCGAATGGGGGACGCCTCATTCGCCTTTTCCTCGCCGGGCTTCCTCCGCTAAAATAACGGCCTGGCTGGTCTTTATCGGAGGCATTGTGCGCCTCGATCGAAAAATCTCTTCCCTTGAACTGCTGACCTATCGCCACTACCGCATCGTACACGGCGTGCGCATCGGGCTGGCGTTTATTCTGACCTTTCTGCTGATCCGCCTGCTGGCGGTGCCCGAAGGCACCTGGCCGCTGATCACCCTGGTGGTGGTGATGGGGCCGATCTCGTTTTGGGGCAACGTGCTGCAGCGGGCGCTGCAACGCATTGCCGGCACGGTGTTCGGCGCCGCGTCCGGCCTGATCGCCCTGTATCTGGAACTCTATTCGCTGCCGCTGATGCTGGCTTGGTGCGGCGTGGTGATGTTCGTCTGCGGTTACCTGACGCTCGGCAAACGGCCGTATATGGCGCTGCTGGTGGGGATCACGCTGGCGGTGGTATGCGGCGCGGGCGCCGGTGACATGCACACCGCGCTGTGGCGCAGCGGCGACGTGATCTTCGGTTCGCTGCTGGCGCTGCTGTTCACCAGCATCTACCCACAGCGCGCCTACATTCTGTGGCGCATGCAAATGGCGGACTGCCTGCAAACCGCCGCCCGCCTCTACGGCGCGTATTTTTCGCCGAACGTTATCGAGCGGCCGCGGCTGGAGCCGCAGCTCAAGGATCTGTTGAATCAGGTGGTGAAGCTGCGCAGCCTGATCGTGCCCGCCAGCAAGGAAACCCGCATCCCCAAAGCGGTGTTCGAGGCGGTGCAAACCCTCAGCCGCAATTTGGTGTGTACACTGGAGCTGATGGCCGACGCCTACTGGGCCTCGCGCGAAACGCACTTCATCATGTTGAACGCCCGCACGCTGCGCAGTACCCAACTGCTGACGCTGAGCTCGCTGGAATCGCTGGCGGTGCTGATGCGCGAAGGGCCGCAGGCGCAGCGGCAGGCGGTGGCGGGGCAGCTGGCGGAGATCGCCGGCGAGCTGAAAACGCTGATGCAGGAGGTCAGCCTCGGCCAGCACGGCGAAGCGCCGATTTACGGCTACGTTTGGCTCAGCATGGAGCTGGCGCAGCAGTTGGAAGAGTTGGGGGATCTGCTCCAGGTTTGTACCGCCGCCGGGCGTGAATAGGGGGTCAGATCATGAAGGCGGCGCTTTGGGTTTTGGCCGCCGGGGCAAAGTGGGTAAGATAAGGCAATCACTGTTGTGCCGGACCGCCACAAACCTGTATCTTGGTGCCATGTGGCCGTAAGCAAATGAATCTGTGTATTACTAAAGCAAGGGTATAAAGATGGATAATGCAAATAAGCCGAGTTTCCAGGACGTGCTGGAGTTTGTGCGTATGTTCCGCCGCAAAAACAAACTGCAACGCGAGATCGTCGACAACGAAAAGAAAATTCGTGATAACCAGAAGCGCGTGCTGCTGCTCGACAACCTGAGCGAGTACATCAAGCCCGGCATGAGCATTGAAGACATTCAGGGCATCATCGCCAACATGCGCAGCGACTACGAAGATCGCGTTGATGACTACATCATCAAAAATGCCGATCTGTCCAAAGAGCGCCGCGAGCTGTCCAAAAAGCTGAAAGCGATGGGCGAAGTGAAGTAACCCGCTTTATCGGGCCGGGCGTCCTGCCTGGCCCGCATCCTTATCCCGCCTGATTTTCCGTTCTTGCCGACACTGCCGTTTTCGTTGGGGCGTTCCCCGGCGGCCGAAGGCGCCTCCCCATCCTGCCCGATCTGCAGGTGACCGCCGGGGAACGCTTGTTACTGCCCCGCACCGTACATGTCGAAGTCGAAATACCTGTCGTTGATTTTCTTGTAAGTGCCGTTGGCGCGGATCGCCTGCAGCGCGGCGTTGAAGGCGTTCAGCAGCGCGGTATCGTCTTTGCGCACCCCGATGCCGTCGCCGACGCCGAAGTATTTGCTGTCGGTCAGCTCGGCGCCGATAAAGGCGAAATCTTTGCCGCCGGGCGTTTTGAAGAACTCGCTGGCGCTGACGCTGGCCAGCAGCGACGCATCCAGGCGGCCGTTGGCCAAATCTTCGTTCACTTCCTGTTGGCTTTGGTAAGCCACCACGTTAACGCCGGCCGGGCGCCACAGCGCGTTGGCATAGGCCTCCTGGCTGGAGCCTTGCTGCACGCCGACCGATTTGCCCTTCAGCGAGGCGGCGGTCGGCTGCAGGTTGCTGCCCTTATGCGCCACCAGCCGCGCCGGGGCGTTGGATACCTTGCTGGAGAAGGCGATCTGCTGCCGGCGCTGCGGCGTGATGGTCATCGACGAGGCGATGGCGTCGAACTTCTTCGCCTGTAGGCCGGGGATCATGCCGTCCCAACTGCTTTCCACCCACACGCATTTGGCCTGCATCTGGTCGCACAGCGCCTGGGCGATATCGACGCCGAAGCCGGTCAGCTTGCCCTGCGGGTTTTTATACTCCAGCGGCGGAAAGGTGGGATCGATGCCCAGCTTGATCACTTTGCCGCTAAATTCACCGCTCAGCGCGGGAAAACTCGCGGCCAGCGGCAGCAACAACAACAGCCCTTTGATGGTTTTCATGTCATTTCCTTAGCGTTGGCGATTAAACCGCGGGGCGAGCCAAAAAACGCTCGACCAATTTGACCCAGTAGGTGGCGCCTAGTGACAGACTGTCGTCATTGAAGTCATAACCGGGGTTGTGCAGGGAATTGCCCGGCGTAGCGGGGCCGTTGCCGATCGAGATGTAGCTGCCCGGGCACTTTTCCAGCATAAAGGCGAAATCTTCGCTGGCGGTAAACGGCCGCAGCGTGGGGATAACCCGGCTCTCTCCTGCCCATTCCAGGGCTACGGCGCGCGCCAGCTCGGTTTCTGCCGGATGGTTCACCAGCACCGGGTAGCCGTGCTGATAGTCGATCTCCGCGCGGGCGCCGAAGCTGGCGGCCTGCGCCGTGACCAGCTCGGTAATGCGCTGCTCCAGCCGCTCACGCACCGCCGCCGTCAGCGCGCGCACGCTGAGCGTCAGAGTGGCGGTCGCCGGGATCACGTTGGCGGCCTGGCCGGCCTGCATCGCCCCCACGGTGACGATCGCCGTTTCCTGCGGTTCGATATTGCGCGCCACGATGGTTTGCAGGCTCATGACGATGGCCGCGCAGGCCACTACCGGATCGACGGTGCTCTGCGGCACCGCGCCGTGGCCGCCGTGGCCGTGCAGGGTGATGTGTACCGTATCGGCCGAGCACATAAAGGGGCCGCTGGCGAAGCCCAGGTGGCCGGTAGGGAAACCGGGCACGTTGTGCATGGCGAACACCGCATCGCAGGGGAAGCGCTCAAACAGGCCGTCTTCGATCATCACTCTGGCGCCGCCGCCGCCTTCTTCCGCTGGCTGAAAGATCAGGTGCAGGGTGCCGCTGAAGTTCGGCTGCCGCGCCAGATAGCGCGCCGCCGCCAACAGCATGGCGGTGTGCCCGTCGTGGCCGCAGGCGTGCATCACCCCGGCATGGGTGCTGGCGTGCGGCAAGCCGGTTGTTTCGGCAATCGGCAGGGCGTCCATGTCGGCGCGGATGCCGAGCGATTTTCCCGGCCCATGTTGCAGTGTGGCGACAACACCGGTTTGTCCTACGCCGCGCGTGATGCGGTAACCCCATTCCGCCAGCCGTTGCGCCACCAGATCCGAGGTGGCGAACTCCTGGAATCCCAGCTCCGGGTGGGCGTGAAGGTGGCGGCGAAGGGCGACCATCTCATCATGAACGGCGGCGATATCAGGCAGTACCAGTGAATGCATCATCACGATCTCCGGCAAAGGGCCCCGGCTAACGGGCACGGAACGGGCAGAGGGATAGGCATCGAGACTAGCAAACTCCGTTTTTGCTGGGTAGCCGCCGTTCGGTTATGCTGACAACCGATGATTGTCAGGAGGTGAACATGAAACTGCACCAACTGCAGGCGCTGGTGGCCAGCGCCGACAGCGGCAGCATTCGCGCGGCGGCGCGGCATCTGGGGCTGTCGCAGGCGGCGGTGACCCGCGCGCTGCGCGAACTGGAACAGGAGCAGGCGCTGCCGCTGCTGATCCGCACCCCGACCGGGCTGGGCTTTACCCCCTACGGCAAAACCCTGCTGGCGCACGCCCGGCTGGTGTTGAACCAGCTGGAGCAGGCGCAGGGCGAAATGGCGGCGCTGCGCGGGCGAACGGCGGATCTGGTCAAGGCGGCGATCACCCCGTGGCTGATGTTGACGGTGCTGCCGCCGGCGGTGATGGCATTTCGCAGCAAGGTGCCGGCGGTGCGGTTGGAACTGTCGGAAAGCCTGATGGCCAATGCCCAGTCGCAGCTGCGCGAGGGCACGATGGATTTCGCCATCACGCCGCTGCCGGCGTCGTCGGCGCCGCAGGAGTTCCACTGCGAGCCGCTGCTGGAGTATGAAACGGCGTACATGGTGCGACGCGGCCACCCGCTGGCGCACAGCACCTCGCTGCATCAGCTGCTGGAGCAGGATTGGGTGATGAGCTATACCCAGGAAAGTTTCGATGCGCTGCTCGACGAGGTGTTCCACCGCCACGGCGCGCGCCTGCCGCGCCAGCGCATTATCCAGGCGCATTCGTTCGGCATGCTGCAGGCGCTGGTGGAGTCCGCCGAGATGTGCACCTGGTGCCCGCGGCCGATCGCCGCGCTGCCACAGTTCGCCTCCCGCGTGCAGCCGCTGGCGCTGCGGGAGGGCTGCCAACCGGCGCAGCTGAATATCGTCACCCGGCGCAACAGCATTCTGAGCGCCGCCGCCCATACGTTTATCGATACGCTGGTGCGCACCCTGCGCCAGCAGGTGCGATCGTCGCGGCCGGAAGATCGTCAGATCTACGATCGCGTGCGCCTGCTGATTTAGCGGCCCCCCCGGATCGCCGATCCCGTAAATGGGATCGCGATCCGCATTTGTAGCATTTTTAGCCGCAATGTTAACGAACTGTGATTTTGCTCAAACAATTATTTTTGCAGCTTTGGTTATATGTCGATCAATGTTCACGTTGTCATTTTGAGTTTCTGGGATGTGTGATGATTAATTCATTGAAATTTATCATGTTGTTTCGTTACTTGTTTTTTGTTGGATAAAAATGACAACGTCAACATTAAGAAAATTCAAGCGTTTAACGAGTGTATTGGAGGAAGAGATGAGCCAGTTGCCGGAAAAAATGCGCGCGGTCGTTTGCCACGGCCCGCAGGATTATCGTTTCGAACAGGTGCCTACGCCGCTGCCGAAGGCGCGCGAGCTGGTGATCAAGGTGGAAGGCTGCGGCATCTGCGCCGGCGACTGCAAATGCAAGAACGGCGCGCAGATGTTTTGGGGGGAGAACCCGTGGGTCAAACCGCCGGTGGTGCCGGGGCATGAGTTCTACGGCCGCATCGCCGCGCTGGGCGAGGGCGCGGAAGGCAAATACCGGATCGGCGAGCGGGTGATCGCCGAGCAGATCGTGCCGTGCTGGGAGTGCCGCTACTGCAAATCCGGCAGCTACTGGATGTGTGAGACGCATAACATTTACGGCTTCCAGAAAGACGTGGCGGAGGGCGGCATGGCGGAATACATGCGTTTTTCCGAGAACGCCATCGTGCACAAGATCCCGGAAAGCCTGAGCCATGAAGACGCGGTACTGATTGAGCCGATGGCCTGCGCCATCCACACCGTGGCGCGCGGCGACATCCAGCTGGACGACGTAGTGGTGTTGGCCGGCGCCGGGCCGCTCGGGTTGTGCATGGTGCAGGTGGCGCGCCTGAAAACGCCGAAGAAACTGATCGTGATCGATGCCATCGACGAGCGGCTGGCGCTGGCGAAGGAATTCGGCGCCGACGTGGTGATCAACCCGCTGAAGGAAGATGCCGACCAGATCGTCAAATCGCTGACCGGCGGCTACGGCTGCGACGTGTACATCGAGGCCACCGGCGCGCCGATCGGCGTCACCCAGGGGCTGCAGATGATCCGCAAGCTGGGCCGCTTCGTGGAGTTCAGCGTGTTCGGCAAGGAAACCACCGTCGATTGGTCCATCATCGGCGATCGCAAGGAGCTGGACATTCGCGGCGCGCACCTGGCGCCCTACAGCTATGAAATCGCCATCGATCTGTTCGAGCGCGGGCTGGTGACTTCCAACGGCGTGGTTACCCACAGCTACTCATTGAACGACTGGGACGAAGCCTTCGCCCTGGCGGACTCGACCGACTCTATCAAGGTGATCCTGGTTCCCTGACCCTCCCGCCGTACCGCTGTTGCAGTCACGACTGCCGGCCCGTTCGCAATGGGGGGCCGGTTGGTCGGCCAAACGTAAAGACATGCTGTTGCTCTGATAACCACAACAAGAAGCTTCCCTACAGGAGAATTGGCTATGTTTTCATTATTCAAAAAGACCCTGCCTTTTATCGTCGCCGGTGGAATGTTGGCGGCCAGCCATGGGGCGCTGGCCAAGCAAATCACTATCGGTATGTCGTTCCAGGAAATGAACAACGACTACTTCGTCACCATGAAGCAGGCGCTGGATCAGGCGGCGGCGGATATCGGCGCCAAGGTGTACGTGGCCGATGCGCGCCATGACGTTGCCAAACAGATCGGCGACGTGGAAGACATGCTGCAGAAGAAGGTGGATATCCTGCTGATCAACCCGACCGATTCGGTGGGGGTGCAGTCGGCGGTGATCTCCGCCCATAAGGCCGGCGCGGTGGTGGTGGCGATCGACGCGCAGGCCGAAGGGCCGCTCGACTCGTTCGTCGGCTCGGAAAACTACGACGCCGGCTTCCAGGCGGGCGAATACCTGGCGAAAGCGCTGGGCGGCAAAGGCAAGGTGGCGATCCTCGACGGCATCCCGGTGGTGCCGATCCTGGAGCGCGTGCGCGGCTTTGAAGCGGCGATGAAGAAATACCCCGACATCAAGATCGTCACCAAGCAAAACGGCAAGCAGGAGCGTGACACCGCGCTGACCGTGACCGAAAACATGCTGCAGTCGGCGCCGGATCTGGCGGGTATTTTCAGCGTCAACGACGTCGGCGCGCTCGGCGCCCTGGCGGCGATCGAAAGCAACGGCGCCAAGGTCAAGCTGGTGAGCGTCGACGGCCAGCCGGAAGCCATCAAAGAGATCCTCAAGCCGAATTCGCCGTTCATCGCCACCTCAGCGCAGTTCCCGCGCGACCAGCTGCGCATTGCGCTCGGCATTGCGCTGGCCCGCTACTGGGGCGCCACGGTGCCGAAAACCGTGCCGGTCAAAGTGAAGCTGATCGACCGCAGCAATGCGGCCGGCTTTAGCTGGTAACAGCAGCCGGGTTCGCCCCGCTGCGGCGGGGCGTTCGGTGCGGAGGGCAATACGGTGACACCTTTACTGGAACTGAAGCGAATAAAAAAGAGCTTTCCCGGCGTGAAGGCGCTGGACGGCATCGATCTGGCCATTCAACGCGGCGAGGTGCACGCCCTGCTGGGCGAAAACGGCGCCGGCAAATCGACGCTGGTGAAAATCATGTGTGGCATCTATCAGCCGGACGAGGGCGATATTTTTATCGACGGCGAGCAGCGCCGCTTTAACAACTATCGCCAGGCGATCGAGGCCGGGGTCGGCATTATTTTTCAGGAATTCTCGTTGATTCCCTACATGAGCGCCATCGACAACATCTTCCTCAACCGGGAGATCAGGAACCGCTGGGGCCTGCTGGATCGGCGGGCGATGCGGCGCAAGGCCGAGGCCATTTTCAAGCGGCTGACGGTGGCTATCGATCTCGATTGCCCGGTGGAGCAGCTGAGCGTGGCGCAGCAGCAGTTCGTTGAAATTGCCAAGGCGCTGTCGCTGGAGGCGCGGGTGCTGGTGCTGGACGAACCGACCGCCACGCTGACGCCGGGCGAGGCCGAGCACCTGTTCAGCGTGATGAACGATCTGCGGCTGCTGGGCGTCGGCATGGTGTTTATCTCGCACCACCTGGACGAGATCTTCACCATCTGCGATCGCATCACCGTGCTGCGCGACGGCGCCTACATCGAAACGCTGGCCACCGGCGACACCAACGTGGAAGAGCTGGTGCGGCTGATGGTCGGGCGCAAAATCGAGAACGCCTTCCCGGTGAAACAGCACCCGGTCGATACCGCGACGGTGCTGCTGGAGGCGGAGATCCAGCGTGAGAAGCACGGCGCGACCGACCGCTTCCACCTGCACAAGGGCGAGATCCTCGGCTTCGCCGGGCTGGTGGGCTCCGGGCGCACCGAGACCGTCTCGGCGCTGATCGGCGCCAGCCGCTGCCACCGCAAACGCGTCAGCCTCGGCGGCCAACCGGCGGCGCTGCGCTCCCCGGCGCAGGCGCTGGCGCAGGGTATCGGCCTGCTGCCGGAGAGCCGCAAAACCGAGGGCCTGGTGCTGCCGTTTTCGGTGGCGCAGAACATCACCCTCAACCGGCACCACCGGCGCGGCAAGATTTTCGTCAGCGCCCGTAAGGATCGCGACGTGGTGCAGCGGCTGATCCGCGCCGTGGGGGTGAAAACCCCGGACGCCGAGACCGCCGTCAGCACCCTGAGCGGCGGCAACCAGCAGAAGGTGGTGATCGCCCGCTGGCTCAACAACGACTGCAACATCCTGATCTTCGACGAGCCGACGCGCGGCATCGACGTGGGCGCCAAGGCCGAGATCTACCAACTGATGCAGCAACTGACCCTGCAGGGCATCTCCATCATCATGATTTCCTCCGAACTGCCGGAGATCATCGGCGTGTGCGACCGCGTGCTGGTGTTTCGCGGCGGCCACATCGTCGCCGAGCTGACCGGCGACGACATCGAATCCAACCACATCATGCTTCACGCGACCGGGAGTGCCCTATGATCGGAATTGAACAACCCGCCGTGGCGCGCCGCGCCGCCGGCCCCAGCCTCGGCAAACGCTGGGAAAAACTGCTGCATCACCCGGCGGTCTTGCCGTTTATCGGCTTCGCTGTCCTGTTCGTATTGATGAGCCTGCTGAACGACAGCTTCCTCAGCGTCAACAACCTGACCAACGTGGCGCGCCAGGTGTCTATCAATGCCATCATCGCGGTGGGCATGACCTGCGCGATCCTGACCGGCGGCATCGATCTCTCGGTGGGGCCAGTGATGGCGCTGGTCGGCTCGGTCGCCGCCGGGCTGATGCTGGCGGCGGTGCCCATCCCGCTGGCGATGGTGGCGGCGCTGGCGGTCGGCGCGCTGTTCGGCCTGGCCAACGGCGCCTGCATCGCCTACCTGCGCATGCCGCCGATCATCGTCACCCTGGCGTCGATGGGCATCGCCCGCGGCTTGGCGCTGCTTTATACCGGCGGCTACCCGATCTCCGGCCTGCCCGACGTGTTCGCGTTCTTCGGCCGCGGCACGGTGCTGGGCATCCAGGTGCCGATCCTGATCATGCTCGGCGTGTACGTGCTGGCCTGGCTGATGCTCAACCAGCTGCCGTTCGGCCGCTACGTCTACGCGATGGGCGGCAACGAAGAGGCGGCGCGCCTGAGCGGCATCCGCGTGCCGCGCTACAAGATGCTGGTGTACGTGATCAGCGGCTTGACCGCCGCGCTGGCCGGGCTGGTGCTGACCTCGCGCCTGATGAGCGGGCAGCCCAACGCCGGCGAAGGCTTCGAGCTGGACGCCATCGCCGCCGTAGTGCTGGGCGGGGCGGCGATCTCCGGCGGGCGCGGCGCCATCATTGGCACGCTGGTGGGGGCGATGATGCTCGGGGTACTCAACAACGGCCTCAATCTGATGAACGTATCGCCGTATATCCAGAACGTGGTGAAGGGCGGCATCATCCTGGCCGCCATCTACCTCAGCTCCGTGCGGCGCAAATAGGAGGCGCGATGTCAGTCTTTCTTGGCATAGACGTCGGTGGCACGGTGATCAAGGCCGGGCTGTACCGCGCAAGCGGCGAAGAGCTGGCGATCGCCGAGCGCGACGGCGCGGCGATTGCCGCCCAGCCGGGCTTCAGCGAACGCAATATGGACGCGCTGTGGGATGACGTTTGCGCGGCGATCCGCCAGACGCTGCACGCGGCGGGGCTGGAGGCCGGCCAGGTGCGCGGCGTCAGCTTTTCGGCGCACGGCAAAGGGCTGTACGCCATCGACCGCCACGGCAAGCCGGTCGGCAACGGTATCCTCTCTTCGGACAACCGCGCGGCGGCCACGGCGGCTGAGCTGCGTCGCGCCGGGGTGGGTGCGCAGACCTACCCGCGCAGCCTGCAGCCGCTGTGGCCCAGCCACCCGGCGCTGCTGCTGCGCTGGCTGAAGCAGCGGCAACCGGCGCAGTACGCCGCCGTCGATCGCATCCTGATGGCGCACGACTACCTGCGCTTTCGCCTCACCGGCGAGGCGGCGGCCGAGGTGACCAACATTTCCGGCAGCAACCTGTTTAACCAGCACAGCGGCGCTTACGATCCGGCGCTGATGGCGGCCTTCGGCATCGAAGAGGCGCAGGAGAAGACCGCGCCAACGATCGGCTCGGCGCAGCTGGCCGGGCGGGTGACGGCCGCGGCGGCGGCGCAGTGCGGCCTGCGCGCGGGCACCGCAGTGTACGGCGGCCTGTTCGACGTGGTGGGCGCGGCGCTCAGCTCCGGCGTGGCCGACGATCGCACGCTCAGCGCGGTGGCAGGCACCTGGTCGATCGCCACCTGCGTGACCGAGCGCATCCTTCCCGCCGATTATCCCTACGCCTGGGGGCGCTATTGCATCGACGGCCGCTATTTCGTGCACGAAGGCAGCCCGACCTCGGCCGGCAATTTGGCCTGGTTCCTGCGCCAGTTCTGCGCCGACGACCGGCAGCGCTACGCCCAGTTCAACGCCTGGGTGGCCGAGCGCTGCGAGCAGCCCAGCGGGCTGCTGTTCCTGCCTTATCTGTACGGCTCCAACCTCGGCGGCAACACGCCGGGCGGGCTGATCGGCCTGAGCGCCCACCACGAGATGGCGGACGTGGTGCAGGCGATCTATCAGGGCATCGTGTTCTCGCACCTGATCCATCAGGAGCGCATGGTGCAGCTGAACCCGCGCATCGAGCGGGTGCGCATGACCGGCGGGCCGACGCAGTCCGAGGTCTGGATGCAGATGTACGCCGACGCCGGCAACCTGCCGCTCGAGGTGGTGGAAACCCGCCAGAGCGGCTGCCGCGCCGCCGCCCTGTGCGCCGCCGTCGGCGCCGGGGAGTACGCCGGGTTCGCCGAGGCGATCGCCGCCGCGCCGCCCAAGCTGCGCTGTTATTATCCCGCGACCGCCGCCCACCGGCGCCTGCGCGCCCAGCAGGCACGCTATCTGGCGGTCGCCCAGGCTTTGAGTGAGGTGACTGATGCAAACGACTAACGCCGCCTGTCTGGGGCTGTATGAAAAGGCGCTGCCCGCCGATATGAGCTGGCCGCAGCGGCTGGCCACCGCCGCCGAGCTGGGCTTTGAATTTGTGGAGATGTCGATCGACGAGCAGCCGGCGCGCCAGCAGCGGCTGGACTGGGATCGCCGCCAGCGGCTGGCGTTTATCCAGGCGCGGCTCGACAGCGGGGTGACGGTGCCGAGCCTGTGCCTGTCGGCGCACCGGCGCGATCCGTTCGGCAGCGCCGACGCCGCCACCCGCGAACGGGCGCGGGTGCTGATGAGCAAGGCGCTGGAACTGGCGACGGATCTCGGCATCCGCAACATCCAGCTGGCGGGCTACGACGTCTATTACGAACCGGCCGATCGCCACAGCCGCGAACGCTTTATCGAGGGCATGCAGTGGGCGGCGGCGCAGGCCGCCAGGGCGCAGGTGATGCTGTCGGTGGAGGTGATGGACACGCCGTTCATCAACAGCATCAGCAAATGGCGCGACATCGCCCGCCATGTTAACAGCCCGTGGTTCACGGTGTATCCCGATCTCGGCAACCTCAGCGCCTGGGGCAACGACGTCACCGCCGAGCTGGCGCTGGGCATCGGCAGCATCACCGCCGTGCACCTCAAAGACACCGTCGCCGTGGAGCCGGGCAGCGCCGGGCAGTTCCGCGACGTGCCGTTCGGCGAGGGCTGCGTGGATTTCGCCCACGCTTTTTCTGTGCTCAACGCGCTCGGCTATCGCGGCCCCTACCTGTTGGAGATGTGGGCGCGCGAAGACGGGCAGGATAAGCAACGCATTGCCCAGGCCAAGGCCTGGATCGAACAACAAATGAATGAGGGAGGCATCGCATGCTGAACGAACTCAAGCGGCAGGTGCTGGCCGCCAACCTCAGCCTGCCGGCATACGGGCTGGTGACCTTTACCTGGGGCAACGTCTCGGCGATCGACCGCCAGAGCGGGCTGGTGGTGATCAAGCCTTCGGGCATCGCCTACGAGGCGATGACGCTGGCGGATCTGGTGGTGGTGGATCTGGAGGGCAAGGTGCGCGAAGGGCACCGTAAACCCTCATCCGATACCGCCACCCACCTGGCGCTGTACCGCGCCTTCGCCGATATCGGCGGCGTGGTGCACACCCACAGCCGCAACGCCACCATCTGGGCGCAGGCCGGGCAGCCGATCCCGGCGCTGGGCACCACCCACGCCGACTACTTTTACGGCGACATTCCCTGCACCCGGCCGATGAGCGAGGCGGAGATCGCCGGCGATTACGAGGGAGAAACCGGCAAGGTGATCATCGAGACCTTCAATCAGGCGGGGCGCGATCCGCAGCAGGTGCCGGGAGTATTGGTCTATTCCCACGGCCCGTTCGCCTGGGGCAAGGACGCGGCGGATGCGGTGCACAACGCGGTGGTGCTGGAAGAGGTGGCGATCATGGCGATGGCGACCCGCCAGCTGGCGCCGGCTATCGCCCCGATGCAGCCGGAGCTGCTGGACAAACATTTCCTGCGCAAACACGGCAAACACGCCTACTACGGGCAATAGCGCCCGTCAGCGATTCAACAGCGAGCCGGTGAAGAATTCTCTGCGCACCGGCAGCTCGCCGCGCGGGCTGTGAATGGCGCTGAACAGCAGCTCCGCGGCGATCTCCCCCAGTTTCTGCGTATCGTGATACACCCCCGGAATGTGCAGGCCGTAAGCGCCGGCGCGTGGCGGCTCGTCTATTGAGAAGAACTTCACCTGCTGATAAAGCCCCATCTCGTGGCAGATAGCGATGGCGCCCAGCGTGATGATGCCGTTCAGGCCGATGATGTAATCCGGGCGGTTCTCCGGCTGCGCCAGATAGGCGCGCACCTCGCTCTCTTGCGAGGTGAAATCGTAGTCGCCGTTGATGATATGAATCTCACGCCCGCTGTCCTGCAGCGCCGCGACGATGCCGGCGGTGCGCGTTAAGGTTATTTCCGAATCCGCCGGGCCGCCGATAATCAGCAGCTTCTGCTCCGGCTGCTCCGCCAGATAACGCCCGGCCAAAACGCCGATCTCGCGGTTATCGAGGAACACGCCGCTCAGCTGCTGATCGTAAAGATCGCGGTCGATCAGGATCAGCGGCACGCCGTACACCTCGGCCAGCTCGAGATAGGCAGGGCGGTAGCGCTTGTCGTCGCGCACCGCCGACAGCAGGATGCCGCGCGCCTTGTAGCCGAACAGCGCCTGAATGGCGCGCATTTCAGCCTCTTCGCTGCCGTCGGTGTCGAACAGCATGATCTGGTAGCCCTGCTGACGCGCAATGCGCGACACGGTCTTGATCAGGCCGGAATAGAACGGGTTGTACATGCTGCTGGTGACGATGCCGATAATCTGGCTGCTGCTGCTTTTCAGCCCCTGTGCGAACGCGTTGGGCACATAGTTCAGCTCTTTGGCGATGGCGTGAATGCGCTCGCGGGTTTCCGGCTTGACCAGCTCGGGCTTATTGAAGGCGCGGGAAACGGTGATATTGGTCACCCTGGCGCGGCGGGCGATATCCACGATAGTGGCATTGGGATTGGCTTTCGACACCGTCTTTCCTTGCGTTATGCCTCAACAGATCCCTTATTGTAGGGAAAGGGCGGGGGCGGTGCTAGGGGGGAGTTGGGGGGGAGAGGGAAATAACACAGTGTAAATACATTAAATAATAAATTTTGTTGATTAATGTTTTATTTAATTATTTGTATGACTATATTCTCTTACCGGAAGGTTTAGTAAAGTGTATTCTACGGGGGAAGGCTGTTTTGTGCCAAAATCGGACATTCGTTGTACATCAGGACGAATAGGGGACATTATTTGCTGTAAAAATAAAGCAGGCTCGCTTTGATAAAATTAGTAGGCATGTTTATTTGTTTCTGATGAAGGAAAATAACGCTAATTTAGGTGATTAGATTGATAATAGAGTGGGAAAAAAGTAATAAATTTCCAGCGCGCTTTTTTCCATGTTGACATTGGTTAATTTTAAATGACTATTTTTACCCATAAATTGATATCGGTATATCATCTGGTGAAGCCAGAGAGGACGAGCCGGAAAAATATAAAGCTGTTAGGCAAGTAATTAACTTTCCCAAAAACAAACTATAGAGGTAGCAATGACTGGAACAAATCGTTCAAAGGTAACAATTTTAGAACTTGTTATTCCACCCATTTCTAATCAAGAAGCAGTTTGGTTTAAAGATGAGCCTTTTGCTAAACACATGAAGCAAAGCGATTTCTACATGATCGGTGGAAAAGCTAAGTCAAAATTTTCTAAAGTTCGTACCAATGAAGACAAGAGTAAAATTCTCTTTGATGTTTTTGTAGGCGACAATCATAAAAGCAGCGGAATCATTCATATATATGAGTTGGAGTCGGTCATTGATTTTAAGGGTAATAACTTTGGTATTGGCTGTGGGGATGAAGCAATAGAGTTTTTCTATGAAAATAATGGAGAAAATATTCTATTGGATCGGTTTACACCAGAAAACATCTTATGGTATCGGTCTAGAGAAGCAGCTGGTATATCAGGATTAGATAACTATGCGGATGTATTGGTTTATGACCTACTTTACGTTGGAATAGCAAAAAAAGGAGATAGTTATGATCGCCTAATAGCTAAAGGTCATCAGGCCCGCCAAGAAATACTTTCGAATGAGCCACAGCGTTATCCTGGTGCTAGAGTTACTGATGAGATTTTTCTTTTCCTATTCCATGCTGAACCTTTATTTATCACGACGTTCGGTTCTGGTAGCGATATAGATTTGGACTTTGATTACGATCACAAAAGGATTATTGCGGATGCCGAGAAAGCTTTCGTAAGCTTGTTGCAGCCAAATTACAATACAGTCAGATTTAAACAATATCCAAAAGGATTGGATGGGTTATATGACTCTAAGTTAGATAGATATAGTTACTCTATAGGTGAAGCTATCACCTTTAATACCCCTCACGGTCAAATTAAAGGAGGTAGAAATGGAGATTTTGGGGGGGTAAGTAACAAGGCTGATTTTATATCAGTCGACAAGGAATCTGCCAAACTTTTCATATCAGGCGTTGACTTCCCTAATGATGAACCCAACGTCTAACAAGCGCATGTTGTTGGACTGGTTGTCTGCTATGTTCCAAACCAATCGCAAATGCGAGTGTTATGTCCGCACTCGCTCAAAGCGGAACCAAAATTAATCTGAAACATATAGCATTTGTGACTATCAATTTGGTGGCTCAGGATTTATTCAGCCACCATTAAACCCTTCTGGTATCGCATAGTTAGTATTGGAAGCCATCTTGATATCCTGTTGCCTTGAAGATTTACAATTAGTTCGTTTTCACCCCTTCGCCAAAAACCGAACCAAGTTCGTATCCCACGGCTTCTATGTGTACTTATTGAACTCTCTGGCTAGTATCAGCAAAACTACATGCGCTCGCGTAGAGCATCAACACCCTTAAATTTCCAGAGAGTGTCAGAAGCGAACGCGGCTAACATCATGATGTACTAGTCAACGGGGGGCAGGTCACGGTAACACCACCGCTAATCTAGCAGCGACTTTTCACCCCTCAACCTCCCGCCACAATCCCGGCAACAACCCCAGCGTCTCATCAATCAGCGCCCGCCGGTCATTGCCCGGCTTCCAGATGGTCACCATGGTTTGGCTGATCCCCTGGTTGCCCACTTCGGTGCGCAGCGTGTTGACGCTTTTCCACTGTTCGGCATGCATATGCGTCGGCAGGAATCCCCAGCCGCAGCCCTGTTCGAGCAGGGCGCGCAGCATTTCCAGCTCGTTGGTGAAGATAGTGTGCCCTGAAATTTGCAGGCGGCGCGCCACGGGCTCGTCAGAATCCGGGTGCATGATCACCTGCGGCGCGAGCGAGAGCTCCAGCAGTGAAAGCGGCTGTTCCGTGCCGGGGAAAAGCGTTTTGGCGGCGTAAAAATCCATCTCTATCGCCCCTAAGGCGCGCCACTCCATGGCGTCGCCCACGCTGCGGTTGCGCGCCTGGCAGATACCCAGATCGGCCTGGCCGTTTGCCAGCAGCCTTTCCGCTTCGTCGCGTGAGGCGTTAATCAGGCTCAGCCGCGTGTTGCGTTGGGCCATGGCGGCAATCAGCGCTTGCAACAGCGCGCGGGGTGTAAAGGGATCGTAGACCAGCGAGATTTCCTGCGCCGCGCTCTTCGGCACGTCTTTGGCAAACGCCTCAAACGCTTTCACCTGGCGCATCAGCAGGTGCGCCTGGCGCTGCAGCTGTTCGCCTTCCGGCGTCAGGTGCAGGCTGCGCCCCTCGCGCAGAAACAGCGCATAGCCCAAGCCATCCTCGAGAAAATCAATCAAATCGCGCAGCGTCGTGCGGTCTTTGCCCAGCTTGAGCGCGGCTTTCGCCAGGCTGCCGTGCTCGGCGACGGCGGTGAAGGCTTCCAGTTGGGCAAAGGAATAAATCAGGCTCGGCACGCGGTTCTCCCGTCGATTTTTCGGGGGATTTTCCCCCATCAGGCGTTTTTTATTATAGGCCGCGTTTTTTTAAGCTGAACGCCTTCCTGAGCTAAGCGAGAAAAAATATGAAAAGCAAAGTGTTTAACCGCAGCCTGCTGGCGGGCGTTGTCATCAGTCTCTGTAGCGGCCTGTTGGCGCCCGCCGCGCTGGCCGTCTGTGCGGGCACCGAACTCAGCGCCTGTCCGGCGCCTTTCGATGCGCAATTGCCGGACACGCACGAGATGCTCACCTGGAGCCAGAGCGATCGGGTGATCGGTTTTCGTAACGACTACCGCAACTATGCCGGGGATGTGTTTCATCACGGCAGTGCCACACCGCTGGTGGCTGCCGCTAAACAGCTAACGAATGCCAGCTATCAGGTGAATGGCAAAACCTACAGCCTGCAGGACTATCTGCAGCGCCAGAACGTCAGCGGCATGCTGGTATTGAAAGACGGCAAAATCGCCTGGAAATACCTGGGGCAGGGCAATACCGACGCCACCCTGTGGACGTCGCGCTCGGTGGGCAAATCGGTGGTCGCCACGCTGGTGGGCGTGGCGATTAAACAGGGCAAGATCCACTCACTCGACGATCTCATCACGCAATACGAACCCGATCTGAAAGGCACCGCGTGGGATGGCGTGACCCTCAGGCAGCTGATCACCCACACCTCCGGCGTTGCGTGGAATGAGGATTACACCAACCCGAAATCGGACTTCGCGCAGCTGACCGAGTGTGAAGCCAGGCCCGGCACCTACGCCTGCGTGCGCAAGCTGGTGGCCGGCTTGCAGCGTGCGCACCCTGCCGGGCAGAACTGGTCTTACTCCTCCGGCGGCGCGTGGCTGCTGGGCGACGTGCTGGAGCGCGCCACCGGCATGCCGCTGGCGGCCTATCTGCAGCAAAGCATCTGGCAGCCGTACGGCATGGCGAGCGACGGCGTGTGGCATGCCTACGCCAAAGGCCAGCACGACGTGGGCGCGCACGGCTTTAACGCCACGCTGGAAGACTGGGGGCGCTTCGGCGAGTTCATTCTGCATAATGGGACGTTGCCGAACGGCAAACAGATCTTGCCGGAAGATTGGGTAGCCCAGTCGTCCAACTGGACGCGGGCGGTGGGCTCGGTGTCGGCGGCGCATCCCAACGGCATTTACGGATTCCAATGGTGGAACAACGAAGTGCCGGTGAATGCGACCAACGTTGAGCCTGTTCCGCAGGCCTCCCTCAAGCATTCCCTGTGGGCGCTGGGGATCTTCGGCCAGATGATTATGGTCAATCAGGCGGAGAATCTGGTGATCGTCCAGTGGTCCACCTGGCCGCAGGCGGAGCCTTCTTTCAGCGCGCAACCGCTGGAGGCGTC
Source organism: Serratia sp. CY33802 (assembly GCF_052169095.1). Lineage (NCBI taxonomy): Bacteria > Pseudomonadati > Pseudomonadota > Gammaproteobacteria > Enterobacterales > Yersiniaceae > Serratia > Serratia sp. CY33802. Next base: position 336,572 of record NZ_JBJNLL010000001.1, read on the forward strand.
GCTGATGTTTAGCGCGATAGCGAAGGAATTGCGTTAACGTCGGCTGGGCAAGCAGGGGCTGGATGGCGGTTGTCATTCAGCCCCTATTTCTGTCCTTAACGCTATCAATCTTTGCCATACCAGGATTTAAAATACTTTAGGAAACTGTAGGCCACGGCATAAAACCCAGTAACGGCGCCGACTTTGCCTTCCTTCCATGCGCCGCTCAGTACGTACCATTTGAAAAACGCGCCGATCGCGCTTACGACGCCACGAAATATCGAGGGCCTGATGTCTCTGTATTTGACTACCCTTGTCGTATAGCTATTGAGCTTATTGAGTATTTCATGGAGAGAATAAAAAGTATCGTGCTTAACATTGCCGGGAATGACCGACGTGTGAATATAGCCTTCAGCGGCATCATCTACCGGAGCATCATTGAACCTGACCTGTGTTCTATTGAACAGTCGAACGGGGTAGTCCGGTGAGGAGATGGGATAAATTGTTCTGACTGGCTGTCCGAGTACAAACCAATTCCTTTTTATTCTATAGGCTTGCTGTGGTGGCGGGTTTGCCTGCGATTTGAATGTTAAAATGGACGCTATGGTTTCGGCATCAAGGATTTCGTCGCTGTCCAGGCACAGTACCCAATCATGGTGAGATTGAGAAATCGCAAAGTTCATTTGTCGTCCATGCGTTTCGAAACGATGGTAAATAGGGCTTATTCCAAAGCTTTGGCAAATAGACAGCGTTTTATCCGTACTTCCGGAGTCCACCACAATCCACTCATCCGCAATGCCCATGAGTGGAGAAAGCACCTCGTGTAATAAACGAGAGGAGTTAAAAGTCAGTATACAAACAGCTATCTTTGCCATTAACTAACATCCTTAAAAATCGCTGAGCAGGTGAGCGCGTAATGTTTTCTCTGGAATGGAAATTGCGATTCTCTTCTTATCCCTTATCAACCTCAGAAAATGCCTAACCCCGTCGATCAAACCGATAAACCAGCGCCAGCGACAATGCCAGGAGTAAAAGCGGCGGGGCGAGGGCGGTGAAGGGCGCGTTGAGGGCGAACAGCAACCCCAGATTGAGGACGATCTGGTAAGCGATGTAGGTCAGCAGCCCGATGATGACGCCGAGCGCTAATCGGCTGCCCATGCCGGGCGCGCGCGGGGCGGTGAAGGTAAACGGGATGGCCAGCAAAATCATCGCCAGCACCAGCAGGGGCTGGCCGAGTTTTTTCCACAGCGCCAGGCGGTATTCGGTGCTGGGCTGCCCCGAGCCCTGCAGGTAATCGATATAGCGATCCAGCTGTTGGAGCGAGAAGCTGCCGGCCGGCAGGGTCAGCTCTTTCAGGCTCGGCACGGCGAACAGCGAGCGCCAGAGCAGGCTGTCTTGCCGCTGAATTGTCTCCTTTCTGCCTTGCCAGCTTTTTTGCATCACGTTGTGCAGCAGCCAGCTGCCGTCGGCGGCGGTGCTGGCGCTGTCGGCGTAAATGTAAGATTCCAGCGCGTGGTTGGCCTGATAGCGGAAGATCTCAATGCCGTGGGGCTGGTCGTTCTCATCGACGGTTTTGACCGTCACAAACTCGTTGCCGCGCCGCGCCCACAGCGGGTTAACGGTGACGTCGTTATCGTTCGACTGCGCCAGGGCGTTGTTCTTCATTTGCAGCGCGCGTTGCTGCAGCGGCGAAGCGGCCCATTCATCGAGGGCGCCGAGCGAGAGGTTCATCAGCAGCCCGGCGGCGAGCATCACCAGCGCGATGCGGAATATCGACATCCCGGCGGAGCGGATCGCGGTCAGTTCCAGACTCTTGGAAAGCTGCCCCAGCCCGACGATGCCGCCGAGCAGCGCGATAAACGGCCCCAGATCGACCAGGCTGCGCGGCAGGGTCATCACGGTCACCAGCAGCGCCTGCTGCCAGCGGTAGCCGCCCGGAGTGACGTCCTCCAGCTCGTTGATCAGCGTAAAGGTGGTGAACAGCGGGATGAGCAACCCGGCAGCGGCGGCGAAGCCGATGAACACGTTGCGCATTAGGTAGCGGCTAAAAATGGTCATCGGGAGGGTTTCCGCAGCAGGGATAAGTCGCGCGCCAGCAGCAGGGCGATGCCGACAGCCATCGCTATCGGCACCAGCCAAACGCCGGGGATCGGTGGCAGAGAGCCGTTGGCCACCAGCGTGCGGCAAATGTTGCCGCCATAGAAAATCACGGTAAACAGCACCGTCAGGGGCAGCAGCGCGGCGTAGCGCCCCTGCCGCGGCTTGATGCGGCTCAAGGGGATCGCCAGCAGCACCATCAGCACGGTGGTCAGCCCGCGGCTCTCGCGCCATTGCAGTTCGGCGGCGTCGCCCGGATCGGCGGAGCGCGCCAGCTCCGCCGGCGAGGCCGACTTGTGCCGGCTCTCGGCGCTGGGCACGAACGGTTTAAGCGCGATGTCGAAATTGTCGTAGTTCTGCCCGTTGTCGTCGGCGCCCTCACGATCCAGCACATAGGCAGTGCCGGTTTTCAGCCGCACGGCGGGGCTGGCGGGAGAGGCGTCGAGCACCTCCACCGACTGCGCGCGGTACAGGTTGGTGTGATGGCCGCCGCGCACATAAATCAGGGCGTCCGTCAGGTGGTTGGCCGTTTTGTCGACGTGATTGGCGAGGATCATGCGGCCGTTGCCGCTGATGTTGAATTTGTCGGCCTGCAGGTGGCTCACGTCCAACACCGATTGCGACTGTTGCTGCAGCTGATAAATATTGGCGTACGCCCAGGGCCTGCCATACAGCGACAGCAGTGTGACCGCGATCGCCAGCGGCACGGCGAGTAGCAGCACCGCCTTGTACAGTCGCAGCGGGCTGGCGCCGGCGGCCAGCATGGCGGTGATCTCCGCATCGCTGTACAGCTGGCTCAGCGCTACCGCCACCGAGACATACAGCGCGACGGGCAATATCATCTCCAGCGCGATCAGCGATTTATAGAAAATCACGTCGGCCACCACCCGCAGCGCCAGCGTGCCGTTGGCGGCGTCGGTCAGGTAGCGCTGGGCCGAGTAGCTGGCGAACATGAAGATCAGAAACCCGGCGATCATCATCACCAGGCGGCGGATCTCAACCGTGATATAGCGTTCAATCAAAGACATGCGTCATCGGCTCCCGGCGGCGTGCGCGTCATGGCGTTTCCTGCGCGATCAGGGTGCGCAGCAGGGCGATCACCTGGTCAACTTCCTGCGGGGTGAGTGCGCCGTCCTTCGCCCACTGCACGCGCCCGGCCTTATCCAGCACCACGATGGTGGAGCTCTCCTCCGGCAGCCGCCAGGCCATGCGCCCCAGCCCGTCGCTGTCGACGATGAACTGCGCCCAGGGGTAATGGCGTTTGTTTTTCTCGATCTTGCCGCGCACGAAGAAGCCGGAACCCGGTATCGCGTCGTCGGTGTTAACGATGGTGGTCGGCTGGAAGCGATCGCCCGGCAGGTTCGCGTCCTTAACGGCGTTGATCAGCAGCGAGTTCTTCTTTTTGGCTGAGGTGCGCCCGGCGATGTACTGGATCACCCGCACCTTGCCCGCCAGTTTTGCGCTGTTCCACGGCCGGTAGCTGAAATCGCCGTTGCGCAGCAGCAGCTCGCCGCGATCGGCGATGGCGATCGGCGCCACCGGCCGGCCATGCACGAAGTTATGCGCAGATGCCGCCAGCGGCGACAGCAGCAGCGCAAGGGTCAGCAAGCGAGGTAACGTCATCATGGCTACGGGCAATGCGCTTATCTGCCGGCCGCGACGGCCGACGGGGAAAACGACAGCGGAAAGCGCGCCAGCAGCAGCTCCAGGCGCTGGCGGATGTCGATATCCAGGATCGCCGGCCGGTCATAGATATCGCCGCCGGCCAGCTTGTCCGCCACCATCACGTCGTGCCGGTCGCCCATCAGGCCGTTAATCGCCGCCAGGAAGCGCGAGATCTGCCGGGCCTCGCGGTTGTCCGGATCGATCGATCTCAGCGTGTCGTAAAACGACACCTGGCGGCTGACGATTTTGCGCACGTCGTGGAACTGATGCCCGGTCAGCGCCGGGCCGGCGATCAGCGTTTGCAGCTGGCGCATCTGCTCCTGGCGGTAGGTGATAAAGCCCTGTGCGCTTTCCAGGCGGGTGTGGCGCAGCGCATAACGCACGTATGACCACACCGGCTTGCTGAGCAGTAGCCGCAGCAGGTTGCCGTACAGCGTGAGGTTCTTCTGGTTGCCGTTGCGAAACGCGTCCTGAAAATGGCCAAGTACCACGGTGGTGGTGTGGAACAGGCGGTTGGCGCGGTGGGGCGCACCGTACAGCTGCTGGGCGAAGCGCAGGTGCTTGTAGCGGGCGCGGATATATTTGTAGCGCATGCGGGTAGCCGCCGCCAACTGCGGGTCTTGCAGGAAACCGTTCACCAATTGCAGCAGCTCGCGGCGGGAAAAACCGTCTTCCCAAAACTGCAGGCACAGCGCGTAGTTGTCCCGAATGCTCTCGGGGGAGCATTCCAGATCGATCTGCTGCGGCAGGCTGATATTCGCCTCGACCAGGTCATCCTCTTCCACCGCGACAAACAGCGCCTGGGTGGTTTCGGCGGAGAACTTCTTCCAATTCGTGATAGCGGTCATTGATTACTCTCTTTGGGCACATTCAGCCCCAACATAAAGCGATTGCGGTAGGCGCCGATCGTCGGTATCAGGGATAACAGCACGTCTAAACATTGCCCCAGTAAATAAGCGAAGGCGGCGCCCTGCACGCCGAAGGCATACGCCATCGACACCAGCAGCGCAATGTAGGCCGCCGAGGCCGTCGCCTGCGCGATCAGGAAAGCGCGCTGCTTGCCTGCCATAAACAGTAAGGATTCCTGCGGGAAGCCCATCATGGAGACGATGATCGCGCCCAGCATGATTTGAATCAGGTCATAGGCTTCCAGGTATTGCTGCCCGAAGACGGCGGAAATGAGCGGTTTGCCCACCAGCAACATCAACACCGCGACGGCCAGGCCGATGCTGCCGGCCAGCAGCGAGGAGCGCAGGCCCAACAGCCACGGGGTCTTGGTGCGCGGATCCAGGCGCATGATCTCGGGATAGAAGCTTTTTTCCAGCAGCTTGGCCGGGGTGCCCGTCGCATCGAAGAAGGTCATGGCGATCTTGAACAGCCCGGCGGCGGCCGGTCCGAGCACCACGCCCACCAGCACGGTGGTGCAGGAGTTGCGCGCGGCCCAGATGGTATGGGCGATGTTGGTGGTCCAGACGAAGTTCCAGGCGCCCTCGATGCGGCGCGCGACGTTGAACAGGCGTGGCCTCAGCGCGCCGTGGATATCGCGGCGGCGCAGTTCGCGCGCGGTGAACCACCAAAACAGCGTGCCGCCGATCAAGTTAGAGGCGTACCAGGTGACGATAAAGCCGGGGAACCCCAGATCGAAATAATAGGAGATGACGCTGCCCACCGCCTGCAGGAACGGCTTGATCGCCTGCTGGATGGCGATGAGATCGAAGCGGTTGAAGGCGCGCAGCACGCCGGTCGGCGTGGACGAGGTCATCGACGGGATCAGGGTGCAGTACAGCATGGCGAGCCAGAAGCTTTCGCTGTCCAGCCCCAGGGCGTGAGACAAGAACGGCAGCATGATCATGCCGCCCAGCACGGCGATGACGCCGCTGGCGATATCCAGGCCAAAGGAGAAGGCGACGACGTCGCGGAAGCGCCCGGTATTTTGATGCTCCAGCGCCGGGGTGCCGAATTGCACCACAAACTGCCAGGTCTGGAATTTGATGAAATCGCTGACCGCTTTGGTGTAGGCCTGGATCACCACCAGCACGCCGAACATTTCAGGCGACATGCCTTTCCCGGCGCAGGAGAGCGCCAGCAGGCCGAGCAGCGCGCTGGCGACGCTGCCGGAGCCTAAATAGGCGGCATTACGTAAAATGGAGCGAAACGCGCCATCGGAAAACCACCGTTTCATAACCAAAACCAGCCGTTATCGTTGTTTTGCTGCACTTTTTGTTCCGCCGTCATGCGCTTGCCCTGTATGCGTTTAATAAACCTGAGTTTCTTCGCCGGCGTTTTCGCCGGGTTGCCCGATATCGCTCTGTGGGCGCTTCGCGGGATTCACTACGGCGGAAATGGCGTTGAGCGCGTTGCTCAGCACCTCGTCGTAAGGGGCTCTGGCGTCCAGCTCGATGATGCGCGCACCGTTGTACTGCAGGCGCACCATAGCGGCGATCTTGTCTTTCAGCTCTTCATAGCTGTGATCGGGCTTGCGGGAAAATGCCGTATCGACGTCGATATCAAGGCGAATGATCAGCGCCGGCCGATAGACGGCCATGCGTTGATATAAACGGCGTTCGCGCGCCGCCAGGCGGCTCAATAGCCAGCCTTTTGCGCGTTCCACGCCGATGCCGGGCCCATCGTAGTAAAAACCTGAAATTTCCGCCTGCGGGTAGCGATCGCTGACCACCAGCACGCCGCTCTGCGCCAGCCGTCGCACCTTGCGCAGGTTGGCGGCGCGCCACAGCGAAAAGCCGTACATGATCAGCGCCGCCCACAGCGCCGGCGGCCTGTTGCTCATGCGCTGGGTTTTATCGGATTTGGCCGCGAGGCGCCGTTCCAACCACACGCCGATGAACGGCAACTTCTTGATTTTGTCGCCGTCTTCGCCGGAGATCAGCCCCAAATAGCGGCGCTCCGTGGGGCGATGTTGCTGCAGGTTTTTCACCAGATCGGCGGTCAGCGTGGACTTGCCCGTGCCGTCGCTGCCCACCACGGCAATCAGCCCGGTGATGCAGGTGGGAGAGGTATCCTGTTCGGCGGTGAGTTTATTTTTTTTCATCTGTTTCGGTACGAAAAGGTTATTTGGCGGCTAGGCATTAGCGGCCCTCAGCGATATTTTAACGGCGCGCAGTGAGGCATCGAAAATACGGTTAGCCGGCTCGCGGCCGTCTAAATCCAATATGTTAGCGCCATTAAACGTCAGGTGCGGGATGACGGCGATCTTTTCACGCAACGCCGCCAGCGAGTGATCGGGTTTACGTGAATAGGCCGTTTGTTCGTCAATATCCAGCCGAATTAATAATAAGGGCTGATAAGACGCCATCCATTGGTACAGCTTGTGTTCGCGCTTTCTCAGCCCGCGGATCCAGCTATTGCCGCCGGTGGTTTTCGCCAGCTGCGGGCCATCGAAACGAAACCCCGCCACTTCGGCCTGCGGATAACGATCGGTGATCAGCAATGCGCCGCTGCGGCTTTTCTTCAGCATGCGACGGAATTTATAAACGCGCCAATAGGAGAGTAAAAAAATTACCAGCGCCGTGGCATTATCCGGCGGTGTGGAAGGGCGCTCATGCACGCGTTCCGATTTCTTCAGCAAATAACGCCCGAAGGGCGCGCCAATAATCGGCAGCGAACTGATCCATTCGCCGATGCGCCCGGAAGACTGGCCGAGATACAGCAGTTCGGCAGGTTCTTGTGCCGATAACGCGTTGACCAGGCTGGCAGCTAACGTGGATTTTCCCGAGCCGTCACAGCCGGTTATCGCTATTACGCGCACGGGCGAGCGATCAGATGAAGGTCTTATCTGCTGACTCACAATAATTGATCCAATGCGAAAAAAACTATTGTATTCCAATACGCCTTGGGTTCAAGATATTTATTGTGCTTTGCTGCGATAAAATAATGAGATTGGTATTCTTGTTCGCTATTTGAATTGATATTTATGGCGTTCGTTCTTGTTATTTTGTGCTAATTGTTCGTGCGCGCGCCGGTTTCGCTTTTTATGTTAATTTCCGGTAGGGCTCACGGTGAAAAAAGAGCAGAGGTTTTCAATTTTCGCTTAATATTTTGTGCTTTTTGGCGCCGCGCTACGGTAAATTTTTTCACGTAGCCGCCACGGCAATGATAAGCGATAGGTCGCTTCAAATATGGCACGCCGTTTCTGGTGTATTGAAAGAGAGTCTTATTATGAGTGCAAAATTTCCGCCGCTGATTGCGGTTATCGGCAGCGACGGATCGGGTAAGTCCACCGTTTGTGAACATCTGATCGCGTATATGAAACATTATGGCCCGGCGGTGCAAGTGCATCTGGGCAAACAGGCGGGCAACGTCGGCCGCGCGGCGGCGAAATTGCCGCTGCTCGGGCGCTCGGTGGGCAAGGCTATCGAGAGTAATACCAAAAAAGTCAAAACGAAAAAATCCCGCATCGGCCTGTTGCCGTCGGCGGTGATCATCGCTTTCGTGGGGCGGCGGCTGCTGCGTTTCCGCCGCATGCTGGCGTACCGTCGGCAAGGGTTCATCGTGTTGACCGACCGTTTTCCGCAGGCGCAAATCCCCGGCGCTTACGACGGTACGGTTTTTCCCGTCGACGTGGAAGGGAGCCGTTTTGTCCGTTGGCTGGCGGCGCGCGAGCGGGCGGCGTTCCAATGGATGGCGGGGCAAAAACCGGATCTGGTACTCAAGCTGAATGTCAGTCTGGACGTGGCCTGCGCGCGTAAACCCGATCACCGCAAAGCGGCGTTGGAGAAGAAGATCGCCGTCACGCCGTTATTGACGTTCGAAGGCGCCGACATCGTGGATCTCGATGCCGATCGGCCGATCGAGGAGGTGCTTTCGGCGGCGGAAAAAGCCATCGGGGAATTTATGGCGGCGCAGGGTTATCGCTATTCGGCTGATGGGGTATCAACGGCTGCGCACTGAGGTGCGCAGCGATTCGGCAGGGCGGCGATACCATTTTGGCACCGCCGCCGCGGCCGAGAGGGAAGGCTTTATTTTTTCAGCGCCGCAAAGGCGCGCACGATGGCGTCTATCTCTTCATCGCTGTGCGCGGCATTGACGCTGCAGCGCAACAGGGTGACGCCCGCCGGCGCGGCCGGTGGCAGCACCAGGTTTACATACACCCCGTGGGCGATCAGCTCGCGCCAGAAACGCAATCCTTCTTCTTTTGAACCGATCATCACCGGCACCACCGGGCTGATGCGCGGCCCCAGGGTATACCCCAGTTCGGCGAGGCCGTGGTACAGACGGTGCGCGTTGCTCCACAGCTTTTCCCGCAGCTCGGGATGGCGCGCGATTTTTTGCAGCGCCGTGCGCACCGATGCGATGCTGGACGGCGACGGCGAAGCGGTAAAGATATACGGCCGGCTGCTGTAGCGCAGCACGTCCATCCCTTTGCCGCCGACGGCGAAACCGCCGATTGAAGCCAGGCTTTTGCTGAAGGTGCCCAGGATAATATCCACGTCTTGCTCGACGCCGAGCGCTTCGGCCAGGCCGCGGCCGTGCTCACCCATCACGCCGAAGGAGTGCGCTTCGTCGACCAGCAGATAGCCGCCGAGCCGCCGCTTGATATCGACGATTTCCACCAGCGGGGCGACGTCACCCAGCATGCTGTAGATGCCTTCCACGATAATGATCGCCTCGCGGGCCCGCTCGCCCAGGCGCACCATGCGGCGCTCCAGATCGGCGGCGTCATTGTGGCGGAAGCGAATAATCTCCGCGCCGCCGAGGGCGCAGGCGTCGTAAATGCTCGCGTGGCTGTCCGCGTCGATCAACACCACGGCGCCCGGCCCCGCCAGGGTGCTGATGACGCCCAGGTTGGCGGTATAGCCGGTGGAGAAAACGATAGCGCTTGGGCGATCGAAGAACTCCGCCAGCTCCCGTTCCAGCGTCAGGTGCGATCCGTAGCTGCCGTTCGCCATGCGCGAGCCGGTGGTGCCGGTGCCGAGTGCGGCCAGGGCCGCCTGGCCGGCGGCGATCGCCTGCGCATCGAACGTCAGGCCAAGGTAATTATTGGTGCCGGCGAGGACAATCTTTTGATCGCCGATGCGCCCCTGGGTGGCGGAATAGACTTCGTCGATGCAGGTGCCGAACGGATTCAGACCGGACGTTTGAAATTGCTCACGGTCATTGGCGAGCCGCGCAAACTTATCATACAGTCCCATGGTTTTTCTCCAGATAAGGGCGCAGCGCGTCAAGCAGTTGCTCCGGCGTTCTGACATCAAGCAATATATTGATAGGAATGGAGATATCTAATTCATCTTCCAGCATCATCAGCAGATCCAAGACTCTGATGGATTCCAGGCCAAGATCATTGACGAGATCGCTATCAGGTTTTATTTCCACTCCGCCTTCGACGATACCTTGCAAACACGTCAGGATATAATCCATTACAGCATCGCGATTTAGCATAAGAACGTTGACACACCTCTAATTGGAATAATTAAAACAGCCCTTCGCGCAGTGCGCGCTCCAAACTTACCTGTGGAAACCAATTAATCTGTTGCGACAGCGCGTGATTACTGGCGGACCAGTCGTGATGCGTTAATTCGCGTATTTTGCTGCGCGTCAGCATCGGCTCTTGTTTGACCAGGCGGTTCCACACCACGCTGATATCCGCCAGGGCTTTCAGCAGCGGCAGCGGAATGCTCACCAGACGCACCGGCCCGTGACGCACGGCGGCGCCGATGTCGCGCAGGCGCAGCCAGTTATAGCCTTCGGCCACGCCGTCGCACAGTTCGTAAATATTCGGCTGCGCGGGTTCGGCCTGCACCCATTGGCTGACCGCCTTTGCCAAATCGCTCACGTGCAGAAAAGTGAGCTTGGCCTCAGGCGCGCCCAGCCGGGGCAGTACGCCGCGCAGCAGGCCGTTGAACAGCGGTTTCAGCTCTTTATCGCCCGGCCCGTAAACCGCCGTTGGGCGGAAAATCCCCAGCGCGATATCGCCGGAGGCGGCGATGAGTTGCTGCTCGGCGGCCTGTTTTGAATGGGCGTACCAGGACAGCGCCGGATGGCGGGCCGCCAGCGACGACATGAACAAGAAACGATTGCAGCGGCCGTTTTGCCTGGCCGCCTGCATCAGGTTCAGGCTGCCGGTGACGTTGCAGCGGGTGAACACCGCTTCCGCATGCCCGCGCACCTGGCCCGCACAATGCACGACGTATTCTGCGCCGCGCACCAGCTCGGTGAGCGAGGGCCGATCTTCCAGCGCGCCGGGGATCCACTGCAGGTTGTCCGCAGCGGCTTTTCCGGCTTGCCGCGTCAGGGCGCGCACGTTAAACCCTTGCGCCAGCAGTTCCTGGACGATATGCCGGCCGATAAAGCCGGTCGCGCCCGTCACTGCGACGGTGCCGCTCATTGCGCGAAACCGGCCAGCTGCGGCATTTGCGGATAGAGCGAAGCGCTCAGCCAGCGTTTTTTGGCCTCCGCACGGGCGGGTTTGCCCGATGACGTGCGGGGAATGCTGTGCGGCGGCAGCAGCTCGATGTCCACCGCAATGCCGAACTCGCTTTGAATGCGCGCGCTCAGCGAATGCACGATTTGTTCCCGGCGTTCTTCCGAACTGACTCGGCACTGGATTTGCAAAATGATCCTGGCCGCTTCGTCGTGTTCTTCAGTCACGAAGGCAATCGCATCGCCGGAACGGATTTCCGGTTCGGATTCCGCGACGTACTCGATATCCTGTGGCCAGATATTGCGGCCGCGAATGATGATCAAGTCCTTCTTGCGGCCGGTGACGTACAGATAGCCTTCCAGCAGGTAGCCCAGATCGCCGGTATCCATCCACCCGGTCACCTGAATTTGCTTCTGAGATTCATCGTCGCAGAAATAGCCGTTCATCAGGCTGGGGCCGGAAATCGTGATATGGCCGACCTGGCGCTCCGGCAGCGGTTGCCCGGTTTCGCTGCGGATCTCGATGCGGTGGCCGGGCAGCGCACGGCCGCAGTTGACGAAGGTCGAGACAGCGCGGGTTTTTTTGCCCGGCGCGACCGCTTTACCCTCGTACTCCAAAATATCGCGGTCGACCGCGTTGGTTTGCGGGCCGGAGCAAGGATCGGAAAAGCTCACCGCCAGGGTGTTCTCGGCCAGGCCGTAACACGGCATGAAGGCTTTGCTGTCGAAGTTGATGCTGCTGAAGTGTTCGCCAAACTGGCCGAGCAGCTCGGCCGGGATCGGCTCGGCGCCTACGCCGGCAACCCGCCAGCTGGAAAGATCCAGATCGGCCAGCTCTTTGGCGTTGCTGCGGCGTAGACACAGATCGTAGCCGAACGGCGGGGCGACGGACACCGTACCGCGATTCTTGGCGATCAGTTTCAGCCACTGCATCGGGCGCATGGCGAAATCTTGCGTGCGCAGATAATCGACGGACAACTGGGTCGCTACCGGCGTCAGCAGGAAACCGACCAGGCCCATGTCGTGATAGAAGGGCAGCCATGAAACGCAGCGATCGCCCGCACGCAGCTTGATCCCGTCGCGGCTGATCGCGTTCAGGTTCGCCATGGCCGCCCGCTGGGTAATGATCACGCCGCGCGGAAAGCGGGTGCTGCCCGAGGTGTATTGGAGGTAGGCGATATCGTCGGGCGAAGGCGCGGGCAACGCGATCTCCGGCTCCGGCAAGGCGTTAAAATCCTCGTCGCTGAGGATGTGCATCGCCGACGTGTTTTCCGTGGCCGACGCGATGAGCGGTGTCCACTCTTCGCTGCTGATGATCGCCGCCGGGTTGCAACTGGCGATCAGCCCTTTCAGTTTGGCGGTGTAGGAGTCGCGCTGGCCTACGCCCATCGGGATCGCCAACGGTACCGCCACCAGGCCGGCATATTGGCACGCAAAAAAGGCTTCGACGAATCCCGCGCTGGTTTCGGCGATAAGCGCCACGCGATCGCCTTTCTTGAGCTTCAGGGACAATAAACGCCGCGCGCCCGAGATCGCTTTTTGCTGCAGCGTGCGATATTCGAGAACGGTCACGAGTTGATTGCGACGGTCGTAAAAATTCATTCCCGTATTGCCCAGCGCCGCGTAATCCAACGCGTCCACTAAAGTGGGGAAGTCCGCATAGCGCATAGGAAGAGAATGAACGGAACTTGTTTCAGACATAGACAAACTTAGCCATAGATTAAAAATCACCAAAAGAGAAAAATCACTCTTGGCGAGGTAATTGATGTTTTACTATGAATAGGTTTTTGAATAAGTTTGTTATTCAACCATCTTCATTCCGCGAACAGCGTATATTGCCGTGCTTGAGCGGCACGCCGGTTATTAACCGGTCAGAGCGCGAGTAGCCCGTGCTATCAGCCTGAACGGCACCCCGGCGATATACGAGAGGCTATTGTAATATCCGGGTTTCGCCGTTCTTTAGTCTGCATCTGTCGGGCAGGAAATAACTGTCGGCTCATAGGTTATGACCTCATGCATGGCTATCTTGGAACTTAAACACTTCCTAAACAGTATGCCGCAAGAAATCCAAAAGTGAACGATTCATTTAAGGCTAATCTTAAAAAGAGCATTAAGTGGTAAAGATGGCGGCACACCTCCTGATTAAAGTCGGTACACTAAAAACGGCGAGTTTCTTTTGCCATAACAGCACGAAATAATAAAAGAGCACCATTAGCGTAGCCTGGCTGCGCCGCTTTCTGTTTCCTTTTTTTATCAATTATGGACATCACAGGGTGAATGTAGAGCCAATAATGCGCTGATTCACAGGGGGTAATATTCGGTTTTTCTTATCATTGAACCGGAGGCAATACACAATCCAATAAAAGAGAACAGCATAAAAAATGCTAAAGGCGTTGTCGCGCGCTCATTTAATTATTTTATTAAAACGTAAGGCTATTTATGATCCGTATTGAGAAAGTTCTGGATAAACGCGAACTTAAAGAATTTATTGCTTTCCCTTCGCAACTGTTTCGCGATGATCCGAACTGGATTGAGCCGCTGCATGTCGAGCGCGAAGAGCACCTGTCAAAGAAGAATCCCGGTACCGACCATATTGAATGGCAGGCATGGGTGGCCAAAAAACAAGGCAAAGTCGTTGGGCGCATCACGGCGCAAATCGATTCTCTGCACCGGGAGCTGCATGGCGAGGATACCGGCCACTTCGGCATGATTGACGCCGTTGACGATCCCGCCGTTTTCAGCACCTTATTCACGGTCGCGGAAGAGTGGCTGAGATCGAAAGGCGCGCGTAAAATCACCGGGCCATTCAGCCTCAATATCAATCAGGAAAGCGGCCTGTTGGTCGAAGGGTTCGATACCCCGCCTTCCGCCCTGATGACGCACGCGAAACCCTACTACGCGGCCCAGATAGCGCAACAGGGCTACAGCGAAGGGATTGATTTGCTTGCCTATTGGATGAAAAGAACCGATCTGCATTTTTCGCCGTCGCTGACCCGGATGATGGATCAGGTGCGCAAAAAGGTGACCGTGCGCCGCCTCAATCGCAAGCGCTTTCGCGAGGAGATGCAGGTGCTGCGCGAGGTGTTCAACTCCGGGTGGCAGCATAACTGGGGGTTTGTCCCGTTCACCGAGCATGAGTTCGCCACCATGGGGGATCAGCTGAAGTTTCTGGTGCCCGACGATATGATCCATATCGCCGAGGTGGATGGTGCCCCCTGCGCCTTTATTGTCGGCCTGCCAAACATCAACGAAGCGATTGCCGATCTGCAGGGGCGGTTATTGCCGTTCGGTTGGGCGAAGCTCTTGTGGCGGCTGAAAGTCAGCGGCGTGCGCACCGCGCGCGTGCCGTTGATGGGCGTGCGTCAGGAATATCAATTCAGCCGCATCGGGCCGATTATTGCGCTGTTGCTTATTGAGGCGCTGCGCGAGCCTTTCGCGAAGCGCAATATCGACGCGCTGGAAATGTCGTGGATCCTGGAAACCAATACCGGCATGCGGACGATTTTAGAACGCATCGGCGCAGTTCCCTATAAGCGCTACCGCTTGTTCGAGAAAACGCTTTAACCGGCTGATAACGCATCGCCTTTTCACGTTCTCAGAATAATAACCGCGGCAGGGTATTTTCGGGCGGTGCCGTTTCAGGGGCAGGGTGACGGCGCGTGAGGGAATGCATCACTTCCTGGAAGAGAACAGTTAAGGTCCTTAATTAATAAACTCGTGATAAATTCACGCCGCGTTATTTATTCGCGAGTGATTGTCGCAGTCTTGACGAGAGCAGATTGTATGCCTGTGGAAAAGAAAAAAGGAATAAGCCGATTAACCTACAGCATAAGGAATTCCTGGGCCGGGTTTATTGACGCCGTGCTTACCGAAGATGCGTTCCGCCAATTATTGGTTATTAACGCCATTTTACTGGTTGTTACATTTGGTTTAGATATTACAAATATAGAACGGCTGTTATTAATCACCTGCAGTTTTCTGCTATTGGTGGTTGAGCTGCTTAATACGGCGATTGAAACCGTGGTCGATCGCATTTCGCTGGAATTGCATCCGTTATCCAAACGCGCCAAAGATTTGGGCGGCGCAGCGCAGCTGGTGGCCGTGGTGATGACTATCATTATTTGGGGAATGGTGCTGCTGGGGCGATAGGGGCTTTGGTGGCTCAACCAGCAAGCCGGTTGCCGTGGCGATATAAGCGGTTATCATCGTTGTTTTGCGTCCTCTGCCATTTCAGCAAGGAGAGTTGGCCGTTATGCCCGTGAATTTTGATCTCAACGATCTTTATGCGTTTCGCGCGCTGGTGGAGTACGGCAATTTTCGGCTGGCCGCAGAGTCCATCTGCCTGTCGCAGTCGGCATTGAGCCGCAGGATTGAGAAGCTGGAAAACGCGCTGGGCATCAAATTGTTCGACCGCACCACCCGGCGCGTGACCTTGACGCTGTACGGGCAGGCCTTCGCCGAACGTTCGGAGCAGTTACTGATGAACGTCGAAGCGGTGATGGCCGATATCGATAAGGTCAGCCAGGAGCGGGTGGGGCTGGTCACCGTCGCCACGGTGCCATCGGCGGCCTACTATTTCATGCCCGACGTGATACGCCGTTTCCGGCTTCGCTATCCGCGCGTGCGCGTTAAGCTGATCGACGGCAGCGCAGGCAATGTCATCGAGGCGGTCACCGGCGGCCAGGCCGATTTCGGCATCTGCTTCGCCGGGCGGCTGCAGCCTAATCTTGAGTTTGTGCCGTTGGTGGGGGACGTCTACGTGGCCGCCTGCCGGCGTGACCATTCGCTCGCCGGTAAAAAGACTCTCACCTGGCGGGAGTTTTATCAGCAGGATTACGTGTCGCTGGATAAAACCTCCGGCAATCGCAATCTGCTCGATCAGCGCCTGGAACACCTCGTGCCGGAACGCCCCAGCGTGTGTGAAACTCGCCATGTGACGACCATGCTGGGCATGGTTGAGGCGGGCATCGGCATTGCCGCCGTGCCCGCCATGTCGATGCCCGCTTCAGAGCACTCGGTGTTGACGTCGGTGCCGCTAGTCGATCCGGTGGTGAAACGCACCGTAGGCCTCATCAGACGCGGCGGCCGCATGCAGTCTTTCGTCGCCGCCGAGTTGGAAAAGCTGATTACTGAACAGTATCACTCTGCTTGACCGGCTGCGGCGCCGGCACGGTTCGCATGCCGGTCGCGCGAATGGTCGGCTGCGCCTGAGAGGAGGCGAGGAAGTCCAGCAGCGCTTTGCCTTCGCGGCGGTGCTCCGCCTTGGCGGTTACCGCGCCCGCGAAGCGGGTGATGTACTGCACGTTTTCCGGCAGCTCGCCGATAAAGGTCACGTCCGCCACGGGTAGCAATTCGCTGACCTGCTGGAAGCCCAGTGCGTATTTCCCCTGCGCCACTTCAGAGGCCACCGGAATGCGCTCAACCTTATGCGCTTTCCCTTTCACCTGTTCCTCGATACCCAGCTTTTTAAACAGTTGGCCGCTGACATAGCGGCCGCTGGCGCTGTCGGAATAGGCGAAAGAGTCCGCCTGCAGCAGGACATTGCGCAGGTCGGCATCCGTTTTTACCACCGGCTTGGGCGCGCCCTGTTTGACCACCATGCCGATCGGCGAATCGGCCAGCTCCACGCGCGAACCCGGCTGGGTCCAGCGCTCTTTTTCCAGTTGGGTGAGCGCGTCGCCCACCATGATCAGCACATCGGCTTGCTCTCCGCGCGCTAACCGCGCGGGGATCGCCTGCGGCGTTTTGCCCATCGAGGGGCCGGACACCAGAATGATTTTATCGCCGCTTTGGGCTTCATATTCCGGGGCCAGCTTCTCCAGCGCGGCTTTGAAGCCGCCGGAGATCATCACGGTCACGTCTTTGGCCAGCGCCGCCGTACTGCAGGAGACGCACACCAGCGCGGCGAGGATCGAACGAGTGAGTTTTAGCATGACATCATTCCTTTTGAGATGGCGGCTTAGCGCGCGGTTTGCAGCGGCATGGCGATGCGGCGATACATATACAGCGTCGCCAGCAGGGCGCACAGCGCGGCGAAGCTCATCCAGTAGCCCGGTGAAGCCTTGTCGCCGGTGTATTCGATCAACGCAGTGGAGACTACCGGCGTAAAGCCGCCGAACACCGCCGTCGCCAGGCTGTAGGCCAGCGAGAACCCGGCCACCCGCACTTCCGTTGGCATGATCTCCGTCAAGGCCGGGATCATGGCGCCGTTGTAGAGGCCGTAAATGAAGGACAGCCACAGCAGCACGGCCAGCATCATGCTGAAGCTGGGGGCGGCGGCGAGCAGGCTCAGCGCCGGGTAGGCGGTGGCCAACGTCAGCAACGTCATGGTGACCAGCACTGGTTTGCGGCCGAAACGGTCCGACAGCGCGCCGCCGATGGGCAGCCAGATGAAGTTGGAGATCGCCACCAGCAGGGTGACCAGCAAGCTGTCTGAAGCGCTGAGCAGCAGCACCTTTTTGCCGAAGGTCGGCGCATAGACGGTGATGAGGTAAAACGCGGTGGTGGTCATTGCGACCATCAGCATGCCGGCGATCACCACCGGCCAGTTTTTCAGCAGGGTTTTAAACACGTCGCGCATCGCCAGGTGGTGACGGCGAGCGGTAAATTCCTGCGTCTCTTCCAGCTTGCGGCGCAGGAAGAAGATGAAGGGAACGATCAGGCAGCCAAACAGGAAAGGCAGGCGCCAGCCCCATTCGCGAATGGCGCTTTCTTCCAGCGCCGCATTGAGCGCGAAGCCCATGGCCGCCGCCACCATGATAGCCACCTGCTGGCTGCCGGACTGCCAGCTGGTGTAGAAGCCTTTACGGCCCGGCGTGGCGATTTCAGCCAGATAGACGGACACGCCACCCAGCTCCGCGCCCGCCGAAAAGCCTTGCAACAGACGCCCGCACAGCACCAGCAGCGGCGCCCAAAGCCCGATGCTTTGGTAAGAGGGGATCAGCACGATCAGGAAGGTGCCCGCGGCCATGATCGACAGGGTGACGATCAGCCCTTTGCGGCGGCCGACTTTATCGATGTAAGCACCTAGCACGACAGCGCCGATCGGGCGCATCAGAAAACCAGCGCCGAATACCGCGAAGGTCATCATCAGCGAGGCAAATTCGCTGCTGGCCGGGAAAAAGGTGTGTGCGATGTAGGTAGCGTAAAAGCCGAACAGGAAAAAATCGAACTGTTCTAAAAAGTTGCCGGAGGTGACGCGCAGTATCGCGCCGGTTCTGGCCCTGATGGTCATGGGTGAGGTAGAGGAATGCATCTTTATCTCCAGTTTGTTATTGGCGCTTGACGCCGCGCCTGTTGCTGAAGATTCGCTCAGGAAAATAAAGTAAATAAGCGCAATAAACGCATGACGCGATGCGTTTGACGCATCAATCGGCGTTAACAATGTTGCCTAACCCGATGTAACGTGGCGTTAACAAGTTTGTCGCTCATTGCCCGCTGCGCAGAACGCCGAAAACGTTATGTGCTTTTTGTGACAGGGTTCATAAAGGGGCGGCGGGGAAGCGCCCCGTGCCTCTGAACGATTGTTCGATACCGTACGTAAAAAGATGAATACCTCGCACTGCGTTTGCAAAATACGTGGATGTACGTTCAGCCTTGCAGTATCCACGTATGCCTTTGCATGTTATCCCTGCGCCTCTCTGCTATAGCTTTACATCTATATAGTTACTGATCTATATTTTAGGGAGGTCCCGTGTGGGAAATTAAAACAACGGATGCATTTGATCATTGGTACAGATCGCTCAGCGATGCCGATCGGGCCGGCGTACTTGCCGCATTGATGGTCCTGCGGGAAAAGGGGCCGGGGCTGTCCAGACCCTATGCCGATACGGTTAAAGGCTCACGTTACAGCAATATGAAAGAGTTGCGCATTCAGTGCCGAGGCGAACCGTTGCGGGCATTCTTCGCTTTCGATCCGTACCGTATTGGCATTGTGCTTTGCGCGGGCAATAAAGCCGGTAATGAAAAGCGTTTTTACGATCGGATGATCCAGGTTGCCGATCGGGAATTCACGAACTGGCTGAACACATTAAACGAGAAGGAGTGACGCGATGGGCAGAACGTTGGAACAGCTTATTGCGGATGAAAAGCCCGAGGTCGTGGCCAAAGCGCAGGCGCTGGCGGCGGACATCATGCTGAACATTCACCTTGCCGAGCTGCGTGAAAAAGTACAGAAAACGCAGGTTGAAATGGCGCAGGCGCTGGGGATCCGGCAGCCGACCGTTGCCGTAATGGAAAAACCGGGCCGCGATCTGAAACTGTCTTCGCTTAAACGCTATGTTGAGGCGGCCGGCGGCAAACTGCGCCTGGACATCGAACTGCCGGACGGCTCTCACTACGAGTTTGTGCTGTAAGCGCTAACGGCAGAAAGGCACAAAGCCCGCTCAGGTTCCCCGGAGCGGGCTTTGTGCACCAGGGCTCCTTTGACACAACCAGGCGGCCGTAAAAGCAAAGAGGCTCAAGACGGGCAGGCTGTCTGAGCGCTTTCGTTTGGGTCGGATAGCGTTAAACAAGCCACCCGCGCTCCCTTCGCGATGTCTTGCTTGCCCGTAACTGTCTCCTTGCTCCTTAGCTGAAACGATACAAATTATGTTGATAAGCAGCTCGTTTTGTGTGCAAAAAAATTCAACGTATTTCATTAAAACTGCGATGAAATTCGTATTTTTATCGCGCTATTTCGTCAAATACTCACCCGGTGAAGCTCATCACATTTCTTTAACCTGCTTAACAGTAGATTTTCCTTGTTTATAAAAAATCGATTCAGCTAAAGGGGAAGGGAAATGAAAAAGACATGGGTGATGGCGGTGTTTTCGGCCCTGATTTCAGGGCAGGCGGCGGCGCAGAGTTGGGTGCTGACCAGCGCTGAAGATGGTGTGGAGAAAGGAAACTGGAAGATTTCGAGTGAGGCGCTGAAGATTAAGGATAAAACGTTCAGCATTGAGCAGAAGGTGTTGCACGGCGGTAAGCAAGAAGGCAGCAAAGTCGTGATTATCCGCAGCGAGGATGGCCTGACCATCACGCTGAGTCCCACCCGCGGCATGAACCTCCTGCGGGCAGAAGGATTTGGCGCGAAAATGGGATGGGATTCCCCGGTCAAAGAGGTGGTCAACCCCGCCTTTATCAACCTGGAAAGCCGCAATGGGCTCGGCTGGCTGGAAGGTTTCAATGAGATGATGGTGCGTTGTGGCTATGAGTGGACCGGTCATCCGGTGACCGAAGGAGGGCAAATGTACACGTTGCACGGCAAAGCGGGCAATACGCCGGCCTCGCGGGTTGAGGTTGAGGTCGCGGATACGGCGCCGTATGAAATTCGTGTTCGCGGCCTGATCAAAGAGAGCACATTCAAAAAAGCCGATCTGCAAACCCTGACCGAATTGCGCTATGTGCCCGGCAGCAACAGTTTCCGCCTGCATGATGTGTTAACCAACCGGGCGGATTATCCCCATGACTACCAGATTATTTATCACAGCAATTTCGGCGCACCGATTCTGGAAAATGGCGCCCGCTTCCTGGCGCCGATGGCCAGCATCAGCCCGTTTAACGACTATGCCAAAGCCGGGCTGAAGACCTGGGCAACCTATGCCGGTCCAACCAAAGGGTTCGATGAAATGGTCTTTAACATTAAGCCATTATCGGATCCGAATCATCAGACACTGGCGGCGCTGGTCAATAACGCGGGCGACAAAGGGGTGGCGATTCAGTTCGATACCCGCCAGTTGCCCGTCCTGACGCTGTGGAAGAATACCGATACGTTAAAACAGGGGTATGTCACGGGGATTGAGCCGGGCACCAGCTATGCCTACCCGGTCACTATCGAGCGCGAACAAAAACGCGTTAAGCAGCTGCAGCCAGGCGCCAGTGCGCAGTTTGATCTGACCTATACCTTGCTGCACAGCAAAGCGCAGGTGGCGGATCTGGAGCAGAAGATTGCGGATATTCAGGGCAAGGTAAAAATTGATGAGAATGACGCGCCGATAGCCAAAGAGTAACGCTGCCTGTCGATGCATTTAGCGTTAAAGCAAAAAGCCCGCTTAAGTTTCCTTAAGCGGGCTTCTCTAAATATGGCTCCTCTGACTGGACTCGAACCAGTGACATACGGATTAACAGTCCGCCGTTCTACCGACTGAACTACAGAGGAATCGTGTGAACGGGGCGAATAATAGCGGGGCGCCTGGGGTTTGTCAAAGCGCTAAACTGCAAAAAAAGTGCGTTTGCTGAGGGAATGAGCACCTTGCGCTGTTTTTCGGCATTTTCCATCGCTATGCGTTGATTTTTGCATCCCAAATCGTTTTGACGCCGCTTGCACAAGCCTTTGCACGGCGATGGTGCAGGGCCGTTCTCCCTCCCATACTTCCTCTCGCGCTAGCCGTATTGCCCAGTCTCCGGCTAACGCCGCCACACGCCGCGCCGCAACTGATATGTAGGATGAATAAGCAAACAATATGTATTCGTCGTCACAATGGCTGGATTTTTGCTTACCCATTTTTGGGGAATGCGACTGCGCTCTCAAGAAAATTATTTTCCCCGTCTACACATAAAGTGACTGATCCGCGCCCCAGGGCGTTTCGCTACAACAGTGCTGAGGAAGATAACAATGTCATCGAAATTGATAAAAAGTCCGCTCGCTGCTTTGCTCATCGGTTGTTTAGGTACGGCGTTTTCCGCGCAGGCCGATATTGTCATCGGCGTCGCCGGGCCGTTCTCCGGGCCGAACGCCACTTACGGCGATCAGTATTGGCGCGGGGCTTCGCAGGCGGCGGCGGATATCAACGCCGCCGGCGGCATCAAAGGGGAAAAAATCAAGCTGGTGCAGGGGGATGACGCCTGCGAACCGAAACAGGCGGTCGCGGTCGCCAACCGGCTGGTGGATCAGGACAAGGTCTCGGCGGTGGTCGGCCACTTCTGCTCCTCTTCCACCATGCCCGCCTCCGAGGTGTATGACGAGGCCGGCATCATCGCCATTACCCCCGGCTCCACCAACCCGCAGATCACCGAGCGCGGCATGAAGACGATGTTCCGCATGTGCGGGCGCGACGATCAGCAGGGGGTGATCGCCACCAACTACATGCTGGATACCCTGAAGGCCAAACGCATCGCGGTGATCCACGATAAAGACACCTACGGCCAGGGGCTGGCGGACGCAGCGAAGGCGGCAATGAACAAGCGCGGGGTCAAGGAAGTGCTGTATGAGGGGCTGTCGCGCGGTGAGAAAGACTTCAACGCGCTGGTGACCAAGATCGCCTCGGTCAAGCCGGACGTGGTCTACTTCGGCGGCTGCCATCCGGAAGCCGGGCCGCTGGTGCGCCAGATGCGCGAGCAGGGCGTGACCGCCAAGTTCTTCTCCGGCGACTGCGTGGTGACCGAAGAGCTGGTGACCGCCGCCGGCGGGCCGCAGTACACCAACGGCGTGCTGATGACCTTCGGCAACGATCCGCGTCAGATCGCGGAAGGCAAGGCGGTGATCGCCAAGTTCCGCGCCAGCGGTTTTGAACCGGAAGGGTACACCCTCTACTCCTATGCCTCGATCCAGGCGATCGCCGCCGCCTTCAACGCCACCGGCGGCAAAGACAGCGCCAAGGCCGCCGAATGGCTGAAGTCGCACGATGTCGACACCGTGATGGGCAAAAAAACCTGGGATCAGAAGGGCGACCTGAAGGTCTCGGACTACGTGGTCTATCAGTGGGATGACAAGGGCAAATATCACCAGCTTTGAACAACCCAATACTGACGTTGTGACTCTATGACAGACGGGCTCGCCGCCCTGGCGAGCCCGTTCCTCGATGACCTTTGGGCCGCGTCGGACTGCGTTGGCGGCCTTACCAGGCGAGACTGCTCATTATGGATGTATTCTTTCTGCAACAGCTGATCAACGGCCTGACCCTCGGTGCGGTGTATGGCCTGATCGCCATCGGCTACACCATGGTTTACGGCATCATCGGCATGATCAACTTCGCTCACGGCGAGGTGTACATGATCTCCGCCTACCTGTGCGCCATCGGTTTGGCGCTGCTGTCGTTCTTCGGGCTGCACTCGTTCCCGTTGCTGATCCTCGGCACGCTTGTGTTCACCATCGTCATCACCGGGGTGTACGGCTGGGTGATCGAGCGCATCGCCTACAAGCCGCTGCGCAATTCCACCCGCCTGGCGCCGCTGATCTCCGCCATCGGCATGTCGTTAATCCTGCAAAACTACGCGCAGATAAGCCAGGGGCCGCGCCAGCAGGGCATCCCGACGCTGCTGAGCGGCGTATTCCGCCTGGAGTTCGACGGCGGCGTGCTGCAGATCACCTACACCAAGGTGTTCATTCTGGTGGCGTCACTGCTCGGCATGGCGATCCTCACCTACATCATTCAGCGTACCCGGCTAGGGCGCATCTGCCGCGCCACCCAGCAGGATCGCAAAATGGCCTCGATTCTCGGCATCAATACCGATCGGGTGATCTCGCTGGTGTTTGTGATCGGTGCTGCCATGGCCGGGCTGGCCGGGGTGCTGATCACCATGAACTACGGCACCTTCGATTTTTACGTCGGCTTTATCATCGGCATCAAGGCCTTCACCGCCGCGGTGCTGGGCGGCATCGGCTCGCTGCCGGGCGCGATGCTGGGCGGGCTGCTGCTCGGGGTGGCGGAGGCGCAGTTCGCCGGCATGGTGAACTCGGATTACAAGGACGTGTTCTCCTTCGGGTTGCTGGTGGCGATCCTGATCTTCCGTCCGCAGGGGCTGCTCGGCCGGCCGCTGATCGCCAAGGTTTAAGGAGAACGCCATGTCGCAATCCGTGATCAACGGCGGGCTGGACGTTAAACGCAGCCTGCTGGACGCCGTCTTGGCCGGGCTGATCGCCCTGATCGTGTTCGGGCCGATCGTCGGCATCGTGCTGAACGGCTACAGCTTCAACTTCGAACCGCACCGGCTGGTGTGGATTATCGTCGCGGTGATGGTCGGGCGGCTGCTGCTGAGCCTGTTCCTGCAAACCGCGCCGGGGCGCAGAGTGCTGGCGCGCTTCGACGGCGGCAACGACGGCGTCTACGTACGGCCGCTGGGCGATAAATCCAACCTGCGCTGGTTCCTGCCGCTGATGGCGGCGATCGCGCTGCTGTTCCCGTTCGTCGCCACCAAATACCTGCTGACGGTGGCGATCCTCGGCCTGATCTACGTGCTGCTCGGGCTGGGGCTGAATATCGTGGTCGGATTGGCGGGGCTGCTCGATCTGGGGTACGTGGCGTTTTACGCCATCGGCGCCTACGGGCTGGCGTTGGGCTACCAGTATCTCGGGCTGGGGTTTTGGGCGATGCTGCCGCTGGGGGCGCTGATGGCGGCGTTGGCGGGCGCGCTGCTGGGTTTCCCGGTGCTGCGCATGCACGGCGACTACCTGGCGATTGTTACGCTCGGGTTCGGCGAGATCATCCGGCTGGTGCTGAACAACTGGATGTCGCTCACCGGCGGGCCGAACGGCATTTCGGTGCCGGCGCCGACGGTGTTCGGCCTGGAATTCGGCCGGCGCGCCAAAGACGGCGGCGTGCCGATCCACGAGTTTCTCGGCATCGATTACAACCCGAATCTCAAGTTCATTTTCATCTACGCGGTGCTGTTTTTGGTGGTGCTGCTGGTGCTGTTCATCAAGCACCGGCTGACGCGCATGCCGATCGGCCGCGCCTGGGAGGCGCTGCGCGAAGATGAGATCGCCTGCCGCTCTCTCGGGCTGAACCACGTGCTGGTGAAGCTGTCGGCGTTTATGCTGGGCGCCTCCACCGCCGGGCTGGCGGGGGTGTTTTTCGCCACCTATCAGGGCTTTGTCAACCCGACCTCGTTCACCTTCTTCGAGTCGGCGCTGATCCTGGCGATCGTGGTATTGGGCGGCATGGGGTCTACCCTTGGCGTGGTGCTGGCGGCCTTCGTGCTGACGGTGGCGCCGGAGCTGCTGCGCAGCTTTGCCGAATACCGGGTGCTGTTGTTCGGCGTGCTGATGGTGGCGATGATGATCTGGCGGCCGCGCGGGCTGGTGCGCATCAGCCGCGCCAGCTTTGCGGAACGCAAGGGGGTGGCGCCATGAGCGACGCCATTTTGCGGGTGGAACACCTGATGATGCGCTTTGGCGGCATCAAGGCGCTGAACGACGTCAATCTGGAGGTGGAGCGCGGCTCCATCACCGCCCTGATCGGCCCCAACGGCGCCGGCAAGACCACGGTGTTCAACTGCCTGACCGGTTTTTACCGCGCCACCGGCGGCGCGATCCTGCTCAATACCCACAAGCGGCCAACCGATGTGATCCAGGTGCTGGGGCAGAAGTTTCGCGCCGGTGATTGGATACGCCCGAAGCGGCTCGGTTCGCGCCTCTATTACAAGATGTTCGGCGGCACCCACCTGGTCAACCGCGCCGGGCTGGCGCGTACCTTCCAGAATATCCGCCTGTTCCGCGAAATGTCGGTGGTGGAGAACCTGCTGGTGGCGCAGCACATGCAGAGCAACCGCAACCTGATCGCCGGGGTGCTGAATACGCCGGGCTACCGCCGGGCGGAAAGCGCCGCGCTCGATCACGCCTTCTACTGGCTGGAGGTGGTAGATCTGGTGGACTGCGCCAACCGGCTGGCGGGGGAGATGTCCTACGGCCAGCAGCGGCGGCTGGAGATCGCGCGCGCCATGTGCACCGCGCCGGAGATGATCTGCCTCGACGAGCCTGCCGCCGGGCTGAACCCGGTGGAGACGGCCACGCTGAGCCGCATTATCCGCTTCCTGCGCCAGCATCACGGCATCACGGTGCTGCTGATCGAGCATGATATGGGCATGGTGATGGAGATCTCCGATCGGGTGATCGTGCTCGATCACGGCGACGTGATCGCCCGCGGCACGCCGCAGGAGATCCAGCACAACGAGGCGGTGATCGCCGCCTACCTGGGCGCGGACGAAGAGGAGCTGGCGGGATGAGAGAGGCGATGCTGGAATTTCGCGAAGTGGACGTGTTTTACGGGCCGATCCAGGCGCTGCGCAAGGTGTCGCTGCAGGTTAACGCCGGGGAGACGGTGGCGCTGATCGGCGCCAACGGCGCGGGCAAATCCACGCTGTTGATGTCGATCTTCGGCCAGCCGCGCATCGCCGGCGGGCAGATCCTGTTTGGCGGCGAGGACATCAGCCGCCGCTCCACGCACTTTGTTGCCAGCAGCGGCATCGCGCAGGCGCCGGAAGGGCGGCGCATCTTTCCGGACATGAGCGTAGAGGAGAACCTGCTGATGGGCACCATCACCGTCGGCAATCGCTACCTGGAGGAGGATTTGCCGCGCATGTTCGAGCTGTTTCCGCGCCTGAAAGAGCGGCGCAACCAGCGGGCGATGACCATGTCCGGCGGTGAGCAGCAGATGTTGGCGATCGCCCGCGCGCTGATGAGCCGGCCGAAGCTACTGCTGTTGGACGAGCCGAGCCTGGGGCTGGCGCCGATCGTGGTGCGGCAGATCTTCGGCGTGCTGCGCGAGCTGACCCGCAGCGGCATGACGCTGTTTCTGGTGGAGCAGAACGCCAACCACGCGCTGAAGTTGTCCGATCGCGGTTATGTGATGGTCAACGGCCAGATCCGCCTCACCGGCAGCGGCCAGGAGCTGTTGAACGATCCGGAGGTGAGAAAGGCCTATCTGGGCGGCGGCTGAGCGCCGCCCCACGGGCAGGGATGCCCGCGTTCATCCCTCGATGGCGCTTCGTTCTTGATCATCGTAGCGCGAGCGGGCCGCTCTGAAGGAGCCGGCGGAGGCGATAATCCACGACCAGAGCGGCAGCATGTTGAGCAGCATCTCTTCCCCCGCGTCGGTGATGGTGTAAACCACGCGGGGCAGTTTTTCCTGATAATCGCAGCGCGATATCAACCCGTCCCGCTCGAGATGGCGCAGCGTCCGCGTCAGCATTCTCTGCGTCACGCCCGCTAATTGGCGGCCTATCTCGCCGTGGCGCAGCGGCCCGTGGGTACCCAGGAGATGCAATACCCCCAGCGACCAACGGTTGCCCGCATGCGCGAGGATCTCACGCTTTAACCCTTCATCGTCGTTGCTCAATGCTTCACAGAACGCCTGTGAAAATTGCAGCAGCGCTTCCCGATCGTTCGTCATATTCCTCTCCGGTATCACGCGTGTACCTAATTGAACCCGTTTTTGTCAGCTGTCAGGATGACGCAGTGTCAAGACAGGAGGCAAGCATGAAATCCACAAATCCATCCATCAATACCGTGCTCATACTCGGCGCCGGCGAACTGGGGCTGCCGGTACTGCGAGCGATGAGCCGGCAGGCTCGGTTACACCATGCTTTAAAAATCAGCGTACTGCTCCGGCCGGAGGCCGCCCGCGCCGTGAGCGGCCCGCATCGTGCGCGGCGGGATGCGCTGGCGCGGCTCGGTATCGCCGTGGTGGAAGGCGATCTGCAGCAAAACGGCGTGGAGGCGCTGAGTGCGCTATTCCGTTCCTTCGACGCGGTGATCAACTGCAGCGGCTTTGTCGGCGGGGCGGGCACGCAGATAAAGATCACCCAGGCCGTCTTGCAAGCGGGCGTGGCGCGCTACTTCCCGTGGCAGTTCGGCGTGGACTACGATGTTGTCGGCAAAGGCAGCGGGCAACAGGTGTGGGATGAACAGCTCGAGGTGCGTCACCTGTTGCGTGCGCAGAAGACGACGGAGTGGGTGATTGTTTCCACGGGCATTTTCACCAGCTACCTGTTTGACTCGGGCTTTGGCGTGGTGGACGCGGCAACCAAAACGGTGCGCGCGCTGGGCGACTGGCGCTACGCGGTGACGCTGACCACTCCCGCGGACATTGGCCGGCTGACGGCCGCGATTTTTTTCCATCGGCCCGCGTTTCGCAACCAGGTAGTCTATATCGCCGGGGACACGCTGACCTACCGCGAGCTTGCCGATGTCATGCAGGCGCACTGGGGCGTTGAGGTCAACAGAGTCTTGTTGGACAAAGAGCGGCTGCAGGAGGAGGTGCGGAACCATCCGCGCGACGTCGGCGCCAAATACCGGCTGGCTTTCGCCCGCCCCGACGGCGTGGCCTGGGATAAGGCGAAAACCTTCAATGCGCGCCAGGGCATAGCCACCACCACCGCCGAGCAGTGGCTGGCGCAGCAATGGCCGATCTCTCAGGACGGTTAGTCGCCTGAGCGCCGGAATCAGAACTGGCGCTGCATCCAGCGCACGTTCAGCCGCACCAGGGCGATGATGGCGCTGGAGAGCAGCCGCAGCCCGCCGGGCATGTCGCGGCGGCGGATGTCCAGCAGCAGCACGGTGCGCACCTGCGGGCTGTCGTTCCACACCTCGTGTTCGAAGGTATCGTCCCACAGCATGAACTCCCCTTCGTGCAGCCGGTATTCGCGGCCGTCCACTTTCAGCACCGCCGCGGGTACGCCGTCGGCGCGTTTGGGCATGTCCAGCACCAGATAGCCGCGCAGAATGCCGCGAAACGGCCCGCGGTGGGGCGGCACCTGCTTGCTGGGCGCGAGGAAGGAGAGCGAGGCGGACAGTACGTCCGGCGACGAAGCGATCAGCGCCGCCAGCGTCGGGCAACGCGCCAGGTTGCGGTCAATCGGCTGGCCGTAGGCCTTCATGATGAACATGCGCCAGTCGCGCGCGTCGTTGGCGGAGATCGATTCCTGCTGGATCATGATCTCGTGAAAACGGGGAATATTGTGCAGATCGTGGGCGACGGTCAGCGCCTCTTCGCGGATCTGCCGCCATTGAGCGGTGAAACGTTCGGCGTCGGGGAACAGCGCGGCGCTGTCGAGCACTGGTTTGCCCTGAATGCGGCGATCGTAAACATTGCGCAATGCGAGCACGGACCAATCATAAATCGCAGACATAATGACCTCGCCTCAGAAAACGCCAAAGGGACACTGCGCGCGGTTCTTCGGCGCGGCGCGTCCTGTGTGGCGGCCGGAGGGGAAGAGCGGCAGGAAAAATTGGTACGCTTCAAGAGATTAGCACAGCATTTGTGCAACCGTGTGTCTGCGAATGTGTCGAAATGCGGCGAAAAAAACCACACAATTAAAGTGTGACGCGTATCGCATTTAGCGGGCCGGTTGGTTAAAATATCGCTACTTGCCCGCACCTGTCCGGATTTTGTTTACCATGGAACACGCTCCCGTTTCGCGCTCAACCGCCTGGTTGCGCGTGGTTATCCTCGCCGTCTCGGCCTTTATCTTCAACACCACCGAATTTATCCCGGTCGGCCTGCTGAGCGATATCGCCGCCAGCTTCTCGATGCAAACCGAACAGGTCGGCCTGATCATTACCATTTATGCCTGGATCGTCGCCGCCGCCTCGTTGGCGTGCATGCTGCTGACCAGCAAAATCGAGCGCCGCAAGCTGCTGATCGGCGTGTTCATGCTGTTTATCGCCAGCCACGTGCTGACCGCCGTGGCCTGGGACTTCACCACGCTGGTTATCTCGCGCGCCGGCGTGGCGCTGGCGCACTCGGTGTTCTGGTCGATCACCGCCTCGCTGGCGATCCGCGTGGCGCCGCCGGGCAAGAAAGCCCAGGCGCTGAGCCTGCTGGCGGGGGGCACCGCGCTGGCGATGGTGCTCGGCCTGCCGCTCGGGCGGGTGGTGGGGCAGTTGCTCGGTTGGCGCATGACCTTTATCGGCATCGCGGTGTGCGCCACCCTGGCGCTGGTGCTGCTGTGGCGCCTGCTGCCGGTACTGAAAAGCGAGCATTCCGGCTCGCTGGCCAGCGTGCCGCTGCTGTTCAAACGCCCGGCGCTGGTGGCGCTGTACATGCTGACTATCATCGTGGTGACGGCGCACTTCACCGCCTACAGCTACATCGAGCCGTTTATCCAGACCGTGGCCGGGCTGTCGGAGAACTTCACCACGCTGATGCTGCTGCTGTTCGGCGCCGCCGGCATCGTCGGCAGCCTGCTGTTCAGCCGCTACAGCGAGCAGTTTCCTTCCGGCTTCTTTATCGGCGCCATCGTGCTGTTGGCCTTGAGCCTGCTGCTGCTGTTGCCGGCCGCCGGCAGCGAAAGCCACCTGACGGTGCTGTGCATCTTCTGGGGCATGGCGATCATGGCCATCGGCCTGTCGATGCAGGCCAAAGTGCTGAGCCTGGCGCCGGACGCCACCGACGTGGCGATGGCGATCTTCTCTGGCCTGTACAACTTCGGCATCGGCAGCGGCGCGCTGCTGGGCAACCAGGTGAGCCTGCATCTGGGCATGGGCAACATCGGCTTCGTCGCCGCGCCGCTGGCGCTGATCGCTCTCGGCTGGTGCCTGCTGAGCGTCTATCGCAGCGAACGGCTGCAGCAGCACCACAGTCGTTAATCCACCGATTCGGGATGCCGCTGCGGCATTCCGCGCTGCATTTTCCTGCTATAAAACAGGCTGCTGCAGCGTTTTATGCTTAACTTTTTTTCATAGTCTGCTAATTAAAAATTTAACTCCGACGCCGCTTCGCTAGCATAGAAAGTCATCAAAAATGTTAATGCGAGGTTAACGGTGAGTGAATCTGTAGCGGCGTCGCCGATCCATGCGCGGGATTTGGCGACCAGAATCGACGCCTTGCCCGCGTCGGCCGGCCTGTGGCGCTTTATCATTCTGCTGTCGCTGGGCGGTTTTTTCGAACTTTACGATCTGTTCCAGACCGGCTATATCAGCACCGGCCTTATCGCCGACGGCATTTTCCACACCGGCGCGCAGGGTGTCTTCGGCGTATCGGATCAGGCGGCCTTTGCCTCCGCCACCTTTCTCGGCCTGTTCGTCGGCGCCAGCCTGCTGAGCCCGTACGCCGATCGCTTCGGCCGGCGTGCCACCTTTATGTTCGCCCTGATCTGGTATGGCGCTTTCTCGCTGCTGCTGGCGTTTCAACAGCAGGCGGAATGGGTGATCTTTCTGCGTTTTTTGGTGGGCGTTGGGCTCGGTATCGAGCTGGTGACCATCGACACTTACCTGACGGAATGGGTCCCCGCGCACCTGCGTACCCGGGCTTTCGCCTTCGCGTTCTTCGTGCAGTTTCTGTCGGTGCCGGCGGTGGCGCTGATGTCCTGGTGGCTGGTGCCGCAGACGATTTGGGGCCTGAGCGGCTGGCGCTACGTGGTGATCGCCGGCGCGCTGGCTTCGCTGGTGATCTGGCTGGTGCGCAAGGGGCTGCCGGAGTCGCCGCGTTGGCTGGTGCAGCAGCGGCGCTATGCGCAGGCCCGGCAGGTGATGCGGGACATGGAACGGCGCTGCGGCGTGGCGGCCACGGATTTTCCGTCGCGCCCGGTGGACGATGCCGAGGGGGCGCCGCTGCGCGGCCGCTTTCGCGACATCTGGGCGCCGCAGTATCGCGATCGCACGCTGATGCTGGTGGTGATGAACTTCTTTCAGGCCATCGGTTTCTTCGGCTTCGGCAACTGGCTACCGGCGCTGCTGTCGGGCAAGGGCGCTTCGGTCACCCACAGCCTGCTGTACGCTTTCTTCATCACGCTGGCTTACCCGCTGGGCTCGCTGCTGTGCAGCTTCTACGCCGACAAGATGGAGAACAAGTGGCAGATCGTGTTGTCCTGCCTGGTGACGGTGATCTTCGGCTCGCTGTTCGCACTGCAGAACAACCCGCTGTGGCTGATCCTGTGCGGTTTCTTCATCACCTGGTCCAACGCCTGGCTGACCTACAGCTACCACTCTTACCAGTCCGAGATTTTCCCGACCCATATCCGCGCCCGCGCCGTCGGCTTCTGCTACTCCTTCAGCCGGCTGTCGACGGTGTTCAGCAGCATCATCATCGGCATTATCTTGCAGTACGGCGGTTC
This sequence comes from Serratia sp. CY33802, assembly GCF_052169095.1. NCBI lineage: Bacteria > Pseudomonadati > Pseudomonadota > Gammaproteobacteria > Enterobacterales > Yersiniaceae > Serratia > Serratia sp. CY33802. The sequence goes on from NZ_JBJNLL010000001.1 coordinate 368,441, forward strand.
GCTGGGGGTGATCGCGTTTATCGTCGCCAGCATGCTGATCGTGATGCTGGTGATCGGGCTGTTCGGCCCAAAAACGCGCGGTATCGATCTGGAAAACATCTGACGTTTTGCGCCGGCGGCGACGCCGGCTTCTTCAGCAAAAAAACTCGCGATCATGCGAAAATTATTCCGTTATCACTGCTTTTACGCCTGCCGTACTGTTAACCCGTACAAAATCCAATTCGATACCGAGCGGGGAACACGTCATGAGCACCCTTACCGCGCCCGATGGCGCACGCATTTTCTATAAGGATTGGGGCCGCGGCCAGCCGATCTTGTTTTCTCACGGTTGGCCGCTGTCCGCTGACGCCTGGGACAACCAGCTGCTGTTTTTCGGCCAGAGCGGATTCCGCGTGATCGCCCACGATCGCCGCGGCCACGGCCGTTCCGATCAAACCTGGCACGGCAACGACATCAATCAATACGCTGACGATCTGGCCCTGTTGATCGAAACGCTGGATCTGCGCGATCTGATCCTGGTCGGCCATTCCACCGGCGGCGGCGAAGTGGCGCGCTACATCGGCCGTCACGGCAGCGATCGGGTGGCGAAGGTGGTGCTGGTCGGCGCCGTACCGCCGCTGATGCTGCAAACGCCGGTCAACCCAGAGGGTACGCCGATGGCGGCCTTCGACGGCATTCGCAGCGGCGTGGCGGGCAACCGCTCGCAGTTCTTCAAAGATTTGGCGGTGCCGTTCTATGGCCTCCACTGCGACGAGGTGGAGAGCAATGCGGGGCTGATCGACCACTTCTGGCTGATGAGCATGCAGGGCGGCGTGAAAGGGCAGTACGAGTGTGTGCGCGCGTTCTCCGAAGTGGATTATACCGCCGATCTGCTGGCGATCGACAAGCCGACGCTGCTGGTGCACGGCGATGCCGATCAGATCGTGCCGATCGGTGCCTCGGCGCTGAAAGCCGCTAAGCTTATGCAACAGGCGGAGCTGAATGTTTACGCCGGCGGTTCTCACGGTTTGGCGCAGGTCGATCCCGATCGCTTCAACGCCGATCTGCTGGCCTTCATCCAGAATTCGCCGTTTTAAGGGGGCGCGATGAACCTGACTGCTATCGCCGCCCGCTGCGTACAGCGGCTGCATGCGCCCGCGGTGCGCTGGCTGCTGCTGCTCGCGATTTGTACCGCCTATATTCAGGGCGGATTGGTCAAGGCGTTGAACGTTGAGGGCGCCATCGCCGAAATGACCCACTTCGGCCTGCAGCCGGCGGCGCTGTTCGCCGTGCTGGTGACGCTGCTGGAACTGGCGGCGTCGGCGCTGATCCTGAGCGGCTTTTATCGCTGGCTCGGCGCGTTGGCGCTGGCCGGTTTTACCCTGATGGCGACGTTGATGGCCAATCCGTTCTGGCAGTTCGACGGGGCGGAGCGCGGCCAGATGATGAACGGATTTTTTGAACACCTCGGGCTGGCCGGCGCGCTGTTGCTGGTGGCATTTAACGATTTGAAGGAGCGAACGGATGGCTGAACAGACGGAAAACAAGGCGGCGGCGGGCGGCTTCGCGCCGCTGAAAATCCCATTATTTGCGGTGCTGTGGGGCGCCACGGTGCTCGGCAACGTCGGCAGCTTTATGCGTGACGTCGCCAGCTCGTGGCTGATCACCGACCTGTCGAGCAACCCTTCGGCGGTGGCGCTGATGCAGACCGCCGCTACGCTGCCGGTGTTCCTGCTGGCGATCCCGGCCGGGGTATTGTCGGACATCCTCGATCGGCGGCGCTTTCTGATCTTCGTGCAAATTCTGCTGGCCTGCGTCAGCGGCAGCCTGTTGCTGCTGTCGCAGACCGGCGCGCTGACGGTGGAATACCTGCTGGCGCTGACCTTCGTCGGCGGCATCGGCGCGGCGCTGATGGGGCCGACCTGGCAGGCGATCGTGCCGGAGCTGGTACCGCGCACCGAGCTGAAAAACGCCGTGGCGCTGAACTCGCTGGGCATCAACATCGCCCGTTCCATCGGCCCGGCGGCCGGCGGTCTGCTGTTGGCCAGCTTCGGTGCCGGCGCGGCCTACGGCGCGGACGTGATGAGCTATGTGCTGGTGATCGCGGCGCTGCTGTGGTGGAAGCGGCCGAAGGCCGAGGACAGCGGGCTGTCGGAGCATTTCTTCGGTGCCTTCCGCGCCGGCCTGCGTTATGCCCGCTCCAGCCGCGAGCTGCACGTGGTGCTGCTGCGGGCGGCGGTGTTCTTCGCCTTCTCCAGCTCGGTTTGGGCGCTGTTGCCGCTGGTGGCGCGCCGCATGCTGGGCGGCAGCGCCGGTTTCTACGGCGTTCTGCTGGGGGCGGTAGGCGCCGGGGCGATCCTTGGGGCTATTGTGCTGCCGCGTCTGCGCCAGCGGCTGAATGCCGACGGGCTGGTGTTGCTGGCGGCGGTGCTCACCGCCGTGGTGATGGCGGCCCTGTCGCTGGCGCCGCCGCAGTGGCTGGCGGTGGTGCTGCTGCTGGTGCTGGGCGCCGGCTGGATTATCGCGCTGACCACGCTTAACGGCGCGGCGCAGGGCGTGCTGCCCAACTGGGTGCGTGGCCGTGGTCTGGCCATTTACCTGATGGTGTTCAACGGCGCGATGGCGGCGGGCAGCCTGTTGTGGGGGCTGGTGGCGCAGGAGCTGGGCGTGGCCGCTACGCTGCTGGTCGGCGGCGTCGGCCTGTTGGCGGCGGGGCTGCTGTTCCACCGCCTGCGTCTGCCGACCGGCGAGGCCGATCTGCAGCCGTCGAACCATTGGCCGGAGCCGTTGGTTAACACGCCGGTTGAAAACGATCGCGGCCCGGTGATGATCCAGGTGGAGTACCGCATCCGCGAACAGGATCGGCCGCAGTTCTTGCGCACGCTGCTGATGCTGGAACGGGCGCGCCGCCGCGATGGCGCTTACGCCTGGGGCATCACCGAGCACACCGGCGATCCGGAATGCATCATGGAGTGGTTCCTGGTGGAGTCCTGGGCGGAGCACCTGCGGCAGCACCAGCGGGTGTCGCACGCCGACGCCGACCTGCAGCAGGAGGCGCTGCGCTTCCACATTGGCCCTGAGAAACCGGTGGTGCATCACTTCCTGTCGCTCGACCGGCGTCAGGTGAAGCATTAACTGCACGGCCAGGCGGCGAGAAGGTGCTATGCTTTTGGTCGGTTCGGCGGCGCGGCCGCCGTAAGACGAATGTAGTCAGCACAGGGAGACACATTGATGACGGCACCTTCTGCTTTTGCCCGCGAGCTTGGGCTGCGCTATCCGATCGTTCAGGGGCCGATGAACGGCGCGTCGCCGCCGGCGTTGGCGGTGGCGGTGAGCAACGCCGGGGCGCTGGGATCGTGCGCGGCGGCGCTGTTTTCACCGGCGGTGATCCTCGAACGGGTGCAGCAGATCCGCGCGCAGACCGCCGCGCCGTTCAACATCAATCTGTTTCTGCTCGATGAGCAGCACCCGGATCTCGCCGAGCTCAAGCGCGCCCAGCACCTGCTGCGGCCGTTCCGCGAAGCGCTGGGGCTGAGTGAGCCGCCCATGCCGATCCAATTCGCCGAAAACAACCGCGACCAGATCGCGGCCCTGTTGGAGGCGGCGCCGCCGGTGGTCAGCTTCACCTTCGGCGTGCTGCCGCGCGCCACGGTCACGCAGTTCAAGAAGGCCGGCTCGCGGGTGATCGGCACCGCCACCACGGTGGCGGAAGCCCGCGCCTGGGAAGAGGCGGGCGCCGACTTCGTGTGCGTCTCGGGCGCGGAGGCGGGCGGCCACCGCCCGACCTTCCTCGGCGACATTGAGCAATCCTGCGTCGGCCTGATGGCCCTGCTGCCGCAGGTGGTGGCGGCGGTGAAGATCCCGGCGATCGCCGCAGGCGGCATCATGAACGGGCGCGGCATCGCAGCGGCGCAATTGCTGGGCGCGCAGGCGGCGCAGCTGGGCACCGCGTTCCTGTGCAGCCCGGAGTCGGGCATCGCCGAAGCCTGGCGGGCGGCGCTGCGCAACGCCGGCGATGACAGCACGCGCCTGACGCGCGCCTTCAGCGGCCGCCCGGCGCGCGGCATCGTCAATGATTTCATGCGGCAGATGCGCGCGGAAGAGGCGCAGATCCTGCCTTATCCGGTGCAGAACGCGCTCACCGGCGATATCCGCCAGGCGGCGGCCAAGGCCGGGCGCGGGGAGTTTATGTCGCTGTGGGCCGGGCAGGGCGTGGGCCTGGCGCGACCGATGCCGGCGGCGGAGCTGGTCGCCACCCTGGCGGCGGAGCTGGAAGCGGTGTGAGCTCGTCTGCGCGATTTATTGCTGTGGCAATGTAAAAAGACGCCGGGGTGAGGCCTGAGAAGAGATGAACAGTCCGGCGTGAAGGCCGGACTGCGGGTTTGCCTTGGCTAGACGAGAATATCGGCGGAAGCGTCGACATGCCCAACGATTTTGACAAGGAAATCAGGTAATTGATTGCCGGAGAGATTGATGGCCAGATCGGTGACATTCTGCTGCGCGTCATAATTCAGTGCCGCTTCATACAACGAGCCGCTTAAACTATCCACGAAGTGCAGCTCGCTCCCGTCGGCCTTAGCCGTCTGGTTGAGCCACGACAGATCGATTTTATCCACCGCCGTCTGGAAATCGCGGATCCAATCCGGCGCGGCGGCTTGGCTGTCGCCGGCTTCGCGGAAGACGAAGGTGTCCGCGCCTGCATTGCCCCAGAGCTGATCGGCGCCGCCGGCACCGTAAATGATGTCGTTGCCTGCACCGCCTTTTAGCGTATTGCTCAGCGCGTTGCCCACTAAAATGTCTGCGCCGCTGCCGCCGATGATATTTTCAATCTGCGCGCCGTAGGCGATGGCGATATTTGCCTTCAAGCCGCCCACATCAGAGAATGCGCCTTCGTTAATGTTGATGCGCTGATCCTGGCTGTAGCCTGAAAAATCCAGCGTGTCATTGCCGCCGGCATCCCAGATAGCCGCCACGATTTTGTCCGTGGACGCCTTAACGCTCAGAAAGTCTCTGTCCGTATTCGAGTTGAAACCATAGGTGGTATCGCCGGTGCGCGTGGTGGTATTCGCGCCGTAAAGCTTCTGTATGGCGGTAATATCATCCAGCTGCGGCCCTGATGGCCAAACGCCTTTATAGTCAGCGCTGGTGTATTGTTCGTTAAAATAGCTCATCAAAGAATATTGATGGTCGTCTTCATAATACTTCGCCGAGTTGGCGTAGGTGGGGTAGGTGGCATTTGACGCATCATAATTGCCGGGATGAGAAAGCCCCAACGCATGCCCTATTTCATGAGTCAGCGTATCCCTGGCGTAGTTATTGGTTTGCGGATTGGAGGCGTCGTAGCCGTTATTGCCGCTGATCCAAATGGTGCTTTTGAGATTGCTCTGCGTACTTTCATACGAGGTGTAATTGCCCCCGCTGGCCGCCTTATAAAAACCAAACTTGATATCTGCATTTTTCGCGTCGTTGCCTTTAACCTCGGTGAACGTGATGTTGGCCACATCCGACCAGGATTGCAATGAAAGCTTGGTTTGGGCTTGCTGGGCGGCGGTAAGCTGCGCGGCGCCCGTCTTGTCGCTGTCGGTATAGACGGGGAAAGAGTAGGTCAAGGTAGCCGCATGGTCGGTCACGCCTTTGCCATTGGCGGAATAATGGCTCCTCAGCAGCAGATCTGAAACCTCTTGCGTGGTATATGACGGTTTACTGCTCCCCGCATGATCGCCTCTTTCATAACGGGTTAAATAATCGGAAATCTTATCGGTCGCTAATGACATATCAAACTCCTTTGGACGTTGACAATATTGCACCTAACGCTCTATATGCTCGTACACAGGTTTGAAAATCAGGGGTAATTAATGTGATATCATTGGTTTGCCTCCTTGGTCTGGCTTGAATATTGCGTTCAAGCGGAATATATCCTTATCATTAATCACGGTGAGGAATTAATTGTGCACTGTGATTGAGTTAAAGCAGTATAAACACAATTATTTCATTAATGAGTTATTCTTATATGAATCTTTTACATAAGATATGCGTAAAAGGCGTGCTTAAATAACCAGGTGGAATTAAATTTTTATTTAATATTACACTGTAATTGGCTAGCGGAGTTTACGTGATTGATTTATCTTTTTGCTTTTATTTAGCTTTTATCTGTGAATGGCGGCGAGTAGCCGCCATTGCCGCAATGCATATGGGCGGCTACTCGCCGGCGCTCGGCATTAATTGAGTACGGGATTATTAAGGGCGTCCGCGTACACCGATTAACTTACCTGATACTTAAAAACTGTAGGTGCCCTGCGCCAGCACGAAGTTCATGTTTTTCAGCCCGGCATGTTGCTGCAGGCTGTTGCTGACGTCGAAGTAGACGTAGGCCACCTTGAACTGAAGATCGCTGCGCGGTGTCCAGGTCGTTTCAACCTGATACTGGTTGCCGATAAAGCGCGAGCCCTGCGCGCTGCCCTTCACCGGGCGCATTGGCCCGAGGTAGAAGGCATCCTCGCGGCGTTGCCGCCACAACGCGTCCCAGCTGAAGTCGATGGCCAGGGTTTGCCACGGCATAATCGTGACCGAAGGATGGATGGCGATCAGGTTAGCCGGCGCCACCAGCCCGTTCTCGGTCAGGTAGGGCAGCTTGGGGTACATGGCGTTAAAGGTGTTGAGCTGCCCATCGTGACCGTTTTTATCGCCGCTGGCGATGCCAATCTTGCCGCCGAAGCGCGGTTGCCAGCGCCAGTCGTTGACCGTATAGCCGGCGTGCGCCGACGCCGACCAGGCGCGGATGTCACGCTGTTCTGCGCTGCCGAACTGCCAGGCGGCTTCATTATCCCAGTCGAACCCCTGTGCCGCGCCGAAAATGCGCGCGCCGACGGTATAGCGCCGCTCTTGCCCGCTGAGCTGCGCGTAGTGGACGTCGTTATCCTCAAAGCCGAAGGTGTAGAGATCGAGCGAGGAGGCCAGCGCGGCCAGCGGCGTGGTGCCGTACAGCCCCCAGACCTTTTGGCTGTTGTCAGTATCGTCGTCGAAACTGCCGGTTTTGAGGGTGACGGGATGGCCGATAAAGGCGTCGAGGCGGTTTTTATCCTTGGCCCAGCTGGCGCGGATAGCATCGAAGGAACGGCGCACGTTGGGGCCGTCGCGGGTGCCCAGCAGGTGCAGCGAGCCCAGCGCAATCTCCTGGCGGCCGATCCGCAGGGTGCCGAGGCCGTAGGCGGTGGGCAGTTTTAAGTCCACATAGCCCTGGCCGAGGTAGGCATGATCTTCGTCAGTCGGCTTGCGCCCGCGGTCGCGCGGGGTGGCCAGCGACGATCCCACCTGCACATAGGCGCCGAAATAGTCGCCGTAGTCGAGGCGCGCGCCAACCAGCAAGCGCTGCATGAAAGTGTCGTCGCGTCCGCCGTTCAGATCCCGCTGATCCGTCCATTCATAGCGCTCGCGCAGTGAACCGTCGAAAGACAACGTGGCCGCATCGCCCAACGGGATGTTTTTCCAGGGGGAAGCGGCGGGCTCCGCCGCCAGCGCGGGGAGCGTGGAGAACAGCAACAGTGCGGGTAGCGTGCGTTTCATCATGAATATCCGAAGAAAAAAGCGCGCCGCAGCGCGCCTTGGGTTTATTTAGCCGTCTGGTGAATTTCGGCGATATAGCCGCCGGGGAAACGCACCAGCGCCGAGGCGCGGCGTTCCGCCGCCGTCGAATGCCACAGCACCTGCGCGCCGCTGGCCGTCGCTTTGGCCAGCGTGGCCGACAGATCGTCGACGCCATAGCCGGTGCGCTCATGGCCGAACGGATAAGGCAGATGCCCGTCGGTGACGAAAATGCGCGTTTTGCCGAAGCGGGAGTCCAGTTCGATCTGGCGGATCTTGCCGTTGCCGTTACGGCCGATCGCCGTGTCGCTGACCTGTTCGTCGCTCACGACCTTGCCGTGTGAGAACGCCTGGTAGCTTTTCAGGAAATCGTCGACGCGGTAGGCGGAGAGATACAGGCGGTTTTCCGGCACGCTCAGCAGCGGCTTGTAGTCAGGCGCCTTGGTGTGCCAATAGAGCTGCATGTTGACGCCGCCGGGCCACTGGATCACCGCGTCGCGGCCGATAGGATCGTCGAAAGGCGCAACCTGCACATCGGCGCCGGCGGCCCTGGCCTGCCGGATGGCGGCGTCCATATCCCTGACCAGAAAACCGTTGCGCTCGGTGCCGAACGGGTGCGGGATCGGCGTTTTGAAATCGAACACCGAGAAGCTGCCGGCCGGCGTCAGTATCAGCTGGGAGTAGGTTTCGCTCGGCGTGGGCGTGACGTTGACCAGCACGCGTTCGGTGCTGGTGCCGCCGAAGGTTTTCAGGATGCTGTCGACAAAGGCATCCATCTTACCGCGTTCGACGTAGACATGGGTGGTGTCATATTGCGGCCCCACGGCGAGAGACGCCGTATCGGCCGCCCATGACATCGCCGGGAGCAGCAGCGCAAGGGCCGATATCCTCAGCCGACGAGAAGAAATGCCGATAATATGTTGCATGTTGACCTCCAGGTAGCGGTTATTGTCCTGAGTGAAGCGTAATTTCCTATGAGCTTTCCCGTCGGCTGAAAAATAAAAACGAAAAACGCAATGCGCGTCGTGAAACATTAAATAAGGGCGAGGATCTGGCGCCTAAAACGAATATCGCGCAGGTGCAAAATATCTCTTTTTATGGGCGTGGAACGGTGGGGCGCCTTTGCCGGCTCAGCCCGCTATCGCTAAGGAATGGCGGTGGTCATGAGGCCCGCTTCGCCGCGTGTTGAGGTGAATCGAGGATAATCCATAATGGTGTTCTCCTAGATGGGATATATCGCATGAGCCAGCTGAGTTTACGGTCTTCATTGCCGTCTAAATATAAATACAGCATTAAAAGAATTGCCGCCCATCAAATTTTTATATGACTTGTTGAGTAAATACGAATAAGCGGGGAAAGAGAATATCGCGGCGCCTGACAGGGCTGACGTGGAGCGGAGGTGGTGCTGATCTCAGGGGAAAAAACGGCCTGCCAAAGCAGGCCGTTGGGGGGACGTTACGCCAGATCGAAACGATCGAGGTTCATCACTTTGTTCCAGGCGGCGACGAAGTCGTGGGCGAACTTCTCCTGCGCGTCGGCGCTGCCGTAGACTTCGGCCAGCGCGCGCAGCTGCGCGTGCGAACCGAACACCAGATCGACGCGAGTGCCGGTCCACTTGACCGCGCCGCTGCGGCGATCGCGGCCTTCGAACAGGCCGTCTTCACCGATCGGGTGCCAGGTGGTGCCCATGTCGAGCAGGTTGACGAAGAAGTCGTTGGTCAGCGCCTGCGGCCGCTGGGTGAACACGCCGTGCTGCGTGCCGCCAACGTTGGCGCCGAGCACGCGCAGCCCGCCGACCAGCACCGTCATTTCCGGCGCGGTCAGGGTCAGCAGCTGCGCCTTGTCGACCAGCAGCGTTTCGGCCGGCACGCGGTATTTGCCCTTCAGGAAGTTGCGGAATCCGTCGGCGAGCGGCTCCATCGCCTCGAAGGAGTCCACGTCGGTCTGTTCCTGCGAGGCGTCCATGCGGCCCGGGGCGAACGGCACCGTCAGGGCGAAACCGGCGTTCTTCGCCGCCTGTTCCACGCCCGCCGCGCCGGCCAGCACGATCAGATCCGCCAGCGAGACGCGCTTGCCGCCGGTCTGGGCATCGTTGAAGGCGCGTTGGATGCTCTCCAGCTTGGCCAGCGTCGCGGCGAGCTGCGCAGGTTGGTTGACCGCCCAGTCCTTTTGCGGCGCCAGGCGAATGCGCGCGCCGTTGGCGCCGCCGCGTTTGTCGGAACCGCGGAAGCTGGAAGCCGAAGCCCAGGCGGTGGAGACCAGTGCGGACACCGGCAGGCCGGAAGCCAGCACGGCGTTTTTCAGCGCGGCGATGTCCTGCTCGTCGATCAGCGGATGATCGACCGCTGGGATCGGATCCTGCCAAATCAGCTCTTCCTGCGGCACTTCCGGGCCGAGGTAGCGCGCGCGCGGCCCCATATCGCGGTGGGTCAGCTTGAACCAGGCGCGGGCGAAGGCGTCGGCCAACTCTTCCGGATGCTCATAGAAACGGCGCGAAATCTTCTCGTAGGCCGGATCGAAGCGCAGCGACAGGTCGGTGGTCAGCATGGTCGGGCGGCGTTTCTTGTTGGGATCGAAGGCGTCGGGAATGGTTTCACCGATGTCTTTCGCTACCCACTGATGCGCCCCGGCCGGGCTTTGGCTCAGCTCCCATTCGTATTCGAACAGGTGGCGGAAGAAGTCGTGGTTCCACTGGGTCGGGGTGGTGGTCCAGGTGACTTCCAGGCCGCTGGTGATGGCGTCTTTGCCAACGCCGGTGCCGAAGGTGCTGTGCCAGCCGAGGCCCTGCGACTCCAGCCCGGCGGCCTCCGGATCGGCGCCGACGTTAGACGCCGGGCCGGCGCCGTGGGTCTTGCCGAAGGTGTGGCCGCCGGCGATCAGCGCCACGGTTTCTTCGTCGTTCATCGCCATGCGGGCGAAGGTTTCACGGATGTCGCGTGCGGCGGCCACCGGATCGGGATTGCCGTCCGGGCCTTCCGGGTTGACGTAGATCAGGCCCATCTGCACTGCCGCCAGCGGGTCCTCCAGATCGCGGTCGCCCGAGTAACGGCTGTTTGGCCCGCCGCTCAGCTCCAGCCAGATCTTCTCAGAACCCCAGTAGACGTCGTCCGGCTCCCAGGTGTCGGCGCGGCCGCCGGCATAGCCGAAGGTTTTGAAGCCCATCGATTCCAGCGCCACGTTGCCGGTCAAGATAATCAGGTCTGCCCAGGAGAGGTTGCGGCCGTATTTCTGTTTGATTGGCCACAGCAGGCGACGCGCCTTGTCGAGGCTGACGTTGTCCGGCCAGCTGTTGAGCGGGGCGAAGCGCTGCTGGCCTTCGCCCGCGCCGCCGCGGCCGTCGCCGATGCGGTAGGTGCCGGCGCTGTGCCAGGCCATGCGGATGAACAGGCCGCCGTAGTGGCCGAAGTCTGCCGGCCACCATTCCTGCGAGTCGGTCATCAGGGCGTGCAGATCCTGTTTGACCGCCGCCAGATCGAGACTGTTGAAGGCATCGGCGTAGTTGAAGTCTTTATCCATCGGATCGGACAGGGGGGAATGTTGGTGCAGCGGTTTCAGGCTGAGCTGATTAGGCCACCAATCCTGATTGGTGGGGCCGTTCTGCGGTGCGGGCTGCTTGCCGCCCGAAAACGGGCATTTGCTTTCAGTTGTCATAATGCGCTCTCTGCTTCCATAAAGGTGCTCCAGCCGCCGGGCGTGGAGCGGTTAACAAGGCATGCGGGTAAGGCTTGCGTCGGGTGTTGCGCTAAATAACTGAACTCAATGGATTCGCATCGCCCCGGCCGCTAATGGGCAAAAGGCGACTCATGGCTAAGCTTAGTCAGCGGTGGCGGAGAGATAAAATAGGAATGAGTGAATATTGTGATAGCTTGCGGCGATTTATGAGTGTGCTATTGATAGTCAACACGCCGCGTTATCGGCGCCGCAACATGAACGCGAGTACCGCGTCCGCCAGCTTGCCGAACGGCGCGCGCAGCAGGTCGGTAAAGCGCCAGCGGCTCTGGATGAAAACGCCTTTGGCGTGGCTCAGCGCCCGAAATCCTTCGATGCCGTGACAGGCCCCCATGCCGCTGGGGCCGATGCCGCCGAACGGCAGGTCGTCCTGGGCGAAGTGCAGCAGGGTGGCGTTGATGCTGACGTTGCCGGAGGCGGTGCGCGCCAGCAGCCGGTCCCGATCCTCGCCCGGCGGGCCGAAGTAGTAGAGCGCTAGCGGGCGCGGCCCGGCGTTGATAACGTCGATCGTTTCATCAAAGGCGGTGTAGGTGCGCACCGGCAGCAGCGGCCCGAAGATCTCTTCTTTCATGATCGCGCTGTCATCGGGGGCGCCGACGATAAGCGTAGGGGCCAGGGTTTTCGGCCGTTCAGACGCCGAGTCCGGGCGATGGCCCACCGGAAGGATTTGCGCGCCCCGCGCCTGGGCATCGGCGAGCAGATCGTGCAAGCGGTGGTAGTGCCTGTCGTTGATGATGGCGCCGTAGTCGTCGCCGGTTGGCCCGTCGGGATAAAAGGTTTTGACCGCCGCGTCATAGAGCGCCATGAAGCTTGCCAGATCGTCCTGATGAACCAGCAGGTAATCGGGCGCGATACAGGTTTGGCCCGCGTTTGACAGCTTGCCGAACGCCACGCTCTTGACGTTTCTGGCGTTAACCGCGCCGCGCGCCATGACGGCGGGGCTTTTGCCGCCCAGTTCAAGCGTTAACGGCACCAGATGTTTGCCGGCCGCCTGCATGACCTGACGGCCGATCGCCGTGCTGCCGGTGAACACCAGATGGTCGAACGCCAGCTCGCTGAATTTGGCCCCGACGTCCGGCCCGCCGGTCACGACGGCGACCTCATCGACAGGAAACAGCGCCGCCAGCATCGTTTCGATGAGGCGGCTGGTATGTGGCGTGAGCTCCGAAGGTTTCAGCATCACGCGGTTGCCGGCGGCCAGCGCGGTGGCCAGCGGGATGAAGGTCAACGAGAAGGGATAGTTCCACGGCGCCATGATGCCAATCACGCCCTTGGGCTGATATTGCACATAGGCGCGTGCGGCCTGATACGGCAGGGCGACGTGGCGGCGCTCCGGCTTCATGAAGCGTTTCAGGTTGCGCAGCAGGTAATCGATCGCCTGAACGGTAACCAGAATCTCCAGAATGTCGGTTTCGTAAGGCGAACGGTGGCCGAAGTCCGCGCTGACGGCCGCCGCCAGCGCGGCGCGCTGGGCCAGAATGGCGCTTCGCAAGCGGCGCAGGGCGGCCTTGCGCTGTTGCATCGTCGGCGCGCCGTCGCGCAGGAAGGCGTGGCGCTGGGCGGCAAGCCGCGGCTCCATCGTCATGAGGATGTCATCTCCCTGCACTTGAATTCTCCTGATGCCGAGTGAAAGCGGGAATGCGGTTTGCCGAATTGTGTTTGACCTTAAAGTGAACTTTAAACCTATACTCGTTAAACGATCAACGCAAGATCGTCGGCCAACCGGGATGAGGGAGCCAGAGATCCCGGTGCCGTGCGCAGTATAAACCTTCTTTTTTAACCATAGTGTAAATGGGAGAAACGACATGGGTTATGTAACGACCAGCGATGGCGTCGAGATTTTCTACAAGGATTGGGGCCCAAAAAACGGCAAGGTTATCTACTTCCACCACGGTTGGCCGCTGTCCAGCGATGACTGGGATGCCCAGATGCTGTTCTTCGTGAACAAAGGGTTCCGCGTGGTTGCGCACGATCGCCGCGGCCACGGCCGCTCCAGCCAGGTGTGGGAAGGGCACGACATGGATCATTACGCCGATGACGTCGCCGCGGTGGTAAAACACCTCGGCGTACAGGGCGCCATGCACGTGGGCCACTCGACCGGCGGCGGCGAGGTGGTGCGCTACATCGTGCGCCACGGCGAGGACAAGGTGTCCAAAGCGGTGCTGATCAGCGCGGTGCCGCCGCTGATGGTGAAAACCGACGCCAATCCGCAGGGCACCCCAAAATCGGTATTCGATGATTTCCAGGCGCAGCTGGCCGCCAACCGGGCGCAGTTCTATTACGACGTGCCGGCCGGCCCGTTCTATGGCTATAACCGCCCGGGTGCCAAACCGTCGGAGGCCATTATCTGGAACTGGTGGCGGCAGGGCATGATGGGTGGCGCCAAGGCGCACTATGACGGCATCGTCGCCTTCTCGCAGACCGATTTCACCGAAGATCTCAAGAAGATTGCCATTCCGGTGCTGGTGATCCACGGCGATGACGACCAGGTGGTGCCTTATCAGGATTCCGGCGTGCTCTCGGCCAAGCTGGTGCAAAACGGCACGCTCCATACCTATAAGGGCGCGCCGCACGGCATCCCGACCACCCATGCCGATCAGGTCAACGCCGATCTGCTGGCGTTCGTGAACAGTTAAGCGCGAACAAGCACTTTTGCTCCGCCCTGAGTGGGCGGAGCTTTTTTCATTACGATGAGGAACGGAAATGCAAACGATCCTGGGCGCCAGTGGCCAGATCGCCCAAGAGCTAGCGCGTGAACTGAAGCGCGCGTACACCGATGATTTAAGATTGGTCAGCCGCAACCCGAGGAAGGTCAACGACAGCGATACGCTGGTCGCGGCCGACCTGCTCGATGCACAGCAGACCCTGGCGGCGGTGAAGGGCAGCGACGTGGTGTATTTCGCCGCCGGCCTGCCGCCGGATTCGGCGCTGTGGGAGCGGCAATTTCCGACCATGCTGCAGAATGCGTTGGACGCCAGCCGTACCGCGGGCGTGCCCTTTGTTTATTTCGACAATACTTACATGTATCCGCAGAACGGCGAACTGCAGACGGAATCGACGCCGTTCGCGCCTCGGGGGCGCAAGGGACGGGTGCGCGCTCTGATGACCGAGAAGGTGCTCGACGAGATGGAGCGCAAGCAGATCCCCGTGCTGATCGGCCGTGCTCCTGAGTTTTATGGGCCGGGAAAAACGCAGAGCTTCACCAATGCGTTGATCGTCGACAGGCTGAAAGCGGGGGAAAAACCGCGCGTGCCGGTTCGCGACGACAGGCTGCGCACGCTGATCTGGACGCCCGACGCCAGCCGTGGGTTAGCCCGGCTCGGCAATACGCCCGACGCGTTCGGCCAGACGTGGCATCTCCCGTGCTGCGACGAACGGCTCACCTATGCGCAGTTCGCCGCCTTGGCCTGCGAGGTGTTTGGGAAGGACATTTCATATTCCGTCATCGGCAAATGGGCGTTGATCGCCGCAGGGCTGGTTTCGTCCGGGGCGCGTGAGATGCGCGAGCTGCTGCCGCGCTACGAGTACGACAACCTGTTCGACTCGACCAAGTTCAAGCAGCGCTTTCCCGACTTCGCCGTCACGACGTATCGCGCCGGGCTGGAAACGATTTGGCGGGAGTGGAAGAACGCGCAAGCGCCGCGTTAAGATGCCCGCCGCGCCAGGGCTAGCCATAGCGCGCTACGCTGGGCTGCCGGCCCACTCGAGCCATTAAGCGAGCCTCGCCCCTCACCGGGCGGGGCTTTTTATTGGCTGCGCGAAAGCGGATCACCAGTGATAGCTGATGCCCATATCGAGCTTGTCCGACGCATCGACGCCGGCCGCGTGCTGCGAAAGGTTATTGAATTCATAGTTAATAAACACCTGCATGTTGCTGTTGAGCAACCAGGTCACCCCCAGCTCCTCGTAGTTCAATAAGTCGGTGTTGCGGCCTGCCCGGGCCTGTATTAAACGGGTATAGCCGATGTTGGGCTGAATATGGTCCGTCAGCCGGTATTTGACGAGCGCTTCATAACTTGACGCCGAGCCGCGGTTAGCGGTTTGTTGTGGGCTGATGGCGTTGTCGCTTTGGGTGAACACGGCCGCAAGATAGATTTTTTTCGACGCATAGAGAACCCCTTCGGCCAGCGTATCGATGCGTCGGCGATAGCCGGCGGCGTGTTGCTGCCGCTGCGTGGTTTGAGACGCCGAGGCGGCGGCGATGAGGCTGAGCGTCGGCGTCAGCGCATAACGGAACGAAGCGCCGAAGCCGTTGCCGTTTTGTTTGCCCGGCGCTTGCCGATCGTCGCCGTCTTTGAACTGATATTGCAACGCGAGGGCGGCGCGCCGCTGAAACAGGCTGAAAGTTTGGCGGTAGGTGAGCAGGTTATGCGCCCGGCCGCGCATAAAGTTATCGATGTAGTTGTACGCCATTTCCCTAAACAGCGGGGAGCGATCGGTCAGGGCGGTCACATCATAAAGTACGCCCCAGTTGCGGCCGATATCGAGGCTGCCCAGGGTGGCGTTTTGCACGCCGATATAGGCGAGCCGGGTGCTGTTTCGGCTCGCGTCGGCGAAGCTGACGGTATATTCCCAGTGGGCGTAAGCCTGCCAGCGCGGCGCGATCTTTTTTTTGCCTATCAGGCCGAAATAGAGGTAGCTGCGGTCGCCGTCGTCGCGTTCGTTTTGGCCGCTGTAGCGTCTGGCGATAATCGTGCCGTAGAAATTCAGGCTGTTTTGCTGCGATCCCATCAACGACACGGCGAAGGCGCCGCGCGGCAACAGGGCCAGCAGGGGGAACAGCATGCCCGCCGAAAAATAACGAGGATTGCGTTTTATCATGATGGCACCGTCCCTGTGCGCGGCAAGCCCGTGTGCTTGCCGCCCCGGCGAAGCTTAAGCGTGCGTTTCGCGTTTAAAGTAACTGACGATCCCCTGAGCGATCGCCGTGGCAATTTTATTTCGGAAGGCGGGGGTGCCGAGCAGCCTTTCTTCCTCAGGGTTGGTGATGAAAGAGGTTTCCACCAAGACGGAAGGAATATACGGGGACTTTAAGACCACGAAGGCCGCCTGTTCGGTATTTTTGGCATGCAAATGATGGATGGGCGCAATATGCTGAATCAGGTGCGAGCCCAGCGCCAGGCTCTCTTTGATCGTTTCCGTCTGCTCCAAATCAAACAGTATCTTCTGCAAATAGCGATCTTTCTTGATGACGTTGGGGCCGGCGAGATCGTCCGCCGCGTTTTCACTGTTCGATAAGTATTTCGCCATCGCGCTGCTGGCGCCTTTATTGGAAAGCGCAAAAACCGACGCGCCGCAGGCACTGGGGCAGGTAAAGCCGTCGGCGTGGATGGACATGAAAAGATCGGCGCCATGCCGGTGCGCGATCTCCACCCGATCGTACAGCGGAATAAAAACGTCGCTGTCGCGCGTCAGGCGGGCATCGATGCCGTGTCGATCAAGCTGTGCACGCACATTTCTGGCGATCTCCAGAACGACATGTTTTTCCAGCGAACCGGTGTGGCCAATGGCGCCGGAGTCGATGCCGCCATGACCGGGATCCAACATGACCAGGAATCTTTTTCGCGCCCCCTGAGGGCCGTTCTGCTTTTTGGGACGTGGCAGGCCGTGGGCGTGAGCCAGCGGGGAAACGGCGCCGTTCAGCGCCAGGGCCGCCAACCCTGCCAACATCATTCTGCGGCGAGATAACCGGGTGTTCAAAAGGTCCGTCTTAGCCATAAGGTTAACCAGCATAAAAGGAAAGGGTGTTTTTGTTATAACATAACAATTTCACGCGCCGGCGGGGTTGTCTGTTAGCGGCTGTTACTTTTAATGTCATTCCTTAAATTCACTGGTTTTTTATACTGCATTTATTTTGTTTATTGAATGTTTGTATTGATATAAATTTGTTTTGCATTTGTTAATTCTTATTTTGACACACTATTTAATCTAATATTTCAAATGAGATTTATTCTCCTCTTTAATTGATATGTTATAACGTAAATATTAAAACGGATAAAAAACGGGGTCTTTGCCGCCGGCATGAAGCTACTCACGTTTTTGGAGCGTTAACATGACTTTTAAACACCAGGAAAAAGAGACACTAAATATATTCGCCGTTCTCGCGGTCTCGTTAAGCACGGTCATCGCCATGCTCGACAGTACCATCGCCAACGTGGCATTGCCGGTTATCGCCAAAGATTTCGGCGTTTCCGAATCGGCCTCCATCATGATTATTAATGCCTACCAGTTTGCCGTTGTCGCCTCTTTGATGCCCTTCGCGGCGCTGGGCCGCGCGGTGGGCAATAAAAAGATCTTTATAGCCGGGGTGGTGCTGTTCGCTTTTTCATCCTTGGGCTGCGCGCTGTCCACGACGCTGTCGATGCTGACGGCATTCAGGGTGATACAGGGCTTCGGTGCGGCGGCGGTGCTCAGCGTCAATGCGGCGCTGATCAAGGAGATATACCCGGAAAGGCTGCTGGGGCGCGGTCTGGGGATTAATGTGATGGTGGTGTCGGTTTCCGCCGCCGCCGGGCCGTCCATCGCCTCGGCGATACTTTCTCAGACGAGCTGGAACTGGCTGTTTACCATCAATGTTCCCATCGCCTGCCTGTCGCTGCTGCTGAGCCTGATCTTCCTGGCCCCCCGCGAGCGGCGCAGCGTTGGATTCGACAGCGGGGGGGCTCTGTTGGTGTTTGTGCTGTTTATCGCTTTCTCGCTCAGCACGATGAGCATGACTACCCACCATCTGCCGGCGGCGGCGCTCAGCTTTGCGGTATTCGCCGGGCTGGCCGGGTGGCTGTACATCAATCAGAAAAGAAAGGCTAACGCCGCGCTGATCCCGATCGCGATGCTGCATAACCCGACGCTGTCATTGTCTTTGCTGATGTCGATGCTGTCTTACAGCACCCAGCTTTTGGCTTTTGTATCGCTGCCTTTCTATTTCCACAATGTCCTGCAAAGAAACGTGGTGGACATCGGTCTGCTGCTGACCGCCTGGCCGCTGGCCACCATGGCGTCTTCGCTAATTTCCGGCGATTTGGCCAAGAAATACGATCCCAATCTTGTTGCCCTCTCGGGCCTCGCCTGTCTGCTGGCAGGCATGCTGCTGATGGCCAATTTGCCGAGCGATCCGTCGAATGGGGCGATCGTATGGCGCGTGGCGCTGTGCGGCATCGGTTTCGGCCTGTTTCAATCACCGAACAACCTGCTGATCATGACCTCTGTGTCCCATGAAAACAGCAGCATCGCCAGCGGCCTGTTGGGCAGCTCCCGATTGATCGGGCAAATCGTCGGTTCGGCATTAGTGGCGATTTTCTTCAATATGCGCGGCGCGCAAGCGACGAATATCAGTTTAATGGCGGGGGCGGCATTCTCGTTCCTTTCTCTGGTCGTGAGCTATATGCGCTTCAAGTCCGCCGTTACGTTAAAAACCAGCAAATAGAAGCACGAGGTTTCCCATGCGATTTATCCCATTAGTGCCGTTGGTTATCGGGATGGCGGCGTTTTCCCTTGCCGGTTGCACGACCTACCACGACGTGGCGTTGCAACAAAAAGAGGCGGGGCTCAATAGCCCGTATTACCTGCTGCAGCCGCCGGTCTATGTCGGCGACCAGTTGAAATATGGTCTGAAGGACGGCAGCGGCGGCGAGCTGAAGGTGGCGAAGGTGGAACCTAAAGACATCGTCGCCGACAGCGGAAAAATCATTCCCCTGGCAGAGCTTTCTTTCCTGCAACGAAAAGACCTTTCCACGGGAAAAACCGCCGCGTTGGTTGGCGGCGGCGCGGTAGCCACCACGGCAATCGTCTTTGTGGCCGGGATCACCATTATGGCAGCAGGCATCGCCGCGTCGGCCTAATACAGCCCATCGACGCGCGCCGCCGAGCGTGCGCGCAGGAGGCACCATGTGCGTAACAGTGAAATTTATCGCCACCGCGCTGCTGGCCCTATTTGCCTTGCCGACGGTGCCTTGCGCCGGCGCCAGCCTGCCGGCGGCGGCCGAGCCGTTGCAAAGCGCGGCGACGCAAACGCTGCCCGGCAGCTACCCGCGGATCGTCATCACCGGCAACTGCCCCTTCGGCGTGATCCTGGCGAACGAGGCGGCCTATCGGCACGTCGTCGGCGTGGGGCCCTGGGCGTTCATGCATGCCGATAGGCATGTGTTGAAGGACATGAAGCCGGATATCGGCAGGATCACGTCCGATTTCATCAATAAAGACTATCGGGTCAACATGGAGTCGTTAATGAATCTGCGGCCCGACATCATTTATTACTACGGCAAAAGCCAGGACGATCGGCTGGAAAGGGCGGGCGTGATGACGGTCGATCTGGACGCCGGCGGGAAGACCAAATACCAGCCGATGGTTACCCAGGTGTATTGGGAAAATACCTTCGCCGACACCCTCGGCCTGCCGCGTACGCATAAATTCAAAGACGCCTGGGAAAAGACCCTGAAACAGATCCGCCCCTATGCCGCCGCCATCCGCGCGCAGCACGTCAGGGCGTTGTATCTCGAAGAAAGCGACGGCAGGCAGCTGAAGGTGAGCGGCCCGCATACCTACGGCGACACCTACCTGAAAATGGCCGGCATGGACAATGTCGCCGGGGATTTGCCGGTAAAAGGGGATGCCGGCAGGTACATCAACGTTTCGATGGAGCAGATCATGGCCTGGGATCCGGATGTGATTTTCGTGGTGTTCGGCAGCGCCAAAGCACTGCTGCGCGGGGGGATCCCCGGCCAGGCGTGGGAGACGCTCAGGGCGGTGAAAAACGGCAAGGTTTTCTCGACGCCGGTGGGCATTCACAACTGGGGGGGCCTGTCGGCGGAAACGTCACTGCTGCCGCTGTTTATGATCAACCGGTATGCCCCTGAAGACATTAGCGACAAAACGCTGCGGGAGGAGACGCGTCGCTATTATCAGACGATGTTCTCTTATGCGATCCCGGACCGGTTGCTGGATGAGGTGCTGGCGCAACGCTAGTGCCACGGTTGAATAGCGTGAGTTCGTTGGAGGAGCTTGGGGATGCCGGGCAGAGGAAAATATGTGGCGATCATGGCGGGATTGTTTATTTCGCTCTGTGTGGTCGCCTTCGCATCGCTGTTTGCCGGCCGCTACGCCTTGTCGGCCCATGATGTGGTGCAGATTTTATGGCAGGGGAACATGCCGGGGGAAAACCAGGCCCGCTACTCGGTGATTTTTAACCTGCGCGCGCCGCGGGTGGTGGCGGTGATGCTGGTGGGCGGTGGGTTGGCGGTCGCCGGTGCGACCTTTCAGGCGGTGCTGAAAAACGCGCTGGCCAGCCCGGACGTGCTGGGCACCTCTTCCGCCTCCGCCTTTGGCGCTGCGCTGGGCATTTTGTTGAGTTTGCCTTTTGCCCTGAGTTCCCTGCTGTCGTTTCTTTTCGGCGTGGTGAGCTTGCTGCTGGTGCTGGGCATCTGCCGCCTCAAACGCCGGCAGGATGCACTCACCACGATTTTGTCCGGCATGATTATCGCGTCGCTGTTTATCGCGTTTGTCTCGGTCATAAAATATGTCGCCGATCCGCAGGATACCTTGCCGGCGATCGTCTTCTGGCTGATGGGCAGTTTCGCTTCGGTAGCGAAAGCGCAGGTTTATTGGCTGATCCCGCTGTTTGCGGCGTGTTACCTGACTATCTACCGGCTCAGGTGGAATATGAACATTCTCTCTCTTGGGGACGACGAGGCGCGCATCGCCGGCCTGAATCCGCCTCGGCTGAAGATCCTGTTGCTGATCGCCGCCTCTCTGCTGGTTTCCGCCTCGGTGAGCTTGGCCGGCGTGGTGGGGTGGGTCGGCTTGGTGATCCCGCATTTGGTGAGAAGCGTGTTGGGGTATAACCACGGCCGCCTGATCCCCGCTTCGGCGCTGAGCGGGGCGCTGTTTTTGCTGGTGATCGACAATATCGCCAGAGGGGCCACCTATGCTGAAATCCCGATCGGCATCCTGACCGCGCTGATCGGCGCGCCGCTTTTCGCTCTCCTTTTTATTACGAGCAGCAAACATGATCACAGTTAACCAGCTGACCCTGGGTTTCAAGGGGCGAGAACCCCTTCTCGACAACGTCAGTTTTCATCTGGCGCGGGGCGAGATCCTCAGCGTGCTCGGGCCGAACGGCGCCGGTAAAACCACGTTGCTGAGACACATCGCGGGCCTGTGCCGGCCCCTGTCTGGCGGGTGCAAGATCGGCCTGGTCGACAATCGGCCCGCCCGGTTGGCCTATGTGCCGCAGGCGAAAACGCCGCATTTCGCTTATGGGGTGCTCGATTTTGTCACTTTCGGCTGTGCCCGCCAGGCGGGGTGGTTCGCCAGGCCGCGGCGGCAAGATGTCGCCAAGGCGCAGGCGGTGTTGCATGCGCTGGAGATCGCGCCGCTGGCGCAGAAAAATATCAACCAGATCAGCGGTGGAGAACTGCAGATGTGTTATTTCGCCAAGGCGCTGGCGGCGGATCCCGACGTCATGATCCTCGACGAACCGGAATCGAATCTGGATTTTTACAATCAGGCTAAAATGATCGAGATGCTCTGGCGCCTCGCCAAAGAGCGGCAGATGACGATCGTGCTGAATACGCATTTTCTGCATTATGCCGATCGCATCTCCGACAAGTGCCTGCTGATGAATAAGCGACAGTGCATGTTTGGCGATAAAAACGCCTTGCTGCAAGAGGATATCCTGGAGCGTTACTTCCAGGTACCGGTGAGAAAGTGCCGGTACGAATATGCCGGCGTCAGCGAAGAAACGTTCATTGTCGCGCTACCGCACCCCGCTTGAGCGCCGCCAGCGCGAGGGTGATTGAGGGATATCCCTCATTGCGGCCCCGCCGGCGGTTATTTAAGCTGAAAGAGAAATGCAACGGTGAATATGGAGATAATCATGACTGATTCAGTATCCAACGATCGTAATCCCACCCCGGATGTGGCGGAAGACAACGCGTTCTTCCCATCCCCTTACTCCCTCAGCCAGTACACCTCGTCCAAAACCGACTTCACGGGCGCCAGCTACCCGAACGCCTATCGCGGCGGCAAGTGGAAGGTGCTGATGATCGCCTCGCAGGAGCGTTACCTGCTGATGCAAAACGGCAAGTTCTTCTCCACCGGCAACCATCCGGTCGAGATGCTGCTGCCGATGTATCACCTGGATCTGGCCGGTTTCGAGATCGACATCGCCACGCCGTCCGGCGATCCGGTGAAGCTGGAGATGTGGGCGTTCCCGCATGAAGATGAAGCAGTCAAGGCCACCTACGAGAAGTACCGCAGCCAGCTCAAGCAGCCGAAAAAGTTGACGGAAGTGGTGAAGGATCTGGATGGCGGCAACTACCTCGGCGTTTTCATTCCCGGCGGCCACGGCGTGCTCAATGATATCCCGTTCAGCGAAGAGGTGAAAAAGACCCTGCACTGGGCGCATGACAACGATCGCTACGTGATTTCGCTGTGCCACGGGCCGGCCGGTTTGCTGGCGGCGGGCATCGGCGAGAACAAAGAGGATTTCCTCTATCGTGGCTATGAGATGTGCGTGTTCCCGGACTCGCTCGATACCGGCGCCAACATCGACATCGGCTATATTCCCGGTCCGATGCCCTGGCTGGTGGGCGAACGCCTGCGCGAGCGGGGCGTTAAGATCGTCAACGCCGACATCACCGGCAAGGTGCATAAAGATCGGCGCCTGCTGACCGGCGACAGCCCGCTGGCTTCCAACAACCTCGGCAAACTGGCGGCAGAGACGCTGCTGGCCGACGTCGCCACGCGATGAGCGACGAGATCGCGCAGCGCGCTTTCCAGACGGCGCTGGCGATGGACCACGAGCGAACCCTGTCCGCCATTCAGGGGCGGGTTCGCGCCTTCGCCGCGCCGTTCGGTTTCGATCGCTTTGTGCTGTTTTCCGCTTCCGCTGCGGCGGAGGCGGGGATCGAGCATATCTATTGGGTCGAAGGCGACTGGTTCGGCGAGGGGGAGGCGGTCGATGCGCTGACCTACGTGCGGCACTGCCCGGTGACCCGGCACATGCTGCGGGCCAGCGAGCCGTTCTTCTGGACAAAGACCCGGGCGCGGCAGGGCGAGCGTTACCGGATTGTGCGCACGCCGCGCGGAGCCGGTCTGCACGGCGTGCAGATCCCGGTGTTCGGCCCCGCCGGTTTGGAGGGGGCCGTCAGCCTGGGGGGCGAGCGCATCGACACCTCGCCGCCGGTGCGGCTGGCGCTGTCGCTCGTGGGTTCGGCGGCCTTTCTGGCGGCGCGGCGGCTGTTCGAACCGGCAGCCGGTGAGGGGGGGAGCCGGCTGTCGGCGCGCGAGCGCGAGGTGCTGAGCTGGACCGCCATCGGCCGGCGGCAGGCGGATATCGCCGCGATGCTCGGCCTGTCTGAACGCACGGTGGAAAACCACCTGCGCCGCATTCGCCAACGCCTTGGCGCCGCCACCACCGCGCAGGCGATCAGCGTGGCGATCCGCCTGGGGGAGATCGCCCCCGAGAGCCGTTAGCCCGCCGCCATTTGCCGCAGCAACCACTCGCGTAGCGCAATGATATCGGGGCGCTGCGCAGTTTCTTCGGTGGCCATCAGATAGTAGTTGGCGCCGGGTAACGCCATCTCGAACGGCGCGGCCAACACGCCGCGCTGCAACAAATCGCGTGCCAGCAGCCGGCTGGCGATCACCACCCCCTGGCCGGCCACCGCCGCCTGCAGCGCATGGGTTTCGTCGCTGAAGGTCAGCCCGGCTTCCACATTCAACCCTTCCGGCCCGTAGCGCCGCCGCCAGTTTTCCCAGGTCGGCGCGTCGGCGGGCACCTGCCGATGTTCCACGTGAAACAGCGTTACCCGCTGCAAATCCTCGATGCGCTCCAGCGCCAGCGCCGGGCTGGCCACCACGATAAAACGATCCTCATGCAGCAAGGTGCAGTGCAGATCGCTTTCCGGCGTTTCGCGGTAGCGAATGGCGACGTCCACGGTGCGCTGGCTGAGATCGACCCGCTCGACGCTGGTGTGCAGGCGCAGATCGATGGCGGGAAACTCCGCCTTGAAATCGGCCAGGCGCGGCACCAGCCAGTGGGTGAGAAAATTGGAGGTGGTGGTGACGGTCAGCGCCGGCGGCTGCTGGGCGCGGGTGATTTGGGCGACGGACTGCTCCAGCGCGGCGAAGGCGCGCTGGGTGCCGGCATACAGGATCTCGCCGGTCTCGGTCAGGCTGACGCCATGTGCGCTGCGCTCGCACACCCGGCATTCCAGCACCGACTCCAGCAGCTTGATCTGGTGGCTGACTGCCGTCGCGCTGACGCCCAGCGCCTCGGCGGCCAGCTTGAAGCTGCGGCAGCCGGCCACGGCGTGGAAGGCGCGCAGCGCGCCCAGCGGCGGCAAACGGGTTTTTCTCATGGCTGAATTATTCTCATCCAAGGCTGAAAACTATGAGTTTGTCTGAGCGATTATACAAGAGATAGGCTACTAACCTGTGAACAGGGAAATGAATTTATTTCATCATTTCCATCATGTCGGGAGTGAACGATGAGCCTTTATATCAACAACGGTGCCCTGGGCGCCATGGCACACACGGGAGCGGCGGCGAGCGCCCTGGCGCTCAGCGTGCCGGCCGCGGCAGGCGCCTTGCTGCTGAAGACCGAAAATCTGCTGGGCATCGGCGCGACCCTGATGCTGCTAACGGCATTGGCGCTGGCGTTTCTCGGCGGCGCCGCACTGGCCCGTCTACGGCCGCTGCGGAACCGGCCTGCGCTGGCGATTCTCCGCTACGGCTTTTTACTGGCAGCGGTGGGGTGGCTATTGACGCTGCTGATGCTGTTCGGCGGCCATGATTGGCCGGCCCTGCTGGCGGGCATCGTCCTCGGCGGTCTGGGGCAGGGCGTCGCCTACCGCACGGCAGTGGGGGAGAAAGCGGCGTTCGCCGTGGCGTGCAGGCTGACGATGGTGGTGACTATCGTGGCCGTAGTGATTGCCGCTTCGCTGGTGCAAACCTATGCCGCACCGGGGATAAAGGGAGCCTGTTTCGCGCTGGCGTTGCTGGTCGACCTGGCGTTGCTGGGGGCATTGATGGCGCGGGTTGCGGAGCGGGATGGGGCCTGAGACATTGCGGAGGGATAAAGGCCTGCCTGGGGGCGGGCCTTTTGGTGTTTGTGGGGATTGGTAGGGTTAGCAATCTGACGGCCGGCTTTGTACCAGGAGCAGACATTGATTGTGAATTGAAAGCCGTGGCGATGTGTTTCCATTAACGTAACTTTAGTTAGAATGGCCTCGTTGAAAACGAGAGAACTGGAGTGAAAATGTTTGCTGATTTTGGTGTCGTGAATTTCTGGACGTACCTGCTTGGTGCGACGCTGATAGTCCTTGTGCCAGGCCCTGAAACCCTGTTCGTGATTAAAACGAGCATTACCAGCGGCATCAAGCGAGGCTTTGCTGCAATATTTTCCATCCTCCTGAGCGACGTTATCCTGGTTCTTTTGGCCTGGTGCGGGCTGGCGGCAGTTATCAGCTCAACACCAGCCTTGTTTAACGCCATCAAATACGCAGGTGCTGCTTATCTGTTCTATCTCGGAGTCCAGACGATACGCGCTATCTTTAAGCCAGCGGTCGAAACGAGTGAGGAAAAGAAATCTTCAGCTGATGCTAAGGGGATCATCGGGCGCGGAATGCTGGTTACGCTATTGAATCCAAAGACGCTGCTGTTCTATATCTCTTTCTTCGCCCAGTTCATCAATGTTCAGGCTGAGCACTCCTGGATGGCGTTTATCATTCTTGCTGCAGTGATGTTCGCGATTACTCTCGTTTATTTCGGCTTCCTCGTTTTCTGCGGCTCTTATCTGCTCAGTCGTCTGAAAGGCAACCGTAGGTTATCTGCCACCGGAAACGCGCTGGTAGGTATGTTCTTCATTGGATTTGCAGCACGGCTTGCAAGCGCAACTTCCTAACTGGATAACTAAACCGCCGTGAGGCGGTTTTTTTACGTTCTTTCGCTGGATGGGACGTCCGCTCTTCGTATAGCAGCCCTTAGGATTGAAAGTGCAAAAATACGACCTAACACCATTCTGCACAGTGAAGGCTCGGTCATCGCTAAACGCTCAGATTTTCAATGTTTCAATGACCATTCGCAGAGCGGGGGATACATTGCGATGAGGGTAATAGAGAAACAACCCCTCCATTCGCAGGCTGTAACGCTGTAAAACTCTGATAAGCGCCCCGCGTTCCAGATCATCTGTGACCAGTTCGACAGGAACATAGGCCAGCCCCAAGCCCAGCCGGGCGGCTTCTGCTTCCATATAACTGTCAGATAAGGCCCATTGTCCTTCAGGCCGATGAGTGATTTTTTTATCATCCTGATTGAGTTCCCACTGGTACACGCTGCCGTCGGCAAACTGATAGGCGATACAGGGATGCGTTGTTAAATCCGCCGGGGTTTGCGGAAAACCGTAGCGACGAAAATGCTCAGGGGTACCCACAATGGCCATCTCCATATCGGGCGTAATGCGTACAGCAACCATGCCAGTGCTTACTTCGGGCCCCAGGCGAACGCCCGCATCGAATCTTTCTTCGATAATATCGACGAACCTGCTCTCGTTTATGAGTTCCAGCCTGATATCAGGATAGCGCTGTTTAAATATCGCAAGCTTTGGCAGCAGGCATTTATCAATCGCGTGCTGGCTGGCATTGATACGAACCGTGCCGGAAGGGGTCTCTCGATAATGTGCCAGCGCGGCAAGCCCTAGATCTAGCGTATCAAATCCAGATGCCGTCTTCTGGTAGAGCTGCTCGCCCGCTTGCGTCAGCGACAGTTTACGCGTGGTGCGCACCAGTAGCTGGACACCCAGCCTTTCCTCAAGCTCACGAACGGAACGGCTGACCCCTGATTGAGCAAGCCCCAGCCGTTGAGCCGCCGCGGTAAAACTGCCTTCCCGTACCACCTGCATAAATAGGTACAACTCGTTGTAGTTCTCCCTTTTCGCCATTGAATAATCCCTCCTGAACGACAGCAAACTCAGCATTAATTTATAACAATATGGTATCAATCTTAGCAGTAATACCCCTCTAATCAGCACTAATTCTGCTCACTATAATGACCCCATCAAAACAAAGCACCGCAGCGTTGTCCGTAGGAAACCTGTATCTCTCTTGTTTTTCATGGGGATTTTTATGAAAACCTTCACCCGAACGCTAAAAACCGCGATGCCGGCCATGCTGTTATTCGCATCATTAAGTGGAGTCACGACAATGAGTTATGCTGATTCAACCAATCCGAACGCCCCTGTATCCATGACAGATAAATGGGATAAAACGTTCGCCGAGAGCCAGAAAGTCGATCATCGTAAAGTCTCGTTCCAGAATCGATATGGCATCACCTTAGTGGGCGATCTTTACCTGCCCAAAGATCGCGGCGATCGCAAGCTGGCGGCGATTGCGGTCAGTGGGCCTTTTGGCGCGGTGAAAGAGCAATCCAGCGGACTGTATGCGCAGACGCTGGCGGAACAAGGGTTTATTACCCTGGCGTTTGATCCCTCTTACACGGGGGAAAGCGGCGGCTATCCGCGAAACGTCGCCTCACCGGATATCAATACGGAAGATTTCAGCGCGGCGGTGGATTTCTTAGGGCTGCAAAAAGAGGTGGACCGCAACCGTATCGGGCTGCTCGGCATTTGCGGCTGGGGTGGCATGGCGTTAAACGACGCCGCGATGGATACCCGCGTTAAAGCAGTGGCAACAAGCGTAATGTACGATATGAGTCGGGCGATGGGCCATGGCGTGGGAGATGGCAAAGACCGTTACTCCACCGCTGACCGTCGTGCCGTTCTGCAGTATCTGAATGAACAGCGCTGGAAGGATGCGGAAAGTGGAACGTTCGCTCACGGCGCTCATGATATTAACGTCGACAGAAATGGCAAGGTCAGCGCGGGTCAGCGCATTCTGCCAGAAACCCTGCCGGCCGATCCGCATCCGGTGCTGAAGGAGTTCTTTGATTACTACCGCATGCCGCGCGGTTTCCACGCGCGTTCCGTTAACTCTACGGGAGCGTGGACGGCAACGATGCCGCTGTCGTTTATGAATATGCCGCTGCTGAGCTACGCCAGTGAAATCACCATCCCGACGCTTATCGTGACCGGCGAGAAAGCGCATTCACGCTATTTTGCCGAAGATGCTTATAAGGCGGTCGGCAGTAAAGACAAAGAGCTGGTGATTGTCCCCGGTGCAAATCATGTGGACCTGTACGATAACGTTGCCGGAAAAATACCTTTCGCTAAGTTCGAACAATTTTTCAAAGCCAATCTGAAATAAACCCTCTACTGACAACATTAAAAGCCACCTGTCTACGCGGTGGCTTTATTCTGACTTTTGTGAAATCTGACTATGTCTATACTTAGCCAAACACCATCACCGAATAATCAGCACGCTCACTGGAGCGGCATTTTTGCCATGACCCTGTGCGTCTTTGTGCTGATTGCATCGGAATTTATGCCCGTCAGCCTGCTTACGCCGATTGCCCGTGATTTAGGCGTGACGGAGGGACTGGCAGGACAGGGGATTGCCATCTCCGGCGCGCTGGCCGTCCTGACCAGCCTGACGCTTTCGGCGCTGGCTGGAAACAGGGATCGCAAGTCCCTGTTACTGGGGATGACGTTTCTGATGGCCGTGTCGGGGCTCGTTATCGCACTGGCCTCCAGTTATCTGGTGTATATGGCCGGTCGCGCGATGATAGGTATTGCGATCGGGGGATTCTGGTCGATGTCTGCGGCAACGGCGATTCGTCTGGTGCCACAACATCAAGTCGCGCGTGCCCTGGCTATTTTCAACGCCGGCAATGCGCTGGCGACGGTAGTGGCAGCCCCGCTGGGGAGCTACCTTGGCGCCACTGTCGGATGGCGAGGCGCTTTCTTGTGCCTGGTTCCTATCGCGGTGGTGGCCTTTATCTGGCAGTGCGTTAGTTTGCCTGGTATGAACGGCAATAAAGCTCCTGCATCACGTGGAACCGTACTCCGCCTGTTCGCTCGTCCTGTTGTCTCTCTTGGCATGCTGGCCTGTGGCCTGTTCTTTATGGGGCAGTTTGCGCTATTTACCTATGTGCGCCCATTCCTGGAGACGGTGACGCGTGTTGATTCCTCTGGCTTGTCGTTGATTTTACTGATTATCGGCATGGCCGGTTTTATTGGCACGCTGGTTGTCTCGGCATTCCTCAACAGGAAATTCTACCTAACGTTGATGGTTATCCCTGGGCTGATGGCCGTCATTGCCGTCGCCCTGATTCTTACCGGGCATCACGTTTGGGCTGTCTCGCTGCTGTTAGGTCTCTGGGGCATGCTGGCCACCGCCGCCCCAACGGGATGGTGGACATGGATTGCCCGCACGCTTCCCGACAATGCGGAAGCCGGAGGCGGACTGATGGTTGCGGTGATTCAGCTCTCGATTGCGCTTGGTTCAACGACAGGAGGCATGGTGTTTGACCATCTCGGCTGGCAGAGCGCCTTTGCCATCAGTAGCATGCTGCTGCTTTGCGCCGGAGTGTTGACGTTTTTCACCTCACGCCAGAAGAGCAGTGCGCCTTAATCCGGCGAAGGCCCGCGCGCCAGAAACGTGGAAAGCGAGATGTCGCTGCGCACAGAGCGTACGCCCTCAAAGCTCTGGATCTCCATCAGGAAATTCTCCAGCGATTCGGTATCGGCGGCGCGTACTTTGATAAAGACGCAACCGTCCTCGGCAAAGGGTATGCAATTCTTCCACTTCCTTGCGGCTGGTGAACTGCAAAAGGGCGAGCGTTGCTTGATAGCTAAGCTGCTGGTATCGGTCACCAAAAACGTTAGTACTCTATACCTCAAGGTCGCGTTCGCCATACTGAATAAGCCTCAGTGCGATGAAACAAATACCGACGCAGGCTGCGCGGGCGGAATGGCAAAGTGATGCTGCATACGCTTTATCTCCTCTGCCGGTGGCAGGCCAAACAGACGCTTGAATTCGCGGTTAAATTGCGATGGGCTTTCATAGCCAACGGCGTAACTCGCGGCGGCGGCGGTGATTTGTTGGCGCACCATCAGCATCCGTGCCTGGTGCAGGCGTACCGATTTCACATACTGCATTGGCGGCATCTGCGTTATCGCCTTGAAATGGCTATGAAAGGTTGGCACGCTCATGCCGGCCATCATCGCCAGCTGTGTCAGCGTTAACGGCTCCGCGTAAGCGGCATGGATGTGCTGCAACGCTTTACCGATTTTGCCAAACTGCCCCTGCAAGGCCAGCGCGGCACGCATTGCATTGCCCTGTGCGCCTGTCAGCACGCGGAAATAAAGCTCACGCACCCGCGCCGGGCCGAGGATCGCCGCCTCAAGTGGGTTAGCCAGGACTTCAAGTAAGCGAAGTACGGCCATTTTTACCGCGCTGTCCATGGGGCTCGACATCATGCTTTGCGGCGCGACGGGAGGATGCGGGGCGCCATGCTGTTCAATCTGCAACATCAGTTCCGCGGCAAGCTGAAAATCCAGATGCATATAAATCGCCAGCAGCGGATGTGCTGCCGACGCGTCGGTTTCCATCACAAACGGCACCGGCACCGAAACCGCCAGGTAGTGCTGCTCATCATATAAATAGGTCTGTTGACCGAAATAGCCGCGTTTGCTGCCCTGGCAGACGATCACGATCCCCGGATCGTAAAGCACCGGCGTTCTGGCAAGCGGGCGATCGGAACGCAAAATTCGCACATCAGGTAGGGCAGTGAGGTTGTATCCCTCTTGCACCGCAAGTCTATTCATCAGTGCAATCATGTCGGACATCCCACCACCTCATAAAATCAGGCAAGAAAAAGAGAAAATACGGCCTAAAAATACGGCAGGGAAGAGAATACCATGCAACCTTCATGGTTCATGGGAGTTCTTTTTATGGCATCTGCAAAAACGATTTTAATTACCGGCGTCAGCAGTGGCTTTGGTCAGGCGCTGGCGCGAGAAGCCCTCGCCGTGGGGCATCGGGTTGTAGGGACGGTGCGCAACAGCGAAGCACTGCAGGCTTTCGCCGCGCTCGATACGCAGCGGGCTTTTGGCTATCTGCTTGATGTCACGGACGATGAACGTATTGATGAGGTGGTTGGAGAGATAGAGTCCGCCGTCGGTCCGATAGATGTGCTGGTGAACAATGCCGGTTACGGCCATGAAGGCATTCTGGAAGAATCCCCGCTTGCAGAGCTGCGCCGCCAGTTTGACGTCAATGTGTTTGGCGCGGTGGCGATGATCAAAGCCGTGCTACCGGGCATGCGCCAGCGCCGTCGCGGCCACATTATCAATATCACCTCAATGGGCAGTTTCATTACCTTGCCCGGTATCAGCTATTACTGCGGCAGCAAATTTGCACTGGAAGGAATATCAGAAACCTTAAGTAAAGAGCTTGCCCCGTTCAACCTACACGTGACCGCCGTGGCGCCCGGTTCGTTTCGAACGGACTGGGCCGGGCGTTCAATGGTACGCAGCCCTCGCCGTGTCCCTGACTATGACGCGCTATTTGAACCTGTTCGTCAGGCGCGCCAGGAAAAAAGCGGCAAGCAACTCGGCGATCCGGTTAAGGCGGCTCACGCCATGCTGGCATTGATCGAGAGCGGGAACCCGCCAACGCATCTGTTGTTAGGCAGTGACGCATTAAGTTTGGTGCGGCAAAAGCTCGAGGCGCTAGGTAAGGAAATTGAACAATGGGAGAAACTCACCCGTTCAACGGATGGCTGAACGGTGTCGGGTAGAGAGAGTGTAGGGGATCACCGATTATGATCCGCCCAACAGCAAAAAGCCCGCTCAGGTTTCCCTGAGCGGGCTTCTCTAAATATGGCTCCTCTGACTGGACTCGAACCAGTGACATACGGATTAACAGTCCGCCGTTCTACCGACTGAACTACAGAGGAATCGTGTGAACGGGGCGAATAATAGCGAGGCGCCGTCGGCATGTCAAAGGCGGATTACACATTCTGTGACTGTTTGCTTACAGAATGCGCAACCCGTTGAGTTTTTTGGCAGATTTAGCCCTCGGGCGCCCGCTGCAGGCGCAGCTGATAGCGGTAAACGCCGGCGGTGAGCAGGTAATCCCGGTGCACGCTCGGGCTCCAGGAATCGTCGCCGCCCACCCCCATATGGAAGCCGTCCAGATGCAGCCAGGTGCCTGCTTCCGGCTGCAGCAGATGCTGGTGGCTGCAGGCCATCAGCTGTTGCAGGCCGTAGCGGCTGAGCGAGAAGTGGAAGCGGCCGTCGATGCGCCAGCCGCCGTAGCGCAGGCTGCGGGTGTCGCAGCGCAGGCCGTTCTCGCCGGGGAAAATATACGGCGTGTGCAGATCCGCCAGCGGCAGGCGCCAGCGCCCGTGTTGCGCGGCCAGGCAGCGATCCGGGTAGTTCTCGTGCGGGCCCAGGCCCAGCCATTCCGCCTGCGGCTGCACCGTCGCCAGTTGGCAGTGCAGGCCGATGCGCGCCGGCGGCGGCAGGGCGTCGGCCACCTCGACCTCCACGTTCACGCTCACCGCGCCCAACGCGTCGAACAGCCACTGTTTGCGGCTGATCAGCAAAATCTCCCCGTCCACGCCGAACTGGTGTTCGCTCACCACCTGCACGCCGTTTTGCATCGCATCCGCCTGCAGCCGCGTGCAGCGCTCCTCCAGCCGGTACAGGCCCGCCAGCTTCCAGCGTTCGACCCAGGCGTTGGGATCGATATGGTCCGCTTCGCTGACGCCGATGTCGTTATCGATCGGCGCGCGCGCAAAGCCGTCGCGCAGCGGCGTCAGCAGCTGCGGCTGTTCATTCTGCCACCACTGCGTCAGGTGGCCGCTGCTGCGCTCGAAGCGCCAGCGCTGGTCGCCGTGGGTGAGCGTCAGCCCCTGCTCGTCTTCAGTCAGTGTGGGCGGCAGGCCCTGCGCCGGCGGCGGGGCGGGATGCAGCGCGCGCGGCACCCGCCACTGATCCCAGGCGCAGCGGTGGTGCGCTTCGGACCAGTCGGTGGCCTGCGGCTGCACCACCTCCACGTTCAGCCACAGCTCGCCGGGCTGATGCAGCATCGGCAGCCGGTCGAGCAGGGTGAAGCGAGTGCTGCCCTGCGGCGGCAGCGCCAGATCGAAGCTGCCGCTGGCGCGCTCCACGCCGTCCAGCTCCAGCCGCCAGTTGAGCTGTTCGTTGTCGGTGTGGCGGAACAGGTAATCGCTGGTGACGGTCAGCGTCAGCGAGGCGGCGTCGAAGGCGAAGCGGAACAGCTGCTGGGCCCGCTGCGCTTCGAACAGTGCCGGGTGTGGGGTACGATCCGCGAACACCAGCCCGTTCAGGCAGAACTGGCGATCGTTGGGGGAGTCGCCGAAGTCGCCGCCGTAGGCCCAGAACTCTTCGCCGCGCTCGTCGCGTTTGATCAGCGCCTGATCGACCCAGTCCCAGACAAAGCCGCCCTGCAGGCGCGGGTAATGGTGGAACGCGCGCCAGTAACGCTCAAAGCCGCCGAAGCTGTTGCCCATCGCATGGGCGTATTCGCACAGGATCAGCGGGCGCGGCTCCTCCGGCAGGCCGATCCACTTGCCGATCGCCCATTTGGGCACCGCCGGGAACGGCTGATCCTGATCCACTCGCGCATACATCGGGCAGATGATGTCGGTGGCGGCGGTGTCGGCGCCGCCGCCTTCATATTGCACCGGGCGGGTCGGATCCTGGCTTTTCACCCAGCGGTACAGCGCGTCGTGGTTTACGCCGTGGCCGGACTCGTTGCCCAGCGACCAGATAATGATGCAAGGGTGGTTGCGATCGCGTTGCACCATGCGGGTGACGCGCTCGCTCATCGCCGGCAGCCACAGCGGATCGTCAGCCAACCGGTTCATCGGCTGCATGCCGTGGGTCTCGATATTGGCTTCGTCCACCACGTACAGCCCGTAACGGTCGCACAGCCGGTACCACAGCGGGTGATTGGGGTAATGCGAGCAGCGCACCGCGTTGAAGTTGTGCTGCTTCATCAGCAGGATGTCGTGGCGCATCGTCGCCTCGTCCATCACCTGGCCGTGGCGCGGATGATGCTCGTGGCGGTTAACGCCGCGGATCAGCAGCGGCTGTCCGTTGAGCTTCAGCAACCCGCCGCTGATTTCTACCTGACGGAAGCCGACGTCATAGGCCTCCACCTCGATAATCTCCCCCTCGGGCGAGAGCAGGGCGACGGTGGCGCGATACAGCGCGGGCGTTTCGGCGCTCCACAGCGCCGGGCGTTCCACCGGCAGGCGCAGCGTGGCGCGATCGTCATAGGCGCCGCGCTCGTCCACGATCTCGCTGCCGAGCGGCTGGGTGCGTTCGGCCACCCGCGCGCCATCGCGCCACAGCTGAACCTGCACCTGCAGCGGGCCGGGCCGGTTGGCGCGCGCCGTCACCACCAGTTCGCCGCGGGTAAAGCTGTCATGCAGCGGCGTGGTGATGCGCACATCACTCAGGTGCGCGGCGGGTTTGTGCAGCAGGCTGACGTCGCGGAAGATGCCGCTCATGCGCCACATGTCCTGATCTTCCAGATAGCTGCCGTCGCACCAGCGCAGCACCATCACCGCCAGCCGGTTTTCACCCGGCCGCAGCCACGGGCTGAGATCGAACTCCGCCGGCAGGCGGCTGTCCTGCGAATAGCCGACCCAGTGGCCGTTGCACCATAAATAGAACGCCGAGTTGACGCCGTCGAAGATAACGCGCGTCTGGCCGGCGGCCAGCCAGGCCGGATCGACGCTGAAGGTGCGCGAGTAGCAGCCGGTCGGGTTGTCTTCCGGCACGCGCGGCGGATCGACCGGGAACGGGTAGCGCACGTTGGTGTAGATCGGCGCATCGTAGCCGGCGAGCTGCCAGTTGCCTGGCACCGTCAGCGGGGCGGCGTCCGGCAGATCCTGCTGCAGCCAGCCTTCCAGTGCCGCCTCTGGGCGCGGGAAATAGCTGAAGCGCCACTCGCCGTTCAGCGACCGGCGGCTGGCGCTGGGGGCATCGTCGCGCGCGTCTTCCACCGTGCGCCAGCTGGCGAACGGCGGGTGAGCGTCCAGCCGGCGGTAGTGGGTGCAGGCCGGGTTTTGCCAGTCACGGCGGGCGAGGATCTCGGTCAGGGAAGCAAGGGGCGCAGCGGGCATCGGCGATCGTCCTGTCGGCTAGGTGATGCTCACCAAGATGCTGACCGGCGCATAAAAAGTAAAGCGGTTACACGCAACCTTGCAAGGGCGATCAAATAACCGTTAATGCGGTTCGCCGGCGCGGTAGATCCGCTGTGGGCGGCCGACCTTGCCGTAAATGATCTCGGCGCGCAGCTGCTGTGCGGCGGTACAAAACTCCAGATAACGGCGCGCGGTGGTGCGGCTGAGCCCCATTTTTTGCGCAACGCTTTCAGCGGTGTGGCGCGCGGCGGGTTCGGCGAACAGCGCGCGGATCTTGCCCAGCGTCAGCTCGTCGATGCCGGCGGGCAGCGCCGCCTGCTGCTCGCCGCGGGCATAGGTGTTGAACATCTCGTCGATGCGGCGCTGGTTGAGGCGCGCTTTGTCCTTCAGCGCTTCGCGGCGTTGGCTGAAGCGCTGCAGGGTCTGGCTCAGCCGGTCATAGGCCAGCGGTTTGATCAGGTAGTCGAACACGCCGTAACGCAACGCCTCGGCCACGGTGGCCATGTCGCTGGCGGCGGTGATGAACACGATGCCGCCGCGATACCCGCTCAGCGTCAGTTCGCGCAGCAGGGTGATGCCCTGGCCGTCCGGCAGAAAGTTGTCCAGCAGAATCAGGTCCGGCTTGAAGCGCTCGGTCATGGCGCGCGCCTGCGCCAGGGTGCCGGCCAGCCAAATCTGGCGGCAGCCGCCGTTCTGGCGGATAAACTCCGCGTGCATTTCCGCCAGCGGCGTTTCGTCTTCAACGATCAGGATGTTCAGCCATTCCATAATGAAACCTACTATTGCAATCAAGATGCTAAATGAATGTAAGTAAACTGCGGCGCCAAATAAAGATTATCTCAATAATAAACACCATAAGATTAATTAAGCAAATAAAGAACATTAAATAACTTATTAACCGGGAACGGTTTGTGAAATAGGTCAATAATCGGCGTTTTTTTTCTGTTTACCATTGCTTTATCGAACGCGAAGCGGCGTTTATCTCCATGGTTTTTAAGGTTTTAATTATCCTTGTTGATGTTAATTAAAATGCCTTTTTGTATTTAACTTGTTGTTTGTCAGTTAACCCAGAGAGCGTGTTATGTTAGGCGATGCCGTATTTAATCGGGTAAAGCGATCGGATCATAAAGCGATTTCGGAAATAAGCGCCTTCTTGCGCAGTAACGATCTGAATATCGACACCACGGTTGAAATATTTATTACCGTTACCCAGCACGACAAATTGGTCGCCTGCGGCGGTATCGCCGACAATATTATCAAATGCGTCGCCATCAGTCCGCTGATGCGTGGCGAAGGGTTGGCGCTGGCGCTGGCGACCGAGCTGGTGAACCTGGCCTACGAGCGCCATCACACTCAGCTGTTTATCTACACCAAGGTGCAGAACGAGCCGCTGTTCCGCCAGTGCGGTTTCTACCCGATCGCCACCGTGCCGGGCATCGTGGTGCTGATGGAAAACAGCCCGTGTCGCCTGAAGCGCTACGCCGCCCAACTGGCGAGCCAACGTCGGCCGGGCGATACCATCGGCAGCATCGTGATGAACGCCAACCCCTTCACCCGCGGGCATCAGTATCTGGTGCGTCAGGCGGCCAAACGTTGCGACTGGCTGCACCTGTTTCTGGTGAAGGAAAACACCTCGCGCTTCAGCTATGAAGACCGGCGCCGGCTGGTGCTGGCCGGCACCGCCGATATTCCCAACCTCACGGTACACGAAGGCTCGCAGTACGTGATCTCGCGCGCCACCTTCCCCTGTTACTTCATCAAGGATCAGGGCGTGGCCGACGACTGTTACACCGAAATCGATCTGAAGATCTTCCGCCAGTATCTGGCGCCCGCGCTGGGCATTACCCACCGCTTTGTCGGCAACGAGCCGTTCTGCGCGGTGACCGCGAAGTACAACCGCGACATGCGCTACTGGCTGGAAACGCCGGCGCTGCCCAGCCCGCCGATCGCGCTGGTGGAAATCGAGCGTTTGCAATATCAGGGCACGGCGATCTCCGCCTCCTGGGTGCGCAAGCTGCTGGCGGCGGGGGACTTCCACGCCGCCGCGCCGCTGGTACCGCCGGACACCCTGTACTACCTGCAGGATCTGCAAACGCAGCGCCGGGCCAAGGCGGCCCCGCATCCTTTTGAGTCCGCACAATCAGGTGAATGATGAAAATTATCCGAGAAGCAATGGCCGGCACGCTGGAATCCAGCGATGTCATGGTGCGCATCGCGCCCGCCGAGGGGCCGCAGCACGATCTGTTGATCGCCAGCAGCGTGGAAAAACAGTTCGGCGCGGCGATACGCCACACCCTGCTGGAGGTGCTGCAGCGCTATGAGGTGGAGCCGGTGCAGGTGATCGTCGACGACAAGGGGGCGCTGGACTGCGTGCTGCGCGCCCGGCTGGAAACCGCGCTGATGCGCGCCTGCGAGGGCGGCCAACTGCCGTGGGAGGCGAAAGATGAAAACGCTGAATAAAACCCGGCTGCGCCGCAGCATGCTGTTCGTTCCCGGCGCCAATGCGGCGATGGTCAGCAATGCCTTTATCTACCAGGCCGACGCCCTGATGTTCGATCTGGAAGACTCGGTGATCCTGCGTGAAAAAGACGCGGCGCGCCGGCTGGTGTACCACGCGCTGCAGCACCCGCTGTACCAGGAGGTGGAAACCATCGTGCGCGTCAATGCGCTCGACTCCGCCTACGGCCTGGCGGACTTGCAGGCGGTGGTGCGCGGCGGCGCGGACATCGTGCGCTTGCCGAAGACCGACAGCGCGCAGGACGTTGTCGACATGGAGCGCGAGATTGCCGCCATCGAAGCGGCCTGCGGCCGGCCGGTCGGCAGCACCGGGCTGCTGGCGGCGATCGAATCGGCGCAGGGCATCACCAACGCGGTGGCGATCGCGCACGCTTCGCCGCGGCTTATCGGCATCGCGCTGGGGGCGGAAGACTACGTGCGCAACCTGCGCACCGAGCGCTCGCCGGAGGGCATCGAGCTGCTGTTCGCCCGTTGTTCGCTGCTGCAGGCGGCGCGCGCCGCCGGCATTCAGGCGTTCGACACCGTCTATTCCGACGCCAATAACGAAGCCGGCTTCCTGCAGGAAGCGGCGCTGATCAAACAGCTCGGCTTCGACGGTAAATCGCTGATTAACCCGCGCCAGATTGAGCTGCTGCACAACCTGTACGCGCCGACCGCCAAAGAGGTGGCGCACGCGCAGCGGGTGGTGGACGCCGCCGAAGCGGCGGAGCGGGAAGGGCGCGGCGTGGTGTCGCTCAACGGAAAAATGGTCGACAGCCCGGTGATTGAACGCGCCCGGCTGGTGCTGGAGCGCGCCGCGCTGTCCGGCTTGCGGGAAGAACCGGCGCAGCACGGGGAGGAAGCATGATGAACCGCCAACAACGATTGATGACCTTCGCCAACCCGGCGGATCTGCCGGGCTATCAGGACGTGTCCAAAGCCAACCTGCAGGCGCGCAAACCGCGCGATCTCAAGCTGTGCGACTCCTTGCAGGAAGCGGTGCGCCGCAGCGGACTGCAGGACGGCATGACCATCTCCTTCCACCATGCGTTTCGCGGTGGCGATTTGACCCTCAATCAGGTGATGGAGACGCTGGCGGCGATGGGGTTCCGCAACCTGACGCTGGCCTCCAGCTCGCTGACCGACTGCCATGCGCCGCTGGTTGAGCATATCCGCCACGGCGTGGTGAGCCGCATTTACACCTCCGGGCTGCGCGGCCCGTTGGCGGACGCCGTTTCGCGCGGCCTGTTGGCGGAGCCGGTGCAAATTCACTCGCACGGCGGCCGGGTCAACCTGATCGAGTCCGGCGAGCTGAAGATAGACGTGGCCTTCCTCGGCGTGCCGGCCTGCGATGAGTTCGGCAACGCCAACGGCTACAGCGGTGAAGCCTGCTGCGGCTCGCTCGGCTATGCGCGGGTGGACGCCGAGGCGGCGGGCACCGTGGTGCTGCTGACCGAGCAGCTGGTGCCGTATCCGCATCATCCCGCCAGCCTGGCGCAGGATCGGGTGGATCTGATCGTGCAGCTGGAGCGGGTGGGCGATGCCGACAAAATCGGCGCCGACGCCACGCGCATGACTTCGAACCCGCGCGAGCTGCTGATCGCCCGCCGCGCCGCCGAGGTGATCGCCGGTTCCGGCTACTTCACCGAAGGGTTCTCGCTGCAAACCGGCACCGGCGGCGCCTCGCTGGCGGTGACCCGGTTCCTGGAGGATAAGATGCGCGCCCGCGGCATTCGCGCCGCGTTCGCCCTCGGCGGCATCACCTCGACCATGGTGGATCTGCACGAGAAAGGGTTGATCGGCAAGCTGCTGGACGTGCAGAGCTTCGATCGGGCGGCGGCGACCTCGCTGGCGCGCAACCCGCGCCATATCGAAATCAGCGCCAACCAGTACGCCAACTTCAGCTCCAAGGGCGCGTCGGTCGATCGGCTCGACGTGGTGGTGCTGAGCGCGCTGGAAATCGACACCGGCTTCAACGTTAACGTGCTGACCGGCTCCGACGGGGTGCTGCGCGGCGCGTCCGGCGGCCACTGCGACACCGCCGCCGCCGCGCGGCTGGCGATCATTGTCGCGCCGTTGGTGCGCGGGCGCATCCCGACGCTGGTGGAGCAGGTGACCACCTGCGTCACGCCGGGCTCCAGCATCGACATTCTGGTGACCGACCACGGCATCGCCGTCAACCCGGCGCGGCCGGAGCTGGCGCAGCGCCTGCGGGAGGCTGGGCTCGAGGTGGTGAGCATTGACTGGCTGCGCGCCCGCGCGCTGCAGCTGACCGGCGAACCGCAGCCGATCGCGTTTACCGACAAGGTGGTGGCGGTGGTGCGCTACCGCGACGGCTCGGTGATCGACGTGGTGCATCAGGTGGCGGAGTAACCGATGGCCGCCGTCGATCACCAACTGGCCGCCGAACGCGCGGTCAGCCTGCCGGAGCTGCTCACCAGCCGCGAATGCCGCCAAGCGCGCCAGCAGGCGTGGCTGGCGCAGCACGAGTGCACGCTGCTGGTGCTGACGCTGGTGGTGCCCGGCCCGGTGAAGGACAGCGCGTTGACGCGCGGCATCTTCAACCTGGGGTGGGCGGCGCTGCTGCGGCTGTGCGCCGAACAGGGTTGGCCCAGCCCGCAGGCCGAGGCGCTGGCGCTCGCCACCGGTTGCGAAGGGTTTGTGGCGCTGCGCGCCGATGCCCAGCGGGTGAAAGACTGCGCCATGCAGCTGGAGGTGAGCCGCCCGATCGGCCGACTGTGGGATATCGACGTGCTGGATACGCAGGGGCGCATTTTGTCGCGCCGCGACATCGGCCTGCCGGAACGGCGCTGCCTGCTGTGCGGCCAACCGGCCAAGATCTGCGCCCGCCAGCGGAGGCATAGCAGCGAGCAGCTGCTGCATGAAATGGAAAGGATGTTCAACGATGCGATCTCTGCCGATTAATCCACCCGCCCGTCACACCGAGCCGGCCTGCGGCTTCGCCCGCGCCGCTTTCCGCGCGCTGCTGGTGGAGGTCAACCTCACGCCCAAACCGGGGCTGGTGGATCGCCATAACACCGGCGCTCACCGCGACATGGATCTCGGGCACTTCTACCGCAGCGCCCGCGCCATCGGCGTGTGGCTGCCGCGCTTTATCCAACGCGGGCGCGAAGACGCCGTTTTGCCGGCAGAGCAGCAGCTGGCGCGGCTGCGGCCGCTTGGCCTGGCCTGCGAAAACCAGATGTTTCGCGCCACCGGCGGCATTAACACCCACAAGGGCAGCGTGTTCTCACTCGGGTTGCTGTGCACCGCCTTCGGCCGCCTGCAGCAGCAAGGGCAAGCCATCGGCGCGGAGGCGCTGTGCGCCGAGGTGGCGGCGATGTGCAGGGGGCTGGTGGAGCGTGAGCTGCGGCGCAACAACGCCGGGCAGACCGCCGGCCAGCGGCTGTTCGCCGCGCACGGGCTGAGCGGCGCACGCGGCGAGGCGGAGTCCGGTTTTCGGTTGGTGCTTGACGGCGCGCTGCCGCTGTATCGGCAACGGCTGGCCGCCGATGGCGACGAACAGCGGGCGCTGCTGGACAGCCTGCTGTGGCTGATGGCCCACAACGACGACACCAACGTCGCCTCGCGCGGCGGCCTGCACGGGCTGCGCTGGCTGCGGCGCCGGGCGGCCTGGCTGCTGGCGCAGGGCGGCTCGGCCGGGGAGGCGGGCCTGGCGCGCCTGCAACGCTTCGATGCCGACTGCATCGCCCGTAACCTCAGCCCCGGCGGCAGCGCCGACCTGTTGATAGTGACCTGGCTGCTGGCGCAGCTGGGTGCCCAAGAATAATAACCAAGCCTTCAGGAGAGTCCCTATGTCCCAAACCCAGGAAAAGATCTGGAAAGCGATAGCGCCGCTGGCGGTGCTCGCGATCCTGTTATTGATACCGGTGCCCGACGGCATGCCGCCGCAGGCCTGGCACTACTTCGCCATCTTCGTGGCGATGATCGTCGGCATGATTCTGGAGCCGATCCCGGCCACCGCCATCAGCTTTATCGCGGTGACCGTCAGCGTGCTCAGCGCCAACTGGGTGCTGTTCGGCGCGCAGGAGCTGGCGGAGCCGGGCTTCAAGGCCGGTAAAGAGGCGCTGAAATGGGGGCTGGCGGGCTTCTCCAGCACCACCGTCTGGCTGGTGTTCGGCGCCTTTATCTTCGCGCTGGGCTACGAGGCCACCGGGCTGGGGCGGCGCATCGCGCTGTTCCTGGTGAAGTTCATGGGCAAGCGCACGCTGACGCTGGGCTATGCGGTGGTGATCATCGATATCCTGCTGGCGCCGTTCACGCCGTCCAACACCGCGCGCACCGGCGGCACGGTGTTCCCGGTGGTGAAAAACCTGCCGCCGCTGTTCGATTCTTTCCCTAACGATCCCTCCTCGCGCCGCATCGGCGGTTACCTGATGTGGATGATGGTGGTCGGCACCAGCATCAGCTCCTCGATGTTCGTCACCGGCGCCGCGCCGAACGTTTTGGGCATCGAGTTCGTCGGCAAGATTGCCGGGGTGCACATCAGCTGGATGCAGTGGTTCCTGGCGTTCCTGCCGGTCGGCCTGCTGCTGCTGATCATCGCGCCGCTGATCTCCTACTACCTGTACAAACCGGGCGTGACCCACAGCAGCGAAGTGGCCGCCTGGGCGGATACCGCGCTGGGGGAAATGGGCAAGCTGACGCGCAAGGAGTACACCCTGATCGGCCTGGTGCTGCTCAGCCTGTGTCTGTGGGTGTTCGGCGGCAAAATGCTGGACGCCACCGCGGTATGCCTGCTGGCGGTGTCGCTGATGCTGGCGCTGCACGTGGTGTCGTGGAAAGAGATCACCAAATACTCCAGCGCCTGGAATACGCTGGTTAACCTGGCGACGCTGGTGGTGATGGCCAACGGCCTGACGCGTTCCGGCTTTATCGACTGGTTCGCCCAGACCATGAGCACCCACCTGGACGGCTTCTCGCCGAACATGACGGTGGTGGCGCTGGTGCTGGTGTTCTACTTCGCCCACTACCTGTTCGCCAGCCTGTCGGCGCACACCGCCACCATGCTGCCGGTGATCCTGGCGGTCGGCAAAGGGCTGCCGGGCGTGCCGATGGAACAGCTGTCGATGCTGCTGGTGCTGTCGATCGGTATCATGGGCGTGCTGACGCCGTACGCCACCGGGCCGGGGGTGATCATCTACGGCTGTGGCTACGTGAAATCGAAAGACTACTGGCGCCTGGGCGGCATTCTCGGCGTGGTGTACATCGCCGCGCTGCTGCTGATCGGCTGGCCGATCATGAGCCTGTGGTACTGAGTTGAAGCCACGCGGCCACCGCCCGGTGGCCGCGGTTACGATCCTTTCCCGTGAACCCTGTCACACACTTGTCACACTAACCCCGCCATCATACGCAGGCAAACGCTAACACCTTAAAAATAATCATTTTCCGGGAGCCTCTGCGGATGAGAAAAAAAACGTTATTGCTGTGCCTGCCTTTGTTATTCACCGGGAATGCGCTGGCGGACGCCGGCGGTTATCAACTGGAGCAGGTGCTGGTGATGAGCCGCCATAACCTGCGTGCGCCGCTGGCCAACAACGGCAGCGTGTTGGCGCAGTCCACGCCGAAGGCTTGGCCGGCCTGGGAAACGCCGGGCGGCCAGCTGACCACCAAGGGCGGGGTGCTGGAAGTGTATATGGGGCACTACTTCAACGCCTGGCTGAAGCAGACCGGCCTGTTGCCGCAAGAGGGCTGCCCGACCGCCGGCAGCGTGTACGTCTACGCCAACAGCCTGCAGCGCACGGTGGCCACTGCGCAGTTCTTCAGCAACGGTGCGTTCCCTGGCTGCGACGTCAGCGTGCACCATCAGGACAAGATGGGCGAGATGGATCCGACCTTCAACCCGATCATCACTGACACCAGCGAAGCCTTCAACCAGCAGGCGCTGGCGGCGATGAACGCCGCGCTGGGATCGCTGAAGCTGGACGCGGCTTACCAACAGCTGGCGAAGATCATCGACTACAAGGATTCCGCCGCCTGCAAGACCGACAAACACTGTGACCTGACCAAAGAAGCCAGCGTGATGAGCGCGGTGCCGGGCAAAGAGCCGGGCGTCTCCGGCCCGCTGCGGGTGGGCAACTCGCTGGTGGACGCCTTTATGCTGCAGTATTACGAAGGTTTCCCGATGAAAGAGGTGGCCTGGGGCAAAATCGCCACCCCGCATCAGTGGCAGCAGCTGGCGCAGTTGAAAGACGGCTATCAGGATTCGCTGTTCACCTCGCCGGTGGTGGCGCAAAACGTCGCCAAACCGCTGCTGACCTA
Organism: Serratia sp. CY33802; assembly: GCF_052169095.1. NCBI lineage: Bacteria > Pseudomonadati > Pseudomonadota > Gammaproteobacteria > Enterobacterales > Yersiniaceae > Serratia > Serratia sp. CY33802. The sequence goes on from NZ_JBJNLL010000001.1 coordinate 412,586, forward strand.
CATCAACAACGCGCTGCTGGGCGAGCGCAAACCGGACGCGCCGAAGTTGACGGTGCTGGTCGGCCACGACTCCAATATCGCCTCGCTGCTGTCGGCCATGCAGTTCCAGCCGTATCAGCTGCCGCAGCAGTACGAGAAAACGCCGATCGGCGGCAAACTGGTGTTCCAGCGCTGGCGCGACGCGCAGAACGACCGTGAATTGCTGAAGATTGAGTACGTCTATCAGTCCACCGAACAGCTGCGCAAGGCGACGCCGCTGACGCTGCAAACCCCGCCGCAGCGCGTGAAGCTGGCGCTGAAAGGCTGCCCGATCGACAAAGACGGCTTCTGTGCCTGGAGCGATTTCGAAAAGACCATGAAAGGCATCTTGTAATGCCCGGCCTCTCTTCCGATCGCGGGGGAGAGGCTTCTCCCCATCCCGGATAACGCGCCGCCATGCCGGCCTTAACGCCATTTATTTTGCCCAGGGTCATTGTTGCAGGCCGGTTCGGGGGCTAACATCATCAGCCTGCCTGCTTATCATGGATATCGCCGTTGCCCACTTTTATCCGCAATATCGAATTTTTCACGCCGGACGGCTATCCGGGCCAGGTCGCGCGCTGCCATTTTGCGCTGGCGGAGTATCGCGACGAGAGTTTTCCCGAGGCGGGCTTTGCGCTGCCGGACCACCTGGCGCGCGCGGTGCCGAAACGCCGTGCGGAGTATCTGGCCGGGCGTGTTCTGGCGCGGCAGCTGCTGGCGCCGCTCGGTTTCGCCGACTTCACCCTGGCGCGCGGCGAAGATCGCGCGCCGCAGTGGCCGCCGGGCATCGCCGGGGCGCTGAGCCATAATTCGCATACCGCGCTGTGTGCCGTACACCCTGAGCGCGGGCTGGGTGGCGTTGGGTTGGATGTGGAGACGCTGCTCTCCTACGTGCGGGCGGAGGAGCTGTGGGGGGCGATCGTTTCGGCGGGGGAGCGCGAGGCGTTGCTGCGCGAGGCGCTGCCGTTCAACGAACTGCTGACGCTGACGTTTTCCGCCAAAGAGAGCCTGTTCAAGGCGCTTTATCCGCAGGTGCGCTGTTACTTCGATTTTCTCGATGCGCGCATGGTCGCCGTGGATGTGCAGAGACAGACGTTTGTATTAGCGTTGCTTAAGACCTTGACGCCAAATTGCCCCGCCGGCCGCCGGTTTAACGGGCGTTTTTGGCGTGAAGGTGACGATGTCACGACCTTTATTTTTTGCTAAAACACAATAATAACAGTGTGTTATTTCTTGCTTCGCCGTAACGCGGATGTGCCGCGGCGGGCGGAAAGATTCATTCATCGGAGATTGACCCACGGTGGGGATCCGGTGTAATTTATTCTCCTTTTATAGCTAATGATAATTATTCGCATAAACATTATCATTGGTGGGGCGCAACAAAGGAGTGGTCTTGTGGCGACACTGACGACAGAAAACCAAACCTTCTCCGGGTTTGAGTACGCCGAACAATCGACCTTTTTGTACCGGTCCGAATTCCGGTCCCTCTCCGCCGACGGCGTGTTTGAGCGTATCGAGACGCCGGCGTTCGGCGGCGAGCAGGAAGGCAGCGCGCTGGCGCAGCATATTCGCCAGGCGCTGGCGCGCGCCAAAGCCGCCGGCCAAGAGACGCCGGTGGTGGTGGGCGCCATTCCGTTCGATACGCGCCGGCCTTCCTGCCTGTACGTGCCTGAAAACTGCCAGTTTGTCGCCAACGACAGCTTTACCCGCGCCGCGCGCCCGATGCTGCAACAGCCGCATCGCCTGGCCGCCTGCACCAGCATTCCGGACGAACCGCGCTTCAAGCACGCGGTGGCGGAAGCGGTCAGCCGCTTTAAACAAGGCAAGCTGGACAAGGCGGTGCTGTCGCGCATCCTCGACATCGAGCTGGAGCAGCCGGTGGCGGGTCACCAGATCCTCAATAACCTGATGGTGCAGAACCCGACCGGTTATCACTTTTCCCTGCCGTTGGCCGATGGCGGCGTGCTGATCGGCGCCAGCCCGGAGCTGCTGATCCGCAAGCAGGGCGGCGAGATCCACACCAACCCGCTGGCGGGTTCGGCGCGCCGTCAGGACGATCCGCAGCAGGATCGCCTCGGCAGCGAGCGCCTGATGCGCTCGACCAAAGACAAATACGAACACAAGCTGGTGATCGACGACATCCGTCGGCACCTGGCACCGCTGTGCGCCAGCCTGAGCGTGCCCAGCGGCCCGTCGTTGCTCAGTACCGGCACCATGTGGCATTTGTCCACCCGCATTCGCGGCGAGCTGCTGAACCCGAATCTCAACGTGATGCAGTTGGCCTGTCTGCTGCATCCGACGCCGGCGCTGTGCGGCTTCCCGACCGAGAGCGCCCGCCAACTGATCGCCGATCTGGAACCGTACGATCGCGGCCTGTTCAGCGGCATCGTCGGCTGGTGCGACGCCAACGGCGACGGCGAGTGGGCGATCGTCATCCGCAGCGGCCTGCTGCGCGGCAACCAGGTGCGGCTGTTCGCCGGCGCGGGTATCGTCGCCGCCTCGACGCCGCAGTCCGAGTGGCTGGAAACCGCCGCCAAACTGGGCACCATGCTCAACGCTTTCGGCCTGAACAGCGGCGCGCTGTAGGGCCTCTTTGCGGCGCAGCGCGCGCCGCATCCTATCCTTTTCGCAGGAGACAACGATGAACAACAACATGACCCGGCTGTGCGCCCGGATGGCGGTGTGCGCATGAGTATTCAGATGGATTTCACCGGCAAACGCGTGTGGGTGACCGGCGCGGCGCGCGGCATCGGCGAGCAGATCGCCCGGCATTTTTTAACGCAGGGTGCCGAGGTGGTGGGGTTTGACCGCGAGTTTGCCAATCCGGATCTGCCTTACCCTTGCGTGACGCTGGACATCAGCCGGCCGGAGCAGGTGGAGGCGGTGTGCCGCCAACAGCTGGCGGAGAACCCGCAACTGGACGTGTTGGTCAACGCCGCCGGCATTCTGCGCATGGGCAATACCGAAGATCTGAGCGTGGATGACTGGCACCAGTGCATCAACGTCAATGCCTCGGGGGCGTTTTACCTGTTCCGCGCCGTGCTGCCGCACTTCAAGGCGCAGCGCAGCGGAGCGATCGTCAGCATCGGCTCCAACGCCGCGCACGTACCGCGCGCGCAGATGGCGGCCTACTGCGCCTCCAAGGCGGCGCTGACCAGCCTGAACCACTGCGTGGGGCTGGAAATGGCGCCGTTCGGCGTGCGGTGCAATCTGGTGTCGCCGGGCTCGACCGACACGCCGATGCAGCGCGGCATGTGGCAAACCGACGATGCACAGCAACGCACCATCGCCGGCTTCCCCGAGATGTTCAAGCTGGGGATCCCGCTGGGTAAAATCGCTCGCCCGGACGAGATCGCCAACGCGGTGTTGTTCCTGGCCTCCGACCTGGCCAGCCACATCACCATGCAGGACATCGTGATCGACGGCGGCGCCACGCTGGCCGCCTGAGTCAGACCCGCTGGCGGCGCAGCAGGTGCTGCGCGCCTTCCGCCGCCAGCAGCAGCACCGCCAGCCAGATCGCCAGATAGGTTGGCCATTCGCTTTGGCTGATGCTCTCGCCGAGCAGCAGCGCGACGATCACCAGCAGCACCGGTTCCACATAGCTCAGCAGGCCGAACAGGCTGAACGGCAGCAGGCGGCTGGCGAGGATATAACACACCAATGCCACGGCGCTGATGACGCCGAGTAGCGGAATGCGCCAATACAGCTCGGCATTGATCGGCAACGCCGCCGCGCCGCCGTCGCCGAAGGCGAACCAGGCCGCCGCCGGCAGCATCAGCGCCAGCTCGCACCACAGCCCGCCGAGATTATCGGTGCCGAAACGCCGCCGCAAAATAAAGTAGAGCGGATAGCCCAGCGCCACCACCAGCGTCGGCCATGATACGCCGCCCGCCTGATACAGCTCATTGCCCACCCCCACCATGGCGCACGCCACCGCCAGCTTTTGCAGCAGCGACAGCCGATCGCGGTAGATCAAACGGCCCGCCAGCACCATGGTCAGCGGCAGCAGAAAATAGCCGAGCGATACGTCGAGCGCCTTGCCGTGCAGCGGCGCCCACAGGAACAGCCACAGCTGCACCCCCAGCAGCGCCGAGGTGAGCAGCAGGCCCAGCAGGCGCTGCGGCCGTTGGCCGATCCCGACCAGCGTGTCGCTCACCCTGCGCCAATCGCCGGACAGCGCCATGAACAGCGTCAGGAACGGCAGCGTCAGCAGCGTGCGCCAGCCGTAGACCTGCTCGCCGTTCAGCGGGGTGAGGGTAGAGGTGAAGTAATACATCGCGCCGAACAAGATGGAGGCGACGACCGAAAGAGTGATGCCCTTAATCACACGCATTCCTGGTGAGTGATTGATTTTATGGCGGCTACTGTAGAGAAATTTGCCGCTAACGACAATGGCGTTGCCGGGCGCTGGACAATCGGCGGCGGCGGGTTACAATGACTACTGTGTATTCATACAGGATATGGCGATGACAATCGATCTTTTTGAAGACGCGCTGCCGCCGCCGTGGCGCGAAGAGATCGCCCCCGGCGCGGTGGTGATGCACGGCTTCGTGCGCGATCACGGGCCGGAACTGCTGGCGGCGGTGCAGGGCGTGGTGGCCCAGGTGCCGTGGCGGCATTTGACCACGCCCGGCGGGCACGTGATGTCGGTGGCGATGAGCTGGTGCGGCAACGGCTGGACCAGCGACAGCCGCGGCTACCGCTATTCGGAACGCGACACGCGCAGCGGCAAACGCTGGCCGCCGATCCCGCCGATCCTGATGGCGTTGGCGGACGAAGCCGCGCAGCAGGCGGGCTTTGGCCCCTTCGTGCCGGATTCCTGTTTGATGAACCGTTACGATCCGGGCAGCAAGTTGTCGCTGCATCAGGATAAAGACGAACACGACTTCGGCGCGCCGATCGTCTCGGTATCGCTCGGGCTGCCGGCGGTGTTTCAGTTCGGCGGCCTGCAACGCAGCGACCGGGCGCAGCGCATCCCATTGGCGCACGGCGACGTGGTGGTGTGGGGCGGCCCATCGCGGCTCTGTTTTCACGGCATTCTGCCGGTCAAGGAAGGCTACCACTCGCTGGTGGGGCCGCACCGCATCAACATCACGCTACGCAAGGCGCTTTAACGGCGGCTCCTGCGCCAGGCAGGCGACGAGATAGTCGATAAACACCCGCAGTTTGGGCGGCAGATACTGGTTGGGCGCGTAAAGCAACCACAGGCCGCCGTGATAGCTGCTGAGGAAATCCCATTCCGGCAACACCTGCACGATCTCGCCGTCGTCGAGCGCCTGGCGAGCGGTAAAATACGGCAGGCTGCCGATGCCGATATGCCGTTTCACCGCGTCCAGCCGCACGCCGGTGTGGTTGGCGGCGTAGCGACCGCGCACGTTGACCGTCACCGTTTTGCCGCTGCGGCGGAACTTCCATTGCGCATCGCTCGGCGTCTCTCCCAGATAGATGCAGCTGTGCGCCGCCAGATCGTGCGGGTGCTGCGGCGTGCCGTGCTGCGCCAGGTAGTGCGGCGTGGCGCACAGCAGATGGTCTATTCTCATCAACTGGCGGCCGATCAACCCGGGCGACGGGCGATCGGTAATGCGCAGCGCCAGATCGACCCGATCGTCGATCAAATCCATGTAGCGATCTTCCAGCCGCAGCCTCACGTCCACCTTTGGGTAGCGGCGCAGGAACTCCGGCATGTGCGGATGCAGCACAAAGCGGCCCACCGCTTTGGGTACGCTGACGCTGACCAGACCTTCGGGCTCCACGGCGCCGCGCCCGCCGATCGCCATGACCGCGTCGGCCGCCGCCAGCAGGGTGCGGCAGTGCGCAAACGCCTCTTCGCCGCTTTCGCTCAGCCGCAGTTTGCGGGTGGTGCGGTGCAGCAGCTGCAGCGCCAGCGCCTGCTCGAGCTTCGCCACGCTGCGGCTGACGGCGGAAGGCGAAGTGCCCAGCTTGCGGGCGGCGGCGGAAAAACTGCCGCTCTCTACCACCTGAACGAAAATGGCCATTTCGGGCAACAGCGCGTAAGAAAGATTTGTGCTCATGACGCAAAGGTCCATTGTGATGGCGGCGGATTATGCTCCGATTATGACATGAATATAATGGCTCTTCGAACCGAGGAGAAAAATGATGACCGAACGACGTTATTACTACAGCGACGATTTACAGGGCCAGGCACGGGTGTTGAGCTGCGCGCCGGCCGAGGCGGGCGCTTACGCCGTGGAGCTGGACGCCACGCTGTTCCACCCGCAGGGCGGCGGCCAGCCGTCCGATGTGGGAGCGTTAGACGGCGTCACCGTGCTACGGGTGCAGCAGCAGGGGGATTCCGTGGTGCACTTTACCGCCGCGCCGCTGCCGATCGGGCCGGTCACGATGCAAATCGATGAAGCGCAGCGTCGGCTGCACGCCCGTTGGCACTCCGGCGGGCATCTGATCGGCTGGCTGGGCGAAACCCGGGGGTGGCGGCCGGTCAAGGCGCATCATTGGCCGGGGGAAGGGCGCATCACTTTCGCGCCGGGATCGGATGCGCAGACGATAGAAGCGGACTTTTTGCAGGCGGAGCTGGCGCGCTTGATAGCCGCCGATTTACCGCGCCGCCAGCAGGCGGTGGACGGTTTGCGCCAGATCGGTTTCGGCGAGCTGCCCGCCTACGGCTGTGGCGGCACCCATGTCGCCGCGCTGGGCGAGGTGGGCGCGATCGCGATCACCGGCATAAAGATGAAGAAAGGGCAGTTGAATGTGCAGTATGAGCTGGGTTGAATAAGGGAGTGCGGCTCAACGCCCGGCCTGCCGCAGCTGGGTGCAGAATGCGCATTGACATCCCGCTACCGGCACTGCCGCGCAGCTGCCGATGTTCACCGGCTGGGCGTCCATGGCGTGAAAGCCGTAAAACAGATTTTCGATGTTTTGTTCCGCCGCGCGCGCCTGTTCCGGGCGCGGTTCGGGCACTTTTGACTGAAACGCCGCGGCCTTGCCGGCCAACAGGCTGAGAAACAGCAGCGACAGCTGGATTTTCATCGTCGTCTTCCTTTGGCTGAGGTTTTGATACTTTATAACAAAATGCATTCGTCGCCAAGCGACGCGTCTTGTGCGATTTATACCATTGGTTAGCGAAATTAGTTCGTTCAATTCCCCGCCGATTTGGTTTGTTATCTAACCCATAACTTTCAGAAATAATATGGGTGCGGCGCGAATGTTTAAGTTTTCTTTCAAGGTATTAACCGGTGGAATAGCGGTGGCGTTAGGAGGGGCGGCGGCGATGAGCCCGGCGTTGGCGGCGGTGCAGGGCGGCACGCTGATCTACCTCGAACAGCAGGCGCACACCAATCTTTATCCGCCTTCCGGTGGGTTTTACCCCAACGGCGGTATTCTCAATCAGATCACCGATAAGCTGACTTACCAGAACCCCAAGACGCTGGAAATTGAACCCTGGATCGCCGAGTCCTGGAGCAGCAACGCCGACAAAACCGAATATACCTTCAAGCTGCGCCCCGGCGTGACTTTCTCCGACGGCACGCCACTGGACGCCAACGCGGTGGCGAAGAACTTCGACACTTACGGGCTGGGCAACAAGGAGAAACGCCAGCCGGTTTCCGAGGTAATCAATAACTACCAGCGCAGCGAAGTGGTGGATCCGCTGACGGTTAAATTCTACTTCACGCGGTCGTCGCCGGGTTTCCTGCAGGGCACCGCCACTATTGGCTCCGGGCTGGTATCGCTCGGCACGTTGAACCGCAGCTACGACGAACTGGGCGATGCGCGCCATATCATCGGTTCCGGTCCGTTTGTGGTCAGCGGCGAAACGCTGGGGCGTGAGGTCGAGCTCAGCGCCCGCAAGGATTATGACTGGGGGCCGGCCAAATCGCCCCAACAAGGGCGAGCTAATCTGGACGGCATCAAGGTGATCGTCACCGGTGAGGACAGCGTGCGCATCGGTGCGCTGCAGGCCGGGCAGGCGGATTTTATCCGCCAGATCCAGGCCTATGACGAGAAGCAAACGCAGGATCAGGGCTTTATCATTTATGCCGCACCGACGCGCGGCGTCAACGACAGCATCGCTTTCCGGCCGGATAACCCGCTGGTGGCCGATCTGCGCGTGCGTCAGGCGCTGCTGCATGCCACCGACAGCAAACAGATCGTCGATACGCTGTTCTCCGCCAACTACCCGCAGGCCAAATCGGTGATCGCCTCCTCGGCCGCCGGCTTTGTCGATCTGTCCGACAAGCTGAAATTTGACCCGCAGCAGGCTAACCGGCTGTTGGATGAAGCGGGTTGGAAAAAGGGCGGCGACGGGCTGCGGGAAAAGGACGGCAAGAAGCTGGTGCTGACGGTGTATGAATCGTTGCCGCAGCCGCAGAACAAGGCGGTGTTGCAGCTGGTTTCTCAGCAGTGGGGGAAGGTCGGCGCGCGGCTGAACATTCTGGCGGGCGACGCCGGCAGCCGGGTGGCGGATAATCTCGACCCACAGAAAACCCCGGCGACGGTGGTGGAGGTGGGGCGCGCCGATCCGGACGTGATCAAAAGTCAGTTTTATCCAACCAATCGCGATGGGCTGCTGCAGAAGGGCGGTACCAGCAGCAACAGCAATTTTAGCGATGACAAGCTGAACGCCCTGCTGCTCGGCATTGCCTCCGAGGTTGACGCGCAAAAGCGCCTGCAGACAGCCGGTGAGGCGCAAAACTACCTGATTGACCAGGCCTACGTGATCCCGTTTTTTGAGGAGCCGCAGGTGTTCGCCGGCGCGCCTTATTTGAAGGGGGTGAGCTTCGAAGCGGTCGGCCGCCCGAGCTTCTACGGCGCCTGGTTAGAGAAACATTAAGGGGGCGCAATGAAGCGATATCTGGCAGGGCGCATCGGGCAGGCGGCATTGGTGCTGTGGGCGGCCTTTACCCTGTCGTTCCTCCTGCTGCAGGTGCTGCCGGGCGATGCGATCCTGATCAAATTCCAGAACCCGGACATGGGGCTGAGCCCGGCGCAGATCGCCGACATGCGCGCGGCCTATGGCGCGGATGTCCCCTTGTGGCGGCAGTATCTGCATACCCTGGGCAGCGTGCTGCATGGCGATTTGGGCTTCTCAATGCAGGCCGGGGTGCCGGTTACCGCGCTGCTGGCGGCTAATCTGCCCGCCACGCTGCAGTTGGCGGTACTGGGCTTTGCGGTGGCGTTGCTGCTGGCGCTGATTATCGCTTTTGCTTCCAACCTGACCGGCTTCGGCTGGCTGCGTTCGGCGCTGCAGATGCTGCCGTCGCTGTTCGTTTCAGTGCCCACCTTCTGGCTGGGCATTGTGCTGATTCAGCTCTTTTCGTTCCGCCTGAAGCTGATCCCGATCATTAACCCCGGCGAGTGGCAGGGGTTGATTTTGCCGATCGCGACGCTGGCGCTGCCGATCTCTGCGCCGTTGGCGCAAATTCTGATCCGCAGCATCGATGCGGTGCAAACCCAGCCGTTCGTCGCGGTGGCGCGGGCCAAGGGCGCCAGCCGCAGCGGGGTGCTATGGCGGCATGTGGCGCGCAACGCCATGCTGCCGGCGCTGACCATCGCCGGCATGCTGTTCGGCGAACTGATCGCCGGGGCGCTGATCACCGAAACCGTGTTTGGCCGCAGCGGCCTGGGGCAATTAACCCAGCAAGCGGTGGTCAACCAGGATGTGGCGGTGCTGCAGGCGATAGTGCTGATCTCGGCCACCGCTTTCGTCATCATCAATTTGCTGGTGGATCTGCTGTTCCCACTGCTGGATCCGCGGCTGAAAACCCAGGCAGGAGCATCCCTATGAGCAGTATCTCCTTTGAAAAAGCCACGGTTCCTGAGCGCGATCTGTCCGGCGCTGAAAGTGAAGGCGCGCTGCCCGCCAGTCGTCCGAGCCGCCGCCGTGTCCCCCTGACGCTTTTTCTGGCCTGGGCGGTCATTGCGCTGGTGGTGCTGTGGGCGTTGGCGCCGCAGCTGTTTACCGCCTATAGCGGCACCGAAGGCATTGCCGGCGCGCAGCGGCTGGCGCCCGGCGGTGACCATTGGCTTGGCACCGATCAGCTGGGACGCGACCTGTATGCGCGCATGGTGTACGGCGCGTCGCAAACCCTGGCCGGCGCGGTAGTGGCGGTGGCGCTGGGGTTGGTGTTCGGCACCGCGCTCGGCCTGATCGCCGGTGCGTTGGGCGGCGTGGCGGACGACGCGGTGATGCGCGTCGTCGATGTGCTGTTGTCGATCCCCGGCCTGCTGCTGTCGCTGAGCATTATCATCCTGCTTGGTTTCGGTACGGTCAACGCCGCCATCGCGGTGGGTGTCACTTCAGTTGCCAACTTTGCCCGTCTGGCACGGGCGGAAGTGGTGCGAGTGCGGCACAGCGATTACGTTGAAGCGGCCTACGGCAGCGGCGGTAGCTTTTGGGCGGTGCTGTGGCGGCATATCCTGCCGAACTCGCTGACTTCGGTGATCGCCTTCTCGGCGCTGCAGTTCGGCAGCGCGATCCTGGCGATCGCCACCCTGAGTTTCCTCGGTTACGGCACTCCGCCGCCAACCCCGGAATGGGGGCTACTGATCGCCGAAGGGCGCAACTACATTTCCACCGCCTGGTGGCTGACCACCTTCCCGGGCATTGTGGTGGTGGCGGTGGTGTTGGCGGCTAACCACATCAGCCGTTCGCTGGGAGGAAAAGCGCGATGAGCATGCAAGCGGCATGGCAACGGGCGGCGCGGCCGCCGGTACTGGCGCTGGACAAGGTTTCCATCGCCTATGAGGGCAACGAAGGCAGGCGAAGGGTGGTGCATGAGGTGTCGTTCACGATTGAGCCGGGCGAGGTGGTGGCGCTGGTTGGCGAATCTGGTTCCGGCAAAACCACCACGGCGCAGGCGATCATCGGCTTGCTGGCCGACAACGGCCACCTTGAACAGGGCACCATCCGGCTGCACGGCACCGATATCGCCGGCTGGTCATCGCGGCGGCTGGATGCGGTGAGAGGGGCGCAAATCAGCCTGATCCCGCAAGATCCCGCCAGCTCGCTCAACCCGGTAAAAACCATCGGCGAGCAGGTGGCGGAGATCGTCAATATTCACCGCCGGTTGCCGCGCGCGCAGGTACAACAGCGGGTGACGGAACTGTTGACCCGCGTCGGGCTGACGCACCCGGAACTGCGGGCGCGCCAGTTTCCGCATCAACTTTCCGGCGGCATGAAGCAGCGGGTATTGATCGCCATCGCTATTGCGCTGCAGCCGGCGTTGATCATTGCCGACGAACCGAGTAGCGCGCTGGACGTGACGGTGCAAAAACGCATTCTCGATCTGATCGACGAGCTGCGGCGCGAATCTGGCACTGCAGTGTTGCTGGTGACGCACGATTTGGGCGTGGCGGCGGAACGCGCCGATCGACTGCTGGTGTTCCGCCACGGCCGGGTGCAGGAACAGGGGGCTACCGCCGAGGTGCTGCGCGCGCCTGCCAGCGCATACACCCGCAAACTGTTTGCCGATGTGCCTTCATTGAGCGGCGCCGTTGCGCCGCCGCCGAAACGCAGCGGGCAGCCGCCGGCGATCGTGGTTCAGGCGCTGGTGAAGGATTTTCGGCTGTCCGGCGGCCAGGGGTTCCGCGCGCTGGATAGTGTGTCGTTTAGCGTGCCGCGCGGCACCACCCATGCGTTGGTAGGAGAGTCTGGGTCGGGCAAAAGCACGCTGGCGCGTTGCCTGCTGGGCTTCGAGCGGCCGGATGCCGGGCAGATCCTGATCGACGGCGTCAACGTTATCGGTCTCAGGGGCGAAGCGCTGCGTCAGTTTCGGCAGCGCATTCAGCTGGTTTATCAGAATCCGTTCAGCTCGCTCGATCCCAAACAGACTCTCTATCGGGTGATTGAAGAACCGCTGCTGAATTTCGCGCCGATCGGCAAACCGGAGCGCGATCGGCGGGTGCGTGAGCTGTTCGAACGGGTTGCGCTGCCGCCCGATTTGCTGAACCGCAGGCCGCACGAGTTGTCCGGCGGCCAGCGTCAGCGGGTGGCGATTGCCCGCGCGCTGGTGCTGCAACCGCGAATATTGGTATTGGATGAGGCCACGTCGGCGCTCGACGTCACGGTGCAGGCGCAGATCCTGCATTTGTTGCAAGAGTTGCAGCAGGAGCGGGACCTGACCTACCTGTTTATTTCTCACGATCTGGCGACGGTGCGGCGGATTTCGCACAGCGTTTCGGTATTGCACCGCGGTGAACGGGTGGACGGCGGCGCCACCGCCGAGCTGTTCGCCATGCCGGGGAGCGATTACACCCGTCAATTGATCGCCGCCATTCCCGGCCGCGCATCGCATGCCGGACAGCCAAAATTTGAGGAGGCGATATGAGCGGAAAAAGACTCGGTTTCTTCACCCGATTGCTGGATCAGGGCAGCGCGCAGGAGCGCTACCGGCTGGCGATCGAACAGATCGTGCACGCCGAACGAGCCGGGTTCGACACCGCTTGGGTGGCGCAGCACCACTTTCATGCTGATGAGGGCGGTCTGCCATCACCGCTGGTGTTTTTGGCGCAGGCGGCGGCACGCACCCGCCGTATCCGGCTGGGCACCGGGGTGATCACGTTGCCGATGGAGTCGGCGCTGCGGGTGGCGGAAGACACTGCGGTGCTGGATCTGTTGTCCGACGGCAGACTGGAGGTGGGCGTGGCCGGCGGCGGCACGCCGTCTTCTTTCGCCGCTTTCGGTCTCGACGCCGGTCAGCGCAACACGGCATTCGCCGAGAATTTGCGCACGTTGCTGAGTGCCTGGCGCGCAGAGGCGTTGGGCGGCGAAGACAACCGGCTGTACCCGGCGGCGCCGCAGCTGGCGCAACGTGTCTGGCAGGCCACGTTCTCGGTGGAAGGGGGGGAACGGGCAGGCCGCGCCGGTGACGGCCTGATGCTGTCGCGCACGCAGCCGCGCCCCGCGGACGCGCCTGACCTGCCGCTGGACGAACTGCAGAATCCGATCATTGACGCTTATCTGGCGGCGCTGCCGCCAGGGGTGGCACCGCGCATCATGGGGTCGCGCACCGCGTTTGTCAGCGAGAACGGCCAGCAGGCGCGCGACTTCGCCACGGCCGGGTTGAGCCGTGGGCTGGAGCGTATGCGCGCCAGCGGCCACCGGTTGGCCGATACGTCGCTCGACGGCCTGATCCGCGCTTTCGACGTGCACTTGGGCACGCCAGATCAGGTGATAGCCTCGCTGCAACGGGACAGCGCGCTGGCGCGCGTCACCGATCTGGCGTTTCAGGTGCACTCTATCGATCCACCGCACGCCCATATTCTGCGTTCTATCGATCTTATCGCCCGCCACGTGGCCCCTGAACTGGGCTGGCGGCGCGGCACGCCTGCCGCTGCTTATGAATATCACGTTGAGGAAAAGCTATGACGACATTATCGCACCAGGTCGATCTGCTGGCCGAACTGGCCGAGATTGCGCCGGATTCCACGCTGGCGCAGGCCAGAGCCACCCGTCAGGCGGCGACCGATGCCGTTCAGTCCAGCTATCTGGCGCTGTTTGCGCCTGCGGACGCCGGCGATTTTCCGCTGGCGCAGCGGCTGCGCTTGGCTCAGCGCATCAGTGAATGGCACGGCGAGCCGCGCTTGGCCGCGCACTACGCTGCTCTGCTGGAACGTCAGGGCGACGCGCCGGAAGACGAGCGGCTGCCGCTGGCGTTGGCGCATGCAGAACGGTTGGCGTTTCAACCGGCCAACGCCAACGCCCAGCACTTGCAGGCGCTGCGGCAGGCCGGCTGGTCGCTGGACGCCATCGTCACATTGTCGCAGTTAATCGCCTTTGTCAGTTTCCAAAGCCGCTTGCTGCGGGGCTACCGGCTGTTGGGCGGCAAGACGGACGACGCTGCGGCGCATCAGCCGGTAACGGCCGGCCGCTGGCGTACGGAGCGCACGACGCGAGGCGGCCGTCACGCGCCGCCGGCGTTTACCCGGCAAGAACTGGGGTGGGAGCCGTGGATCGCCGCCAAACCGTTGGCGGAATTCGATGACGCCGGCCGGGCGTTGCTAGAGCGGTTTGGCCACGCCGATTCCGATTACTTCCGCCTGTTGGCGCGCAACCATCCGGTGCTGGAACAACGCACGCTGGCGGACCGGGCGATTTTTTATACCTCCGGCGGGTTGGCGCGGCAGGATCGCGAGCTGGCGGCAACGGTCGCCAGCAAGGTGAACGGCTGCATCTACTGCGCCTCGGTGCATGCGCGCAAGGCGGCGCAGCTGTCGAAGCGCGAAGCCGAGATAGATCGGTTGCTGGCGGTGGCGCCGGGCGGCGCGTTGAGCCAGGGGCAGGATGACGCCTGGCAAGCGCAGATAACCTTTGCCGCCGCACTATCCGCAACGCCGCCGCAGGCCGACGCCGGGCAGCTGGCGGCGTTGCGCGCTCAGGGCCTGGATGAGCTGGCGCTGTTGGATTTGGTGCAGGCGACGGCGTTTTTTGCCTGGGCCAACCGGTTGATGTTGACGCTGGGCGAACCTTATCTCTGATCCTCTTAACCGTTCAGGCGGCAGCGCCGTTGGCTGCCGCCTGAACGCGCTCGGGTATTGCCATTGACGTTATTGTTACGCGCTGTAACAGTTTCTCACCCGATTAACATTTTGACGCATCTTTTGCCGATACGCAGACAGATAATTCAAATTACAAAAATTGCCCGACTAAACGAATATTTAGATACTCGCTGGGCAGCCTGGCCAGTGCTGACACGTTTTTAAATTCTGAGCATACAGAAAGATGCCTCTGTAGGTATCGTCACGCACTCTGGACAGGACATCGCCACCATGGGCTCTTTTTTTAAGCAGATCTACCGCTATTCCCACGCGCGCCCTTATCGGCATAACGAAAACCTCTGGCCCTACGTGAAGATCGCGCGCGGCGAAGGCGGTGAAATCGCCGCCTTATGGTACAAGCACCGGGCGGTGCCGATCGTCCCGCTGAGCGAACTGCGCAGCAGTTGCCGGGGAGAGGTGCTGCTGACGGCTACCGGCCCGTCGGTGAAGGCGCTGCGCTTCGAAAATATTCCCGCCATGCCCGCCATCGGGGTCAACGGCGCCTATTTTCTGCATCGGCAGGTGGATTTTCGCTTCTACGTCATCGTGGACATGGGGTTTATCGACAGCCGCCCAGAGATCGTGCGCGACGTCATTCAACGGCCTGAGCTGACGCTGTTCACCACCGTGCACGGCGTGGCGCGCATTCTCGATCGCTTTGGCCCGGCGGCGATCGGTTGCCGATTGGCGATCGTCGAAGACGCGGCCTGCAAGATTTACCGCCCTCGGATCGACAGCGGCGCGCTGTGGGATCACTACTGCCGGGAAAACGGCGTGGTCTTTGCCGCCGAGAGCCGCATGCTCGGCTTTAGCCAGGATATCCGCTGCGGCATTTTCGATGCCGGCACCGTGGCCTATTGGGCGCTGCAAATCATCGCCTATCTCGGCTTCAGGCAGCTGTTTATCGCCGGACTGGACATGAACAACTTCCACCAGCCGCGCTTTTACGAAACCGAGCAGGATCGCTTGCCGACGTTCCTGGCGGACAAGGTGGCGTCGCTGGTGATCCCCGCTTTTCGACACGCCGGCGCGATCATGAAAAAGCAGCAGATCGCGATTAAAAACCTCTCCCTGCACAGCGCTATCGGCAGCGATATCTTCGAGAAGGTGGACGGCAATGTTTACTTTCAGCAAGCCTGAGCGGTGTTATCGCTTCGGCAGCGCGCTGTTTTTAGCCTTCGCGTTTTTCAGCGCGATCTTTTGCGGGCAGACCCGCGTCAACAACCTGTTTCATTTGGCGGCGCTGCTGTGGCTGGCCGCCGTGTTCACCTGGCCGCCGCTGCGGCGGCAGCTGTGGGCCAATCGTCAGGCGCGCTGGGGCGGCGGGCTGGCGCTGATGTTTTTGCTTTATTATTCCCTCAGTGCGCTGTGGGGCGAGACGCCGGGCGACATGCCGTCGGCCCTGACCCACAGCGCCTATATCCTGCTCTATCTCGCCTGGCTGGTGACGCTGCTCGACGGTGAGCGGCGTCATCAACTGCTGTGGGCGATCCTGGCCGGCATGACGGCGCTGTGCCTGTATCTGACGCTGGTAGACGCCCCGTCGATTTATCATCTGCGGGAAACCACCGCCCGCAATCCGGGGCCGAGCAACGTGATCGATCTGGCCGGTTACGCCGCCATCGCCATTTTGTTGAGCCTGATAATTTTCCGCGATACCGGGCAAAAAGCGGCGCTGTGCTTTATCCCGCCTCTGCTGGCATTCATGGTGCTGACGCAAAGCCGCGGCCCGCTGATCGCACTGGCGCTCGCGGTGGTAGTGGCGATGCCTTATCGACACCGGCCGGGACGGTGGCTGTGGTTTCTGTTGCCCGGTGTGCTGGCTGTGGTTCTTGTCGTCGTTTACAGCGCGATCGGCGAAATGTTGCTGACGCGTTTTGGCGAGCTGTATCAACAGAGCTTTGTTCGCATCAGCATCTGGCGCCACAGCCTGGCGCTGATCGGACAGGCGCCGTTCTTCGGCTACGGCTTTGATAAGCAGCTTAACTTTCTCAATTACACCGGCGAGCTGAACCACACCACGCACAGCCTGTACCTCGGCGCGTTGCTGAAGGGCGGCTGCGTGGGTTTCCTGCTGCTGCTGGCGCTGCTGGGATATGGCGCGCGGCTCGCCATCGCGCACTGGCGCGCAGGGCGGCGTTGGGAAGCGGCCATGTTTCTGTTTATGCTGGTGTTCTACAGTTCGCAGGGCATGTTTGTGATCGCCAATCCGGCGGAGTTTTGGTACCTGTTTTGGCTGCCGCTGGCGATGCTGCTGTCGCAGCCTAAGCGGTTGCCGATCAGGGGTGTACCGGCGGTAACGCCGCCAGGGTCTTCTCCAGCACCTGTTCCGCCGCGATGAGGCTGAGCGGTTGGCTGCGCTGGGCCGTATCCAGCGCGGCGCTATCAACCGGCACGTGCATCACCTGATGCCGCTCGCTGTCCTGATAGGGGCCGGTATGCCGCGGGTTAGCGGTGACGAACAGGCTGACGGTGGCGGTTTTCAACGCCACGGCGAGGTGAAGCGGGCCGGTATCGCCGGTCACCAGCACCTGCAGATTGGCGATGGTCGCCAGCAGTTGCGGTAACGTGGTCGCGCCGATATGGCTTACCACCCGCTGTTGCTGTTCCTCACTCAAACCCGCCATAAATTCCCGCTCGAGGCTGCGCTCCGCCTTGCTGCCAATCAACTCGATCTGGCAGTCGGGGGAGTGCGCCAGCAGCCGTTGCGCCAGCTGAACAAAGCGTTCGACCGGCCAACGACGCAGCGTTTCGGAGGCGCCCATCTGAAAGCCGATCGGGATCTTGCCCGTCGGTTTCGCCAGTGCGGGTAGGGCGACCGGGATGAACATGTCAGGATTGTCGGTACGGCATCCCAATTGCCCCACCATATCCAGCTTGCGCTGAATCAAATGGCCGCCGGTGCTGCGGCTGACGCCGGTCAGCCAGCGTTCCATGCCGCTCGGTTTGTTGCCATAAATGTCTTTGAACAGGTATTGGCAGCCGGCGGTGATGGCGACCAGCACGTCATAAGGCGCCTTCGAGTGCAGGATGACCGCCAGCTGCGGCCGGTTTTTTCGCAGGCGCCGGATAACGCCCAACATGTCTTTAGCCTTATGATCCCAGTAAATTACGTCATGAAAGCAGGGGCTGCCTTCGACCAGCTGCCGGTTTTTGTGGCTGGAGACCAACGTGATTTGCGCACCGGGATAGCGCTCACACAGTGCGCGGATGGCGGGCGTATTGAACATCAGATCGCCGAGGGCACTGGTGGAGAAAATCACGATGCGTTCAAAGGATTGCTGCGGATCGAAGCTCGCTGCGGGCCGGAAATTGCCCGCGATGCGGGTATAGAGACGCAAACCGGCGTTGGCCGCCGCTATTTTCCACTGTTTAGACATTGCCGTTCGCTTCCGCTTGAGTTCGGTGGCCACCGTCTGGCGCCGCGTCGTATCATACAAGCGCGGCCACGGCAGGCCAATGGCCCGCAACAGATTGCGACAGATGCTAACGTTATGCTTGCAATTGCCTTCGGGCGCCGCCGGTCAGGCGCGAAGAAAATCCTGCCAGCGTCGTACCAGATAGTTATGTTCATCCATCACGGAATTCCAGACGGCAATGTGACTCATGCGCTGCTCATAGCTGCCGCCATCGCGGATTTCCCCCTTAGCGATGAGCGGGTTGCCGTAAGCGTCCGGCAAATCTTCACTGGCGGCTTTGCCTGCATACCAGTAATCCCATTCGGCGGCAGACAGGTAAGGCCGGCTGCGCTGAGGATTGGAAATATAGTATCCCTGCCTGGCCATCACTGCGCCCGGCCATCCGGATTGCCACCAGTTAAGGTAAGCATAGGCGGCGTCGAGTGTTTTACCGGTGGCGCAGCGTGAAAGCGACAGACCGCCATACCAGGCGCGGTAGCCTTCACGCGGCGTCGCCAGCCGGTAATCTTTTTGCCGCGAGTGATGACGAAAATACGTTGGCGCCCACAGGCTTTGGATATTGACGCGCGGATCGTCAATCAATCGGCAGGCTTCGTCCTGGCTGGTCCAGAATGCGGCGAAGTGCCCCTGGCGATGCAGCAGGGACAGCGCGTCGGTCAGGCTGTCTATCTCCTCCAGACTGAGGTTGCCAACGTTGGCGAAACGCGTGAGCCCTGCGCCTTGCGCAGCCAGAGCCGCATCCAGTCCGCCCATCGCCGCATCGTCCTGCAGCGCCGACTGGCCGGAAAATGCCGGGTGCAGCAACCATCCCCAGCTTTCTTCTTCTTCGTGCAGCGCGGGCGGCAAGCGAGCTTCATGATAGGCGAAGCTGTCGGCGTTATGCGTCAGCGGCAGCATGCTGATGTGATCGGTGGGCCGGCTGTTCAGACTACGGTCATGTTGCACATACAGGCGGTTTACCGGCACGCTGCCGTCACCCAACCGCCCACCGGGAAACAGGGCGCCGAGTTTAGGTAAATCGTTAATCTCGTCCCAGTAAGCCAACCTCTTAATCTCCAACGGCTGGATGGCTCGCGCCGGCCAGACAAAATCCACGTTGTGAAACCATTGGTCGTAGAGATCGTAACGCTCCGGGTGCATAACGGCGATACGCTGGGCGTCTTGCACATCGTGAATGTGATATTCGATATGCAATCCCAGATCCTGCTCTGCCCGTTGACGCAACAGTTCGAGCAAGGTCACCGAAGTACCCAATACCCGTAACGTGGGGCGACCGCGGGGTGAAGGTGTCGAGGTCATGAGGTGGCAGCTCCGTCAAAGGGGAGCCATCAGAAGGATGGCTGCGTAAAAGGGTGTAGAAAACGTTGAAAAGCGTTCTGCAGCCGCTTGGGGTCAAGGCCGCGCAGAATGAAGACCAACTGCGTGCGCCGCCGGCCGTCCGGCCAGGCGGCAAGATGTTCCGGGGGATGCAGACTGTGCTGCACGCCGTGGATCACCACCGGCGTATCGCTTTCCAGCACGTTCAGCATGCCTTTTATCCGCAGTATAGATTGTCCGTGGCAATGCAGCAGCATCGACAGCCAGACGGTGAAAGCCGACCAGTTTATCTGTTGCTCGAAGGTGATGATACAGGTCTCGGTGGTAGGGTGCGTCTGCTGCCCAGGCTTGCTGTAAGGTGCTGCCCCCTGTTTGGCCGGAACGGCCGGCCAACGCCGAAAACGCGTAGGCACCTGAGGCGAGCATGGGGTATCGAACAGGCTGAGATCGCCATTGGCCAATTGATGACTCATGGCGGTTTGCGCGAGCGGATTCAATTGCTGCAGGTACGCCAGTAACGCAGGCCCTTCGCCGGCCGGCACACGATCGGTCTTACTCAGCACCAGCCAGTCGGCGGCGCTGACCTGGGCCAACCATTCGGGATGATGGTTGGCTTGCTGCCAGGCATGTTCGCTGTCGATCAGCGTGACCATGGTACCGGGGGTGAAATGGTACTGTAACTGCCGGTCTTGCAGCAATGTGGCAAATATCGGTGCCGGATCCGCCAGGCCGGTGGTTTCCAGGATCACTTTGCTGAATGGCGGCACCTCGCCACGTTGACGGCGTTCATACAGCGCCAACAGCGCCTGTTTCAACTCGCCGCGGATCGCGCAGCAGACGCATCCTCCGGGCAACAGCACGGTGTCCGGTGCGATCTCCCCCAGCAGCAAATGGTCGATGCCGACCTCACCGAATTCGTTGACCAGCAGAGCGACATCATCCAGGTTCTGCCCTGCCAGCAAACGTTGAAGCAAGGTGGTTTTGCCGCTGCCCAGGAAACCGCTCAACACGTGTACCGGCAGTTTATCTTCTGGGCTCATGGCGCCTCCGCAGAGATGAGGGCGGTGAGATAGCGTTCATCGAGCGGGTCAATCGGCCGTTTCAGCAGCCGTTCGGCCTCTTGCCAAAGCTGATCCAGGCGGGTAACGATCGCCTGCTGTCCGGTAGCGCCGGCCAGTAGCCAACTGCTGCCGTGGATATCGCTTAGCGTCAGCTTTAAGGGGGCCAGAGCGCGATTCAGTATCGCCAGCTGTTGCAGCCGACGCTGGCGCATGGGCAGGTCAGAATGTCGCAACGGATCGCTCCATTGCGGCGTGTCGTTCAATAGTCCGCAGAGTCCGCACATCGTTCGGGGTTCTCCTATCAGGGCATCACATCGCCGGCGTTGGGCCCCAGCGTTTGGCCGACAAACAGGTTGCCGCCCGGCTCACTGGCCAGCAGCAGCGCCACCGGCGCGATTTCCTCGACCAGGCCGAACCGTCCCAGCGGCAGCTCATTTGCTTTGGCCTCTTTCCAGGCATCGCTGATGCCGGCCACCAACGGGGTCTTGATCGGACCGGGTGCAATGGCGTTTACCAGCACATTGTCGCAGGCGACTTCAAGCGCCAGCGACTTGGTGAAGCCGATCACCCCGGCCTTGGCGGCGGCATAGTGGCTCAGTTCGGCGCCGCCTTTAATGCCCAATTGCGACGCGATATTGATGATGCGGCCCCAGCGTTGTCGGCGCATATAAGGCAGTGCGTGCTGCGAAGCGAGGAAAACGCTGCGCAGATCGACCGCCATCATCTCGTCCCACATCTCCAGCGTCAGTTCGCTGCAGGGCGCCTGGGTAAGCATGCCGGCGTTATTAACCAGAATGTCGATACCGCCTAACCGTTGCAGGCAGGCCTCCACGCCCCGTCGGGCGCCGTCCGGTTTGCCGACGTCGGCGACGGTGCCATGGCAGGTTGCGCCCTCAGCCCGACAGCGTTCGACGATAACGTTCAGCCCGGTGCCGTCGCGGTCGCTCAGCATCAGCGCTGCCCCCTCCCTGGCAAACAACAGGGCAATCGCGGCGCCTATGCCGCTGGCGGCGCCGGTGATCGTTGCGCGGCGGTGTTTCAGCATCATATTTTCCTCCCCGCTCACTCTGGCCAGCGAACCGTCAGGCCGCCGTCGATAATCAGGCTTTGTCCGGTGATGTACGAGGCCTCGTCGCTGGTCAAGAAACGTATCAGGGCGGCGACCTCCTGCGGCCGTCCTACGCGTCCCAGCGGAATGCCTCGTGCGGCTTTGGCCAGGCCCGCCGGCCCCAGCGAGTGGGTTTCATCCAGCGACTGCGGCGTTTCAATCAAACCGGGGATCACCGCGTTGCAGCGAATGCCGCGTGGGGCCAATTCCACCGCCAGTGAACGACAGATGCCGGGGATGCCGGCTTTAGCGGCGGCGTAGTGAGCATGATCTTGCCAGCCGTAGACCCCACCGGCGATGGAAGATACCGCCACCAGGCTGCCGCCGCCGCGCATCTGGCCGATCGCCGCGCGAAACAGTCGCATCACGCCGCTGAGATCAACATTGAGCATTTCGTGCCACTGTTGGTCGCTCATCTCTTCCAGCGGTGAGCGGCGCAGCAGGCCGGCGTTGGCCACCGCATAATCGACGCGGCCGAAGTGTTCTGCCGCGCGCAGGGCAAAGGCTTCCACCGAGGCGGTGGAGGCCACGTCCAATTCCAGCCACAAGGCATCACCGCCGGCGTTGGCGACGCGCTCCGCCGCTTGCCGATAGTCGTGCGGATCCTGGGGAAAATAGCCGGCGGCGATCCTGATGCCACGGCGGGCATACTCTTCCGCCAGGGTCAATCCTATGCCACTGGCCGCACCGCTGATCAGCGCCACCGGTTGAGATGAAGATAATTTTTCAGTCATAAACGATTCCTCGAACATGAGGGGGCTCCCCCCCTCGAGCACTTAGTGCACGCTGTGCGGCGCCACATGGCGGGCGAACAGCATGATGACGCCGGAAGCGAAGCAGGGTACGGCGCCGAACCACAGCGCGGCGGTTTGCCAGTGGCCGCCGTCGCTGAGTACGGTGGTGGTACCGATGCCGGCGATAATGGCGCCGATCGGCCCCATCGCGCCGATCAGCGCGCCGGCCGTGGCGCGGATGGCGGTAGGGAAGCTTTCGCTGATGAAAAACAGCGCCGCCGCATAGGGGCCGATCAGAAAGAACAAACCGATGCTGTACAGCGCGACGATCGTCGGGAGGTTGCTGGGGCAGAAAAGCATCACGGCGAATGACACCCCGCCGATCATCCAGCCGACGGCGATGGTATTGCGGCGACCGAAACGATCGCCCAACCAGCCGTGCGTCAGGTAGCCGCAATAGCCCACCAGGTTGGACAGCACCAGAATCAGCAGCGAGTTGGCGAAGGAGACGCTGTGCACTTTAGTAAGAACCGTAGTGCCGAGCACGCTGAAGATTTGGATAGCGAACCAGTTGATCAGCACGGCACCGCCCAGCACCAATGTGGCGCGCAGCGAAGCGCCGCGGAATGCGGCTGACAGCCCGGCCTGCTGATGAGCGTCATAATCGACCTGGTAATCGCGAGCGACCTGCCGAGCTTGCTCGATATCACCGAGATGGCGCAGTTGATGAATGTGCTGGTGGATTTGAAACTGCGGAGTCTCTTTCAGTTTCAACGCCAGCAACGCGATGATAAACGACGGCAGCGCGGCGAAAATAAAACTGCCTTGCCAGCCTATGATCGGCATCAGCAATGCCGTCAGCGCCGAAGCGACCAGCGCGCCGACCGGCCAGCCGCCCTGGACCAGACTGTAGATGAATCCCTTGCGGCGATTGAGGGCCGGATCGTCGAGAGCGGCGTAGATCTCGGTGAGGTAGGTGGCGTTAACGGTTTGTTCCGCGTAACCGAGCCCGGCTACGGAACGGATGCCGATCAGCGCGCCTTTCCCCCAGGCACCGCCGATCGCAGTCAGCAGCGAGCAAACGGCGGCTCCACCGACGGTAACGACGATGCCCAGCCGCCGGCCGAGTTTGTCGACCAACGGGCCGATAGCCAGCGCGATGATCGCGCCGCCTACCGCCACCCAGGTGGCCAGTTCGGCCTGTTCTACTTCGCTCCAGCCAAAGTGATCGCCGATTTCCGGCAGCAATGTGCCGAAAAGAATGAAATCATAGACGGCGAAGACCCAGGCGAAGAAAGCGATCCATGTTGCGAATTTGGCGTCCCTGATGGTTAATTGCTGGGGTTGCCAGCCGTTGACCGTTGTCTTTTTATAGAGGCTCATGTTTGCTGTCACTCATGCGGTGGAAAGCGGCAGTTTCAGACTTTGCGCGGTATGCGGCGCAGGTAGTCGTCGGCGATTTCATCAAAGGTCACGAAGCGAACCCCTTGATGGCTCTGGATGTGTTTGATCAAGCGTTCCAACATCAACAGCACCTGCGGGCGGCCGGAGACGTCGGGGTGGATGGTCATGGTGAAGACGGCGTAGTCGTGCTCGCGGTAGACCCAGTCGAACTGATCGCGCCACATCTCTTCGAGATGGCGAGGGTTGACGAAGCCGTGGCTGTTGGGGGATTTTTTGATGAACATCATGGGCGGCAAATCGTCCAGATACCAGTTGGCTGGGATCTCCACCAAATCGGTCTCTTCACCGCGCACCAGCGGTTTCATCCAGCTGTCGGGATGCTGGCTGTAGTTGATGCGGGTCCAGCTGTCGCCGACGCGGACATAATAAGGGTGGAAGTCGTTGTGCATCAGGCTGTGGTCATACTTGATGCCTTTCTTCAACAACAGTTCGTTAGTGACGTTGCTGAACTCCCACCAGGGCGCGACATAGCCGGTAGGGCGCTTGCCGGATAATTGTGTCACCAGCTCAATACAGCGATCGAGGATTGCCTCTTCTTGCGCCGGGGTCATGGCGATCGGGTTTTCGTGGCTGTAGCCATGCACGCCGATTTCATGCCCGGCATCCGCGACCGCTTTCATCTGTGCCGGGAAGGTTTCGATGGAGTGGCCGGGTATAAACCAGGTAGTGCGCAGGTTGTGATCGGCGAACAGCTTAAGCAAGCGCGGCGCACCTACCTCACCGGCAAACATACCGCGTGAAATATCGTCGGGTGAATCTTCGCCGCCGTAAGACCCCAGCCAACCGGCAACGGCGTCCACATCGACGCCGAATGCGCAAAGTATTTCTTTAGCCATGTTGTTATCTCCTGAGTGTGCGAACAATCGCGAGAGCCGGCCGCAACAGCAGCGGCCTGCGTGGGTTAATTCTGTTGCGTCAACCGATATTCGATACTGAGAGCCATCCGGAGCAGACGCTCATCGTCGCCGGCCGGCAGCGACAGCAGTACGCTGGTCGCCAGACCATCGCCATCATGGCCGGTAGGCATGGCAATCCCCGGCATGTCCAGCAGGCTGCCGGGCATGGTGAGCCGCAACGTGGCCAGATTGGCTTGGGCAAACAGCGCAGCGTCGTTTTCCAGTGCGGCCAGCGGAGGGGCAACGTGGGCGACGGTCGGCGTTATCAGCAGCGCACCGGCCAATTCATCGTGCATTTGCTGCTGCCAGCCGGCGCGCTGGCGCAAAAACTGCGCCAGCAGATCGGCGGGGAGCGTTTCCGCCGCCAGTAAGCGGCTGCGCACGCGCGGATCCATACTCTCGGCCAAGGGGCTGTGCAGACGTTCCCGATGCTGTTCCAGCGCTTCTGCGGCGCCCGGCCACCCTCGTTCGGCTACCCAGATGAGCGCCTGACGCAGCGTGGCGACCGGGCGCTCGTCAATATGTGCGCCGGCCGCGCTCAGGCGCGCCAGAGCAGCCTGCAAATTTTGACGGACTGCAGGTTGTACGTGCGGATCGTGCAAGACATCGGGATCGACCCGCAGCGTCATGCCCGTGAGCGGATAGGGCGACAGCGGATGGGACGCGGGTACCAGCACCCGATCGAAAGCGATCGCGTCGCGAACGCTGCGGCAGAGGGGGCCGAGGGTATCCAGGCTGGGGGATAACGGAAAAACGCCGCGTCGACTATAGCGTTGGCTACTGCTGCGGTAGCCAATCAGTCCGTGAAAGGCGGCGGGTATGCGAACGGAACCGGCGGTATCGGTCGCCATGGCTATGGGGACGATACCGCGTGCGACCGCGCTGGCCGAACCGCTGGACGATCCGCCTGGTGCGCGAGCCGTGCCGTGGCGATCCAAGAGCGCAGGGGTGCCAAAATGTGGGTTGAGGCCAAGACCGGAATAGGCGAACTCGCTGAGATTGGTTTTGCCGATGCTGACCAGCCCGG
Source organism: Serratia sp. CY33802 (assembly GCF_052169095.1). Lineage (NCBI taxonomy): Bacteria > Pseudomonadati > Pseudomonadota > Gammaproteobacteria > Enterobacterales > Yersiniaceae > Serratia > Serratia sp. CY33802. The sequence continues at coordinate 438,144 of NZ_JBJNLL010000001.1, forward strand.
CCTTCTGAAGCTGCGCGATCGTCGCCGCATCGTGTGTCGCCGGCGGGGCGGTGGCTAGGGTCGCGGAACCGGCGCTGGTTTGCGTTGCGGCCATATCGAGCAGATCTTTCACGGCCATGGGAATCCCGTCCAGCTCGCTGAGCGGCGCATTGCTGCGCCAACGCCGGGTCGCTTCAGCCGCTTCGCGACGGGCGCGATCCGGGGTCAGGCAGATGAAAACCGTTGGCGCTTCGGCGGCTGATGACAAAGCGTGTTCCACGAGTTCGCTCGGTGTCAGCGTTCCTTCGCGAAACGCGCTCGTCAGTTGGATGGCATCAGGGAAGGCATGCCCAGGGGTGTGATTCATAGGATGACCTTAAAATGTATCTTTTATTAAAATATACATTTTAAGGTAGCAAGCTGGATGCCAGGTTGTCATTACCCTTGGTTAAAATTCGTGCTGAGTTGTGATCGAAATGATAAATAACGTGTTATTTAAGCTGAAAATGGTGATGTGGGGCACGTTTTTCGTTGGTCTAGCACGGTATTGAAAATGTATTTTTATTTAAATTAGCCGTTATGGTGCATGCCGGGGGGCAATTGCCCTTAGAAAGGGCAATGACGGGATAAGAACGAGTGAGCGCCAATTTGGTGGGTGGAGTGTGCCATAATGCCAGTCACTCCATGGGGAACGGTGGTTGAGTGACGAGCTAATGGAAAAAACGAGAGTGGAGAAAAGCAGCGGTGAAACACGCGCCGGCGCGCGTTATGAAATGATCCGACAAACCCTGGATGAGGCCATTCGTGCGGGGTCGGTGCCCGCAGGGTTGGTATTGCTTGAAGGGCCGCTGGCGGACATGTTCGGTACCAGCAGGGTGCCGGTTCGCAAAGCGTTGGGGCTGCTCCATCAAGAGGGGCTGATAGCGCGTTTCGAAGGCCGAGGTTTCATCGTGACGCCTGAAGGGGGTGAAGTAGAGCCGCAGCGTTTGCCGCTTAACCGAGCCGTGTTGGGATTGTGCCCGCAGGAAGAATTGGTGGATACCCGTAGCACGAGTGAGAAGGTATTCAGCGATTTGCAGGAGGCGTTGTCTACCTGCATGGTGTTTGGTCACTACCAGGTCAATGAAGCCAGCGCGGCGGAATTTTATAATGTCAGCCGCAGCGCCATTCGCGAAGCGTTGATGAGACTGCGCGATCAAGGGCTGGTAGAGAAAGAGCCCTATGCGCAATGGCTGGCCGGGCCACTCACCGCCCGAGAAATCACCGATCATTATGAAATTCGGGCCTGTCTGGAGCCCGCCGCCTTGCTCAAGGCGGCACCCCATCTCTCGCGCCAGCATGTGTTAGACAGCCTGGAACGCCTGACTCAGCTGGAACAAGGCACATTTTCCCTGGCGAGCCTGGAGCGGGTAGAGGAAGACTTGCATATTCATTGTCTGGCGCCGGCGGGGAATAAAACCCTGCTGGGGGTGTTGCGTCAAAGCCAGTCGCCGCTCATCGTCACGCGTATTTTCTACGATATGCTGGGGATTAAGATTGAGGAAGCGATGTTGAATGAACACCGCCTGGTGTTGCAGATGTTGTTGCAGGGCGCTAACGACGCGGCTGCGCTGGGGTTGCAGGAGCATCTGCGCCGCGCACAGATGCGTACCTTGCAACGGCTGAAGGTCATTTCGGTATTGCCGGAACCCGCCTTGCCGCCTTACCTGTTGCGGCTAAGCTAGGTCTACGGTCGCGTTTATTCCGCCCGGGCCTGCGCGGGGCGGCCGATCTCGCCGCGCCGGAGCCTCCGGCGAGAGGGAGTCACATCGGCCAAACCGCCTCGCGCACGGCGATCGCTCTGGGCAGCAGCCCGAGGGCGTAGAAGCGGTCGGCGATGCTTTGCTGCTGGCGGATCACCTGTAAATCCATGGCGCGAACCTCGTGGCTGCGGCGCGACAGCGCGAGTTCCAGTGAGGCGCTCGCCAGCCCCAGTTCGTTGGAAAGGTGACGAGCGGCTTCTCTCGGCTGCGCGGCGATGTAGCGGCCGGTGTGCTGCAGCGCCTGCATCAGCGGCCGCAACAGATCGTCCGAACGCTCGGCGAAGCCGCGGCGCGCCAGGTAGAATTGCTGATTGAGCACCCGCTGGGTGCCGTCGGCGAGCACGCGCAGTTCCCCGTTGCGCTGCGCGTCGCTGAGCAGCGGATCCCACATCATCCAGGCGTCCACCGCCTGCAGGTCGGTCGCCGACAGCGGATACTTCGGCGGCGCGTAGACGATACGCACGTCGTTCAACGTCAATCCCTGTTCGTCCAGCATCTGCAGCAATAAATAGTGCACGTTGGAGCCTTTGTTGAGCGCGATGCGTTTGCCGCGCAGATCGGCGGCGCTGCGTATTGGGCTGTCTTGCGGCACCACCATCGCCACGCTCTGCGGCGCAGGCGGCTCAAAACCGACGTACACCAGCGCATTGCCCTGTGCCTGGGCGAAGATCGGCGGCACTTCGCCGGTGGTGCCGAAGTCTATCTCATCGCCGTCGAGCGCGTGCAGCAGCTGCGGCCCGGCGGGAAACTCGCTCCACAACACGCTGATGCGCTGTGTGGCGAAGAGCTGTTCCAGGCTTTGCCGCGCCTTGAGCACCCCGAGGTTGCCGAACTTTTGATAGCCGATGCGCAGTTCGCGTTCGGGCAGAGACGCTGCGGCGATGGCCGGTGAATGTGCGGGTGCGCCGGCGCTGCGACGGCGCGGTTTGATCAGACCAAGATGTGCCAAATGGGTGCGCAGGGTATTGCGGCTGACGCCAAGCAACGACGCCGCTTGCAGCTGGTTGCCGCCGCTGCTTTCGAAGGCGTTGCGCACCAGCGCATCCAGCACCCGTTGGTAAAGCTGTGCGCTGTCGCCTTGCAACTGCCGCTGCACAAAGCGGTCGATGGCGTCGTCGCTGCCGCCGTCGTTATCCGTCAGGCGATGGGTGAGCTGCAGTTGCTGCGGTGCGATCGCCCCCTCCTGGCTCAGCAAGACCGCATTATGCAGCGTGTTCTCCAGCTCGCGCACGTTGCCAGGCCAAGGGTAGTCCAGCAGCGCCTGCTGCGCTTCCGCCGTCAACCGCGGCAGTGGCCGTTCCAGACGGCGGGCGTACAGCGCAAGAAAATGTCTGGCCAGCACCGGAATATCCTCCGGCCGCTGGCGCAAGGGCGGTAAAGTCACCGCCGCCACGTTCAGGCGGTAATAGAGATCTTCACGGAACCGCCGTTGGCGAATCGCGCCGGCCAGATCGACGTGGGTGGCGGCGATGACCCGCACATCGATCTTCAGCGGTTTGCGCGAACCGACGCGGGTGATCTCCCGTTCCTGCAGCACGCGCAGCAGCTTGACCTGCAGCGACAGGTTCAACTCGCCGATCTCGTCCAGCAGCAGGGTGCCGCCTTCCGCCGCTTCGAACCAGCCCTGATGAGTGCCGACGGCGCCGGTGAAGGCGCCTTTCTCATGGCCGAACAGTTCGGCTTCCGCCAGGCTTTCCGTCAGCGCGCCGCAGTTGACCGCCAGGAAAGGTTGATGGCGGCGCGCGCTGTGGTGGTGCAGATAGCGCGCCACCACTTCTTTGCCGGTGCCGGTTTCACCGACGATCAGCACGGTGGCGTCGGTGGGAGCCAGCCGATCGAGCACGCTTTGCAGAGCGAGCGACGCCGGATCGATCAGCACCGGCTTGTCGGCGGCGAACGGTTGGGGATCGTACATGGGCGTCTCCTGTCTACGACGATGGGAAAAAAATCTTATCCCAGCCAATGGGCAGCCGCGAGAGGATAAAAGGCGCACGGTGCTGCATTGGCAACAGCTTTCCGCCGCTGCCTGCTGCCAATGCAGCAGTGTTTTGACGTCGATATTTCATCAATATATTGATATGTATTGGTTTTTTAAAATCTGCAATGTGGCATGCATCCTGCTTTTCTTTTTATAACCAAGCAAGGTTTTTCTATCGATAAATACTGAAAATAGTTATATAGGAAAGGCATAAATGACTGAGTCAGTGAAAGAGCGCATCAACGTTTTCTGGTTTCTGCCGACCCACGGCGACGGCCGCTATCTGGGCACGGCGCAGGGCGGGCGCCCGGTGGACCTGCCTTATTTGCAGCAGGTGGCGCTGGCTGCCGACAACCTCGGCTATTACGGCGTGCTGATCCCAACCGGTAAAAGCTGCGAGGATTCCTGGCTGGTGGCGGCGGCGCTGGCGCCGATCACCCGCCGGTTGCGCTACCTGGTGGCGGTGCGCCCCGGCCTGCAGCCGCCGAGCCTGGCGGCGCGCATGGCGGCGACGCTGGATCGGCTGTCGGACGGACGCCTGCTGATCAACGTGGTGACCGGCGGCGATCCGGTGGAAAACAAAGGGGATGGCATCTTCCTCAGCCATGCCGAACGTTACGAAGTGACACAGGAATTTCTCACGGTGTATCAACGGCTGCTGCAAGGGGAGAAGGTGGATTTCAGCGGTAAGCATATTCGCGTCGAAGGCGCCGAATTGCTGTTCCCGCCGGTGCAGGAAAACGGCCCGCCGCTCTATTTCGGCGGCTCATCGCCGGAAGCGATCGACATCGCCGCTGGGCAGATCGACACCTACCTGACCTGGGGCGAACCGCTGGCTCAGGTGGCGGAAAAGCTGGCGGCGGTGCGCCAGCGCGCCGAGCGGCAGGGGCGTAAACTCAGCTATGGCATTCGCCTACACGTTATCGTGCGCGAAACTGAAGACGAAGCCTGGGCGGCGGCCGAGCGACTGATCGCGCATCTGGATGACGACACCATCGCGGCGGCGCAGCAGATTTTTGCGCGCATGGACTCCACCGGCCAGCGCCGCATGAGCGAGCTGCACGGCGGCTCGCGCGAGAGTCTGCGCATCGGCCCCAACCTGTGGGCCGGCGTCGGCCTGGTGCGCGGTGGCGCCGGCACCGCATTGGTGGGCAATCCGCAGCAGGTGGCGGCGCGCATACGCGAGTATCAGGCGCTGGGCATCGACAATTTCATCCTTTCCGGCTATCCGCATCTGGAAGAGGCTCACCGCTTCGCCGAGCTGGTGATGCCGCTGCTGCCGCTGGCGCAGTCGGCTCATCAGACGGCTCGCACGATCAATACCGGCCCGTTTGGCGAAACCATCGGCGGCGATCGTCGTCCCGGCCCGGCGCAGCGGGAGGGCTGATGGCGAAGCGTGCCCATATTATCGTTATCGGCGGCGGTTTCACCGGCGCGGCGCTGGCGATCCAGCTGGCGCACGGAGCGGTGGATGTCACGGTGATCGAACCGCGCGCCGCGCCGGGCTATGGCGTGGCGTATTCGACCACCGAGCCGACCCACCGCATCAACGTCCCGGCCGATAGGATGCAGCTGGCGGATGAGCACGCGGGGGATTTTGACCGCTGGTTCCGTCAGGGCGGCGGGCTGACGGCCGATCCGCAGGCGTTATGGCGCGACGGTAAGGCCTATCCGCAGCGCGGCGCCTTCGGCCGCTATGTCGAGGAACGTTTTCATCAGGCGGCGCAGTCGGGCCAGGCCCGCTTGCGGCACCTGCGCGATCGGGCGCAGTACCTGCAGCCGCAGGCGCAGGGCGCGTCTGTCATCACCGCCGGCGGCGAACGGCTGTGGGGCGATTATGTGGTGTTGGCGACCAGCCATCCGCCGCCCGCGCTGCCGCGGCAGATCGCCCCGGAACTGGCGCGCGACGCGCGGTTAATCGCCAATCCCTGGGCGGAGGGGGCGCTGGATGAGATTGAACCCGATGAATCATTGGCGATCGTCGGCAGCGGGCTGACGATGGCCGATGCGGTGGCGGCGTTGCACCGCCGCGGGCATCGTGGGCCGATTACCGCGTTCTCTCGTCATGGCTTGTTGCCGCGTGCCAATGCCGAAGGGGAGTACCCGACGTGGTCGTTTACCCCGCCATCCGGACTGTGTGACGGGGTGCGGCAGGTGCGCCTTGAAGTGGCGCGCGCCGCTGGGCAACGGGTGCCGTGGCAGGCGGTGTTGGACGAGGTGCGCGCCCAGGGCCAGCGTCTGTGGCAAGCATTGACGCCGACCGAACAGCAGCGCTTTCTGCGGCATCTGCGCGCCTATTGGGACGTGCACCGCTATCGCATTGCGCCGCAGGTGAGCACGTTGCTGGCGGAGCAACAGGCGGCGGGCACGCTGCAGGTATTGGCCGCTCGTTTGCGGCGGGCAGAACCCACGCCGCAGGGCGTGCGTTTGACGATTCTGCCGCGCCAGGGCGCAGAGCGGGCGCTGCAGGCGCAGCGGCTGCTGATCGCTACGGGTCCGGCCCATGCCGGCCTGATCGCCGCCAGCCCGTTGCTCAGCTCGCTGGCGGAGCAGGGGGCGCTGCGCGCCGATCCGCTGGGATTGGGGCTGTGGGTCAATGCCGACAGCCAGGCGATCGGCGGCGACGGCCTTGCCAACCCGCGCCTGCTGGTGGCCGGCCCGGCGGCGCGTGGCCGCTTCGGCGAACTGATGGGGCTGCCGCAGGTGGCGGAACACGCCCAAAGCGTCGCGCAATATCTGCTGGCGCGATGTCCGGCTGCAAACTGATCGTCCATTCCCGTTTTTAACACCCTAAGACCCCCCATCCGGCCCGGCTCCGCCCGTGGCCGGCAGATAATTGTGGAGCTCGCTATGTCATCGCAACGTGAAATTCGTCTTAACGCTTTTGATATGAACTGCGTCGGCCATCAGTCGCCGGGGCTGTGGGCGCACCCGCGCGACCGTTCCTGGCAGTATAAGGATCTCGAATATTGGACCGATCTGGCGCGCCTGCTGGAACGCGGCAAGTTCGATGGATTGTTTATCGCCGACGTGCTGGGGATTTACGACGTGCTTAACGGCAGCGGCGACGCGGCGATCCGCCAGGCGACGCAGGTGCCGGTTAACGATCCGCTGGCGCTGGTGACGCCGATGGCGCTGGTTACCGAACATCTCGGCTTCGGGTTGACCGCCTCGCTGTCATTTGAGCACCCTTATCCTTTCGCCCGCAGATTGTCGACGCTTGATCACCTGACCAAGGGGCGTATCGGTTGGAATATCGTCACTTCTTACCTGGAGAGCGGCGCGCGCAATATTGGCCACCGGGCGCAGACCGATCACGATGCGCGCTACGACTACGCCGATGAATACCTACAGGTGGTTTACAAGCTGCTGGAGGGCAGTTGGGAAGACGGCGCGATTTTGCGCGATCGTCAGCGGCGCATCTTCAGCGATCCGGCGAAAATTCATCCGATCAACCACAAAGGCGAGTTCTTCCAGGTGCCGGGCATTCACCTGAGCGAGCCTTCGCCGCAGCGCACGCCAGTGTTGTATCAGGCCGGCGCTTCCAGCCGTGGCAAGCAATTTGCCGCGGAGCACGCCGAATGCGTGTTTGTCGCCTCTCCTTCGAAAACCTTGCTGAAAAAAACCGTGGCCGATATCCGCCGCCGCGCCGCCGAGGCCGGGCGCGACCCGCGCAGCATCCTGATCTTCAACCTGCAGACGGTGATCGTCGGTGAAACTGACCGGCAGGCGCAGGAAAAATGGCGGGAATACAAATCCTATACCAGCTACGAAGGCGCGCTGGCGCTGGTGTCCGGCTGGACCGGCATCGATTTCGGTCAGTATCAGCCGGATCAGGTGCTGAAGCATCTGCACACCAATGCCATTCAGTCGGCGGTGGAAACTTTCTCCAGCGCCGATCCCAGCCGTGAATGGACCGTACAGGGCATCGCCGAATGGGTCGGCATCGGCGGTTTCGGCCCGCTGTTGGTGGGCGGCCCGCAAACCGTGGCCGACGAACTGCAGGCGTGGGTGGAGGAAACGGATGTTGACGGTTTCAATTTGGCCTACGCCGTTACCCATGAAACCTTCACCGACGTGGTGGAACTGCTTATCCCCGAGCTGCAAAAACGCGGAGTGTATAAGCGCGACTACACAGCGGGCACTCTGCGAGAAAAATTGTTCAATCAGGGGCCGCGCCTGGCAGAGCCGCACCCGGCGGTGGGCTACCGCTGGCCGGCCGGCGCGCTCTTGGCCGATGCACTGAGCGTCAAGTGAGGATGCGATGATAGAGATTGAAGGATTGCACAAGGCTTACCGCGCGCCGGACGGGCGACGGATTGAGGTGCTGAAGGGCGTTTCGCTGCAGGTGCCGGCCGGATCGATTACCGCCGTGGTCGGCCCCAGCGGGGCGGGCAAATCGACGCTGGCGAAATGCATCAGCCTGCTGGAGCGGCCGAGCAGCGGCAGTATCCGGGTGAACGGCCAGGACTTGTCGCGGCTTGCGGGCGAGGCGCTGCGCAGGGAGCGGCGGGCGATAGGCACGGTGTTCCAGTCTTCCGCGCTGCTGCAGCGTAAAACCGCCTGGCAGAATGTGGCGCTGCCGTTGACCTATCTGGGCGTGGTGCCGCGCGATATCGACAAGCGGGTAAAGAGCCTGCTGGCAGCGGTAGGGTTGGCGGACAAGGCGGCGTTTTACCCGGCTCAGCTGTCCGGCGGCCAGCGCCAAAGGGTCGGCATCGCCCGCGCGCTGGCGCTGAATCCGTCGGTGCTGCTGGCGGATGAGGCCACCTCCGGGCTGGATCCGGACGCCACCGGGGCCATTCTCAGCCTGCTTAAACAGCTGCGCGATCGGTATGGCCTGTCGATCATCCTGATCACCCACGAGATGGATGCGGTGCGCGACGCCGCCGACGCGGTGGCCGAGATCCGCGACGGCGTGATTGTGCAGCAAGGGCCGGTGCGCGAGCTGTTGGCGGCGCCCGATTCCTCGCTGGGCCGCCAGCTGTTCCCGCTGAAGACGCTGGCGTCCGATGCCGCGTTGCGGCTGCAGGTGACCTATTCCGCCCGTCAGCCGGCGGCCACCGACTGGATCAGCCGCATCAGCCGCCAACTCGACCTGCAGATCGATCTGCTGGGCGGCCACGTTGAAGTGGTGGGCGGCAGCCTGGCCGGGCGGTTAGAGATTGCGGTGCGTTTTGGCGGCGGTTCGCGTTCGGTGGCTGAACTGCAGGGCGAGCTGCGACGGTTGGGCATTCTCGCCGAGGTGCTGGAACAGCCGGCGGCCTTGCAGGAGGCGGTATGAAAAATCTGTCTGACAGCGTGATGAGCCAGGACACACCCTGGCGCGAGATCCATCGGTTGATGCTGCCGGCCTACGGCGAAACCTGGCTGATGGTCGGCATCGTGATGCTGTTTGTGGTGGCGATCGGCGGCGCCGTCGGCGTGGTGTTGTTCAACACCTCATCGCGCGGCTTGTTTCCGCGCCCGGCGCTGAATCGCGCGCTGAGCTGGTTGGTGAACATGGGCCGTTCGCTGCCGTTTCTGGTGCTGATGGCGGCGATTATTCCGTTCACCTTCTGGTTGACCGGCACCACCATCGGCATTCCGGCGGCGGTGATCCCGATGATCGTCGCCGGCATTCCGTTCTTTGGCCGGCTGGTGGAGAACGCGCTGCGCGAACTGCCGCCGGAGGTGACGGCGGTGGGGCTGGTGTCCGGCGGTTCGATCTGGCAGATAGTCACCCGCGCGCAGCTCAGCGAGGCGCTGCCGGCGATCGTCGCCGCCATCACGCTGAACGTCATCTCGATGATCGAGTATTCGGCCATCGCCGGCACCATTGGCGCGGGCGGCATCGGCTATCTGGCGGTGGTGTACGGCTACCAGCGTTTCGACAATCACATCATGATCGCCACCATTGTGGTGCTGATCGCCACGATTCAACTGATTCAGTTTATTGGTGACCGCCTGGTCGCCGCGTTGCGTCATCATCAGGAAACCTTTTAATCATGCCTAATCACGATTTTGAGATAGTGAAGAAGAAACGCTGGCCGTGGCCGGTGGGTATCGCGGCGGTGGCGATTGTCGCCGCCGCGGTTTGGCACTTCAGCGCCGGCCAGCAGCAGACGGTGCAGTTCGGCAGCACGTTGAAAGTGCACTTTGAGCCGGCGATGGCCGGAGAGCAGCGGGTGATCGAGTACGTCGGCGACCATATCGCGCCGGATTACGGCCTTAGGCTGGAGGCGGTTGGCCTGCAGGATCCGGTGCAGGCCGATCGTGCGGTGGCGCAGGGGCAGTACGCCGCCACGATCTACCAGCACCAATGGTGGCTAAAGCAGGTGGTAGATGCCAATGGTTTTAAGCTGACCCCGACGCTGCCGGTGTTTCAGTGGGCGTTTGGCATTTATTCCGACCGCTATACGTCGATCGCGGAGTTGCCGGACGGCGCGGAGATCGTGGTGCCCAACGACGGCGCCAATCAGGGGCAGGCGTTGTGGCTGCTGCAGCGCATTGGACTGATCGGGCTGGATCCGGCGATCGAGGCGCGCACCGCCAGGCTGAAAGACATTCGCGAGAACAAACGCCATTTTAACTTCAAGGAGCTGGATTTGCTGACCATGCCGCGCGCGCTGAATTCGGTAGATGCGGCCATTGGCTATGTGTCGCAGTTCGACGCCGGCAAGGTGCCGCGTGAGAAGGGCATCTTGTTCCCACCGGCGCCGAAAACCTTCGCCTCGCAGCTGGTGATTGGCACGCCCTATCTGCAGGACGAAAATATTCGCAAGCTGCAGCGGGCGTTTGCCGATCCCAGGTTGCAGGCGTGGCTGAAAAGCACCGACGACCCGCTGGTGAAAGGCGTGCTGGTGCCGGTCTCGGCAGAATAATCCCCGCCCGAAATGACCGTGATAAAGACCGGATTAACGCGCGTTAATCCGGCGTTTTTGTTACGCTGTAACTGTGTTTAATTTATTGATATTAATGATATTTATAGAAGAAATTGTTGTTTGTCGGCGTAATTTTTTCACCCTATAAACGAGGTGTCACCTGCCAATTACAACGAGGAAGCTATGAGTACCTTAAATATCGATACCGCGCCGCCGTTATCTGCGCCCATCGGCTCGGCCAGCGATGTGGCGCGTTTGATTAACCAGCGCAGCGAGAAAAATACCCATGCGCGCATGATCGTGCTGTTGGCGCTGGGCGGTGTTTTTCTCGATGCCTATGACCTGACCACGCTGTCTTACGGCATCGATGACGTGGTGCGTGAATTCAGCCTCAGCCCGCTGCTGACCGGGGTGGTAACTTCTTCGATCATGGTCGGGACCATTCTCGGCAACCTGGTCGGCGGCTGGTTGACCGACAAGTACGGCCGCTATCAGGTGTTTATGGCCGATATGCTGTTTTTTGTGGTTTCCGCCATCGCCGCCGGGCTGGCGCCCAACGTCTGGGTGCTGATAGGCGCGCGCTTTTTGATGGGGATCGGCGTCGGCATCGATTTGCCGGTGGCGATGGCCTATCTGGCCGAATTCTCCAAATTCACCGGCAAGGCCAACAAGGCGTCGCGCCTGGCGGCCTGGTGCCCGATGTGGTACGCCGCTTCGTCGGTGTGTTTTCTGATCATCTTTGCGCTCTATTTTCTATTGCCGGCCGAATATGCGAACTGGTTGTGGCGCGCCTCGTTGATTTTCGGCGCCGTGCCGGCGTTGCTGATCATCATGGTGCGCAGCAAGTTTATGAACGAGTCGCCGCTGTGGGCCGCTAACCAGGGCGATCTGAAAGAGGCGGCGCGCATCCTGCGCGAGTCATACGGCATTGCCGCCCATGAGGCGGAACCTGACGCCGCCCAACCGGCGGCGCCGCCGAAGGTCAGCTTCCGCGTGCTGTTCCGCAAGCCGTACCGCGAGCGCACGCTGGTCACCAGCGTGATGAACGTTTGCATTTCCTTTGAATACACCGCCATCGCCTTCTTTCTGCCGTCGATTCTGGCGCAGTTTCTCGGCGCCGGGGTGTTTGAAACTATCTCCGCTTCGCTCGGGCTGAACGTGCTGTTCGCCTTTACCGGTGGCCTGCTCGGCATGCGTCTGGCATGGAAGTATCCGTCGCGCCAGGTGGCGATCGCCGGATTTGCGCTGCAGTTTATCGCGCTGATTGCCCTGGCGTTGATCGGACATCCGCAGGCGGCGTTCGGCGTTGGGCTGGCGATCCTGATGTTGGGCCTATGGCTGTTCGCCGAAGGATTCGGCCCCGGCGCGCAGATGATGATTTATCCGGCGCTCTCTTACCCGACGGCGATCCGCGCCACCGGCGTCGGTTTCGGCCGTTCGCTGTCCGGTATCGGCAGCGCGCTGGCGCTGTTTATTCTGCCGATTTTGCAGGCGCGCTTCGGCACCGACATGTTTTGGATTGTTTCACTGGCGGCGGCGATCCCCATCGTCTTCCTGCTGATCATTCGCTTTGAACCGACGGCGCACGATATCGACGATCTGGCCGATCGCGCTTAACCACAGAGGACACTGACATGACGCAACACCTGTTATCCACCGGAGCAGACTACGCACAGCTGGCCGCGCGTTTTCGGCCGATCTTCGCCGAAATCGCCGCCGGGGCGGTGGAGCGAGAGCTGTCGCGCACGCTGCCGCATGAACCGATCCGTTGGCTGAAAGAGGCGGGGTTCGGCAAGGTGCGCCTCCCGCGTGAAAAGGGCGGCGACGGCGCTTCGTTGCCGCAGCTGTTCGAACTGCTGGCCGAACTGGCGGAGGCGGACTCTAACCTGCCGCAGGCGCTGCGGGCGCATTTCGCCTTCGTGGAAGATCGGCTGAACGCGCCGGACGGCCCGGAGCGCGATCGCTGGTTCGAACGCTTTCTCGACGGCGAGCTGGTCGGCAGCGGTTGGACCGAGATCGGCGGCGTGAAGCTGGGGCAGGTCAATACCCGGGTAACGCCACAGGCCGACGGCTGGTCGCTCAACGGCGAGAAATTTTACAGCACCGGCAGTCTGTTTGCCGATTGGATCGACGTGTATGCCGAGCGTAGCGACAACGGCGGCCCGGTGATCGCTTTGGTGAACGTCACCCAGCCGGGCGTAGAGCGCGACGACGACTGGGACGGATTTGGCCAACGCACTACCGGCAGCGGCACCACGCGTTTTATTGATGCGCAGGTCGAGCAGGCGCACGTCTACGCCTTTGCCGAGCGCTTCCGTTACCAAACTGCGTTCTATCAGCATGTGTTGCTGGCGACGCTGGCGGGGATCGGCCGCGCGGTGCTGCGAGACGTCGGCGAGGGCGTGAGGCAACGTAAAAGGATCTATAGCCACGGCAACGCCGGTTGGGTGAAGGACGACGTGCAGATCCAGCAGGTGGTGGGGCAAATCAGCGCCTGGGCCTATGCGGTTGAGGCGACGGTGCTAAAAGCGACTTCCTCGCTGCAGCAGGCTTACGAGGCGCATCGATCCGGCGATGAAGCGCTGCTGCAGGCGCTTAACGTGACGGCGGAACTGGACGCCGCCAGGGCGCAGGTCATCGCCGGGGAGTGGGTGCAGCGCGCCGCCGGTGAATTGTTCAATGCGCTCGGCGCTTCAGATACCCGTACCGGCAAGGCGTTGGATCGCCACTGGCGCAATGCGCGCACGCTCTCTTCACATAATCCGGTGATCTACAAGGCGCGCAATATCGGTGACTGGGAAATTAACCGCCATACGCCGACCTTTATCTGGCAAATCGGCAGTGGCGGTTGAGGCCGGGGCTATTCCGTCCAAACCTGCGTGCTGCGCGGGCTGTCCATCTGATAATCCGAATAGGGGCGGGTGAAGAACTCGCGCCCCAACTCGCGGGCGGCCTGCAGCGGGTTGCGCGGATCGCGGGCGATCTCAGCGCGCTGGTTGCCGGCGCCGTGCACCAGCCCGACGAAGGCGGAATGGGTGTAACGGCTGAACTCCTGGATCTGATGCACGATGCCCAGAGCCGCGCCAGGATAAGTTTCTTCCGACGCCACCGCCAGCCCGATGCGTTTGCCGCTCATGCGTTGGTGCACCTGTTCCGCCTGAGGGTAGGCGTTGGAATAGAAGCTGAACGAGCGATCGAAAAAGGCCTTGGTTTGCGCCGACATGCCGTACCAGTAAATCGGCGTGCAAAATACCGCGCCGTCGGCCGGCAGGAAGTGCTCCAGGAACAGCTCGGCGTAGCGATCGCCCGGCGGCGGCGTATGGCGTTCATCGCTCAGAAAACCGCTCAGGTAATCATCGAGAAAATGCAGGCTGGCGACGGTGCCGGCTTCGGCGGCGCCCGCCAGGATCGCCTGCGCCAGCGTGGCGCTGTTGCCGTCGCGGCGCGGGCTGCCGACCAGCACCACCAGACGTTTGGATTGATGAGTTGTATTCATGTCATGTTCCTTGGTGTGAAGTGGATTCAGTCCTACTCTAGAAACAAGCACCGGCAGGCGACAAATGACGGCTTTTCTGCCAGGATGAAATCAACTCATCTCAAGAGGTTTCGCCATGTTCGCCACGCTGCCCGTCAACGCACTGCGCACCTTTGAATCCGCCGCTCGCCTGCGCAGTTTCAAGCTGGCGGCGGCCGAACTGGCGGTGACGCCGACGGCGATTTCGCACCAGATCAAAGCGCTGGAGCAACAGTTGGGGTTTGCGCTGTTCGAGCGGGTGCCGCGCGGCGTGCGGCTGACACCGAAGGGAGAAACCCTGTTTGCCGGGGTGCACGGCGCGCTGCTGGACGTCGCCGCCACGCTCGAGGGTCTGCGGCCGCAGCCCAGCACCGGATCGCTGTGCGTCTCGGTCACGCACTCTTTCGCGGCGCTGTGGCTGGTGCCGCGCCTGGGGCGTTTCTACCAGGCGTACCCGCACTATCTGGTGCGCCTGGAGGCCTGCGCCGAGGTGATCGATCTGCAGCAGGACGCCAGCGTGGACGTGGCGGTGCGCTACAGCCGCGCGCATTATCCCGCGTTGCATCAGACGGCGCGCCTGGAGGAAAGCTTTGGCGTCTATGCCGCGCCGGGGCTGGCCGCCGCTCCGCCGGAAAATCCGGTGCTGATCACCGTCAAATGGGGAGATTCGGCGCTGTACGACAGCGGCTGGCATGACTGGTGCCGGGCCGCCGGCGTGGACTGGTGGCAGCGCCATGCGGCGATGCGCAGCTATCACGAGGAACATTACGCCCTGCAGGCGGCGGTGGCCGGGCAGGGGTTGGTGCTCGCCAGCTCGGTGATGGTGTCCGAGATGGTGGACAACGGTCTGCTGGTGGCGTACCGGCCGGAGGTGCGCGTTCCGGGTGCCGCGTACAGCGTGTTGTGCGCGCCGGGACGCGAGCGGCACCCGCCGGTCAGGGCGTTTCTCGCCTGGCTGCAGCAGGAACTGCCGCAAGGCAATGGCACGAAATAAAAGTTTTACCGTCCTAAGCTGTGGGAATATCAGCGAACTTTTGTTTTTACTTCACTGCGAGAACCTATCATGAGCCAGCCAAGAACCTCCGATTACCCGATTGACGCGCAATTTATCGAGCGCTGGTCGCCGCGCGCGATGACCAACGACGCCATCGACGATCAAACGCTGCTGAGCTTCTTTGAAGCGGCGCGCTGGTCGCCTTCGGCCTACAACATTCAGCCGTGGCGCTTTGCCTACAGCAAGCACGGCTCCGACAGCTGGGAGAACTACCTGGAGTTCCTGATCGACTTCAACCGCGGCTGGGCGCAGCACGCCTCGGCGCTGGTGGTGATCGTCTCCAAAACCACCAGCTTGAACGGCGAGCGGCTGGTGGACAACCCGACCCACGCGTTCGACACCGGCGCAGCCTGGGCCAACCTGGCGCATCAGGCGCACCTGAAAGGCTGGCTGACCCACTGCATGAGCGGCATTCACCACGACAAGATCAAAGCGGCGTTGCAGCTGCCGGACGACTATGCGGTGCACGCCATGGTGGCGATCGGCAAACCGGGCGACAAAGCCCGCCTGCCGGATTTCCTGCAGGAAAAAGAGGCGCCGTCGGGCCGCCTGCCGCTGGGCAATACCGTCAGCGAAGGGCTGAATTTCACGCTGTGATTGCCCGCGTTCTCGCCGAGGCCCGCTTGGCGGGCCTTTTTTATGCGGCGAGTAAAACTTTGGGAGTATGTTCGCGTTCGCTTATTCGCTGTATATTTTGTTATATAGCGATTGCGTAATGAGGAGGAACCCGTGGGAGATCATTTTGGCAAAGGGTTGTTGGCGGGGTTAAAGGCGGAGAACCTGAAGCCGGAGGCGGAGCTGTCGCGCTTTTGCTCCGACTACAAGCGCGGCTTCGTGCTCGGCTATGCGCACCATTTAGCGCAGCGCTGCGGCGACGAGAACCGGGCGGCGTTCGAAGCCGGTCAGCTGAGCCGTGCCTATGGCCTTGGCAGTGAGCCGATGTGCGAGTTCTTTTCCGGCGGCGACAGCCGGCTGGCGGAGAAGTTTTTCCGCGCCGGCTATAACCGACCGGCGCAGGGGTAGCGCAGACGAGCCGTCAGGCGGCGCTCAGCACCGCCACCATATACACGCACGGTTGGTCGCTCTGGTTTTCAAAGCGGCAGTCCGCCGGTGGGCCGAGCTCCAGACAGTCGCCTTCGGCCATTTCATGGCGCGCCTCACCCTCAAGAAAGACCAGCTCGCCGGATAAAACCCAGATCAGCTGACGTTTGAACGCGTACACCGAAGCCGGCATCGGGATCGCCGCGCCGGCCGGCAGTTCAATGCGCACCAGATCGAGCGGCAGATCGGTACGCGGCGACACGTGGCGCCGCACGTAGCCGCTCTCCGGATCGACCCAGACCGGTTGATCTTCCCGGCGCAGCAGCCGGCCTTCCTGCGTTTCCGCCCGGGCGATCAGCTTGGACATGCTGAGGCCGAACGCCCCCGCCAGCCTGCCCAACAGCATCGCCGTCGGGCTGCTCTCGCCGCGCTCGATCTTATGAACCATCGCCCGTGAGACGCCCGCCCGTTCGGCCAGATCGGACAGCGACCAGTGGCGCGCCTCGCGCTCAATGCGAATGCGTGCGCCGATCAGCTGATTTAGATTGTCTAATTTAATATTCATATCGTAGTATTATAGTGGACAATTGGCCGGGGTAAACCATGATTATACGAAATGCGACGCTCAACGATAGCGCGGCGATTGCCGCTATCTATAACGACGCGGTGTTGAACAGCACCGCCATCTGGAATGAACAAACCGTGGATGCGGCCAACCGCGCGGCGTGGATCGGCGAGCGGCAGGCGGCAGGTTACCCGGTGCTGGTGGCGGTGAACGGCGCGGACGAGGCGATCGGCTACGCGTCGTTCGGCGATTGGCGCGCCTGGGACGGCTATCGCCATACCGTAGAGCACTCGGTGTATGTCCATCAGGCGCATCGCGGCGCCGGGATTGGCAAGGCGCTGTTGATCGCCTTGATTGCACGGGCGCGGGAGATCGGCAAGCATGTGATGGTGGCCGGCATCGAATCCGGCAATCAGGCGTCGATTAAGCTGCATCTGGCGCTGGGGTTCCGCGACGTGGGGCGCATGGAGCAGGTGGGCGCCAAATTCGGCCAATGGCTGGATCTGACGTTCCTGCAGCTGACGCTCGACGAGCGGGTAGCGCCGCCGACGCGCTGACCCCGGGAGGCAGGGCGATGAATATGCTGTTACTGCTGATCGCGGCGGGGATGGGGCTGGTGGTGCAGAATCTGTTGATGGTGCGTATTACCGAAAGCGTTTCGACCATCCTTATCACGCTGGTGATCAACTCCAGCGTCGGTTTGTTGCTGCTGGTGGGGTTGCTGCTGGCCAAAAACGGCCTCGGCGCGGTGGCGGAAGTGACCGGCGCCGCCAGGTGGTGGATGCTGTTACCGGGGCTGCTGGGATCGCTGTTCGTGTTCGCCGGCATCCTGGGCTACCAAAAACTGGGCGCGGCGGCCACCATCTCGATCCTGGTCGCCAGCCAGCTGTGCATGGGGCTGCTGGTGGACGTCTACCACGCCGGCCCGGCGGCGCTGCGCGAGAATCTGCCGGCGCTGTTCGGCGCCCTGCTGCTGGTGGCGGGCGCTTATCTGGTGGCGAAACGCAGCTTTTGACGGCGGCTGACATGCAAAAAGCCCGCTCAGGTTTCCCTGAGCGGGCTTCTCTAAATATGGCTCCTCTGACTGGACTCGAACCAGTGACATACGGATTAACAGTCCGCCGTTCTACCGACTGAACTACAGAGGAATCGTGTGAACGGGGCGAATAATAGCGGGGCGGTTGCGGCTTGTAAAGCGCGAAAATGCCCGATGCGTCCGTTTGCTGCAAGATTACCCAACCTGCTGCTTTTTCTCGCTTTTATCGCTTATCCCGCGCGCAGCACCGCCGGGTTGCCCGTTGTTTGGCGCATTTGCCTGCCGATGGTGCAACGCCTGCCCTACGTTGTGGCGCGCGCCGTCCGGCGAACGGCCGTTTGCCGCCGTGTATCCCGCCTCCGTGGCCGTTTACCGACTCTGGCCCGGATCTTGCTGCGCTTGAATAACCGGATTTCGGCATTCTCAATTTAGCGGCTCGCTGGAGGCACTATGAATTTCAGACGTCTGAAGTACTTCGTGAAAATCGTCGATATTGGCAGCCTGACCCAGGCGGCGGAAGTGTTGCACATCGCCCAGCCGGCGCTCAGCCAGCAGTTGGCGACGCTGGAAGGGGAACTGAAGCAACAGCTGCTGATCCGCACCAAGCGCGGCGTACAGCCGACCGAGGCCGGCAACATTCTCTATGCCCATGCGCAGACCATTCTGCGCCAGTGCGAGCAGGCGCAGAGCGCGGTTAACAGCGCCGGACAGGCGATGAGCGGCCAGGTGTCGCTCGGGCTGGCGTCGGGCAGCACCGCGGCGCAGCTGGCGCTGCCGTTGCTGCAGACTCTGCGCGATCAGCAGCCGGGCATCCTGCTCAGCCTGCATGAAAACGGCGGCACGACGCTCACCGGGCAGGTGGCTAACCAGACGCTGGACATGGCGATGGTCTACGGCGCCAAGATGCCCGCCGGGCTGCACGCCATCGCATTGATGCGCGAAGATCTTTATCTGGTGGCGACGCGCGCGGTGCCGCATCCCGGCAACAGCGTCGAGCTGCTGGACGTGGCGCGGCTGAACCTGTTCCTGCCGCGCGAGGGCGATGCGGTGCGCAACCAGCTGGAGGAGGCGATGGCGCTGCGCAAGCTGGCTGCCAACGTGGTGGGGGAGATCGAATCCTCGGGTGCGTTGAGCGCCGCGATCGCCAGCGGGCTGGGGGCGACCGTGCTGCCGGAATCGGTGGCGCGCGCGATGATCGGCCCGGCCAAGGCCTGGATGGCGCGCATCAATGCGCCGACGATGTCGGTGCCGCTGGCGCTGTGCATGTCGGGTCAACAGGCGCTGTCCGCCCCGGCGCTGCTGGTCAAAGACCTGCTGCTGTCGATCGCTGGCGGCCGCAGCCAGGAAAAACGCGCACTGGCACTGGTGCGTTGAGGAAAAAACGGCCCGCCGCAGCGGGCCTGAGCACCGTTACCGGAACGGCGGTTCGTTGAAGGTGCGCAGCTTGCGCGAGTGCAGACGATCGCCCTCGGCGCGCAGCAGATCGATGGCGCAGATGCCAATCTGCAGGTGCTCGGAGATCGCCCCTTCGTAGAAGCGGTTGGCCTGGCCCGGCAGTTTTATTTCACCGTGCAGAGGTTTGTCGGAGACGCACAGCAGCGTGCCGTACGGCACCCGGAAGCGGTAACCCTGGGCGGCGATGGTGGCGCTCTCCATATCGACCGCCACCGCGCGGCTGAGGTTGAAGCGCCGCGCCGAAGCGGAGTAGCGCAGCTCCCAGTTGCGATCGTCGGTGGTGACCACGGTGCCGGTGCGCAAACGCTGTTTGACCTCTTCACCGGGCATGCCGCTGACCATCTTGGTGGCGTCGTACAGGGCGCGCTGCACCTCGGCGATGCTGGGGATCGGGATATCCGGCGGCAGCACCGCATCCAGCACGTGGTCGTCGCGCAGATAGGCGTGGGCCAGCACGTAATCGCCGATCTTCTGGCTTTCGCGCAGGCCGCCGCAGTGGCCGATCATCAGCCAGGCACTCGGGCGCAGCACCGCCAGGTGATCGCAGATGGTTTTGGCGTTGGACGGCCCGACGCCGATGTTGATCAGCGTGATCCCTTGGCCGGTGCGCGAGATCAGGTGATAGGCCGGCATCTGGTGGTTTTTCCACGCCAGATCGGACACCGCCTGTTCGGGCGCGCTGGTTTCCGGCGTGATGTAGGTGCCGCCGGCGCTGGAGAGCGCGATGTACGGGCTGGCCGGATCGGCGATCTGCGCGCAGGCCCAGCGCACGAACTCGTCCACATAGCGGGTGTAGTTGGTGAACAGCACGAACGGCTGGAAATGCTCCACCGGGGTGCCGGTGTAGTGCCGCAGACGCGCCAGCGAGAAATCCGCGCGCAGCGCATCGAAATGCGACAGCGGGAAATGGTTGTCGGTGGTGTGATACAGGCCGTCGGCGGTCTCGTCACCGATCTGCGCCAGCTCGGTGGTGGGGAAATGCTGCGCGATACCGGCGCTCATTGAGCGATCGAGCGCCAGGCTGGAGCCGTCGATCACATAAGGGAACGGGATCTCCTGTTGCGACGGCGCCACTTCGATATGGGCGGCGTAGTCGTGTTCCAGCATCGCCAGCTGTTCGGCCAGATAGTGGCGGAACAGCTGCGGCCGGGTCACGGTGGTGCTGTAGCTGCCGGGATGGGTAAAGCGGCCGAAGGCGCGGGTTTTGTTTGGGCCGGATTGCTGCCCGTCCCAGCTGACGCGCAGCTCGGGATACACGAACAGCCCCGCGGCGCGCGCCTGCGCATTCGGCAGGGTGCCGTGGTTGATAAAGTCGCTGACCGCCTGACGCAGCGCGTCTACCGCGGCGTCATACAGGGCTTCCAGTTGATCGAGTGCCTGATCGGCGCTGAGGCCGCTGCGAGGTGGGGCATAGCTCATACTTTCTCCTTCGATGTCCCGGCTCTGGCGGGATTGGCGGCGTTTCACCGTCACAGGTTAGCCGAAGAAGTGCGTAAAAGCTTGGTCGAAATGACGGGCGCGGCAAAGAAAACGCCGCGCCCGTAGCGTGCCGGGGGTCAGGAGGCGGGCGCGGCCGCTTCGACCTTCAGCGACACCAGCCCGATGCCCAGCTTCTTCGGCGTGAAGCCGCCGCTGGCGCTCTCTTTCGGCTCGGTGGGGGCCGGCGGGGTAATGCTGATCTTCTGCGCGCCGCGCGGGTTGTCGAAGCGCAGGGTGACGGTGCTGTCCTGCTCGCCGAGCGACACGAAGCGCTCTTCGTCGCCGACGCGCACCGAAATCGGTTCGCCGACGTTGTTGCCGTAGGCGCGGGCGCGCAGCACCAGATCAAAGGTCTTCGGCAGCGGGTCGACGTAATCGATGTCGACCGCCGGCGCCAGGTTGGCGTCGGACCAGCGGCCCCACTCCTCGACGGCGGAAACGCCGGTAATGGCTTTCACCTGTTCCGGCAGGCCGGGCAGCATGAACTCGATGGCGTCCGCCCGGTATTTCACCGCCGCGTCGTCCACCTGCAGGCGAGCGACGGCGTTTTGGTAATCGGCGACGCTGTCCGTCGCCGGGCCGGTGAAGTTCACCTTGCCGTTGAAGCGTTCGCCGCTGGCCTGCGCGATCTGCGGCGGCGAGGCCAGGGTGCCGGAGGCCACGCAGATGTCGGTGCTCCGCGCCAGCTGCGGCGCCCAGACCCGGCCGATCTCGTAGCATTTATCGACCCAGACGAATTTCTCCCCCGCGCCCAGCCCGGCCAGCTGTTTGCGCAGCGGGGTGGAGAGGTAGACGTTGAACATCGGTTCGATGCGGTTGTCGCCCACCCGCAGGATGAACGGCACCTTGTAAGTGACGCCGGAGAAGCTGAAGCTGCGCTGGCGCGTGTCCACGCTGTAGTCGCTGATGCGGTTCGGCAGGCCCCACTGGTTGATCACCGCCGGTTTCCAGCCGTTAATTTTCTCTTCGATATTCAGGAACACCGTAGACAGCGACGGCGCCGACAGGCTGCTGCGGCCGAGGCCGATGTAGTTGTCGCCGCCCATCACGTCCAGCACCGTGGCGCCGTTGTCCAGCGTGCTGCGCTTCTCGTTGCGCTGCTCCGCCTGCGGCCGGGTGCCGTCGATGATGAAGAACAGGTTGCGGCGCTTCTGTTTGGTCAGGATGTCGTAGGCGGTGTTGTTCATCGCCAGATGATCGGAGGACACCACGATCACGGTGTTGCTGAAATAGGGCGAGCGTTTGATTTTGTCGATCAGCGCGGCGATGTGTTGCTGGCTGCAGGCCACCGCGCTCAGCGAGCGGTTTTCCTTGTTCTGCCAGGCGTAACTCTTCTTGCTGCAGCCGGCGGAGATAAAGCCGTCCGGGTGATGGGTATCGACGGTCAGGGTAAACAGCGAGAACGGCTGGCGCTGTTTGGACAGCTCGACGAACTTGCCGTACACCACGTCCAGCACGCTGTCGTCGTACCAGCCCCAGTCGTTTTTGTAGCTCGGATCGGCGACCTGTTCGCGCAGCTCTTTGAAGCCATAAACGTGGTCGAAGCCGTGGGATTTCAGGAAGGTGTCTTTACCGGCGAACGCCAGCTCGGCGCCCTGATAGAAAGAGTTGCTGTAGCCGGCGGCCTTCAGCACGTCGCCCAGGCAGACGTTCTCCGGGTAGAAGGTGGAGACCGCGCTGGAGGCGTTGCCGTCGAAGGGCGCGAACAGCGGAATGCCGCACTGTGAGGCGACCATGCCGGCGATGGTGTAACCGGTGCCCGGCAGCTGTTGGGTGTTGCTGAAATCGATGCTGTCCGCGCGCAGGGCGTTCAGCTCGTCGGCCAGGCCGGGAAACAGCTCGGTATCGAAGTAGGTGCGCTCCAGGCTCTCGGCATAGATGTACACCAGGTTCGGCCGCTTGCCCTGCACGGTCTTTTTCGGCGCCTTGTAGTAGGTGGTGAAATCGGCGGTATCGCCGACGATCTGGCTCTTGACCAGCAGCGAGATGTCCTGAAATGCCGGGGTGGTGCCGACCGAAAACAGCGCCAGCAGCACGGCGACGAGGCTGTAGGCCACGCTGCTGCCTTTGGCTTTGCGGCGCAGCAGGCTGCGGGCCAGCACCGCGAAGATAAGCCCCAACGCCGCCAGCAGGCCGATGAACGGCAGCACGTATTTGCTGATGCCCGCGCCTTTGAGGCTGCTGGTGACGGTGTAAATCACCGCGTCGGTGATGCCGTCGCCGGTGAAGTAGTTGCTGGCGATCAGGATGACGTTCAGCACCAGATAGCTGCCGAGCAGCGTCAGCAGAATGGCGAACCACCAGCGGTTGGCGGCGGCCCGGGTGCGATAAATCAAAATCGACGCCAAAAAGAGAACAAAAGAAACGACTGCTAAAACCATCCGCCAAACCCTGTCTGATTGAAAAAACGTTGCTGCCCTGGTCTGCGCCGCCGACCGTGCCGCGGCGCGAAAAGTGAAGGGTATAGCCTATTGCCGGCGGCGGAACAACGCGCGATCTCCCGCTACGGCCGACGAACGGCGGCTATTGTACATTTTTATGACAATAGTGTGACGTTAATCACGCCGACGGCGGCCTCGGCGGCGAAAGCTTGCTGGTCGGAGGTTTCGCTCTACGCTTAATGAGCGCCACGACGGTGCGCCCATCAGCCCTTCACAGGAGGAAGTATGCAGACGATTCCCGCCGCGGTACTCGACGATCTGGCCCCGCAAGGCGTGTTGCGCGCGGCGATCAACTACGGCAATCCGGTGCTGGCGCAGGCCGGGGCCGGCGGTAAACCGCAAGGCGCTTCGGTGGAGCTGGCCGCCGCGCTGGCCCAGGAGCTGGGCGTGGCGCTCGAACTGGTCACCTATGACGCGGCGGGCAAGGTGTTTGCCGACCTGGACAGCGGCGCCTGGAACCTGGCGTTTATGGCTATCGAGCCGGTGCGTGCGGCGCAAATCGCCTTCAGCGAACCCTATGTGATCATCGAGGGGACTTACCTGGTGGCGAACGACGCGCCTTACTTTGAGGTGGCGCAGCTCGACCGGCCGGAGGTGCGCATCGCGGTCGGCCAGGGGGCGGCGTACGATCTGTTTTTATCGCGCACGCTGCAGCAGGCGCAGCTGGTGCGGGCGGCAACCTCCGCCGAGGCGATCGCGCTGTTTTTCGAACGGGGGCTGGAGGCGGCGGCCGGCGTGCGTCAACCGCTGCTGGCCGCCGCGGCCGCCCATCCCGGCTACCGGGTGCTGGACGGGCATTTCACCGCCATCCGCCAGGCGATGGCGGTACCGCGGCAAAAAACGCAGGGCGCCGCCTACGTGAACGCGTTTATCGAACGCTGCAAGGCCAACGGGCTGGTGAAGGCGGCCTTGCAGCGCAGCGGCCAGGGCGAGGTGACGGTGGCGCCGCCGGCCGCCTCGGCGTGATCAGTCGAGCTCCACCGCGTACTGTTCCACCGGGGTGATTTTCTTGATCAGCTTGTTGTCGAACAGGAACTGTTCGTAAGCCTGGTAGCGCGCGCGATCCAACTTGGCCGGATCGCGGGCGAACAGCGGCAGGCTGGCTTGCCACGCCTGTTTGTTCAGCTCGGTATTCAGCTCTGGGTGCGCCTTGGCGAATGCCAGCCAGGTGTCCTGCGGGTGGGCGTGCAGGTAGTCACTGCCTTGCTTCAGCGCGGCGAGAAATTTGCGGATTTTCGGCTCGTTCACCGCATCGCGGTTGGCGACGATGATCAGCTCGTCATAGGCCGGCACGCCGTAGTCTTCGACGTTGAACACCACCGGTTCTTTACCCTGTAGCTTCAGCTCCAGCGCTTCGATGTTGCGGTAGCCGCCGATCACCGCATCGACCTGGCCCGCCAGCAGGGCGCTGGTCAGCTGGAAGTTGACGTTGATAAGCTTGATGTCCTGCGGCTTGAGGTGCTCGTGTTCGACCATGGTGGCCAGCGTCGCCTGTTCGATGCCGCTGACCGAGTAACCCACCGTTTTGCCCTTGAGATCCGCCGGCGACGTGATGTTTTTGTCCAGCGCGATCACCGTATTCAGCGGCGTGTTGATCAGGGTGCCGACGCGCATCAGCGGCAGGCCCTGATCGGCGAAGAAGTGCAGCTGCGGCTGATAGGTAATGGCGAGGTCGGCCTGTTTGGCGGCCACCAGCCGCGGCGGCAGCGCCGGATCGGACGGCGGCACGATCTTGACGTCCAGCCCTGCGGCCTTGAAGGCGCCGATCTGCTCGGCCACCATAATTGGCGCGTGATCGGGGTTGATGTACCAGTCGAGCACCAGCGTCAGCTTCTCGGCCGCACCGGCCTGGCCGGTGAGGGCAGCGCCCAGCAGCAGTCCGCAAACGGTTTGTTTGATCATGGTCGTTCCTTTATCCCTGGTTATGGTTGCAATCATCAGTCGTTTTCCGGCGCCCAGGCGATCAGACGCCGCAGCAGCGCATCCACCGCGGCCCACAGCAGCACGGTCATCAGCACCAAAATAAACAGCGCGGCGAAGCAGACGTCGGTCTGCATGCGCGCGTTGGCGTTCAGCATCACGTAGCCCAGCCCTTCGGCCGAGCCGACCCATTCGCCGATGATGGCGCCGATCGGCGCGACGGCGGCGGCCATGCGCAGGCCGGAGCCGAAGGCCGGTAGCGCCGCCATCAGCCGCACGTGCCGCAGCTGCGCCCAGCGCGAAGCGCGCATCGTGCGCGCCAGATCGAGATAGTCGTTGTTGACCCGGCGCAGCCCGTCGAAAAAGGCCGACACTACCGGGAAGAAAATCACCAGCACCGCCATCGCCACCTTGGCGCTCATGCCGAAGCCGAACCACAGCACCAGCAGTGGCGCCAGGGCGAACACCGGTATCGCCTGGCTGGTGAGCACCAGTGGCATCAGCCAGCGCTGCAGCCGCGGCGAGAAGATCATGCACAGCGCCAGCGCCGCGCCGAGCAGCACGCCCAGCACCAGCCCGCTGACGATCTCCGAAGCCGTGACCAGCGTGTGCCAGGCGAGATAGCCGCGCCCGTCCCACAGCGCCTGCGCCACCGCGCCCGGCGTGGGCAGCAGAAAGGCCGGAATGCCGCTTTGCGCCGCCAGCCACCACAGCAGCAGCAGGCCAGCAAACACCGTCAGCCCACGCCGCAGGCGGGTGAGGCCACGCTCTTCGGCAATCTTCATTGCGCGGCCCTCACCAGCTGTTGCAGCAGCTCGGCCTGGCTTTTCAGCAGGTCGGCGTCATCCGGCGCGCGCGGCGGTTGCCCGCTGATACGGTGGGTATCGTCGAGGCCCAGCGGCCAGGGCGACAGTACCAGCAGCCGGTGGCTCAGGCGGCAGGCCTCCATCGGATCGTGGGTGATCAGCAGTACGGTATTTTGCGCCAGCAGCTCGGCGGCCAGGCTTTGGATCTCGGCGCGGGTAATGGCGTCCAATGCGGAGAAGGGTTCGTCCATCAGCACGATCGGCTGGCGTTCGTAGAGCGTGCGGGCGATGGCGGCGCGCTGGCGCATGCCGCCGGACAGCGCGGCGGGCAGGCTGCGGCCATGCGCGGCCAGGCCTACGCGTTCGAGCAGATGCGCCACCCACGCCCGATCCGCCACTTCGCCGCGCAGCCGCGAGCCGAGGGCGACGTTCTCTTCGACGGTCAGCCACGGGTAGAGCAGGTCTTTTTGCCCCATGTAGGCGATGCGCCCGGCGATCGGCAAACCGTCGCTGCCGGTCACCGTACCCGAACTGGCCTGCGCCAGGCCGGCGATGATCTTCAGCAGGCTGGTTTTGCCGGCGCCGCTGGCGCCGAGCAGGGCGACGAAGCTGCCGCCGGCGATGTCGAAGCTCAGCTGGTCGAAGACGATTTGCTGACCGAAACGCAGGCTGAGATCCCGCACCTGGATGCCGGGTGGGAGAAGCGGGGAGGTCATGAGGCGTTCAGCCCCATCTGCCAAAATGCCGATTCCAGCTGGGTGGCGGTGGTGAAAATCTGCGCCAGCTCGGTGAAGCGGCCTTGTGCGCCGCGCTGGTGGCCGACGGTTTCCAGCAGTTCGATGGCGGCACGCACGCCGGCCAGATAGCCCTCGTCGCCGTAGTTGCGGATCCAGGAGGCGTAAGGATTGCCCTCCATCTGAGTGGCGGGATCGTGCAGCAGCCGCAGGCCGATTTCGGCATAGCCGGCCACGCAGGGCAGCAGGCCGGCCAGCAGATCGAGGGCGTCGCCGGCATGGCCGATATCCAGCACGTAGCGGGTGTAGTTCATGGTTTCCGCCGCTTCCGGCTGGGCGGCGATCTGCGCTTCGCTCAGCCCCCATTCGGCGCAGTAGGCCACGTGCAACGGCAGTTCGGCGACGATGCCGTTGAGCGAGGCGGTGGCGGCGCGCATCTCCGGCAGGGTGCGTAGCTTGCTGACCAGCAGCGCGTAGGCGCGGGCGAAGTGCAGCAGAAACAGATAGTCCTGGGTCAGGTAGCGGCGAAAAGCGCGTTCAGGCAAGGTGCCGGCGGCCAGCTGCTGCAGAAATGGATGATCGACATAATCTTGCCAGTGGCTGCCGGCATGGTGGCGCAGCCGGCCGTAAAGACCGCTTTCGAACAGGGTGGTGATGGACATGGGACCTCCTTGAGTCAGTGGAGATCCGGGCACGCTGGGGTATGAACAGGCAACGGGTGAGAGCGTTGTTGCCTAACCGTCCCTTCGCTGGCATGACCCAGATCAGGTTCAAAGGGTTCGGCTTGCGCCATCTCAGCCCGTAACAGGACACCCCTCGGAGCTGCTTGTTATACGACATTTGTTTTTTGATTACAATCGCCGGGCGGTGCGGCGGCAATCGGTTCGTTTAGTGCGATCGAGGGTGATTTTGCTGGCGCAAGGCGCGCGGTTTTTGTCACTGTAGGCCCATGTTTTGCCTCTGAGGATGATGCCCGATGAAAAAGATTGGTTTTCTCTCGTTTGGCCACTGGTCGCCTTCCGCCCAGTCCGGCACCCGTTCCGCGGCGGATGCGCTGCTGCAGTCCATCGATCTGGCGGTCGCCGCCGAAGATCTGGGGGCGGACGGCGCCTATTTTCGCGTGCACCACTTCGCGCGCCAGCTGGGATCGCCGTTCCCGCTGTTGGCCGCCATCGGCGCCAAAACCCAACGCATCGAGATCGGCACCGGCGTGATCGACATGCGCTATGAAAATCCGCTGTACATGGTGGAGGACGCTGGCGCGGCGGATCTGATCGCCGGCGGGCGGCTGCAGCTCGGCATCAGCCGCGGCTCGCCGGAGCAGGTGATCGACGGCTGGCGCTATTTCGGCTATGCCCCGGCCGACGGCGAAACCGATGCGGACATGGCCCGCCGCCATACCGAAGTGTTCCTGGAAGCGCTGCGCGGCGAAGGGTTCGCCGAGCCCAATCCGCAGCCGATGTTCCCGAATCCGCCCGGGCTGCTGCGGCCGGAACCGTTTTCCGCCGGGCTGCGCGACCGCATCTGGTGGGGCGCCGGCTCCAATGCCACCGCCGTCTGGGCGGCGAAGCTCGGCATGCACCTGCAAAGCTCGACGCTCAAGAACGACGAGACCGGCGAACCCTTCCACATCCAGCAAGCCAAGCAGATCCGCGCCTACCGCGCCGCCTGGCAAGAGGCCGGCCACACGCATGAGCCGCGGGTTTCCGTGAGCCGTAGCATCTTCGCGCTGGTGGATCAGCGGGATCGCAACTACTTCGGCGGCAGCGGTAAGGAAGGCGACCAACTGGGGTATATCGATGCGCAAACCCGGGCGATCTTTGGCCGCAGTTACGCCGCAGAACCTGACGCGTTGATCGAACAGCTGGCGCAGGACGAGGCCATCGCCGAAGCGGATACCTTGCTGCTGACCGTGCCTAACCAACTGGGCGTGGATTACAACGCCCACGTTATCGAATCGATTTTAACCCATGTCGCGCCGGCGCTCGGCTGGCGCTAAACGGAGGAGCTGGATGTCACGCATTTTCATTACCGGCTCGGTGGACGGGCTGGGCCGCGCCGCCGCGCAAACGCTGTTGGACGAAGGGCATCAGGTGATTCTGCATGCGCGTGAGCCCGGCCGTCTGGACGCGGTGCGCGATCTGCTGGATCGCGGTGCACAGGCGACGATCGGCGATCTGTCCGATGTGCAGCAGATCCGGCAGCTCGCCGAGCAGGTCAATCGCCTCGGTCGCCCGGACGCGGTGATCCACAATGCCGGTATGTTTACCGGACCGCAGGTGATGCCGGTGAACGTCATAGCGCCCTACCTGCTGACGGCCCTGATCGAACGCCCCAAGCGTATCGTCTATCTGAGCAGCAGTATGCACTTTGACGGCGTGGCGGAACTGAACGGCGTGGATTGGCTTGGCGGCGCCGCAGGCTCTTATTCGGACAGCAAACTGTTCGTCACCGTGCTGGCCGCCGCCGTGGCGCGCCTGTGGCCTGACGTGATCAGCAGCGCGGTCGATCCCGGTTGGGTGCCAACCAAAATGGGCGGCGCGGACGCGCCCGACGATCTGGCGCTGGGGCATGTGACGCAGGCGTGGCTGGTGAGCAGCGATGAACCGCAGGCCCCGGCGTCCGGCGGCTATTGGCACCATCAGCAGCGCCTCGAACCCCATGCAGCGGTACACGACGAGGCGTTTCAAACGGCGCTGCTGGCGCAATTGGCGCGCGCCGGCGGGGTGAGCTTGCCGCAGGTTTGAATGGCTATTCCTTCCAGGCCCGTCGAGGTTATCGGCGGGCTTTTTTATGCCCGCAGGGTGAACCCGCGGCGCTTTTCTTATACAGTGGTTGTCTGGCCTGTTTTGCTCTTTCTTGTAATTATCGCCATGCATACATTCCTGATTATCGTCCCTGAAGGGGGCATGCTGTTCGAAGCGGCGGGCATCGCCGATATCCTGATGCAGGCTAATCGCCTGAGTTCCGCCGAGACGCCGCTGTATCAGATCGCGGTCGCCACTACGCAATCTCACCGGGTGGTGCACGGCCTGTCCGGGCTGAGCCTGTTGGCTGACCATCGCCTGGCGGATCTCGATCCGGCCCAGCCGCGCGATACCGTCATTGTTGCCGGCAAGGGGGCAACCGAAGAAGAGGGCGCCCTGGTGGCGGATTGGCTGCGCCGCGCGGCGCCGCAGACGCGCCGTATCGCTTCCGTTTGCGGCGGGGCTCTGCTGCTGGCCGAAGCCGGATTGCTGGACGGGCGGCGGGCGACTACCCACTGGCGGCTGGCGGAAACGCTGCAGGCGCGCTTCCCGCGGGTGCAGGTTGAAAACGGCCCGATCTACGTGCAGGACGGGCCGATTTGGACCTCCGGCGGCGTCAGTTCCGGCTTCGATCTTACGCTGGCGCTGGTGGAGGATGATTACGGCTTCGTGCAGGCGCGCGAAGTGGCGCAGGATCTGGTGATGTTTCTGCGCCGCCCCGGCGGGCAGGCGCAGTTCAGCCGCTACCCGCTCAACCAGGCCAAATCGCCGGGCCCGATCCGCGACCTGCAGTCCTGGATCCTGGAAAACCTCGCCGACGATCTCAGCGTCGAACGGTTGGCCGAACGCGTGGCGATGAGCCCGCGCAACTTTACCCGCGTATTCACCCGCGAGACGGGCATTTCTCCCGCCAAATTCGTCGAAGAAGGCCGGTTGCATACCGCCAGGCAGCGCCT
Source organism: Serratia sp. CY33802 (assembly GCF_052169095.1). Taxonomy (NCBI): domain Bacteria; kingdom Pseudomonadati; phylum Pseudomonadota; class Gammaproteobacteria; order Enterobacterales; family Yersiniaceae; genus Serratia; species Serratia sp. CY33802. The sequence continues at coordinate 468,514 of NZ_JBJNLL010000001.1, forward strand.
GGAGCAGAGTGCGCAAGGCATCGAGCAGATCGCCCTGGCCACCGGCTTTGGCAACGGCCTTAACCTACGGCGGGTGTTTGAGCGCAAACTGCAGCTGACCCCGAGCGAATACCGCGAACGCTTCCATGCGCGCAATTTGGCGTAAATTGATCGGTAAACGTCATTTACGCCGCCTCGGGGCAGGGCTAGAGTCGAGGCAAAGCCCAAAACGAGGAGTGCATCATGGTGAGAGTAGGCATTAATGGATTTGGCAGGATCGGACGCAACGTGCTGCGCGCGGCGCTGGGGCGCAGCGATTTTGAAGTGGTGGCGATCAACGATCTGACGGACAGCAAAACGCTGGCGCACCTGCTGAAATACGACACGCTTTCCGGCACGCTGGCGGCCAGGGTGGAAGCCGGCGACAACCAGCTGCTGCTGGACGGCCGGCCGATTCAGGTGTTTTCGCAGCGCGATCCCGCCGAGATCCCCTGGAGCAGCGTGGGCGTTGACGTGGTGATCGAAGCGACGGGCTTCTTTACCGACAAGGCCAAGGCGGAAGTGCACATCACGCACGGCGGCGCCAAGCGGGTGATTATCTCGGCGCCGGCCAAGAACGACGACATCACCATCGTCATGGGGGTTAACGACCAGCTCTACGATCCGGCGCTGCATAAAGTGGTCAGCAACGGCAGCTGCACCACTAACGGGCTGGCGCCCGCCGCGCAGGTGCTGCATCAGGCGTTCGGCATCGAATACGGGCTGATGAACACTACTCACGCCTATACCAATAGCCAGGCGCTGCACGATCAGCCGGAAAAAGATCTGCGCGGCGCGCGGGCGGCGGCGGAATCGATCGTGCCTTATTCCAGCGGCGCGGCCAAGGCGCTCGGCAAGGTGATCCCGGATCTCGACGGCAGGTTGACCGGTTACTCGCTGCGGGTGCCGGTGCCGGTCGTCTCGATCGTCGATCTGACGGTGACGCTGAAACGCCCGGCGACGGTGGAAGAGATTAACGCCGCTTTCCGCGCGGCGGCGGCATCCGGCCCGCTGAAAGGGATCCTGGGCTACAGCGATGAACCGCTGGTGTCGAGCGACTACCGGGGTGATGCGCGTTCGTCGATCATCGACGGGCTGTCCACGCTGGTGATCGGCGGCAATCTGGTGAAAGTGCTCGCCTGGTATGACAACGAATGGGGCTTCTCCAATCGGTTGGTCGATCTGGCGCTGCTGATGGAAAAACGCGGGCTGTAAACGCCCCATAGCAAAAAGCCCGCTTAATTTTCCTTAAGCGGGCTTCTCTAAATATGGCTCCTCTGACTGGACTCGAACCAGTGACATACGGATTAACAGTCCGCCGTTCTACCGACTGAACTACAGAGGAATCGTGTGAACGGGGCGCATGATATCCAGCGGCCCCGGGTGTGTCAACGCTAAATTGCCCCAGGCGGTGCGACTGCTCGGTATCTGAGCAATAAGCCCGTCAATCAGCCCATTGCGCGTCGTTTTCCACCTGGCCGCGCAACAGGCGCGCCAGCGGATCCTGGCGGTAGAAGCGGCAAAAGTGCTGATACAGCGCCGGGAAGCGTTCGGCCAGCAGCTCGGGAGCGCTGAAGAAATACTCCGACAGCACGGCGAAGCACTCGGCCGCATCGGTGGCGGCATAGGCATCCATGCTGGCGGCCTCTTCACCGACCATGTCGATCTCGTCCTGCAGGCTTTCCATCGCGGCGTGCAGATCGTGCTCCCAGGCGGCCACCTCGCGCAGTGGGATCGGCGGTACGCCGGTGGCGACGCCGCCGTTGCGCATATCCAGCTTGTGCACCGCTTCGTGGATCACCAGATTGAAACCAGAGAGATCGAAAGAGTCCTGCACGTCTTGCCAGTTGAGCACGATCGGCCCCTGTTCCCAGCTTTGGCCGGACTGTACCACCGGCCCCGAGTGCACCAGGCCGATCTCGTCCTGCCATTCGTCTTCCACCACGAACGGGGTGGGGTAGAGCAGAATTTCGTTGAAGCCGTCGAGGCACTCCGCGCCGAGTTCCAGCACCGGCAAGGCGAACAGCAGGGCGATGCGCGCCTGCATTTGCGAGGTGAGCTGCAGCCCCTGCAGCGGCACGATGCGCTTTTGCTGCAAGATCTGCCCGGCAACGGCCACCAGCCGCTGCTGCTCCTGCTCATTCAGCGGCGAGAGCAGCGGGATCGCCAGCGCGTCCTGCCACTGGGCCTGAGTGTCTGCCTGGGGTTGAGAGGGTTGAGTCGCTTTCCACGGCCATTTAATCATCAGGTTGCTCGTAAAGTCGTCACTTGAACGTTCAGCGGTGTGCTAATGCTGTAAAAATGCCGTAAAAGCGGGCATGATAGCAAGCGTTGTTAGGAGAGATGCCGGAGCGGCTGAACGGACCAGTCTCGAAAACTGGAGTAGGGGCAACTCTACCGGGGGTTCAAATCCCCCTCTCTCCGCCACTTTACCCCTCGTTGTTCCCTATCGAATCAAAATCCTTTTCTTTCGCTAATGCTTGTAAACCGTTCGATCTGAAACCGGTTTGCGTTGGCCGAGATCCTTTTCCGCATTATAACCCGTGCAATATCAACGAATAGCATTTTGCGATTATGTTCTTCATTTTGTGAGCCATGTTGCGCTTAAACCCGGTGCGGCGCTTGTGGTAAGCCCAGTGCCAGGCGCAGGCCAATCATGCTGAAGGTGTGAAACCGCCACGGTGATAATGCCTGCCGGCAGGGGCGTGCATGGCCTGACTCCGCTATCCCTTGAAGAGTTTGCCAGACTGACAACATGCCCAACATCTCCAGGGTAGCGTGTATTTACACGCGATTTTTCGTGCACTAATATGTGTGCACATGCACATAAAAACGGTCTCCTCTCCGCCGCGATGGGAATAGAAGGGACTGAACGCCCGGAAACTGGAGGATTTGCCATGAGTTTGCTCGATTGCGCACTGGATTTTCGTCACTTCATTGAGGAGTTGCGTCGCAGAAACGATTTGGTCGACGTGCATCAGCAAGTTTCCGCCGACCTGGAGATAGCGGCTGTCTGCCGCCGGGTCTATGAGCAACGGCTTTCGGCTCCGCTATTTCATCATGTGGCGGGCGCGATGCCGGGGGCTCGCATTCTCGGCGCGCCGGCCGGCATGCTCGCTTCTGCGGAACATGCCTATTCTCGCCTCGCCCTCCATTTTGGCCTACCGCCAGAGAGCTCCCCGCGAGATATCGTGGCGGCGATTCGCCGGGCGGTGAAGGCGGAACCGCTTGCCCCCGATTATTGTTCGACCGGCCCGGTGAAAGAGAATATTTGGCGAGGTGACGAGGTTGATCTGGCACGCTTCCCGGTGCCTCTGCTGCATGAACGGGATGGCGGGCGCTATTTTGGCACCTACGGGTTCCATGTCGTGCAATCCCCGGACGGGAAGTGGCACAGCTGGGGCATCGGCAGGCTCATGATGCTCGATCGCAATCGTCTCACCGGCCCGGCAATCCCCACCCAGCACATCGGCATGATCCGTGAAATGTGGCGTCGGGAAGGGAAACCTACGCCGTGGGCGATGGTGCTCGGGGCGCCGCCTGCCGCGGTGGCGGTCGCGGGGATGCCGTTGCCGGCCGGCGTCAGTGAGCCTGACTATGTCGGCGCGTTGCTCGGTAAAAGTGTCACGCTCACCCAAGCGGAAACCAACGATCTCTGGGTGCCGGCCAATGCGGAAATTGTGCTGGAAGGTGAAATCAGCCTGACGGAGACGGCGCTGGAAGGGCCGATGGGGGAGTATCACGGCTATCAACACCAGCAGGGCCATGAACAGCCGGTGTTCCATGTGCGTGCGGTGACGTTTCGCGATGACCCCATTTTGCCGATTTGCGTCGCCGGCACGCCGCCGGAAGAAAATCATACGATCTGGGGCACCATGATATCGGCCCAACTGCTGGAAACCCTGGAGAGCGCGGCATTGCCCGTCGACTTTGTCTGGTGTTCCTATGAGGCGGCGACCTGTTGGGCGGTGGTCTCCGTCGATATCGAAAAACTGGCCGGAATGAATACCACCGCGGCGGATTTTGCCGGCAAGGTGGCGGAAGTAGTCTTCGGTTCGCATGCGGGCTACTTGATCCCCAAACTGATTTTGGTCGGCAATGACATTGATATTGTCGATATCAATCAGGTGGTTTGGGCGTTGGCTACGCGCTCACATCCGGCGCGCGATCATTTTATTTTCCCGGACGTACGCGAGTTCCCGATGGTGCCGTACCTGTCGGAAGAAGACAAGGCGCGCGGCAGCGGCGGCAAAGCCATCATCAACTGCCTGTTCCCCGAGCAGTTCAGCGGCGTAACACGTGCGGGTACCGCCTCTTTCAGGCACTCGTATCCGGAACAGGTCAGGGTAAAAGTCGAGGCTAATTGGAAACAGTATGGGTTCTGAAAAAAAAGACAGGCATAGCGGCCGACAGGGAATGGGATTGCCCGACGGTGCGCTTTACAGGATGACGGAGGTGGTGCGTCACCGCGAAAAACGGCTGTCTGCGTTACTCGCATTGCAAGGGCTCAGCCTCCATGAGTGGCGCGCGTTGCGTATTCTCTACAGTTTTCCGGGCGACGTGGCCATGAGCGAGGTGATAGCGCATTCGCAGACCGATCGCACCGCGCTAGGCCGTACGATCACCCAACTGGTTAATCGGGGGTGGGTCGCGCGTTTCCCCGATCCGGAAGATAAGCGCGCGGTATATCTGCGCGTCATGCCGGCGTCTCGCCCCATTTTTGACCAGGCGAGGCAATGGGTGGCGGATTATGACGCCCAGCTGATGGCCTGCCTGGATGACGCGGGGCTCAGTGCCCTGGATGACGCTTTGCAACGCATGATGTTGTTTATCGATACCCCTTAGCTATTCCGGTCCCAGTTGCGGAGAAAACGCTCGGTGGCGGGGGCGCCGTTTTATCCCGCTTGACCGCATTCTGCTGCACGATGCGGTGTTGTACTGTTGACCGCAGGTAAGGTAATTTGCTGATGGCAATGATGACTGACGCGGGGGCAACGGACATGAACGAAAGAATCGACTACCACATCGAGAAATACCATTTCGCGCCGCTGGATGAAGCCCCGCGGCTCGCGCACCAGTGGAGCGAGGTGTTGAACGAGTGCCGCGAGACGCAGGCCGGGGCGGAAGAGCGTCTGCGCATTGCGCTGCTCAATGTAGACTACGTGACCAGTTTCGAATTGCCGTTTCGCTTATTGCTGGTGCGGGCGCCGCAGCTGATTGCCGGCCTGCGCGATGAGTTGTCGATCAGTCAAAAAAATGTGGTGTTCAACGGCAAGCGCTTTGGCTGTGTCTACAGCCTGAAAAGCGATTTGAGCGGCGTGCCGGAGGCTTTCCAATACGGCCTGTCGACCCGTATTCACCGAACATCTGCGTCGGGCGTGGACGCGCAGCCTTACCGGGAAATTGCCAAAGCGCTCAAGGCGCCGCGTGAGCGGCTTAAGCTGGCGCTGGAGCAAGGGTTGCCGGTGACGGCGCTGGATGGCTTGTTTTGGTTCGGCATCCAGCGCATTGCTGCCGAGGTGCGCAGGCTAAGAAAAACTGGCATGGCGATCGTGACGGCGGAAACGGAGATCTTCGACACCCTGACCGGCACGACGCGCAAGGTCCCAGTGTACCGCCTGGCCGAGAGTTGATGACTGGTTGGTTACTTGTTCAGAAGTTAAATACTTTATTTCGCATTTATTTATGCGATGCAAAGCCAATAAGCTTGGCGATAAAAATATCAAAGCTGATGTTGTAGCCGTTATTTAACTACATGTGGTTGGTGGCTGGTTAATAATTTATTTGGTTTTTTTTACGTTTTGGTTAAACACCTTTTATTCTATTTTTATATAAATCTATTCAACGTTTTAAGTGCGGATTTATCAAAGAGTATGCATTGGTGAGTATATTTTCTCAATTCTGGTATGGGTTTTTTATTCAAGGGGAATGGACATAATAAACGTTTGCTGCCAAAACTATATAGACTAAACGCTATAATTCGATAGCTGTTTTTGTTGATGTTGTCAATATTCCATTCTACTTTGTCAAGGTTGGAGGTGTTATAGCTACTTTGAGATACTTGATAATATCTGGGTTGAAGGTCAATTAACCGGGCAATGCTCATAGCCCTATGAGAAACATGATTAATTAATGATGGCGCGAATAAAATGATCAACATTGTGACGGTGCTTATACCAAGAGAGATTCGTTTCATTTTAATGGCAGTGCTATTGCTTTCGGAATAAAGATAGATCAGTCCAGGTGTAAGAGACAGGAACATAATGGAAAGCCACAGTAATATCAGTAAGAAGGGGGCGCTATCTTGATTGTCGGCATATATCAGTAGTAATGAAGACGTAGAACAGGCGGCTGATATAAATAAAGAACTTCCCGTGATAAACAAGCTTGTCCAAAATCCAGTGGTGAGATAAGGATTTTTTTTCAATAACAACCAAGTTAAAAGTAACGATGATATGGCACCTGGAGCTAGCCAGAGCGCAGAGTTATTTGATGTCCAGGAGTTTAACAAAGATAGGGCGAGTAAAATCATATTTACTACTGTAATAGCTAAAATATACCAGACTGATTTTTTTTCTGTTATTATTGCTTATGACCAATCCTAATCTGCCTTGTACAAGAAAGATAGAGGGGGCGAAAATCAAGAAAGTAAAAGCCATCAAAGAGAGTGTTGCAGTGAAAAGTATTAATATCGTTTGTGGGGTTGCCTCAATAGATTCACCAAATATATCAGGTCTGCCAATGTACCGGGTGTAAGTCCACAAGGTTAGGAAGCATAGTAGAATTGATATCGGTGACAAGATACCTATAATCCATCCATAGTTTTTCTTTATTATGTTAATTAGTTTTTCGAATGAATTCTCTGGGCCTGTCTCCATCAGACTATCTCCTATATTTAGTGGGTAAAGTGACTCTATTGATCGGCTCGTAATTGGTTGATAACTCTATCTTCCCACTCCATCACTGATTTAACACTGACGACAATCAATTCGATGATGGATTCTCGCGGACCATTTCTCCACTCAGAACTATTATAGAACTCTTCTTGGGCGGATTTGAGATGCTCCAAACTGTCATAAGCGCGTATTAAATAATAAGAATCAGTAGCGTGTAGGGAATTCCCATAATCGATGACATCTATTCCGTAGCGTATGTGTAGCGGTATACTAATATCTTTCATGATGTTATGAAATCGTAATCCACTATTAGGTTTTAAAGTATATAAAATTATCTCAATAATCTTCATATTCCCTCCTTGGGTTTTAAATAATAATGCCATACTGAGTACTGTATTTACAAACAGTATTTTCGCTGTACAGGTACAGATGCTTAGGTGTCATGGTAGTTTTAGCTGCTGTCCCCGCGACCCAAATCGCGGTAAAATGCAGCAGTTCACCTTATCGCACGTCATCAGGCCGTCGTACTCGCTATGAAAATGCGCAAACCCCGTCGTCCGCCCGGGCGGTGGATTTATTACATCCTGCATGAAGACATGCTGTGGCCCTGCCCGGTCAAATGGGAGTGGGAGAGCGGCTATAACGCCTGGCTGCCGTTTTATTATTCCCCTACGCTGGAATTCGTCGCCGGCAACCCCGCTCGCGCCACCAAGGTCAGCAGCGGCCGGCGCTAAGCGCGCTGCCCGCCTTGCCGCCCGGCATCCGCTCACCTAAGATAATTGCATCACCCACAGGTTTCCGGGAGCGCCCATGTCTACTCTGTTTCGCACGTTTCTTTGCGGCGCGGTGGCGTTGCTGCTGCTTGCGGGTTGTCAGCAGACGGCGCATCGACCGGCGCCGCCGCTGCTGGCGCAATTGGATCACATCGCTCTGATGCTGGCCGGCGGGCATTTCCTGCGCGTGGACTGCGGGCGCAGCGACGTGCCGGACGACGTGAAATTGCAACGCACCGCGATGCGTGCGGCGCAGCATCGCGGCTGGGATACGCATGCGGTAGGGTATCGACAGTTGCCGACGCTCACCCAGGCGCGTTACCTGACTCTGCAGCAGGACAATCAGCTGCTGACGGACAAATGCGCCACGCTCAGCCGCAGTACCGCGCGTTTTATCGCGGCGGCGCAGGCCGATCAGGAAGACTACATGGAGTAGCGTTGGGTAAGCCTGTCGGGCGCTCGTTACGGGCGCCTAAAAATTCTTTGCAGGATAACGATTTATCGATCATCATTTGAAATGATGTTTCACTTTTATCCATCGAGCCCACCTTGAATCTGTATGCCGCACTGCGTCAGCGCGTGGAAAATACGCCCTGGTACGCCAAACGGAAAAGCTACCGCGTGCTGTTCTGGCGCGAGATCACGCCGCTGGCGGTGCCGATCTTTCTGGAGAATGCCTGCGTTTTGCTGATGGGGGTGCTGAGCACCTTTCTGGTGAGCTGGCTCGGCAAAGAGGCGATGGCCGGGGTGGGGCTGGCGGACAGCTTCAACATGGTGATCATTGCCTTTTTTGCCGCGGTGGATCTCGGCACCACCGTGGTGGTGGCCTTCAGCCTCGGCAAGCGCGATCGCCGGCGTGCGCGGGCGGCGGCGCGTCAGTCGCTGGTCTTGATGACCGGCGTGGCGGTGCTGTTGGCGGCGGGCATTCACCTGGCGGGCGAATCGATCATCGATGTGATCGCCGGCGCGGCGTCGCCGGAGGTGAAAGCGCTGGCGCTCTCTTACCTGCAGACCACGGTGTGGAGCTACCCGGCGGCGGCGATTGCGCTGATCGGCAGCGGCGCGTTGCGCGGCGCGGGTAATACCAAGATCCCGCTGCTGATCAATGGTGGCATGAATATCCTCAATATCATCATCAGCAGCATCCTGATTTACGGCATGCTCGGCTGGCACGGGCTGGGCTTTGTCGGCGCCGGGCTGGGGCTGACGATTTCCCGCTATATCGGCGCCATCGCCATCCTCTATGTGCTGGCGATCGGCTTTAATCCGGCGCTGCACATTACGCTGAAAAGTTATTTCACGCCGCTCAAGATGAGCATCCTGTGGGAAGTGTTGGGGATCGGCATTCCCGCCAGCGTCGAATCGGTGCTGTTCAACGGCGGCAAGCTGTTGACGCAGATGTTCGTCGCCGGCATGGGCACCAACGTTATCGCCGGCAACTTCATCGCCTTCTCCATCGCTTCGTTGATTAACTTGCCGGGCAACGCATTGGGATCGGCCTCGACCATCATCGTCGGTCGGCGGCTCGGCAAGGGCGAGATCGGTCAGGCGGAGCGGCAACTGCGCCATATTTTCTGGCTATCGACCCTTGGGCTGACCGCCATCGCCTGGGGCACGGCACCGCTGGCCGGGGTATTCGCCGCGTTTTATACCTCGCAGGATGATGTGAAAACGGTGGTGAAAACCCTGATTTGGCTCAACGCCGCCTTTATGCCGATCTGGGCCGCTTCATGGGTGTTGCCTGCCGGGCTGAAAGGCGCGCGCGACGCCCGCTTTGCCATGTGGGTGACGATGCTCGGCATGTGGGGCTGCCGCGTGGTGGCTGGCTATGTGCTGGGTATCGAACTGGGCATGGGCGTGGTGGGCGTCTGGTTGGGGATGTTCTTCGATTGGGCGGTGCGCGGCGCCTTGTTCTACTGGCGCATGATCAGCGGGCGCTGGCTGTGGAAATATCCGCGGGCCAAACGCCGGGAGGCCGAGTAACGTCGGCCGCGGGGCACCGGCGAGATGGCCTCAGTATAAAAGCGTCATCGCGCTGAAGAACAACAGCGTCAACGCGATAATGATGACGTTTTGCGTGGCCTTGCGCACCAGTCTGCTGGCGCTCAGTCGGCTGTCGATGACGTAGAGCAGCGGCACCATCAGCAGCACGTAGGCGAACATCAGCATGGCGGTAAAGGGTTGCAGGTTCATTTATGCTTCTCCTGTACGTCATCATGGCCGACTAGGTGCACCAGCACCGCCTCCGTCTGATGGGCCAAGCCAATAAAGGTCGGGGCGACAGGGGGATCCGCTGCGAACGGCAGGCCGGCGCGCCGCGTGTTCACCGCCGCTTGCAGAATTTTCTTTCTATGCTTCCGAGTATGGTCGACCATGCGCCTCCGAATAAGGCCGCCCGCAGGCGGCTGATCGTAGTATTACCATTAAGCTGGAGTAGGATTGCAGGCCGCTGCCGGGGCCATGTATTCATAATATTGCGAATGATAACCATTATCAATAATGAAAGTGAAAAAATTAAGGGTATTGCGAGAGGGGTGTCAGCGGGGAGGGAAAAGAAAAAGCACGCCTTGCGGCGTGCTTTGCGAGGTACTAACGGCGGTGGTTACTTCTGATCGGGCAGGGCGTAAGCGATCACATAGTCGCCCAGCTTGGTGCCGAAGGAACCGTGGCCGCCGGCGTAGATCAGCACGTACTGCTTGCCATTGACCTCATAGGTCATCGGCGTCGCCTGGCCGCCGGCCGGCAAGCGCGCTTCCCACAGTTTTTCACCGTTGGTCACGCTGAAGGCGCGCAGGTAGTTGTCTGCGGTGGCGCCGATGAAGAACACGTTACCGGCGGTGGTTACCGGGCCGCCCAGCATCGGCATGCCCATTTTGAACGGCAGTGGCAGCGGTGAGCTGTCGCGCACGGTGCCGATGCGTTTTTTCCACACGATGTCGTTGGTTTTCAGATCCACGGCGGAAATGTAACCCCAGGCCGGCTGTTTGCACGGCAGGCCGAACGGTGACAGGAACGGGTTCAGGGTAACGCCGAACGGCACGCCATATTGCGGCTGTACGCCGGACTCGGTGCCGCTGCCGCCTTTGTCGCCTTCCGGCGGCTCAATCGGGTTGCCTGGGCCGCGCGGGATCAGTTTGGAGACGAACGGCAGCGCGATCGGGTTGGCGATGGCGATTTCGCGATCGGTATCGACGGCCAGGCCGCCCCACTCGAACATGCCCAGGTTACCCGGGAACACCAGCGTGCCCTGCTCGGAAGGCGGGGTGAAGGTGCCTTCATAGCGCAGGCTGTGGAACATCACGCGGCAGACCAGCTGGTCATAGATGGTCGCGCCCCACATGTCCGCACCGGTCAGCTTCTTCTCAGGACGGAAGGTCAGCTCGGAGAACGGCTGGGTCGGTGACAGGCGGTCGCCTTTGGCCGGGCCCTGAGGTACAGGTTTCTCCGGCGCCGGCACCACCAGCTCGCCGTTGGTGCGGTTCAGCACGAAGATGTTGCCGGTTTTGGTCGGCACATAGATCACCGGCACTTTTTTACCGCTCTTGTCGGTAATGTCCGCCAGGGTCGGCTGCGCCGGCACGTCCATATCCCACAGGTCGTGGTGGACCGTCTGATAGAACCAGGCCAGTTTGCCGGTGGAGGCGTTCAGCGCCAGCAGGCCGCTGGCGTAGCGCTCCATTTCCGGGGTGCGGTTGCCGCCCCAGATGTCCGGCGTGGCGACGCCCATCGGCAGATAGACGATATCCAGCTTGGCGTCATAGGCGGCCGGCGCCCAAGAGTTCGGCGAGTTCGGCACGAAATGGTGCTCGTCCGCCGGGATGGCGTTCGGATCTTTCGCGCCCGGATCGAAGGCCCACAGCAGCTTGCCGCTGTTGATGTCGAAGCCGCGGATCACGCCGGAAGGCTCACGGTTGGAGTAGTTGTCGGTCACGGCACCGGCAACGACGATCACGTTATCGGTGATCACCGGCGGCGAGGTCGGCTCGTAGTGGCCCGGCGTCGCATACGGCATGTTGCTCTGCAGGTTCAGCTCGCCGTTGTTGGCGAAGTCCGGGCACGGTTTGCCGGTTTCGGCGTCCAGCGCGAACAGGCGGCCGTCGTTGACCGGCAGAATGATGCGGCGTGCGCACATCGCCGGTGCGGCATCGCCGGCGGCGCCCGCGGCTGCAGCGGTTTCGTGGTAAGACACGCCGCGGCAGGTGATGTGCTGGAAGGTCGGGTTGTACTTCAGCTGCGGATCAAATTTCCACTTTTCTTTACCGGTGGCGGCATCCAGCGCGAACAGCTTCTGGTGCGGCGTACACATGTAAAGGGTATCGCGGATCTTGATCGGCGTGACTTCGTTGGTGATCTCACCCGGATCGTTGGCGGTCTTCAGATCGCCGGTCTGGAAACGCCAGGCTTCTTGCAGCTGGCCAACGTTTTTGTCGTTGATCTGGCTCAGCGGCGAGTAACGGGTGCCTTCCTGGGTGCGGCCATAGGCCGGCCAGTCGGCGCCGGTGGCGTCTTTCGGCTGGACCTGCGCGGCGTCAAGGGTGCCGTTGATCTCTTGCGGATCGTTGAATACGGCATAGGCCAGTGCGATGACGGTGATCGCCAGCGCCGCGCTCAGCGCACCGTAGGCGAATTTGCCGTTGGCGACCAGCTTACGGTAGATAAACGGCAGCACCAGCCACAGGCCGAAGAAGAAGGTGACGTCCAGGCGCGGCGTCAGCGCCCAGAAGTCCGGGCCGACTTCCCACAGGGCCCAAATAGTGGTGCCCAGCAGGAACACCGCGTACAGCAGCAGCGCGGTGGCGCGGCGGCGGAACAGCAGCCAGGAGGTCGCCAGCAGCACCAGCCCGGCGATGATGTAATACAGCGAACCGCCCAACTTGGCCAGCCAGATGCCGCCGCCGAGCAGATAAAGCCCGCTCAGCGCGGCAAACAGCGCCGTTATGACGATAAGCGGCGATAGTGACGCTTTATTTTGCATAGCAATACCCTTACCAAAAATGAAAGTCCCCGATTTAGAGATTAAGCCAAATCGGAAAAAACACGCGGTTTCTCCCTATTATTTCAGCGGGAAGCCGCTAGGGTGACGTAAAACCCATCCCGTCTTTTAACCTTAAGGTGCTTTGCCTTATTCAAAGCGGTAAGACAAGGTGGCGCCGCCACCCCAGTTGCGACCCGGCGCCGGCTCGAAATAGCGGCCATTGCCTTCGTTGACGATCACCGAACCGACGTAACGGCGGTCGAAAATATTGTCCACCCGGCTGAACACGTCCAGCGCCCAGCGGTTCCAGGTAAAGCGATAACCGGCGTTTACGCCGGCCACGGTGTAAGAGGGGGCCTGCGCGCTGTTGGCGTCGTTGGCCTGAATGTCGCTCATGTAGCGCAGCTCCGCGCCGGCGTGCCAGCCTTCCGGCGGTGCAAAGGCCAGCGAGGCGTAGCCCATGTTGCGGGCGATGCCTGGCAGGTGATTGCCGGCGGGGGTACAGCCGGATTTACCGCACATTTCGCTGCGGTAGGTGGCGTCCAGCAGCGTCCAGGCCATATGCAGGCGCCAGTCCAGTGCGAACTCTTGATCCAGCGCCAGCTCCAGGCCGCGCCGCCGGGTTTTGCCGGCGTTGGCGTAGCTGGTGCGTCCGCCGCTGCTTTCCGCCACCACCAGCTCGTTGTCGGTATCGGTCTGGAACAGCGCAGCGCTCACCAGGCCGTTGCCGAGGCGCAGCTTGCTGCCCAGTTCGACGGTATCGCTGGTGGACGGCTGCAGGCCGATATTGAGGCCCGTCTGGCCGTCGGGGCGGTAGGAGAGTTCGTTGATGGTCGGGGTTTCAAAGCCGCGGCCGGCGGAGAGATAAACGTTCCACGCCGGGTTGATCTTGTAGTTGAGCGAGCCCATCGGCAGCCACTGGTGGTAGCGTTTGCTGCCGCTGTCGTCGCCGTTGCGCGGCGTGATGTAATAGTCGGTCGAGTCGAAGCTGACGGTGCTGTAGCGCAGGCCGGCGTCCAGCGTCCAGCGCGGCGTCAGTTGCCAGGAGGTTTGCAGGTAAGGATCCAGGTTCCAGATACGGTTCTTCTCGTTGCGCCGCTGGTCGCCTTTCTCGCCGTAGTCCACAGTGCCGTCTCGCAGAATAAAGTTTTCGAACCCCTGGCGGCGTTCGGTCATGGTTTCATAATCCAGACCGCCGATCAGTGTTACCGGTAACGATGCGAGAGTATCCTCATGCTTCCAGCGAGTGTCAATGCCCTGATATTTTCTTTCCAGCACGATCACCCCGCCGGCGTGGGTGGGGTTGAGCTGTGGCCCCATCGGGATGGACTGGTACTGCGTGGTGTGGCGCTCGCCGTGGTAGGCAGTCAGCGTCAGTTCGTCGCGCTCGCTCATCTGGCGCTGATAGCGCAGGCCGGCCTGGGTCTGATCGAGCGACTTGCGGGTGTTAAATTGATCCGCGCGCGGCGCCTGGCGCGGGTTTTCCTTCCATTCCGCTGCGGTCAGGCCGCCCGGATCGCCGGCGTCGATTGAGACGCTGTTGAACATCAGCGTCAGGGTGCTGACGCCGTCCAGCCGCACGCCGAGCTTGCCGTTGCCGAGGTTTTTCCGCGCGGCGCTGTGATCGCGGTAGCCCTGAGTGGTGAAGCGGGTGCCCGAGATGGCGTAGTTGACGTCGCCGGCCTGGGTACCGTCGCCTGTGGCGCCGGTCGCTTTCACCCCATAGCGCCAGGTATTGTCGCTGCCGAAATAGCCGCCGGCCTCCAGCGTTGGCGGCTGGGTGCCGGTCTGGGTGTCAACGTTGATCACCCCGCCCGAAGCGTTGCCGTACAGCGCGGAATAGGGGCCGCGCAGCACCTCGATGCGCTCGACGGAGTTGATGTCGATGTTGGAGGTTTGTCCCTGGCCGTCGGGCATGGTGGCGGGAATGCCGTCGACGTACATGCGCACCCCGCGCACGCCGAACATCGATCGGCTACCGAATCCGCGTATCGACAGCTGCAGATCCTGCGCATAGTTTTGCCGGTTTTGGAGCTGCAGGCCCGGCACGCTGCCGAGGTTTTCCGACAGGTTAATCTGCGGTGCGGCGTTGCGCAGGTCCTGGCCGTCGATCACGCTGACGGACACCGGCGATCCCAGCTCGGTCAATCCGGTGGGTTGCGCCATCACCACCAGGGTGTCGCTTTTCTCTTCATTATTTTCTGCCGCCAGCGCCTGACTGGCAAACATGGGATGTAGCAATAGCATTGCAGCCGGGGTAAGCACGGCGCTTTTCTTATTGGTCATGGAATAAATCTGCCACTGGTATTGAAAGGGAATTGCAAGTCGATTCAGAGTTAGCCATCTGTCGCTCCATCTACATGACGCTAAACGAAAAGGGTAAGGCATCCTGATATCAGTATAGAGTATCTCGGGCAGGAACGTTCCCGCAAAAACTCCGGTCCCAGCGACGGTTAACGGATTCATGAGCCTGGCTCATAAGCTCAAGCGTATTTCGCCCCATAGTCATGGCGGCAGTCGCGTTTTACAGTCA
The DNA here is from genome assembly GCF_052169095.1 of Serratia sp. CY33802. NCBI lineage: Bacteria > Pseudomonadati > Pseudomonadota > Gammaproteobacteria > Enterobacterales > Yersiniaceae > Serratia > Serratia sp. CY33802. The sequence goes on from NZ_JBJNLL010000001.1 coordinate 483,709, forward strand.
CCACACCGGAACGGCTCCGCGTCAGGCGGGGCCGGTATCAATCAGTGGGAGAGTGAAGATGCAAACACGCAAATTAGGGCGCGAAGGGCTGGAAGTCTCGGCGTTGGGGTTGGGCTGTATGGGACTGAGCTTTGGCTACGGCCCGGCCACCGACAAACGGCAGGCGGTCGATCTGATCCGTGCCGCGGTTGACGAGGGCGTGACGTTCTTCGATACCGCCGAGATTTATGGTCCGTTCACCAACGAGGAATTGTTGGGCGAAGCGCTGGCGCCGGTGCGCGACCGGGTCGTCATCGCCACCAAGTTCGGTTTCGATCTGCCGCAGCCGGCGGGGCAACAGGTGTTGAACAGCCGTCCGGAGCATATTCGCCAGGCGGTGGAAGGCTCGTTGAAGCGCCTGCGGATAGAGACGATCGATTTGCTGTATCAGCACCGTGTCGATCCTGAGGTGCCTATCGAGGAGGTGGCCGGTACGGTGCAGCAACTGATTCGCGAAGGGAAAGTGAAGTATTTCGGCCTGTCGGAAGCCGGCGCGCAAACCATTCGGCGAGCTCACGCGGTGCAGCCGGTCACGGCGCTGCAAAGCGAATATTCGCTGTGGTGGCGCGAGCCGGAGCGTGAAATCTTGCCGACGCTGGCAGAGCTGGGCATCGGTCTGGTGCCGTTCAGCCCGCTCGGCAAAGGCTTTCTCACCGGCGCCATTACCGAGGACACCCCCTTTGACAGCGGCGATTTTCGCAACCTGGTGCCGCGCTTCAGCGCCGAAGCGCGCCGGGCCAATCAGGCGGTGGTGAGCGTGCTGGGGCAGATAGCGCAGCGCAAAGGCGTGACGCCGGCGCAGATCGCCCTGGCCTGGCTGCTGGCCCAGCAGCCGTGGATCGTGCCGATCCCGGCAACCACCAAGCGTCACCGGCTGGAAGAAAACCTTGCGGCGGCGTCGGTGGTGTTGGCGGCGGACGAACTGGGCGCGATCGAGCGTGCGCTCTCCGCTATCGACGTGATCGGCGATCGTTACCCGGCGTATCTGCAGAAGAACGTCGGGCGTTAAGCCCCGCGTCGCAGCGCCTCAATCAGCAGCGCAAAGGCGGTAGTGTGTTGCCTGCGGCTTGGATAATAGAGGTAATAACCGGGAAACGGCGGGCACCAGTCGTCCAGCGCCATCAGCAACCGACCGTCGGCCAGCGGCTCGGCGACGGTATCTTCCGGCACAAAGGCGATGCCGAGGCCGAGCTGCGCGGCGTCGATTCGCTGGCGCAGGCTGTTGAAGGTCAGTTGCCCCTCCACCCGCACTTTAATCTCCCGGCCATCGCGGGCAAATTCCCAGGCGTACAGCCCGCCGAGGGTGGGCAGGCGCATGTTGATGCAGCGATGGTTTTGCAGCGCTTGCGGCGTAGCGGGGAGGCCGTAACGGGCGAAATAGTCAGGGGAGGCGACGGGCACCATGCGCATGTCCGGCCCGATGCGCACCGCGACCATGTCCTTCGCCACCTGTTCCCCCAGCCGGATTCCGGCGTCGAATCGCCCGGCGACGATGTCGGTCAGGCTGTTGTCGACGGTGATTTCCACGTTGATATCCGGGTAATCGACGAGAAAAGTGCGCAGCACCGGCCACAGTACTGCATCCACCGCGTGTTCGCCGGCGGTGATGCGGATGTTGCCGGCGGGCCGATCGCGCATTTCACCCAGCGCGTTCAGCTCGCTTTCAATCTCCGCCAAGCGCGGGCCAATGCTGTTGAGCAGCCGCTCACCGGCCTCGGTGGGGGCGACGCTGCGAGTGGTGCGCGTGAGCAAGCGCAGCGCCAGGCGTTCTTCCAGGCCGCGAATAGCGTGGCTGAGTGCCGATTGGGAAACCCCAAGCTGCGCCGCCGCTTTGGTGAAGCTGCGCTCCCTGGCCACCATCAGGAAAGCGATCAGATCGTTAAAGTTTTCTTTCAACATACCGGCACCGGAGAGCAAAGTTGGGGCGCTGCCGCGCGTAGATTTATGAATTGAGCTCATAGCTCCTTGCGCATTTTACCCGCTAGTCACCGGAAAAGCATGGCGCTATCTTGGCATCGCTGACTTATAACTATCAGCGTCGGTTGGAAAGCCGACGTGGAGGACACGACAGATGAAAATACAACGCAGCGGTTCTATCCCATCACAGTGCGGTTCGGCGGATTACTTTACCGGGCAGGTACGCATCGATGCCCCCTTCGCCGGTGACGCGCCGGCCAGGGTGGGCGGCGCGACCGTCACCTTCGAACCCGGCGCCCGCACGGCCTGGCATACGCATCCGCTCGGCCAGACGCTGATCGTCACTCAGGGGCGCGGGTGCATCCAGATGTGGGGCGAGAAGACGCAGGAGATGCATCCCGGCGATATCGTTTGGATACCGGCCGACGTCAAACACTGGCACGGTGCGACATCGGACACCGCCATGACCCATATCGCCATCGCCGAAGCGGTGGACGGCAGCCCGGTGACCTGGCTTGAGCCGGTCAGCGAGGCGGAATATCGGCCATAACGCCGATCAGGCCGAGGGGCTCTGTTCGCAAAACCGCAGCCGGTTGCCGAACGGATCGGTGAGGTTCAGCTCTTTGCCCCAGTCGACAATCTCCAGGCCCGGCCGGGCATAGCGATAGTTTTTGGCCGTGAGCTCCCGGTGCAGCGCGTCGATATCGTGCACCGGGATGAAAATGGCGGCGCCGGGCGTGCTGTCGCCGTAGTGTTCGCTCAGGTGCAGCGTCAGCCCGGTGCGGGTCATCTGCATGTACAGCGGTAGGTCTTCGCTGAAGCGGTGCTCCCACGCCAGCGTGAAACCGAGAAAATCCAGATAAAACTCTTTGGCCTTGTCGACGGAAAAGATACGCAGGATCGGAATGGCGGGGGAGAGCGTCATCATTGTTGACCTCACTGTCGCGTTAGCGGCAGCCGATATGGATATCGACCGCGTCGGGGCCGGTATAGGCTTCGAAGTCGGTCAGGAAGCGACGTTCGATTTCCGGGTGTTGCTCGAAGTAGGCCCAGATGGTTTGCCAGCCTTCGATGACCGCCGCCGGCATGGCGCCTCGGGCCTGGAACACCAGATAGCGGCCAGGTTGGATGTGCAAACCGCTCTGTGCCTCACTGCCGGCGGTGACATCAAACGGCCCGCTGGCGTCGGAGGCGTAGTTGGAGTAGACCCCGTAAACCGGCATGGCGGGCGAGGTGGCGAAAAAGTCTGACCACAGCGCGGGGATTTTAGCCGTCTCGGGCTGGGTTTCGTCCTGATTGGTGGTTCTGATTGTCTGGCCGGCGACGTAAAAATCGGGCAGGTGTACCGAGAGGGGCTGCATAGAGGCAATTCCTTTTAACCGCTGAAAAGATGCCTAAAGGTAGCAAAAGCTCCCCAAAACCGCCAGACAGGGCCCCCGCAGGCGCGGGGGGCCATCACATCAGGCGCCCAAACCGCCGAGGCACAGGTATTTGATTTCGAGATAGTCCTCGATGCCGTATTTTGAGCCTTCGCGGCCCAAACCGGAGTGCTTCATGCCGCCGAACGGCGCCACTTCGGTGGAAATCAGCCCTTCGTTGATGCCGACAATGCCGTACTCCAGCGCTTCGGCCACGCGCATCACCCGGCCGATGTCGCGGCTGTAGAAGTAAGCGGCCAGGCCGAACGGCGTGTCGTTGGCCAGTTCGACGGCGTCGGCCTCCTGGCTGAAGCGGATCAAGGGCGCCACCGGGCCGAACGTCTCCTCACGGAAGATTTTCGCCGTGCGCGGCACATCGGTCAGGATAGTCGGGGTGAAGAAATTGCCGCCCAGCGCGTCAGGCTTGCCGCCCAACAGCACCGAGGCGCCGTGCTCGACGGCGTCGGCGATATGCTCGCGCACTTTCTCCACCGCGTCCGAGTTAATCAACGGGCCGATGGTGACGCCATCATCCAGGCCGTTGCCGACTTTCAGCTTGGCGACGGCGGCTTTCAGCTTGGCGGCGAACGCATCGTATACGCCGTCCTGCACCAGAAAACGGTTGGTACAGACGCAGGTCTGGCCGGCGTTGCGGTATTTTGAGGCGACCGCGCCGGCTACGGCGGCGTCCAGATCGGCGTCATCAAACACGATAAACGGCGCGTTGCCGCCCAGCTCCATACTGGTTTTCTTGATGGTGGGCGCACACTGGGCCAGCAGCTGCGCGCCGACTTCGGTGCTGCCGGTGAAGGAGAGTTTGCGCACGTCCGGGTTGGCGGTGAGTTCGCCGCCGATGCCTTTGCTGGGGCCTGTTATCACGTTGCATACCCCGGCTGGCAGCCCGGCGCGCTCCGCCAGCACGGCGATCGCCAGCGCCGAGAACGGGGTCTGGCTGGCGGGGCGGATCACCCCGGTGCAGCCGGCGGCCCAGCCGGGGCCGGCTTTGCGGGTGATCATCGCCGCCGGGAAGTTCCACGGGGTGATGGCCGCGAACACGCCGATCGGCTCTTTTTGCACGATGATGCGGCGACCGGCCTGCGGCTGTGGAATGGTGTCGCCATATACCCGTTTGCCTTCTTCGGCGAACCATTCGATAAAGGAGGCGGCATAGGCGATTTCACCGCGGCTTTCGGCCAGCGGTTTGCCCTGTTCCGCCGTCATGATGCGCGCCAGATCTTCCTGATTTTCCATCATCAATTCAAACAGCCGCCGCAGCTTGCCGGCGCGCTCTTTGGCGGTCAGCGCGCGCCAGGCGGGCAGCGCTTTTCTGGCGGCGGCGATGGCGCGAGCGGTTTCTTCGGCGCCGAAGGCCGGTACGTGGCCGACCCGTTCTCCGTTGGCGGGGTTATGAATGGCGATCGAACGGCCTTCCTGGGCCGGCAACCATTGCCCGTCGATGTAGTTGGCCTCGCGGAACAGCGTGGGATCCTTGAGGGTAGCGCAGATGCTGGTGCTCATGAGTCTCTTCCTTCTTTCCTGAGTTCAACAGAGTGGTCTATCCCATACGGCTACCCTTTACCCTAGCAAATTTTGCCGCCGCCGTTTGCCCGCGCGGCAACAAGATGGTCGTTTTCTTTATGCGCACCTTCTGTACAAAAAATATCCTCCGTCGGGCCGATACTGAAAGAGCAGGCATATGACCCTTTTCGATGTAATTAAAAGGAGTGTGCGAATGATGAAATCAGTGGACAGACATCTCGCGGCCTACGGCAGCGAAATGGATTTTTTGGCGTCGAGCATCGCTCTGATGGAATGGCAAGGGCGGCAGATTGACGCCGGGCAGGTGGCCGGCAATATGTCGGAGCAGCAAAGCCGCCTGTTCTTTGCGCGGTTGAATTATTTTCGTCAGCTTTATCAGGCCGCATCGGCGGCCGAACACAGCCTGTAATTTCCGATCCAGCCCCGCCGCAGCGGGGCTTTTCATTTCAGCGGTGCCACACCCCGGTCGCCAGCGTTGCCGGCGAATACTCCAGATTTCGTCCCCGCCACGGCAGCGCTGCCGCAAAACGCCAGGCGCGGCGCACGTCAAACCGCCAATAGCGTTCTGCGCCTTCAACGGCGGGATGCCCCTCCGTTTGCCAGAGGATCTGCGTTTCCCCCTGCAGATGCAGCACGTCGCCGCGTTCAAAATCGATGAACAGCAGCGCCGCCCGCGGTTCGGCCAGCAGATTGCCCAGCGTGTTCATGTAGCGGTTGCCGCGAAAATCCGGCATCCACAGCGTGTCGCCTTCCAGATGGATAAAGCCGGGGCGGCCGCCGCGATGGGAAATATCCACGCCGCCCTGCGCCAGTGCCAGGTGCGCGCCGCTGGCGACGAAGCAGGTGTCCGCGGCGCGGATCAGCGCCTGCGCCGCCGCATCCAGCGAGGCTAAATGCTCAACCGGCTGCGGCCGGCTGTCCACCGGGTAAAGTTCTCGGCGCTGAATGTACTGCGGGCAGTTGCCGAAGCTTTGCTGAACGAGGATTTCCACCCGGTTTTTGTCGGTGCGGCTGACGGCGCCGTTGGCGCGGTTGCGCCGCCGGTTGCTGAAATCCAGCCCCAGCGCGCCGACCGGCTTGCCGGGCAGCAACAGCGCCTGGGCGGGATCGTCGCTGCGGCGCGGCGCGCTGATGCGTAAATGCGTGTCGTCCGGCGTGCGTAAAAATCCGGGCGGGCCGGTAAACAGGGTGGCGATGGGCCAGCCTTGTTCATCCAGCGTGGCGACGAACAGGTAGGGCAGCGCGGCGAAAAACGCGCGGTGCTGATCCGGCATCGTGGGGTAGATGCCGCCGCCTACGCCGCCAAACCCGGCCAGCGTCTGTGCGCGCAGCTCATCCGGATGGAACAGTTGCGGGATCATGGCGTCAGCTCGCCGCCGGTTCCGGCAGGGCCGGCATGGCAAAGAAGCCGGGCAGTGCAACGATGCGCGCCGCCCAGCGCCGTATCGCAGGGTAAGGCGCCAACGAAATGCCGCCTTCGGCCGCGACCGCTACGTAGCTGTGGCAGGCCAGATCGGCGATGGTGGGCTGTTCGGTGGCCAGGTAGTCCCGCTCGCTCAAATGCTGTTCCATCTGCGGCAGAAAACGATCGCTGACCGCCCGCGCCGCCTGATAATCCTCCGGCACCGCGAATTGGGCGATCAGTCGGCAAGAGGCCGGGCCGTAGCGAACTTCACCGGCGGCTTTGGAAAGCCAGGCCTGCACCCGCGCGGCCGCCGCCGGCTGTTCCGGCAGCCAGTGACTGTCCGGCGCATAGCGCTTCACCAGATAGACCAGAATGGCGTTGCTGTCGGCCAGCGTCAGATCGCCATCCTGTAAGACCGGGATCTGGCCGAACGGATTGAGCCGGCGGAAGGCTGCGCTCTGCCGTACGTCCGCCGAGGCTTCGACCCATGCATAGGGCAGCGCCAGCATACGCAGTAGCAACGCCACGCGATGAACGTGGCCGGAAAGCGGGGTGCCGTAGAGTGTGATGGTGGACATGGCGTTTCTCCTCAGTGCTTTTTGTCAGCATACTCTTGCGTTGAACGAGCGAAATCCGGCAATGTGGAAATTGATAATTTCACTTTTCGGAAGAATCTATGGATCGGTTAGACGAGTTGGCGATCTTCGTGGCGGTGGTGCAGCAAGGCAGCCTGGCGGCGGCCGGGCGCAAACTGCGGCGTTCGGCGCCGGCGATCACCCGGGCGATCGCCGCGCTGGAACAGCGTTTCGGCACCCGATTGGTGGAGCGAACGACCCGGCGGCTGGCGCCCACCGAAGCGGGTATGCGGCTGTTGGAACGTGCGCAACAGCTGCTGCAGGATTATCAGGCGGTGGTGCAGGATACCGCCGAAGCGCAGCTGAGCGGCTTGCTGCGCGTTACTTCGCCGGTGCAGTTCGGCCGCCGCTACGTGGCGCCGGTGGTGATGGCGTTTCTCGATGATTACCCGCAGATGCAGATCGAAATGGTATTGAACGATCGCAATCTCGATCTGATTGACGAAGGGTTGGATATCGCGGTGCGCATCGGTCATCTGCAGGACTCTTCGCGCGTGGCGCGGCGGCTGGGGCAGGTCAGCCGGGTGACGGTCGCCAGCCCGGATTACCTGGCGCGCTGCGGTGAACCGAGCTCACCGGCGCAACTGGCGGATCATGCCACCATCGTCGGCACCCAGCGGCCGTCGCTGCGCGAATGGCGCTTCGGCCCGCAGGAAAACGGCGAGCGCGTGCGATTGGCTCCCCGGCTGTTGCTCAACGACGTGGAAGCGCAACTGCTGGCGGTGCGCGCCGGCAAGGGCGTCGCCCGGTTGCTCTCGTATCAGGTGGCGGACGATTTGGCCGCCGGTACGCTGGTGCGGCTGTTGACGGATCACGAGCCGTTGCCTATGCCGGTACAGCTGGTGGCGCAGCAGGCGCAGCACATGCCGCTGAAGGTGCGCGCCTTTTGGGATTATGCATTTGAACGGCTCAGCGCCTTGCCGCAAATTCATCCGGGTGTGCGGGGGAAATAAGCGCAAAAAGTTTCATGGGTTAAACTTTTTCATTATTCATCAGGTTTTATTTTACCGGGCGCGCATTGCTGATGCGCCCGTCTTGACAATAATGTTGCCGGTGCTAATAGTTAATTCACATCTTAAATAATAAACGAAGTTTAATATATGAAACCACTTGCGGGGAGTTATGACAACGGCGCCACGGTGGATAATGAAGCGGCTATTTTGACTTCATTTCAAACCCGCAGTGCGGCTGTTTATAAACAGACGCGCCATGAAAACAATATTGCTTATGGCAACGGCGAACGCGAAACATTGGATTGGCTCTATTCTGCAAAGCAGCATCAGGGGACGTTAATTTTTATTCACGGCGGCTATTGGCAATTCTGCGATAAGGCAGATTTCGCCTTTATCGCCGCCGGGCCGTTGGCGTTGGGTTTTGACGTGGTGTTGGTGGAATATGCGCTCGCGCCGGCGGTGGATCTCGACGAAATATGCCGGCAGATCGGTATGGCGTTGAATGCCATTCAGCGCCGCCTGCCGCCGCACTATGCCTATCCGGTGCATCTGTGTGGCCATTCCGCCGGCGGCCATCTGGCGGCGTTTTGGCAGCAGCATGCGTTGGTGGATGCGGTCTTTCCCATCAGCGGCCTGTTCGAGCTGGCGCCGCTGCAACAAAGCTATGTCAATCGGGCGCTGCAGCTGACTGCGCGGCAAATTGAAACGCTCAGCCCGGCGCGCCACCTGCCGACGCGCGGCAAGCCGCTTACGCTGTATTACGGCGCATTGGAGCTGCCGGAACTGAGAGGCCAGTCGCAACACTATCATGCGGCGCTGCGCCAACGCGGGTTGTCGGCAGAACTGGTCGCGGTGCCCGGCGCCAATCATTTCACCATTCTGGATGCGTTGTTCGCCGCCGACGGCGCGCTGCTTCGCCAACTTAACCACCACGGGAACCACTGACATGCGCGAGATCGTAGATACCGGGCTGCCGGAGATCGGCCAGCCTTTTTCCTGGGCCACCCGGGGCGGCGGCATGCTGTTTACCGCTCACGGCCCGGTGCGGGCGGACGGCAGCATCGACACCGGCGCGCCGGAGCGACAGATTACGCTGACCTTCGATAATCTGGCGCAGACGCTGAAGGCGGCGGGCAGCCACAGCGATAAGGTTCTGCAGGTGATCGTGTATCTCACCGACGTCAACGACGTTAAATGTCTCGATGATATTTACCGGAAATACTTTAATTATCCTTATCCCAATCGCTCCACGGTCATTGTCGAAAAATTGGTGGTGCCGGGAATGAAAATAGAAATTACCGTCAGCGCCATCGCCTGATTTAATTTCTTCTTAAGTTCGCCTTTATATTAATTCAATAACGAGTTAAGGATGTGTCATGTTTAAACAGATTGCACCTTCCGCGGCCGATCCTATTATGTCGCTGATGGAAGCCTATTTGCAGGACCCCAATCCGCAAAAAGTGAATTTAGGCATTGGTCTGTATTACGACCGACAGGGGAATATTCCGCTGATGCGCGCGGTTGAGGCGGCCGAACAGCGATTGTTGGCGCTGCGTCGCCCACATGGCTATCCGCCGATCGAGGGTTCGTCGCAGTTTGCTCGCCAGGTGCAGACGCTGCTGTTCGGTGAGCAACAGGCGGCCGAGATCGCCACGGTGCAGACCGTCGGCGGCTCCGGCGCGTTGAAGCTGGCGGCGGATTTTTTGCGCCACTTTCTGGCGCGCGGTGAAATTTGGGTGTCCGATCCCACCTGGGCCAATCACTGGGCGATTTTCGAAGGCGCCGGGCTGCGGGTGAATACCTATCCCTACTTTGATGAAGCGGCGGGCGGCCTGCGTTTCGCCGCCATGCTCGACGCGTTGGACAGCCTGCCGCCGGGCAGCGTGGTCCTGTTGCATCCTTGTTGCCATAACCCGACCGGCACCGATCTGACGGCGGAGCAGTGGCGCGCCACGCTCGCCGTGCTGCAGCGACGCAGCCTGCTGCCGCTGTTCGATATCGCCTATCAGGGCTTCGGCGACGGGCTGGAGGAGGACTGCTTTGCGTTGCGCGAAGCGCTGAAAACCGATCTGCCGTTTTTGGTCTGCAATTCGTTTTCCAAAAACGTCGCGCTGTACGGCCAGCGTCTGGGCGCGCTGTCGGTGCGCTGCGCCGACGCGGAAAATGCCGCCAACGTCAAAGGGGCGTTAAAAACGCTGATCCGCCGCAGCTACTCCTGCCCGCCGACGCACGGCAGCCAGATCGTGGAAACCCTGCTCGGCGACGCCGAACTTGGCGAGCTTTGGCGCAATGAGCTGGCAGAAATGCGCTCGCGCATCAAGCAAATGCGTGAACAGCTGGCCGCCGGGCTGGCGCAGGGTGGCTCTTCGCTGGATCACCGGCGTATTCGCGATCAGCGCGGCATGTTCAGCTATACCGGCCTGAACGAAGCGCAGCTGCAGACCCTGCGGCAGCGCTATGCCATCTATCTGGTCTCGCCCGGCCGCATGTGCCTGCCGGGGCTCAATCCCGGCAACATTGACTATGTGACCGCCGCCATTCTCGACGTCACCCGTACCGCCTAACTCCGCTCGGGAACCCAGCCATGCCACAGATGAATGATTTTGAGCATATCGCCCGCCGTCAGGGCGGGTTGAACAAGCATCTTACCGCCGGGCAGATGTCGATGCTGGCGATCGGCGGCGCCATCGGCACCGGGCTGTTTCTCGGCAGCGCCTACGCCATTCAGATGGCGGGGCCGTCGGTATTGTTGAGCTACCTGATCGGCGGCGTCATTGCGCTGCTGCTGATGGGCAGCCTGGCGGAGATGACCTCCGAACACCCAACGCCCGGCTCGTTCGGCGACTACGCCGAATTCTATCTCGGCCCGCTGTTCGGTTTTCTGGTGCGTTATTCTTACTGGTCCTGTGTGGTGCTGGCGGTGGGTACCGAAGTCACCGCCATCGGCATGTACATGCAGTTCTGGTTCCCGGCGACGCCGACCTGGCCGTGGGTGCTGCTGTTCTCGGCGGCGGTGATCGTCGTCAACGTGATCGGGGTGAAGTCGTTCGGCCAGGTGGAATACGCGCTGTCCACCGTCAAAGTGACGGCGATCGTGGCGTTTATTCTGATCGGCATCGGCATTCTGGCATTCTCGGGCAACCCGGCCTACGGCCTGCGCAACCTGACCGCCGGCGGCTTCATGCCGTTTGGCGTCAAGGGCATGTGGTTCGCGGTGATCGTGTCCATCTTCAGCTACCTGAGCATTGAAATGATTGCGGTGGCCGCCGGCGAGGCGAAAAATCCGGTGATTGCGGTGAAGGCGGCGTTCAAGGGCACCATCGTGCGGCTGTTCATCTTCTACATGCTGTCGATCGCCCTGATGCTGGCCATCGTGCCCTGGCGCCAGTCCGGCACCGGCGAAAGCCCGTTCCTGATGGCGATGAACGTGATCCATCTGCCCGCCGCCGCCGGTATTTTCAACTTTATCGTGCTGGTGGCAGCGCTGTCGGCAATGAACAGCCAGCTGTACATCACCACCCGCATGATGTTCTCGCTGTCGCGTGCCGGGCAGGCGCCGGCGGCATTGGGGCGCGTCAGCCGGCGCGGCATTCCGGTCAATGCGTTGGCGATGTCGTGCATCGGTATCGTGGTGTCCATCGTGCTGAGCCTGGTGGCGCCGGAAACCTCGTTCGCCGCCATGATGTCTATCTCGGTGTATGGCGCCTGCTTTACCTGGCTGATGATTTTCGTCACCCACCTGTTCTTCCGCCGCCGGCATCGGCAGACCCACCTGAAGTTCCGCATGTGGGGCTTTCCCTATACCACCTTGCTCGGCGCCGGGCTGATGGCGGCGCTGATGATCTCGACGGCGTTTACCGAATTCTTCCGCATGACGCTGTGGTTCGGCATTCCGTTCACCTTGCTGCTGGTGGTGGCTTATCACTTCCAGAGCCGCCGCGCGGCTACACCGTCGCCGTTCAAGGCGCCGGAGGTGGAGTAATGAGGTGGAGTAATAAGGGGAGGGGCTGAGGCGCATCTCAGCCCCGGGGATTAAAGCTGGCTTTTCGGGATCAGGTGGTCGCCGAAGCTCAGGCGTTGGCGGCCCGGTTCGATTTCGGTCAGCGGCGCCACTTCGTGCAGCGAGGATTTGCAGCGCTGTACCAGATCCTGATACTCGCGGGTGCCGGCGATCTTCCAGGCCAGCTCCTGTTCGGTCAGATCGCGCAGCACGCGCGCCGGGCTGCCGACCACCAGCTTGTTGGCTTCGATCACCGCCGCGGCTTTGACGAACGCCATCGCGCCGACGATGGTGTTCTCGCCGATCTCCGCACCGTCCATCACCACCGCGTTCATGCCCACCATCGCGTTGCGGCGAATGCGGCAGCCGTGCAGGATGGCGCCGTGGCCGATATGGCCGTCTTCTTCCACCACCGTGTCCTGCTGCGGGAAGCCGTGCATCACGCAGTTGTCCTGAATGTTGGCGCCGTCGCAGATTACCAGGCGGCCAAAATCGCCGCGCAGGCTGGCGTTCGGGCCGATATACACGTGTTTGCCGACGATCACGTCGCCGATCAGCACCGCCGTCGGGTGCACGTAACTGCTTGGGTCAACGACCGGCGTCAGGCCGTCAATCTGATACACAGGCATAGCGTGAGTTCCTTAATATGTAGGGTCGCGCGGCAGGCCGCCGAAGCGCCGATAGTAACCGGCGGCCGGCGCGGGCAGGGCGCCGATGGTGGTCTCCGCCAGCGCACTGACGTACTCCGTCGCGGCGCGATCGACCTGCTGATAGAGATTGATGCACAGATTACGGGCGATTTGGCCCTCCCACTGCGCGGGCAGCAGCGCGTCCGGCAGCAGCGGATCTTTCAACACCACGCGACGGAAGAAGTGAATCAATAATAGCTTAATCTGGAAACCGCGCAGCGGCGTCAGCGCCGCCGGGTCGACTTCGCGCAGCAGCGCCATCAGCGGCCGGAAGGAGACGATAAACTCGTGATAGCCAGCCGCCACATCGCTGAGCGACCAGCAGTCGGCCACCAATTTTTGCAGGGTTTGCTCGGAGCGATTGTAGGGGTAATCGGCGCGAAAGTAGATCACCTGCTCACTGGCGTTCAATTCGCCGAGCAGCGCCGTCACGTCGGTTTGCGCATGGGTGGGGGCGGCCATCAGATTGTTGGCGATCTGCCCGAACCCGAGCCAGCCCAGCTCTTTTTTCAGCCGCGCGCGCGCGTTTTTTTCGGCGCATTCCAGCAGCAACAGCTCCCACTTGCCGTCCCAGGCAGGCTGCTCGCGCAGATAGATTTTCGACTCGGCGTGGCGGAACTGGCGCATTCCCTGCTCGGTCACGCGGTAGAAGCTGCGGCGGCCTATTTTCTCCACCGCCAGCCAACCCTCTTTCTGCAGGCGAAACACCGAGGTGCGCACGAAGCGATCGCCGAAACCGAAGGCCTCCAGCAGCGCGCTCAGGCTGCCGAGCCACACTTCGCCGCCGCGGTGGCTGAGCGCGTCGCCGTACAGCGAAATGATCAGCGAGGTACCGCTGATCGGCTGCGCGTCGACGGCATGGCGAATGAACTCATCCAGTTTATGTTCCATATTTTTCCATGGGTTAGCCTTCGATGAGCCATAACATTACCATAATTTAAGGCGGCGTCATCCGTGACGCCGTGCGCTTCAGCGCGGCCGCAAATCGACCACGCGCTGCGCCTTGCCTTCTGAGCGCGGGATATCGCCGCAGTTGGCGATGCTGACGTCGGTGCTGACGCCCACGATCGATTTGATGTGGTGGCGCAGCTGGTGGCAGATGTCGCAACGCTGCTGGTGGCTGAGGCTGAGCGCCGACTCCTTGAGCTCAACGCGCACCGCCAGCGTGTCCAGATGCCCGCTGCGGCTGACCTGCAGCTGGTAGTGCGGCGACAACTGCTCGAACTGCATGATCTGCTCTTCCACCTGCGACGGAAAGACGTTGACACCGCGGATGATCAGCATGTCGTCGGAACGGCCGGTGATCTTGCCCATGCGGCGCATCTGGCGCGCGTCGCCCGGCAGCAACCGGGTGAGATCGCGGGTGCGGTAGCGGATCACCGGCAGCGCCTCTTTAGTCAGGGTGGTGAACACCAGTTCGCCGTGCTCGCCGTCCGGCAGGGCAATGCCGGTTTCCGGGCAAATGATCTCCGGCAGGAAGTGGTCTTCCCAAATGGTCGGGCCACCGCCGCTCTCCAGACACTCCATCGCTACGCCCGGCCCCATCACTTCCGACAGGCCGTAAATATCCAGCGCCTTGATGCCCATGCGGGTTTCGATCTCGTGGCGCAGGGCTTCGGTCCAGGGTTCGGCGCCGAACACGCCGAGCCGCAGCGAGCAGCCGCGCGCATCGCCGCCCATTTTGCGCTCCAGTTCGTCGATCAGCGTCAGGCAATAGGACGGCGTCACCATGATGATGTCGGGCTTGAAGTCGAGGATCAGCTGCGCCTGGCGCTCCGTCTGGCCGCCGGACATCGGGATCACCGTCGCGCCGAGCCGCTCTGCGCCGTAGTGCGCGCCGAGGCCGCCGGTGAACAGGCCGTAGCCGTAGGCGACGTGCACCTTGTCTTTGGCGGTGGCGCCGCCGGCGCGCAGGCAGCGGGCGACGATATCGGCCCAATTATCGATGTCGCGCTGGGTGTAACCGACCACCGTCGGGCGGCCGGTGGTGCCCGAGGAGGCGTGGATGCGCACCACCTGTTCCATCGGCACTGCGAAGGTGTCGAACGGGTAGTTGTCGCGCAGATCCTGCTTGGTAGTGTAGGGGAAGCGCGCCAGATCGCTCAGCTGTTTGAGATCGTCGGGGTGTACGCCGGCCTGATCGAATTTGCGTTTGTACATCGGCACATTGTCGTAGGCGTGGTGCAGCGTCCACTTCAGACGCGCCAACTGCAACGCTTCAATCTCATCGCGCGAGGCGAATTCGATCGTTTCAAGGGGCTGTGGATTTATTGTCATGGTTAGCCTCAGGGGTCAGACACGCTCAATGATCATGGCGATGCCTTGGCCTACGCCGATGCACATGGTGCACAGGGCGTAGCGGCCGGCTCGCCGTTCCAGTTCAAACAGGGCGGCTAGCGCCAGGCGCGCGCCGCTCATGCCCAACGGATGCCCCAGAGCGATCGCGCCGCCGTTGGGGTTAACCTGCGGGGCATCGTCCGGCAGGCCAAGCTGGCGCATCACCGCCAACGCCTGGGCGGCGAACGCTTCGTTCAATTCGATGACGTCCATCTGCGCCAGGCTCAGCCCGGCGATCTCCAGCACCTTGCGGGTGGCCGGCAGCGGGCCGATGCCCATCAGCCGCGGCTCTACGCCGCAGGTGGCGGTGGCGACGATGCGCGCCCGCGGCGTCAGCCCCTGGCGCGCCGCCATCGCTTCAGAGGCGACGATCAGCGCCGCCGCGCCGTCGTTCAGGCCCGAGGCGTTGCCGGCGGTGACGCTGCCGGGCTGACGGAACGGGGTTTTCAGCGCCTGCAACTGCTCGAAGGTGGTGTCGGCGCGCGGGTGTTCATCCTGGCTGAACAGGGTGACCGCGCCTTTTTTACCGGTGAGGCTGACCGGCGCTATCTCCTGCGCCAGGTGACCCAGCGCCTGCGCCCGGGCGGCGCGCTGCTGGCTGCGCAGCGCAAAGGCGTCCTGATCGGCGCGGCTGATGTTGAACTGCGCCGCGACGTTTTCGGCGGTCTCCGGCATCGAATCGGTGCCGAACTCGGCCTGCATCCGCGGGTTGACGAAGCGCCAGCCGAGGGTAGTGTCGTACAGCTGCGCCTGGCGGCTGAAGGCGCTGTCGGCCTTGCCCATCACCAGCGGCGCACGGGTCATCGATTCCGCGCCGCCCGCCAGCAGCAACCCGGCGTCGCCGGCCTTGATGCTGCGCGCCGCCATCGCCAGCGCATCCAGGCCCGAACCGCACAGGCGGTTCACCGTGGTGCCGGAAACGCCGATCGGCACTCCGGCCAGCAGCAGCGCCATGCGTGCCAGGTTGCGGTTGTCTTCCCCGGCCTGGTTGGCGCAGCCGAGGATCACGTCGTCCAGCTGCGCCCAATCCACCTGCGGATGGCGTTCCAGCAGCACGCGCAGCGGCAGGGCGGCGAGATCGTCAGCGCGCACCTGGGCCAGCGCGCCGCCATAGCGGCCGATCGGGGTGCGCACGCCGTCGCAGATAAATGCCTGATTCATGCCTGATCTCCTAAATACTGTGGCCGAGGCGGTGCGCGCGGCCGCGGAACCAGGCGACGGTTTTGCCCAGTTGGTTAACGATCTCGACGTCGTACAGCCCGGTGGCTTTGCCCTGGTGGCGCACCGCCGCGCTGGCGGTGAGGCGATCGCCGGCCAGTGCCGGGCGGACGAAATCGATGCTGCAGCCGGAGGCCACCGCCGCCAATCCCTGGCTGTTGCAGGCGTAGGCGAAGGCGGTATCCGCCAGGCTGAACAGCTGGCCGCCGTGGCAGGTCTGGTGGCCATTGAGCATCTGCGGGCCGACGGTCATGCTGACCTGTGCGTACCCTGCATCGACGGCGTCGATATGCATCCCCATCGCCTGAGCGCAGGTATCTTGCTGGAACATCTGTTCGGCGCAGCGCTGAGCCAGCGCGCGCGGCGTATTGGCGTTCATCGTTCGGCTCCTGAGAAAGAGGCGGGGGAAGCGTAGCGGCGCAGCAGCGGCATCGGGCGATAGCGCGCTTCGCCGTAATAGCGTTGCAGGTTTTCCAGCGTCGTCAGAATGTGGCGCCAGCCGAGTGCGGCGCCCCAGGCCAGCGGGCCGCGCGGATAGTTGACGCCGCGCAGCATCGCCAGATCGGTATCTTCGGCGCCGGCGACGCCTTTGTTCACCACGTCGAGCGCTTCGTTGGCCAGCATGGCCAGAGTGCGCATCGTCAGCAGGCCGGGATAATCCGGCAGTTGAATGACCTGCTTGCCGAGGGACTGCAGCAGGCGAATCGCGTTGGCATTGTGTTGCGCGCCGTTTTGCGCCGCGCAGCTGATGGCGATGGCGGAGGCATGCGCATAGTCGGCACAGAGATCGAACAGCACCACGGGCGTTCCACGTTCGTCGGCCAGTTGGCCGGCGGTTTTACCATTGGTTAACATCATTGTAACGTCGTCGATCGTGAGGTACGGGCTGGTCTGGCCAGGTTGTTTGATCCCCCCCGCATTTTCGATCAACAGTTCCGCCAAATCGGCCAGCGAAGACCAGTCGCCGTGCAGCGTGACGCGTTGCGGCGGCGCGGACTGCGCCGGCGGCGCAAAGGCGATCATCTCTGCGGCGGGGCGTTGCGCGTCGTAGCGGTAGAAGCCGCGGCCGGATTTGCGGCCGAGATGTCCGGCGGCCACCAGCTCCTGCTGCACCAGTGAGGGGGTGAAGCGCGGATCCTGGTAGAAGGCCTGATACACCGAGTCGGTCACGGCGTAATTGACGTCCTGGCCGATCAGATCGGTCAACTGCAGCGGGCCCATGGCGAAGCCGCCGGCGTCGCGCATGACTGCATCCAGGGTGGCGGCGTCGGCCACCCGTTCCTCCAGCGCGCGTAGGGTTTCGGCGTAGAATGGCCGCGCTACGCGGTTGACGATAAATCCCGGCGTCGAGCGGCATACAACGCTCTGCTTACCCCAGCGCTGCGCCAGGGCCTGCAGCGCGGCGAGGGTCTCGGCGCCGGTCTCCAGACCGCTGACGATCTCCACCAACTTCATCAGCGGCGCCGGGTTGAAGAAGTGCAGCCCGGCCATGCGCGCCGGGCGCTGCAGTGCCCCAGCGATAGCGGTGATTGACAGCGAGGAGGTATTGCTGGCGAACAGCGCCGTGGGCGAGCAGACCGCTTCCAGATCGCGGAACAGGCTCTGCTTGATCGCCAGATTTTCCGCCACCGCTTCAATCACCAGTGCGCAGTCGGCCAGTTGCTCGAGCGAGTCGGCGCGTTCGAGGCGCGCCAGCAGCGCTTCGGTGGTTGTGGCGTCGGCCTTGCCGCCGTCGACCCGCTGCCGTAGGCGGCGAGCGAGATCGTCGATCGCGTGCTGGGCGGCGGCGGGCGCGATGTCGAACAGCCGCACCGGATGGCCGGCGGCAGCGGCCACCTGGGCGATGCCGATGCCCATGGTGCCGGCGCCGATCACCGCCACCTGGCCGTTAAGAAGGGGCGCGTTCATGGCTATTTCCCGCTGAAATTTGGCGTGCGTTTGGCGAAGAACGCGCTGACGCCTTCGCGATAGTCGTCGCTGCGGCCGCCCAATCGCTGCAGATCGCGCTCCAGATCGAGCTGTTGATCGAGGCTGTTGGTGGCCGAGCTGTAGAGGGCTTTCTTGATTAGCCCCAAACCGTAGGTCGGCTGGGTGGCCAGATGGCGCGCCAGCGTTTGCGTGCGGTCGGCCAATTCATCCGCCGGCACCACCTGCCAGATCATGCCCCACTCCAGCGCCTGTTGGGCGCTGATTTTGTCACCCAGCAAGGCCATGCCCATCGCGCGGGCGTGGCCGGCCAGCCGTGGCAGGAACCAGCTGCCGCCGGAATCCGGCACCAGCCCCAAACGGCAGAACGACTGAATAAAGCCGGCGTTGTCGGCGGCGATGACGATATCGCACGCCAGGGCCAGCGCGGCGCCGGCGCCGGCCGCCACGCCGTTGACTGCGCATACCACCGGTTTCGGCAGGGCGGTCAGGCGGCGGATCAGGGGGTTGTAGAAACGTTCGACCGACAGGCCGAGATCCGGCGCCTGTTGATCGGCGCTGACGTTGCGATCGTTGAGATCCTGCCCGGCGCAGAAACCGCGCCCGGCACCGGCGATCAGCAGGCAGCGCACGCTGTCGTCGCGCTCGGCTTGCGTCAGCGCTTCGCTCAGCTGGCGATGCATCTCGTCGTTAAAGCTGTTGAGCCGATCCGGCCGGTTGAGGGTCAGCGTCAACACGCCGGCGTCGAGATGGCTGAGAATCAATGCGTTATCCATAAATCAGCGCCCCTGATAGTTTGGCATACGTTTTTCGAAAAAGGCGGCGATGCCTTCGCGGCGATCGTCGGTGGCGGCCAGGGTGACGAACTGCTGACGCTCCATCGCTAGCCCCTGGCTAAGGCCGGTTTCCTCGGCCTGTTTCAGCGCCTGCTTGGCGGCGCGCAGCGCCAGCGGCGCCTGACGGCTGATGCGATCGGCAATCTGCTGCGTGCGCTCCAGCGTCAGGGCATCGACGCACACTTCGCTGATAAGGCCAGCCTGCAGCGCGGTGCGGGCGTCGATGGCTTCGCCGGTCAGCACCATCTGGCTGGCGCGCGCCTTGCCGACGCAGCGGATCAGGCGCTGGGTGCCTCCGGCCCCCGGCATCAGGCCGAGGGTGATCTCCGGCAGGCCGAAGCGGGCGCTTTCGCCGCCGATAACGATGTCGCAGGCCAGCGCCAACTCGCAGCCGGCGCCCAGGGCATAGCCGTTCACCGCCGCCAGCAGCGGCTTGCTGAACTGCGCCAGCCGCTGCCACAGCTGCGGACGGCGATCCGCCAGCGCGGCCGGCAGATCCTGCTGTTGCAGTTCGCGCAGATCGGCGCCGGCGGCGAAAAAGCGCGCCGCGCCGGCGATCACCACGGCGCCCACGCCGCTGTCGGCATCTGCCTGCTCCAGACGGGCAACCAGCTGTTCCAGGCACGGCGTGCTCAGGGCGTTGCGCGCCTCCGGGCGGTGCAGCGTCAGCGTGACCACGCGGTGTTGCTGCTGATGCAAAATAAAGGGGGTATCCATCGCGGCTCCTAGACGTCGAAGTCCAACACCACGCCGTCGCCTTTCGGCCACGACTGGCAGCTCAATACGTAGCCCGCCGCCAGCTGATCCGGCTCCAGGCTGTAGTTGACGCCCATCTCCACCTGGCCGGCCTTCAGACGGCATTTGCAGGTGGCGCACACGCCGCCTTTGCAGGCGTAGGGCAGATCGGCGCCCTGGCGCAGCGCGGCATCGAGAATGCTGTCGTCCTGTTCGCCGATCTCGATATCCAACCGGCGGCCGTCGAGCAGGATCGCCACCCGGGTAGCGTTGCGATCGCCGCTGTGGCGCGGGCGGGTGACCAGGCCGCTGGTGTTGAAGCGTTCGCTGTGGATGTGATTGGCCGGTACGCCGGCCTGCTCCAGCACGGTTTGCGCGTCGTCCATCATCGATTCCGGCCCGCAGATAAAGGCGTGGTCATAGTCGCGGAAATCCAGCAGCGCGCCGCCGATCGCCGTCAGGCGTTCACGGTCGATGCGGCCGCTGAGCAGCGGGCTGTCGAGACTTTCCTGGCTGAACAGGTACAGCGGCTGAAAACGCTGCGGGTAGCGGTTTTTCAGATCCGACAGCGCCTCTTTGAACATCATTGAACGGCTGTTGCGGTTGCCGTAGATCAGGGTGAAGCTGCTGCCCGGTTCGAGCAGCAGCGTCGCCTTGATGATCGACAGCATTGGCGTGATGCCGGAGCCGGCGGCGATCGCCAGGTGGTTGCCGTGGCGCTCTGCCTGCGGCTGGTAGCCGAAGCGCCCCTGCGGCACCATCACCTCCAGTGCGTCGCCGACTTTCAGCATGCGGTTGACGAAGCCGGAGAAACGGCCCTGATCAATCGCTTTTACGCCGATCTGCAGCAGGCCTTCCTGCGGCGAACTGCAGATGGAGTAGCAACGCCGCAGTTCTTCGCCGTTGACTAGCGCCTTGAGCGTCAGGTGCTGGCCGGGGGTATAGCGGTATTGGTTTTGCAGCTCTTCGGGCACCCGCAGGGTGATGGCTACGGCGTCAGGCGTTTCGCGCTCGATGGCGGCGACGCTCAGGCGATGAAAGACCGTCATGGTGTCAGCGCTCCTATATGCATTTGAAATAGTCGAACGGTTCCCGGCAGTCGCAGCAGCGGTACAGCGCTTTACAGGCGGTGGATCCGAACTCGCTGATCTTCTCGCTGTGGGTGCTGCCGCAGCGCGGGCAGGCGACCGGGCCGTGGGCATGCGGCCGATCGCAGGTGTGGCCCTGCGGGGGCGCTACGCCGTATTGCCGCAGCCGCTCGCGGGCGTCGGCGTTCATCCAGTCGGTGGTCCAGGCCGGGCTGAGGCGAATGTCCACCTGCACCGGGCTGAAACCGGCGGCCGCCAGCCGCTGCTCGATGGCGTTGAGCAAAAATTCGGTGGCCGGGCAGCCGGAATAGGTTGGGGTGAAGGTCACGCGCCAGCCGATGCCGTCGCGTACCACGTCGCGCACCATGCCCAAATCGGTGATCGACAGCACCGGCAGCTCGGGATCGCTGATCTGCTGTAGGCAGTGCCAAATCTGCGGGATTTCGGCGGGTTGCAAACGAGTAACGTTCATCGCGGCCTCCTACCACTGACTGTTTGGGTAGGCGCGCTGCAGGAACTGCATCTCCGCCAGCAACGGGCCGAGGTGTTCGCTGTGCTGACCTTGCTTGCCGCCGTGACGGAACGCCTGCTCGGCGGGCAGCGCCAGCGTCGCCTGCCGCAGCGTCTCTTCCACCTGCGCTAGCCAGGGGGCCTGCAGCGTGCGCGGATCGACGGCGATGCCTTGTTCCGCCAACGCCAGTTCCAACGCGTCGGCGTGGAACAGCTCGGCGGTAAAGCGCCACAGGTTATCCAGCGACTGTTGGATCTTGCCGTGGCTGATGTCGTTGCCGTCACCGAGGCGGATCATCCAGCCGTGGCTGAAGCGCAGGTGATAATCGGCCTCCTTCAACGATTTGGCGGCGATGGCGGCGATCTGCGCATCGCGGCTGCGGCTCAGCGCCTGGTGCAGCTGCACGTGGTAGGCGTCGAGCAGGAATTGGCGCACCAGCGTGTCGTTGAAACCGCCGTTCGGCTGTTCCGCCAGCAGCAGGTTATGGAACTGGCGCTCGTCACGGCCGAAGGCCAGGCTGTCTTCGCTGCAGGGCGGCCCGGCCAGTTCGGCGGCGTAGCCCAGGAAGTGGCGCGCCTGGCCGAGCAGATCGAGACCGATGTTGGCCAACGCCAGATCGATTTCCAGTTCGGGCGCGTGGCCGCACCAGGCGCACAGACGCTGGGCGAGGATCAGAGGCGTGTCGCCCTGGCGGAGCAAATAGCTGATGCGCGGATCGTTAACCGTCATGGTCGCCTCTACATGTTCTTGATGCCGTCGGGGATGGTGTAAAACGTCGGATGACGGTAGATCTTGTCTTCGGACGGATCGAAGAACGCGCCGCGATCTTCCGGCTGCGAGGCGATCAGATGGCGCGATTGCACCACCCAGATCGAACAGCCTTCGTTGCGGCGCGTGTAGGCGTCGCGGGCGTTTTCCAGCGCCATTTGGTCGTCGGCGGCGTGCAGGCTGCCGACGTGGCGATGCGCCAACCCTTGTTTGCTGCGGATAAACACTTCATACAGCGGCCATTCAACGTGGCTCATGATCTCGGTTCCTTATGTTGGCTATGCGGCGGAAGCGGCGTTTTTCGCGGCGTGGGCCATGGCGCCGTCGCGCACCCAGGCGCCGTCTTCCCAGGCGCGGCGTTTGGCCTGCAGGCGTTCGTGGTTGCATTGGCCGCGTCCTTTGATCACTTCATGCAGTTCGCTCCAGTCGATCTCGCCGAAGCGATAGTGGCCGGCGGCCTCGTCCCAGGTAAGACTCGGGTCTGGCGCCGTCATGCCCAGCGCCTCAAGCTGCGGTACGGTGTTGTCGACGAATTTCTGCCGCAGCTCATCGTTGCTGTGGCGTTTGATTTTCCACGCCATGCTCTGGGCGCTATGAGGGGAGTCGGCGTCGCTCGGGCCGAACATCATCAGCACCGGCCACCAGAAGCGATCGATAGCGTCCTGCAACATGGCACGCTGCGTGTCGCTGCCGTTGGCCATCGCCATCACCGCCTCGTAGCCCTGGCGCTGGTGGAAGCTTTCTTCTTTGCAGATTTTCACCATCGCCCGCGCATAGGGGCCGTAGGAGGCGCGGCACAGCGCTACCTGGTTGACGATGGCGGCGCCGTCGACCAGCCAGCCGATCACGCCGATATCCGCCCAGTTGAGCGTGGGGTAATTGAAGATGGAGGAATACTTCATCTTGCCGTCGAGCATCTTTTGGTAGATGTCCTGGCGCGAACAGCCGAGGGTCTCGGCGGCGCTGTAGAGGTACAGACCGTGGCCGGCCTCATCTTGCACTTTGGCCAGCAGCACCGCCTTGCGGCGCAGCGTGGGGGCGCGCGTCAGCCAGTTGGCTTCCGGCAGCATGCCGATGACTTCCGAGTGGGCGTGTTGGCCGATCTGCCGAATCAGGTTCTGACGGTAGGCGTCCGGCATCCAGTCTTTGGCCTCAATGGCGATATCCGCCGCGATCTTGTCGTCGAAATGCTGCTGATATTGTGCGTCAGTTGTCATGCTTGCCTCTTGGTGATTCGTGTTTTTCACATTAGATATAAAAATGTGAATCACTTTAACTAACCATAAGGCTACAAATTGATAACAAAAAGATCAAACGAGATTCATGTGGTTTTGCGAGTTCACTCACAAGGTTTTTTGTTATTTTGTTGATTTAATTTGATAAATAAAACCATCAATTCCGTATTAATGACAGGGTAAGCGGCTTGAAAACGGGTTTTGTTCTGTTTTTGTTAAAATTTGATTTGGCGTTGACTGGTATTTATGTGATACGTAATTAAGCTTTAGGGTGAAAATTTATGAATTTTGGAGGGCACATGCAGCAGTTACACAGTTATCTATCTGGCGCCTGGGTGTATGGGCAGGGAGAGGGCCGCGAGATCCGTCACGCCGTGACCGGCGAAGCGCTGTACCAGGTCTGCTCCGACGGCCTGCCGTTAGCGGCGAGCCTGAGCTATGCCCGCAGCCACGGCGGCCCGGCGCTGGCGAACATGACATTCCAGCAGCGCGCCCAGATGCTGAAAGCGGTGGCGAAACACCTGCTGGCGCATAAAGAGGCGCTGTATCAGATTTCCTATCAAACCGGTGCGACGCGCAGCGACGGGTGGGTCGATATCGAAGGCGGCATCGCCACGCTGTTCGCCTATGCCGGCATGGCCGGCCGCGATCTGCCGGATGATACGCTGTGGCCGGAAGACGAGTTGATCCCGCTGTCGAAACAGGCGCAGTTCGCCGCCCGCCACGTGCTCACTTCGCGCCCTGGCGTGGCGCTGCACATCAACGCCTTCAACTTCCCGTGCTGGGGCATGCTGGAAAAACTGGCGCCGACCTGGCTGGCGGGCATGCCGGCCATCATCAAGCCGGCCACCGCCACCGCGCAGCTGACGCAGGCGATGGTCAGGCTGATCGTCGACAGCGGGCTGGTGCCGGAAGGGGCGTTGCAGTTGGTTTGCGGCGGCGTCGGCGACATGTTTGCGCACCTGGATTATCAGGATGCGGTGACTTTCACCGGCTCGGCGCAGACCGGGCAGCGGCTGCGTGCGCATCCGCGCCTGCTGGAAAAATCGATCGCCTTCACCATGGAGGCGGATTCGCTCAACTGCTGCGTGCTGGCGGAGGACGTGACGCCGGAGATGCCGGAGTTTGCGCTGTTCATCAAAGAAGTGTGCCGTGAAATGACCGCCAAGGCGGGGCAGAAATGTACTGCGATCCGCCGCATCATCGTGCCGGCGGCGCAGGTGACGGCGGTGCGTCAGGCCTTGTTGCAGCGCCTGGCGGGGGTGACGGTGGGCGACCCGCAGCTGGAGCCGGTGCGCATGGGGGCGTTGGTCAGCCACGAGCAGCGTGAGGATGTGCAAAGCAAGGTAGAGTTCCTGCTGCGCAATGGTTGCGAACCGCTCTGTGGCGCGGCGCTGGATAAGCTGGAGATCCTGGGCGACGGCGCGCGCGGTGGGGCGTTTTATCCACCGACCCTGCTGTATTGCGCCGATCCGTTCACCCATCAGGCGGTGCACGGCACCGAGGCCTTTGGGCCGGTGGCAACGCTGATGCCGTATGCGGATACCGAGCAGGCGATCGCATTGGCGTTGCTGGGGCAGGGCAGCCTGGCGGGATCGCTGGTGACCGCCGATCCGGCGTTGGCCAAGCGCTTCATTCGCGCGGCGGCCTGCGCCCACGGCCGAATGCTGATTTTGGATGAACAGGCGGCGGCGGAGTCCACCGGCCACGGTTCGCCACTGCCGATGCTGGTACACGGCGGCCCGGGGCGCGCCGGTGGCGGGGAAGAGCTGGGCGGACTGCGTGCGGTGAAGCACTATATGCAGCGCACGGCGATCCAGGGCAGCCCGGCGATGCTGGCGGCCATCGGCGGTGAATGGGTGCGCGGCGCGCCGGTCGCCGAGCATCCGGTACATCCGTTCCGTAAATACTTCGAGCAGCTGCAGTTGGGCGACAGCCTGTTGACCGCGCGCCGCACCGTGACCGAAGCGGATATCGTCAACTTCGCCTGCCTGAGCGGCGATCATTTCTACGCGCACATGGACAAGATCGGCGCCGCCGATTCCCTGTTCGGCGAGCGAGTGGCGCACGGTTACTTTGTGGTGTCCGCCGCGGCCGGGCTGTTTGTCGATGCCGCCGTCGGGCCGGTGATCGCCAACTACGGCATGGAGAATCTGCGCTTTATCGAACCGGTGAAGATCGGCGACACCATTCAGGTGCGGCTGACCTGCAAGAAGAAAATCCGCAAGCCGCAAAAAACCGCCGAGGATCGGCCGCACGGCGTGGTGGTGTGGGATGTGCAGGTGTTGAATCAGGAACAGCAGCCGGTGGCGCTGTACAGCATCCTGACGCTGGTGGCGCGCCAGCAGGGGGACTTCGAGGTGTAATACGCGTTTGCCGCCGCCGGCAGCCCCGGCGGCGGCAATCTATTCAGATCAGCGGCTGACCGCGCAGCTGTTCCAGCACTTTCAGCGGCGAGCGCTGCGGATCCTGCATCTTGTTCACCGGCAACAGGAAGGTCTGTTCCAGCATAAACTGGCCGCCCATCGCGGCGTGCGGCGTTTGATCCGAGAAACAAATCCAGCTGCTGCCCGGCGGAAACGCCAGCGCCAGCTGCGGCCCCTGCTGCTGATAATCGCCGTCGGCCTTCATGGCGTCGTGCAACTGCAGCATCAGGTGGTCATAATGGCTGCGGCGGGTCTTGGTGATGCGCACCTGATGCTGCAGCCAGCTGCTGAGGGCGGAGTAGCGTGCGAGGCGCGGCATAAAGCGTGCCGCCAGCTCAGGGAACGGTTCACCGACACGCCATTGGCGGTGCTCGCCGTGCGGGTTGATGTTGGTGAAAATGCGCAGAATGCGTTCGCCGTAGTTCGGGCGCGACGGGAAAGCGTCGACGTGCAGCCGGCTGTCGTCTTTGCGCCAGGAGCTGCTTGCGCGCCAGGCCGAAACCGGATGCAAACGCAGGCTGCCGGTCGGATGGTGCAGCGCCTCCTGATACTCGGGCAACAGCCCGGCGATCAGCTGGCGGCACGACTGGTAATAACGTTCCAGCAGTTGCTGAACCTGCTGCCGGCGTTCCACGACGGCGACGCCGGTCAGCTTGCCGGACAGCGGCTGATAGCTGATGTTTTTGCGCTTCGGATCGACCAACGTCGGATCCAGCAGTGGCATTTCTTGTTCAGACAGGGTGAAGGCCAGCTCAGGCAGAAACAGTACCTTGCCCTGTTCCAGTTCGCTGACCGCGCTGGATGCTTCCGCTGCCGCCCATTGTCGCAACGGCAGCGTCAGGACGGCCTGTTCACGCATAATATCGCCAGTAGGCATGAGATCTCCTCGCAAATCTATATCGCTTTATTCCCGTCTTTCAGGTTGCCGCGTGATTGGCTGCACTGGCTTGCGCAGTGGCTGGCTGGAGCGGCGTCAGCAGGCCGCTCAATTGCAACGTGAAATTTGTGGGTTCTATTATGGATGTATCAGCAGGGCGCAGTGCGCCGAAGCGTGCGATGGCTTCCTGATAGAGAGAATATTCCCAATAAGGATATCACCGGCAATACCAATGAAAAGTAAACGAGGGCTAAACGGGGCTGCGCGTAGGCACGAATAATCAAAAATGGCACGAATTGTCTGCGGAATGGTGTATTTTTTATCTTATTGAATTGTAATGGAAATAAATATGCTGCTTATTTATTGGCGTTATTTCATTCAAATAGCAGGGCAAACCGGGGAAATAATGTTGCGGAGTGGAATTATTTCATCTTGTCGGGAATAAATCGGGCCGCCAAATTTGGAGACCCGATTATTGATTAAGCACCGTAAATGCAGTTTTTGCCTTTTTTCTTGGCCTGATACAGCGCGCTGTCCGCCTCATTGATAAAGCTGATCGGCGTATCGTTATACATATGTGGCACTTTGGCGCAGATGCCGATGCTGATGGTGACGATACCGTGCGGGTTGCCCTGATGCGGGATCTTCAGATCGCGTACCGCCTGGATGACGCGTTCGGCGAAAATCAGTGCGCCCTGAATGTCGGTATCCGGCAGGATAATCCCCATCTCTTCGCCGCCGTAGCGCGCTAAAACGTCGTTGCTGCGGCACGCCAACCCTTTGAGCGTTTGGCCGATCTGCTGCAGGCACTGGTCCCCGGCGACGTGGCCATAGCTGTCGTTGTACTGTTTGAAATAGTCGATATCCAGCATCAGCAGCGCCACGCTGCGGTAGTTGCGCGAAGCCCGCGCCAGCTCGTTCTTCAGCGCGATATCAAACTGGCGGCGGTTGGCCAGCCCGGTCAGGCCGTCCAGCAGCGCCAGTTCTTCGAGCATCTGGTTGATGCTGGTCAGCTGATCGCGGGTGCGCATCAGCTCGGCTTCGGTTTGCATGCTGTGCTTGATTTGTCGCAGCAGCACCATGCCCATCGCCAACAGGATCATCAGCAGCGAGAGGCCACCGGCGGCGAACAGCCCGGCGTCGGTGCGCCAGTCCGCCAGCGCGTCGCGTTTCGATAGCCCGGCGGCGATCACCAGCGGAAAGCGGTTGACCCGCGAATAGCCGTAGATGCGCTCCACTTTGTCGTACAGCGAGGTGATGGTGGCGTTGCCGAATTCCGAATGCGGCAAAATTTCGCTGAACAGCACGCCCTTGGCGATGTTTTTACCGATCGACGCCGCCGAGTAGGGGCGGCGGTAAAGGATGGTGCCGTCCGCCAGCAGCAGGTTCAGCGAGGCGTCAGTGTTGAGGGCGAAGCTGTCGTAAAACTGGCGGAAATAATCGACGTACAGCGTCGCCAGCACCACGCCGCCAAAGCTGCCATCCGGGTGGTTGAAGCGCCGCGAAACGGGAATGATCAGATCGCCGGTGGTGCGGCTGCGGATCACCTTGCCGATGTACAGGCCGCCGCCGTCGCGGTTTTGATGGTATTTGAAGTAATCGCGATCGGCGTTGTTGGCGTTCTTGATGAATTTGCCCGAGGAGGTCGCCAGCCAGCGGCCGCGCGCATCGTAGAGAAACAGCCCATGCAGCTGCGGCAGGTTGCCGACCTGCGTCTGCATGACGCGCTGCAGCCGCGTCAGCTGCGATGGACCCAGCCCGTCGTTCTGGAGACGTTCGGTCAGATCGAGCAGATTGCCGTCCACCTGCATGAAAGTATCGTCGGCATGCTGCGCCAGCGAACGGGCGAGGTTGGCGGATTCATGCTCGGCGCTGCGCAGATCGCGCTGGTGCGCGTTCCAGATTTGCCAGCTGTTAAAGAGGATCAGCGTGGCGGCAACGATGATGACAAACACGCCGGCCTGAAATAATAATGGGGAGCTTTTAACGCTGCGCGGCGGCACGGCATCCTGTATGGGTTGCTGCTGAGTCATGTCACCCTTGTTGTTTGATTACTATTTAGTTCGAGTTAAGAGCAATCTTATATTTTATGCATAAACGCGCCAGACCTCTAGCCCTTAACGAGGCGATAAGGCGAAAGGGCGATCGCAACCCGCATTTGCGGCGGCGTGAACGCGAAGGAGTAAAAGGGCCATGTCGGATTACATCATTATCGCTTTACTGACGCTGGCGGTGTATTACCCCCTCACGCTGGGGGGCCTGGCGGTGATGATGTTCTTCGCCTGGCGGCGGCGCCGGTCGCCCTATTGGCGGTTGGGATTGGCGCTGTTGGCGCTGCTGTTCGTGCTGTTCGCCAAGGTGGCGTATGACTGGCACCGCTACAGCTAGCGGCGCCATGACGGGTTATTCGACGTTGATCATCCAGTTGACGCCGAATTTGTCGGTCAGCATACCAAAGCCTTTGGCCCAGAAGGTGGCTTGGTAAGGCATCGTCACCTGGCCGCCCTGCGCCAGATTGTCGAACAGTTTGCGTCCTTGCTCCGCATCGCTGGGGTTCAGCGACAGCGAGAAGCCTTTGTGAGAAGCGCCGCCGCTGTCATCTTGTGGGCAGCCATCGGAGGCCATCAGTACACCGTCGCCGATCAGCAGACGCGCATGCATGATCGCTTCAGGATTGGCGTCCTGCGGCCCGCCTTGGCGGGCTTCTTCGGGCATGTCTTTGAAGCGCATGACCATTTCAATTTTGGCATTCAACTGCTGTACATAGAAGTTAATCGCTTGCTCACAGTTACCGCTGAAAAACAAATAGGGTTGTACCAGCATGACATTGACCTCGGTTGTGGCCCGACAGGCAACGACCGGCCCTCGGGCAGGAAGAAATGGTTGCTGGCGGCAATAATTGCCGTCGGTGACTTATTAGTGTAGTTCCCCTGACGCAGAATGCTCGTGCGAGGTGAGCGCCTTCGCCGCCGGCTGGGCGGGCGAAGGCGCGAAGGCGGTTAATACAGCGAAGGTTCGCCGGGTGGGCGGGTTTTAAAGCGGCGGTGCAACCACATGTATTGATCGGGTGCCAGCAGCACCTGTTCTTCCACCACGCGGTTCATCATGGCCGCCGCGCGCGTTTCATCGTCCAGCGGGAAGTCCGTCAGCGGTGGCTGTACGATCAGCTCATAACCCTGCGCATGCGGCAGGCGGCGCGGCACGAATGGCACGATCGACGGCCGCCCCATGCGCGCCAGGATATAGGTGCCGGTCGTCGTGGCGGCGTTTTCCACGGCGAAGAACGGTACGAACACGCTGCTTTGCGGGCCATAATCGTGGTCCGGCGCATACCACAGGATTTCACCCTGTTTCAGGTTGCGGATCATGCCTTTGATATCTTTACGATCGATCATGAATTTATTCGAGCGTAGCCGGCCGCGGGTCTGCACCCATTCCATCAGTTTGTTATTGTGCGGGCGATGCACGCCGATGCCGGGGTTTTGCATGCCGAAGATGCGCGCACCCAGCTCCAGAGTGAGGAAATGCAGGCCGATCAGCAGCACGCCTTTCCCGTCCTGACGCGCCAACTGCATGTTTTCCATGCCGCTCACCTTAAACCAACGGGCGATGCGCCAGTCAGGCCAGAACCAGGCCATGCCGACTTCGAACAGGCCCATGCCGACGGACTCAAAATTTTTGACAATCAGCGCCTCGCGCTCGGCGGCGAGCATCTCAGGGAAGCAGAGTTCTACATTGCGGCGTGCTATTTTTACCCGGCGTTTCATCAGGCGCATGGCGATTCTGCCAAGGCCGTGTCCGAGTCGATAAATGAGCGGGTAGGGCAGTAACACCAAGAGATAGAGTATTCCCAGCCCTATCCACAGCAACCAATAACGAGGGCGCAAGAATTTGCGCTCAAAGCGTTGGTTAGAAAGCATTTTTTCTATGATTCCTTTTCTTTCCCAATGGGACCTTAACCCAAATTTTTATAAGGCGAATAGTAGAACATTTCGTGCTAAATAGGATTTTCCATTAATGCTTTTTTTTCACTTTATTTAAGCGCAGGCGAAAAATGGAGTGAGATAGGATTTTTACCGAGGGAAGGGAAGATATTTTCCGCTATTTCAACCGGCTGGTGCAATTGAAAAATAAAGACACAATTAAGCGCATCGCAAAAGTGACAACTGCTATGTAACCTTAATGAAACAGTAACGCGATGGAACCGTCCCAAACGGCGGCCAGTGCGTACAGTAGCGCGAGAATCAGGACAAAGGGGGCATTGAACATGGATGTTTCCTCCATGAGGATTTGTTTAAAGTTTAGCCTCTCGAGATGACGGTAGGATGAAGTTAGATCGTTTTTTGTACGGTGAAATTCAGACGGACGGAAATGGGTAAACCGCTGATTTTTTACTATAGTCATAGTGTGAAGTTGTGCGTTTGTCGGCGTACGCCTCTGCATTGAGCGGCAGCGGGCAGGTTGCCCAGAGCAAGATCGCGGAGCGGACGGCGCCTGGCGCGAAACATGTGACGAGATTCTCAGAGGGTTGGTCTGTAAGGATTTGACATGTCATATGAAAATGACGAACTAAACGGTGTTGAGCAACCGAGCGACTACGTGAAAGCCACCGCCTGCGAAGTGCGCAGCGGTGTAAAAGCGGCGCTCGAGCAATCATGTGCCTGCCTTAAGGATAACCCTTGGGCGGGGATAGGCGCCGGCGCCGTCGTGGGCCTGGTAATAGGATTTCTGTTAGGCAAAAGGTAATAGGGAGAGTAAAGATGGGCATCATTTCCTGGATCATTTTTGGTTTAATCGCCGGTATCCTGGCCAAGTGGATTATGCCGGGCAAAGACGGCGGCGGCTTTATTGTGACCGTTATATTGGGGATCGTGGGCGCCGTCGTCGGCGGCTATATCAGCACCTTCTTCGGTATGGGCCGCGTTGACGGTTTTAACCTGGGCAGCTTTGTGGTGGCTGTAATCGGTGCCCTGGTGGTGCTTTTTGTCTACAGGAAGATCAAAGGCTAAGCAGCCGTTGCTCAACAGGGTCGCCGCGGCGGCCCTTTTTCGTGAAATCAATCCGGCGGTGCGGCGCGGGCCGTACCGGCTGAAAGGGGAATATCATGGGTCTGTTCGATAGCGTATTGGGTAACATTCTGGGTGGCGGCGCCAACGGTAAAGGCATCGACTACATCGCCATTATGCAGTGGGTTGAGCAACAAGGCGGCCTACAGGCCATTTTGGACAAATTCCGTCAGGGGCAGTTCGGCGATATCGTCGGTTCCTGGCTCGGCAATGGCGAAAATCAGCAGATTACCGGCGATCATGTGCAGCAGGCGTTGGGTAGCGATGCGATCAACCAACTGGCTGAAAAGCTGGGCATCGATCCTGCACAAGCCTCCAGCACCATTGCACAGTTCTTGCCAACGGTCGCGGATGCCGCCTCGCCAAATGGTGAAGTGCAGCAAGACAGCAACGAACTGGGCGACATGGTCGGCAAACTGTTCAAATAATGATTAGGCTCCCGGCATCTGGCCGGGAGCATTCACTCCGCTAATTCCCTCGATCGCCGTCAACGCTTGCTGCAGATGCGCCACCCAGGCGCGCACTTTCTCCGGAATAAATCGTAAGGCGGGATAGACCGCGTGCAGCGCCATGGGCGGGTAGCGGTATTCCGGCAAAACGGGCACCAGCGCCCCCGTCGCCAGCTGCTCGGCGATTAAAGGCCGTTGGGCGCCGCCGATACCCACTCCAGCCTCGATGGCGGCCAGCAGCGATAGCGTATTGTTGGCGCGGAACGTGGGCCGCAGAGCAACCATCTCGGGGCCGTGCGGCCCGAACAGAGTGAGCGTATCGCCGTCGTTCAAACCGCTATAACGAATGTGCGCATGTTTCGCCAACTCCGCCGGCGAACGGGGCGTGCCATGCTTGTCCAGATAGGCCGGCGATGCCACCAGCAGGCGTTGCAGCTCGCCCAAACGTTTCGCCACCATGCCGGGCGCATGGAGTTCACCGAAGCGCAGCGCCACGTCGATGCCTTCGCCGATCACGTCGGCGCGGCGATCGTCCAGCAGCAGTTCGATGGCGAGGTTCGGATGACGTTGCTGGAAAGCGATGGCCAGCGGTGTGACGTGCAACTGCCCGAATCCGGTAGGGGCGTGAATGCGCAGATTGCCCTGCAACTGGTGGTGCTGGTCGTGCAGTGCGTCTTCCGCTTCGTCGACCGCCGCCAGAATCGGTTTGAGGC
Organism: Serratia sp. CY33802; assembly: GCF_052169095.1. Classification (NCBI taxonomy): domain Bacteria; kingdom Pseudomonadati; phylum Pseudomonadota; class Gammaproteobacteria; order Enterobacterales; family Yersiniaceae; genus Serratia; species Serratia sp. CY33802. The sequence continues at coordinate 516,489 of NZ_JBJNLL010000001.1, forward strand.
GCTGATAATAACCGCTGCCGGCATCGGTCAGCGTGACCGCCCGGGTGCTGCGAAACAGCAGCTGGGCCCCCAGTTGCTGCTCCAGGCCGGCGATTTGCTGACTGACCGCCGGCTGCGTCAAACGCAGATCGCGAGCGGCGGCCGATAGACTGCCCAGTTCGGCCACTCGCATAAAGGTTTTCATTGCGTTCAGCTTATCCATGTCGAGCTTGCCTATAGATTTTTCTTATAAGTGTTAGTGAAAATCCTCTTCTACCGCAAGTATTACTAATCAATAACACTCAGGGTATCGATAACCTGAGGAGTGGCAAGATGAATGCAAAGCGACAGGCATTGGTGATCGGCGCCAATGGCGTGATTGGGCGCCGATTGATTGAGGAGCTGATTGATCAAGGTTGGCAAGTGGTGGGCGTCTCGCGCCGGGGGGGCGAACCGGCATCTGGGGTGCGCCACCTTCAGGTTGATCTGCTGGATGCGGCGGCGACGCGGGACGCACTGCGGCCGCTGAGCGCGATTAGCCACGTTTTCTATGCCGCCTATCAGGATGCGCCGGACTGGGCGGGGCTGGTGGCGCCCAATCTGCAGATGTTGCAACACGTCGTCGAGGGGCTGGAGCCGGTCGCGCCGGCGTTGGAGCATATCAGCCTAATGCAAGGTTACAAAGTGTATGGCGCGCATTTGGGGCCGTTTAAAACGCCGGCGCGCGAAAGCGACGCCGGGCATATGCCGCCGGAGTTTAACGTGGCGCAGCAGCAGTATCTGGCGCTGTGCCAGGCAGGCAAGCGCTGGCGTTGGAGCGCCATTCGTCCGAGCGTGGTGGGGGGCTTCTCTCTTGGCAATCCGATGAACCTGGCGTTGAGCATCGCGGTTTATGCCTCAATCAGTAAAGCGCTCGGGCTGCCGCTGCGCTTTCCCGGTAAGCCAGGCGCTTACCACAGTCTGCTGGAAATGACCGACGCCGGGCTGTTGGCGCGCGCCACGCTTTGGGCGGCGACCGAGCCGGCGGCGGCCAATCAGGCGTTTAATATCAACAACGGCGATCTCTTTCGCTGGAGCGAGATGTGGCCGAAAATCGCCGCTTACTTCGGGCTGGAATGCGCGCCGCCGCTGCCGATGCCGCTGGAGAGCACGATGGCGGACAAAGCGCCGCTGTGGCGAGAGCTGGTGCAACGGCACCAATTGACCGAACCGGACTATCGCGCGGTGGCCGGCTGGCGTTTCGCCGACTTCGTCTTTTCCTGGGACTATGACATGTTCGCGGATGGCAGCAAGGCGCGGCGTTTCGGTTTCCATCAGTTTGTCGAAACCGAAGCCATGTTTTTCTCGCTGTTCGAGGAGTTCCGCCGCCGCCGCATCATTCCCTGAGCGTGGCATCGGTTTCCCCGCAGCACAGGCTGCGGGGAATGGCCTCAGAACGTCAGCATGATCTTGCCGATGTGCTCGCTGGACTCCATCAGCGTATGCGCGGCGGCGGCCTGCTCAAGCGGGAAGGTTTTAAAAATTTGCGGTTTCAGCACGCCGCGCTCCAGCAGCGGCCAAACCTTCTCGCGCAGCTCGGCGGCAATCTGCGCTTTGTCCGCGACGCTGCGCGAACGCAGCGTCGAACCGGTATGGGTCAAGCGTTTCAAGAGCAGCGGCATCAGGTTGAGCTCTTTCACCACGCCGTTTTGCGTGCCGATTTGCACGATGCGACCTTCCATCGCTGCGGCCTGATAGTTCTTGGCCACATAGTCGCCGGCGATCAGATCGACGATGACGTCGGCGCCTTTGCCGTTAGTGGCGTCTTTGGTGCGGGCGACAAAGTCTTCGTTGCGGTAATTAATCGCCACGTCGGCGCCCAGCGCCAGGCTGGCCTGACGTTTCTCTTCGGATCCGACGGTGGTGATCACCTGGGCGCAGAAGGCTTTCGCCAGCATGGTGGCGACCGTGCCGATACCGGAGGTGCCACCATGGATCAACACGGTTTCGCCGGCTTTGAGATGACCGCGCTGGAACACGTTGACCCAGACGGTAAAGAAGGTTTCCGGCAGTGCGGCGGCCTCGGTCAGGCTCAGACCCGCCGGTACCGGTAGCGCATTGCTTTCATGCACGGTGCAGTATTCCGCATAGCCCCCCCCGGCGATAAGGGCGCAAACCCGATCGCCGAGCGCGAAGTGGGTCACGCCTTCACCGATGGCCACCACTTCGCCGGCAATTTCCAGGCCGGGGATATCCGAGGCGCCGGGCGGTGGCGCATAGTTCCCCTGGCGCTGCAGCACGTCGGGACGGTTAACGCCAGCGGCGGCGATTTTCACCAGCAGTTCGCCCGCCTGTGGCTCGGGTACCGGGCGTTCGGTGACAACCAGAACCTCGGGGGCGCCCGGTTGGCTAATCTCAATCGCTTTCATCGTGCCGGGCTGCGCTGCATTTGTTGACATGGTCACTCTCCTCATCGTGGCGGACGTGGTTATCAGGCTGAACGCCCGCAATAAAGTCTGCTGTTAGCTTAGCGAAATCGAAGGAGGTGCGCGTGGTCGAATAGAGCGGTTTTGCGAGGAGGAGAGGACGCCGCCGCGATGGGCGGCTGGATATCAATCGTTAGGGGGGATGCGGAAGCCTTTCAACGAGACGATAAAATGTTCTTTCCCTTTGGAGATCTTGGCGCCTTTATCGCACCACAGGCTGGCAAGCTGGAAGAAGTCATCGCTGCCGATATCGTAGGCCAGTTCGATTTTCTTGGCTGTGCCGGCGCGGATGAGCTTTTCTGCTTCCTGATGGTTTGCAGCTTTAATTATGGTCATGGGCGAAATCCTTGGTGTTAAGCCAGAGCGGATAATCGCGAATCATCATATGGCCATAGTGTGACAATTTTGTGATGAAAACATGACGGTCCACGAAGGTGCGGCGTGCGGCGTGCCGCGCCTTCGCGGTGAAAATGCGTTATCGATTACCGATCGTGCGGGCGAACGAATGTGCTTTTTTTCTGAGATTTGAAATGCTTATAGAGCGAATAGCCCGCAATGCCGGCTAAGACAGCCAAGAGGGCAAGGGATCCTGTGGCCATGAACATCACCTCCGAATAAGAATGGCAAGGAGGCGTATTTGTGACATTCATCACTTTACGGGGCAATGAGAGCAATCTGTAATCGGGAAACTGGCATGAGGGAGGAGCAAAAAAAAAGCGCCTATAGGGAGGCGCATAAAGATTTGCAACACAGCTTGTTGTGTTCAACACCAGGAGGAGTGGTGAACTGGCGCTATTCTATGCAGCGGCGAGGGCGGCTGATATAGGTATTACTCCGAAAGCGGTGCTACCACTCATAGCCCAACTGGATGTTGTAATCGGGATCCTGGTTGGTGGAGTAAGGATCGGATTGGCGGCGGCGATCGGTTTTCATCACCGGGCCTTCATACGCGGGATAAGGTTTGGTGCGCGGTTTGCTGCAGCCCGGATGATCGCATTCGATATCGACGCGAAAGCCGTTCTTGTCGCGTGCCTCTGCCCAAGTAATCGGCGGTTTCGCCGCCTTAGGGGCTGGCCCTGACGGTGCTGTCGGCTTGGGAGCGGGAGTCACACTGGGTTCTGGAGCTTGATAATTCAGCTCCAGTGCACTCTGCGGAGCGCTGTAAGCGGCAAAGGCCAGCAGGGCGGCGGCACTGGCAGTTGGTAAGGTAAGCCATCTCGGCATGATGAATCTCCCTGAATGATTTCTGTAGGCAACTATAAAACAGCAGAACGAGAATTACTATCATTTACCTTGGCTGTTACGGGGGGCCAGGCGGTGATTCTATCGACCGACAGGGTCAAATCCTGTGCGTTTAGCCGAGATTCACGCCCCATCACGGCGAAAAAGGTTGCTATTGCCGCTCGCTCATGAGTTAATGATGTCGGCCTGTGGTACAGACCTATTTATGCACGACATTTTGAGTAAAGTAGTTCAAATTTAAAGCGTTATCCCGGATAGCCCTTCTCTGACGAATTTCCTTTCCAGTGCCTCCATAAGTAACTGATGACCGGCTATCTCGCCCATGGCGGCTAACATTATTATTGAAGGAAATTAGACATGTCCAACATGATCAAAGGTCAAGTGAAGTGGTTCAACGAAGCTAAAGGTTTTGGTTTCATCACCCCAGCAGACGGCAGCAAAGACGTATTCGTACACTTCTCTGCTATCCAGGATCAAGGCTTCAAGACCCTGGCTGAAGGCCAGAACGTACAGTTCTCTATCGAGAACGGTGCGAAAGGTCCATCTGCGGCTAACGTTACCGCTATCTAATTGGCGTCTACCGCTGATTGAAAAGAACCCGCTGCGGCGGGTTTTTTTATGCCTGCAATTTGGCAGCGCGTAAAAAAAGCCCGCAAGTCTGCGGGCAAAAGTTCCTTGTTACTTCATTTGCGAGCGCTTCTCTGGGGGGGAAACGCCTGAAGACAGGCTACGCGAGACCGGCTTAAGATTCTGCGGCCAAACCGTTAAGAAAGTGAAAATCCAGGCGGCTGCTACGCTGATAGCAGAGGCCGGCAGGGCTGGAGTGGTGTCCATCGCCCTCGCTTTTGTAATACACTGACGGCAATCGCAAATAATGGGGAAGGGTATGCAGGTTAACGATCGAGTGACGGTAAAAACAGACGGAGGCCCGCGACGTGAAGGCGTGATTTTGGCCGTAGAGGTGTTCAACGAAGGCACCATGTATCTGGTTTCTCTTGACGACTACCCGGCGGGCGTATGGTTTTTTAATGAAATCGACAGCCGTGACGGCACGTTTGTGGAGCCCTGCCGCGAGCACGGGCAGTAACTTAGGTTAATCTCATTAATTTGCTAATGAAATTGTCCATTTTGAGATTATTTCATTGCGGTAAGATTTTTTTTATCGACGGCAAAAAAATACCCGTTGCGCTAGCGGGGGATAACGCAGCAGGTATTTTTTTGTGGTTCCAGCGGCTGCTATCCAGATGACATTATCACCGGGTATTTAACGGCTGGTAAAACAGAGCGGGGGCGTTCTCTGTGGTTCAGCGGCTATTGACGAATATTCCACTGGTCAATGTATCGGTCAAACGAACAACGTGATAAATGATCTGCTTGTTGTGCGTTTTTATTTTCCGCTTGATGTTTCCCTTGTGGGAAGAGACCGTTTTGGCCTTTATTTGCATCTGGTCTGATATCTGGATGGTACCTTGACCGGACATCCACATGCGTAGCATGTTTGATTCAGTCTGGCTCAGCGTTACCGGCGTTTGATCCAGAGAGGATTTCTCCGTACGGAGGGACGTTCTCTCGAGATAGTGACTAAGTAGCTGATTCATAGTCTCTGGTTTGATGGATTTTGACGATATGATGACGTTCTTGCGAACATATAAATAATCGTCGAAATGTACGTTGGTAATGGCCATGAAGATGAAGAATAACGTATCCGGGTGCAGTGAAATCACCCGTTTTATTCGCTCGGTGGCGTTTGCTTCGTGGATGAAGCAGTCCTCGTTAATAAACACCAGGCTCGGATTTAACTTGCTGCATTTTTCATGCAGGCTGTCAATGTCCTCGATGGCATTAATATGGCGCCTCTTCACGCCATGCGAAGTCAGATAGTCGGTTAACCCCAATCTGGTATAGCTACATGAATCCATGATAATCGTTGGCATATCGCACCCCCACTTAAATCCGTTTTACTGCGGTAATATGAGAAAAAGCCTAAAAAGCCGAAAGGCAAAATGGAACAATAATTCAGTGTAGCGAGTGTTCTATCAATAAACACGACGGCACTCAATGATATTTTCATACTAAACTTATTAATTGCATGAATCTATAAGTTTGGCTTAAGTCAGGGCGATCTGCTGCTCGTCCAGCTTAGGCATGTTGAGCCTGATTTGCGCTTGGCGCCCGTGCCTGTCTGCATTGCTTGCCGCTAATCTGTTCATCATGTCACGAAACAAAATTTTAGTTTGCTAGGAAAAGTCTTAAAAAAAATTCATGTGTCGTTTTTTTGATGTCTTTCAGCGCGTTTTTTGAGTGGTCAAAAAGCGCTCCCTCTGGTGTTTTTGACTTTTTACATATAAAAATCATTATCTTATAGGTGTTTTTGCTCTCTATGCTAATGATAAGCACTTCTTTTTTTATCATAACAACAAACAAAAGTTAACATTATGACCGGAATGTGTAGCTTAATTGTTGCTATAAATCACCGTTTTACAATGAGTTATATAGATATTTATTTCGCATGAAATAGTTTTCGTGAATGTTTAACGGTGATTGAGTGATTTCTCTAAACTATCATCCTGCAGTCCGATCCACGGGGAGGAATGGCAGGTCGGAGTTGTCTCTGGCCCGCGTTGGTTTTAACTTGCCTCTCCACCTTTCAAAAACAGGATGTCGCGGTGAGACAGAATCAGTATGGGCAGCCGATAGGTGAGGCCCTTCCTCATTGGCAGCCGGCAGGCATACCCGGGCACACGCCGCTGCAAGGGCGGTTTTGCCGCCTCGAACCGCTTAACCTCGCGCGCTGGGGGGATGCGCTTTATCAGGCTTACCAAACCGCTGAGGACGATCGTGACTGGACCTATCTGTTTTGGGAACGGCCGCAGTCGCACGCAGATTTCCAGCGCTATCTTCAGGCACAGGTGTCCAGCGCAGACAGAAACACGATGGTGGTGATCGATCAGACGAACGGGCACGCCGTGGGAACCTGCGCTTTTTTACGCATCGATCCTGGCAACGGCGTGGCCGAACTGGGCACCATCAACTGGTCGCCGCTGATGAAGCGCAGTGCGCTGGGCAGCGAGGCGATTTTCTTGATGCTGCGGCATCTTTTCGACGATCTTGGCTACCGGCGCTGCGAATGGAAATGCGATAGCCTCAATCTGCCTTCACGCCAGGCCGCCGAGCGCTTGGGTTTCCGCTATGAAGGCACGTTCCGCCAGGCCGTCGTTGTTAAAGGACGCTCGCGCGACACCGACTGGCTGTCGATCGTTGATGGAGAATGGCCGGCACGATACGCGGCGTTTGCCGCCTGGCTGTCGCCGGATAACATCAGCGATGACGGGCGGCAAGAACGTCGTTTGCAGGCCTTCCAACTCGGGTAATCGCCGCGCGCGTTAGGCCGTTTCCGCCAGGCAATGGCGCAGCGAGTCCAACGTCAAGCGGATGTCCTGTTCCTCTGTCATCCAGTTGACCAGCGCGGCGCGGATCCCCGGCTGGCCGTTGTAACGCGTAGGGGTGCAACGCACCACGCCATGCCGGCTAAGGCGTTCGAGAAAGCGATCGCGCGCCGCTTCGCTCTCACCCTGTGGATGACTGAGGGCGAAGCACACCACGTTCAAATTCACCGGCGCCAGCAGATGGAAACCGTCATCGGCCGCTAACGCCGCCCCCAGCGCCTGCGCCAGTTCGACGTTGCGCTCGACGATATCTCGTATACCGCTGCGGCCATAGGCTTTCAGCGTCAGCCAAAGCGGCAAGGCGCGGAAGCGGCGCGAATTTTCTGGCGTCAGATGCAGATAGTTGTCTGGCCGCAGCGTCGGTGCTTCCAGGTAAGCCGAATGGTTCTGAAATACCTGCATTTGCAGATCCAAATGGCGGGTAAATTGGATCGCGCTGTCATAAGGCACATTCAGCCATTTATGCGCATCGACGGTGATGGAATCGGCATGCTGCCAGCCCTCAAGCTTTGAGGCGTATAGCGGTGAGCAGGCCGCCACGCCGCCGAATGCCGCATCGACATGCAGCCAAAATGGATAACGCTCCCGCAGCGCCAGCAGCTGCGGCAGATCGTCGAAAGCGACAGTGTTGACCGTACCGGCGCTGGCCAGTACCAACGTTGGCTGGCCAGCGCCGGCGGCGAGCTGCCGCGCCAGCGCTTCCATATCCATGGCTTCAGACTCCGGCAGGCTGGCGACGATCGTCAACGCCTCGCGGCCGATGCCGAGCATGCTGAGCGCCTTCACGCTGCTGGAATGCGGATTGGCCGCCAATACCCGGATGGGGCCCAGCGCCGCCAGGCCTTGTTGGGCGATATCCACGCCTTGCTGTTGTCCCAGCCACTGCCGGCCAATGGCCAACCCGGTGAAATTGGCCATGGTCGCGCCGCTGACCAGGCTGCCGCTGAACGTTTCCGGCAGGCCCAGCAGGGATTTCAACTGCGTCACGGCCGCCAGCTCGATCGTGGCTGCAATGGTATCATGGCTGAGCAGGCTATTTTGGTCTGTCACGCTAACCAGCCAGTCGGCTGCGACCGCCGCCGGGGTGCCGCCGCCGGTGACGAAGCCGAAATAACGCGGGCCGGCGCTGGCGGAAATGCCGGCCTGATAACGTTGCCAAAAGCGCTCCAGCGCTGCCAGGGCGCCTTCGCCGTTTTCCTCCAACCGATCGTCGCCCGGTTGCAGCTGCTGATGCTCGAGCGGTGGGCAGACCGAGCGTTGCTGCAGCCCGGCCAGGAAATCCTCCGCCAACTGGCGGGTGTGGTCGAGGATCTGCGGAAACTGCGCGAGGTCCTGTTGCAAACGTGGGTGCATGGTGGCTCCGAAAGCGTCAGGGATGATGGGGTAAACATAGAACATTTGCCTGCCGCTCAAAATCGATGAAAAATAACCTTTTTGGATAGCCTGGTTAACCAATGATGAATGAACGCATTCCCTTGCATGTCTTGCCGACCTTTGCGATCGCCGCCAGGTTGGAAAATTTGCGCGCTGCGGCGCAACAGGTGCATTTGACGCACGGCGCGGTCAGCCAGCAAATTCAGTTGCTGGAGCAGGCGGTCGGCTATCCGCTGTTTGAACGGCGCGGGCGCGGTGTACGCCTGAATGCCGCCGGGCGAGAGTTGTTGGCGGCGGTAGAGCCGGCGCTGCAGGCACTGCAGCAGGGCGTCGCCCGCGCCCGGCGTGCGGCGACAAGCCAGACGCTGCGTATCAGCGTGTTGCCGTCTTTTGCCCATTATTGGCTGTTGCCGCGTCTGCCTGCTTTTCATGAGGCCTGCGCCGATATTGCGCTGGATATTGATGCGTCACTGGCGTTGCAGGATCTGTCGCAGCGAGGGTTCGATGCGGCGATCCGTATCGGCAGCGGTCAATGGACGGGGCTGCAGGCGCAGCGCATCGCGTCGGGTGACGTGCTGCCGGTCGCTTCGCCGGATATGGCGCGAGAATGGAGGGCGGCGTTCGAGAACGGTGGCGATATTCCGTTGCTCGAGCACGACGTCAGTCCCTGGCGCGACTGGTTCAACGCGCAGGGGCGGCCGTTATGCGGGCGACAACAGGCGTTATTCAACGATGCCGGATTGTTGATTCGCGCGGCGGAGCAAGGGTTTGGCATCGCGTTGGCGAAAAAGCTGCTGGTGCAGGATGCGCTTGACGCGGGGAGACTGGTGGCGTTGGCCGCGCCCCGTCGTCTGAGCGATGACGACGTTTACCTGGTGTGGCCGCAGACCGCCGGGTTGACGCCGGCGGTTACCCGCTTGCTGCAGTGGCTTCAGCGACAGTTGGCGGCGATTTAGCGGCGTAGCCATTCCGGTTGCGAGGTGCCGAGCGTAGTCGCCGGCAGCGCCCATTGCAGCGCCGTACCCTGCAGGCTTAACGGGGCGCGCAGGCGTTGCGCGGCCCCCCAGTAAGTCAGTTCTGTTTCCGGGTTCTCGTCGGCGGGGCCGGCCGGTGCCAGCGGTTCCGGTCGATAATCTGCCGAACAGGGGTGCGCCAGCAGCAGTTGCGCCGTGCGCGCCAGCGACAGCCGCGCGTGGTAGCCGGTACCGCGGCTCAGGCGCTGTGTCATACCGGTCAGCACCGCTGCCGCCATCAAATAGCCGGTGGCGTGATCCAGAGCCTGTACCGGCAGCGGCACCGGCAAACTGGCGCTGCGCCAAACCATACCCGCCTCCGCCAACCCGCAGCTCATCTGTACCAGGCTGTCGAAACCGCGCCGGGTCCGCCACGGCCCGCTCCAGCCGTAGGCATTCAGGCAGACGTCGATCAGGCCCGGCGCCAGCGCGCGTCTTTCCTCCGCGCCATAGCCCAATTTCTCCAACGCACCGGCGCGGTAGCCGTGCACGAGCACGTCGGTGTTTTTCAGCAGATGTTCAAACGTATGGCGATCGCGCGCATTGGTCAGATTGAGGCGTGCGCTGCGCTTGCCCAGCATCACCTCGTGCTCGACGCCGGGTTCATCCCAGCCGTAGGGATCGATGCGCAGCACGTCGGCGCCCAAACCGGCAAGAAAACGGGTGGCGATCGGCCCGGCGAGAATGCGCGTCAGATCCAGCACCCGCACGCCGTGCAGCGGCCGGGCGACGGGTAGCGCCCAGCCCGGCGGTGGCGCTTCCGGCTGCAGCGAGGCGTGGATAAGCGGTTCGAGCGCTACGCTTTTGCCTTGAATATGTTGTCGCCACGCGGCCGCCGAGCGCATTTGGGCCGCGCAGCCGCCGGCCTCGATCACGGCTTCCTCCAGCTCGCTTTTTTTCCAGTCCAGCACACGTTCCGCCAGCGTGCCTTTATCCGATGCCGAACCCAGCACCTGTTCCACCGCTCGCCGATGGTGCGGCGCATTGGTATGCAGACGTATCCAGCCATCCGCCGTCGCGTAGTCGCCGGCCAGTGCGTCCCAGGCCGCAGGCAGCGTCCATCCCAGCGGCCGCAGCGTCCAGCCAAACCAGAGCGAGGCCAGGCGTTGATCTATCCAGACCTGCGGCGCGTCGGCGGCCTCGCAGCGAAGCAACTCGGCGCAGGCCAAACCGGCGGCGCTCCAGGCGGCGGTCGCCAATTCTGTGACGGGAAAAGCCGAAGGCAATGCGCCGACGCCGCTAACGGTTAACCGGTCGGTAGGGGCGGGGCGCTGCCCCAGGCTTCGCCAAATCTCGTCGAGCAGAGTGTGGATCAGAGGCGTCATCGGCCACTCCTTACGGGTTGTCGGAAATATAGCCTAGCGTAGCCCACCGCCGGCGACCTTGCTAAGGCGTAACGTCGAATGTGCGGCCGTCGGCCAGTTTGGCGCGCAGGCTGTGGGCCGCGATGACAGTGAAAGGCTGCGCGTAAAGTTGGCGGCCAGCGTCGAACCGTCGCTGAAGGTCGTCTGCTGCACCCAGCCGTCCCGATCGAGCCAGCGGAAGTCCAACAACGCTTTGTCCCACAGAGCCTGATGCAGCGGCCGGAAGGCGGCGTCGGCGCCCAATGTCGCCACCTTCTATTTGTGACATCGAAATATAATCGCCGTATTCCAGTTTATTTTTCGTTTAATAAATTAGCCTTTACTTCATTATCCGACGTCACTATACTCAGCCAAAATTTCGGTGGAGAAACTCAATTGGACAGTTGTAGTTGTAATAAAACAAATAAGGCAAGCTGACCAATTCTCTTCTGATTTGTTGCTTGCCGTTATCGGCGGGCAGCACCCCTCTCCAGTTATTTCTGAGCTGTGCATACCCGAGTAATAAACGTTTCCTGATGCCTGACGGTTTCAGGTGAATCGAGTTGGACGTTATTATGGTATTTTGCAGCCACAGCCTTTTCCCTCCAGGCACGACACGCTGATTCGCTGATTTATTTTCAGCGCGCTTTCGCGTGTGCTAAACAGCACATGATTTTATCTCCTGCGGTTAATTAAGGGGACAGTCATGGCTATGACTCCTTTCGTTTTAAATTTATTGCTGGCGATGTGCCTGGGCGCGGTCATTGGCGCCGAGCGCCAGTGGCGCCAACGCATGGCCGGCCTGCGCACCAATGCGCTGGTGGCGACCGGTGCGGCGGTCTTTATTCTCAGCTCCATGTCCACCGATCCGGCCAGCGCCGGCCGGGTGGCTGCGCAGATCGTATCCGGTATCGGTTTCCTCGGCGCCGGCGTTATCATGCGTGAAGGGCTGAACATTCGCGGCCTTAACACCGCCGCCACGCTGTGGTGTTCGGCGGGGATCGGCGTCCTGTGCGGCCTGGGCCAGCATTGGGATGCGGTGGTTGCTACGCTGGTGATCCTGTGCGCCAATATCCTGCTGCGCGAAGCCGCGCAGCGTATCAATCTGCAGCCGCACCAGCAGGCAACCGATCTGGAACTGTGCTATCGCATTCAGGTGACCTGCGGTGAGCAGGACGAAATTCTGGTGCGCACCCTGATTCTGCAGGCGCTGAACGGCGTGGCCTTGCGGCTGCAATCCTTGCGCAGCGCCGATATCTCCAGCCCGGGGCAATTGGAAGTGTGCGCGGAAATTACCGCCACGCCGGCCGCGCAAAAAGAAATTGAGGGTATTGTCTGCCGCGTCAGCCTGGAGAAAAGCGTGAGTGCCGTTCGCTGGCGCGTCGCGTCCGAATTACCGGTCTGATTAATTATATAAATATTTATTAACTTGATTATATGCTCAGGTTATTCGGGCTCGCCTGAATAACGCGGAGCATTAAGGAGGCGTTATGGACGATGACCCCGGAAGGAAAATGATTCCAGCGTGGCTGACAGGGTAATTCCGCCATTTAGTCACGCTAATAAAAAATTCCAAGCTGCGCAGAGTCACCTGTTTATCGGGCGGGGCTTCGCTGTGCGCAGAACGAAAATAAGAGAATAGCGTTATGACTCAGATTAATGAAAGAACGCGTCGCCGTGATAAAGACGCGGTGACCTACGCCATTGCGCAAGAGGCGACCAACAGCATCGCTCAAACGCTGGCGAACCTGAAGTGCAACCGCAACGGCTTGACCCAGGACGACGCCGATGAGCGGCTGGAACAGTTCGGCGCCAATCAGGTCGCCCATGACAAGGCGCCGCATGCCCTGATCCAGCTGATCAAGGCCTTCAACAACCCGTTTATCTTCGTGCTGATGGTGCTGGCTGCGATCAGTTTCTTTACCGATTATTGGCTGCCGCGCCAGAGCGGTGAAGAAACTGAACTCACCGGCGTCATTATCATCCTGACCATGGTCACGCTGAGCGGGCTGCTGCGTTTTTGGCAGGAATACCGCACCAACAAAGCGGCGGAAGCGTTGAAGTCGATGGTGCGCACCACCGCCACGGTGCTGCGCCGCAGCAGCTACAGCGCGCATCCGCTGACGCTGGAAGTGCCGATCCGCGAACTGGTGCCGGGGGATATCATCCAGCTCTCCGCCGGTGATATGGTGCCGGCCGACGTACGCCTTATCGCCTCGCGCGATCTGTTCATCAGCCAGGCGATTTTGACCGGCGAAGCGATCCCGATCGAGAAATACGATGCCATGGGCAACGTGGCGCAGAAGTCGAGCGAAGGGGAAGTGTCCAGCGAGAACGCGCTGCTTGAGCTCTCCAACATCTGCCTGATGGGCACCAATGTCGCCAGCGGCACCGCTACGGCGGTGGTGGTGGCGACCGGCGGGCGCACCTACTTCGGCTCGTTGGCCAAGTCAATCGTTGGTTCGCGGGCGCAAACCGCGTTCGATCGCGGGGTGAACAGCGTCAGCTGGCTGTTGATTCGCTTCATGCTGGTGATGGTGCCGGTGGTGTTGCTGATCAACGGTTTCACCAAAGGTGACTGGAGCGAGGCGGCGCTGTTCGCGCTGGCGGTGGCGGTCGGCCTGACGCCGGAAATGCTGCCGATGATCGTCAGCTCCAATCTGGCGAAAGGGGCGATCGCCATGTCGCGTCGCAAGGTGGTGGTGAAGCGTCTGAACGCCATTCAGAACTTCGGTGCTATGGACGTGCTCTGCACCGACAAGACCGGCACGCTGACCCAGGACCGCATCATTCTCGAGCACCACATCGACGTCACTGGCGCCAGGGATAACGAAGTGTTGCACCTGGCCTGGCTGAACAGCTTCCATCAGAGCGGCATGAAGAACCTGATGGATCAGGCGGTGATCCGTTTCGGGCGCGGCAAACCGGGGATTGAAGCCCTGGGGCGTTTCAGCAAGGTGGATGAGTTGCCGTTCGATTTCGTGCGCCGCCGTCTGTCGATCGTGGTGGCGGATGAGAATGGCAAGCAGCAGCTGATCTGTAAGGGCGCGGTGGAGGAGATGCTGGAGATCGCCACCCACGTGCGTGAAGGCGACAAGATGCTGGAGCTGGACGACGCGCGCCGTGCGGCGTTGCAGGCGCTGGCCCGCGAGTACAACGAAGACGGTTTCCGCGTGCTGGTGCTGGCGACGCGTGAGTTGGATGCGCAGCGCCCGGCCGAACCGCTAAGCGTGGCCGACGAGCGCGATATGGTGGTGCAAGGGCTGCTGACCTTCCTCGACCCGCCGAAGGAGAGCGCGCAGCAGGCGATCGCCGCGCTGCAGGAAAACGGTGTGACGGTGAAGGTGCTGACCGGCGACAACCCGGTGATCACCTGCAAGATTTGCCGCGACGTCGGGCTGGAGCCGGGCGAGCCGCTCTCCGGGCTGCGGATTGAACAGATGGATGACGAAGAACTGGCGCGCGAAGTGGAACAGCGCACGGTCTTCACCAAGCTGACACCGCTGCAAAAATCGCGGGTGCTGAAAATGCTGCAGGCCAACGGCCATACCGTCGGTTTCCTCGGCGACGGCATCAACGATGCGCCGGCGCTGCGCGACGCCGACGTCGGCATCTCGGTCGACACCGGCACCGACATCGCCAAGGAATCGGCGGATATCATCCTGTTGGAAAAGAACCTGATGGTGCTGGAGGAGGGGGTGATCAAAGGGCGCGAGACCTTCGGCAATATCATCAAGTACCTGAACATGACCGCCAGTTCCAACTTCGGCAACGTGTTCTCGGTGCTGGTGGCCAGCGCCTTCATCCCGTTCCTGCCGATGCTGGCGATCCACCTGTTGATTCAGAACCTGATGTACGACATTTCTCAGCTGTCGCTGCCGTGGGACAAGATGGACAAAGAGTTCCTGCGCAAACCGCGCAAGTGGGACTCCAAAAACATCGGGCGCTTTATGCTGTGGATTGGGCCGACCTCGTCAATCTTCGATATCACGACGTATGCGTTGATGTGGTACGTGTTTGCCGCCAACAGCGTGGAACACCAGGCGCTGTTCCAGTCCGGCTGGTTCATTGAGGGGCTGCTGTCGCAAACGCTGGTGGTGCATATGCTGCGCACCCAGAAGATCCCGTTCATTCAGAGCACCGCGGCGCTGCCGGTGTTGCTGACCACCGGGTTGGTGATGGCGCTCGGCATCTACATTCCGTTCTCGCCGCTCGGCGCCCTGGTTGGCCTGCAGCCGCTGCCGTGGGAATACTTCCCGTGGTTGGCCGCTACGCTGGTCAGCTACTGCGTGGTCGCGCAGTTGATGAAGCGTTTCTACATCCGCCGCTTCGGCGAGTGGCTGTAAGCCGCCTCGGCGTTCACTTCGGGGGCGAAATTCTTCGCCCCTGCACTACTACAGCAGTTTGTTGACCAGCAGGCCGAGCATGATGGTCAGCGTGAAGGAAAACAGCGTGCCGAGCAGCACATACTCGGTGCGCATCTTATCGTCGCTCTGGCGCAGATCGCCGAAACGGAAGATAGATTTGGCCGCCAGCAAAAAACCGATCGCCGGAATTTGCCCCAGCAGCACGAAGGTCAGGATCAGCGTTCTCTCCAGATAGCCAATCTGTTTGCCCGCGCGCAGCAGCGAATCGTTGTCGGCCTTGGCCGAAGGCGGCATTTGCGGCGTCCAGTGCGCCAGTAGTTGCCCGATCAGCAGGCTCATCGGCAGATAAATCAGGCTGTAGGCCACCAGCACCAGGCCAATTTGCCAACGCCCCAACTGCTGCCCCAGCGCGGCGAGCAGTTCACCGGCATTCGGCGTCAGCCCCAGCCACAGCAAGGTGATCACCGCCAGATGCAACCCCTGATCGAGCAGGAAACTGCGGGCCGGGCTCAGGCGGGTCATGACGGTGACTTTCAGCAAATCGATCAGGTAATGGCTGACGGCGATGACCAGCAGGCTGACCAGCACCTGAAGTGAAGAAAGCCCGCCGTGCAGCAGGCCGAACCCGGCCACCACCCAGGCGGCCAGCACCCCGTGCAGCAACGCGTGCAATACCAGAAAACGCGAACGCGCGCGATGTTGGATTTTGTCTTCCACCCAACTCAGCGGCTGCAGCGGAAAATCCGCCAGCAGATGGACGAGCAACAGCCAGGCCAGCAAAGGCGCATAGGTCAGATCCATAGTCAGACGATCCTGTTAATGGCGTGAATAAACCGCATGATTTCCTCGTAGGCCGCGCGTTTCAGTGCGGCGGAGACCGTGGAGGCGGCTTTTTGCAGCTGGTCCGCCACGGCGGCGCCGCTGTCGGCGAACATTCTCATCTGGACGATGCGCGCTTCGGTCTGCGACAGGCGGCCAATCACATGATCTAACATCGGCAGCAGATCGCTGACAATGGCGTTTGTCCGATCGTTGTCGGTTTTCAGAGCCAGGCGGCAATTTTTCGCCATGGCGTCCAGCGCGCTGCCGGAGTTGATAAAGGCACTGCCGTAACCCGCGGCGTCGGGCCGTTGGCTGCCCAGCCCGACGGCGACGCGCGCATCCCAGTGCGCGGCGCCCATCGCCCGCAGCGCGAGGCGAATATATACCGCCAGCAGCAGCCCGTCCTCCGGGGCGGCCTGCGCCTGGAAGGCGTCGCCGCGAAAGATTTCCACCTGATGAAGCTGCCCGTCGCGCTGCAGCCGATCGAGCAGGCTGTGCAGCTCGTTGAGGTAGTTGACGGTGTCTGATCGGCGAGAATCGACCAGATCGCCGCTGATTACGCTGATTGGCGTCGACATAGCGTGTTCCGTTGCTTACCGAGGGATGACTATAAATTCGCACCTGGATACGAATATGTCAATAATTCGTCTTTGGATACGAATTTGTAGGGAATTCGCCTGTGAGAACGAAATGCGGTGGCGTGAGGAAAGGGGACGAACGGCCGGGAATGCGCGGGCCTGTCAGGCTCGCCACCGGCGGTGTAGAGGGAAAATGGCCGGCAACCGGCCGTTCAGAAACTTTTAACCAGCACTTCACGCGGCATTTCGCTGCCGTGCTTCAGCAGGTGCTCAAACGATCGTTCGCTGCTTTTCAGCTGTTGCAAAAACTCCTGCGGCGACAGATCGTGTTTTTTGCCGCTCATGTAAGCCAGCGCCAGTTCTTTTGCCTGATAGCGGGAGAAGTTGTACATGGTGTCCTCGATACGGTGAATGTCAGTGCTCACGATTGTAGCGAAAGAGCACATAATGAACAGTGGCTTTGGCGTATGGAATCGATAGCCGAAACTTAACTTGCCGGTTGCAACAGCTCATCGCACAGGCGTTTGATCACCTGAGCCTGCGGCAGGCCGTTGTGCAACATCTGACGGATATGCTCCGAATCGCTGATGCCCTGGCGGACATGGCGCTCGACGGCCTGTAACACGGCCCGATCCTCCCGCTGCTCGGCGAAATCGCTCAGCGCCTCGAGGGTGTGCAGGATGTGGGCGGTCAGGCTGCTGCGGCGCAGCGTCGTGGGATCGACGTATTCGGCGGCGAAACCGCTGCGATAGGCGTTGATCTTGTTGTAGTGGGTGAAGGCATCGTATTCCGGCGCGATCGGCGTCCGGCGTTGCAACAGAAAATCGGCCAGCAGACGGCAGTAACCGACCAGCAGCACGGCGTGCGCGAGGCGCAGCGGCGTATCGCAGATGCGGATCTCCACCGTGCCCAGCTCCGGTTTCGGCCGTGCATCCCAGTAAATATCCTTGACGCTTTCAATCACGCCGGCGGCGTTCAACCGTTCGTAGTAAGCGTTGAATTCGCGCCAGCTGTAGATGTGTTCCAGGCACCCGTAGTTGGGGAAAGAATTCTGGGCGCTGAAGCGGGAACTGGCAAAGCGCGTGTCGACCCCCTGATACAGCGGCGACGAGGCGCTGAGCGCGATCAGCTGCGGAAAATAGGGCGTCAGCGCATGGCACAGGTACATCGCCTCGTCCCCGTCGTTGACGCCGAGGTGAATGTGTTGGCCGAATACGCAGGCCAGCTTGGAGAGATAGCCAAAACGGCTGGCCAGCTGCCTGTAGCGCGCGCTGTCGCTGATAACCTGCTTGCGCCAGTCGTTGCTCAGGTGCCGGCCACCGCCGCAGACGTCGCAGCCCAGGCGCTGCGCGCTGCGCCGGACGGTATGGGTCAGGGCGCGCAGCTCGGCGTGCAGCTCATCGAGATCGCGGTGCACCGAGCTGTTCAGCTCCACCATCGATTGGGTGAGCTCATGCTTGACGCGCCGGCGGTCGCCGACCGCGCTGACCACCCGGTCGGCCCGATCCGCCAGATCGTAGTGCTCGGCATCGACCAGCTGTAACTCTATTTCGGTGCCGATGGAGAGCCTTTCCGAACGTTTGAATGTGAGCGGCATGGTACCTCCTTCCTGCAAGAACGGCATAAAGATAAGTATATGTCTCGGTGAGGAGGGCAACGTTTTGCATTTTATATTTGTTTTTTCGAATATGAAGATGGTATCTTCACGAGCGATTTGTGGAGAAGATAAAGGTTAACGGGAGTGCGACATGACGTCATTGACGCCGCTGAAGCTGTTTAAAAACCTGTCTGACGAGACGCGTCTGACGCTGGTGCTGTTGCTGCGCCACGCCGGCGAGCTGTGCGTTTGCGAGTTGTCGGGCGCACTGGCGCTGCCGCAACCCAAAATCTCAAGGCATCTGGCGATGCTGCGCGAAAGCGGGCTGTTGCTCGATCGGCGCGATGGTAAATGGATACATTATCGCCTGTCGCCACATATGCCGGCTTGGGCCGCGGCGATTATTGAGCAGGCTTATCAGTGTCGGCCAGAACAGATGACGAAGTTAGCGCAACGTGTGGCGAAAGGTTGTCCGTAACGGTAAAAAAATTTACGTAAATACATATGAAAAATCGAATATGTAAACTTAAAAAGGCGAAAGAGCAGCGATGATAGTGGCAGGGGCGATCTTTATTCTGACGTTGATCTTGGTCATCTGGCAACCGAAAGGGCTGGGCATCGGTTGGAGTGCGTCGTTCGGGGCGGGATTGGCATTATTGAGCGGTGTGGTGCACGTCGGCGATATTCCCGTGGTGTGGCAGATAGTCTGGAATGCGACCGCGACCTTTATCGCCGTCATCATCATTAGCCTGTTGCTGGATGAAAGCGGCTTCTTCACCTGGACCGCCTTGCATGTCGCACGTTGGGGCAACGGCAAAGGTCGATGGCTGTTTACCTATATGCTTCTACTGGGGGCCGTAGTGGCGGCGCTGTTCGCGAACGATGGCGCCGCGTTGATTCTGACGCCGATCGTGATCGCCATGCTGTCGGCGCTCGGTTTTCGACCTGCTGCCGTGCTGGCTTTCGTCATGGCGGCGGGCTTTATCGCCGATACTGCCAGCCTGCCGCTGGTGGTGTCCAACCTGGTGAATATCGTTTCCGCGGATTTCTTCCGGCTGGGCTTTACGGAGTATGCGGCGGTGATGGTGCCGGTCAACCTTGCCGCCGTCGCGGCGACGCTGGTGATGTTGCATCTGTTCTTCCGCAAGGATATTCCGCAGCGCTACGCATTGACGCGTTTACCGGTGCCACGGGAAGCGATTCGCGATCGCACGACGTTTCGGACCGGCTGGGCCGTATTGGCGCTGTTGTTGATGGGTTTTTTCGCCCTGGAGCCGCTCGGCGTGCCCGTCAGTTTGGTCGCCGCTTGCGGCGCCCTGGTTTTGCTGGCGGTGGCGAAACGCGGGCGAGCGATCGATACCGGTAAAGTGTTGCGCGGGGCGCCCTGGCAGATCGTCATTTTCTCACTGGGCATGTATCTAGTGATCTACGGGCTACGCAACGCAGGCTTGACCGATTGGCTTTCCGGTGTGCTGGACGCATTGGCGCGGCAGGGGCTGTGGGCAGCGACGTTTGGCACCGGCTTCCTGAGCGCATTTCTCTCTTCCATCATGAATAACATGCCGACGGTATTGGTGGGGGCGTTGTCTATCGACGGCAGCAGTGCGGAAGGCGTCATCAAACAGGCGATGATTTACGCTAACGTTATCGGCAGCGATCTCGGCCCCAAAATTACCCCGATTGGCAGCCTGGCGACGTTACTGTGGCTGCATGTGTTGGCAAAAAAGAACATCGTCATTACCTGGGGCTATTATTTCCGCGTGGGACTGGTGATGACGCTGCCGATCCTGTTCGTCACCCTGGCCGCGCTGGCGCTGCGGCTGTCCGTTTTGTCCTAACCGGAGAAACCGTCATGAGCAGTATCAAGATTTACCATAACCCGGCCTGCGGCACGTCGCGCAACACGTTGGCGCTGATCCGCAACAGCGGCGCTGAGCCTGAGGTGATTTTGTATCTGGAAACGCCGCCCAGCCGCGAACGGTTGATTGCGTTGCTGGCCGAGATGGGCATGACGCCGCGCGCGTTGCTGCGTAAAAACGTCGCGCCTTACGCCGAGTTGAAACTGGACGAGACTCGTTGGAACGATGATCAACTGATCGACTTCATGCTGCAACAGCCGATCCTGATCAATCGCCCCATTGTGGTGACTCCGCTTGGCACGCGTTTGTGCCGTCCGTCGGAGGCGGTGTTGGAGATTCTGCCGGATCCGCAGCGTGGCGCTTTCAGCAAAGAGGACGGAGAGCCGGTGATTGATGCGCAGGGCCACAGGATAACCAACGGCTAATCGCTGTGGCCCCGCATTTCATTCAATCAGTGCAGTTCGGCGCCGCTGCGGTCGGCCAGCGCTTCCAGCAGCGGGGCGGAAGGCACGAAGAACAGGGTGCCGGTCACCGCGTGGCTGAAATCGAGCAGCCGATCGTAGTTGCCGGCCGGGCGGCCGATGAACATGTTTTCCAGCATCTGCTCGATCGGCTGCGGGGAGCGTGCATAGCCGATAAAGTAGGTGCCGAATTCGCGCAGGCCGGGGCGGCCGAACGGCATGTTGTCACGCAGAATTTTCACCTCGTTGCCTTGCTCGTTGGTGATGGTGGTCAGCGAACTGTGCGACGACGACGGTTTGACCGCTTCATCCAGCTCGATGTTGGACTGCTTATGGCGGCCGATGATCTTCTCCTGCGTTTCCACGCTGAGCGAGTTCCAGCCCTGCATGTCGTGCAAGTATTTTTGCACCAGCACATAGCTGCCGCCGCTGAACGCCGCGTCTTCGTCGCCGATCACCGTGTAGTCGAAGGCTTCGTGCCCCTCCGGGTTCTCCGTGCCGTCGACGAAGCCGATCATGGCGCGCTGATCGAAATAACGGAAGCCGTGCACCTCTTCTATCACCGTCACGGCGTCGCCGAGCTTGGCGGTCAACTGAGAGGCCAGTTCAAAACACAGATCCATTTCATCGGCGCGGATGTGCAGCAGGATGTCGCCGGGCGTGGCGACGGCGACGCGCTCCCCGCTGCCGATCGGGCTGAACGGATGCAGCTGGCGAGGGCGCGGCGCGCCGAACAGCGTATCCCAGGCTTCGGAGCCGAAGCCGCAGACGCAGGTGAGATTGCCTGCCGGCGCGCGTTTGCCGACCGAACGCACCACGGCGGCAATGTCGCCGCACCAGGCGCGCACCGCCGCCAGATGGGCGGGAACGGGCGACAGGGTAGCGACGATGAAGATGGCATGGCGCGTCACCGGTGTGAATACGGCTTGCGGCAGAGGGTTATTTGCATTCATTGCATTCGGCTCCAGTGTGTTCGGGTGAAATAGATCAGATCAAATTAAAGTGCTCGTCGGGTTTCATCGGCGGTGGCAGCGGGCTTTGGTCGTTCATTTCCAGCAGGTTGCGCTCGATGGTGTTGCAGATGGCGTTTAACGGCAGATGGTTAGCCGACACGCCAAACGGATCCTCCAGCTCTTCGGCCAGTGAGTCCCAGGATAAGAAGGTATAGGAAATGAACACTGAAACAAACGGTGTCATGTAATGCAGGTCGGTCACCAGGGCAAAAGGCAACAGGCTGCAGAACAGGTAAACGGTGCGCTGCAGGATCAGGGTATAGGCGAACGGCACCGGCGTGCTGGCGAGCCGTTCGCAGCCGCCGAGGGCGTGGGACAGTTCGCTCAGCTTGTTGTCGAGCAGCTCGAAAGTGATGTCGCTCAGCAGCCCCTGTCGGCGCAGCTTGCCGATCTCCTGGCCCAGCATCAGCAGGATGCGGTTGGTCGGCATCGGGCTGGCGATCACCTCGGCCAGCTCTTGGCTGCTGAGATTGTGGTACAGATCGGCGGTCGGGTCGGTGCCGCGCAGCTGATGCTTCAGGCTCCAGCTGAAGGCGATCAGCAGCTTGGCAACCTTTTGCTGCACCGCCGATTCGTCCGGCAGCAGGCTTTTGATCTGGCGCAGCAGGGAGCGCTCGGTAATCAGCAGCGAGCCCCACAGGTTGCGCGCTTCGACAAAGCGGCTGTAGCCGGCG
This sequence comes from Serratia sp. CY33802, assembly GCF_052169095.1. Lineage (NCBI taxonomy): Bacteria > Pseudomonadati > Pseudomonadota > Gammaproteobacteria > Enterobacterales > Yersiniaceae > Serratia > Serratia sp. CY33802. Next base: position 538,722 of record NZ_JBJNLL010000001.1, read on the forward strand.
TTATTGCGAAAGCCGAGAAAAATGGCGATGGCGATGCCCAGCAGGCTGAACGGTGCGATGGTTAAATGCACGCCGAGCTGTTCGTACCATTGGTAGCTGATCACCGCCACTATCGACATCAGCACGTTCAGCGATAGGCGAAAGGTGATCTTTGATAGCACGGAACCGTGCCAGGCGAACAGGCGAAAAAACCAGTTCTGATTCGGGCGAATTATCATGACGTGGGTGCTTCCTGGTGTCCTGCTATTGAGAATAGTCGATTCTTATCCGGCGGCGTTAGGCCGCCGTTGTCGATTGCCAGAGCCGCTGCGGATGTGTATAGACGGTGGCGCGCCCCGGTTTGCTGAAGCCCACCAGCGTCAGGTTGCTGCGTTCGGCCACTTCCACCGCCAGGCGGGTGGCGGCGGAAACGGCGAACAGGATCTCGACGCCGCACATGGCGGATTTTTGCACCATTTCATAGCTGGCGCGGCTCGACACCAGCGCCGCACCCTGCAGCCACGCCTGTTGGCTGCGGTAGCCCAGCAGCTTGTCGAGCGCCACGTGGCGGCCGACGTCTTCACATCCGCCGCTGAGCGCGCCGTCCGGCTGGATCCAGGCCGCCGCATGGGTGCAGCCGGTCAGTTTTCCTACCGTTTGCACCTCCTGCAGCTGCGCTAACGCCCGGTCGAGCAGCGCCAAATCGAAACGTTGCGTGAAAGGCAGTGGTGCGATGGGCTGAGCAACCTCCTGCAGCTGTTCCACCCCGCAGACGCCGCAGCCGGTGCGGCCGGCCAGGCTGCGGCGCTTCTCTTTCAGCTGCATAAAGCGGCGGCTCGAGAGTTCCACATGCACTTCAATGCCGTTGCAGGCCGGTTGCTGGCGGATGTCGTAGATGTCGTCGGGGGAGGCGATAATGCCTTCGGACAGCGAAAAACCGATGGCGAAGGCCGCCAGATCTTTCGGCGTCGCCATCATCACCACGTGGGAAATGCCGTTGTACACCAGGGCGACCGGTACTTCTTCCGCCAGCCAATCCTGTTGCGCCTGAGCCAGATCGTTGCGCTGCCAGACCGCGTGGCGCGACAGGCATTCCTGTTTGATATCGTCGGTTTCTGCGAGGAGTAGGTGCTTGTTCATAACGTTCTCGTGACTGTCGGTGACGAGGCGCCGACGGGGATGAATTCTTATTAGCAGGTGTGGGGATTATACAGGATTCTGATCCCGCTCGCGTAGGGAATCACGCCCTGCAGGTTATCCACAGTTTTGGTGGATAACGTGTGTGCAAGGCAGAGTGAAACCGTTAGCAGGCGTAAAAAAATCGCTAAGAAAATTATTATATTACGCAGAGGACTGCAGCGTATGGCGACTTTTGGCGATGGATGCCGCTTTGCGCCACGAACACAATGACGGTATTAAAATACAGTGCTTTAGAAAGTCAGGGGGCATGGAGAAGAGGCGCATTTTTTAATCAGCAGGTTTATCCTGTCGTCGTTTGCTCTGGCAATGAGCCTTACGTGATTAAGCACCGGTGCAAAAATGTCAAAATTGGTACTCGACGATGCGGCATTGCGACGAGTCTGCGCTTGAACAGCCGCGGCACTTTTTCTTCTGACAAGCCACCAGAGTGAACATAACCCTATCGATATATTCACCGTGATTTCAAATGAGCCGCTGACTTATCAAATTGAAACGTTGTCGGCATTTTATGTGGGTTTTTACGTCATGGAATTTTTGGCGTTATTAATAATGACTTGTGACTTGTGACTTGTGACTTGTGACTTGTGACTTGTGACTTGTGACTTGTGACTTGTTATTGGTGTAAGTGATTTTTTTATTATCGCTGAGGTCAGCCTCTGTCTGATTGCTGCTTCTGTCTTTTTCTCATCGTCCCCTATTGTTGTTGTTTAGTGAAACAATACGTTTATATTTTTGCTATTTATCGCAAACAATATCCTTACTAGTATCCATCTCAGCTAAGCAATACAGCGCATCTGCGAACTATTGATTAACTAATATGCACTTTAACCAATATATTATAAATGGAGCACAATATCATGACACAGACAACGTCTACGCCAAGCCGTGAAGAAGCCGATGCCATCGTTGAAAGCATGGTTGCTATTTTCAGTAAACCTATCCGTTCTCCGGTCATCGGCAAACCCACTGACTTCGGTTTGCAGTATGAAGACGTCTTTTTCCCAGCGTTGGACGGCGTGCCGCTGGAAGCGTGGTTCATCCCTTGCGTAGGTTCCGACAAGGTCATCATCTGTAACCACCCTGTGTGGTGCAGCCGGACTGGCCTGCCTGCCGACCGCGAGCCGTGGCGTTCCATCGGCGCTGCAGGCGGTAACGATTTTGCTTTCAGCTTCCTGCCGGACTATAAAATTCTGCACGATGCAGGCTACAACGTACTGGCTTACGACCTGCGCAATCTGGGTCTGAGCGGCGAAGCTAACGGCGGTATCGGCAGCATCGGCGTGCTGGAAGCGCGCGACGTCGTGGGGTCATTGAACTATGTCCGCAGCCGTCCTGACCTGAAAGGAAAGAAAATCGGTTTGTTCAGTCGCTGCATGGGCGGTAACGCGACGTTCTTTGCGATGGCGAAATATCCGGAGCAGTTCAATGATGTCCGTTGTGTGGTTATGCCACAGCCGATTTCCATGCGTGCCGCCGTCGGCGTCGCGACGGAATTGGCCGGCATCCCGGACCGTCTTGATGAAATTGACGAACGTCTGGCGATGGTCACCAGTTTCCATCTGGATGACATGGATCCTTCCGTGCCTGCGCGGACCAACACCAGTGTTCCCACTTTCATCTATCAGGTACATGACGACGTGATGACCCGGCCATCCGATGTGCAGAACATTTTCGACAGCATGCCGGTTAAAGAGAAACAGCTGCACTGGATCCGTAATACCACCCACCGCTGGGATGGTTATCTGTACTTCCAACGCGAGCCAAAGCTGATGTTGGACTGGTTCAATAATTACATGAACTGAGGGTGAATGGATCTTTTAAGCAGTATTTATTTTTAATGTGATGAATAAGTGAGTGTGTCCACATGGAGTTATAAAAACTGCATTTCACCATCACCTTTTTATTTCACGGAATTCTCCTAGGGCATCGCTCGTTTTGGCGGTGCTTTTCTTTCTTTTTTTTGTTATTCAATTAATATATTTATTTCTGGTTGTGACGGAATAGTCGTTCTGGATAATATTTTGCGGTGGCATAACGTCTGGACCTCCCCATGAATATGCAAAACGTTAGGAGATATCGCATGAATACCCTGGAAAATCTGAGGATTTTTTTGCGTGTGGCCCAGACCTGCAGCTTCACAAAAACGGCAGACGATCTGGGGGTGAATAAGAGTCGAATTTCCATTGTTATCCGCCAGCTGGAAGACGTGCTTGGCGTACGCCTGTTACATCGAACCACCAGGGCAGTGCATCTGACGGAAGACGGCTTGGCGTTTTACGAACGCGCAGTAGAAATACTCTCTTCGGTAGATGACCTGCAGACGATGTTTGTCGAAAGGACAGAACTGAAAGGCAAGCTGAGGGTGGATATGCCTACGGATATAGCCAACAGCATTATTATCCCTAAACTCCCCGATTTTTTTTCCCGCTATCCCGGCATTACGCTGGAATTATCTTGCACCGACCGGCGGGTGGATCTGGTACAGGAAGGCTTCGACTGCGTTGTCCGGGCGGGTGCCGTTTACGATAAGAACCTGGTGGCGAAACTGATTGGAGAAATGCCCGTATTCAACCTCGCCAGCCCGGATTATCTGGCGAGAAAAGGCACGCCATACAGTATCGATGACCTTCTCAAGTATCAGCATGTGGCCGTGCACTATACGCCGAATATTGGTAGTAAGCCGATGGGCTGGGACTACCTGAAAAACGGTAAATATGAATATTTAAATCTGCCAGGATCGCTGAAGCTGAACAATGCGCAGTCGTTTATTGCTGCTGGGTTGGCGGGGATTGGCTTAATCCAGTCACCGATGCTTGGCGTGCATAACCACGTCGAGCGTGGCGAGCTGCTGCAGATTCTGCCTGATTGTGAGCCTGAGCCGATGAAGTTCTGGTTCGTCGTCGCGCATCGTCATAATTTGTCCCGTAAAGTTAACGTATTCATGGATTGGATAACCGAGCAGCTCGCGCCGTGGCTTACGAAGAAGGGCGCAGTACGGGATAACACGCCAATTAATCGCTGAATATCACGGTCTTCGGCACCGTTCGCCATGACAGTGCATGACTCACCATGGCTATCGATATACCGTGGGGGCGAGTGCCAGGTTATCCACAGTTTTGGTGGATAACGTGTGTGCAAGGGGCAGTAAAACACTTAGCAGGCGTAAAAAAAATCGCTCAGAAAATTATTATATTACGCGGCAAAGCGCGATCCGCAGGGGGATAGGGGGTTGCACGCGTTCGCGTTTTGTTTATGCCTTGCTGTATAAATATACAGCTTGGTTGTGATTATGCTGAGTACTTTAAGGTTGTATGCTTTTTCACCAGGTGAGCCCCTGACGTTACCGCTGTTTGCCGATCGCGTGGCCTGCGGTTTTCCTTCCCCGGCGCAGGACTATGTCGAAGGTCGGCTGGACATCGGCAAGCTGCTGGTACGGCACCCCAACGCCATCTATTTCGTGCGCGCCAGCGGTGAGATGGAGCGAGCAGGATGGATCAGGCACTGAATTTTTCACTCAGCTATGCGCAGCTGACCCGGGAAGCAGAAGATGCGATTAAAAAATGCAATCTGAACCAGGGCGGGATGGGTTACACCCTAGAGTTGGGTAAGGCTTCTGTCATTCTGAGTTTCTGGTACGGTCTGGCGCTGCAGGGCTATCCGGGCACAATAATGGATGAACGTGTTGATGCCGACCGGCTGCGCCTGCATGTCCTCATCTATAAGAGAGAGGAGTGACATCATGGCAACGGTTAACGTTCGCCGGCCGTCGCCGCTGCAGCGACGGATGCTGATTGTGCTGGCCGCCCCCAAACGGTAACTGATATTTTGCTGGTTGAGCAGATAGACCGCCTGACCCGTCTCAGCAACAGTGACTGGATGACGTTGAAAAAGCAGATTGAGCAGCATGAGTTACGGATTGTCAGCCTGGATGTCCCTACCTCATGGCAGGCGCTGTCAGAGAAAGATCCTTCACAGGCGGGCCCGATCACCCGTGCAGTAATAACCGCCATCAATAACATGCTAATCGACCTGATGGCCGCGATGTCACATAAGGACTGGTTGAGTCGCCGCCAACGGCAAAAGCAGGGAATTGAACGGGCGCATACGTTGGGTAGATACCGGGGAAAACAGGCAGATCAGGAACGACATCAGAAAGTCCTGTACTACCGACAGATTAAGAAACTGAGCATCCGAGAAACAGCAGACGCGACAGGCTACAGTACTTCCCAAGTTTGTCGCATTCAGGCCTTCTATAAAGAAGTTGAGACTGATTAAAAAGCAGCCTTAATGTACAATAATTTTCGATATCCCAACTGACCCCATGAACAATCAATGAGTTAGAGGTGAAAGATGATTTCATACAAAAAAATCATACCTGCTCTTGTCATATTCGCTTTATCTAATGCTGTGGCATATGCGAATGATTTCGACAAATCAAATGAAGCGATGGCAATTTCAGCAATAGGTTTTTCTGGCTCAAATGCTCGTGTTGCACATGATGTTTGTGGGGCAACCAATGAGAAAATTGATAAATATAAAAAACAAATAAAAGACTCATTAACTAGAACATTAAAGTATGAACAGTCAGGATTCGATACGCATTGGGATAATGGTTGGAAAAATGCTGATTTTTTGGTTAAGTCATTAAGTAATGATGAAGCCTATAAAAAAGAATATTGCCGAGAGGTTTTAGATGGAATTAATAATCCTGAAATGAATTAAGGATTATTCCTTATTCGGGGTTCTACGCCGGAACCCCAGATTTTTCCGTCCGCTAAAATTATCCCCGGTTGAGCAGCTTTATACCGTCAGCTCGCAGTGGACCATCAGGGGAAATGTGGCGGTACAGCGTTTGTCGGGTTATCCCAAGCTCCTGGCATAACGTACTGACTTTCGTCTCTGGCCGTCCCATTGATGCCATTGCCAGTCGCAATTTTATTGGCGTCATTTTGTAAGGCCGTCCGCCGTTCCTCCTGTGGGCTCTTGCTGAGGCAAGGCCTGCCGCTGTTCTTTGCGGCGCTGTACGCAGCAGAGACCGACGGCCGCGCGCGACTGGCTCGACACCCACTTAGTCCCGCCCTCTGGTCAAATGCAGGCTGACGTGTACAGCCTGCATTTGACCAGAGGATTTCGTCTGGCAACCGGTATCGCCCGCCGTCGGCGCCGTTCGCAATGACAATCCCTCACTCATCCTGCCCATCGATACGCCAACGGTCTGAGTGCCGCATTATCCACAGTTTTGGTGGATAACGTGTGTGCAAGGGGCAGTAAAACACTTAGCAGGCGTAAAAAAAAATCGCTCAGAAAATTATTATATTACGCGGCAAAGCGCGATCCGCAGGGGGATAGGGGGTTGCACGCGTTCGCGTTTTGTTTATGCTTTACTGTATAAATATACAGTTTGGTTGTGATTATGCTGAGTAATTCAAGGTTGTATGCTTTTTCACCAGGTGAACCCCTAACGTTACCGCTGTTTGCCGATCGCGTGGCCTGCGGTTTTCCTTCCCCGGCGCAAGACTATGTCGAAGGTCGGCTGGACATCGGCAAGCTGCTGGTGCGGCACCCCAACGCCACCTATTTCGTGCGCGCCAGCGGCGAATCGATGATCGACGGCAATATCCGGGATGGCGATCTGCTGATTGTCGACAGCGCCCTGACGCCGGAGCACGGCAATATCGTGATCGCCGCGGTGGACGGCGAATTCACCGTCAAAAAACTGCAGCGTCACCCCGATGTGCGGCTGTTGCCGATGAACCCCGCCTACGCGCCGATCGTGTTCGACGACGAAGCGCAACTGGAGATCTTCGGCGTGGTGACCTTTATCGTCTACGCGGCCCGGTGACTTCGGCCCTTTTTTTCATTTTTTTTCTGCCCGATCTTTTCGTTGGCGTGACCTCTCTACTGAGTTTCCAGTTCATTACACTCAGGGGAATCCTTCATGGCCATAAAAAACAAGAACGGCGCAGGGCGTACGTTCACATCAGCCAAACGTACCGCCGGGAAGCGGGTCGCTATCGGGGTAGGGTGCGCATTATCGGGCATGCTCACCTCCGCGATGGCGGCGCCCGGTGCGTCGGTGCCACCGGCGGCGGTCGAGCAGTCCGCTATCCTGCCTTTCGCCATTCCCGCCGGTGACCTGGCGCCCGCCTTGCAGACGGCGGCCGCTAAGGCCGGCGTGATAGTGATTTTCACGCCCGAACAGACGCGTGGAAAAAACACCGCGGGCCTGCAGGGGCATTATCGCCTCACCGACGCGTTCGATACGCTGTTGGCGGGCAGCGGATTGCGCGCTCAGCAAACCGCACAGGGATATCGGTTGGTCGACGCCGGGCCGGTTCAGCCGTTGACGATACCGGAACTGTCGGTGGTCGGCGGTTTGTCCGACAGCGTCGCCGCCGGCCGTTCGGTGTTGGATAAAGAAGACATCGAACGCGTGCAGGCAGACAATATCGCCAGTTTGCTTGATCGCTTGCCTGGCGTAGGGATGGCGGGCTCGCCACGCCCGGGCGGCCAAAGCCTGAATATCTGGGGCATGGGGGACATGGAAGATGTGAAGGTGGTGCTGGACGGGGCGCCGAAGGGATTTGAGAAATATCGGCAGGGCTCGGTATTCATCGAACCCGAACTGCTGAAAAAGGTTGAGGTCGATAAGGGGCCGCATAACCTGTTGAACGGCAATGGCGGCTTTGGCGGGACCATTACGCTGGAGACCAAAGATGCTGGGGACATGCTGCTGCCGGGCGAAGATTTTGGCGGCTTGCTGAAGTACAGCTACCACACCAACGATCGTCAGGGCATTTACAGCGGTGCGTTGTACGGCCGTACGCCGGAAGGAGCCGCCGACGGTTTGCTCTACATGAGCAAGCGTGACGGCGGCAACCTGAAGCGGCCGGACGGCACGCGCTTTGCCTATTCCGCCAACGATCAGGCTTCCTACCTGTTAAAAACCAATATTTATCTGAGCGAGGCGCAAACGTTGACGCTGTCGGCGATGCGATCCGATTCCGATGGCTGGCAGCCTTTCGCCGCCAAGAGGGACGATATCGCCGCGCCCAGCCAGGCGGATATCGATAAATATGGCCGGGAAGAAGCGTGGCGCCGCATTCTGGTGTATCGCGACCAGACAGACACCAATTACTCGGTGAAATGGAATCTGGCGCCGGAAGCGCAGCCGTTGCTGAATCTGACGCTGTCTTACGCCTATTCGAAGACCGAGCAGCATGACAAGCGGCCGGATTCCGCTTCAAAGTTCAGCTATCTCGGTACGTTGGGCAATGAAAGCTGGGTGAACTATACCGATCGGCAGTTTGACGTCAGCAATGAAAGCCGTTTCGCCAGCGGGCCGCTGGAGCACAAGCTGTTGCTCGGCGCGCGTTGGCATAAACATCAGCGCGATACCCTGATGTATTACCCATCACAGGTGAAAAACGCCAGTTACAACTACGGCTATTTTCAGCCGTATTACATGCCGGCGGGCGAACAGGAAACCCGCAGCGTTTATCTGCAGGATGCGGTCAGCTTCGGCAGCCTGACCGTGACGCCGGGCGTGCGTTACGATCACGTGACCAACACCGGGCAACCGAACCGAGCTCCGCGCTATAACGACAGCGACCCGCTCGTGGGCCATGATTACAGCAGCGTGACCTATACCGGCTGGTCGCCGCATTTGGGCGTGATGTGGAAAGCGACGTCGAATCTGTCCCTGTTTGCCGACGTCAGCCGCACCTGGCGCGCCCCGGTGATTGACGAACAGTATGAAGTGCAATACGCCGCTTCCAGCGTGCCCGGCACCAGCCGCGGTCTGCAGGTGGAACGCATGACGGGCGTTCGCCTCGGCGCGGTGCTGGACTTCAACGATGTGTTGATGGCGAGAGACAGCCTGCAGATCCGCACTACGCTGTTCCGCAATCGCGGCAAGGACGAGATTTTCTACCGTCGCGGCGTAGTGTGCGACGCCGCACGGCACGGTGGCCAATGTGGGCAACCGTTGTCGAACTATCGCAACTTGCCGGGCTATACCATTGAGGGCGTGGAGCTCGAATCGTTTTATGACAGCGAAAGCCTGTTCGGCAGCCTGTCGTTCTCCTCGATTCGCGGCAAACGCGACGCTTCACCACGCGATCCGTGGGGCAGCGAAACCTGGATTGCCGAAATTCCACCCGTTACGGCACACGCGATGCTGGGCATGAAAGTGCCGCAGTGGGACATGGCCTTCGGCTGGACCGGCGATTTTGTGCGTAAACAGGATCGTTCACCGGCCGACGGCGATCCGATGGCCGTTGTCTGGGCGCTGCCGAAAACGTCGGGTTATGCATTGCACGGCCTGTTCGCCTCGTGGCAGCCCAGCGGTTTGCAGGGCTTCGAAGCTCGCGTCGCGGTGGACAACCTGTTCAACCGTGATTATTACCCTTACCTGGGCGAATCGGTGTCCGGCGTAGGACGTAACATCAAGTTTAGCGTTAGCCAACGTTTCTGAATATCCTGCTGACAGGGGCCATTTCGGCCCCTTTTCACGTTTTCTCTCCCGTATTTCCCTACTTTTTCGCCGTTTATAAATCATCAGCAATCGCTTGACACAGAAGTTACAATTTTAAAATAATAATAATTATCATTTTCAATCTCATTATCAATTGGTGTCACCGAATGGCAAGGAAAGAGGCCGCGGCAGCCAACGGGTTTGCTCAACAGCTTTACCTTGAGCACCACAGTTGGCTATGCCATTGGCTGAGACAGAAGGTCGGGTGCGCGCATCACGCCGAAGACCTGGCGCAGGATACGTTCATCAGTATTTTACTGAGCCCGCAGTTGCTTGCCATTCGGCAACCACGCCCCTTCCTGGCGACCGTGGCGCGCCGGCTGGTGGCGAATTATTACCGGCGTAAAACAATCGAAGAGAGCTATCTGCAGGCCTTGAGCGAGCTGCCGGCGATCGAGGCACCCTCGCCGGAAGTCCGTCAACAAACCCTCGAAATGCTCGAACAGTTGGATCAGGCGTTGGACGGATTGCCGGCGCACGTCCGCGAGGCTTTCCTGTTGGCGCATCTGCAGGGCATGCGTTATTGCGACATCGCTGAGCGTTTGCGGGTGTCGACCAGCTCGGTGAAACAATATCTGCAGCGTGCCAATTTGCACTGTTTCTTTGCATTGGCGGCGTAACGGCAAGTGCGGAGCCCATGATGGAATCGGATATCGATCGGCAGAGCGCGCGTGAGGCCGCCGCCTGGTTAACCCAGCTGATGTCGGAAGAGGCAAGCGACGCGGATAGGGAAAACTGGCGGCGTTGGTATCAGGCGAAACCGGAAAATGAACGCGCCTGGCGGCATATCGCCGCGTTTTCATCCCGTTTTTCTCTGCTTAACGGGGCGGCGGCGCAGCGTAGTCTGTCGCAGTTGCCAAACCCACAGCGCCGTCGGTTGCTGAGAAGCCTGGCGGCCATCGGCGTGGTGGGGACGGTTGGCATCGGTTCTGGCGCGCTGCCATGGCGCCCCTGGCTGGCGGATTACCGCACGGCGGTGGGGGAGCAGCAAACCGTCGCGTTGGCGGATGGCGCGCAGTTGATGCTGAACACGCAAACGGCGGTCAACGTCAGCCGTCAGCAGGCCGCATTGCTGGAAGGCGAAATGATGGTGAATCTGCCGCCGGAAAGCGGCGCGTTGACGGTGAGGCTGCCGCAGGGCGAGATCGTGGCGCAGGCTGCTCGCTTCAGCGTTCGCCTGTGGGAAACCTACAGTGATATCGCCGTTTATCTTGGCCGAGTCACGATCCTTTCGCCGGCGCATCGGAACGCGGTGCTCAACGCCGGTCAGGGCGGCAGATTAAGCCGGCAAGGCATTGGCGAACCGTATCGCGTGACGCAAGAGCCCGGTTGGCGGCAAGGCATGCTGTTGGCCGACAACATGCGGTTGGACGACTTCCTGATGGAGCTGGGGCGTTATCGTCAGGGCGTTATTCGCTGCCGGCCGGAGGTCGCCGGCCTGCGGCTCTCCGGCGCGTTTCCGCTGGCTGACCCCGAGCGCGTCATTGCGGCTCTGCCCGGTGCGCTGCCGGTTAGGATAAATATGCTGTCAAAATACTTCATCACCGTATCCTAAAGTTTTTTACTCTGCTATTTGTATTTTTTCTTCTTGATTGGCCTGTTTTTTATCTTTCCCTGCCCGGTACCGCGTGCCTAAACGACTTTTCTGACATGCCCCGACCGTCGTGACCGTTGCGTACGTTGGTCGGTTTCACGCTTAACCTGAGTATCGTTTTCCATGTTGAATCACAACGTATTACCTGCCGATTTATCTTTACCGCCTACAGGCGGGCGATTGCGCTGGGCTACCGCCAATGTGTTGGCGTTGGGTCTGCATGGTGCGTTGTTGCTTGGCCTTGGTTATCACCTGGTACCACCGTTGCTGCCCGCGGCGCAACCGATGGTGTTGATGATGGTTGCCGAGCAGGCGGAATCGACCCCCAACGCAGAGCCGATGCCGACCGGCGTGCGCCAGGTGCAGGCGGTGGCGCAACGGCAGGCCAATCGGGAACCGGAGGCGGCGATGCCTCCGCTGATTCATGCGCTGCGTGCGACGGAGCGGCAGAGCAAGGCTAAAGGGCAACGGAACGATCCCATCAGACCGAAAACGGAACCGCCGCGCCCAAGGCAGGAGGAACAGGAAAAAATAGCGTCTGCAAGCTCAAGAGCATCAAGCACCAGCGCGCCGCCGTCTCTGGACGGAAAGCGTGTTGCCGCGCCGCAAACCAGCGTGGCGTCGCAGCCGAGCCAGAATGCCTCGGTCTGGAGCGGCCTGCTGTTGGCGCATTTGAGCCGTTTCAAACGCTACCCGGCCCTGGCGGTACGCCAGCAGCGCCAGGGGGTTGTTCAGGTTGCCGTGACGTTGGATCGGCAGGGGAACGTGCTGGGCGTGAAGCTATTGCGATCGAGTGGAGTGGCTTCGCTGGATCGGGAGGCGCTTCAGTTACCGCAGCGCGCTTCTCCACTGCCCGCACCCGGCAACGAGATCGCAGCGGGGCAGGCGGAATTCAGCGTGACCATTCCGATTCGTTTCGATCTGCGTGAAGTTCGCCGTTAATGAAAAACTCGGCTCCAGGTAAACGGGGGCTGAGTTAAAAGCCAAAGCGCATCAAACGGATAGCAGAGATGGGGTGGTTTCTACTTGATCGTCGCCAGAAAAATACAAATACTGTATTTATGAACAGTAATTTGGTGCCGTTATGAATAACAACCCACTGACGATGAAAGGTCGGTAACCATGTTCGCCCTGGTAGACGTCAACAGCTTCTATGCCTCCTGCGAGACCATCTTTCGGCCCGATCTGCGCGGGCGGCCGGTGATCGTGCTGTCCAACAACGACGGCTGCGTGATCGCCCGCAGCGCCGAGGCGAAGGCGCTGGGCGTGCCGATGGGCGCGCCTTATTTCAAAATCAAAGAGGAGATGCGCCGCCGCAACGTCGCGGTGTTCTCCTCCAACTACGCGCTGTACGCCGATATGTCCCGCCGGGTGATGGACACGCTGGAAGAGATGGCGCCGGCGGTGGAGATCTACTCGCTGGACGAAGCCTTTCTGCGGCTGGACGGCGTGGCGCATTGCGAAGCGCTGGAGCCGTTCGGCCAGCGGGTGCGCGATCGCATCCGGCGCGAGCTGCATTTGACGGTCGGGGTCGGCATTGCGCCGAGCAAAACGCTGGCCAAGCTGGCCAACTTCGCCGCCAAGAAATGGCGCGGCACCGGCGGCGTGGTGGATTTATCCGATCCGGCGCGCCAGCGCAGGCTGCTGGCGTTGATCCCGGTGGAAGAGGTATGGGGCGTGGGGCGCCGCCTGACTCGCCAGCTGCAGGCGATGGGCATTCACACCGCGCTGCAGCTGGCGGACTGCGATACCCAGCTGGCGCGTAAAACCTTCAGCGTGGTGCTGGAGCGCACGATACGCGAGCTGCGCGGTGAATCGTGCCTGCGGTGGGAAGATGAGGCGGCCGCCAAAGAGCAGATCATCTGCTCCCGCTCGTTCGGCCAGCGGCTGACGCACTACCCGCACATGCGCGAGGCGATCTGCAGCTATGCCGAACGCGCCGCCGAAAAGCTGCGGCAGGAAAAGCGCTACTGCCGCAACGTGTCGGTGTTTATCAAAACCAGCCCGCATTCGGCGGGCGAGGGGTATTACAGCAATATGGGCACCGCCCGGCTGCAAACGCCGAGCAACGACAGCCGCGACATCATCGCCATGGCGGTGCGCGCGCTGGAAAGCATCTGGCAGGAAGGACGGCGTTACCTGAAGGGCGGCGTGGTGCTGGGGGATTTCAGCGCCGCCGCCATGGCGCAGATCGATCTGTTCGACGACTGCCCGCCGCGCCGCAACAGCGAGCGGCTGATGGCGACCCTCGATCGCCTGAATCAGGAAGGACGCGGGCGCGTGTGGTTCGCCGGGCAGGGGATCGTCAAGCCGTGGCAAATGAAGCGCGACATGCTGTCGCCGGCCTACACCACCCGGCTGGCGGACATTCCGGTGGTGCGGCTGGGGGAGCGGGCGCCGTGCTCCGCCGAATCGAAGGAAGAAAAACGCCGCGGGTGACAACCGGCGGCGTGGGTAGGCTGAGTGTTACTTCACCGCCGCCGGATCCGGCTTATCGGGGGCGATGCCATACAGCGCCATGGCGCGGTTGACCTCGCTGCGGGCGATACGGCCTTCGTCAGCCAGCAGTTTCAACGCGGCGAGCGCGATGAAATGGCGGTTGACCTCGAAGAACTCACGCAGCGCCTCGCGGGTGTCCGAGCGACCAAAGCCGTCGGTGCCCAAGGCGATAAAGGTGCGGTCGGGCAAGAACGGTTTGATCTGATCGCCGACGATCTTCATATAGTCCGTCACCACCACCACCGGGCCGGGATGCGCCGCCAGCAGGCTCTGAATATAAGGAACTTTCGGCGGATCTTCCGGATGCAGCAGGTTCCAGCGTTCGGCCGCCATGCCGTTGCGGCGCAGCTCGCTCAGGCTGGTGGCGCTCCAGATATCGCTGGCGACGCCAAAGTCCGCCGCCAACAGCTCCGCCGCCGCCAGCGCCTCGCGCATGATGGCACCGCTGGCGACCAGCTGAGCGCGCGGGCTCTCTTGGTTTGTCGTTTCGCTCTGTTTGAGCAAATAGGCGCCCTGGATGATCCCGTCCTCCACGCCTGCCGGCATCGGCGGCTGCGGGTAGCCCTCGTTGAGCAAGGTGATGTAGTAGTAAATATCCTCTTGTTCAACGAACATCCTGCGCATGCCGCTCTGGACGATCACCGCGAGTTCATAGGCATAGGTCGGATCGTAGGAGACGCAGCTGGGGATCACCGAAGACAGCACGTGGCTGTGGCCGTCGTCATGCTGCAAGCCTTCGCCCATCAGGGTGGTTCTGCCGGAGGTGGCGCCGAGCAGGAAACCCTTGGTGCGTGCGTCGGCCGCCGCCCAGGCGAGATCGCCCACCCGTTGCAGCCCGAACATGGAGTAGAAGATATAGAACGGGATCGTCGCGACATCGTGGTTGCTGTAGGCGGTGCCGGCGGCGATCCAGGTCGATATCGCACCGGATTCGTTGATGCCTTCCTGCAAAATCTGGCCGTCTTTGGCCTCTTTATAGTAGCTGAGCTGCCCGGCGTCTTGCGGGGTATACAGCTGGCCGAGCCAGGAATGGATGCCAATCTGGCGGAACAGGCCTTCCATGCCGAACGTGCGCGACTCGTCCGGCACGATGGGCACGATCAGTTTGCCGATGTTGACGTCTTTGAGCAGCGTGCCGAGGATATTAACGAAAGCCATGGTGGTCGACATGTTGCGTTCGCCGCTGCCCTTCAGGAGGCCGTCGAAGCGCGATAGTTCCGGTATCGCCAGCGGAGCGGATTGGCCGAAGCGGGCAGGGATGTAGCCGCCCAGCGCGGTGCGCGTCGCGGTGATGTACTTCGCCGCCGCGCTGTCGGGTTCGGGCTTCAGGTAAGGGATCTCTGCCAGTTGGGCGTCGGAGATGGTCAGCCCTAAACGGTCGCGGAAGGCTTTCACCGCATCCTGGCTCATTTTTTTCAGCTGGTGGTTGATGTTCTGCCCTTCACCGGCTTCCCCCATGCCAAACCCTTTGACGGTTTTGGCCAGCACCACCGTCGGCCTGCCCGGGGTATGCACCGCCTGATGGTAGGCGGCGTACACCTTTTGCGGATCGTGGCCGCCGCGGTGCAGCGCCCAGATCTCATCGTCGCTCAGGTCGGCGACCAGCTCGAGCAATTCCGGATACTTGCCGAAGAAGTGCTCCCGCACATAGGCGCCGCTTTGCGACTTGAAGGTTTGGTAATCGCCGTCGACGCACTCCATCATGCGCTGCATCAGCAGCCCGGAGCGGTCTTTTTGCAGCAGTTTGTCCCAGCCGCTGCCCCAGATCACCTTGATCACCTGCCAGCCGGCGGCTTTGAAGGTGCCTTCCAGCTCCTGAATAATCTTGCCGTTGCCGCGCACGGGGCCATCCAGCCGTTGCAGGTTGCAGTTCACGACGAAGATCAGGTTATCGAGTTTTTCTCGCCCGCCCAGCGCAATCGCCGCCAGCGATTCCGGCTGATCCATCTCGCCGTCGCCGAGAAACGCCCACACCTTTCTCCCCTGGTGCGGTTTCAACTCGCGGTATTCCAGATAGCGCATGTAGCGCGCCTGGTAGGCGGCGGTCAGCGGCCCCAGCCCCATCGAAACGGTGGGATATTGCCAGAAATCCGGCATCAGCCGCGGGTGCGGGTAGGAGGAGAGGCCGCGGCGCGCGGATTCGCGGCGAAAGTTGTCGAGCAGCTCCTCGTCGATGCGGCCTTCGAGATAGGCGCGGCCATAAATGCCGGGGGCGGAATGGCCCTGGATATACACCATGTCGCCGGCGAAATCATCGGTGCGCCCACGGAAGAAGTGCGTGAACCCCACATCGTAAAGCACCGCGGCCGATTGGTAGGTGGCGATATGCCCGCCGACGTTGGAATGTTTGCCGGCACGCAGCACCATCGCCATGGCGTTCCAGCGAATAAACGCATTGATGCGCGCTTCAGCGGCCAGATCGCCGGGATACGTCGGTTGCTTATAGGCCGGGATCGTATTCACGTAGGGCGTGGTGACCAGGCTGAAGAAATCACCGTGTTTTCGCTGATCGGCTTCGGCCATTCTTTCCAACAAAAAATGCGCGCGTTCACGGCCGTCGATGTCAGTGACACCTTCAAATGCCTCAAGCCATTCAGCCGTCTCTTGTGGGTCGAGATCTGCTTTTACCGCAGGTTGGTTCATAAAAGCTCCAAATGTACTTACCTGATAAGGCGCTGAGCGATACAGGGATTCAGTGAATTGCAAGTGCAAGAGTTGCAAATGCAACAATGGCGAAAGCCACTCTATCCCTTTACAATTGCAATTGCAACTCACCGGTTTTGACGAGAAAAATGACATGACAGATAAACAACCCGACCTGTGGTTCTCCTTTGTGCGCGCGCATCGGGCGATGATCAGAAAGATAGAGGCGAAGTTGTCGGAAGCGGGGCTGCCGGTTTACGCCTGGTATGACGTGTTATGGGGATTGGAAAGCGGGGAAAACGGCACACGCCGCATGCATGAGCTGGCGGACGTGTTGGTGATTGAGCGTTACAACCTGACCCGCCTGATGGATCGCCTGGAAAAAGAGCGGCTGGTCACGCGTTTTCGATCGGATGACGATCGCCGGGCCTCCTTCGCGACTATCACCGAGGAAGGCAAGGCCCTGCGGAAAAAGATGTGGGAGATCTACCGTTCGGTGGTCAACACCCACTTTCTCAACCAGTTCAGCGAAGAAGAGGTCGCACGCTTCTCCGACGCGTTGAACAATGCGATGCAGCTGGCCAGAGAGTGATCAGGCATCGGGCGTGATGTGCAGAACGCGCAGCGCATCGGCGATCAGCGCCGAAGGGATTTTCTGCTCGTCGGCCAGCAGTTTAAGGGCGCAGAGCGCAATCCATTCCGCCTGCGGGTAGTGGATTTCGCCGCGCACCCGTGAATCTGAGCCCACCGCGGCAAAGCGCGCGGGAATGAATCGCCTGAGCTGATTGGCAATCAGGTGCGAGTAGTCGGTAACGGCGACGACGGGGGCATTCCCGGTACCCAGGCACGTTTTCAGATGGCATTCGCCGCCGCTGTCCTGGCGCTGCATGTCGGCGAGTTCGGCGTCCTGCGCCAACCGCGTGTAGCTGGGGCAACTCCAGATTTCAGACGCAATCCCCCAGTTTTTCAACACTTTGGCCGCCTGCTGAACGCGGGCGAGCGCTCGGCCAGCACCGCACAGACGAACCTGCAACGGCGAGTCTGCCGCGGCGGCGACACGATACATTCCCTTGAACGCCTGTTCTGCGACAAACGGTTCCCCTGAAGAGAGGGGGCCATTGTCTGCGTTGGTCGCGAGATACACCATCTTCCTCGTTCCCTCCAGATAGAGCGCGTGGAGGGCGTGATGGAGTATCGCGCCGGTTTCTCGGGCATTGGCCGGATCGAAAGGCAACCAGCCCGGCATGGCCGTGAGCTGAAGCGGGAACCAGGCCTGAACGCCTTTGGGCAAATCGGCACTGCCAGTATCCGCATCGCTGATGAAAATCCCTTTACGATTGGTTTCCGGCTCAAGCCCGCGAAGCATGTCCACCGAGGGCGTGTTGACGAAGTAAAACAGCGGCTTCTCATAACGCTCTGATTGATGGCCAAACCAGAGCGGCCAGGCGGTGGCGTAGTGGGAACTCGGTGGCTCGGTGCGCCTTCTGCCGTCGATAAGCCAGATGTCGCCGCTGGCGTTAAGTTCGTCCAGCGTTTGCGCCGTCCAGGCGCTGGAAGAAGGGCGCGAGGCGCCGGCTTTTTGACTGACGGAGGTCATCTTGCGGATACAGGCTTCGGCCAGGGTTTGGGTTCTGGCCGAAGCGGCGGGCAGTGTTATACGTTGAGGCGACATGCGGAGTACCCTTTTTTAGTTGCAAGTGCGATGATTGTAATTGCAATTCATGGCGTATGCCAATGACTTCTGAACAGGCCGCCGCCGTCCAGGCGTGACCTGCGCCGGTATATTCAGGTTCTGCGGAAGGGAGCCTATTTGTTTCACCGACCAGACAGCCGTCATCCGTTGTCCTTATTTCTGCGGTTTTTTATAAATGGCGGGCAGCTAAAAACGGTTTGCCGATATTACTCAGGCACGCGTTAGTGAACGCTAAACGAGGATATCGGCATCTTAAAAATAAAACGAAATAAGGATGAAAGCATATGCCTGGATTTAATTATGGTGGTAAAGGGGATGGAACTAATTGGAGTTCTGAACGCGGTACGGGCCCAGAGCCGGGGGGCGGCGATAAAGGCCATTCCGGCGATCGCGATCGCGGCGGCGCCGGCGTTGGCAGCAGCCCGGAACAGCAACAGATAGCGGCGATCCAAAACGATCCGGCGCTGCGCATGAAGCTGGCGGCGGTGATTAAGGCGGCGCGCAGAATTAACCCGGATGCGAAATTGCATATTGAAAGCGTCAGCCCATCCGGCACGCTGAGCCTTTCCGCCACCGGTTTGACGGCCGATCAGGCGAAGCACATTGGCCTGGGGGGACTGGTGATGGGGGTCAACGCCAAGGGGGTGACAGTGGCGATCGGGGATATCGAAACCGGCCATGCGCGCAAGCCCTCAACCCCTGGCAAAGGCGGCAACAATGGCCTGAATGCCGGGCAGATCGGCGCCTCTTCGTTAGGCAGTTTCGTGACAGACTCGCATCGCGATCGGCCCGTCAGCGGCTGGCATGGCAACGGCAAAACCGGCGAATTCTCGACGACCCGCACGACCGGGAGTTACTACGGTTTTCATCATTTGAAGGTGGAAAAGCAAGACGGAGTGGCGACCTACAGCCTCTACTATAAGGCCAATAAGAACCGGCCCGCGTTTATCGCCGTGGTGAGAGGGGATAACCTGAATGCCATGGAGGTGAAATATGCCAACGGCAAGCCGGTAAAATCGCCCGGCTCGGTAAAAACGATCGTTAAGGACTTCGTCGAATATCAAAATGCGAAATTAAAAGCCATCAAGGATGGCGTCAGCCTGGCCGCAGGTATCAATAAAGATATCGCGGAAAAGATCGGCGCGAAATACGCCAAACTCGCCAAGGATTTGGAGGCGGGAATTCAAGGAAAATATATCCGCAACGTGCAAGATGCGGAGAAAACCTACGAGCAATTGA
Source organism: Serratia sp. CY33802 (assembly GCF_052169095.1). Lineage (NCBI taxonomy): Bacteria > Pseudomonadati > Pseudomonadota > Gammaproteobacteria > Enterobacterales > Yersiniaceae > Serratia > Serratia sp. CY33802. The sequence continues at coordinate 558,105 of NZ_JBJNLL010000001.1, forward strand.
CGAAGGGCCTGAACAAAAAGCTCAAGGCGCAGGACAAAGCGGCGATTGTCGCCTGGCTGAAAATGATCGATGCGGAACAGTATGCCCGCAATGCGCGGGTATTGGGCAAGGTCTTCACCGGGGTGGACTGGGCGATCAAGGGCGCGGATCTGGTAAACGCCGCGATTGAAGGTTTCTCTACCGGCAATTGGAAAGCGTTCCGCAACCAGCTCGAAGCGCTCGGGTTGTCGATCGGCGCAGGGTATACGCTCTCCGTTATCGCCGCGTTTTTCGCGCCGACGCTGGTGTCGTCGACGGTGGGCATTTTCGCCTTCGCTTACCTGTTTGGCTGGGCCACCAGCTATATCGATGCGGCCCTTGCAGGAGAACTGGAAAAATTCATCCTCGAGATGTAACAAGCTCATGACAGAAGAGGGGGCATGCCCCCTCTTTTATGGGGTATGAACGCGCCCTGAACAATGCATTAGCATGTCTCATGTAGTTCTTAAGTTGATGATTTTTATCTGTGTAGTTAGTCTTATGTAGCCATCTCCCCGTCATCGGATAATTTCATTATTTTTCTTCCTGTTATGTGATTTTCTTCACGTAAAACACTATTTATCATCCTTTATTCATTAGTGATATTTACATATAACAATTGTTCTCCTAGTTTGTTCATGGTTATTAACATTCGGATTAATGTTCTGTTGGAGTATGGATATGTTGACAGGAAAGTGGGTGCCTCTGCCCTTTATCCTTGTGGTTTCCTTATTGGCTGGGTGTATTGAAGTGGATATGTCCGTTCCCAGCTTTCCGGATATGGCTGCCAGTTTCGGTGTTTCTGAAGGGCATATTCAGCGTACGATCACCTATAACTTCTTGGGATTTGTGTTTGGCGCGTTGATTTATGGCCCACTGTCAGAGTCGATTGGTCGACGCAAAACCATGTTGATCGGTGGGGCTATCATGCTGTTAGGTGCTCTGGGATGTACCTACGCCACTTCAATCGATCTTTTGATGTTGTCCCGCTTTATTCAGGGGTTGGGGGCTTGCACGCCGGTGGTAGTGGCTTACGCGATCATCGCAGACCGTTATCAAGGGGCGGCCATGTACAGCATGATCGGTCTGGTTAATGCCTGTATCTCGATTTTCATGTCGCTAGCGCCAATCGCCGGTGGTTGGATTAATGAGCATTGGGGGTGGAGAGGAAACTATGCGGTTGTCGCGGTGATCACCGCAGCGGCGGTACTGCTGGAATTGTTGTTCCTGCCGGAGACGAAGAAAGAAAAAACGCCATTCGATCTCAAAGCCATTGTGGGAAGCTATGCCCGGCTGACGGCGAGTTTCCAATTCATGCGATTATCGTTGATTCCTTCACTTTTCTTTGCTGCTTATATGGTATTCATCGCCTCCAGCGCTTTTCTTTACCGTGAAACCTTTGCGTTCTCGCTGTCGGCATTTGTCGTTCACTTTTTTATTATCGTGGCGTCATTTTCAATCCCCAGCCTCTTTTCCGCCCGTATTATCGCCGCGTTTGGTGGCGATCGGCGCGCTGAGAAAATCGGTATGGCGTTAGCCATCGTCAGCATTCTCGCTCTACTGACGGCGACAACGCCTTGGGCTATTACCCTGCTGATGAGCCTGTTCTGCTTCGGTTTTTCTATCTGCTATCCGACGCTGTTCGCACGTTCCATGAGTGTCTACCCGGAAATTTATGGTGTGGCGGCCTCCTATATCATGAGCATGCGCTCGCTGCTGGTTGTGGCTATCACGGGGATGGCCAGCTACGTCTTTATCGGGCGGCCGGAGGAAATGAGCTATGTGATGGCGAGTGTGATAGGCGTTGTCGTGTTGTTGTCTATGTTGAGTATCGTGGCATCCCCAAGCAAAGCTGAAGAATAAATAATCGTTTTCGCGTGACCCCCGGCTAAATATTTATATTTGGCCGGGAACGGCATGACTTTTTTAAATACATGTATTCCTTCATCTGGAGAATATCTATGGAAAATGAAACCATGGTTTCGAAGGGCGGTTTGTCTGCCGCCTATACTGATAAATGGGAACAGCGCGCATCAATAAGAACCCGCCCCGGTAAATTTATCGACTTTACTATTCCTGGCGCATTTTTCCCCGAGGAGAATCAGCCGATATTTTTGGCTGACATGATGAGCGGCATGGACAATGAGAGGAAGTCAAAAATACTTACTCAGTCATTGTTTAAATACCTCAATGATATCGTTAATCTTGAGATCAAACTCATTAACTCAGCATGCAATAAAATTATCTACGGCGATCTCGCTGTCAAATTTGACGAACAGATTAAATTGAATGCCTATACCGTCATCATCGATGAGTATTACCATGTTTATATCGCCAGACATATGATCAATCAACTTAGAGAGCATGATGCCGATCTCGGTGCGCTGAGTTACCCGGATTCTGACGCCTATGTGGCCGTTACAGAGGTGATGAAACGGTTACCTGAGCGCTGCCATGACATTTTCGAGATCATTGCGGTGTGCATTTTCGAAACGACCCTGGTGAGAGAGCTGGTGGAGTTCTTTAATAGTGACGGCGTTCATCCATCGATTAAATACTATGTTAATGACCATATGAACGATGAGTCCAGACACTATATTTTCTTTCTCGAATTACTTGGCTATATCTGGACGAGGTTGGATGAAAACGATCAGGCGATGATCGGCGGGCAGATCGCTGATTTCGTAAAAATGTATTTGAATGTTGAATCAGAGAAACAGTTTAACATTGAGCTGTTATCGAAGATAACTCATGATTGCGAAGCCAGCCGGGAGTCAATCAATAAGGTTTATCGCGGTTTTGAAGTGACGCCTGATGTCCCCATTGTTAAAAACGTGCTAATGGCTTTGAAACGAACCGGCATTCTGAATTCGCCGATAGTGCGCCAGGGATTCGAAAATATTGGTTGGATAATTTAATCATGGAGATGGGTATGGATAGTTTCGCCTCGCATAAAACACATTCTAAACTGGCCTATTTGACTGAAACAAAGATGTTGGCCGATGAAATAAAAGCGCGTTTACGGAATAGCAATTCGCTTATTCTTCCATTAGAGAGAAATCTTGAACTGGTCGATCAATTGACGGAGTTTGAGCTTGGTCGTTTCCTCCTGCATAACCGCGGCCTCAATGGCTACTGGACGTCTTACATTTTCCAGCATCCCGCCGGAAAACCCGCCGAACATGTTTTGGAAGACTGGCTTCTGAATCGCTCGTTGCTGTGCCGGGCGCGCGAGCGTTACTACCGTTATCAGACCTTGCTGGCTGAGTTGATTACGCAGGCGGAGACGCTGGCTTCAATCCCGTGCGGTGTGATGGATGATTTATTGGATTTGGATTACAGCGGCCATGGCGCGGTGCAATTGACCGGCATTGATCTTGACCCGGAGTCACTTTATCACGCCAACGAAAAGGCCAAGCGCGTTGGCATGGCGAACCGTTGCCGATTCTCGCAGCAGAATGCCTGGGAGTTAAAAGAAAAAAACGCTTTCGATGTGATTACCAGTAACGGCCTGAATATGTATGAGTCTGACCCGGACAGGCTGGTGGCTTTGTATCGTCGGTTCTTCGAGGCATTAAAACCAGGGGGAACCTTGTTGCTCAGTTTCCTCACGCCACCGCCGGAAAAGAACGCGCCCACCGGGGAGTGGGATAAATATGAAACGCCAATGGCGGACCTTTTGCAGGAGTTCGCGATCTTTGGCGACATTATTCAGGCTACCTACCTTAATTTCACTTCAGAAGCAGAGATCAGGCAACAGATAACCCAGGCAGGGTTCACGGTTAAAGATATCAACTACAGCTCACGCGGCGTGTTGCCGATCCTCGTGGCGGTAAAACCCTGATAACCCAAAAGAGTAATATCCATGAAGATTCTGAACATTCTTGTCAACCACACCGTAGAACCGTTGCGCAGCCATATTGTCCGTTACTTGCTGGATGCCGGCCACTTTGTCTACTTAATCGGTCTGAGCGACGCTGAGCGAACGCGCTGGACAGGTTCGCAGCACAACCTCTTTTGCTATTCCGACGTTGGCGATCAGCGTATCGACTATGAGCTCTGTCTCGAAGAAAGCGCCTCGGTGAGAGGCCCCATCGTCCGGTTAGCCGTTTTCGCCGATCGACAAAATGTGTTGTTCCAGATTCATGCTGAAGAAGACGGGAATATCAGGGCGTTAGCTGAGCGTGAGCTGCCGTGGCGGGAAGCCCGCCGAGCGTTGTCGCAGACGGTGTTGGGCGAGTTGTTCATCGATGGCGTGGTCATGCTCAGCCGTGAGGCGAAAGATCTGGATATTGCTCTGCCCGAAGGGCCAAACCGAGTTACGGATTGGCTGGTTGCCCAGCAGAGGGTACAGCAAGAGCAGCGAGCGCTGGAAAACGATGAACCGCGTTATGGCTGCTTCAACCTGAGGGATGAAGTGTCTGCCGTTAACGATGTTGCAGTGGTTCAACGGACCATCGATGGCGTTGCGCAGCCGCAACAGGCTTTGCTGTTGGCTTTCCAGTTGCAGTTTCTGCTCAATGCACGGCGGCCTGGGCTTTATGCTCTGCAATTGCAAGATAGGCAACGCAGCAGCAAAGTATTACGGTTACTCAACGGAACGGAAACATACCCCGAGCTCTCTCCTTGGTTAGTGCGGGTACTGCAGGGGGACCCGGCGAACCCATTCTACGAATCCCATCATGACGGCCGTTTTTTATCTGTGGTTGGCGTAGATGTCATCATGGATGAGGGGGAGGTCGACGCGGCAGCGGCCCCGATCAGGATCGTATGGAACAGCACGCGCTGTACGCTCAGTTTGCAATTTTACGGCGAAAACCCCTTTTTCGACGTTGTAGCCGCAAATATCGATGAGTTTATGGCGGCGCTCGCCACATTCATGCGTAATGAAGGGGATATAGATGCGTTGACCGGCGTGTCTGAAAATAGCTACCAACGTTATTATGCGAAAATTAATGCCACGCAATGTGAATATCCGAGACAGACTATCGTCGGGATGTTTGAACAACAGGCAAGGGCGCTTAACGATCACCCTGCAGTGATAACGAAAAATGAAACGCTCAGTTATCGAATGCTGCAGCAACAGGCCAGTCGCCTGGCCGACTATCTGCAACGGCAATATGGGGTAGCGGCAGGCGACAAAATTGCCTTGATGATGCCGCGTGAGGCGGAGTTGGCAGTATGCCTGATGGCCGTGCTTAAGCTGGGATGCGCCTATATTCCGATCGACAAAAATGCGCCCGTAGTGAGGACCTATTCTATTTTGGCCGATGCCCAGCCGGCGTTAATCATCGGTGCGCATGCTCAGTCAGCTGGCAGCCTGCCGCAAGGGCTGAGTTATTTGGATTGGCGTGAATATGCCGCTTCTCCTTTCGCTGGGGCCGACGGTTGCAACGAATTCCCCTCCCAGGCTGAGGCTTCAGCATTGGCCTATATTATTTACACCTCGGGAACGACAGGTAAGCCTAAAGGGGTTGCCGTAGAACATCGCAGCTTTGTGAATATCGCCAGCGATATTTCTCGACGCATGTCTGTGACGCATCAGGATCGTTTTCTGGCGATCACGACGTTGGCATTTGATATTTCAACTCTGGAAATATTTATGCCGCTCATGTTTGGCGCCACGGTGGTATTAACCGACCAGAAGACGTTGTTGGCGAATAATGACTTGCCGCACTTTATCGCGAGTCATTCCGTGAGCCTGATGCAGGGGACGCCTTCTTTTTGGCATCAGGTCGCGCAGCAATATGCCGAGACAACGCTACCCGTTCGGGCATTGTGCGGTGGGGAAGCGGTGCCGCATGCGGTGGCGCGTTGGTTGTCAGAAAACACCGAGCGTGCGTGGAATGTGTATGGGCCAACCGAAACGACGGTTTGGTCTACCGCGGATGAACTGTTGCCTGGGGTTGATAGCGTCACCATTGGGCGCCCGCTGGCGAATACCCAGTGCTTTATCTTGGACGAACGGCGGCGTTTACTTCCTCCCGGCGTGATCGGGGAAATGTATATTTCGGGGTTGGGCGTTGCGCGCGGTTACTACGGCAATGCGCGTCAGACGCAAGCAAGCTTTTTGCCGAACATATGTTCCAGCACGCCGTCAGCCTGGTTCGGTCGCGTCATGTACAAGACGGGCGATCGCGTGCGTTGTTTGCCCGACGGCAGATTTGAATACCTCAGCCGATGGGATAACCAGATAAAATTGCGGGGACATCGGATCGAACTGGGTGAAATAGAGTCGGTTTTGCGAACCTACCCCGGGATGCAGCAGGTTGTTGTAAATTTACAGCCGGCCAAGGAAGAACAACAGGCGTTCCTGGTTGCCTATTATCAGGCCAAATCGCCGGTGGCACGCCAGCAACTGCAGGATTATCTGGTGACGCTGCTTCCGGACTACATGCTCCCCAGCGCTTATATGTACCTGCCTGAGATCCCCTTGAATATGAATGGCAAAGTGGATCGTAAAGCCTTGCCGCAGGTACAAGCGCAAGATAAAGCGCATTACGTAGCGCCGGGAAACGAGTTCCAGCGATGCCTGTGCCAGCTATTCCAGGATGTATTGGGGAGCGAAAGCGGACGAATCGGCATTACCGACGACTTTTTTGCTTTGGGAGGCAACAGCCTGTCGGCCATTCGCTTGGTAAATCGCATAAACGGTACGCTTCAGTGCGATCTGAAAGTTAAAGATATTTTCGAAAGAAAAAATGTGGCCAGGTTAACGCCATTGGTGGCCGCCGGGCGCGGCAGTTTTCTTTACCAAGACTACCAGATTGCACAATGTGATGAGACCCATCTGTACCATCCTTTCCCGCTGAATAATGTTCAGCAATCTTATTATCTGGGACGAATGAAAAGTTTCGATCTCAGCGAGGTCTCTACCCATATTTATAATGAATTTGTTTTCGACCATATTGATCACGAAAAATTGGAGCGTGCCTATAATCAACTTATTGCACGCCATCCTGCGTTGCGCACCGTATTTGAAGAGGGAGAACAGCGATTTTTAAGTGCGGCAGCGCATTACAAAATAGGCTACCACCCCCTGAGAAATGAAGACGAGCTATTGGCTTTGCGCGCCGAGTACTCGCACAAGGTTTACAAACCGGATTGTTATCCGCTGTTCGATATTTTCCTGAGCGAGTATCAAGGGAAATACCTTCTGCATGTCAGCTTTGATGCCATTATCATTGACATGACCAGTTTTGAAATATTATTCGGCGAGTGGATTGCGTTATATCACGACGAAAATCTGGCGCTGCCGCCGCTGGATATCAGCTACCGCGATTATCAGCTGCAGTACGAGCGCCTGCGCGGTAGCGCATTATTTGAGCGGGCGCAGCAATATTGGCTGCAGAAAATCGATGATTATACGCTGGAGGTCGGATTGCCGCTGGCCGCGCATCCCGCCAGGATCGATAAGCCGAGCTTCCGGCGTTTGTCTGCGACGATACCCATGTCGAGTTGGCAAAAGATCGTCGACAAATGCCAGCGCTTCAATATTAGTCCGACCGCTCTGATCCTTGAGCTCTACAGCAGAACGTTATGTTATTGGTCTGGTCAAGAGAGCCTTTGCCTTAATTTAACGCTGTTCAACCGTTTGCCGTTACATTCTCAGGTCGAGCAAATTATTGGCGATTTTACCGTTTTAAGCCTGTTCAATTACCAACGTCAAAATGGCGTTGCGATGAGCGAACAGCTATCGGCTATCCACCGCACCTTGCTTAATGACGTCGATAATAATTTATTTGACGGCATTGACGTACAGCGTTTATTGAAACAGCGGCGGAATCTGCCCGCCAATACGGTTATCGCGCCGGTGGTGCTGACCAGCGTGCTTGGCATGAACAATAAAGCGAGCATGTTTGAATTGCCGCTTAATGAAGGATATCGCGGCGTTCAATACGCAATCTCCCAAACGTCTCAGGTGTGGCTCGACCATAAAGCCTACGAAAACGATGAAGGGTTCGTTGCCGAGTGGGATTATGTCGAACAATTATTTGATGAGAAAACCATCAAGGCCATGCACGAAGGCTATTGTTCTCTGATTCGATGGGTGGCAGAACACGATTGGGAAACCATGTCATTCCCGCAGCCTGAACTGCCGGCGGAACATGCGGAAGCGGTCATGCGCTGGAATGCCACGCAAAGTACGGTGTCGGAGCAAACGCTGCACGGGTTGTTCCTTTCCAGTCTGGAAACGCCGCAAACGGCCGAGCGCATTGCGGTGATCGAAACCGAAGGCGAACGCCACTTTACCTACGCCAGGCTGGAACAGGACAGCAACACGCTGGGGCGTGCGCTATTGCGGCATACCAAGGGCGAAAAGGGACGTATTACCGCTATTCTGCTGGAGAAAGGGTATGCGCAGGCCGTCTCAACCCTTGGGATCATGAGAAGCGGCGGCGCTTATCTGCCGTTGCACATCGAATGGCCATGGGAGCGCATACGCGACATTCTGCAGCAAGCCCGGTGCGATATCTTGCTGCTCTCTGCTCAGCAGCGTCATGACCTGGCACATGAGCTGTCGGCGTTGCCTTCGGATATCACGATTTTGGTGTTCGACGAGATAGTGGCGCCGGCGCAGGAACGTGCGTCGACGGAGGTTGCCTGGCCGATCGTCAGGGCTGACGATCTGGCCTACATTATTTTTACCTCTGGCTCTACCGGTAAACCGAAAGGGGTAGCGATCGATCACCAGGGGGCGGTCAATACCATCCTGGCTGTTAACCAACGTTGGTCGGTCGGTCGGGAAGACCGGATACTGGCGCTGTCCGAGTTGAGCTTTGATCTGTCCGTTTACGATCTGTTTGGCTTGTTGGCCGTGGGGGGCGGTGTGGTGATCCCTTCCCAGCGTGAGACCAAAGCGCCGCAAGCTTGGGTGGCCGCGCTGCGCCGACATAACGTGACCCTCTGGAACTCGGTGCCGCAATTAGCGGGCCTGCTGGTTGACGAAGTCGAACCTGCGACGCAGGCGCTAACCCGGTTACGGCTGTTCCTGTTGAGCGGCGATTGGTTGCCGCTCAATTTGCCTCATCGCCTGAAAACCCAATCGCCAGACAGCAAGATGGTGAGCCTGGGGGGCGCGACGGAGGGCAGCATCTGGTCCATTTGGCATGAAATCGATCGGGTAGACGCGAGGTGGAAAAGCATTCCTTATGGCGTCGCCATGCCGAATCAACAGATGTGGGTGCTGGATGAGTGGGGGAGTGCTTGTCCTTTCGGTGTAACCGGAGAAATACATATCGGTGGGCTCGGCGTTGCTCAGGGATATTGGCAGGCTGAAACGCTGACTCGAGAACGCTTCATTTATCATCCAACCTATGGACGCCTGTACAAAACCGGCGATCTGGGCCGCTGGTCGGCGGAAGGCTATATCGAGTTCCTCGGCCGAAGAGATGCCCAGGTCAAGCTTAACGGTTATCGCGTGGAGCTGGAGGATATCGAGAATAACTTGAGCCAATTACCTGGGATCCGGCAGACGATCGTGCGGCTCAGCGAGGGTGACCTCATGGCTTACGTTGTTCCCGAGGCGCAACAGCCGGTGCCGCTCTATTTTGCTAACCGCGACGCATTCGTGCTTTCGCTGCCGGCGTTACGTCAAGATCTGCAACCTTCGCGAGCGATACCCTATCCGTTGGATGAAGCGGTTTACCGTGCCCGCAAGAGCACTCGCCAGTTTACCGCGGAGGCGTTATCCGCCGAAACCATCAGCAGTCTGTACGAAGCGCTGCCGGGGTGGTTGACGCAACAGATGGCGCAAGAGGGAAGCGCGCTGCCGCCTGCGTCTTTGGCCGGGCTGTTGGCCGTATGCGCCGCTTTCCGTTCGCCGCAGCGCGCGTTGCCAAAATATCGCTATCCTTCGGCCAGCAGCCTCTATGCGGTGCAAGTGTATCTCGGGCTCCCGGCGGCGATGGGAGAATATGCCGCGGGTTATTACTACTACCATCCGCTGGAACAGCATTTGTACCAGGCAGAAGCGTCGGGAGAACACACCGGGCCTTATCTGGACTTGGTGGTTCGGTGGGAAACCATCACCGCGTTATATGCCGAGCGCGCATTCGCTTTGGCGCAGATAGAAGTCGGCCACATGTTGGCCTTGCTGACTGAGCATCTCCAGTCTTTGGGCGTCGCTTATTACGTCAAGCCCGCTGACGCCGTTTCACCTGACGAGGGGGCATTAGCGTGTCGGATCCACCTCGGCGTTTGCGCCGTCACTTCACCACCGCAAGTCAGCGTCGATTTCAGCGTGATGGAAAACGAGGGGGGAACCTATGTCGCTCGCGCGTCAGGGCGACACTATTGCCTCGGTGAGACCTCCGTGCTGGCCGAATCATCAGACGTGTACGGGGTGTTGCAGTCGTCTCAGGTGTTGTTGCAGGTCCATGGCGCTAAGAACGCGTGCCATTATCAGGCCAGTGGCTGGATGATGCAGCGATTTGGCGCGCTCGCCGCCCAGCGGCGAATTGGCGGCTGCATTCTTGGCGTCACGCCGGCCGAGGACACGTTGTGCAGCATGGCGATAGGGTATGTGCGGGCCGAGGATGAACCGGCCTTTGACGTTCCTGCGCTCACTGTCTCGATGACCCAGGCGATCAGACGGCATTTGGCGCGTCGTTTGCCGGACTATATGTTGCCGCAGCACGTTACTTTGATCCCGGAAATCCCCTTGTCTAACAACGGTAAGGTCGATACATCATGCTTGCCGAAAGTCGTCAAGCACAGCGAATGTCTGGCTCCGCGCAGCGATGATGAGATACGGATGCGCCGACTTTGGGCGGAGCTTCTGGACAAGCGTGAAGAGCGAATCGGTTGTGACCAAAGCTTCTTCACTCAAGGGGGGAATTCGCTTCTGGCTATGCGACTGGTACGCAAGATCAACCTCGCGACGGGAACCGAGATGCGTCTGGAAGACCTCTACAACAACAATACGATTCAGGAAATGGCGGCGTGGGTCGCCGGGCAACCTTGTGGCAACGGCAGAGAAGAAGGGGCGCTGTAATGATGTTGACGGATTTATTGAACAACCTGAAAAAAAATAACATTTTATTGTGGGCTAAAGCGGACGATCGGTTGGGTTTTTCTGTCGACAAGGATATCGGCTTTGATGCCGATCTGAAGGCTGAAGTGGCGGCACGCAAAGACGAATTGTTGACGCTGTTACAGAACAATGGCGTGACCAGCGAACAACTCGCGAAGGAAACGTCTTTTCTGAGGCTACCGCCAAGTAGCTGGCCACTTGCGCTGGACTCAATTCAGCAAGGCATGTATCTGCAAAGCGACATCGACGGCTTGCCGTATACCTATACGGTACCTTTGTTCATTGGATTGCCGCAGGTGGATATCGCGCGGTTGCGAAACGCGCTGCAAACCTTTTTACGGCATCAGCCCCTGTTGCGTCAGTCGATTGATAGCGATATGAAGCGCGTTTTTCTGGCGCCTGAGCAGTTTGCACTGGAAGTAGAAAGGATTTCCTGGTCCGAGCTGGAAAGTAAGAAACGGGCGTTGGCACAACAAACCTTCCCTATGCCGGAAGGGCAGTTTGCGCGCTTTGTGCTGCTGGTGCGGGCTGAGACGCAAGAGGCCGTTTTGGCGTGCGTTCACCATCATATGCTGTCTGATGCCCCTTCCGTCCAGCATTTTGCTCATCAACTGTTGAGTGCGTACGCCACACCGTCTGTATCGGCGCAGCCTGAAGCGGGGTACCTGGATTACTCCGCATATCAACAGTGGCGGGTGCGGCAAGATGATGTTCAGGCGTTCAGAACATCGTTGGCCGCCCGTTTGAATCAGGCGGAACCGCCGGCATTGCGACAGCGCCATCTCTCTGGCGTGGAGAATCGTGCCTTTGCCGTGCAGGCAGGATTGACGTCGGAGGTTGTCGAGCGTTTGACGCAGGCATGCGGCGAACGGGGACTGACGCTCTATTCTCTGTTGTTTACGACGTTCGCCCATGTATTACGGACCTTTAGCGGCCAGGACAGCGATTTCCCTATTGGACTGACAGTGATGAATCGCCCCGAGGCGTTCAGCCGCGCCATTGGGCCGTTTATCAGCACCCTGCCGGTCATCGCCGCATTGCGCGCAGACCAAAGCGTGTTGAGCAATGTCAAAAGCATTCAGCACGATATTTTGCAGTTGCAGGAACATCCGTGGGTGAACATTGGGCACTTGGCGCCGGAGATCGACGGTGGCGCGGTGCGCATCAATGAACTGGTTCAGCTGCTATTTACCTTCCATAACTTTGAAAACGGCGATATCGCCGTCCCCGGCGTGGAATATCGTCTGGAGTCTTATCCCGATCTGGCGGAAAAGTTTGGCATGTCCTTATTTGCCGCTCAACGAGACGGTCAAATCGATTTCACGTTAACCGCGGCGGAGAATCGTTACGAAGAGGACTACGTTCGCAATATTCTCGAGGCGTTAGTTTATGCGCTGGGCCAGTTTGATCGGCAATCCTGGGAGACGCCGCTCGAACAAATCGATTTAATCACGCCAGCCCAGCGTCGGCAGGTGCTGTCTGAATGGAATGACACGCGCTGCGATTATTCAGAAGATGAGCATATCGCGTCTTTATTGGAAGCGCAGGTAGCGCTGACGCCGGACAATATCGCCTGTGCGGATCGGCATCGGCAATTGACGTATCGCCAGTTGAATCTACAAGCCAATCAGTTGGCGGCCGCCTTATCGTCACGTGGGGTGGGGCATGGCGCCTGCGTTGCGCTGTGTCTGGATCGCAGCGTCGAGCTGTTGGTCGGTATTTGGGCGATCCTGAAATTGGGGGCCGCCTATTTGCCTGTCGACCCGGCATTCCCCGACGATCGTCTCGATTACATTCTACAGGATAGCCGGGCCGACGTAATTATCTGCCATCAGGCCTACCGACACCGGGTGGCGGCGCCAGGGCGGCGGCTGGTGGTGTTGGATGATGAATCGCTGCGCCACGAGCTTGAGTTGTTGAGCGATGAAAACATGGCGCGTCAGATATCACCGAACGATCTGGCCTATGTCATCTATACCTCCGGGACCACAGGGCAGCCCAAGGGCGTGATGTGCACGCACCGCGGTTTGATCAACCGTATCCAATGGATGAATAAATCCTATCCGCTGACGGCAGCCGATCGGGTGTTACAAAAAACGCCGTACATTTTTGACGTCTCCGTATGGGAACTGATTTGGGCCTCTCTTTACGGCGCCAACATCGTTTTTGCCGATCCGGATGGCCACAAGGACGCGGATTATCTGATTGAGCTGATCGAGCGCGAAACCATCACCGTACTGCATTTTGTGCCATCCATGCTGGCGGCTTTTACCGAGACATTACAGGGCATTCAACGCGATCGAAACGTCAGCTTGCCGAGCTTGCGCTACGTGTTCTGCAGCGGTGAAGAGCTCAAACTGACTCAGGTCAAAGGGATTAAGCAGTGTTTGCCTCATATCGCCCTGCACAATCTTTATGGGCCAACCGAAGCCTCCATCGATGTGCTGTATTTCGACTGTAACGATCCGGATATAGATAACGTCCTGATCGGGCGGCCGATTGATAACATGAAAGTGTTGGTCCTGGACAAAGGGCAGCGGCTTTTGCCGCCCGGTGCGGTGGGTGAACTCTACCTTTCCGGCGTCGGACTGGCGCGCGGCTATCTGAATAAAGCGGCGCTGACGGCGGAGAAATTCATCGTCAATCCGTATTGCACCGAATGGGATGAGCGGGCGGATGACTATGCCTGTTTGTATAAAACCGGTGATTTGGTGTATCAGCGGAATGATGGGCAAATCGTTTATGTTGGCCGCAATGATTTTCAGGTGAAAATACGCGGATATCGCATTGAGTTGGGTGAAATCGCCCAGCGTCTCGAAGCGTTTGACTTGGTGCGCCAGGCGGTGGCGCTGGTTTATCAACAGCCCCATCCCCGCCTCGTGGCCTATTACACGGCGCAGGCACCGTTGCCGGAGGCGACGCTACAACACTTTCTTGCCGCCGCCTTGCCCGAGTACATGGTGCCGGAGACCTTTATCTGGTTGAAAGAATGGCCCGTCACGGTGAATGGCAAACTGGATCGGCGTGCGCTTCCTGAACCGTCTCTGCCGGTCGTACAGGAACGTGTCGCACCGCAGTCGGAGAGGGAAGCGCAGATCGCCGCCATTGTTGCGGAAATGATGGGGATCGATGAAGCGCATTTCAGCTGTGAGGCTAACCTGTATCAGTTGGGGCTGGACAGCATCATGGCGATCAAGCTGGTGAGCAAATTGCGCCAGGCGATGGGCGTATCGATCCGGGTGAAAGACGTGTTCGCCAGCAAAACCGTGCATGCACTCCATTTACGTCTCGCTCAGCATCAGCAGCAGGTGATGATTGAAGGCAAACGGGAGCAGGGCGTATTGGTTGGCGAGTTGCCGCTGCTGCCTGTCCAACGCTGGTTCTTTGACTGCGCATTCCCTTATCCGAATTATTGGAACCAGGCGTTTCTGCTGGATGTGCCGGCGCTGGATGTCGAACGCCTGCGCGAAGCGCTGCACGCATTGATTCAACATCACGATGCGCTACGCCTGACGTTTACGTCTGAGGATTCGTCGCATTGGCGCCAAGGCTATCAACCGATGCCGGACGCCATCGAACTGCGGTGTCATCATGTCGAACGCTCGGCACCGCAATGGCAAGAGGCCCTGTCCGCCGTGCTGACCGAATGGCAAAGCGATATCGATCTGACCGACGGGCCGCTTTATCGTTTTGGTTATGTCACGGGGTTCGACGAGGGGCGAGCCCGTATTTTCTGCGCTTGCCACCATTTGGTGCTCGATAGCGTCAGCTGGGGCATTCTGGCCCGCGATCTGGCGAACGCCTACCACGGTGAAAGCCTTGGAGATAAGGGAACGAGTTATCGTCAGTGGACTGAGCACTTCGAGCAATATTGTGCCAATCACGCGGAAGAGGCGTCTTACTGGCGGGCCAGGATGGCGGACTACCGCCCCGTTGCGTTGCCGGCTGCGCGCGGCGCTACGATGGCATGCAGCCGCCTCGCGTTATCAATAAAAGTGACGCAGGCGCTGCAAACCGAGGGTTTACGTGCCTTCAATGCGAAAGTCGACGAATGTTTGCTGGCGTGTGCAGACGGCATGCTCGCTCACTGGTTTAACGGAGAGCTGACCCATGTCACCGTTGAAGGGCACGGACGCGAAGAGATTGATGCCACTCTGGACGTTCATCGTTGCGTCGGGTGGTTCACGTCACTTTATCCCTGTGCGCTCTCATCCTCTCCCGATCCGGCAATGCGTTTGCAGGCGGCCAAAGCGCAACTGCGCGGCGTGCCTCATCAGGGCGTAGGATTTGGCGCGTTTGCCCGTGAGCTAGGGTTGCCGCTGCCCAATGTTTGTTTCAACTACCTGGGACAGCTGACTTCGCCGGATGAAAAGGATTGGGCGCTGGTCATGTCGCCGGTCGGTGAGACGCGCCATCCTGACAACGGCTTGCCTTTCGGTATTACGCTCTTTAGCTACATAGAGCAAGGTCGGTTGCAGCTCGAAGTCGTCAGCGGTCTGTCCGGTGAGCAAAATCAACAGTTGCTGGAGGCCTGGGAGGCGGCTATAGACACGCTGATAGCGTGCTGTGAACGGCAGGGAAGAACCCAATACGGCCTTGGCGATTTCATCAATGTTGCGGATGAACGCGACTTACAGCATTTACCTCTGCAGGGCGGTGCCGAAAACGGCGACTGCTTTGCCATGACCGAGATTCAGAAAGCCTATCTGGTTGGGCGCTTTGAAAACTATGAGATCGGCAACGTCGCCAACCACATCTACAACGAGTTCGTGTATCCGCGCCTTGATGACGAACGTCTGGAGCTGGCGATTAACCGATTGATCGCCCTCTGTCCGGTGCTGCGCACCGTGTATGACGCGGAAAGCATGACTCAGCGCTTCATTTCGGTGTCGCAGGCCGGCCATTATGCCTTGGCGGTGAATGACCTGCGCCTCGACGATGAGGCTACCGCGCTGGCGCGCGTGCGCAAGCGCCTGTCCCATCAGGTCTATCAGGTCGACCGTTTCCCGTTGTTCACTTTTGAAATCAGCCGGCTGCGCGAGCGCGACGTGCTGCATATCAGTCTCGATCTGATTTTGCTGGATGTGCAAAGCCGTCTGGCGCTGTATCAACTGCTTAATGCGCTGTATCGGGGGAATGTCTTGCCGCCGCTGGCAACCGTGAACTTCAAAGACTACCAGGAGCATCTGGCCCATCTGAAGGCCTCCCGTTGGTATCAACGAGATTGCGCTTATTGGCAGGACAAGCTGGCCGATATGCCGCTGCGGCCAAACTTACCGCTCAAGGTACCGTCGGCCACGGTTGAACACCCGCACTTTGCAGAGCATACGCTATATATAGACAAACAAATTTGGCAGGATTTCAAACGGCAAGCGCAGCATTATCAGGTCTCATACTCGTCGGTATTGCTGAGCCTCTATGGCTACCTCATCGCGCGATATTCCGGCAACAGCGAGTTTCTCATTACCATGACGCTGTTCAACCGCTACGCGGTTTGCGAGGACGTAAACGACATTTTGGGTGATTTTACCTCGACCAACCTGTTCCACTTTCGCGATGCCGGCGAGGATCTGTTCACCACCATCGAGACGACGCATAAGCGCATGTGGGACGACATTCAGCATGCGTTGTACAGCGGGTTGGATGTGCAGCGCGATCTGGTGAAACTGCACGGCCTGGATCGCCATTCGGCGGTGTCGCCGTTGGTCTTCACTGGCGTCGTAGGGCAACAAACCGGCGATTGGGATAAACAGGCGTATCTGGAAGACAGCGAGGCGCGCGAGCAGCGATATTGGTGTGCGCAAACCTCTCAGGCTTGGATCGACCTGCAGGCTATTGAAGTCGATGGCCGCTTTATGAGCAAGTGGCTTTATGTCGAACAGCTGTTTGATGAAGAAACCATTGCGCATCTGAATCGCGCCTATTGCCGTCTGATCTCGCTATTAGCGCAGCAGCCTTGGGAAACGCCGGTGGGATGCGAAAACTATTTGCCTGAAGCGCAAAGAGAAATGATGCAGCGGGCAAATGCCGTCACTCAGCCTCTCAGTGAAGAAACCCTGTTCAGCGCGTTCGATCTGTTGGCGACGCAAGCACGGCATCGAGAAACTATCGCGGTGTATGACGGGGAAGCGGCGATCGGCATGACCTATGGCCAATTGAAACAAGACAGCGATGCGTTGGCGCAGCAGGGGATGGGCTCATCTGCGCCGCTGATTGCCGTATTGGCGGAAAAAAGCTACGCCCAGGTCTGTGCCTGTCTGGCGATCATGAAGGCCGGCAAGGGCTATCTACCGTTGCATGTGGAGTGGCCGGCGGGGCGCATCGCCGATATTTTACAACAGGCCGGTGTAGAACAGCTTTGGCTGACCCGGGCACAGTCGGCGCGTGTGGATATCCGGACACTGAGCGAAGCGGGTTATCAACTGCTGGTCATCGAGGATATGCTGGATGAGGCGACCGCTTTGCCACCGTGTTTCGGCTTGCCGCACGTCAGCGCCGCCGATGTGGCCTATGTCATTTTCACTTCCGGTTCCACCGGGCGGCCAAAAGGGGTCACCATCGATCACCGTGGCGCAGTGAATACGCTGCAAGCGGTAAATCGACGCCTCTCGCTGACCGCTGAAGATGCCCTGTTCGCGCTGTCTGAATTGAGCTTCGATCTCTCCGTCTATGACATCTTCGGCGCGCTTAGCGTCGGTGCGGAGATCGTCTTACCGGCTCAAGAGAGCGTAAAAGATCCGGAGCGGTGGTTGCCGCTGCTTGCTGAGCGTGAAGTCACCGTCTGGAACAGCGTTCCACAGCTTGCCGGGCTGCTGGCCGATGCCGTGGCACGGCAGGGATGCTCACTGCCAAGGCTGCGCGCATTTTTAATGAGCGGTGATTGGATCCCGCTGAATCTGCCGGAGACGTTGCGCACACTTTGGCCGCACGCTGACTGCATCAGCCTGGGCGGGGCGACTGAGGGCAGCATTTGGTCCGTTTGGTACCCAATAGAGGCGATCGATCCGGCCTGGCGCTCCATCCCTTATGGCACTGCGATGCCTCATCAGGCGCTTTATGTTTTGGATCCGCAGGGACAGATGTGTCCGGTTGGCGTGACCGGTGAGCTCTATCTTGGCGGGATGGGGGTGGCATTAAATTATTGGCGAAATCCACAGCTCACGGCGGAGCGTTTCATTTCGCACCCTCGTCACGGACGCCTCTACAAGACGGGCGATTTAGGGCGCTGGCATGCGGCAGGTTATGTCGAATTCCTGGGGCGCAACGACTTCCAGGTCAAGCTGCGCGGGCATCGCATTGAGCTCGGGGAGATTGAAAGCCGGCTTCTGCAATGCGGCGGGATCCACCAGGCCGTGGCACTGGTGATGGCGCAGCCGGCACCGATGCTGGTGGCTTATTACGTCGGCGAAGCGAACGCTGACGAGAAAATGCTCCGTTCGCGACTGGCTGAACAATTGCCGGAGTATATGGTACCGGCGCATCTTATCGCTTTGGATGCCTTGCC
Organism: Serratia sp. CY33802; assembly: GCF_052169095.1. Classification (NCBI taxonomy): domain Bacteria; kingdom Pseudomonadati; phylum Pseudomonadota; class Gammaproteobacteria; order Enterobacterales; family Yersiniaceae; genus Serratia; species Serratia sp. CY33802. The sequence continues at coordinate 576,662 of NZ_JBJNLL010000001.1, forward strand.
GCTGACGGCGAATGGCAAACTGGATCGCAACGCCTTGCCGCTACCCGCAGCCGAAGAGCAGGCGACTTATTGCCCGCCGCGTGACGACCGTGAACATCAACTGTGTCGGCTGTGGGGCGAGATCCTGCACGTGCCGGCGGATGAACTCAGTACCCAGGCGGATTTGTTCCAGTTGGGCATCGACAGTATCGCCAGTATCCAAATGGCGGGGCGGTTAAGGCGCGAATTGCAGCTGGATGTCACGCTGAAAGAGTTGCTGACGTATCGCACCATCGCATCGTTCTACGACACTCTGCTCGGCCGTCAAACCGTTGGCGGCATCCAGACCGTGCAGCGCGAAACAGGGGCCTTGAGCGGCGCAGTTCCGCTGCTGCCCATCCAGCAATGGTTCCTGGCACATGATCTGCCGCATCCGCAGCAGTGGAACCAGTACGGGCTGTTGGTGGCGCCTGGCATGACAATGGCCCGTCTGCAATGCCTGTTGCCGCGCCTCGTGGCGCAGCACGACGCGTTCAATCTGCGCTTCGAAAAAGATACCCAGGGAGAATGGCGCCAATGCTACCAGCCGCAGGCTGCGCTGCCGCCATGCCACGCTTTGGACATTCGCGCATTGTCGCTGCCGGAAGACCACCCGGATTTTGACGCCGCGCTGTTGCAGCGTTTTGCCGACTGGCAGCAGGCGTTCGATCTGCAGAGCGGGCCTTTGGCCGCGTTCGCCGTTCTTGAAGGGTACGCGGACGGCAAGGCCAGGGTGTTCGTCGCTTGCCATCACCTGATTGTCGATGCGGTCAGTCTGCAGGTGATCGTCGACGATTTACGACGCCTGAGCCAAGAGGAAACGCTGCCGGAGAAGGCCAGCAGCTATCGCCAATGGGTGAACCATCTGCGGCAACGTGCGCAAATTACCTCTCATGAACGTGAAGAGTGGCTGGGGCAATTGCCGGGCAGCGAAGTTCATGCGTTGCAAGCGCTGGGCGGAACCGCGACGACGCGTCATGCCCTTGCGTGGGGGGAAGGGCCATCCTGTCGCTTGATGCAGCACCTCGCCATGTTCGGCATGCAGCCGCAGGACATGGTGGCCTGGGCGGTTGGCCGCGTTTTGTATGATTTGACCGGACAAACCGCCTTTAGCCTATGGTTTGAGGGGCACGGTCGGCAAGCGGATGAGCGAACGCTGGATATCTCCAGGACGATGGGCTGGTTCACCAGTCGTTATCCCGTGCGTTTTAGCTATCAACGCGATGCCAGGGAGCATTTGCTCGCGGTGAAAAATAATCTGAGACGTTGGTCGCAGCGGGCGGAAAACTTCGGTGTCCTGTGTGGTTTGCCCGTGGTGAAAGAGGACGGCATCAGCATCAACTACCTGGGCAAGATGGAGGCGGCGGGAGACTGGGCGCTGGATCACCACTTTGTGGGGCTGCATCGCCATGCCTCCCAGGAAGGGACGCATCTGATCGATATCGTCGTGTTGAACGTTGGCGATCGTCTTGAATTGCGGGTCGAAAGCCGGCTGCGGGAGCATGACGCGGCCTGGTTGACGCAGCGGCTTATTCGAGAGTTGGAAGATGGCCTGGTATCAATGAATTGGCCATCCTGGCGTTGGTTAACCGAATCGGATGTCGATTTCGCCCTCCCGCAACCCCATCTGGATCGGCTGCAACATGCGCAGGCGGTTGATGCGGTCTTCATGGCCAATAGTCTGCAGCAAGGGATGTTGCACCATTCGCTGGCCTTTGGCGACGCCGATCGGGTGTATCGCGTGGCTACGCGCTGGGATTATCACTGTGCGATCGAGCCCGAGACGTTCAAGCGGGCGTGGCAATGGGTGCAACAGCAGTTCTCCTGCCTGCGGTTGCGGTTCGATTGGCGCGGTGAAATCGTGCAGGTCGTGGATCATGAAGGGCGCTTCCCTTGGCACGTCCATGACATCAGCCATCTGTCGCCTGAAGAGCGGGAACACGCCTTGCACAGGCTGCAGGAAAGTGAGCAGCAGGCCAGCTTCGATCTCCAACAAAGCGGACTGTACCGTGTCTGCCTGGTCAAACTGGCGGATGATCACTTCGCTTGCCTGTTCTGTGTACATCACGCCATCCTCGATGGTTGGAGCAGTCCGCTGCTGGTGGGGGCGCTGCATGACGCTTACCTGGCGTTTTCTCACGGACGTGAGCCGGCGGACAGACCGGATCTCTTTGCTTCAGTGCAGCGCTACATTCAACGGCATCGCGATAGGGACACGGATTTCTGGCGCGACTACCTGAGATCGGTCGACACCTCGCCGGATCTGAGCGGATGGCGCCGTCCGGATGCGGAGTCATCGGCGTTAGCAGCCATTAAGAGCGTCTCTGCTGCAGGGATTTGCCGCTGTGAACTGAGCGCCGAAGAGCGCCGGTGCGCGCTCGAAGCTGCCCAGCGCCAAGGCATGACCCTGAACGCCTTGCTGCAATACGCCTGGCACAAGGTGCTCGCACTCTACTCCGGTGCTGCCGTGACCGTGGTGGGCACCGTGGTGGCGGGAAGGATGCTGCCGTTGAATGGTATCGAAAACACGCTGGGCATGTTCCTCAATACGCTACCGTTGAAGGTGGAGCATCAAAGCGATGTGCCTCTGATTCAGCAGGCACATCGGTTGCAGCAAGATATTAATGAAGCCAATACCCGATGCCTGGTCGATCTGGCTCATCTGCAGCCTGCGGGCCAGCGCCTGTTTGACTCGTTGTTCATTTATGAAAATTACCCGCAGCCTGATGAAGACCGCCACCGCGAACTGCGTCATCAATTCGTCGGTCGCAATGAGCAGAGGGATTATCCATTGGTCGTCAGCGTGGAGGAGGAGCCGGACGTTCTGCTGATTAAGCTGGAATATGCGGCAGAGTACTTTGATGCGGCGATGATGCGGCAAGCGATGGCACTGTTAAAGGACATCGTCGGCCACATGGCGAAAGACGCGAGTACGGAGACGGTGGCGATAGCTCCGGTTTATTGTGAGCCGGAGCAACCTTTGATGCTTCCTGCGCCGGGGAATGCCGCTACCTTATCGCAGGTGTTGGCGCACTATGCATGCAGCCGGTCAGACGCTTCGGCGCTGAGTGACGGCGAGCGCAGCTGGAGCTACGCCCAGCTTGACGCAGAAGTGACGCAACTCGCCAATCTCATCGCCGGCCGCCTTGAGAAGACGCCGCACGCGCCTATTGCCTTGCGACTGCACAGCAAAGTCTTGACGGTCATGGCCTTGTTGGCGATAGGACGACTGGGCGCAGCTTATGTGCCGCTGGACAAAGACTATCCGCAGGAGCGTATCGATTTCATTCTGCGTGACAGCCAGGCTATCGCCGTATTGACGATGTCTGGGGATGAAGGGGCCGAGTACGGTATTCCGTCTATTCCCTTGTTCGGCACCGCGGGAGAAGCGCTGTGGCGCAAACAGGCCACGATGCCGACGTTCACACCTGCGGCGGAGAAGACCGCCTACATACTTTACACGTCCGGCACGACGGGTAAACCCAAAGGGGTTAGCGTGGGGCATGGGGCGCTGCTCGCCACATTGCGAGGTTTCTGGCAGCAGTACTTCCAGGGCAGGGAAGCGCTGAAAACGTACAGCATGACCAACCCCGTTTTCGACATTTTCGGTCTTGAATACGGTTTGCCGTTATTGAGCGGCGGCTGCGTTACCTTGGGAACTCACCATGTCACTGGGCTGGATTGCCGTAAGTTCGATTTCATCCAGTCAACGCCCAGCATGCTGGAAATTGTCCTACCGGTATTGCAGGGGGACGAGGAATGTTTACTTCTGGTCGGCGGTGAAAAGCTTGAGCCGCATTTGGCGCAGAAGGCCCTGGCTGTTTTCACGGGGCTCGTCAATGCCTACGGTCCGACGGAAACCTGCATTTGGTCAACCGGTAAACATTATCGGCGTGCCGCGACGGATCGCGTTTTAACGATAGGCCGCCCTTTGCCGGGAGAACGTTGTCTGGTGTTGGACCCGGCCGGCAGACCTTTGCCTGTCGGGGCCATCGGCGAGCTCTATATCGGGGGCAGCGGCGTGGCCGAGGGTTATCACAACCAGCCTGAGCTGACCGCCTCACGCTTTGTCTCACTGTCGTTTGCTGAGGGGATATGGTATCGCAGCGGCGATCGCGCGCGCATTTTGCCAAATCGTGAAATAGCATTCCTTGGGCGGCAGGATCAGCAAGTCAAGTTGCACGGCCATCGTATTGAGAAGGGCGAGATTGAGCAGGTTATATTGCAGCACGAGTCGATCTTGCAGGTTACCGTGCAAATATGCCAAGTGGCGGGGGATGGGAACGTCGGTCAGGCGTTGGTTGCCTATTATGTGGCGCAGGGCGAAATTAACGCCGGGCAGTTGAATGAACACGTCGGTCGACAACTGCCGGATTATATGGTGCCTGCCTATTGGATTGCGTTGTCTGCCTTGCCGCTAAACGCTAACGGCAAACTGGATGTGCGTGCGTTGCCGTCGGTTGACGCCGGTGAGGCATCACCAGCGGCGCAGAGCGAAATCGCTACGCCGCTGGTGAAGCAGTTGCAGGTTATCTGGCAAGAATTGCTCGGTTGCGAGGCGGTGGGCGTCAATACCTCGTTCTTTGAACTGGGTGGGAACTCCATCATGTTGACCCGGCTCTATGGCATGTTACCCGACCAGGTTCAGCAAAAAATCGGTCTGATAGATCTCTTCCGTCTGCCGACCATTGCCCGCATTGCCGCGCATATCGAAGGTCGCCAACATGAAGCGGCGCCGGCACCGACGACTGGACCGATCAATGCCCGGGACGATATCGCCATTGTGGGGATGGCGGGCCGTTTCCCAGGCGCGCAAACGCTGGCGGCATTCTGGCAACGGTTATGCGATGGCGAGGCGTTTATTACGCATTACTCGCGCGAGGCGCTGGCGGCATCGGTTGACTCCGCACTGCTGGATCATCCGCATTATGTTCGCGCCCAGGGGATGCTCGACGATATCGATCGCTTTGACGCCGATTTCTTCGGCTGTACGGCTCAGGAAGCGCGTCTGATGGATCCGCAGCAGCGAATTTTCCTGGAATGCGCCTGGCATGCTTTGGAAGATGCGAACTGCGATCCGCAGCGCTTTGCCGGTGATATCGGCGTCTATGCGGCCATCGGCAACAGCAACTACGAAAGAGACGTTGTTCTACCGAACATGCCTCAGGCTGATTTGATCGATCATTACCAGTTGATGATTCATAACCAATCCCACTTCCTGGCGACAAAAACGGCGTACAAGTTGAATTTGACCGGGCCGGCGATGACGATCCAAACGGCTTGTTCATCCTCGCTGGTCGCTGTTCATCAGGCTTGTCGCGCCTTGCAGGCGGGCGACTGTCAGGTCGCATTGGCAGGCGGCATCTCCATTGGTCAATTAGCGCGCGGTGGTTACCTGTACCAGCCAGGGATGATCTTCTCACCTGATGGTCACTGCCGTCCGTTTGATGCGCAAGCGGCGGGAACCATTGAAGGACAAGGGGTAGGTGTTGTCGTGCTGAAACCTTTGGCGCAAGCGCTGGCGGACGGTGATGCTGTGTATGCCGTTGTGAAAGGGTCGGCCGTAAATAATGACGGGCGGGATAAAATGGGATTCACTGCGCCAAGCGAGAGCCGTCAACAGGCGGTGATTGCCAAGGCATTGGCCGATGCCGATGTCACGCCGGCGGACATTTCCTATGTCGAAGCGCACGGCACCGGCACGCCATTGGGCGACCCTATTGAAATTGCCGGGTTGAAAGCGGCCTTCGCCGGACAACAGGCGGAACACGCCTGCGCAATCGGCTCGGTGAAAAGTAACCTGGGGCATTTGGATGTCGCGGCAGGCATCGCCGGCTTGATTAAAACGGCGTTGTGCCTGCAGCATCGCACGTTAGTTCCCACGCTACATATGCAGCGTGAGAATCCGGCATTAAAACTGGCTGAAGGGCCGTTTTATGTGAATGTTGAAACCCGCAACTGGGAAAGCGCCACAGGGCTCCGCACCGCCGGCGTCAGCGCTTTCGGCATTGGCGGCACCAACGCGCACGTTATCCTTCAGCAGGCGCCGAACACGCCGACAACCGCACCTCAGTCCGCTCAGCGCAATATGCTTTGCGTTTCTGCGGCGGATGACGCAGCTCTCGAACGGATGAGTGAGGCTTTGGCCGATCATTTGGCAACGCATCCTGAGCATTCGATGGAGGCGGTTGGCTATGCCCTGATGGCGCAGCGACACCGCTATGCATGCCAACGGTGGGTATCCGGAGATTCACGGGAAGCGGTCGTCGCGCGGTTGCGCGAGAAGGGCGAAACGATGGCCCGACCTGCGTTCGAGGCGCAGGTGGCCTTTATGTTCCCGGGCCAGGGCGCACAATTCGTCGGCATGACACAGGCGTTATATGACGCCGAACCGCAATTCCGAGTGGAGGTCGATCGTTGCCTCGCATTGCTCGAGCCGATGATGGGCGGTGAAATAACGCGGGAAGACGTATTGGCGAACGGGGAGAGCGTACACCACACCGCAATCACTCAAGTGGCGCTGTTTGTGTATGAATATGCGTTGGCGCAGTGGTATCGCTTCCTCGGTGTTGAGCCGACGGTGATGATTGGTCATAGCCTGGGCGAATATGTTGCCGCATGTATCGCCGGCGTATTTTCACTGGAGGATGCGCTCAAGTTGATGCTCAAACGCGGTGCGCTATTGGCGCACACCGCACCGGGGGCGATGCTGGCTATCAAACAGTCGGCGGAGGGCGTAAGCGAACAGGCTGCCGCGTTGGGCGTCGATATCGCCGTCGTTAATGATTCGGGAAGCTGTGTCATTTCCGGCGCGGCGTCGGCAATCGCCTCTTTGCAGGCGAGCTTGATCGCCCAAGGGGTATCTTGCCATCCGGTTAAGGTTTCGCACGCGTTCCATTCGCGTTTATTGGAGCCTGTGTTGGCAGAGTTTAAGGCCGCGCTGCAAGAAATTGCCTTCAACGAGCCGCAGTTACCGTTTATCTCCAATTTGACCGGCCAGTGGGCAACGGCGGAACAGGTTTGTCAGCCCGAATATTGGGTGCAGCACCTGCGGCATACGGTGCAATATGACGCCGGCCTGCGTACCTTGCTTGAACGCCGTGCCGATGACAACTGGGTATTGCTGGAAGTAGGGCCGCGTCAAATTCTGAGTACGTTGGCGTCGCGCCATCCGGCATTGGGGAATGCGGCCGTTGTCGTTTCTTCACCGCGCAACGCTACGGATGAGCGGCAGGCTGCGCAGATGCTGTGGCGTTCCGTTGGCGTGCTGCATATGTCAGGTGTGGAAATCAACCAGGAGCGTTTCTGGCGGTGTACGGGGCAAGCGTCTTTGCGTCTACCGGCATATCCTTTCGCGCCTCAGCGGCATTGGTTCGGTGTGATGAATTCACCCGCTCATTCGCGGCCGGCCCCGGTTCCGGCGGAGGCAGCCGTGCACCAAGGAGATATGCAACAACGGGTGGCAATGTTGTTCAACGAGGTTCTGGGGTGTGAGTCGGTCGATCCACAGCGCGGGTTCTTCGAACTGGGCGGCGACTCGCTGAGCGCATTGCAACTGATTGGCCGCCTGCAAAAAATGACCGGTATACGTCTTGAGCTTATGGCCATGGAACAGCCGAGCGTCGTGCAAATAGCGCAATCGCTAGAGGCTCATGCGACAGCGAAGCCTCAGGGCGAAAGCGGTTTGGTGAAGCTGCGCGACGGTGAGGATGAGGGGATGATGCCACTTGTGTTGATCCACCCCATCGGCGGCGACATCTATTTCTACCGGGAGTTGGCTCAATGCTTGGGAAGCAGCAGAACGATTTATGCCATACGTTCACCTCTGCTGAATGGCTCGGGCGCCTTCGAGAGCATCGAACAATTGGCGGGAGAGTATCTGGCTTTGCTGAAGCCGCATCTTGAGCGAGGCGAATGTTGCCTGGCCGGTTCTTCGTTCGGCGGTATTATCGCGTTTGAAATGGCGCGGCAGTACCAAGAGGGAAAACATGTGTCTCTGCCGGTAGTGATGATTGATTCCCCAGGACAGGGAAATCTGCCTGCGGCCATGACGGATGAACAGATTTTGGACTACCTGCTTTCATTTGGCCTGGTGTCACTGGACATTGATTGGGATGCCTGGAAGGCGATGACCCAAATGGCGGATAAAATCCATTATTTATCTGAGATCACCAAAGGAACTGCGGCCGAAACGCTCTTTTCCTCGGCGTTCTTACCTCGTTACTTGAGCACCTGGCAACGGCATAACGTGATGATGCAGCGTTACCACCCGCATGCGTTGATGAGTGATGTGCTGTTTTTCTCTCACCGTGAGGTGATTGCAGATTTTCCTGAAAATCAAAGCAAGTTCTGGCATCCCTGGGTGTTGGGCCGCTTCGAGGTGCAGGTAATTCCGGGGAACCACCTGACGATGAACGCGGGAGAAGGCGCGGCAATGATGGCGGAAAAAATGACTTCGTGGTTAGGGCATTGGACGCTGGCTTGATGGCGCAGCGTGTTCGCTATACCTGAGGGGAAATCAGCGGGATAAACTATCCCGCTGATCCCGCTACGGTATTGATTTTGATTACGCCGCTCCCGTTCTCCGCGGTGGCGGATAGCGTCATATTCTTGCAAAGCAGAGGAAGCCGTATGTGGTTTGAGCAAATAAAAAGGGGTACCGGTGGGGATGATGAGCATATTTTATTTTGTTTCCCTTATGCCGCCGGAAATGCCGAGGTATTCGTGCCATTCTCTCACTACGTCAATAGCAATACGTCCGTGTACGCCATGCAACTGCCCGGCAATGGGCGCCGCTTTTCAGAGGCGTTGTGCAATGATGTCTACAAAATTTTGGATGAGGTGGAACGAGAAGCCACGAGCCTGATGTCGGGAAAACCGTACTCATTTCTTGGTCACAGCAATGGCGGATTATTCGCCTTTGAATTGGCGAGTCGTTTTATCGCTCAGGATAAACCGCCGGCGCGAATTTTTATCGCCGCAGAAGCACCGCCGCACATTACGGATTTTAAGCATGATCCGATGCATTCAGATGATGATGAAATGGCCGAAGTATTGCGTCGTTATGGCGGAACTCAACCTGATATTTTGGATGACGTTGATTTCAGAAGCTTATTTTTTCCTATTATACGCAACGAGCTGTCGATTAATTTTCATATGAAACGGGCGTTGAAGGAGAAGACAATCAATTATCCTTTGGTGTTGATTCACGGCAGCCGCGACAGCACTGTTTCCAAGACGGACATGGCGGCTTGGGCGCGCTATACAAGCGCGCATATCGGTCTGCACACCGTTTCGTCGGATCATTTCTTCATCAATCATCAGCCGAAAGAAGTGGCGGATATCGTGAATCAGCAGCTGGCGTAAAGCGCAGGTATGGCGGTTGGGGCACAACCGCCATTAACGCAATGGCGTCATCACACCACCGGCGCCACCGTCAGCAGCAGGTTGGCGAAGCGGCGCTGTTCGCCGGAGGCGATCACCAGCAACGTCCGATCCGATTTGACCGCGGCGTAAAACGCCTCGCGCGGCAGGTATTCGATCGGGCAATGTTCAGGCAGCAGCTGCCGGTATTCGGCTTCGATAGCGTTGGTGAAGTCCGGCGGGCAGGCCATCAGCGCCGCGCTTTCCACGTTGATGCAGGCCAGCAGTTTTTCCAGGATTGGCGGAGCGGCGAGCGTGCCGGGCGCCAGGTTCAGATAGACCACGGTGGCGTCTTTCGGCGCGTGGGTCACGCAGGCGTAGTTGCCGTCGGCGATCAGCACCTGGGTTTTATGCCCGCATTGCGCCAGCGCGGCGAGCAGCGGTGGGTGGATGATGGCGGATTTAATCATAAGGCGATACCTGAATAGGGGGCGGCAGCCGTGCCGCCCGCAGCTGAATTACATGCGGTAGATGCCGCCGTTGATATCAAGAGTGGCGCCGGAGATGAAGCCGTCGTATTCCGCCGCCAGAAAGGTGATGGCGCGCGCCACGTCGTCCGGCGTGCCTGCGCGGCCCAGCGGGATGGCGCGAACGGTTTCCTCCGCCGATTCTTGGGTGGTGTGGCGATTATGGAAGCGGGTGCCGAGGATCAGGCCGGGCGCCACCGCGTTTACCCGGATGCCGTGCTCGCCCAGCTCCGCCGCCAGCGAGCGCGTCCAGGTGAGCACCGCGCCCTTGGTGGCGGAATAGACCAGCGAGCCGGAGTGGCCGCCGGCGCGGCCGGCCTGCGAGGCCAGGTTGACGATGCTGGCGCCGTTTGCCGCCGCCTTCAGGAACGGTAGCGCGCTCTGCGTCACGTTCAGCATGGTGGTCATGTTCACGTCGATCACGGTTTGCCAGAAGGCGCGGTCGATCTCGCCCAGCCATTTGCGCCCGACGATGCCGCCGACGTTATTGACCAGAATATCGATGCCGCCGAGAAACTCGGCGCCGGCCGCGACGCAGCGCAGCGTTTCGTCGGTATCGATGAGATCGGCGTAGCCGTAAGCGGCTTTTTGCCCCAGAGAATGGGCCAGCGCCACCAGCGCCTTGGGGCCGCTTTCGTCGCTGTGATAGTGAAAATAGATGTCGCAACCGGCCTTGATCAGCCGCTCCGCAGTGGCGCGGCCAATGCCCTGTTCCGCTCCGGTGATAAAGACCTTTTTGCCCGCAAGATCGCCCATGATTGACTCCTTATTGGTTCGTTAAGAATTGATGACGCCTTCACGCTGTTTGGCGCAGTAGAAAATGCAGATCAGCCCGGTGGCCAGCAGGCACGAGGCCAGGAAAAACAGCCCCGGCGCGCTGCTGCCGGTCAGATCGTTCAGCACGCCCACCGCATAGGGGGCGACAAAACCGCCGATATTGCCGATGCAGCTGACCACAGCCAGCCCGGCGGCCGCAGCCGCGCCGGTGGAGATATTGGCGGGCATGGATAAAAACGGCGGCACGGCGGTGTAGATACCGATGGCGGCGATGCACAGGAACGACAGCGCGACGAGCGGGTCGTATTTAAAAAACGTCACCGCCCCCATCAGGCCGATGGCGGCAACCACCATGCTGAGGCCGGCAAATACGCCGAGCTTTTTGGTTTTGCTGGCCCACAGGCTCCACGGATAGACCAGCAGCGCGGCCAGGCCGTAGGGAATGAGCGCCAGTAGGCTGACGCGGAAGATATCGCCGCCGGAGAGGGCGCTGATGATCGACGGCAGCCAGGTGCCGAAGCCATAAATGCCGCACACCATGCCGAAGTTGAGCAGCGCGTAGAGCAGGTATTTCTTGTTTTTAATCCCCTTCAGGAAGTCAGCCAGCGTGATTTTAGAGCCGGATTTGGAGCGGCCGGCGTTGCTCATCAGCCAGGCTTTTTCCTCCACGTTCAGATAGCCGACGTCTTTGGGGGAGTTCTTGATCAGGAACGGGATCAGCAGGCCGATGACGATCGGCGGTAGCCCTTCGAGGATAAACAGCAGCTGCCAGGGGGCGAACCCGAACCAGTCATGCTGAATATTGAGAATAAAGCCGGAAATCGGCGAGCCGACCGCGTTGGACAGCGGCTGGACGATGATAAACATGCCGAGAATTTTGGTGCGGTATTTCTCCGGAAAGAAAACCGTGAAGTAATACACCACCGAGGGAAAGAAACCGGCTTCGCACACGCCCAGCATAAAACGGCAAATATACAGCTCCAGCGGCGTGCGCACAAAACCGAGCAGGGTCGCGAAGATGCCCCAGGAAATTAATATTCTGGCGAACCAGATGCGCGGGCCAAATTTAATGGTGCCGGCGTTGCTGGGTATTTCAAACAAGAAATAGCCGATAAAGAAAATCCCGGAGGCGAAGCCGAAAGCCGAGGCGGTCAATCCCAGATTATCTTCCAACGCTTTGGCGGCGTAGGCCATATTGTTGCGGTCGAGAAAGGCCAGGAAATACAATAAGATCATGAGGGGGACGATATGCAACGTCAACTTCCTGATAGCGCTGCGTTCAATATCCGTTGGCATTGTTTTTTTCATCATGGTTTTTCCCATGTGGTTAATCGGAATAATAGCGGCCCGGCTCAAAGTCATGAGCGGCGTGCTGAATAACGACGTTGCGTGCATAAAAGCGTCGCGCCGTTTATTTATTGCGACGATTCTATTTTTTCTGCTTTTAGCTGTGACGATCCGGACGATGCCGGCTGCGCATCGTCTGGGAAAGTCGTTTTTTACCGTATTAACCGGCGGCTTTGACCGAGCGCCGGCTGATGACCGACGGCGGGAAGAGAAACTCGCCGGGCGGTTGCAAATCATTGTTGATACGGCCGATCAGGCGTTCGACCATCAGCTGCGCCATCTCCGCCAGCGGTGGGCCAATCGACGTCAACCCCGGTTCGGCCAGGCCGGCCAGCGCGATATTATCGATGCCGATCACCGAGATGTCTGCGGGCACCTGGATGCCGGCGGCACGCAGGCCCACCATCAGCCCGATGCCCAGCGCATCGTTAATCGCCACGATGCCGTCCGGGCGCGGTGCCAACGCGAGAACGCGCGGCGCCAGCGTCAGCCCCAATTCGAACATTTCCGTGTCGCCGTAGGCGCTGTTGGCTTTGCCTTCGATCACCCGTTGGCGTTCGCTCAGGCTGTGCCCCAGCGCGCTCAGAAAACCGTCGATCTTGTGGCTGCGCCCGACGGTTAGCGTCGCTTCGGTGGCGAACACGATGTGTCGGCAGCCGCGCTCGAGCAGGTGCTGCGCGGCCAGGCGCCCGGCGGCGATATTGTCCATCGACACGCTGTCGAACAGTCGGGTATCGGTGGCCATCGGCTCGGCGAACGGGCTGTCGTAGCTGACAATCTTCATGCCTCGCTCGGCGGCCCGAACAAAATGAGTCTGGCGAATGTCGCTCGCCGCTACGATGATGCCGCGCACGCCGTGCAGGAACATATCGTCGATAAACGCGGCTTCTTCCTGTTCCTGGCGGTAGGCGTTGCCGAGCAAAACGCGGTAACGGTGAACCCGCGCCGCGCCGTCGACCGCATGCGCCAGCGCCGAAAAGCTCGGGTTGACGATCGACGGCAGCAGCAGGCCGATGATCTTCGCCTGCGGCGCGGGCACCGCCGCTCGGGCCGGCCGGTATCCCAGGGTTTCCATCGCCCGTTCGATGCGCTCACGGGTCTGCGCGCTCATCTGGTGGCTGCGATTGTTCAGCAGGTTCGACACGCTGCTGATGGACACGCCGGCCAACCGCGCCACATCACGAATATTTGCCATTTACCGATACCTTGCTGCCTGCCGTTAGCCTGCAATCTATAAGGGAAGCCGGCCGCAGGCAAGCTGGAACCGGGGCGCTGCGCACATGGGATTGCGCATTTGTGAGAATCGTCAGGCGGCAGCCGTGTTGTTTACTAAACAACACAGGGGGAGAGGGGCAATGTGTTAACGCAGATGAGTGAGATCTGCGAAGCACCTCTCGTTTATCGCCCTTCGGGGCGGCGGGTTCTGTACTATTGTTTTCTCTTTGCGGCACGTTCCAGGCCGATGGGGCGCTGGGCGCAACGGAGAGAACAGATGAACAAACGGGAATTAGAAAGCGCGATTGTCACCGATTTTTCCAAACGCATGAGCTATGGCGACTACCTGTGCCTGGACTCGCTGCTGGACTGCCAGCACCCACTCTCCAACCCGCCGCATCATGACGAAATGCTGTTCGTGATACAGCACCAAACCTCCGAGCTGTGGATGAAGCTGATGCTGCACGAGCTGCAGGCGGCGGTGCGGCTGGTGCAACAGGACAAACTCAGCCACTGTTTCAAAATCCTCGCGCGCGTCAAACAGATCCAGCGGCTGCTGTTCGAACAGTGGGCGGTGCTGGAAACGCTAACGCCGTCGGAGTACGTCGAGTTTCGCGACGTGCTGGGCAGCTCATCGGGCTTCCAGTCGCACCAATACCGGTCGATCGAGTTCCTGCTCGGCAACAAGAATGCGGCGATGCTGGCGGTGTTTAACAGCGATGCGGAAAAGCACGCCGCGCTGAAGGCGATCCTCGAAGCGCCGAGCCTGTACGACGAATACTTGCTGTACCTGGCACGCCACGGCCTGCCGATCCCGCAGGAGTGCCTCGAGCGTGACTGGACGCAGCCCTACCAGCGCAACCCGGATCTGCTGCCGGCGTTCAAAGTGATCTACGACAACCCGCAGACCTACTGGGAAGCCTATGAAATGGCGGAGAAGCTGGTGGATATCGAGGAGAGTTTCCATCTGTGGCGTTTCCGCCATATGAAAACGGTGGAGCGGATCATTGGCTTTAAGTCAGGTACCGGCGGTTCCAGCGGCGTCAGCTTCCTGAAAAAGGCGTTGGATCTGACCTTTTTCCCCGAGCTGCTGGACGTGCGCACCGAAATCGGCGCCTGAAATAACGTGGGAGGATAAGGGCGATGAGCGTGAGGATTATCGATAAAGCGGCGGAGAAGGTGGTGGGAGTGAGAGTCGTGGGGCCGTATCCGCAGACCATCCCGCAGGGCTCGCAGCAACTGCTGGCATGGCGGAAACGCCACGGCGTGCCGTTTGGCAAATGGCTGGTGCTGTATTGGGACGATCCGGCGGAAGTGGCGCCGGAAAAGCTGCGTGCCGACGTAGTGATAAGCGTGGCGGACGATTTCGCGCTGCCGGCGGGCAGCGAGGGCGTGACCGTGCAGACGCTGCCCGCCGGGCAGTATGCGGTCTACCACGTGCGCATCAGCGATGGCGATTTCGAGCGGGTGTGGGGCGAGTTCTATCAGAAGCTGCTGCCGGCCAGCGGCTACCAGCCGGTTGAGGGGGTGAGCTATGAGCACTATCTCAACGACTGCGAAGCCGACGGCTATTTCGACCTCGATATTTACCAGACGGTGAAGAAGTGGTGAGACGGCGCGGTAGCGTATCAAAAGGCTCTTTGGGAGCCTTTTGATGGGATATTTAAAGATTCATTTAAAAGAGGAACAGTCATAAGATAATTATTCCATGTCTATATCATAGAATGTATATTTAAGGTTTTTATAAACCTACTGTTTTCAGCAAGCGCCCCTAATAGAGCGCCAGTGAAAAATGAAACCCAGCAACTTTATCTTATATCTTGCTGGTTGTGATTCACCCGTCGCCGTGATTATTGTTATTCTGTTTTTGTGCATTTCCGACTCTACATTCTGAATGTAGATATCCAGATTTTCATTTTTATATGAAGGTATTGGGTCATATGGGTACTCTATGACTTTTATCCCGCTTATTTTTTCTGCGATCGCCTTCCTGATGTTTTCATCTATATCCCATATGGGTATCGCAGAGCTGTTATCATAAAGTACTTTTTCGTTAGAGTTAGGGATGGATACTTCTTTTTTAAATAAACGAAACTGCTCTTCGTTATCATCAAATAGTTGCCTGTTTGATGGGGTAATGACAATTTTCTCTTTGTTCATAATATTTAAATAGATCTAGTGAATAAATGATTCATGCCTTTATTGATTGTTAGTGTGCGAAGTGAAGATGTAGTTATTTGCGATATTCGAGGGGGGGTGAAAAATCACACACACTCTGCATTATGGAATGAGTGTGTGAATTTTTATATAATAATGTGGATGAGTTTCCTCTTTTTTAATAAATTATGTTATTCCTTTTGCAATATTTTCGCCATTCATCCTCAGTATGAAATGCACTGCGATAGTTGCATACTATTGTTCCCGTTAAATTATGTGGGTCATAAGCAGCGTCAATATGCCCCCATGAACCACTAACTGGAAGTTGTATATGAGTTTTTTCATAAAACCATGTTCGAAGATTTTTGGTAATAGCACCTTCTACTTTTTTTTGTATTCCCATCATGAGTTTTTCAGGCGCAAAACGCCAACTGCAAAGCACTGCATCTGTAATGAAGGCCCCGGAGAAGTCGGCAATTATATATATATCGCCGGCTTTTTCTTTTTTTGTACTGATTATTGTTCTGTATGATGTAGTCCTACCATCTGACTTTTCTGGCCAACCCTCCCACAATCTGGAGCCTTTTATTAGCATTTCTCGGGTTGTCGCTGTACCTAGCGTTATTCCCGCGAGTTCTAGTGTTCCGTCATAAGTATCTAGTTGCATTTTACAATCCAATTTCAAAAGGCTTATCAATTGGCTCAAGAACAGTTTTATAGTTAGAAAGGAAAAATTGAGTTCCTCCGCCTTCGCCGAATCTCGTTGGGTCTTGAGATATCGCTTTACCTGTTCCTGCAATCGTTTCTCTTTTTACTCTATATGCTTGTATTTTAGATCTATAACCAAATTTTTCATGTGGAAGCACCTGCAAACTTTCCCATAGCTTGGCTCTACTGCCACCTGCAGCATCTAGCGTCGCCTTGTTGAAGTAAAAACCAGATTGCCCTGGAGCGCCGCCATAAACAATGTCACCTTCTTTCAACATGATATTTGACCAAGAGTCTCGTCCTTTGTAGATACCTCGACCTTGCCATTGTCGACCAAAAGCTGCCTGATTATGATCGTTGGCTTTGGTTGCTGCGCATCGTGGCTTCCATCCCCAAGGATCCACCCAACCCAGCGGATTCGGCGCGTATTGGTACAGGTTGATCCCGCCGGCCAAACCTATCGGATCGTGCTGGGTAAATCTGCCGATATCCGGATCGTAATAGCGGAACAAATTGTAGTGCAATCCCGTTTCCCGATCCAGGTATTGCCCCTGCAGGCGCAGGTTTTGGGAATAATCCAGATCTTGCTGATTTTCCTCATACTTTATGCGGCCCCAGGCGCTGCTGTGACTCTGCCAGCGCAGCGTTCCGTCGCTGTCGGTCAGGCTTTCCGGTTCGCCGTTCGGCGCCGTGTGGAAGTAAAATACTTGGGCCGGCGTGTGGCCGTCGATGCGCGCCAAAGGTTCATAGCTGCCCTGATCGGCATAGACATAGGTGAGGGGCATGCCGTCGCGAGTTTCCTGCAGCAGCCGGAAACCTTCCCACAAAAACGTGGTGGTTTGGCATTTGCCGGCCGGTTGGCGCAGATCCTGACTTTGCTGCCACACCCGCTTTTGCGTGCGCCGCCCGAGCGGATCATAGTGGAACTGCACATGCTGCTGGGCTTCGCTGCGATGTTGGCTGTAGCGCACCACCTCGCAGAGGCGATGATCGGCGTCGTAGAGATATTGCCAACGGTAGTGGCCTTTGCGTTTTTCCACCGTGCGGCCAAAGACATCGTATCGGTAATCAATTCCCTGATAATGCAGTACGCGGTTGTGCCGCTGGCGGAATTGCCCCTCATCCAGCAGGTTGGATGCCGGATCGTACCGGTAGCGCTCGGTATCCGGCAGCGTGCCGTCCCGGCTCAGCAATCGACCGGTGGCATCGTACTGATAACGCTGGTAGGAGAACGGGTTGGCGTTGTGTTCTTCGCGCGTCAGGTTGTTTTGATAGTCGTAGGACCACTGGCGCGAGCTGCTGGCCGGCGCCGGGCGCTGGCGGTTGTCATTGAAGATCTCCCGCCGGTCTTTGCGCCCCAGCCGATCATAATGCACTCGGCTGGTCAGGCGACCCTGCGTACGGCTCAGCTCGCGGTGCAGATTGTCACGCTCGAACTCGCTGAGGGTGATATCGTCCAGCGCCAGCTGCAGCAGGTGGCCGCTGCCGTAGTACAGCGCGCGCAGCGCGCGTCCGTCGGGCAAGGTGGTTTGCGTGCGGTTACCCATCGGATCGTAATCATAGCGCAGCGTACCGTTGGCACCTTGTTCACGGGTTACCCGCCCCAGCAAGTCATAGTCAAAACTGACCTCGCTCTGAGCCGTTGTCGGCTCGTCATGCCATGCGTTGCCGCGGTCACTGGCGGCATGCAGCAGTTGGCCGAGCGGACTGTAGCGGCAGCGGGTTTCTCCATCGGGCGTCTGTTTGCTCACCAGTTGGCCGGCGCCGTCATGGTTGAAATAGTGCGAGAAGGCGGCGGAGGTATTGGCGGCGAAGCGGCGCTCGACGACCCGGCGGCATTCGTCGTAACGATAGCGGGTGCTGACGCCGTCCAACCCGATTTCTTCCTGCAACAGATTGCAGGCCGTCCAATGGAACAGGTAACTTTCGGCATTCTCGTTGCGCAGCGCCGTTAATCTGCCGCGGGCGTCGTAGTGGCGCACCACCTCGCCATCGAGCGGATTGCGCGTGGCCAGCAGGCGGCCGGCTGCGTCATAGCGATAATGCGTCAGGCGCCCATCGGCCCCCTGATAGCGATCCAGCTGGCCCTGCGCGTTCCAGCTCAGCGTCTCTTGCCAGCCCTCGGCGCGCTGCAGCTGTGTCAGGCGGCCGGCGGCATCGTAGCGGTAATGGACGCGTTCGCCGGCGGCGTCGGTCACCTCGCTGAGCCAGCCTTGAGCCGTATATTTGTAGAGGGTTTGTTTGCCGGAGCAATCGCGGGCGCGCAATAATTGCCCGTGCTCATCATAAGCGAAATGGCTGATGCCGCCGTTGGCGTCGACGGCTTGCACCACCTGGCCATAGCCATCGCGCAGGTAGCGCTGGGTATGGCCGAGCGCATCGATCTCGGCAATCAAGGCATGGCGCTCGTCGTAGTAGAAATGCTGTGTGGCGCCGTTGGGCTCCTTGACGCTGATCGGCAGTGCGCGCTGCGGTAGCCAACCGGTGAGGCGGATATGGCCGAGCGGATCCTCTTCCTCGACCAGATTACCGGCTTCATCGTAGCGGAAATGCCAGCCGTGGCCGAGCGGATCGCGCGTGGCGATCAGCATGTCTTCGTCATTCCATTGGTAATGCCAGACCTCACCACGCTCGTCGGTATATTCGACGATCAGCCGTTGGGCGTTCCAGCGGTGCTGGTGCCGCAAGCCGTCATACTCGGTGACCGTCGTTAACCCGGCGGCCAAATCGTAGTCGATTGTACAGCCGCCGCCGGCGCTGTCGCGGTGTTCCACCACGCGCCAGTCGTCGAACATCGCCCAGCGATACGCGAAGCTGGGCCCACCGGCCTGTTGGTGGCGGGTCAATAGATGTTGGGCGTTATAGTGAAATTCACGCGTGACCAAGCCGCCGGCGTCGATCACCTGATGCAGATCGCCGCCGCCGTCATAACGGTAGCGCACGCGTGGTTCGTCGTTATGCCGCAAGGCGGTGACGCGATCGTCGAAGCGCGGATCGCCGTATTCCAGCCGCAATGTCATGGTGCCGGCGCTGTCGACGATGTGGCTCAGGCGCTGTCGTTCGTCGTAGTTCAGCAGCAGCGCATTATCGTACTCATCGCTCAACGACACCAGCCTCAGGCGGGAAGGGGTCTGCGGCAGCGGCACGAACAGCCGCCAGACGCTGCCGTCGGTGTCGGCGATCAGCAGCTGTCCCTCTTCACCGCGGCGGAACATCAGCCCTTCACCGGCGCTGAAGCTCGGCTGGTTCACCTCAGGCAGCGGGAAGCGTAGCTCACGACCGGTTTCATCATGCAGGCAACACTCAATGACGCCGTCCCGGTCGTTAAGATCGACCCAAATTTCAAAAGGCGTGCGCCAGCCGTGGCCAAACAGTCCCTGATAGCCATTGCGGCTGTTGTAATTGCGCTGCCAGATCAGCGGAAAGCGCGCCGGCAGCAACAGGTCCAGATCTTCTTCGTCGTTCAATACCTTGGCGCCGGTGGCGGCATGCACCGGGTTAAAGGCGGCGTGGATCGCTTCGCCGAGGGCGTTAACGCCCGCCGCCGCCAGACCGCCGCCGAACATGCAAGGCAGGTTCTTAACCAGCTTGGCCGGATTACCGAGCAGCAGCGGCAGCACGGTCAGCGCCAAACCGATACCCGGCAGCTTGCCGCTCTTGATGTCGCGTACCACCACCGTGCCGCCGCCGATCTGCACATTTTTGGAGACGTCGGTCGAGACTTTCGCCTCGCAGGTTGAACGGTCATTGCTGCGTACGGCCGGTTGGCCGTTGATAAATACTTTACTGGAGCCTTCCGCCAGGTATTGCGGAAGCGGGTGTTTGTCGCAGCTGATTTTATCTTCTTCCAGCGGTTGGCTGGGCTGGCTGGGGCCGGCGACGCCGGGCTGCCATAGCTGCGAGAGGATATTACCGCCGGCGGCCAGCAGCTCGGCGCCATAATCCCAGAAGCTTTGCGGCGGCTGTGGCGCCGGTAACGCTTTGATCTCTGCGGGCGTGAGTAAACGACCTGCGGCGCGTGCCGCCGGTTTGGCGTTGGTGAAGACGTTGGGGGAGCCCGTGAGAATGACGCCGGAGACGGAAGGCGGGAAGAGCCAGTTGGCCACGGCGTCGCAGCCGTTGCTGATATGTTCTCCGACGCCGGTCAGGCTGGTGGCAAAACCGACGATCAGCCCGGCGCCGACGCAGCCGGAGGCCGCCGTCGCCGCTGCGCCGAGCACCGCCACCCCTGCCAATGCCGGCGCTGCGGCGGCGGCTGCTGCGGACACGGCGGCGGTCGCCACCGCAT
Source organism: Serratia sp. CY33802 (assembly GCF_052169095.1). Lineage (NCBI taxonomy): Bacteria > Pseudomonadati > Pseudomonadota > Gammaproteobacteria > Enterobacterales > Yersiniaceae > Serratia > Serratia sp. CY33802. Next base: position 597,062 of record NZ_JBJNLL010000001.1, read on the forward strand.
ACACCGCGACTTCGGCGACGGCGCTGGCGATGTCCGCCAACGCGCTGGTGTGGATCAGTTCATCATCCTTTCTTGCTGCCCAGATCTCAGCCATGGCTATTGTTCACTGTGTTCGGTCAAGACCAGCGACGCTTTCACCTGCTGCCAGTGAGCGTCATCCTCGGGGGTGAAGGGGCGCATGGCGGCATAGGTGACGATCAGTAACGTCTGGCTCTCGTCCGGCTGCACCGCCAACTGATGCTGATGATGGTGGTGTCCGGCGCGGATAAAGCGACTGGTGACTTCAATCGCCTTGAGATGGCCCTGCGGCCCGGCGCTGATGCGCCGGCGCGGCGACTGTTGCAAATCGCTGATCTGAGGCAGCAGTGCTTGCCACTGCTTCTCGAATTCGTCCTCCAGCGTGGCACCTTGCGGAATGATGCCGCGGGTGATGACCAGCGAGGCGCCGGTTTGCGGGTTTTTGAGAATATTGACCGTGCAGTCCTGCCAGGCGATGGCGGGGAGGGTGAAATGGCCTTCCTGGAAAAGGTAATCCATGGATGTCCTTGCAAGTAATCAGGGGAAAGGACGCGGCGCAGGGCCGCGTCGGCATCAGGATTTCGGGAACAGCTGATCGACGGCGCTCTGGATTGCCGCCTGATGGCCACCGCCCGGTGCGGCGGTGCGCGCGGCGCCGCCAGGCTGGTTGAGATCCAGTTGGCCGCCGGTATTGATCTCTCCGTCCTCTTTCACCGTGATATTGAAGCTGGTGCCGGTGATGTTGATTTGGCCGTTCGCCAGCAGCTCGATCACGCTTTCGCCGCACTCGAGCCGCAGCGATTCGCCGGAGCCGAGGGTAAAGGCGTTAACCACGGCGTCGCTGCGCGTTTTGCCGGTCAGCGCGGAGGATTCGCCTTTGACGCCGGTTGCCTGATTGAGCACCACCCGTTTGATCTGGTTGCCGCCCACCAGATGCGTGTGGTCGTTAGCGATGGTGTGGCTTTCATCGTTTTTCACCTGGGTGTCCATGTTGCGCTCCGCCTGGATCCACACCTGTTCGGCGCCGGCCTTGTCTTCGAAACGCAGGGCGTTGGCGTTGTCGGCGGTGCCGTCCTTGGTGCGGCTCATAAAGCCCATCTGGGTGGCGGCGGCCGGCAGCGCCCAAGGCGGCATGCTGGCTTCGTTATAGACGCGCCCGGTGACGATCGGCCGATCCGGATCGCCGTTGATAAAGTCCACCACCACTTCGTCGTTCACGCGCGGGATCTGCACGCCGCCGTAGCCTTGGCCGGCCCAGGCGCTGGAGACGCGCACCCAGCAGGAGCTGCCGTCGTCTTTCGGCCCGAAGCGATCCCAGTGGAACTTCACCTTGATACGGCCGTATTTGTCGGTCCAAATCGATTCGCCGGCCGGGCCGACCACCCGGGCGGTCTGCGGCCCGTGGGTTTTCGGCCAGGTGGCCTGCTGCGGCGGGTGCCAGGGCACGTCCGCCGGCAGCACGATGAAGTCGATACGGTGTTCGCTGCTCTGATCGTCGCCGCTGGCATAGCGGTTCTCTTTCAGATGGTAGTTGGCCTGCAGCGTCAGGTACTCGCGGTTGTCGTCGGCGTGCGGGGCGTTATACAGCGTAAAGGTGCTGCCGGGAGCAATGCCCAGCGCGGTGGCGGTACCGCGGATCTGCTGATGTTCGGCCTGCCAGGCCTCCTGGCGCACGCGGGCGTAGAACTCCCCCTGCTGATGCTCGGTGTAGCGGCCCGGCCAGTCGTAAACGTCGATCTGCCCCGGCGTCGGCGAGACCGGGTTTTGCCGTGCCTGGAACAGCCAGGCGTTCGGCTTGCGGAAATCGTAGTCGTCCAGGCTGTAGATACCCGGCGTGACGCGATCGGACAACGTCCACTGGCTGATGCCTTCCTCGCTGGTGCTGCCGCCGGACGGCGTCAGGTGGTAGGGGATCATCTCATAGCCGGGATAGGGCTGGTGGTGGTGGGGGGCGTCCCCGAGCACCAGCGTGTGTTTGCCCATCTCGTGTTTGAAATAGTAATAGATGCCCTCCAGCTCCATCAGGCGGCTGATGAAGTTGAAACTGCTTTCGTTGTACTGCACGCAGTAGCCCCACAGGCGATAGTCACCGGTCAGCTGATCTTCCAGCTGCACGTTGTGCTCCGCCAGCAGGGTCTTGACGATCTGCGGCACCGTCTGTTCCTGGAAGATGCGGAAGTTGCGGTCCTTGGTCATCGGCCAGAGATCCGGCTGCACGTGCAGGTTATACACCGCGTAGCGCGTGCCGCCGATCTCTTCGCTGCTGACGGCGATGGCGGTGATCTTGCCGTTCAGGTAGCGCGGGGCGCTGAGGAAGCCCTGGGTTGGGATCTCCAGCGTCAGCGGTTGGCCGAGCAGCGCTTTGCGATCGAGCCGCGCGTCGGTGCTCAGCAATTCAATAGAGAAGTCAAAAGGGGTGGAAAGCGCTTCGATACCGTCCAGTGAGCGGAACAACAGTTGTTCCTGGCCCAGCGGCGTGTGCGCAATAATGCGGTCCAACATGAGAACGTCCTCTGTGATTGACGTCATGCCCTGCATACTCCGGCGTTGCAGCGGCCTTGCCGCGCGGCCAATGAGGATGGGCAGTGGTGCGTCAGTCTCATGAAATAGGGAAACCCCGCCGAGGCGGAGTTTCAGAACGGGATTAACCGGCGGTGGCCGGATTGACCAGCCAGGTGCCGGCGGTGTCGATGCTGAGCTGCTGGCGGCGGAGTCGATCGTCGTGGCGGATTTCCAGCTGATAGCGGCCTGGCGCCAGGTTCAGGCTGGCGAAGCCGTTTGCGCCCGGCGTCACCTGCTGCGGCTTGCCGTCGAGGCTGACCTGTTCGCCCGGTTGCAGTTTGAAGTACACCAACGCCACCGGCTGCGGTGGCGGTGCCACCTTTTCAGGTTCCGCGGCTGCAGGCTGCGCGGTTTGCGGCGCGCTCGGCTGTTCCGCCAGGGTTTTCTGCGCCGGTGACGCCTCAGTGTTTTGGGCCACGGCCTGGGTATCGTCCTCGCCGCCGCTCAGCCAGGCGACGGCACCGATCACCAGCAGCGCCGCGACGCCGGCGCCGGCCATCATCGGCCGCGAGAATTGGGTGCCGCGCGCGGTAACGGCGCCGGCGGCGGCCGCAGCGGCAGCCGGGTTGGCGGCGACCAGCAGGTTCTCCGGCGCAGCCGCAGGGGTGCTGATGATTTCGTTCTCATCGGCGATTGGCAGATGCAGCAGCTCGGCCATTTCATCGATGGTCTGCGGGCGGTCTTCCGGCTTCAGCGCCAGCGCGCGATCGACGGTGCGCAGCAGCTCCGGCGAGTAACCGGCGGGGCGGCGCTCGGCCAGCGGCTGGTAGCTGTCTTCGATGCTGCGCACCACGCTGACCGGCGGCGGCGAACCGACGATCAGCGTGTGCAGCACGGCGCCCAGCGCGTAGATATCGGTCCAGGGCCCCTGTTCGCCGTCGCTGTTCTCGGTGTACTGCTCGATCGGCGCGAAGCCCGGTTTGAGCATGATCTCCGTTTCGTCTGACAGGTTGCCGATCTCTTTACGCGCCGATCCGAAGTCCAGCAGCACCGGCAGCTGGCTTTCCTGGATCTGGATGTTATCCAGCGAAATGTCGCGGTGCAGATAGCCTTCCTGGTGGATGGTGTTGATGGCGCTGAACAGCGGCGGCAGCAGCCGCCGGATCCACGCCTCGTCGATTTTCTCCGGTTGCTGCGCCTGCAGGTTCTTCAGCGTGGTGCCGCTGTAAAACTGGGTGCCCATGTAGGCGGTGCCGTTCTCTTCCCAGAAGCGCAACACGTGCAGCAGGCCGGGGTGCGAGAAGCGCGCCAGCAGACGCGCCTCCTGAATAAAGCTGTTCAGCCCGGCCTGGAAGGTTTTGCTGAAGCGTTCACCGCGCAGCCCGATGCTGAGATCGTCGTTGCGTTTCGCCAGCGAGGTTGGCATGTACTCCTTGATGGCGATGGTGCGTTCCAGTTGGTGATCGTAGGCGCGGTAGACGATGCCGAAGCCGCCTTCGCCGATCGCTTCCTGGATCTCGAATTCATTGAATCGATAGCCGCTCGGCAGGCTGTTCGAATTCGGTTTGGTTATCCCGGTTCCCGACATAGTGATGACTCTCTGTGTTCAAAGGGCCGCCGTCTCGGCGGCCGCGGCGTTATGCCTGAAATTGACAAATGAATTCGTGGTTCTGCAGCGCGATATGCAGCTGGCGATAGCGCTGGTCGTTGGCGCTGCCGGTCAGCAGGGTGTGGCTGATCTGCGGCAGCAGGGTGTTGGTCAGGATGGCGTCGACCATGCGGCCACCGGACTCCACCTCGGTGCAGCGGCTGACGATCTGCTCGATGACCGCGTCGTCGAAGGTGCAGACGATGTCGTGATTCTCCGCCAGGCGACGCTGGATGCGCCCCAGCTGCAGGCGCACGATGTTGCCCAGCGTGGCGTCGGTCAGCGGGTAATACGGCACCACCAGCAGGCGGCCGAGCAAGGCGGCCGGGAACACCGACAGCAGCGGCTGGCGCAGCGCGCCGCTCAGCGCCTCCGGCTCCGGCAGCAGCTCCGGATCGCTGCACAGCCCGGCGATCAGATCGGTGCCGACGTTGGAGGTCAGGATGATAATGGTGTTGCGGAAATCGATATGGCGGCCTTCGCCGTCCTCCATCCAGCCCTTGTCGAACACCTGGAAGAAGATCTCATGCACGTCCGGGTGCGCCTTCTCGATTTCGTCCAACAGCACCACGCTGTAAGGGCGGCGGCGCACCGCCTCGGTCAGCACGCCGCCTTCGCCGTAGCCGACATAGCCGGGGGGCGCGCCTTTGAGCGTCGAAACGGTGTGCGACTCCTGGAATTCGCTCATGTTGATGGTGATGACGTTCTGCTCGCCGCCGTACAGGGTTTCCGCCAGCGCCAGCGCGGTTTCGGTCTTGCCGACGCCGGACGGCCCGGCCAGCAGGAACACCCCGACCGGCTTGTTCGGATCGTCCAGCCGCGCCCGCGAAGTGCGCACCCGGCGGGCGATCAGATCCAGCGCATGGCGTTGGCCGATCACACGCTGGTTCAGGGTGTCGGAGAGCTGCAGCACCGCCTCAATCTCGTTTTTCACCATGCGGCCCAGCGGGATGCCGGTCCAGTCGGCCACTACCGCCGCCACGATGTTGGCGTCGACGGCGGCGAAGATCAGCGGCGCTTCGCCCTGCAGCGCGCTCAGCTGCTGCTGAAGTTCGCCCAGCTGGGCGCGCAGCGCGTCGGCGTCAGGGGCCGCCTCTGTTTCTTCGCCGGTAGGCTCCGCTTCCTGCTGGTGCAACTGGGCGCGTAGCGTGATGATCTCTTGGATCAGCGCCAGCTCCTGCTGCCAGCGGTCGGTCAGCTGTTCCAGCGCCTGGCGCAGCGCGGTCAGCTGGGTTTCAATTTCCTGCGGGCGCAGGGGATCGCCAATGCCGACTTTGGCCTCGCGGCGGGCGATATCCAACTCTATCTGCAGCGCATCGATGCGGTGGCGGCAGTCTTCGACCTGGGCAGGCTCGGCGTGTTGGCTGACCGCCACGCGCGCGCAGGCGGTATCCAACAGCGCCACCGCTTTGTCCGGCAGCTGGCGGGCAGGAATATAGCGATGCGACAGCCGCACCGCGGCGTCCACCGCTTCATCCAGCAGCAGCACGCGGTGGTGTTGTTCCAGCGGACTGACGGTGCTGCGCAGCATCAGCAGCGCCTTGTCTTCGCTTGGCTCGTGCACCTGCACCACCTGGAAACGGCGGGTGAGCGCCGGGTCTTTCTCGATGTATTTCTTGTATTCCGACCAGGTGGTGGCGCCGACAGTGCGCAGTTGGCCACGCGCCAGCGCCGGTTTCAGCAGGTTGGCGGCGTCGCCGGTGCCCTGGGTGCCGCCGGCGCCGATCAGGGTGTGAATTTCGTCGATAAACAGGATGATCGGCGTCGGGCTGGACTGCACTTCGTCGATCACCGCCTGCAGCCGTTTTTCAAACTCGCCTTTGACGCCGGCGCCGGCCAGCAGCATGCCGATGTCCAACAGGCACAGTTTCACGTCGCGCAGCTGCGGCGGTACGTCGCCGGCCACGATGCGCAGCGCCAGGCCTTCCACCACCGCGGTTTTGCCGACGCCGGCCTCGCCGGTCAGCAGCGGGTTGTTCTGGCGGCGGCGCATCAGGATATCGATGATTTGCCGGATTTCCTCATCGCGGCCGGCCACCGGGTCGATCTCGCCGTTGCGCGCTCTGGCGGTCAGATCCTGGGCATACTGCGCCAGCACGCTTTCACCGCTGCGCGGCGCGCCGGATACGTTCTCGGCGCCGCTTTCCGCCGGCGCATCCTGGGCGTTTTCCGCCGAGTGAGCGGTGATGGCGGCGAACTGATCCATCAACAGATCGGCGTTGATGCGCTCGAACTGCGGGGAAATGGCCTTCAGCAGATGGCGCAGGCTGTAGGTTTTCAGGATACCGAGCAGCAGGTGGCCGCCGCGGATGCGCGCCGCGCCGAATTTCAATGAGCCATAGACCCAGGCGCGTTCTACTGCGCTGTCGATGTGCTCGGACAGATCGGAAATGGCGCTGGCGCCGCGCGGCAGGCGATCGAGCGCCTCGACGATGTCGCGCGCCAATTGCGCCTCGTCCAGCGCGAAGTGGCGAACGATTTGCTGCAGATCGCCGTCCGGCGATTGCATCAGCTGATGCAGCCAGTGCGCCAGTTCGACGTAGGGGTTACCGCGCAGCTTGCAAAACGCCGTCGCACTTTCCAGAGAGGTGAATAACAGGCTATCCAGTTTGCCAAATAATACCGAGCGGCTGATTTCAGACATGGTTTTCCTCAGGTCTCAGAGTGGCCTGGCACCGCAGGGCGCCGGCCGAAATAGGGTCAGAACGGGTTTTCCAGCGGTTCAGGGCTGAAGATCAGATCGTCGAGATCGCGCTGTCGCCGATGGTCGGCCAGCCAACTGCTCAGGCCCAACCGCTGCGCGCCGCCGAGCTGGATGCCGTGCGCCTGTTCCTTCGCCAGGATCAGGCGCACTTCCCAGACGAACTCGATGCCCAAGTATTGGCGCACCCAGTCGCGCAGTTGCCGGCACAGATCGGCGCCGGGCAGAAAGCGGTCATAGTCCCGCTGCGGCATCGGCCCCAGCTCGATGCGGAACTTGTGCTGGATATCCCGCACCGCGATGCCGAGAAAAGCCGACTCGCCGAGCCGTGGCGCGCCGCGTCCGGCCTTGAGCCGCGCCTGCTCGCGCGGTTCTACCCGCAGCCAGTGCGGCACGTTCTCGACGATGCGCACCGGCACCTTGAAATACTGCTGCAAAATCTTGCTCAGGCCTTCCGGATCGCGGCTGTGGCGAATCAGATGACCGGCCATAAAATGTTTAGCGTGGGCGTTGATGCTGTCGCGCTCTTGCTGCGCCGGCTGGCCGAGGCCGATCAGGCTCGACAGGTACTCGTCGAAGCGCCGGTTGTCCGGGCGATCCAGCGATACCGTCGGTTGCGCGTCGGCCCAGGCGCGGTAAAATAGCAGCGTCAGCCGGTGATGGAACAGATTGGTGAACGCCAGCAGGGTGGTGTCCTGATGGTGATACACCCGTTCGCGCACGTATTCGGTCAGGTGCAGCGGCAGCGGCCCGTTGGGGCCGAACAGACCGAAACTGAAGATCGAAACGTCGTGCAGCGGGCTGTTGGCGCGCGGCGTCACCTGCGCCAGCGTGGAGGGTGCGAACGACAGCGAAGGTTCCTGCCCCAGGCGCAGCATCTCGTGGCGCGGCAGCGGCGCGCGTCCCAGCAGGTAGGGCTGGCCGCCCTGGGCGTCGATGCGGCGCAGCAGCTGAAACAGATCGTGCTTGTAAGGCGCGCTGCGCAGCCGCGGCCAAAAGTCGTCCGGCAGGCGATACAGCGCGTTGATCTGCGGCGGCGCCAATTCGGTGGCGATCATCTCCGCGTTCATATCAGCGTCCTTTTGCCCATGCGCGCCTGCCAGTAGGCGATTTCGCCGCGTTGCTGGCTGGAGAGCGTCATCTCGGTGAAGGTGTTCATCGCCACCAGGCGCGAGAACAGGCGCTCCAGCACGCTGCCGAGCAGGTAAGGGCTGTTGCCCGAGAACGCCTGCTCATCGACCGTCAGATCGATGGCGATGCCGCGCGCGAACACGATGGGGCCGGGTTCAGGCACTCGCCGATAGACCGGCCGCAGGTTGCAGTGGCGCACGCCCTGGATCTGTTTGGCGATCGCCGGCTCGCTCAGGTTGCCATACAGCCCCAGCAACTGGCGCAGGCTGGCGGCGCCCTGTTCCGGATCGCCGTCCATCATGCTGAGGTAATTCAGCTGCAGCTGACTGATCAACCGCCAGGTGATCATCCCTTCGGCCAGCGCCGGGCGTGGCGGGGTGGGGCCTTTGCGCAGCGAGACCTGCTTGATCGGGATTGAATCGGGCATCACGAAGTTGCCCTGATCCTGCTGCAGCAACATCAACGGCAGGTCGCGGCTGGTGCACAACACGTCGGCGGTGAGGTATTTCAGATCGCTGTGCCACGGCGATTGCCGTTCGTCCACCAGCGATACGAACACTTCCGAACCGGCATAGCCGGTGCGGGTGCCATAGCGGCGGGCGTGTTCCGACAGGGTGCGCTGTTCGCGCCGCAGCGAGAAGTAGGCGCCATAGTTGCCGTCGTCCGCGCTCAGGGTGCTGTAAAACGGCCGAAACTCTTGCTCGTAGCGTTTTTCGCTGGCGCTGCCGCCGAGCCGCTGCACCGAGAACACTTCGTAATCCAGCGGCCGGATATTGTCGACCACCAGATGGTATTCGTGGTTTTTTTCGTTGATCGCGATGCGTTCGGCGATCTTCGGAAACAGGTTGATCACCGGCGTGCAGTGCAGCGCCAAATGGGCAACGTCGACCACCCGTTCTAGCGCGGCGTCGTGCCGATCCAGCAGCACCACGATCTCGAACTGGCGCAGCGCTTTTTTCCCTTCGCGCACGCTCTGCAGCAGCGGACGCAGGCCGTTGACGCTGAAAAACTGGAAGCGCGCCGGGAAGGCGAAATACTCCTGCAGCAGCCGGTAGCCTTCAAAGTTGCGCAGGTCGTTGGGCAGCAGCGCCTGCTCGGCGGCGAAGCCCTCCTGCCGCAGCCCGTCCAGCGCCAGCGCCCGCCGCTGCGGTTGCGCCTCCACCGTTTGGCAGACAAGCCCGACGCTGTGCTGCATCAGCAACTCCAGCAGCTGCTGCGCCTGCATGTCCGGCCCGGCCAGGTAAAACATCAATTGGTCCAACTGCAGGTTGTTGAGCGTTACGCTTTCGTAGCACTCGAGCCGAATGCGCAGCGCGCTGACGCAGCCGCTGTGCTGCAGCCCCAGCGAGGCCAGCGGGATATCGGCCGGAATGCCACCCAGCTCGACGCCGGCGATGCGCACCGGCTGCAGCGTGACGTCATGGGCGGTGGTGTAGCTGCAGGTGATGCCGCTTTTCTTCAGCGTCTGGCTGTCCATCATGGTGCCGCGCGGCACCACGAAACCGTTGCTGATGTCGCCTTTGCTGCTGTCCGGCTGCAGCTCGGCGATCGCCATCGACGGCGTCGGCGACAGGTAATTGGGGTAGATGATCTCCAGCAAGCGCTGAGAAAAGCGCGGGAACTCGGCGTCCATTTTCAGCTGCACGCGCGAGGTGAGGAAGGCGAAGCCTTCCATCAGGCGCTCGATATAAGGGTCCGCCACGTCGATGCCGCGCATGCCGAGACGGCCCGCGACCTTCGGGTACTGTTCGGCGAACTCGGCGCCCATCTCACGCAGATAGGCCAGCTCGCGGTTGTAATAGTCTAACAGTTTACTGTCCATCGCCTTACCCTATGTCTTTCAGATCGAAGTGGCCGTTTTCCAGATCCACGTCGGTACGGAACAGAAACTCCAGCGGATAGGGCACGCACCACAGGCGGCCCTTGATTTCGATCGACAGCACGTTGTGCAGTTCCAGCGAACCGGTGTCCGAGATGCAGCGCACCTGCAGCCCTTCGGGCAGAATGCGCGGTTCGAAATGGAGGATGGAATCGGTCAGCGCGCGCTGAATGTCGAGCCATTCGATGTCCGACATGCGCTTGCCCGCCAGCGAGGCGATGCCGTAATTCAGCGTGGAGCGCCGCACCTGCGGAAAATCGCCGAGATCCAGATTGGATTCGCTGTTGACGCAGTTGAACAGCCACTGCAAATCGCGCAGCACCCGACGGCGCAACTCGCTGTGCGACACCAGGTTGCGCACCTGCGCCTCCTGTTTTTTCTGCGGTTCGTCGTCGGTCAGCATGTCGAGCAGCACCGGCTGCATTTTGTCGCGTGAAGTCAGGCGCTCGCTGTCCTGACGATTGCGATAGCCCTGGCGGCGCAGATCGCCGCCGTCGTAGTGGGGTGGGTGTTTATCGTTCATGTTCAGGCGCTCGCGTCGAAGCTCAGCTGCCGCAGGCTGTGCAGCGGGAATTCGTCGCTTTCGCTGAGCCAGGTCTTCAGGCCTAGCCCCGCATAGTGGGTGCCGTCGCCCAGCGGTTGCCATTCGGTGCGTTTGCCCAGCAGCAGCGCGTCGTCGCTGCCTTCGGCCAGCGGGTAACGGGCGGGCAGTTGGCATACCTGTTCGCGGCCGTCGGTCAGGCGCACCAGTGCATGGCTCCACACCAGATCGATGGCGCTCTGCGGCGCCTGGAACTGGATCGCGGCGATATCGGCGAACGGCAGCCAGTAGTAAACGCCGTTCAGCGCCAGCTCGCATACCGGCCCGAGGCGGCCGTCACCGTCGGTCAGCCAGTCGAAACTCAGCTGCCGCTCTTGGTTCCCTTCAGCCAGCGTTAACTGCCCGGCGCCGGCCGGTGCGGCCTCCAGCGCTTCGTCGCGCAGCGTCTGGGCCTGTTCGGCCGCCCCTTGCGCATCCTGATGCAGCGCCTGCACCAGCAGTTGCAGCCAGGGCTGATCCTGCCGCAGCAGCGCCGGCGCGGCCGCGCCGGCAAACACCGCCTGGCGTTGCAGCTCGGCGTTGACCGACTGCATCAGCAGCAGCGTGGTCGGTTGAGCGATCGGTTTCAGCGCCTGCCAGGATTTCAGCTGCGCGTTGGCGCGCGTCCAGTTGCCGCTCAGGCACAGCAGTTGCACCAGCGCAGCGCGCAGGTCGGCATCCGCCGGTTTCGCCTTGATATCGTTTTCGACGGCGGTGATGGCCGCGGCGATCGACTGGCCTTGCAGCATGCTTGCTAATGATTTCACAGGCTTTCCTTATAATCAGTGAGTGGCGCCGTTAACCGACAGGTAGCTGCCGCTGGCAGGATCGACGCGGTCTGCGACCAGCTTTTCCACCAGCTTGAAGGTCAGCGGGGCGGGGGCGCTTAGCAGCGGCTGCCAGGCGGTTTGCGCCTGCTGTACGCGCTGTTTGACCTTGTTCTCGTCGGCGGCATCGACACGCGGCATTTCAACGATCGCTTCACCGTTGAACGCCCAGGCGTGCAGCTTCGGTTCGAAGCTCAGCAGCAGGAAGCTGCCCGGCGCCTGCGGGTTGCCGCCCAAAACCAGCCGTTGGGCGTTGGCGCTGACGACGGTCAGCGCGCGATCGCCGCCGTTCACCTTCGCCAGCGGGTAACCTTGCAGGAACCACAGCGTCGGCGAGAGGGTTTGGCCGCCCTGTTGCAGCGTGACCGCGCCGCTGCCCTGCAGCCAGCCGTCCTCGCCGCAGCGCAGCGCTTCACCAGCGGGAATGAATAGCGCGCCGCCGTTGGCTTCGTCACCCCAGAAGGTGCGGAAGTGGCAGCCCTGCGGCAGGCTGAAACGCTGAGGCGGCGCGGTGTCCGCCTGCGGAGAAGTCACGGCCACTGCAGCAGGGATAGCCGGCTGCGGCGGGGTTTCCGGCTGCTCGACGGCCTCCTGTTTGACCACCGGTTTCCAGCCGCGCGCTTTGGCGGCTTCGCCGCTGGCCAGCTTCTCACCGCGCTTGTCGGTCAGCGTCCAGGGCAGGTGGCCGGCTTTCGGGCACTGCTTTTCCAACAGATTGCCGACGCGCGGCAGGAAGTCGTTCAGCACCGCCGGATCCTGGCTTTGCGCCGAGACGATGCGCAGCGGGATGCTCTTGCCGCACCAGCTTGCCGGATTGCTGTTTTTGACGTCATCGATAAACACTTCCAGCTTCTGGCTGGGGGAGTAAACCAGGCGATAGTTCATCGCCTGCGCGGTCGGCACCGCCATCAGGGCGACGAGCCCCGGCATCCAATATTTCATAGTGAACCTTGCTGTGAATGTGCGCTGCTCAGTCGCGGCTCAGAAACCGCTCCGCATCCGCCAGCGAATGCAGCAGGGTGGTTTCCTGCGGTGAGCCAATCCAGACGGCGATAGCGCTGTAGTTATCGCTGTTATTGTTTTTCTTCCATGCCTGCTGCATCAGGGCGATCCACTCGCTGGGGGAGTTGACCATATGCAGCGACTGTTCCAGTTCGGCCTGGCTGAAGCTGTGCCAGAAGCCGTCGGTGCACAGCAGGAAAACGTCGCCGTCTTCCAGCTGCAGCACGTCGCTGTAGGTGGCGTCGCGCTCTTCGTTGAGTCCCAGCGCGAAATACAGCAGGTTGCTGTTGATGCCGTTGGTCTGGTAGCCGGCGTCCTGCATCTGTTGGATCAGGCTGTGGTCGGTGGTGACGGTATGCAGGTAGCCGCGGCGGAACAGGTACAGGCGGCTGTCGCCGGCGTGCGCCCAGTAGGCCAGCTGGTAATCGCGATCGATAAACAGACTGACCAGCGTGGTGCCCATCTTGCTGTATTCGTCCGACTGCCGCTGCTGCTGGTGGATGGCGGCGTTGGCGCTGGTGATGTGCTGACGAATGCTCTGGGCGTTCAGGTGCTTTTCGCCGTCGAAGTTTTGCAAAATGGTGTCGCGTGCCAGTTTGGCGGCGATATCGCCGCCCGGAAAACCGGCGATGCCGTCGCACACCACGAAGCAGGCGGCGCGGTTGCCGAGCACCTCGCCGGTCTGATCCTGGTTGGAGGCGCGGCCGCCCTGGTTGGAGGTAGAGGCTATGGTGATATTCATTACGCGTCCGGTTTGGTCTGTGAGTCTTTGTATTGATTCACTTCAACGTCATAGGCGTGCAGGAAGGCTTCGCCGAACAGGGTGTGGAAATCGTCCTCGATTTCGCCGGAGGTTTGCTGATAGTTCTTTACGAAGTAGTCCCACAGCGCGGCCTTGCGGTTGGCGGGCAGCGACAGACGCGGCGCCACGCCTTCCTTGCGCGCTTCTTCTTCGAGACGCTCCGGGTTAAACGACTGCAGCATGGCGGCGATGATGGCGCGAATACCGGCGATCATCCCCAGCTGGTGCGCCTGCAGGTCGATCAGCGCGTCGCGCACCGCCTGCTCCGGCGGCATAAAGCCCGGCATCTGGCTGCCGAACATCTGCATCAGCACCGTTTTTCCCGAAGGCAGCAGCTTGAACGGGTTGTTGGCTTCGTCGAGGATCATGGTCATCTCGGCCTTCACGCCGCGCTTGAGGATCGAGCGGGATGAGAGCAGGGCGACGGTGCCTTGCGAGAACAGGCTCAACAGGCGACCGGCCTGGCGGATCTGTTGTTCGTCAAAGTGCGGCTGCGGTTGCAGATCGTCGAGACCGATGCCTTGCAGCAGCGCCGCCAGCAACGGCCCTTCCAATGCGTCGCCACTTGGCGCGGCGGCGTGCTGCCGCTGGGCAGACTGGTAGGCAACTGGATCGATGCCCAGGCGGTTGCCCTGGCGCGGGCGCGGCGGCTGTGCAGGCGGTTCCTGCTGGCTGAACTGCGGCGCAGGTTGGGGCTGTGGCTCAGGCGTCTGCACGGGCGGCGGCGTCGGCTGTGGGCGCGGCGCCGCCGGTTGTGCGGCGATCGGCGCCGGTGACGGCGACGGCGGTGCGGGCGGCTGTACCGGCTCCTCCGGCTGGGCCAGCGGCACGGCGCCGCCCATCAGCAGCCCCAGCGGATCGTTGCTGTTTAACGTCTCTGGCGAAGCGGGCGCGGATGAACCGCCGAACAGCGCCAGTGGATCCAGCTCTTGTTCCGGTTGCTGCGCATTCTGGACGGGGGGAGCAGGGCGCGGTGGCGCAGCCTGCTCCGCCAGCAGCGCGCTGGGGGTGGTGTCGGCCAGGATATGCTCACGCTCAAAGGTGGTGTCGGTGTTGAATAAGGCGGCCGGATCGGTTTGCTGTTGCTGCAATTGGCGCAGATCGACATCGCCCGCCAGCTGCGCCAGCGGATCGGCCGGGTTCAGCTCGCGAGCGGGGGTCTCCAGCAGTGGATGGCTGTCTGGATTGGCGACTGGCGGCGGCGTGACGGCGGCCGGCGCATTCGGCGTAAATTCTTCCACCAGGCTGTCCCAGATTTCGTTGGGGATTGGCGCAGCAGATTTTTCTTTGGCGGCGGCTGTTGGGGCCGCAGCAGCGGCAACGGCGGCGGCCTTGGCCACCGGTTGAGCCTGCGGCGCGGCGTGCTGGTGCAGCGCGCTGACTTCAATCTGGTAATCGTCGATGCCGAGTACGTCGCCATCCTGCAGTTCAACCTGGCGGCCGCGTTCCAGCGGAATGTCGTTCAGCAGCACGCGGGTAACGTTGCCGCGGTTGGTGATGCGGCATTCGCCGTCAGCGGAAATGTGCACGATCGCCTGCAGGCGGGAAATGGCGCGCTCTTCGTCCGGCAGCACCAGGTTGTTGTCCACGCTGCGGCCGATGGTGCCGCCCGGCGGCAGAAAATCGCAACTGCTCTGCGGCGGAACCTGGCCGCTTTTATTTTTTACAATGGAAAATCGCATAAGGCATTCCTGCTGATAAGATCTTATGGCTAGACAGTGGAACTCAATAACGGGATGAGTTCGACTTTATTTCTTTCCTAAGAGAGAACTTTGAACGTGAGTGACTAAATTTTTTTTGGTTAACGCATTATATGGTCGAAAACTTCAATGTAATAACGTGAGGCTGTATGTGTCAGGTGATGCCTTTGCTATTGCTAGCATTATTCTTACCCTTTTTCTTGTAATAGAGATTAGTCGGTAGTTGAGACAAGTAAATTAGGGCGAATATAATACTGGCGTACCATACCTCGTCATAATCTTGGAATTTTATATTGAGCATTGAATCCAGTATCTCAGAACCATAGTTAAATATTAAACCTTGGGTGATGCTTGCAAATAGATTTACTATGGTAACTATCACAAAAAGAGAATAAGATTTTTTATTGTTAACTTTCTTTTTTAGGTGATACAGCCCGACAAAAACTACAACTGACAGGAAAAAGTATAAAAACACAAATGAGTAAGAGTAGGTGGAAAGCGTGACGTCATCGCTCACTGTTTTGTTTCCTCATCGATTAATTTGTAAATTCCATAGCCGGTTATGGCATTGGAAAAAACCTCTGTGCCTAATGGAACCGTGCCAAGCTTTTTCCATCCAATAATATAATCGCTATTTATGTGTTTAAACAACCGCCAAGAGTCTGGTCTTAATGACTTGCTAAATATACCGTACCCAGATAGTGAGATGTCAACGGAACTATAAACGATGTCAGCTTCATTTTTATTATAGCCTAGATAGTTAGCCGCGTAGTGGTATGCCTCTCTTATACTGCCAACCTTATCTTTTCTGAAAAGTAAATAATAGCCACTTTCGTAAAAATTATTTGCTCCTTGAGCCATTAACGGTACGCCAACGCCCCCGCAGGCCATGCCTGCAGAAAGTGCACAGGTTCCGATTCCGGCAAATATCTGAGAGCCGCCACTGACAAAACCAACTTGTTTCATCACCAGGTTTGAAAATCTTTCTCTTTTTTCTTTTTTTATTGCGACAAAGAGCTTGGCTTTACCTGTATTAATGTTGAATTCTTGTCGTCTGAGGTTGTTGATTTCTTCTTCGATTATACTGATTGCCCCAGCGTAGGATGTGCAGTGTATACTGATATCCCTTTTTGCAAACTGAATAAGTTGGTCTATTTCCAGTGAGAAATTAGCTCTTGATTCGTTGGTGTATAGATACTGTCGTGAAAACGTTCTTGATAGTTTTTTGAGTTCATCGATAGATCTATCCAGATCTACTTTTGTTTTGTATTGCATAAGGATTCCTTTCCTATTCTTTATACCAATATTTACTCTGTGAAGGGATGCGGATTTACTCTCAGTTGTCGTCTTTCCCTTGGTATTTCTTGATGATGGCTTGCAGCGCTTGGCTGTGTACAAGATCGATGCACTTGGCCATCGTCATCGGCTCCCCTGACATACTGTCATAGGGCTTTGCCAGAAATTCTTTTGCCAGCGCCCTGACGGCGGTATGCGCTTCCAGAGAATAATCGCCGAATTCCGTGTAACCCCGAGCGGCGGCGGCATCGTTTTTGACTTCTTTTGCTGAGTACCCCTCGGCGATGCAAACGCTAAGCGCGTAGTTTTTGAGGTACTCGGCAGAGGAGTACTTTCCGTTGGCGGAAGCTTCAGTATTCAATACCGCCAACGTGAGTAGGAATACAGTTTTAATCGTATGATGTGAGTTCATCGATTCGTTTTTGCATCGTATCGGCCAGGCAGTCTTTGTCATCTCGGCATTTATCCCTTTGCAGTAACCAAGATTTTTGCGTGCTGTTTAAAGAGGCTGCCAGCTTTTTATCTCCTGCATCGGTCGCCTGCTTTTTTGCCAACAGCCAAGCTTGGGAAACGCTTTTATCATAGGCGGATAAATTGAAATCTGAGCAGATAGTTTTTTCAACAATACTTTTAGATTTAGCGCAGTCGAAAGACGCTGCAGGTTTAGGAGCTTTCGGTAACCGTTCTAATTGCAGTAGCGAGCCATCGTACCAATTAACCAGCATTTTTTGTGGATTGAGAGCAGCAAAACTGGAGCCTACACCATTATCGGATGGGCCGAATGATCCGGAGTGACACGCGATCTTGAAAAGAGAGACTTCTGCTTGGCCGTTTTCTTTCAATGAATAGTTTTTAGCCGAGATGCTTTTATCTCCGCCCATCGACTTGCCGATGAATTGATTTAGCGTGCTTCTCTCAATACTTAAGGTTGGCGCTGTGCAGACGTCTTTTTCCGGCAGATTGTTTTCTATTGATTTAGTGGAAATAGTGATTACCCTTCCTAGTAATCGAGGGTCGTTGAGTTGATAGTTAAGTGTGCGGGTAGTCTCATTGTCTATGTTGACCTGAGTTACTTGCCATAAGCCATCAATAGTTGATGATGTTGGGGCATTAACGTTTTTTTCTGCTGCATATGCACTGAACGATAATAAGACGCCGCTGATTAGAAGTTTATTTTTTTTCAATAGAGTGATGCCCTTCTTTCTGCAGAGAACTGTCCTTTGCTTGCTAATAAACCTCCCCATAACGGGGAGGTTGTATAACAATTAAGCTTCGCGGTTTTCCTTGATGTTCCAACCTGCGCTGCTTTCGGCGCCTTTGCCGCCTTTGTCGCTCTGCTCCCAGTATTGCTGTTTCACTTTCGCCGCCTGGAAGGAGTAGGTGACGCCCACGGTGTCTTCGCCGCCTGCGCCGGTGTACTGCACGGCGGTGACCAGCACGTCGTCCAGGGTGATTTTAACGTACTCAACCTGAGTACCGCCCGCCTTGCAGACAGACAACTCAACCTTGGTCAGGTGCTTACCGCTGGAGCAGTGCTTCAGCAGCGCCGGGGTTGACTTGTCGACCAGCGCGTTAACGTGCAGATCGTTGAAGCACACTTTGCCGGCGCCACCGCCGCCGCCAACGCCCATATTGCCCGGTTGAGAAGCGCCCCAGGAGAAAGAAGTGATGTCGGTCCAGCCTTTGTGATTCGAATCTTTAGATTCGCCGCTGGCACCTTCAACTTTCAGGAACATATCAATAGCCATAGTTTCTTCACTCTTTATTAAGGGTTAACAGTAGTATTAACGTTACGTTGAAAAACTCAGGTAATAGCAGCAGGAATTGCAAGTGTGGTAATGCATTACCAATTTATATCCTTGTGCCATGCACCTTCTTAAATACCGAAAACTATCGGTACGGGTTACCGAGCCACTATTAAGTGCTAATGGCTCAATGCTTAATTATTTCGCGTTATCTTGATTCCACGTGCGATCTGGGTTGCCTGCTATGAGCTGTCGAGAAAGCTTGTCCAATTCAGGGCTATGGTACAACCGCAGGCAGTTTAGGGTGACACCTTGACTCTTGTCTTTAGTTTCGCTGTGAAACTCATTGATTCTGGATTTATATTTGTCGATGAGAACATTGATTTTCTCATCACCTGATTCGATATCGAATGGCATCCATTCTCTCATCGCATTCGCCGTTCTGGCTGCATCAAGAGAGAATGCTTTATCCGAATCGGAGACCTGTGCCAGGCAGCGTGACAATGCCAGTTCTTTTACGACCTGGTGATAAGGCATCTGTTTGATAAATGCCACCGGATCCTGAATCGGCGCTGCTTGCAGCCTTAATGAGGTGATAAGCAAGCATGCAGTTAAACCAAACCTCATGCATTTACTGATAAGCCGATGGAACACTAGCTCAACTCCCAAAACCAGACCTCTTTGCAGTTAAAATAGCAATGGGAATGGCAGGTTAATAGCGAGTTTTCTGGTTCGATAAGATCAATGTGTCCGCCATCATAGTTGGTGATCTTATTGAAGAACACGACTCCTTTTTTATTGCCAATACCTTTCTCTGCATCTGGAGCATTAAAGAAAATTTTGGCTTTGCCAAAACTACTGGAGCGATGCAACTGATCGGCCAGCAATTTGGCTCCCGGTTCAATCGTTTTACCCTTATAGGCGCCTTTCTTGATTGGCAGGCGGCCTTTGAAGCTGATACCGGTTTTCAACAGCGCCAGGCTCATGCGGACGGCACAGGTATTGGCATAACCAGGATTTTGCTTTAGAAGCGTATCAAGCTCATAGCCAATCTCAGCGTAAACGGCTTCTGCTGCCAAATATCCCGGGCTAGAGTAATCAGAGGAGTAATGGCTGCTTTTTAGCTGACGATATAAAGGTTTCATGCTTTGCCTCCTTTGCAGGGGAAGCGAGTCGCCAGAGCCTCTTCAATCAGGGGGGCAGCCCTTTCGTGCAGGCGCGTAGCGGGAAGTTTATTAAAGAATTCGAACACAAACTCCTGCAGAGTGACGGTTTGTAGCTGGCTGTATTGGCACCAGCTTTTTCCTTCCGTCGCGTCCAGCACGCCCAGCAAATAAATCCGCGCTTTCTCTTTTTCCTGTTTATCTGCACTGCGATAGAAACGGAAAAAGTCGCTGCCTGGCAGATTGACATCATCGGACGTCAAATGCGCTATCGATGTCTGCTCTGCGAAAGCTGGCGGCGCGGCGGAGAGCGAGC
Organism: Serratia sp. CY33802; assembly: GCF_052169095.1. NCBI lineage: Bacteria > Pseudomonadati > Pseudomonadota > Gammaproteobacteria > Enterobacterales > Yersiniaceae > Serratia > Serratia sp. CY33802. Next base: position 616,372 of record NZ_JBJNLL010000001.1, read on the forward strand.
AGACGACTGCCAACAGCGATGCCAGATAAAACCGTTTTGTCTTCATCTTTCTTTCCCTGTGATGAGGTTAATGTATCAGCCAGGCCGCACTACCGCGGCCTGACTTCAGCCCATCAGGACGCGTCGTTTTGTTTCAGCGAAGGCAGCTTCGACACCAGGCGCAGGGAGACGGTCAGGCCTTCCAACTGGTAGTGCGGGCGCAGGAAGAACTTGGCACTGTAATAGCCCGGGTTGTCTTCGATCTCTTCCACCTGCACTTCCGCCGCGGCCAGCGGTTTGCGCGACTTGGTTTCCTGCGAGGAGTTGGCCGGATCGCCGTCCACGTAGTTCATGATCCAGTCGTTCAGCCAGCGTTCCATGTCGTCGCGCTCGCGGAAGGAGCCAATTTTGTCGCGCACGATGCACTTCAGATAGTGCGCGAAGCGGCAGCAGGCGAACAGGTACGGCAGACGCGCGGAAAGCTGGGCGTTGGCGGAGGCGTCGGCGTCGTAGTATTCCGCCGGCTTCTGCAGCGACTGCGCGCCGATAAAGGCGGCGAAGTCGGAGTTTTTGCGATGCACCAGCGGCATAAAGCCGTTTTTGGCCAGCTCGGCTTCACGGCGGTCGCTGATGGCGATCTCGGTCGGGCACTTCATGTCCACGCCGCCGTCGTCGCTCGGGAAGGTGTGGCACGGCAGGTTTTCCACCGCACCGCCGGATTCCACCCCGCGAATGGCGGTGCACCAGCCGAACTCTTTGAACGAACGGTTGATGTTGGCGGCCATGGCGTAGGCGGCGTTGGTCCAGGTGTAATTGCCGTGGGTCGCGCCGTCGGTGTCTTCTTCGAAGTCAAACTCGTCTACCGGGTTGGTGCGGATGCCATACGGCAGGCGCGCCAGGAAGCGTGGCATCACCAGCCCCAGGTAGCGCGCGTCTTCCGATTCGCGCAGGCTGCGCCAGGCGGCGTACTCGGTGTTCTGGAAAATCTTGGTCAGATCGCGCGGGTTGGAGAGCTCTTGCCAGGACTCCATCTGCATCACGCTCGGCGCGGTACCGGCGATGAACGGGCAGTGCGAGGCGGCGCCGATCTTGGCCATTTCGCCCAGCAGCTCCACGTCCTGCGGGCTGTGATCGAAGTAGTAGTCGCCCACCAGGCAGCCGAACGGTTCGCCGCCGAACTGGCCATACTCTTCTTCGTAGACTTTCTTGAAGATCGGGCTCTGGTCCCAACCCACGCCTTTATAGCGCTTCAGCGTGCGGCCCAGCTCCTGCTTGGAAATGCTCATGAAGCGGATCTTCAGCATCTCGTCGGTTTCGGAGTTGTTGACCAGATAATGCAGGCCGTGCCAGGCGCCTTCCAGCTTCTGGAAGTCGTCGTGGTGAATGATCTGGTTGATCTGCTGCGACAGCTTTTCGTCGATTTCCGCGATCAGCGCCTGGATGGTGCGATAGGCGTCGGAAGAAACGGTGACGGTGTTTTCCAGCGCCTGCTGCGCCAGGGTTTTCACCGCGTTCTCGACCGCTTCTTTGGCCTGATCGGTCTTCGGCCGGAACTCTTTGTTCAGCAGCGCGCTGAACTCATCGCTGGAAAAAGTCTCGGTGGTTTGCAACGCATTCTGTTGCTGAGGCGAGTTGCTCATCGATTAATCCTCACGCTCGTTGTTGTCGTCGTTAACCGCCGGCTTCGGCGCGTCGGTCAGGGATTGCAGCAGCGCCGGGTTTTGCAGGATCTTGGAGATCAGCTCTTCGGCGCCGTTCTTGCCGTCCATGTAGGACAGCAGGTTGGAAAGCTGGGTGCGGGCGTCCAGCAGATTGTCCAGCGCGTCGACCTTGCGGGCGATAGCGGCGGGGGAGAAGTCTTCCATGCTTTCGAAGGTCAGATCGATGTTCAGCTTGCCTTCGCCGGTCAGGGTGTTGTCGACCTGGTAAGCGACGCGCGGCTTCAGCGATTTCATACGCTCGTCGAAGTTGTCGACGTCGATTTCCATGAATTTGCGCTCTTCCACGCTGGCTTGCGGATCGACCGCTTTCCCCACCAGATCCGCCATCACGCCCATCACGAACGGCAGCTGGATTTTGCGCTCTGCGCCATAAATTTCGACATCGTATTCAATCTGTACGCGCGGCGCGCGGTTGCGGGCGATGAATTTCTGCCCGCTGCGGGATTTCGAGTTTGACATGATTTACTCCATCTAATGGCGATTGGGAACGCGCCTCGTCCGGCTGGGAGAGTCAGGTTCTGATTCGGGTCTGCGCAGGGCAGACGGTATCGGATGCGTCAAGAGAACAAAGGTCGGCGGCTAGCTGTTCTCCTCGTTGTCGGGGCGACCGAGAATGGTCTCCAGTTGGTTAAGCCCATCGGGCGCCAAATCGCGGACGATTTGCATAAAGTCCAGCGTAATCAGTCGCTGGACCCGATCGATCATCAGTGGCGCCGGGTGGCTCGGTTCATGAAGACGAAAATAGTTTTTCACCTTGTCCAGCATCAACTGGGCGTCGTCGCGCGACTGGATCTGCGCGCTGCGCCAGTTGAGTGGAGCGGTGGCGCTTTGTACGGCGGCCGGTTGCTGCATGGCAGCCGCTTCAGGCGTCGCGTCTGGTTCGTCGGCGGCCGGGGCATCGCTCTGGCCGGCGAGCGCCACCAGAGAAAACACCTTGGTCAGCGCGCTCATTTCCGGCAGCGCGCTTTCCCCCAGATGGCGGGTCACTTCGCTGCGAATGGCGCTCAGGGTGTTGGCGATGCGCGTCACCAGGGCGCCTTCGGGGCGATCCTGCTGCGCCAGTTCATCCTGCAGCCGCGCACGGCCGCCGGGAAAGTTGGGGCACTCCTGTTTGCTGCCGTCGAGCAGGGCACCGGCATCGCGCAGCGAGATTTCTCCGGCGGCGCTTTTCAGCAGCGGCGCGGCGCGTACGCTGGCGGCCAGCGCCGCTTTGTCGCCAAGGTCGGCCAGCGCGTTGATGCGAAACAGCGGGTCGGCTTCCCCATCGAACTCCAGCGGCGGCTGCAGGGTGTTCCAGTAACGGGTCATCGACTGGTGGACCAGCGTCAGCCCGTCGGCGTAGCCCGGCAACCCGCGCAGCTGGGTCCAGGCGCGGGTGAGATACAGCATGACGCGCAGGTCTTTGGTGCGCGTTAGCAGCGAGGTCGCGAGGCGCTCGACCTGCACCCAATCCGGCGCTTCTTCCGGAATGATGGTGCTGCCGAACTGTTGTTCGGCCTTGCCGGTGGCGGCTTGTTCCATCGCCAGAAAGTCGGCGTCGTATTCCAGGTTGTCGCCGCAGGGATTGTCCGCGTCAACCGGGGCCAGCAGGGTATCGGTATCGATAGCCATAGAATTTCCTTCAACGAACGATGTTAATCAAACATTTGCGGGTACTGGCCGCCGCGGCCGGGGCGCGCCCAGCCGTTGGGTTCGAACAGCAGTGAAAACAGCTGCACGGTGAGGTTGCCGCTGTGCACGTGGGTGTAGAGCGGATGTCCGTCGGCCTGATTGGTCCACCAGAAGCTGGTGTACTGCGCCGGATCGAAGCAGTCGGCGGCCTGTTGCCAGCCGAGGCCCGGTACGTCCGGATGCTGGAAACCGATAATCGACAATATCTCGGAATCCGCTTCCGCCGGTGGGCTGGGCAGCGCCGGGATCGCCTGCAACGTGCGGTCGATCTGCTCGACGGAGAAACCGTTGCGCACGCCGTTCAGCAGGGTATGGCCGAGCTGTTGATACCAGCTCGCCGCCATGTTCAGCTGTTGCGGGCGCCATTCTTGCAGGCTGAACAGGCGCAGTGCGCAGATGGGGTAGCGCCGCCCGACGCGATCGCGCGCCGGCAACAGGCAACCCATCTGCACGTACGGGCTGCCGAGCGTGGCGGGGATCACGAAGTTCCACACCGGTGCGTTGCTGAACGGGTGGCCGTTCGGCCCCTGTGCATCGCGCTGTAAATTCACCAGCCCGTTATGGAACCAGTGGGCCCAGTTGTTGACCACCGGGTCAGGCAAACGGCGTTGCAGGAAGTCACCGGCGGAAGGAAGTTTGCCGTACCAGCCGATGCTCGTCGGGGCGCTTGAATCAGTGCTCATGGTCATGTCCTTTCGGGGCTACGGGCACGAGAAGGCCGGCAGTTGGAACGGATTGCGGATGCTGTTGGGCGTGAACTCCAGCGTGACGCGGTGGCCGTCGAGATTGAACGTCGCCTGGCGGCCGAGGCCGCCGGTGCCCGACGATTGCGCCATGTCGACCAGGCGATTCAGCGCCCATGGTCCGCTGGTCACCAGGCTGGCGGTGGTGCCGTTGGCCAGCGCCAGCTGCAGATGCACCTGGTTGGTATTGCGGGTGCCCGGCCAACTGACCACCAGCGGTACCTGTGGGCCGTGGCTGTATTTGAACAGCTGCCCGTCGATATCCAGCGTCAGGTTGAGGATGTCGTTATCCATCCGCACCGGCCGCACGGTCACGCGGTAGGAGGGCGTCGCCGTGCCGTTGGCGAAAAAGGCGTCGCGGATGCGCTGCGCCTGCTGGAACGACCGCAGGATGCCTTCGCCGCCGGGCAGCGTCTTGCCGTCCACGCCGGGCGTGAAACGCCAGTTGGCGCGGGTGGTATCGACCTTGCCCTGCAGATTGTCGCGGAAGAAGCTGTCCATCAGCCCGCTGTTCGGCGCGAACATGCGCGCCAGATCGTCCGGCGTCACTTCCTGCCGCGCCCGGGCCACCAGCGGATAACGGCCGGCGATCGCCTGGCGGCAGAAGCTACCGACCTCGAAGCTGATGCGCTTTTTCACGTTCTCCATCTCTTTGCGCTGGGTATCGCTGCTGGCGCCGATCGCCAGCGACAGCAGCATCTGTTTGAACGGCACCGGCAAGCGGCCGGATTCGGCCTGCAGACGCGGGATAATGTCGCTCGGCGGCGCCGACATGCCGCTGTTGGCCGCGCCCTGCACCGCCGTCAGGTAACTGTACAGTTCATCGACCTGTTTCAGCACGCTGTCGAAAGGGATCGCCTTATTGCCTTCGCCCTGGCTTTGCGCCAGTTCCAGCAGCGGCGCGAAGTGCGCCATCACCAGCTGTTCCGGCTGGGCCGACACGTCACCGTCGGCGTTGGCCGGCCGGTTGGTGAACAGCGCTTCCAGCGTGCGGTTGGCATTTTGGTTCAGCTTATCTTCGGTTTTTGCCAGCAGCGAGCGCGAATCGGCGTCGTTTTTTTCGTCGCGCAGGGTGACGTTTTTGCTGACGTTGACCAGCAGATTGCGCATTGGCGACGGGTTGCCGGACAGCAGGCGCGCGCTGCTGATGCGCTGGGTCAGGTTGCCGATGTTGGCCAGTTGGATATCCCCCAGCAGCTCATCCCAGGCGCTGATGAAATCTTGCATGTACAGCTGGCGGATGGTCTTGGTCAGATCGGCGCTTTTCTGCTCCGGCGTCTGGCTGTTCAACACCCAGACGTCTTCCTTGCGCAAGGTGTCGGTCACCGGGTCGATGTTGTCGTTGAACGCTTTCCAGTACCCTTGTGAGGTGAACAGGCCCGGTACGCCGTCGGTGACCGGTTTGCCGCTTTTGCGGCTGAACGCCAGTTCGGTCTGCGGGCCGGCCAAATCGACCAGGCTGACCGGCTTGATGTCGGTCTGTTTCAGCAGCAGGCGCTTGAGGCGGCCATAGACGCGCTGCGACAGCGGCGCCCGATTGAGTGCGGCCTGCGCCTGCGCCACCAGCTGTTCGTCTTTGGCGTAAGGCGAGGCCTGGATCTGCGCATCCAGCAGTTGGCTGAGGTGCCATTCGATCTGCTGCAGCTGTTTCTGCGTGCTGCCCTGCGGCAGGTTGCGTTGCAGGTTGAGCATCACCCAGGCGCGCAGGAATTTACCGTCGTACTGCTTTGGCAGATACAGCATCTGATAGGCCTTCAGCGCTTCGTAGCTGAAGTCCGCGTCGCCGTGGTTGTCGTTGCGCAGCGTGGTGGCGATCTGTTGCGCCACCTGCGGCAGCAGCAGCTCTTTCAGCGCTTTTTGGTACAACGCATTGCCGGCGTCGCCCACCTGATCGCCGCGGAACAGCCCCATGCGGTAGGTGAACGGCGGATCGTCCAGCGAAAAGTTCTGGCTGTCCGGCAGATGCAGCAGGCTGTTGAGGAACGGCAGCAGCGAGAACATGTCGCCGTTGCCCAACTGGGTCAGGCTTTGCCCCTGTCGCTCGACGCCGGGCACCTTGGCGGCCACTTCCGCCAGATAGGCCTTGTTGTTGCCGTAGCTGGTGAACCACAACATCGCCAGCACCGCCAGGATCACCGCCAGCGCGATGTACCCTGCCCAGTGCAGGGCGCGGTTGCGGTATTCCCACCAGCGGTTGCTGCCCGCCAGCCCGGACTCCTGGAAGACCACCGATTCCAGCGTCTCTTTCAGGAAGAAGCTCTGGCCTTTGGCTGCCGGGATCGGCGTTTCCTGCCCCACGCTGTCCCAGGCCGCGTTGGCCTGCACCCCTGAGTTGGCCGTCGGCAGCTGCAGGTAGCGGTTCAGTTCGCCCATCACCCGGTCAAACGGCAGACCTTCCTGCGTGCCGCTGGTGAAATAGATGCCGCGCGGGGTAAAGCGGGTTTCAAAACTGGAGGTGGCGAACACCTGTTCCAGATATTGGCCGAGCAGCGGGCGCAGCGCGGCGAACTCCTGCGGGAACAGGTAGCTTTCGGCGCGTTGGCGCGCGTCGTGCTCCATCAGCAGCGTATCCGGCAGCGCCGCATCCAGCCGTTGTTGCAGCAGGGCGTATTGTTGTTCGAAGGCGGCGTTCAGGTTGAAGTCCGGCTGCCGTGAGCGCTCGTAAGGGAAGGTGAATCCCCAGATCTGGTCGCGCTGCGCTTTATCGAAGCTGCCGAAGTAGGCCATAAAGCCGTTGAGCAGGTCGGTTTTGGTCACCAGCACATAGACCGGGAAGTGAATGCCCAACTGTTCGTGCAGTTCAATCAGGCGTTTGCGCAGTGCGCTGGCCTGGGCGGCGCGTGCTTCGGCGCTGTCGCTCAGCAGATCGGCGACGCTGATGGTCACCATCACGCCGTTGATCGGCTGGCGGGTGCGGTATTTTTTCAGCAGCGCGACGAAGCTTTGCCATTCACCGGCGTCTTCTTCGCGCTGGCTTTCCTGGGTGGTGTAGCGGCCGGCGGTGTCGAGCAGCACGGCGTCGTTGGTAAACCACCAGTCGCAGTTGCGGGTGCCGCCCACGCCGCGCAGCGCGGCTTTGCCGAAGCGATCCGCCAGTGGGAAGTGCAGGCCGGAGTTGACCAGCGCGGTGGTTTTGCCGGCGCCGGGTGCGCCGATGATCACATACCACGGCAACTGGTACAGATATTGACGGCTGAAGCGGGTCATCCAGCGATGTTTACCGTCGCCCTGGCCCGGTGCGAAGCGCGCCTTTTTCAGCAGCTGCGCCGCTTCGTCGAAACGCTGCGCCAACTGATCGTCTTGTTTGACCTCGGGCTTGCCGTCTTCCGCCGGCACCGCTTCGGCGGCGCGCAGATTGCTCAGCAGGCGGCTGTTGAACCAGGCACTGTAGAGGCGCGGGATCAGGCGGCACAGGAACCAGATCAGGTAAATCACGCCGATGGCGATCTGGCGGTTGAGTTCCGGCTCCAGCGGGCGATAGTCGCCGATGGCCACCAGCGGGCCGATCGTCCAGATGATGAACGCCAGCGCGGTGATGCCGACAAAGCCCCACAGCAGGCGGCTGGTGATGATGGAGAATAACGTACTGAGCATTACTTTCCGGTTCCTTGCGGCAAGCCGTTGATTTCCGCCTGGGTGTTTTCAGGGGCGACCAACAGCGTAATTTCTACCCGGCGGTTCAACGCGCGGTTCACTTTGTTATCGTTCGGCGCGACGGGGTTGCTCTCGCCGCGGCCCTCGGCCTTGACCCGCTGCGGGTTGGCGAGGTGTTTTTGCAAGCGGGCGCTGACCGCTTCGGCGCGCGCCAGCGACAGCTCCCAGTTGGAGGCGAAACGGGCGCTGCGGATCGGCACGTTGTCGCTGTAACCGGTGACCAGGATCTTGCCGCTGACGCCGTTCATGGCGGCGGCGATGCGGTCGATGACCGGAATATAGTTGGCGCGTACCGTGGTGGCGGCAGAGTCGAACAGCCCGTCGCCTTTGAGGATCACCACGCTTTGCTGCGCTTCGTCGCGCACCACCACCAACCCCTCGGCGATCTCTTTGCGCAGGAAACTTTTCAGGCTCAGCGTCGGCGGCGCAGCCGGCGCCGGGTTACCGATCGCCACCTGCGGCAGATTGGTTTGGTAAATCGCCGCCAGCACCGGGCTGGTGTTGTCGCCCAGTCGCCAGTTGAGGGCGATGAACAGCAGCGAAGCCAGGAAGCCGGTCAGCGCCACGCAGGCCCACAGCGGCACCAGCGGCCGCCACAGCTTCTGCTGTACCGGCAGATCCAGCGCATGAGGCGACAGCGGCGGGGCATAGCCGCCACGCACCGATCGGATCAGCTGCAGCAGGCGCTGCTTCATGGTTTCCAGCTGTGAGCGGCCGTTTTCCATCACCCGGTAGCGGCCTTCAAAGCCCAACAGCAGGCAATAATTGATCAGCTCCAGCAGGTTGATGTGCTCGCGCGGGCTTTGCGACAGCTTGGCCAGCAGCTGGAAAAACTTCTCGCCGCCCCAGGTTTCGTTATGGAAAGTCACCAGCAGCCCGCTGCCGGACCACACGCTGTTGCTGCCCCACGGGGTCAGCGCCGCCGCTTCATCCAGCGCGGTGCACAGACAATAACGCGCGCCGATGATCACCTCGTAAGGCAGGTTGGCGCGTTGGCCGCGGATCTCGAAGCGGCGCATTTCGTCAATCAGCTGTTGGCGCAGCTGCGCCGGGTTGGCGTGCGTGGCCGACTGGCGGATCTGCGAAATGGCGTTCAGCAGCGGGTTGGCGGCGTCTACCAGCGGGTTGGCCGCCGGCGCCATGCTATTTTCCTGAGTCATAGGTTACCGGTCCGTATGGCTGCGAATCGCCCAAAATTCCATATCCAGCCCCGGGAATTCGCCGGCCAGGTGCAGGGCGAAGGCGCTGGATTTCTCCATCTGTTTCCACAGGTCGCCGCCTTTTTCCAGCTCGAAGTAGGTGTAGCCGGCGTGATAGGGGATCTGGCGCGGCGCAGCGGGCATGGTGCGCAGACCGATGCCCGGCAGCTGCAGCTGCACCAGATCGCGGATGCGCGTGACCGGGGCGATCTTCATCTGCGCCGGGAAGTGGGTCAGCAACACCTCGGCGGCCACATCGGCGCGCACTGCCAGCACGAAGCCGAAGTCGCGCATCATTTTGGCGTCCTGCACGGTGGCGACGTTCAGCCCGTGGGAGCGTTCGACCAGCGTCAGCTGAATGGCGTTGTCTTCCAGCACCACCGACAGCCCCTGACGCAGCAACAGCATCAGCTTGCCGAAGCACAGCGCCAGGTTGTCGTGGTCATACACCGGCAGGCGGCCTTCCGGGGTGCGCTGCGCCGAGAAGCTGGCGAGCTCGGTGGCGAACTGCAGCCAATCGGCGAACAGGCGCTCCGGGTGCAGATGATCGAGGTGGTAGGCGTGGCTCACCTGGCCGAGATGGCGGTTGATCAACTGCAGCAGCATGAAATCGACCATTTCGGAACTGCCGCCGCGGCCCGGCTGCAGCAGGCGCTGGCTCATCTGCTGGCTGCGCTGTTGCAGCAGGCCCTGCAGATCGTTGATGAAGGTTTTCAGTACCGGGTTGCCCTGGCAGTTCAGCATCGGCGGGATCTGCGTGGTATCGAGACGCAGGCTGTTGTCACCGCGCTTTTCCAGCACGCGGGTAACGCCGAGCGCCGTCCATTCGGCGTTGAGCTCACTCTCCAGCATCAGCCGCAGGCGCAGGCGACCGAACTGCAAGGCCGCGCTGCCCACCGAGACGGCGTTGAGATCGTCGACTTCGTTCTCATAAGCCAGATAGCGCGCCAGCGCCTCCGGGCTTTCCTGAAAGATCACGTCTTCACGCCCCGCGCGGTAGGTCGGCAGAGCCAGCACCACGTTTTCACCGGTCTTGTTTTCAGCGATGGTCAGCGGCGCGGGCGCCTGCTGGGCGCCGGAGAAGCGAAACGGCGTGCCGTCCGGCATGATGCCGCTGGCGGCGTTGAGCGCAATCTTGCCCTGGCGCAGCAGCGTTTGGTCCAGATCCAGGGTGAGGAACCCCCAGAAACAGCCGCTGTGGGCCTGGCCCCAGTTGCGCATATAGCCTTCGAGATAGTTTTCCGCCTGCTGGAAATGGTGAGGGCGCAAAAACATCCCCTCAGTCCAGACAACCTTATGAGCATCTTTCATCATCACACCTATAGTTACTTCGCTTCAGCGCAGCGGTAGGTCAGTCGACCTTTTTTACGGGGCGCAGGCCACTCACGCCCGCGACGATATGCGCTTCCAGCTCATCCGGCGAGAATTGCCATACCTTGTAGAAATTGGTTTCGGTAGGTTCCGGCAGCGGCAGTGACATGCGCCAGGTCTTGCCGTCCAGATTTTGATATTCGGCGATCACGCCGATGTAACGTGCGTCCAATGCGCTTTGCCCACCGAGCTTCTTGCCGGTCTGGCCTGGCGTCAGGAAGAACTGATCGCTGTCCAGCAGGCTGTTGCCGAGCACGCTTTTGGCGTCGTTTTGCAGACTGAAGAAGTCGGCATCCATGAATTCCGCATCCGAGCGCAGCAGCAGCACGCGAATTTTGATCGGCGCAGGTTGCGCGCCGGCGGCGGCGTTGACCTGGCGGTCAGCGTCAAACACCAGACTGTAACGCGACGGCACGCTTTTGGCGGAAGACATGCAGCCGCCGAGCGCCAGCGCGCCCAGCAGCAGAAACAGCATCCCGCACCAGCGGGAAGCGATAGGGGTCGTCATCATAGGAATCTCGTCGCCCGCAGGCGTGCTGACTACTGGAGGATCCAGGTGGCTGAGCCGGCGTTTTTACACGCCTTGCTGTCGCCGCCGACTTTGACGCAGTCCTGTTTGGCGGCGCGCGCGCGACGCGGCAGATCTTTGCGCAGCGTTGATTTGTAGCGCGCTTCCGGCACGCCGGCGTTGGCCTGGATATACCCCATCAGATCGCCCCCGCGGATGGCGGAGATCGCCAGCCAGTTGTTTTCCACTTCGCCCAGCGCATAGAACGCGGCGGCGTTGTCCAGGCTGCCGACGGCGGTGCCGGTATAATTCGGGCTACTCATGATGCTGGCGGCATACAGGCTGCGGTACTCCTCACCGATCGGCTTGAACTGTTTCGGCGCGCTTACCGCGGCGCGGTGCTGCAGGGTGACGCCGTTGACTTCACTGCTGATGAGGGCGTCGTTATTGAGCGCCGGCGGCGGTGGCGGCGGGGTGGAACAACCGGCAAGCGTCAGGGCGGTCAGCAGCGTCAGGGTAATCCGTGTTTTCACAATGTCCTCTTTTTCTTGATTGAATGGCTGTGTAATAAGGCGCCGTCATCAGGGCGCAAGCAGCAACACTTTTAATTGGCTCGGCACGATGCGCATGCCGAGCGCGTTGGTGGAATTCTGCAGGCTGAGGCTGGTCAGCCGGGTGGCCGGAGTGCCTTTGAGCAACACGGTAAAGGCGCCGGTCAGGTGGCGGGATGGCCCCATCACCGTCCCGGAAGCGACACCGGTGGCTACGCCGGGGTTGTCGCCGTTGGTCAGGGGCGTTACCGTCGCCATGTTGTGCGCCGGGGTACCGACGAACAGAATGTTGAACGCGTTCGGGATGGCGGTCGGTGCGAGGGCGATATCCGGGTAGGGCACGGGCACCGGCGCCGGGCTTGGCGTCAGACAGACGTCGGGAAACGCCAGGTCCAAGCCGATCATTTGGCTGTTGGCAAACATAAAAGGCCTCCGCAGGTTATCCGACGTGGATTTGTTCTGAATCCAGCTTGGTGATGTCTTTTGAGGTAATGAGCGTGTTGCGGGCATGAATGCGGGCGTAATCTTCCGCCTGATAATCCAGCTGCCCGGCGCGCACGTGCTCGGTTTGGCGCACTTTGCGGAACAGCGAATGACTGATCTGGCTGACCGAATGCCACAGCGACTCGCAGCGTTTACCGACCAAACGGCTGATGCTGACGAAGGCCGACAGCTCTTCGCCGCTGTATTTCATCTTGTCGACGTGGCAGTCGCCGCTGTTCGCCTGCAGCGTCATGGCGTCGCCGCTCAGTTTCAGCGCCTGCGCGCTGTGCAACGACAGCGAGCCGTTCGGCGTTTCAATCTGCAGATCGCCTGCGACGCAGAGCCGCGCCGTGCTTTGCGGCTCTGCCCGCTCGAGGACGGCGATCGCCCACAGCTGGTGGCCGCAGCCGGCGACCAGCACGTTATCGCCGAGGGCCGGCGTCAGCAGGCAGCTCGCCGCCCGGCGACAATGCCAGCCACGACCTTCACATTCCACCACCAGACTGCCGTCCGGCAACAGGTTGACGACCTGGCCAGCGGCCTGTTGGGGCGGTGCGATGTTGACGGCGCGAGTTGTGTTGGCAACGCTCATGGTGATCCCCTCGTGAAGTGGTCAATGCATTCAGATTCGGCTCTGGCGCTGTGCGCTCCAGGTTTCGGCGGCGTACAGCTCTTCGTCGCTCTCGAGGATCCCGCTGCGATCGCTCCAGCGCGTTTGCTGCTGGTGGGCGCGATGCATACGGGTGCGCATAAAGCGCGCGCGCCGGAAATCGGCGGCGCCAATGTCGGCATAACAGAAGTCGGCGTAGGTCAGGTCGCTGTCGCTGAAATCACAACGCGCCGATCGGCTGTGCTGAAATACGCATTGATACAGGCGCGCCTGGCTGAAGTTGGCGGCATCCAACGTCGCTTCGCTGAAGATCGCCTGATCGAACTGCCCGCCGCGACACTGCGCCTGAGTCAGATTGGCCTCCAGCCACAGCGACTGCTGCGCCTGTACGCTGGTCAGGTTGGCGCGCCGCAGCGAAGCGCCCTTGAAATTGCTCTGGCGCAGCGTCGCCTGGCTGAAGTCGACGTCGTCCAATTGGTTATCGGTAAACTGGCAGGCGATCAGGCTCTGCCCGGCGTAACTTTTGCCGCGGTGGTCACATTCGAAAAACGTGACGCGGTCGAAGTTCACGCCTTCAAACTGCGTTTTACAGAGATTTAATCGAAAGAACGTGACAAGGCATAAGCGCGCCTGATTCAACATGGCGCCGTCGAGCGGGCTTTCGTAAAAGGTAGTGCGATCGTGCTGAGTGGCGGAAAAATTCGCGCCGGCCAATTGGCACGACATCCAGTGACTTTGGTTGAGCGACAGCCGGCTGAAGTCGCTCTGTTCAAGCCGACAATCGTTGAACATCGTCAGTTCGATATGGCTCTCGCTGAAGCGGCTGGCCGACATGGCGCACTGATTGAAGGCCGTTTGCTTCAGATCCGCCCGCGTAAATTGTGCGTGTTCGAGCTGGCAATCGCTGAAAACGCTGTCGCGCAGATCGCAGTCAGAGAAGTTCACGCCGTTCAGGTTCAGTTCGTTGAACATGCCGCCGGCCAAATCCAGACCGGCGAATGACAGACCGTGCAAGTCCTCTCCGGCGATCGGCTCGCCGCGTTTTACGCGCTGGCGTATCTGCTCTGGTTTTGAGGTCATACTTCCTTCCCGTTGTGGCGAGGCAATGTTTTCACCCTGGCGGTATAGGCTCTCTCTAGCCGGGTTGCCTGATCCACTTGCGACTGCGACAGGTCAGCCCGGAACAGATTGGCGCCCTGCAGGTCGGCGCCTGACAGCACGCATTTTTGCAGGATAGCCGCAATGAAATTGGCATCGCGCAGGCTGGCGCGAGACAAATCGCTGCGGATGAACAGGCTGCCACTGCCGTTGGCCTGGCGGAAATCGGCCTCGTTCAATCGGGTTTCCGACAGATCGCAATTATTGAGACGCGCACGGCTAAAATTGGCCCGCTGCAACGGCATCTGGCGTAAATTGCACTGGTTTAGCGTCGCGTCGCTGAAATCCGCCTGCGGCAACAGTGTCTTCGCTGCAAAGGCGCAGGCCGTGAGACGTGCGGCGTGGAAGCTGAGGCTTTGCGTCTCGGTGTCAACCCAGGCGCAACTTTCCAGCCGCGCCTGACTGAAGTTCACCGCCAGCAACCGGCATTTGACGAAGCTGACTTTGTCGAGCCGGGCGTGGCTGAATGTCAGCTGCTCCAGCTGCAGTTCCATCAGGGTAATGTTGGCCAGCGTGGCGCGGCTGAAATCACATTGTCCGAGCAAGGTTTCGTATCCCAGCAAATCGCGTAATGACGCCATCGTGAAATCGCAGCGTTGAAACAACGTTTGCTGAATATTGGTCTCATGCAGCTGCGCGCCGCCGAAATCTGTCGCTTCGCATTTCGCCAGGGCCAAAGAGGCGTGGCTCAGATCGGCCTGCTGCAAGACGGCGCCGCTGAGATCGGCGCGCGCCAACATCGCCTCGCGAAGATCGCAACCCACCAGTCGGGTTTGGCGTAGATTGGCGTTTTCCAATAACGCGCCGCGTAAGTTAGCCTGGCAGAGATCCATGCCGGACAGATCGGCGCCGGTGAGATCAAGGCCGCTGAGATCTTTATCGCGCAGCATGGCGGCGGCGACGCGTTGGCGAATGATTTGCGCCAGATCGCCACTTAAGCGCAGTGCAGGGCTTTGCGCCTGCGCTGACATTAAATACATTTGGTGCAGCGCGCGCTCGCTTTCCCCCAGCTGCTTCTCGCTGAACGCGTCGGGATGCTGGCGCGCCTCCTGGAACAGCAGATCGCGCTGCTGCTGGTAGCTTTCCGCACCGGAGGGCGACACGTGATCCCCTCCGGGGTTAAGCGGGTCGATACCCTCGGCGTGCGCCAGCTTGAGCATGTCCTGATACTGCACCTCGGCCTGGCTTTCCAGACGCTCGACGAATTCGGCGAGTTGGTCCAGCTTCGGCGGCGCTTCTTGCGACGGTAGCGGGAACAGTTCATCGATGTCCTGGCCTTCACGCAGCAGGCGCTGGCGATGCTCTTCGCGCTGCTGGTGCTCGTAGGCGGCGATATTTTCCGCCATTGGGCTTTGCTGCGTCGGCGTTTCCGTATCCAGCCAGGCACCGATGCACGCCTCCGGCAGCAATTCTTGTTCGCGAAAAGCGTGCAAAGCACCCTGTTCTTTATCCAGCCGCTGGGCCAACACCTGCCGATAATGCGCGGTGGAACGGGGCTCCCCTTCGGTTTCCAGGGCTGGCATCAGTTGCATCACGTCGGCGGCATCGTCCTCATTGATGCGCGCGCTACCCTGATAGATCAACAGCATCTGTTCCCGATGCGGGAAGAACCAGACGGTGGTATGGCGCATCGCGATCTCTTCGAAATGCGTTTCACCGCCGCGCAGTCGGTTGATGAAGCAGCGCGCGCGCCACGGCGGTAAATGCCCTTGCTGCACCGGTTCTGAAGGGTGCATATTCCAAATCCGATAGGCAGCCCGCGGCGGCAAGCTATCACGTTGAGGAAACTGCTGATCGCTTTCTGCCATGTTGAACAGGCGCCAGTCGATATCGTTGGCGAAGCCGGGAAAGCCGTGCTTCAACCAGTCGGCGTCGTAGTTTTTACCGATGCGGGAGAAGCGACGCGGCCAGGTGATATCCAGCGCGTCAAAGCTTGCCGGCTGGGCGCTTTGCCGAGGAGACGCAAGGCGTCCCTGCAGCGGTTCAACATTGGGTAGGCGATGGATGCGGCCCTGCGGAAATGTTTCGGGAGTGGCGCCGATGCCGTGCGGATTATCGGCGAACTGAGTACCGCCGTAAGCCCGGCGCCAGTCCAGACGCATTTCTGCAAAGGGTAGAGGCGTGGAGGGACGATCGTTGATCCAATGGCGATCGCCGAAAACCACCAGCGTTTTCTCCAGCGAATCAAACTGGATCTTCACGGCGCAGGCGGTTTTGTCTTGTTGATGGTGGGTGTAGGCGTTGCCAGTGGCGAGAAACTCCGCACAGGCTTTTGGGATAGCCAGATCGAGCACGCCGCCACTTAACGTAAGTTCGTCGGCGGCCAACTGCCACAGTTCCGGTTCGGGGCGCAGACGCGGGGAGGCCCCCATGTCGGCCAAGGCCAAAACGGAAACGCCCAGATGATTTTGCCCTTGCCAAGAGAAGGGGCGATGAAGCGCGCTGAGGCGCAGAGGTTTTACGACTTTCATTGTGTGTGTAAAGCTTCCTGTGGATATCAGCTGGCAGCCAGGCTGCTTGCTCAAAAACAATCCGTTTTTCGGTTTAATAGATATCAGGCTATGTCACAACAGATGAAGAAAACGATGCGGCGTTCAGCGCCGATCGCTAATGCGGGGAGAGTCCCACTTCGAAATGGATGATCAAGAGGACAGTGCGTTGTCCTTCCCGTTTATTCCGCGAGCCAGCAGCACGGCGGCGACGGACAATGACGCGGCGATCGCCTTGGCGGTAAATTGGCCGGTGCTCTCCAGGTGATAGGGCGCAAAAAATCCGACGCCAGCGGTGCTCAGAACCAGCAGCGCGACGAGCGCCGCAAAACAGGGCAACTCTATCGCCAGCGTCAGTCTGCCGGGTGTCGCCGCACCGAGGTAACGCATCAAAAAACCGGGCAAAATCAGGAACCCGATCAGCTCTGCGGGAGCATTCACCGCAGACATCACCTGCTGATTGTATTTCAGGAGCGCTAGCATCAGCGCGACAAAGATCAGCAACCGCATGGGTAAGGCGGCCGCTCGGCTTGCCGACAAAAAGGTTTTGCCGATCGCAGCGAGCAATACGCAGCCGACCAGGATGCCAAAGACGGTAAACAGGATCTGTCCCCAGAGGCTGTCCTGCGTCGAAAAGGCAATGAACGCGCCCATCGTGACACTTCCTTATGCAAGGTGATTTAGCGAACTGATGAACGATAAGCCGTTTGCAGAACGTTGAAATCGGATCGCGTGATTGAGGGATCCTTTTCGCTTAAAGCCGGGAAAGCTCTTCGATCACCGCTTTTTTGGGGTTCTTCGGGTCGTACTTTATCGCGGTGAAATGGCCCGGTTGATAACGCGGCAGATCCACGACGCTGATCGGGCCTTTCGCCACGGCCGTATGGTTTTTCCCGTCTTGGGCGATGTACTTGACTTCGACTTCGCAGACCGGCCGATTTCCGTCCCACAGGTTGGTCTGGCGAATGCTGACGATTTGCCCGGAAGCGGAAATACCGTTCTCCATCACGCTGAGGGAAGAACCGATATGTTTGAAATAACCCCAGATATCGACCGTGATGAATTTGAAAAAACCCACCAGACTGAGGATGGGAGCCAATAAAATCAACCCGATAACGGTGAAAACATTTTTGGCCTTCGACATGGGAGTCCCTTTACAAGAAGATCGCCAGCGCCTTGGTGCTCAGCCGTAAGGCGCCGTTGGTGACCAGCGCGCCAAGCTGAGTGAACGTCATGGGATCATTACTGAGCTTGAAATTGGTTTTGCTGATCGACAGCGGGTTATGCGAGATATCCAGCATCGTGTGTTTAAGGCTGGTCGCCGTCAACGAAAGATTGGAGCCGTAGAAGGCAAAATTGGCCCCGGTCGCCACCCATTTCCAGCCGTGGCAGTTATCTTTCCAGTTCGGCGTTTGTACCGAGACGCCGTCCGCACTGGTGATATCAATGGTTTTCGCCTTGATGGTCAGCGTGCCGGTGATCGTCGTGTTCTGGTTATTATTATAGGTTTCGGTGACATCCCCGCTCACGGTAGCGGTCTGGCCGCCCGCTTCAATCGTCAGGACTTGCCCGCCGGCAGTAATGGTGGTGTGCTGACCGCCGGCGGTGATGTTGACGGTCTGCCCCTGCTTGATGGTGCTGGTCTGTTGCCCTTCGGTAATGTCGAGGGTCTGGTTGCCTTTCACCGTGACATGCTGGGTTTGCGTAATGTTTTGCGTCTGCGCGCCGTCAAGCTTGAAAGACTGATTGCCGGTGATGTCGATTTTATCGCCGCCGTCGATAATCGTCAGGTCGCGGCCGCCTTTGATGTTCACCGTCTGGTGAGCGTTCAGGTTGGCGGTGTCCAGCCCATTGACGGTCGTCGTGCGTTTCGCTTTGTACAGGAACGTGGCGTCGCCGGTGACGGTGTCGTCCTGCTGGCGCCCGATGGTGGTGGTGCGACTGCCGTCAATATTGACGTTCTTGTCGTTTTCCACCGTCATGTTCATGTTGCGTTCGGCATGCATGTCGAACGATTCGTTGCCGGGCGAGTCTTCCAGGAACAGGAAGCTGGCGTTGTCGGCGCCGCCGCCTTTACTGCGGCTCATAAAGCCCATTTTAGTGGCGTCGCCGGGCAGATCCCACGGCGGCATGCTGTCTTCGTTGTAAACGCGGCCGGTGATGATAGGGCGATCCGGATCGCCGTTGATAAAGTCGACCACCACTTCCTCACCCACGCGCGGGATCTGGATCCCACCGTATTTCCAGCCGGCCCAGGCGCTCGAGACGCGCACCCAACAGGAACTGGTTTCATTGCCGCTGCCGTGGCGATCCCAACGGAATTTGAGTTTCACCCGGCCATATTTATCGGTCCAGATGCTTTCGCCTTCCGGGCCCACTACTTCGGCAGTTTGCGGGCCGTGGGTTTTCGGCCAAGGTGTGGTGCGCGCCGGGCGCCAATTGATGTCCGCCGGAACGACCTGAAATTCGGTTCGCTGCTCGCCAACATCATTATCGTTGCTGGCGTAGCTGTTTTCCTGCATGAAGTACTGCGCGCTGACCACCAGGTAGGCGCGGTTGTCTTCCATACGCGGCGCCTGGGTCAGTTGAAAACGGTAGCCGGGCGCAATGCCCTGCGAATTGCCTTCGCCGCTCATCTGCTCGTGCTGCGCTTCGAACTCCTGTTGGCGAACCTTGACGTAAAACTGGCCGTGGGAGTGATCGGTATAGCGACCGGGCCAGTCGAACACCTCGGCTTTGTCCTGCGCGAACGAGGCGGGATTCTGCCGGGCCTCCAGCAACCGCGCGCGTGGCTTACGAAAATCGTAGTCATCCAGGCTATAGAGGCTGGGCGTGATGGCGTCAGAAACGCTCCAGCTATTGATGCTGTCCTTGTTTTCCACCAGGCCGCCTTCCGCGAGCTGGTAGGGAATGCTGGCGTAGCCGGCGAGTTCCTGATGGGCCGCCGGCGCGTCAGCCAGCACCAGCGTATGGCCGTCTTGCTGGTGCGTGAAATAATAATAGATGCCTTCGTGTTCCATCAGACGGCTGATGAAATCGAAATCGCTCTCCTGATACTGCACGCAGTATCCCCAGATGCGGTAGTCGTAACTCAGGCGGTTATCGATTTTCACCTGATACTGCCCCAGCACCTGAGTCAGGATGTCGGGAACGGTTTTTTCCTGGTGGATGCGAAAATCGCGGTTTTGCGTCAGATACCACAGCGTGGGGCGCAGCACGGCGCGGTAGATATAGTAACGGTTGCCGCCAGCTTCTCGGCCGGAGAGGGTCATGCGCGTGATATTGCCGTTGAGATAACGCGGTGCCAACGGATTACCCCGCAGCTCCAGCGTGATTTTTTGTCCCAGCAGCGCTTTCAGATCGAGCCGATTGTCGGGGCTGAGCAACTCGACGTCGAACTCGAACAATCCGGCCAGTTTTTCCTCGCCGGAAAGGCTTCTGAACAACAGCTGATGGGAGGGCAAGGGCGTGTGCGCAATGATAAGACGATCCATACTATTCCCCGCTTTAGGCATAGCTACCGCACGAGAATTGACGCGCGATCCCGATGGCGTATCTGTCACGAATAGAGACAGGAACTGACGAAAGATTTAACAAAGTTTACACAAAGGCACGATTTGTGCAGTCTACAATAGAGCTCTGCATTTGCAAAATAGCCTTGTGGATCAATGCTCAATTCGTTAACTTGCTCACGATCTTGTTTTTTATTATCTAAAACATATAGATGCGAGCAGATCATTTTTTATCTCAAATTATTGGGAAATTGGTAATACCAAAGAATAAATGTGTAACACATAAGTCAACGTGCTTATAAAACAACTCTTTTTTTACGTAAAAAAAGTCGCTGACTGTTTTTTATCCTTACCATTTGCCAGTTAAAGATGATCAAATATATAAATTTGGCGAATGTTAATTCGGATGATTCCTATTTGGTGGGCGTCCCAGGGCCCACCGACGGGCCTGGGAACATGCGTTTGAACGGTTGAAAATGCAGCGAATACCGTCGTTAACGTGGAGAGGAGTCGAAGGAGAGTTGACCTACCAGCTCGCAGAGCCAGATTAAAGCCGGGTCGCGTTGCGCCTGCCGGCCGGCGATCAGCTCAATGGGGAAAGGCGCGATGGCCAACTCGTCAGGCAGTGGGAGAATGCGTACGCGTTGCGGATCGGAAAAATGCCGGGCCGCGCTGGCGGCCAGCGTGGCGATCAGATCGCTGTCGGCGACCACGGCCGGCAGAGCGGCAATATGTGAAAAGGTCACGGCGACTCGCCGCTGACCGCCGATTTCCGCCAGACGCCGGTCGACCAGCCCTCTGGCAGAGCCATCGTCTGCCGGTGCGTACAGCCCATGCGGCAGGCTGAGGTAGCGTGCCAGATCCCAGCGGCCATCCGCCAGCTGGGGGTGTGAACGGCTGGCGATACACACCAGGTGCTCTTCAAACAACGTGCGCACATAGTGGCTTTCCGCACCGGAAAGATGTCCTCCCAGCGCGATATCCACCTCGCCGCGATCCAGTTGCCGATAAATATTGTGGCGATCCAGACGCGAAACGCGAATATCGATGCCGGGGGCGGTCTGACGCAACCGGCTGATGAGGGTGGGCAGCAGCAAGATATCGGCATAGTCGCCGGCCGCCAGCGTAAAACGCCGCTGCCCGGCGGTGGCCGGATCGAAACGGGCAGGGGGGGCCAACGCCAGATGGATCTGTTCAAGCACCTGCTGTATTTGCGGCATCAATTGGTGGGCGCGCGGCGTGGGTGACATGCCGCCGCCGCTGCGCACAAACAGGGGATCGTTGAGAAGAATGCGCAGCCGCGCCAATGCATTGCTGACGGAGGGCTGAGCGCGGTTAAGACGCCGGCCTGCGGCGGTGACGTTGCGCGTTTGATACAACGCCTCAAACACCACCAGCAAGTTGAGATCGACGCTGGCTAAATTCATTTTATGAATACTCTATATACAGATAATCCATTTCCAGAATCATACTGTGTTCTTTAGGCTGAAAGCACACAAATTTAGCCTTCAATCAGGGGAAATGATGAACAAAGTCTTGGTCACCGGCATTGAGCCGTTCGATGGCGATGCGGTGAATCCTTCCTGGCAAATTGCGCAGGCGCTGGCCGGTGAACATATTGCCGGCGCGGAGATCGCGGTGCTCGAGCTGCCCTGCGTATTGGGCGTGGCCAATCAGCAATTGATCGCGGCGATTGAGGCGCTGCAGCCGCTGGCGGTGATTTGTCTGGGCCTGGCCGGCGGCCGGGCCGAGATTTCGCTGGAACGGGTGGCCATCAATCTGATCGATGCCCGCATTCCCGACAATGCCGGTAAACAGCCGATCGACGTACCGGTGGTGGCGGGCGGGCCGGTAGGGTATTTTAGCACGTTGCCGGTGAAGGCCGCAGTGCAGCAGCTGCGCCGACAGGGGATCCCGGCGGCGGTCTCTTATACGGCAGGTACCTATAACTGCAACCATATTTTTTACGGTCTGCGGCACTATCTGGAGACGCAGCACGTGAGTGTCAGGGGGGGATTCGTACATATTCCGTACAGTCATGAACTGGCGGCGTCCCATCCGGGCAAGCCGAGCATGGCGCTGGCGACGATGGTGGAAGCGGTGCGCACGGTCGTACAGGTGACGCTGACGGTAGAGGAAGATGTGCGATTCGGCGACGGCGCCGTACATTAAAAGCAGGGCGTGGTGTACCACGCCCTGCTACGGGTTATTCGTCGGCGACGCGGATCACCAGTTTGCCGAAGTTTTTGCCCTGCAGCAGGCCGATAAACGCCTGCGGCGCCTGCTCCAGCCCATCAACGATGTCCTCGCGGAACTTGATTTTCCCCTGTTCGACCCAACTGCTCATTTGTTGCAAGAATTCGTCAAAGCGTGAGCCGTAGTCGTCGAAGATGATAAAGCCCTGCATGCGGATGCGTTTGCGCAGGATCAGCCCTTCCAGCAGGGGCAAGCGGTCCGGCCCCGCAGGTAATCCGGTGGCATTGTAATGGGCGATGATGCCGCACACCGGAATGCGTGCTTTGGTGTTCAACAGCGGCAGCACGGCGTCGAACACCGCCCCACCGACGTTTTCGTAATAGATGTCGATGCCTTTTGGGCAGGCGGCCGCCAGCTGTTCGGCAAAGTCAGGGGCGCGGTGATCGAGACAGGCGTCGAAACCCAACTCTTCCACCACATAGCGGCATTTTTCCGCACCGCCGGCGACGCCGACGACGCGGCAGCCTTTCAGCTTCCCGATTTGGCCGACCACCGAACCGACCGCACCGCTGGCGGCGGCGACCACCAGCGTTTCACCTGCCTGCGGTTGGCCGATGTCGAGCAACCCCATGTAAGCGGTAAATCCCGGCATGCCCAGCACGCCCAGCAGGCGGGAAGGATGCGGCAGGTGCGGGCCTAGGTTGCGCAGGCCGCTGCCGTCAGACAGGGCGTAATCCTGCCAGCCGTCATAACCCAACACCCAATCGCCGACGTTGAAATCGGGATGCTGTGAAGCCGCCACGCGCGATACCGTACCGCCCACCATGACCTGACCGATCTCCACCGGCGGCGCGTAGGAGGGGGCATCGCTCATGCGCCCGCGCATATAAGGATCCAGCGACAGATAAACAGTGCGCAGCACCAGCTGCCCGGCGGCGGGCTGCGGTGCGGGGACGGTATCGAGACGGAAGTTGGCCGCCGTCGGTTCGCCGTGCGGACGCGAAGCCAGCAGGAAGCGGCGGTTCTGTTGAGAAGGGGACATCGAAAGCTCCTTTGCGTTGCGACAAACAAGATTCGTTAAGCCTAGTCCAGGGGCGGCAAGGCAACGTTACCGAATGTGCTTAGCCTTAGAGCGGAACGATCAGCACGTCGATATGGCTGATATTGATAAAGCGGGCGGCGGAACAGGAGACCTTATTCATCATGCCGTCGCGATGGTTGCCGCAGAGCAGCAGGTCGAACGGCTGACGGCGGCTGGCGTATTCCAGGCTATCACCCAGCTCGCCGTGCACGATCAACGTATCGGCGATCGGGTAACCGGCGCGTTGACGCAGTTCCTCCATAAACAGCCGGGTTTCCTCCTCCATCAACGTGCGTAAATCGCCCAGCATTGGCCCGGCGAAATTATTGTACATTTCCGGGTTGGCGAGCGTGCTCAGCAAGGTGATGCTGCCGCTGTAAGGGCGGACGATGGAGACGGCCTTTTCCACCAGACGGTGGCTGTCAGGGGCAACGGCAACGGTGACCAGAACGTTTTGATACCCCATATCCTACTCCTTGTTGTATCCATCGTGTTTCAGGCTGCCGCATCGGTGGCCTAGGTGGAAGTCTTGCGTCGGATAAAGGGTAGAACCTGGCGGGTGGAATAAATGTGTTTCGCATCACGCGCGGCAATAAAAGCTGAATTTGCACCGGTTATATAGCAATAAAAGATAAAACCGTTGCCGCACGTAATTTCACTGAATTAAAGCACCTGCGTCCACAGCGTTTTCGGCACCTTGCCCAGATCGAACAGTTTACCGGCAACCAGCTCAGCGCGACGGTGGTCGGCAGCGCGGTACATATTGCTCATTTCTGTATCATTTTCAATGGAGTAGTTCAGTTTGTCGTACACCTTCTCCAGGCTGTCCAAAGAGGAGCATTTACGGAATGTCAGCAGATATTCGAGCGTATCGGTCATGATTAAAATATAGCCTGTTAATAGTTAAAGCCGGGTGAATAACACATCGGCGGCTCACGGCGACGCCGTCGAGGTAGCGATGTACGACCTGACAAAAATCATTTCAAGTAGATAAATTGCACTGGGTAATGATGTCACGCCGCCCGTAGCGACGCTTTGATAAATCATAATATGCCCGTGCGCCGTCAGCAATCTCATCCTGCTGATAAATGGAGAAATAGGGAAAGTCTCAGGGTGGCTGACGGCAGACGCGTCGTCGTCGCTGCTGTGCACAAGCACGCGCCGCCGTGCCAGGCCTCATTCTGCAGTGATTTTTTCACCCAGCCGCGGCATTGGGTGGTGTTTTTCGCCGCCGCTGACGTTAAAACGCCGTTTTTCTCTATGGAGAAATATGAAGAGTAAAACAAAACTGCGTTTTATTTTATGACCATAAGGGGATGAAATCGTAAGCCATGTAAATAATCATCTGGGGATGAGGGGAAATTATCACGACGACAAAAAAGAAATAAAAAGCATTAAAGTTTTATGGCGTGCTGCCGATATATCGTTTTGGCGGAATTTAACGCAAAAAAAGTATTCTTGCATCGTGCTAATACGGAAACATATCGTTACGTCTGTGAGCTTGTTCACTACGCCCGCGAATCATTGATAAGCCATAATCACCTGATGTTGAAAATTAAAACAGCCTCAGGCTGGGGGCTTAAGTCAAATCCGATAGCTAATAACCTTATAGTTTACACTGGTTATTTTTCAGCTTGGATATTTTTTAGTAACTCAACTGGTTATTTATACTGAGTTTGTTGCCTATATACAGATTTTTGTTCTGTTATTTTGGTTTGGTGATGCTTTTGTTCGAATTGATCTAAAAAAGATAATTTTTTGGCGGATAAACATTGTTTTTAAGACGTTTTTTTACCTATGGTTGTTTTGTGTACAAAATGGCGGTCAATAAGTGAGCGTATTTGGGGGTATTTGGCTTAATTATTTTTTATTTTTGTGATCTATGTCACATTGTATTTAAAATTGCCTCTCACTTACATTGTGTGTGCTAATGGTTCGGGGGTAGAGTTGCGCTGCTTTAGGAATAATCTTATTAAATTTGTAAAAATAGTTTCATGGTGACTAAACACTATCGAAGCAGAATGCTGTACATCCATACACGTAGGTTTACGCTCGTAGCAAATACTGAACAGTGGTCGAATTTAGCGATTGTAGAAAATTATAGCAGTCGTTTTTGAGAGATTAATTTGCCAACTTTGGGAAACAACCCAAGTCACGGGCGATAAAATTTATCACCCAGCGTATGTTTTTAAACATAGTCTGTCGGGATGGGGAATATGGGTACGTCTGAATTACTTAAGCATATTTATGACATCAATTTGTCATATTTACTTTTAGCACAGCGTTTGATCAACGATGAAAAAGCGTCCGCGATGTTCCGCCTGGGTATTGATGAAACCATGGCCGATGCGCTGGCGCAGCTGACTTTGCCGCAAATGGTCAAACTGGCCGAGACCAACCAGCTGGTTTGCCACTTCCGCTTTAACGAAAGCCAGACCATCGAACGCCTGACCAAAGAGTCGCGCGTCGACGATCTGCAACAAATCCATACCGGCATTTTGCTATCAAGCCATTTACTGCAAGAGCTATCGAGTAAAGACGCTAGCCCGACGAAGAAAAGAGCCTGATGATGGTTGAGAAAAGTATCGTTCAAGAAGCCAAGGACATTCAGCTCGCTATGGAGCTGATTTCGCTGGGAGCCCGACTGCAGATGCTGGAGAGTGAAACTCAGCTCAGCCGTGGGCGCTTGATTAAACTTTACAAGGAGTTACGCGGCAGCCCGCCGCCAAAAGGAATGTTACCGTTCTCAACCGACTGGTTTATGACCTGGGAACAAAATATTCACTCGTCGATGTTTTACAACGCCTACCTGTTTCTGATGAAAAGCGGGCAGTGCAGCGGAGTGGAGGCGGTGATCAAAGCCTATCGCCTCTACCTGGAACAGTGCCCGCAGCAGGCCGGCGAGGCGCCGCTGCTGGCGCTGACCCGTGCCTGGACGCTGGTGCGTTTCGTCGATAGCGGCATGTTGCAGCTCTCCGCCTGCAGCTGCTGCGGCGGCGCATTTATCACTCATGCGCATCAGCCGCTGAATGGTTTCATCTGCAGTTTATGCCAACCTCCATCCCGCGCCGTAAAAAGACGTAAACTTTCGCCGCAACTGGCCGATATTATTCCTCAACTGCTGGACGAGCAGGTCAAACGCGCCATTTGAGCCGCCACGTTGCCGGCTCTCGGCAATGAATACCGACGTGTGATACGCAGGGGCGGCATGCCGCCCCCAGACACGCAGCCTGGTCTGTCGCGCCAGGGCGCGTTTGCCCCACCTTCCATCCACATTGTTAATTTAAGGAATGCGTGTGCTAGTTATTTTGGGTTATCTCGTGGTATTGGGTGCGGTGTTTGGCGGCTACCTGATCGTGGGCGGTCATCTCGGTGCGTTATACCAACCGGCGGAGTTTCTGATTATCGGCGGGGCGGGTGTCGGCGCTTTCATCGTCGGCAACAACGGCAAGGCGATCAAGGCCACGCTGCGCGCGCTGCCGCGGCTGATGCGCCGTTCCAAATACAACAAAGATCTGTACATGGATCTGATGGCGCTGTTGTTCCGCCTGCTGGCCAAATCTCGTCAGCAAGGCATGCTGTCGCTCGAGTTCGATATCGATAATCCGCAAGAAAGTGAAATTTTCTCTAATTATCCGCGCATCCTTGCCGATAACACCCTGGTGGAGTTCATTACCGACTATTTACGGCTGATGGTGAGCGGCAATATGAATGCGTTCGAGATCGAAGCGCTGATGGACGAAGAGATCGAAACCTACGAGCAGGAAAGCGAAGTGCCCGCCGGCAGTTTGGCGATGGTGGGTGACTCCTTGCCTGCGTTCGGTATCGTCGCGGCGGTGATGGGGGTGGTACACGCCCTGGCTTCGGCCGATCGGCCGGCTGCGGAACTGGGGGCGCTGATCGCTAACGCCATGGTTGGTACTTTCCTCGGTATTCTGCTGGCCTACGGCTTCATCTCGCCGCTGGCCACGTTGCTGCGCCAGAAGAGCGCCGAAAACGTCAAGATGATGCAGTGCATCAAGGTCACGCTGCTGTCGAGCCTGAACGGATACGCACCGCAGATCGCGGTCGAGTTTGGCCGCAAAACGCTGTATACCACCGAACGTCCTTCTTTCGTTGAGCTGGAAGAACACGTGCGCCGCGTGAAAGCGCCGGCGCAGCAGGCGACGGAAGAAGAAGAAGCATGAAACAGAATCATCCGGTCGTTCTGGTCAGAAAGCGCAAGTCGCATCATGCCGCCCATCACGGCGGCTCCTGGAAGATCGCTTATGCCGACTTTATGA
The DNA here is from genome assembly GCF_052169095.1 of Serratia sp. CY33802. Lineage (NCBI taxonomy): Bacteria > Pseudomonadati > Pseudomonadota > Gammaproteobacteria > Enterobacterales > Yersiniaceae > Serratia > Serratia sp. CY33802. The sequence continues at coordinate 643,581 of NZ_JBJNLL010000001.1, forward strand.
CGGCGATGATGGCGTTCTTCCTGGTGATGTGGCTGCTGGCGATCGCCAGCCCGCAGGAGCTGACGCAAATCGCCGAATATTTCCGCACGCCGCTCAAGGTTGCCCTGACCAGCGGCGACAAGAGCAGTTCCGAAAGCAGCCCAATCCCGGGCGGCGGCGACGATCCGACGCAACAGCATGGCCTGGTGAGAAAGCAGGTCGACTCGCCGGACTCGCGCGCCGAAGAGCTGCGCCTGAACAAGCTGCGCGAAAAGCTGGATGAGTTGATTGAGTCCGATCCGCGCCTGAAGGCGCTGCGTCCGCATCTGTTGATCAACATGATGGATGAGGGGCTGCGCATTCAGATTATCGATAGCCAGAACCGGCCGATGTTCAAAACCGGCAGCGCGCAGGTCGAGAGTTATATGCGCGATATTCTGCGGGCGATAGCGCCGATCCTCAACGACCTGCCGAACAAGATCAGCCTGTCCGGCCACACCGATGATATCCCTTACGCCACCGGCGAGCGCGGCTACAGCAACTGGGAACTGTCGGCCGATCGCGCCAACGCCTCCCGACGCGAGCTGATTGCCGGCGGCCTGGCGGAAGGCAAGGTGCTGCGGGTAGTGGGCATGGCGGCCACCATGAGCCTGAAACAGCACGGCGCCGATGATGCGATCAACCGTCGTATCACCGTGCTGGTGCTGAACAAGCAAACGCAAGAGGGCATCGAACACGAAAATGCCGAAAGCAACGCGATGGATATCGCCCAGCCGGATAGCTTGAAGCAGCTGGCGCCGTCGGCGACTGCGCCGGCCAGCCAAACGCCGGAACCCCAGGCGGTAACGCCGACCGATCAAGCGACGCCGCCGGCGATGGACCCTGCCGCCCAATCGCAGACATCCCCGGCGATAGCCCCGGCCGGCCAAACGCCGGAACAATCGGCGGCTGCGCCCGCACCGACTAACCGCGACTCACAGCCAGAGGTGACCCCGTGAGCATGGACATTAGCGATTTTTATCAGACCTTCTTTGATGAGGCGGACGAGTTGCTGGCCGACATGGAGCAACACCTGCTTGAGCTGGATCCGCTGGCCCCCGATATCGAGCCGTTGAACGCCATCTTCCGCGCGGCACACTCGATCAAGGGCGGTGCGGCGACCTTTGGCTTTTCGGTGCTGCAGGAAACTACCCACCTGCTGGAGAACCTGCTGGACGGTGCAAGACGCCAGGAAATGAGCCTGAGCACCGAGATTATCAACCTGTTTCTGGAAACCAAAGACATTATGCAGGAGCAACTGGACGCCTATAAAACCTCGCAACAGCCTGACGCCGAAAGCTTTGAATACATTTGCCAGGCGCTGCGCCAGCTGGCGTTGGAAGCGCAACAGCAGCAGGAGGCGCCCGCGGTTCAACCGGCCGTTCAGCAGCCCGTTGTTCAGCACGCAGCCGCGCCGGCGGCGATCGAAGGCGGCATGCGCATCAGCCTGAACGGGCTAAAAGCCAGTGAAATCCCCTTGATGTTGGAAGAGCTGGGCAACCTCGGCGAGGTTAAAGATCCGCATCAGACGGAACACAGTCTGGACGTGACGTTGCTCACCTCCGCCAGCGAAGACGACATCAGCGCCGTGCTGTGCTTCGTGTTGGAACCGGAACAAATCAGCTTCTCGACGCCGACGCAAAGCGAACCGGCCGCCGTGGAAGCGAGCTTACCGGAAGCGGTCGCCGTGCCGGAACCTGCGCCAGCGCCGGTCGCCAGCGCCGTGCCGCCCGCCACTAAACCGGCCGCCGCAGCGGCGGAAGCGCCAAAAGCGCGCGCCAAGGCGAGCGAATCCACCAGCATTCGCGTGGCGGTGGAAAAAGTGGATCAGCTGATCAACCTGGTGGGCGAACTGGTGATCACCCAGTCGATGCTGGCGCAACGCTCCGGCACGCTGGATCCGGTGAACCACGGCGATCTGCTGAACAGCATGAGCCAGCTGGAGCGTAACGCGCGCGATCTTCAAGAGTCGGTCATGTCGATCCGCATGATGCCGATGGAATATGTCTTCAGCCGCTACCCGCGCCTGGTGCGCGATTTGGCCGGCAAGCTGAACAAGCAGGTGGAACTGACGCTGCAGGGCAGCTCCACCGAACTGGACAAGAGCCTGATCGAACGGATTATCGACCCGTTGACGCACCTGGTGCGCAACAGCCTCGATCACGGTATCGAAGAACCGGCCACCCGCATCGCCGCCGGTAAATCGGCGGTGGGCAATCTGGTGCTGTCGGCCGAACATCAGGGTGGCAACATCTGTATTGAGGTCATCGACGATGGCGCCGGCCTGAACCGCGAAAAAATTCTCGCCAAGGCCGCGTCGCAAGGGCTGGCGGTGAGCGACAGCATGAGCGACGAAGAGGTCGGCATGCTGATCTTTGCTCCGGGCTTCTCTACCGCCGAGCAGGTGACCGACGTTTCCGGCCGTGGCGTCGGCATGGACGTGGTGAAACGGAATATTCAGGAGATGGGCGGCCACGTCGAGATCCGTTCACAGGCCGGTAAGGGCACCACCATCCGCATCCTGCTGCCGTTGACGCTGGCGATCCTTGACGGCATGTCGGTCAAAGTGAACGACGAAGTCTTCATTCTGCCGCTGAACGCGGTGATGGAATCGCTGCAGCCGCAGGCGGAAGATCTTCATCCGTTGGCCGGCGGCGAACGCGTGCTGCAGGTGCGCGGCGAATACCTGCCGCTGGTAGAACTGTATCGGGTATTTGAAGTGGAAGGCGCCAAAACCGACGCCACGCAGGGCATCGTCGTCATCCTGCAAAGTGCCGGCCGCCGCTATGCGTTGCTGGTGGATCAGCTGATCGGCCAGCATCAGGTGGTGGTGAAGAATCTGGAAAGCAACTACCGCAAAGTGCCGGGCATCTCCGCCGCGACCATTTTGGGCGACGGCAGCGTGGCCTTGATCGTCGATGTCTCGGCGTTGCAAACCTTGAACCGTGAAAAGCGTCTGACGGACGCCGCCGCATAATAATGAGTTTATTGATTTAAAAGGTGAATGATATGGCAGGATTGGCAGCCGTCAGCAAATTGGCTGGCGAAACGGTAGGGCAAGAGTTTCTGATTTTCACCCTGGGCAACGAGGAGTACGGCATCGATATCCTCAAGGTGCAGGAAATTCGCGGCTACGATCAGGTGACCCGCATCGCCAACACCCCGGCGTTCATCAAGGGGGTCACTAACCTGCGCGGCGTGATCGTCCCGATCATCGATCTGCGGGTGAAATTCTCCCAGCAAAGCGTGTCTTACGATGAGAACACCGTGGTGATCGTACTGAACTTTGGCCAGCGCGTGGTGGGCATCGTGGTCGACGGCGTTTCCGACGTGCTGTCATTGACCGCCGAGCAGATTCGCCCGGCGCCGGAGTTCGCGGTGACGCTGGCGACTGAATACCTGACCGGCCTCGGTTCGCTGGGCGAGCGCATGCTGATCCTGGTGGATATCGAAAAGCTGCTGAGCAGCGAAGAGATGTCGCTGGTTGACAGCGTGGCGAAAAGCGTCTGATCCAAGACTCAAGGGGGCAGGGCGCTGCCCCCTTCATCCATCACTCTTCCTGACCTGTCGCGATGCCGCAGACCATACCTGTAACCCCCACTAAAAATAGTTACTTTCCCGCATAAAGTTTTGCCGCGCGGCGCCGATAACTCTCACATTCAACGTCATCAGAGCCTGTCTGCGCGGGCTTCAACAAGGGAAATCATGTTAAATCGTATGAAGGTGGTCACCAGCCTGTTGCTGGTGTTGGTGCTGTTTGGCGCCTTGCAGTTGATTTCGGGCGGACTCTTTTTCTCCTCGCTGAAAAGCGATAAGGAAAACTTTACCGTCCTGCAAACTATCCGCCAGCAGCAGCTGCAGCTGAGTGAAAGCCGCGTTGACCTGCTGCAGGCGCGCAACTCCCTGAACCGTGCCGGTATTCGCTACATGATGGATACCAACAAGATCGGCAGCGGCGCCACCATTGATGAACTGCTGGCCAAGGCGAAAGAAGAGCTGGGCGAAGCGGAAAGACACTACGCCGCGTACGAGAAAATCCCTCAGGATCCGCGCCAGGATCCTCAGGCGGCGGAGCGCCTCAAGCATCAGTACGATGTGCTGTACGGCGCGCTCTCCGAGCTGATCCAACTGTTGGGCGAAGGCAAAATCAACGCGTTCTTCGATCAGCCTACGCAGAGCTACCAGGACAACTTTGAGCAGAGCTACAACGTTTACCTGGAGCAAAACGGCAAGCTGTACCAGATCGCAGTCGACGGCAGCAACAGCTCCTATAACTCGGCCATCTGGACGCTGATCGTGATCCTGGTGGTGGTGCTGGCGGTGATCGTGCTGGTCTGGACCGGTATCCATCACATCCTGGTGCGCCCGCTGAACCGCATGATCGATCACATCAAACAGATCGCCGCCGGCGACCTGACTCAGCAGATCGTCGTCAACAGCCGCAACGAAATGGGCGTGCTGGCGGCCAGCCTGAAACACATGCAAGGCGAACTGATTGAAACCGTCAGCGGCGTACGTCAGGGCGCGGACGCCATCTACAGCGGCGCGTCAGAAATCGCTGCGGGCAACAACGATCTCTCCTCCCGCACCGAGCAGCAGGCCGCGTCGCTGGAAGAAACCGCCGCCAGCATGGAACAGCTGACCGCGACGGTGAAACAGAACGCCGAAAACGCCCGTCAGGCTTCACAGCTGGCGTTGAGCGCCTCCGAAACCGCACAGAAAGGCGGCAAGGTCGTGGCCAACGTGGTGCAGACCATGCATGACATCGCCGGCAGCTCGCAGAAAATTGCCGATATCACCGGCGTGATCGACGGTATCGCCTTCCAGACCAACATCCTGGCGTTGAACGCCGCGGTGGAAGCGGCGCGTGCCGGCGAGCAGGGCCGCGGCTTCGCGGTGGTGGCCGGTGAAGTGCGTAACCTGGCGCAGCGCAGCGCGCAGGCGGCGAAAGAGATCAAAGGTCTGATCGAAGATTCGGTCAGCCGCGTCGATATGGGCTCTGTGCTGGTCGAAAGCGCCGGTGAAACCATGGGCGACATCGTCAATGCCGTCACCCGCGTGACCGACATCATGGGCGAAATCGCCTCGGCGTCGGACGAGCAGAGCCGCGGTATCGATCAGGTTGGCCAGGCGGTAGCGGAAATGGACCGCGTCACCCAGCAGAACGCCTCGTTGGTGGAAGAATCCGCCTCGGCGGCGGCGGCGCTGGAAGAACAGGCCAGCATGCTGACCCAGTCGGTGGCGGTATTCCGCCTGAGGCAGGAAGGCCAGGAAGAGTTTAAAGCGCCTGTCACCAGCAAGGCGACGGTAACACCGGTAATCAATCATAAGAAAATGAACGCCAGCGATCTGCAGGATAACTGGGAAACGTTCTGACCGGTATCGGGCCTCTCTCGCAGGGGCCCTTTTCCCTACGTAGGCCGGTCGCCGGCCGGCTGCAAGGAGGTTCACAGTGTTTAACCGAATCCGTATCTCTACCAGCTTATTCCTGTTGTTGATGACCTTCTGCGTTCTGCAGTTGGTCAGCAGCGGCCTGTCGTATTCCGCGTTTCGCTCCGATAACCACAACCTCGACATCATCACCCTCGGCAGCCAGCAGCGCGATTCGCTCAGCCTGAGTTGGGTGTCGCTGTTGCAGGCGCGCAATACGCTGAACCGCGCCGGCACCCGCGCGGCGCTGAAGCTGCCGCAGGAGCAGGTGAACGAACTGATGAGCAGCGCCCGCAGTTCGCTGCAGAAGGCCGATCTCTATTTCAATCAGTTCATGGCGGTTGAACGCAGCAGTGAACAGCAAAGCCAGCAGACGGCCACCACCAAGGCCAGCTACGAGCGGCTGCGCGGCGCGCTGCGTGAACTGATCGGTTTCCTGGAAAAGGGCGAGCTGCAGGCGTTTATGGATCAGCCGACGCAGAAAACCCAGGACCTGTTCGAGGCCGACTTCGTGCAGTACCTGCAGTTGGTCAACGGCGACATCAGCGAAGCCAGGGACGCCAACCAGTTCTCCTTCACGCTGGCGGGCCTGATGCTGGCGGGGGCGGTCTTGATGCTGATCGTGGTGACCGGCAGCGCCATGTGGTGGTTGCGCACCATGTTGGTACAGCCGTTGAACCAAATCCGCAGCCACTTTGAACGCATCGCCGCCGGCGATTTGGCGACGCCGATTCAGGTGTACGGCCGCAATGAAATCAGCATGCTGTTCGCCAGCCTGCAACGCACGCAGCAGTCGCTGATCGGCACCGTCGGCGCGGTGCGCGACGGGGCGGAGTCGATTCTGATCGGCCTGCAGGAAATCTCCGAAGGCAATAACGATCTGTCTTCCCGCACCGAGCAGCAGGCCGCTTCGCTGGAAGAGACCGCCGCCAGCATGGAACAGCTGACCGCGACGGTGAAACAGAACGCCGACAATGCGCGGCAGGCCTCTCAGCTGGCGCGTGACGCCTCGGCCACCGCGGCCAAGGGCGGCGAGCTGGCCGGCGATGTGGTCACCACCATGCACGATATCGCCAACAGTTCGCAGAAAATCGGCGCCATCACCAGCGTGATTGACGGCATCGCCTTCCAGACCAACATTCTGGCGCTCAATGCGGCGGTGGAAGCGGCGCGCGCCGGTGAACAAGGGCGCGGTTTCGCCGTGGTCGCCGGCGAAGTGCGCAACCTGGCGAGCCGCAGCGCGCAGGCGGCGAAAGAGATCAAGGGGCTGATCGACGAATCGGTCAGCCGCGTCAAACACGGCTCGGTGCTGGTGGAAAACTCCGGCGCCACCATGCAGGACATTGTGCGTTCGGTGACCCGCGTGACCGACATCATGGGCGAGATCGCGTCGGCGTCGGATGAACAGAGCCGCGGCATCGAGCAGGTGACGCAGGCGGTGACCCAGATGGATCAGGTCACCCAGCAGAACGCCGCGTTGGTGGAAGAGTCCGCTTCTGCCGCCACCGCGCTGGAAGAGCAGGCCATTACCCTGGCCGACGCGGTCGCGGTATTCCGTCTGGCGGACGATAACTTCGTCGCGCCAGGTAACAGCAGCAACGCAGTTTCACCCGTGGTAAAGGAAGCCCAAGATTGTTAAACCGCATAAGCAGCACGTTTTTCTCCGGTGAAGCGGCATGAAACAGGCGCCGTCAACTTCTAACCGGGATACAGCGTCGATGTTGACGCAAATGGTGCAGCGTCTGCCGCTGTCGGACGTGCATTTTCGCCGTATCAGCCAGTTGATTTATCAACGCGCCGGCATCGTGCTGGCGGAGCATAAGCGCGAGATGGTTTACAACCGCCTGGTGCGCCGGCTGCGGCTGTTGGGATTGCACGATTTCGGCGACTACTTGGCGCTGCTGGAAAGCGATCCGAACAGCGCGGAGTGGCAGGCGTTCATCAACGCGTTGACCACCAACCTGACGGCCTTTTTCCGCGAGGCGCATCACTTCCCGATCCTGGCGGAGCATGCGCGCTCGCGGCCGAACGGCTACAGCGTCTGGAGCACCGCGGCCTCGACCGGTGAAGAGCCGTATTCGATCGCCATCACGCTGAGCGATGCATTGGGCCAGCGGGCCGGCAGTTGCCAGGTCTGGGCCAGCGACATCGACACGCAGGTGCTGGAAAAAGCGGAAGCGGGCGTTTACCGCCAGGAAGATCTGCGCACCCTGACGCCGACTCAAATGCAGCGCTATTTCCTGCGTGGCACCGGGCCGCATCAGGGGCTGGTGCGCGTGCGGCCGGAACTGGCGGCGCGGGTGAACTTCCAGCCGTTGAACCTGCTGGCGCCAGAGTGGGCGCTGCCGGGGCAATTCGACGCCATTTTTTGCCGCAACGTCATGATCTATTTCGATAAGGCGACGCAGGAGCGCATCCTGCGCCGCTTTGTTCCCTTGCTTAAGCCGGGGGGGCTGATGTTCGCTGGCCACTCCGAGAACTTCAGCCAGATCAGCCGGGATTTCTACTTGCGTGGGCAGACCGTGTATGGGCTGACCAAGGAGAGGTAATGAGTAAAATCAGAGTGTTATGCGTAGACGATTCGGCACTGATGCGTCAACTGATGACGGAAATCGTGAACGGCCATCCCGACATGGAAATGGTGGCGACTGCGCCGGATCCGCTGGTGGCGCGCGATCTGATCAAAAAATTTAATCCTCAGGTGCTGACGCTGGACGTCGAGATGCCGCGCATGGACGGGCTGGATTTCCTCGAGAAGCTGATGCGCCTGCGGCCGATGCCGGTGGTGATGGTCTCTTCGCTGACCGGCAAAGGCTCGGAAATCACGCTGCGTGCGCTGGAGCTGGGTGCGGTGGATTTCGTCACCAAACCGCAGCTCGGCATTCGTGAGGGCATGTTGGCCTACAGCGAACTGATTGCCGAGAAGATCCGCACCGCCGCCAGAGCGCGCCTGCCGCAGCGTTCCAACAGCCCGGCGCCGGCGATCCTCAGCCACGCGCCGCTGCTGAGCAGTGAAAAATTGATCGCCATCGGCGCTTCCACCGGCGGTACCGAAGCGATCCGCCAGGTACTGCAGCCGCTGCCGGCCACCAGCCCGGCGCTGCTGATCACCCAGCACATGCCGCCCGGTTTCACCCGTTCGTTCGCCGAACGGCTGAACAAACTGTGCCAGATCACGGTGAAAGAAGCGGAGGACGGCGAGCGCGTGCTGCCGGGCCATGCCTACATCGCACCGGGGGACCGCCACCTGGAGCTGGCGCGCAGCGGCGCCAACTATCAGGTGAAGCTGCATGACGGCCCGGCGGTCAACCGCCATCGTCCGTCTGTCGACGTGCTGTTCCGTTCGGTGGCGCAATATGCCGGCCGCAATGCAGTGGGGGTGATCCTCACCGGCATGGGGAACGACGGTGCGGCGGGGATGCTGGAGATGCACCGCGCCGGGGCGTATACCCTGGCGCAGAACGAGGCGAGCTGCGTGGTGTTCGGCATGCCGCGCGAGGCGATCGCCAGCGGCGGCGTCAGCGAAGTGGTCGAGTTGGACAGGATGAGCCAGCGCATGTTGGCGCAGATTTCCGGCGGCCAGGCATTGCGCATTTGATTTTAGTCCGCAGGGTTTACCCGGCGGCGATATGACCCTGGTTCGCCGCGCGGCGGCCTGCGGTTTTGCATCATTAAACGGTTAACTATTTCAGGAGTAACAATGGCAGACAAGAACCTCAGATTTCTGGTTGTGGACGACTTTTCCACCATGCGCCGCATCGTCAGAAATTTGCTCAAAGAGCTGGGCTTCAACAACGTCGAAGAAGCTGAAGATGGCGCGGATGCGCTGAACAAGCTGCGCGCCGGCGGTTTCGACTTCGTGGTGTCCGATTGGAACATGCCGAACATGGACGGACTCGAACTGTTACAGACCATTCGCGCCGATAGCGCGCTGGCCGCGATGCCGGTACTGATGGTGACGGCGGAAGCCAAGAAAGAAAATATCATCGCGGCGGCGCAGGCCGGCGCCAGCGGTTATGTAGTGAAACCATTTACGGCGGCGACGCTGGAAGAAAAGCTCAACAAGATTTTTGAAAAATTGGGCATGTAAGGAGAGGGCGATGAGAGACATTCCAATGCCTGCCAGCGATGCAGCGACCGCGGGAGAGATCATCTCCCGCATCGGCCAACTGACCCGAATGCTGCGCGACAGCATGCGCGAACTGGGGCTCGATCAGGCGATCGCCCAGGCGGCAGAGGCGATCCCGGATGCGCGCGACCGTCTTGACTATGTCGTAACCATGACGGCGCAGGCGGCGGAACGGGCGTTGAACTGCGTGGAGGCGGCGCAACCGCGCCAGGCGGAGCTGGAATCCGGCGCCAATGCGTTGAAAGGGCGCTGGGACGAGTGGTTCGCCAATCCCATCGAACTGGACGATGCGCGTTCTCTGGTCAACGACACGCGCCAGTATCTGGATCAGGTGCCGGGCCATACGGCCTTCACCAACGCACAGCTGCTGGAAATCATGATGGCGCAGGACTTCCAGGATCTGACCGGTCAGGTGATCAAGCGCATGATGGATGTGGTGCAGGAGATCGAAAAGCAGCTGCTGATGGTGCTGATGGAAAACATGCCGGAGCAGCCGGTGAAGGAAAAACGGCCGAACGACAGCCTGCTGAACGGCCCGCAGCTCGACCAGAACGGCGTCGGCGTCATCGCCAACCAGGCGCAGGTCGACGATCTGCTCGACAGCCTCGGTTTCTGAGGCTTTTCGGGGCGCGCGACGGCGCGCCCCGACAACATTCCGCGCAGTTTTCGTCTCATCCCCTAAATAACCCGCCTTTTTCCCCGTTGTTCCGCCAATGACATCGCCAATTTTTTGGCATGCTGACCGCCATTCTTTACCCTCCCGACACAGGAACGGCGTTTCGTGGCTGAAGACAGCGATCTGGAAAAAAGCGAGGCCCCCACGCCCCACCGGCTGGAGAAGGCGCGTGAAGACGGCCAGATCCCGCGCTCCCGCGAGCTGACCTCGGTACTGATGCTGCTCTCGGGCCTCGCGATCATCCTGATGTCCGGCAGCAACATGGCGCAACAGCTGGCGGCGATGCTCACGCAGGGGTTGAACTTCGACCATGGCATGGTCAGCAACGATAAACAGATGGTACGCCAACTCGGCATGTTGCTGCGTCAGGCGGTGCTGGCGCTGTTGCCGATCATGGCGGGGCTGGTACTGGTGGCGCTCGCCGCGCCGATGCTGCTGGGGGGCATTCTGTTCAGCGGCAAGTCGATTAAATTCGACTTGAAGCGGTTGAACCCGCTGTCCGGGTTGAAGCGCATCTTTTCCACCCAGGTGCTGGCCGAGCTGCTGAAAGGGATCCTGAAAGCGACGCTGGTCGGTTGGGTGACCGGTCTTTATCTGTGGCACAACTGGGCGGCGATGCTGCATCTGATGACTCAGCAGCCGCTCGACGCGTTGGGCAATGCGCTGCAGATGATCCTGTTCTGCGGTTTTCTGGTGGTGCTGGGATTGACGCCGATGGTGGCGTTTGACGTGTTCTACCAGCTGTGGAGCCACTTCAAAAAGCTGAAGATGACCAAGCAGGATATTCGCGACGAATTCAAAGACCAGGAGGGGGATCCGCACGTCAAGGGACGCATTCGCCAGCAGCAGCGGGCGATCGCCCGGCGCCGCATGATGGCCGACGTGCCTAAGGCGGACGTGATCGTCACCAACCCGACGCACTACGCCGTCGCGTTGCAGTACAACGACAAAAAAATGAGTGCGCCGAAAGTGCTGGCCAAAGGGGCCGGCGAAATCGCCTTGCGCATTCGTGAGCTCGGTGCGGAGCACCGCATTCCGATGCTGGAGGCGCCGCCGCTGGCGCGTGCGCTGTATCGGCACAGCGAGATTGGACAACATATTCCGGCCACCCTGTATGCCGCCGTCGCCGAAGTGCTGGCCTGGGTGTACCAGCTGCGCCGCTGGCGGCGCGAGGGCGGCCTGATCCCGAAAAAACCTGAACGTTTACCGGTGCCGGAAGCACTGGATTTTGCAAGAGAGAGTGACTCTGATGGCTAATTTGGCCTCCCTGCTTCGTTTGCCGGGCAATTTTAAAGATACGCAGTGGCAGGTGTTGGCCGGCCCGGTGCTGATCCTGTTGATCCTGTCGATGATGGTGCTGCCGCTGCCGGCGTTTATCCTCGATCTGCTGTTTACCTTCAACATCGCGCTGTCAATCATGGTGCTGCTGGTGGCGATGTTCACCCAGCGCACGCTCGAATTCGCCGCCTTCCCGACCATTCTGCTGTTCTCCACGCTGCTGCGTTTGTCGCTCAACGTCGCGTCGACGCGCATCATCTTGCTGGAGGGCCACACCGGTTCCGCCGCCGCCGGGCGCGTGGTGGAAGCCTTTGGCCACTTCCTGGTGGGGGGCAACTTCGCCATCGGCATCGTGGTGTTCATCATCCTGGTGCTGATCAACTTTATGGTAATTACCAAAGGTGCAGGGCGTATCGCCGAAGTGGGCGCGCGCTTCGTGCTGGACGGCATGCCGGGTAAACAGATGGCGATCGACGCCGACCTGAACGCCGGGCTGATCGGTGAAGACGAAGCGAAGAAACGCCGCGCTGAAGTGACCCAGGAGGCCGATTTCTACGGCTCGATGGACGGTGCCAGTAAATTCGTACGTGGCGATGCCATTGCCGGCCTGATGATCATGGTGCTGAACGTCGTCGGCGGCCTGTTGGTCGGTGTCGTGCAGCATGGCATGGAGCTGGGGGCGGCGGCGGAAAGCTATACGCTGCTGACCATCGGTGACGGCCTGGTGGCGCAGATCCCAGCGCTGGTGATCTCCACCGCCGCCGGCGTCATCGTCACCCGCGTCGCGACCGATCAGGACGTCGGCGAGCAGATGGTGGGCCAGCTGTTCAACAATCCGCGCGTGATGTTGCTGAGCGCCGGAGTACTGGGGCTGTTGGGCCTGGTGCCGGGCATGCCGAACCTGGTGTTCCTGCTGTTTACCGCCGCTTTGCTGGGCCTGGCCTGGTGGCTGCGTGGCCGTGAACAACAGGCACCGAAAACGGTGGAAGAACCGGCGATGCCGGAGAATCCGCAGGCCGCCGAGGCCAGCTGGGCCGACGTGCAGTTGGAAGATCCGCTGGGGATGGAAGTGGGCTACCGGCTGATTCCGATGGTCGATTTTCAACAGAACGGCGAGCTGCTGGGGCGTATCCGCGGGATCCGCAAGAAATTCGCGCAGGACATGGGCTATCTGCCGCCGGTGGTGCACATCCGCGACAATCTGGAACTGCCGCCAGCCAGCTACCGCATCCTGATGAAAGGCGTTGAGATCGGCAGCGGTGAAGCGCAGCCGGGCCGTTGGCTGGCGATCAACCCCGGCAATGCCGTGGGCGAGCTGGCGGGAGACAAAACCATTGATCCGGCCTTTGGGCTCGAGGCGGTATGGATCGACAGCGCCTTGCGCGAGCAGGCGCAGATCCAGGGCTTTACCGTGGTGGAAGCCAGTACCGTAGTGGCGACGCACCTTAATCACCTGATCGGCCAGTTCGCCAGCGAGCTGTTTGGCCGCCAGGAAACTCAGCAGCTGCTGGACCGTGTTTCACAAGAGATGCCGAAGCTGACCGAAGACTTCGTGCCGGGCGTGGTGTCGCTGACGACGCTGCACAAAGTGCTGCAAAACCTGTTGGCCGAACGCGTTTCTATCCGCGATATGCGCACCATCGTCGAAACGCTGGCGGAACATGCCCCGGCGCAAAGCGATCCTTATGAGCTGACGACCGTGGTGCGGGTGGCGCTGGGCCGGGCGATCACGCAGCAGTGGTTCCCGGGCAACGGCGAGATTCAGGTTATCGGCTTGGATACCCAGCTGGAGCGCCTGTTGCTGCAGGCGTTGCAGGGCGGCGGCGGTCTGGAGCCGGGGCTGGCCGATCGCCTGCTGGAACAGGCGCGTCAGGCGCTGCAACGGCAAGAGATGCTCAGCGCGCCGCCGGTGCTGTTGGTTAACCATGCGCTGCGTCCTTTACTGGCGCGCTTTCTGCGCCGCAGCCTGCCGCAGCTCGTGGTGCTGTCCAACCTGGAGATTAACGACGATCGCCAGATTCGCATGACGTCGACCATTGGAGCCGCCTGATGAAACGCTGTCTGTTCGTGTTGTGTTTGCTGGCGCCGTTAACCGTCGGTGCGGTGTCCGGCTCCTGGGTGGCCGAAGGGGCGGGCGTGACGTTGGAACAGGGCGGCATGCGCGATGAGTCCGCCGGTTTGCGGCCGCCGAACGCGTTGCCGGATGCCAATGCGCGCATCACCCGCGTCAGCTGGCGCTACCGTTTGCTGGGGCCTGAACCAGTGGGGCTGCAGGCGCAGCTTTGCACGGTCAACCGCTGCATTCCGCTGGGCGGCGGCAGCGGCAGCAGCAACGGTCTGCAGGGCGAGCCGGCCAATGCGGAATTGCGTTTCGTCTATTACGTGCAGTCGCAAGGCGGGTTCAACCCGCCGCTGCGGGTGATTGGCAATCAGGTGATCGTCAATTATCAGTAAGATCAGGCCAGAATTTGCAGGCCGTTGCGTTCCACCAGCGTCAGCAGCTTCATCGCGGCGGAGTTCGGTTGCGCTTCGCCGCGCTCCCATTTCTGTACCGCCTTTTTGCTGACGTTGAGATACAGCGCAAACACCGGCTGACTGACGTTTTCCCGTTCGCGCAGCGCGCGGATCTCGGCCGGCCCGAACTGCTTCACCGGCCGCAGGCACAGCATGTCGAAGGTACGCATGGTCACGTCGTCGACGAAACCGGCGCGGTGCAGGCCCTGAACTTCCTGGTGGATCTCGGCAAGAATTTTACTCATCGCTTAGCCTCCGTAACTCCCTGTTGTTGACCAGCTGGTAGAGTCTGAATGGCGAATAATCCAGATACAGCGCAGCCAGATGTTTCAATCCCTGTAACTCATCCGCACTGATGTTTTCTCTCTCGCTTTTGGCAAAGCCGCGCATAAAAAACAGGCGGTCTTCATCGCGAAAAACGATCAGCACCCGATAGCCGCCACGTTTGCCCGCACCAGCCCGAGCGATGCGCTTTTTGTATACGCAACCGCCAAGATTGGCGTCGTACCGCTGATGCTGCATTTCTCGCGCCGCTTTCACTATCGTGGCGTCGCTAATGCGCTCGCGTGCGGCAAAACCCTGAAAGGTTTTGGTGAGATAGATATCAGCCATTCGCTCTCCCTGCGAATCTATACCCGTTAAGGGTATATTTCAAGTGATTTAAAAATCACCACAGGGTGACAAGTGGCCAAAGGGAAAGAAACAGCTAAATTCACGTTCTGCGCAGCCTGACGCATAACGTTAAGGGAACTCAGGAGGTGATGAGGTGAAAATGCGAGGGGATGCGCAAAAGTCGGCTAACGCGTGCCCGGTGATAGGCTCACCGGGCGAAATGAGTCAGGTCAGACGCCGATTTTTCTGCCGAGCAGGCTGCCGGCGTGCGACTGGCCGTCCGGGCCATACAGCGATTTGTTGTTCTTACTGAGGATAGCCAGCGCCTGAGCGTTGTGGTCGATCTGCTGATTGAGCAGCAGGCCGTTGTGCTGGTTCTTCTCACGCAGCGTTTGGCTCAGCAACTGAACGCGTTGCCAGCGATCGGCCAGAGGCGCATGGCTGGCATAGGGCGCGCGTTGCCCGCAGGTTTTTTCCTGCCCCAGGCGCTGTTGCTCGAGGTAAGCGACCGTCGCCAGCAGTTGGCTTTTGGCATCGGTGACGCGCTGCAAGGCCACGCCGGGCAACTGGCCGGAACACAGCAAGTCGTGCTCTTCCTCCAGCACGCCATTGAGCGCCTGCAGTGTTTCCAACAGTTTGTCCAGCAGTTGTACCAGCTTTTCCATAGTGATGACTTATCCTTTATCGCTACCCGCCGCCGCGTTGTCAGTCGCGTCCGGCGATCCATTGAACATCGCTCTGCGCGTCTTGCAGCAGTGCGTCGGCGATTTTGCCGGCGTCCATCTTCAGTTCACCGTTGCGGATCGCCTGTTTGATGGCCTCGACCCGGCCCATATCGATATCCTGGGTGCCCGGTTGCATCAGGCGCGCCTGCGCCTCGCTCAGTTTGACCTGCGTGCCGCTGACGGCGGTTTCGGCCACGGCGGCCTTGCGCGGTTGGAGCGGGTTGTCGGCCGGGGTTTCACGCGGTTGCACAGTGGAAACCGGCTGTAACCGCTGGGTGCGATCGATACTCATGGTCCATCTCCGTTTACGCCGTGGCCGCTCGGGGGCGACGACGCTGCAATGAAAGTTTTGCGGCCCTGGTGGCCAATAAAATGCTGCTTGATTTGTCTTATCGGCAAGGTTTGCGGAACCTTTACTTTTTTATAACGTAATGCGGATCGCGCCGTCGTCCCCGACCACGCCGCTGACGATCTGCCCGGACGCCATGCGCACCCGCACGCTGTCTTCGGCGGCGGCGTTGTTCATCGCCTTACCCGCACCGCTGATGCTGAATCCTTCGCCCTGTGCATTGACCTGTACCGATTGCCCGGCCTTGATAATCCAGGCGCGGCGCAGCATGGCGAGGGTCAGCGGCTGACCGGGGCTAATGTTGCGCAGGCTGACGGCGCCTAACGCTTTGCTCGCTTCGGTCAGCGCACGCGGCGGCAGGGTATCGAGCCGGCCTGCTTTCAACGTCAGATCCGCCGCCGTCAACCGGCTGCCGGCGCTGATGCCGCGCGCCGAAACGAGATAGCGGCCAAACACTTGCACCTGCGTCTGGATAAAACGCCGCTCCTGACCACAGCGCGCCGAAATGCTGACGTTGCCGCCGATCCGCGCGTTGGGCGGCAGCGACAGCTGCGGCAGTTCGCAAGCGGGCCATTGGTTCGGCGGCGTGCGCACCCGCACTTTTACCTGTACCGGTTCGCCGCTGAACTTGCCTTGGATGAAGCTTTCGATTTGCGTCGCCAGATCGTCGGCGCGCGCGTTCAGACTGCACAGCAGGCCGATAAGCAGCAGCATTTTACCTTTCATCGTCATCTTCTCAAGCTTCATCGGGATACGCGTAAGTGTACCCGCAGCGCGCGCAGGCTAAGCAGATAAATAGCACCCCATTTTGCGTTTATTCCCGCGATAGGGTAGCGCGGGGGGCGTTTATGCTGTCGACTCCAAATTCTAACCTCGCGGAGGGAGCATGCTCGACAAACTGGACGCGGCTCTGCGCTTTGGCCAAGAGGCGCTGAACTTGCGCGCCCAGCGGCAGGAAATTCTGGCCGCCAACATCGCCAACGCAGACACACCGGGTTATCAGGCGCGGGATATCGATTTCGCCAGCCAATTGAACAAAGTGATGGAGCAGGGGCGCGTCAGCGGCAACGGCATGTCGCTGAACCTGACGGCGGCGCGCCACATCCCGGCGCAGACCCTGCAGCCGCCGCAGCTCGATTTGCTGTTCCGGGTGCCGGATCAGCCCTCGATGGACGGCAACACGGTGGACATGGATCGCGAACGCACCAACTTTGCCGATAACAGCCTGAAATATCAGACCGACCTGACGCTGCTCAACGGTCAGATCAAAGGGATGATGTCCGTGCTGCAACAAGGATAAGGCGCATGTCTTTACTGAATATTTTTGATATCTCCGGCTCGGCGTTATCGGCGCAATCCCAGCGCATGAACGTCAGCGCCAGCAACATGGCCAACGCCGACAGCGTGACCGGCCCGGACGGCGAGCCTTACCGCGCCAAGCAGGTGGTGTTCCAGGTCGCGGCGGCCCCCGGGCAGCCGACCGGCGGCGTACGCGTCGCTCAGGTGGTGGACGATCCGGCGCCCGAGCGTCTGGTCTATCAACCGGGCAACCCGCTGGCGGACGCCAAGGGCTACGTGCGCATGCCGAACGTCGACGTGGTGGGTGAAATGGTCAACACCATCTCCGCTTCCCGCAGCTACCAGGCCAATGTCGAGGTGCTCAACACCACCAAGTCGATGATGATGAAAACCCTGACGTTGGGTCAGTAACCGGAGGTTCCCATGGCTATCGCCGCAACCACGAACGAGTCGTTGGACAACACCGTCATCGGTAACAACAGCAAAAATACCAACAGCCAGGATCTGCACAACAGTTTCCTGACGCTGCTGGTGGCGCAGTTGAAAAACCAGGATCCGACCAATCCGATGCAGAACAACGAACTGACCTCGCAGCTAGCGCAGATCAACACCGTGCAGGGCATCGAAAAACTCAACACCACGCTGGGGTCGATCTCCGGCCAGATCAACAGCAACCAGTCGCTGCAAGCCACTGCGCTGATCGGCCACGGCGTGATGGTGCCGGGCAATAACATTCTGGTCGGCAGCAAGGACGGCAAGGTCAGCACGACGCCGTTCGGCGTGGAACTGGAGCGCGCTGCCGATCAGGTGACCGCTACCATCACCAACGCCAGTGGGCAGGTGGTGCGCACCATCGAAATCGGCGGCCTGACCGCCGGTGTGCATGCCTTCACCTGGGACGGTTCGTTGGATGACGGCTCTACCGCACCCGACGGCGCCTACAAAGTGGCGATTAACGCCAAAGGCAATGGCGAGCAACTGGTGGCGCGCAGCCTGCACTTCGGCCTGGTGAACGGCGTGATCCGCGACGGCAACGGCGCCAAGCTGGATCTCGGTCTGGCGGGCAACGCCACCCTGGAAGACGTGCGACAGATCTTATAACCCTAAGCATCAGGCTCAATCGGACGATAGCCTGACCACTATTCGGAGAATAACATGGCCTTTTCTCAGGCAGTCAGCGGCTTGAACGCGGCAGCAACCAACCTGGACGTGATCGGTAACAACATCGCCAACTCCGCGACTGCGGGCTTCAAATCCGGCAGCGTCTCCTTTGCCGATATGTTCGCTGGCTCGCAAGTCGGTCTGGGCGTCAAAGTGTCCGGCATCACCCAGAACTTCAAGGGTGGCACCACCACCGGTACCAGCCGTGCGCTGGATGTGGCCATCAACGGCAACGGTTTTTTCCGCATGCAGGATAAAGACGGCGGCATCTTCTATACCCGCAACGGTCAGTTCAAGCTGGACGAGAACCGCAACCTGACCAACATGCAGGGGCTGCAGCTGACCGGCTACCCGGCGGCCGGTTCTCCGCCGACCATCCAACAGGGTGCCAACCCGGTGCCGTTGAGCATTCCTGAAGGTATGATGAACGCCAAGGCATCCACCTCCGGCGAGATGGTGGCCAACCTGAAGTCCACCCATAAAGTGCCGGAGAACAAGACCTTCGATCCGACCAAACAGGACAGCTACAACTACGTCAACACCATCACCGCTTACGACTCGCTGGGTAACGCGCACAACATCAACGCCTACTTCGTGAAGACGGAAGACAATAAATGGCAGGTCTACACCCAGGACGGCAGCGCCGCGCCAGTGAACGCCGGCACCATGGAGTTCAGCACCAGCGGCAACCTGGTGAAAACCACCAGCACCAACGGCGCGCCGGGCGAGTTCAGCATGGTGATCCCGATGACCGCCAAAGACGGCGCACCGGCGCAAAACTTCACCCTGAGCTTCGCCGGCAGCATGCAGCAGAACGTGGGCAGCGACTCGGTGAGCAAGGTATCGCAAGACGGCTATGCCGCCGGTGAATACACCAACTTCCAGATCAACAACGACGGCACAGTGGTGGGCATCTACTCCAACCAGCAGACTCAGGTGCTGGGCCAGATCGTCATGGCCAACTTCTCCAACCCGGAAGGGCTGGCGTCGCAGGGCGATAACGTGTGGCAGGAAACCGGTGCGTCCGGTCAGCCGCGCGTTGGTCTGTCGGGCGGCGGCGGCTTCGGTAAGCTGACCAGCGGCGCGCTGGAGTCTTCCAACGTCGATCTGAGCCAGGAGCTGGTGAACATGATCGTCGCACAGCGTAACTACCAGTCCAACGCCCAGACCATCAAGACGCAGGACTCCATCCTGCAGACGTTGGTTAGCCTGCGCTAATAAGGCCGAGTTATGGATCACGCGATTTATACCGCGATGGGCGCGGCGCGCCAAACGCTGGAACAGCAGTCCATTACCGCCAACAACCTGGCCAATGCGTCGACGCCGGGCTTTCGCGCCCAGCTCGCCGCATTGCGCGCGGTGCCGGTCGACGGGCCGAGCATGGCGACGCGCACCTTGGTGACCGCGTCGACGCCGGGCGCCGATATGAGCCAGGGGGCGCTGAACTACACAGCGCGTCCGCTGGACGTGGCGCTGCAGCAGGACGGTTTCCTGGCGGTGAGCCTGCCGGGTGGGGGGGAAGCCTATACCCGCAACGGCAACATTCAGATCTCCTCCACCGGGCAGTTGACGGTGCAGGGATTGCCGGTGATGGGTGACGGCGGCCCGATCGAGGTGCCGCCGTCGGCGGAGATCACCATCGCGGCCGACGGTACCATTTCGGCGCTGAACGCCGGCGATCCGCCGAACACCATCGCGCAGATCGGCCGTCTGAAGCTGGTGAAAGCCGATGCGCGCGAAGTGATGCGCGGTGACGACGGGCTGTTCCGCCTGACGCCGGAAACTCAACAGCAGCGCGGCAATCAGTTGCAAAACGATCCGCAGGTGCGGGTGATGCCGGGCGTGCTGGAGGGCAGCAACGTCAAGCCGATGGAGACCATGGTCGACATGATCGCCAACGCCCGCCGTTTTGAAATGCAAATGAAAGTCATCCACAGCGTGGATGAAAACGAACAGCGTGCCAACTCACTGCTCTCAATGAGTTAAGCAGCAAGGAAATAACCGATGATTCCATCCTTATGGATTGCCAAAACCGGTCTGGACGCGCAGCAGACCAACATGGACGTGATCGCCAACAACCTGGCGAACGTCAGCACCAACGGCTTCAAACGCCAGCGTGCGGTATTTGAAGATCTGCTGTACCAGACCATGCGTCAGCCGGGGGCACAGTCCTCCGAGCAGACCACGCTGCCTTCCGGTCTGCAGATCGGCACCGGCGTGCGTCCGGTGGCGACCGAGCGTCTGCACAGCCAGGGCAACCTGTCGCAGACCAACAACAGTAAAGACGTCGCCATCAAGGGGCAGGGTTTCTTCCAGGTGATGCTGCCGGACGGCACCCAGGCCTACACGCGCGACGGCTCGTTCCAGATCGATCAGAACGGCCAGCTGGTCACATCCAGCGGTTTCCAGGTGCAGCCGGCGATCACCATTCCGGCGAACGCGCTGTCCATCACCGTCGGCCGCGACGGCATCGTCAGCGTCACCCAGCAGGGGCAAACCGCCGCCCAGCAGGTGGGTCAACTGACGCTGACGACCTTTGTCAACGACAGCGGTCTGGAGAGCGTGGGCGAGAACCTGTATCAGGAAACCGAAAGCTCGGGCGCGCCGAACGAGAGCACGCCGGGGCTGAACGGCGCCGGTCTGCTGTATCAGGGCTACGTGGAGACCTCCAACGTTAACGTGGCGGAAGAGCTGGTCAACATGATCCAGACTCAGCGCGCTTACGAGATCAACAGCAAAGCGGTTTCGACTTCCGATCAGATGCTGCAAAAGCTGACACAACTGTAATCTGTCATTGACGGGCCCGGCTTGCCGCGCCCGTCATTCTCTTTCGTGAAACAAAGGCGATACCCGTGGTAACCACATATTCGATGGCAATCCTGCCGCGGCAGGGACAACGCTGGCTGGCGGGAATGGTGATGCTGACGCTGAGCGGCTGCGCTTATATTCCGCATAAACCGCTGGTGGACGGTGCGACCACGGCGCAGCCCGCGCCGGCCAGCGCGCCGATGCCGAACGGCTCGATCTTCCAGACGGTGCAGCCGATGAACTACGGCTATCAGCCGCTGTTCGAAGACCGCCGTCCGCGCAACGTCGGTGACACCCTGACCATCGTGCTGCAGGAAAACGTCAGCGCCAGCAAGAGCTCTTCCGCCAACGCCAGCCGCAACGGCGCCAGCAAGTTCGGCGTCGCCACCTCGCCGCGTTACCTCGACGGTCTGTTGGGCAATGCGCGCGCCGATATGGACATTTCCGGCGACAGCACCTTCGGTGGCAAGGGCGGCGCCAACGCCAACAACACCTTCAACGGCACCATTACGGTGACGGTCAACCAGGTGCTGGCCAACGGCAACCTGCACGTGGTGGGGGAAAAGCAGATCGCCATCAACCAGGGCACCGAATTCATTCGCTTCTCCGGCGTCGTTAACCCGCGCACCATCAGCGGCAACAACTCGGTCACCTCGACGCAGGTGGCGGACGCGCGTATCGAATACGTCGGCAATGGCTATATCAACGAAGCGCAGACCATGGGCTGGCTGCAGCGCTTCTTCTTAAATGTTTCACCGTTCTAAGGATTGACTGATGCTGAAAAAATGGTTTATCGCGCTGTGCGTCGGGCTGGTGTGCTTGCCGGCGGCGGCGGAGCGCATCCGCGATCTGGTGACGGTGCAGGGCGTGCGAGACAACGCCCTGATCGGCTACGGCCTGGTGGTGGGGCTGGACGGTTCCGGCGACCAGACCATGCAGACGCCGTTCACCACCCAAAGCCTGAGCAACATGCTGTCGCAGCTGGGCATCACCGTGCCGCCGGGCACTAACATGCAGCTGAAAAACGTGGCGGCGGTGATGGTGACCGCCAAACTGCCGCCGTTCTCGCGCGCCGGGCAGAACATCGACGTGGTGGTTTCATCGATGGGCAACGCCAAGAGCCTGCGCGGCGGCACCTTGCTGATGACGCCGCTCAAAGGCGTGGATAACCAGGTCTATGCGCTGGCGCAGGGCAACGTGCTGGTCGGCGGCGCGGGCGCGGCGGCCGGCGGCAGCAGCGTGCAGGTCAACCAGCTGGCGGGCGGGCGCATCAGCAACGGCGCCACCATTGAGCGCGAGCTGCCGACCACCTTCGGCAGCGGCGGCGTACTCAACCTGCAGCTGAACGACGAAGACTTCACGCTGGCGCAGCAGATCAGCGACGCTATCAACCGCCAACGCGGCGGCGGCACCGCGACGCCGCTCGACGCCCGCACGATCCAGGTGCTGGTGCCGCAGGGCAACAGCTCTCAGGTGCGTTTCCTGGCGGAGATTCAAAACATCACCGTCAACGTCGGCGCGATGGACGCCAAAGTGATCATCAACTCGCGCACCGGGTCGGTGGTGATGAACCGCGATGTGATCCTCGATTCCTGCGCCGTCGCCCAGGGCAACCTGTCGGTGGTGGTCGATCGGCAGAACACCGTCAGCCAACCGACGACGCCGTTCGGCGGCGGCCAGACGGTGGTGACGCCAAACACCCAGATCTCGGTGCAACAGCAGGGCGGATCGCTGCAGAAGGTGAACGCCAGCGCCAACCTGAACAACGTCATTCGCGCGCTGAACGCGTTGGGCGCCACGCCGATCGATCTGATGTCGATCCTGCAGGCGATGCAGAGCGCCGGCTGCCTGCGCGCCAAGCTGGAAATCATCTGATGGCCGGCGATCTGATGGCGATGTCGGGCGCGGCCTATGACGCCCAGGCGCTGAACGGCCTGAAGCGCGATGCGGCGGCCGACCCGCAGGGCAACCTTAAGCAGGTGGCCCAGCAGGTAGAAGGCATGTTCGTGCAGATGATGCTGAAAAGCATGCGTTCCGCCTTGCCGCAGGACGGGGTGTTGAGCAGCGATCAAACGCGGCTCTATACCTCGATGTACGATCAGCAAATCGCCCAGCAGATGTCGCAAAAAGGGCTGGGGCTGGCCGACATGATGGTCAAGCAGATGAGCAATGCCAATACGGTGCCGAGCGAAACGGCGGGCATGTCGCCGATGGCGCTGGACAACGAGGTGCTGCAAACGCTGCCGAACCAGGCGCTGGAGCAGATGGTGCGCCGGGCGATGCCGAAAGCCCCGCCGGCCGCCGCGCCGCTGTCGCTCAACAACGGCAACTTCGTCGCTCGCCTGTCGATACCGGCGAAGGTCGCCAGCCAGCAGAGCGGCATTCCGCATCAGCTGATCGTCGCGCAGGCGGCGCTGGAATCCGGCTGGGGGCAGCGCGAGATCCCGACCTCAGACGGCACGCCGAGCTACAACCTGTTCGGCATCAAGGCCGGCGGCAGCTGGAACGGGCCGGTGACGGAGATCACCACCACCGAGTTCGAACAGGGCGCGGCGAAGAAGGTGAAGGCGAAGTTCCGCGTCTACGGTTCGTATGTCGAAGCGATTGCCGACTACGTCAAACTGCTGACCAACAACCCGCGCTATGCCGACGTGGCCGCCGCGCGCAGCCCGGAGCAGGCGGCGCATGCGCTGCAACGCGCCGGCTACGCCACCGATCCGCAGTACGCCAGCAAACTGGTCAGCGTGATTCAGCAGATGAAGAGCGCGGGGGAACAGGCGGTGAAAGCTTACACCCACGATCTGAAAGATTTGTTCTAAATCCCCGTCATTCTTGACGCCGCAGCGGCGTTGACTGCACAAGCTCGCCCCGGTCACTTGGCTTAACCAAGCGCTCGGGGACGCCCTTGCTTGTCGCCTTGCTGCGACGCCAATTATTTAGGGGATAGGCGGTAACGAAGGCTAGCTGGATGCTGACCGCGTTGCCGCTTTTTTTCCTCAAGTTCTTCTCATTTTGGCCGATAACCGAAACAGGCTGAGCGAACAGGCTCAGCAGCTCAATTAAGAACCCTGTGGGCCACCGGCGCCGCAGCATAAGGAATTCCGATGTCCAATAGCTTAATCAATACCGCGATGAGCGGGCTGAATGCGGCTCAGGTGGCGCTCAGTACCGTCAGCAACAACATCTCCAACTACAACGTGGCGGGCTACAACCGCCAGACCGCGATCCTGGCGCAGAACGGCGGCATGGCCACCATGAGCGGCTTTATCGGCAACGGCGTGACCGTCACCAGCGTTAACCGCGAGTACAACCAGTTCATCACCAACCAGCTGCGCGGCGCACAAAGCGCGTTCGGGGCGCAGAACGCCTATTACGAGAAGATTTCGCAGATCGACAATCTGTTGGCGAGCAAGACCAACCCGCTGTCGACCAACATGCAGGATTTCTTCACCAACCTGCAGAACCTGGTGAGCAACGCCGGTGACGACGCCGCGCGCCAGACGGTGCTGGGCAAGGCCAACGGTCTGGTGAACCAGTTCAACAACACCGATAAATTCCTGCGCGACATGGACAACGGCGTTAATCAGCAGATCAGCGATACGGCGCAGCAGATCAACAGCTACGGCCAACAGATCGCCAAGTTGAACGACGAGATCACCCGTTTGCGCGGCAGCGCCGGCGGCGAACCGAATGCGTTGCTGGATCAGCGCGATCAGTTGGTCACCGAATTGAACCAGCTGGTGGGCGTACAGGTCACGCAACAGGACGGCGACGCCTATACCGTCTCCTTCGCCAACGGCTTGACGCTGGTGCAGGGCAGCAATACGTATCAGGTGGAAGCCGTGCCTTCCAGCAGCGATCCTTCCCGTCTGACCATCGGCTATAACCGCGGCAACGGCGCCAGCGAAGTGCCGGAAGGCCAGATCACCAGCGGCACGCTGAGCGGCGTGCTGAAATTCCGCAGCGAAACGCTGGACGGCGTGCGCAATCAGCTGGGCCAGTTGGCGCTGGCGATGGCGGACAGCTTTAACCAACAGCATCGCGCCGGCTTCGATCTGAACGGTGACGCAGGCGGCGACTTCTTCAGCTTCAGCGGCGGCCGGGTGGTGGATAACACCCGCAACACCGGCGACGCGTCGCTGTCGGTTTCTTACACCGATACCGGCAAGGTGAAGGCTAACGATTATCGCGTTGAGTTCGACGGCAGCAACTGGCAGGTCAGCCGCCTGCCGGACAATGTGAAAGTCAACGCCACGCCGGGCACCAGCGCCGACGGCAAACCGACGCTGAACTTCGACGGGTTGGAAGTGAGCATCGACGGCAATGCGCAGGCCAAAGACAGCTTCACCGTGAAGCCGGTCAGCGACGTGGCGGGCAACCTGAAAGTGGCCATCACCGATTCGTCCAAGATCGCCGCCGCCGGTAAAGACGACAGCGGCCGCGGCGATAACGAGAACGCCAAGAAGCTGCTGGATCTGCAAACCAAAAACCTGGTGGACGGCAAAGCGACCCTGAGCGGCGCTTACGCCGGCATCGTCAGCGGCGTCGGCAACCAGACCGCTGCCGCCAAGGCCATCGCTACCTCGCAGGCCAAGATCGTCACGCAGCTGGGCGCGCAACAGCAGTCGATGTCCGGCGTCAACCTTGACGAAGAGTACGGTGAACTGCTGCGTTTCCAGCAGTACTACATGGCCAACGCGCAGGTGATTCAGACCGCCAGCTCGCTGTTCGACGCGCTGCTGAATATTCGTTGATTTCATTGTTAATCGGCGCCGATAACGGCGCCGGTTGCTCAGAGTAAGGAACCCACAGCATGCGCATGAGCACCAGCATGATGTACCAACAGAACATGAACGGCATCACGGGCAACCAGTCGCTGTTCATGAAGGCGGCCGAGCAGCTTTCCTCGGGCAAGCGGGTGATCAACCCGTCCGACGATCCGCTGGCGGCGTCGCGCGCGGTGATGTTGTCGCAGTCGCAGGCGGAAAACAGCCAGTACACCCTGGCGCGCACCTTCGCTCGTCAGAACGTGTCGATGGAAGAAACGGTATTGGCCGGCGCGACCTCCACCATCGCGGATATGAAGGCGCTGATCGTCAACGCCGGCGGCACCGAAAGCGATAACGATCGCCAGTCGCTGGCCACCCAACTGCAGGGGCTGAAAGATCAGCTGCTGAACCAGGCCAACAGCACCGACGGCAACGGCCGCTATATGTTCGGCGGATATGTGAACGACAAGGCGCCGTTCGTCGATAACGGCGGCACCGTCAGTTATCAGGGCGGGGACAAGACGGTTCAGCAGAAAGTGGACGCCAACCGCACCATGACCATCGGCCATACCGGCAACGCGGTGTTCATGTCGTTGACCAGCAATCCGAAGCCCGAGCCGGACGGCAGCGCGCCGGTCAGCAACGTATTCGAGAGCATCGATATTGCGCTGAACGCGTTGAAAACCCCGCTGCAGGGCGCCGACGAGGCCACCAAGCAGCAGGTGAACGATGCCTTGGCGAAAGCCAACCGCGGTCTGGACAACTCCTACAACAACGTGTTGAGCGTGCGCGCCGAGCTGGGCAGTCAGCTGCAGGAAATGGATCAGCTGGACAGCATCGGTAAAGAGCGTGACATGACCAACCAGATCCAGATGAGCGCGTTGACGGATGCCGATCTGGCCGAGTCTATCTCGTCTTATTTCATGCAGCAGGCAGCGCTGCAGGCGTCGTATAAAACCTTCAGCGATATGCAGGGCATGTCGCTGTTCCAGATGAATCGTTAAGAGCAATACCCCGTTGCCTGACCGCGACGGGTTTCCCTTTAGTGCGCTTAGAAAATGCCTTCTCCGCCTCGCGGGGAGGGAGGCTTCTTGAAACCGGGTGCACTCGTTTGGCGCGTCGCTCGTTCTCCCACTACTGACTGAGTGACGCGCCTTTTTTTCATCAGGAAAGAAATAATACGATTGTCACCCCTGTTTAATGCGCAATGGCATTATTGAAATCAGCGGTGGAAGAATCGCGATGGATATTATTTCCCTGACGATAAATAGCGCTGCTATTTCTTTTTCTTCTCCACTTTCCATTTTCCGCCGTCGGCCGTCTCGGTAAACGAAACTCTAAACTTGTTGCTTTTCCAGTGGGTCAGACCGAATAACCGGCGTGCTTTGCGGTTGCTTTTCGCTTTAATCATTTTCTCGCTCCTGTGGTTAGCAAAGGTCGATGCTGCGCCCTGCAGCCGGCAGGCGCCGGACGCATTTATTCAGGGTGTAAGTTATCTGCCGCGCATTTAACCCTGCGTGGCTGCGTTATTTTTTATTTTTACTTTGGAGTCAGTGTTTTTATCGCCGCTGATGGCTAGCGTGGTACAAGCGATATTTCTGTTGCCGGGTCTATTCTAGGTCGGGGTTTTATTTATTCAAGCCGCCGGAGACATTTGAACCTTAATCCGGATAAAAGGCGTTTCTCAGGCTTTTGTCCCAAGAAAGCGTTTTTATTGCCATTTTGTCTCAGGCAGATAAGGGGGAAAGGGAGGGGCGTTGCAGGGGCTTAGAAGGTCATGCCGCCGATTACCGCCGCCAGTCGATCGAAGATTTCACCGAACAGATGTTCACAGAACGGCGCCAGCATCGGCATCATCATACCCAGCGTCATGATGCCGAAGGTCATGGTGACCGGGAAACCGATCACGAAGACCGACAGCTGCGGGGTCATGCGATTGAGCAGGCCGAGCGCCATGTTCAGCGTCAACAGCAGGCAGATCAGCGGCAGCGCCAGCATCATGCCGTTGATGAAAATCAGCGAGCCAACCTGGGTCAACACCAGGAAGCCGTTGCCGTTCAGCGGCTGCGTTTGGATAGGCAGGGTATGGAAGCTGTCCGCCAGCAGTGAAATCAGCCACAGATGGCCGTCGAAGCTGAGGAACAGCAGCATCGCCAGCAGGTTAAGCAGGCGCGCCAGCACCGGCATGTTCGGGCCGCCGCTGGGATCGAAGAAGGTGGCGAACGACAGGCCCATCTGCATGCCGATCACTTCGCCCGCCAGGCGCACCGCCGCGAAGGCGAACTGCATGGTCAATCCCAGCGCCACGCCGATCAGAATCTGTTGAACCGCCAGCCACAGGCCGGCGGCGGAGAAGATCGGGATATTGCTGGCGGGCAGCGTCGGCGCGATCAGGATGACGATCAGCCCGCCAAGGCCGATTTTGACCTTTTTGCTGATTTGTTTTTCGCTGAATATCGGCGCGGTGCTGATCAGCGCCAGAATGCGCAGCAGCGGCCAAAAGTAGTGGCTGAGCCAGACGGTGAGCTGGGCGCTGTCGAAGGTGAGCACGGTCAGCCGATCAGGGTGGGCAGGTTGCTGAACAGAGTGCGCATGTAGTCCAGCAACAGATTCAACATCCAGGGACCGGCGATGATGATGGTGGCCACCACCGCCAGAATTTTAGGGATGAACGACAGCGTCATTTCGTTGATCTGGGTGGCGGCCTGCAGCAGGCTGACGACCAGGCCGCTGATCAGCGCCGCCAGCAGCAGCGGGGCGGCCAGCGCCAGCGCGACTTTCATCGCTTCGGTGCCGAGCGCCATAACCGATTCAGGTGTCATCTCGCGTTCTCCGGTCAGGGGTTACGAATAGAAGCTCTGCGCCAGCGAGCCGAGCAGCAGCTGCCAGCCATCGACCAGCACGAACAGCATCAGCTTGAACGGCAGCGAGATGGTGGCGGGCGGCACCATCATCATCCCCAGCGCCATCAGCACGCTGGCGACCACCAGGTCGATAATCAGGAACGGAATGAACACCGTAAAGCCGATCTGGAAGGCGGTTTTCAGTTCGCTGGTGACGTAGGCGGGCAGCAGGATGCGCATCGGCACCGCCTCAGGGCCGGCCAGCGGCGGCTGATTGGCCAGTCTGGCGTACAGCGCGAGATCGGTTTCGCGCGTTTGGCGCAGCATGAATTCGCGCAGCGGCTGCGCGCCTTTATCCAGCGCGACTTCCAGCCCGATTTTGTCCTGGCTGAACGGCAGGTAGGCGTCCTGATAAACCTTGTCGAACACCGGCGACATGATGAAGAAGGTCAGGAACAACGCCAGCCCCAGCATCACCTGGTTCGGCGGCGCCGAAGGCGTGCCCAGCGCATTGCGCAGCAGGCCGAGCACGATGATGATGCGGGTGAAGCTGGTCATCATCAGCAGCATGGCCGGCAGGAAGGTCAGCGAGGTCAACAGCACCAGCGTCTGCACCGGCAGCGACCAGCTTTGGCCGCCGTTGGCCAGCGGCTGACTGATCAGCCCCGGCAGTTGTGCCAAAGCCGCCGGGCTGATGAACAGCAGGGCGGCAGGGAGCCAAACCGCCGGACGGCGGACGAGGGTATGAAGAGTCGAGGTCATGCCGATTTTTCCGGGCGTTTCAGAACTTTTTGCATCAGTTGGCGGAAGTCCGCCGGCGTCGCCACGTCGGCCGCGCCCTCGTCTTTCGGCGGGGCGGGCAGGGTGTGCAGCGGGGTGATCTGCTGGGCGGTGACGCCCAGTACCAGCAAGGTGTCATCGACTTCCACCACCACCACGCGCTCGCGCTGCCCGACCTGGCAACTGGCGCGCAGGTTGAGCAGTTTGTTGTTGCGCGCCTGCGGGGCGAAACCCAGCCGACGGAACAGCCAACCGGCCAGCAGGATCAGCAGCAGAATGCCGCCGAGCGCGCTGCTGACCTGCATCAACACCGAACCGGCCGGCAGGGCCGGCGCGGCGGGGGATTGGCTGCTTTGAACGGTTACGGGCGCCGCAACGGTCATCAGCGGCTCAGTCGACGCATGCGTTCGGACGGGGTGATAATGTCGGTGATGCGCACGCCGAACTTGTCGGCCACCACCACCACTTCACCTTGTGCGATCAGGTAACCGTTGATCAGGATGTCCAGCGGCTCGCCGGCCAGGCCGTCCAGCGCCACCACCGAGCCTTGCGACAGGCGCAGCAGCTCTTTGATGGTCATCTTGGTGCGCCCCAGTTCCACGGTCAGCTTGACTGGAATATCCAGGATCAGGTCGATATCCTGCAGGCTGCCGAGCGCATCCTGAGCTTCCAGCGACTTGAACACCCCTTCGGTGCTCGCGCCGGATTTCTCTGTCGACTGCTGCTCGTTAAACGCATCAGCCCACAGATCGTCTACGGATTCCTTTCCTTCGCCAGACGGTTGCTTAGGATCACTCATTGGGCTGTTCCTCACTCAGAGCATTCAAAATAGGGTTAATCAAATGTTCAACACGCAGGGCATATTGCCCGTTTAACGTGCCGTATTGGCTGGTCAGAACCGGTACGCCGTCCACATGGGCGATCAGGCGTTCCGGCTTGTCTATCGGTAATACATCGCCCGGTTGCAGCTTCAGGACTTTCGACAGCCGCATCGGGATATCGACGAAGTTGGCGATCAGCTCCAGTTCGGAGTGCTGCACCTGCTTCACCAGCGTTTCGCGCCAGTGGCTGTCTTCCTGCCGCGAATTTTCCAGCGGCGGGTTGGTCAACAGCTCGCGCAGCGGTTCGATCATCGCGAACGGAATGCAGATGTTGAACTCGCCGGTCAGCGCGCCGATCTCCACCTGGAACGGCGTGGTGACCACGATGTCGTTCGGCGAGGTGGTGATGTTGGTGAACTTCACCTGCATTTCGGCGCGCACGTATTCCACGTCGATCTTGTAAATGGCGCTCCAGGCGTCGCCATAGGCGTCCAGCGCCAGGCGCAGCATGCGTTTGATCACCCGCTGTTCGGTCGGGGTGAATTCGCGGCCTTCGACTTTGGTCGGGAAGCGGCCGTCGCCGCCGAACAGGTTGTCGACGGCGATGAACACCAGACTCGGCGCGAACACGAACAGGGCAGTGCCGCGCAGCGGATTCAGATGCACCAGGTTCAGGTTGGTCGGCACCGGCAGGTTGCGGGCGAACTCGTGATACGGCTGGATTTTGATCGGGCCGACGGTAATGTCCGGGCTGCGGCGCAGCAGGTTGAACAACCCCATGCGGAACTGCCGGGCAAAACGTTCGTTGATGATTTCCAGCGCGTGCAGACGCTCGCGCACCACGCGGCGCTGGGTGTTCGGATCGTAAGGCTTGACCTCGCTCTCTTTGCCGACTATCGCTTCGGGTTCATCACCCGCGCTGTCGCCGTTGAGCAAGGCGTCGATCTCTGCCTGTGAAAGAATGCTATCGCCCATAGTGATTACCGCAGTATGAAGGCGGTGAACAGCACGTCGCTGACCACCTGCTTCGGTTGTCCCTTAACCAGCGGCGGGCTGAGCACGTCCTTAATCTGCGCCACCAGCTGTTGCTTCCCTTGTTCATTGGCCAGCTGGCCCGCTTCCTGACGGGAGAGCAGCATCAGCAAGCGGCTGCGCACTTCCGGCAGAAAATCGTTCAGCTGACGGCGGGTACTTTCGTCCGGCAGACGCAGCGTGAGTCCGATATACAGCACGCGATCCGGGTTGTTGTCCGGCGTCACCAGGTTGACGGTAAAGGTGTCGAGCGGCATGAACACCGGCGCGGCCGGCGGTTGCTGTTTGACGGCGGCCGGTTCGGCGCCGTTTTTATGCTGTTGCAGCAGCCACCAGCTGTAGCCCGCGGCGCCACAGGCGACGACGCTGATCAATACCAGCAGGATGACCAGAAGGGAGCGTTTCGGTGCTGCCGGAAGGGTGTTCTGAGACATAGCCAAATCTAATTCCTGTTGTTCCACCCGCAGCCTGCTAGGCGGCGGGCATGGCGCGCGGCAAAGCCGCACGCATGACATGTAAAGGTATTATCGCGTCTATCACGGCGTGCAATAGCCTGAATAGACGCGCAAATGGGTGCCAGCTTGGGCGTTTGCGGCGGCTCAGGCGAAAATATCGACGCCGTTGACCGCACTGGCCATGCGCTGCAGCGCCACCGGCGCGCTGACGCCGTCGGCGGCCGCAGCCTCACCGCCAGCATGTTCAGCATAGCTGGAACGCCCCTGGCCGTTGGACGCCTGCTGCTGCCCCTGTTGCCATTGCGGGGTGGACTCGCCGCCCACGCTGCTTTGCCCCAGGTTGATGCCGCTCTCCGCCAGCGCGTGACGCAGCTGCGGCATCGCTGCTTCCACCGCCGCGCGCACCTGACCGTGGGCGGAGGCAATGTGCAATTGCGCCTGCTGATCGTCCAGTTTCAGCGTGATCTGCAAGGCGCCCAGCTCCTGCGGGTGCAGGCGCAGCTCGGCACTTTGCTGGCCGTTGCGGTGGAACATCAGCACCTGTTGGTTCAACGCCTGCTGCCATTCCGGGCTGCCCAGCTGCGCGTTGAGCTGCGGCGTAGGCGGTGCGGTCACCAGTGCGCTGGCCGGTGCGGCCGTTTGCGTTGGGCTGGCGGCGGCCAGGGCGACGGCATGGTTGAGCGTCGGTTGCTGCTGTGCATCGCTCGCCGGCAGCGGCTGTGCGGCACTTGCGCGCTCACCGCTGGTCGGTTGCGGGAGCGCCGCCTTGGCATTATCGTCGCCGGTGGCCGGCGTTTTCGCCCCTGTCAGCGACGGAGCAGGGGATGCCGATGAACGCGCGGCGGTTTTATCACCGGCCGCCGCAATGTTCAGCAGGCCATTGCCGGGCTGCAGTGCAGTCGCCTCGTCAGCGCTTTCCACCGGCAGCGAACGTTGGCCTTCGGTCGGTTGCGCCTGGGCGACGAGCGCGGCCGGCAGCATGGCGTACAGCGCCTGCAGCGTTGCGGCATCCAGCTCTTTGGCGGCGGCGATCGGTGGTTGCGCCGGTTTGTCGCCGGCGGTGGGTGCCTCGGCTTCGGCGCCTTCAGGTGAAAGCGCATCGGCTGGGGTGGCCGGGTTCTGCAGCAGGCCGCCGCGCTCGCCGAAGGTGGCTAGCAGTTGATTGAGCTGGTTGCGGCTCAGGGCCGGGGCGCGTTCCTCGTCCGCGCTCAGCGCGACCGGCGGCTGTTTGCCATCGGCGGCGGGCGCGAAACGTGCGCCGAGCAGCTGGGCGAAGGCCGATGACAACTGGCTCTCATCCAGCGCCGACGTCAGTTCGGCCAGGCCGCCGGCGTCGCCGGGTAAGGCCAGGCCGGGCAGGGCGTTCAGATTCATGGGTTGATATTCCTTTGTGCACTGCGTTGAGCGAACTCATCCATCAGTTTTTGATCCCGTTTGTTCTCCTGCTGCTGCTCCGCATTTAAGGCGCGGGTATGCAGGGTCTCGAAAGCGTTCAGCCGCTGTTGTTTGTCTTGCCATTGCTTCACCGCATGATCCACTTTCTGCCCCCACTGCAGCAGCTGCTGGCGGTGCTGGTCGATGGCCTGTTCCAGCGTGCCGATAAACTGCTGGTAGTTTTGCCAGCTAGAGCTGTCCATGCCGTCGCAAAGCGTATGATTCAGCTTCTGGCGGTATTCGTCCTGATAGTTGAGCAGCATCGACAGCTGTTGCTCTGCCGCCTGCTGCGCCTGCCGTACCTGGCCCAGCTGTTGCGCGGCCTGTTCCACCGCATCCTGCGCCAGATCTCGCAGGGTAATCAGGGGAGATTGTGATTTCATCGCTGTGCGCCTCTGGTGACGTTAAACAATCAACTGCTGCAGCTGTTGACAGGCTTCATCGTAGCCGCTGCGTTCAAAGATGCCCTGTTGCAGGTACGCTTCCATCTGCGGGTACAGCGTCATCGCTTTGTCCAGCAACGGATCGCTGCCGGCCGCGTAGGCGCCGACGCTGATCAGATCGCGGTTGCGCTGATAGCTGGCCAGCATCTGTTTGAAGGTGCGTACCCGGCGATAATGCTCTTCGTCGATCAGCGACGTCATGGCGCGGCTGATTGACGCTTCGATGTCGATAGCCGGGTAATGGCCGGCTTCCGCCAGGCGCCGGGACAGCACCACGTGGCCGTCGAGGATGGCGCGCGCCGAGTCGGCGATCGGGTCTTGCTGATCGTCCCCTTCGGTCAATACGGTGTAGAAGGCGGTAATGGAACCGCCGCCGCTGATGCCGTTACCCGCGCGTTCCACCAGCGCAGGCAGTTTGGCGAAGACCGAAGGCGGATAGCCTTTGGTCGCCGGCGGTTCGCCGATGGCCAGGGCGATCTCACGCTGCGCCATGGCGTAGCGGGTAAGGGAGTCCATGATCAGCAACACGTGCTGCCCGCGATCGCGGAAATCTTCGGCGATGCGGGTGGCGTAGGCCGCCCCCTGCATGCGCAGCAACGGCGATACGTCCGCCGGCGCAGCGATCACCACCGAGCGCGCCCGGCCTTCGGCACCGAGAATGTTCTCGATAAAGTCTTTGACCTCGCGGCCGCGCTCGCCGATCAGGCCAACGACGATCACATCTGCCTGGGTATAACGGGCCATCATGCCGAGCAACACGCTCTTGCCGACGCCGGAGCCGGCGAACAGGCCCATGCGCTGGCCGCGACCGACGGTCAGCAGACCGTTGATGGTGCGCACCCCCACGTCCAGCACCTGCTCGATCGGCGTGCGCTGCAAGGGGTTGAACGGCGCGGTGATCAGTGGCGCGCGGTAACCGGTTTCCGGTGAAGGCAGGCCGTCGAGCGGTTTGGCGCTGCCGTCCAGCACCCGTCCCAACAGGGCCGGGCCGAGCGGCAGCTGTTTGCCGGCGCTTTGGCCTTCCGGCGCGATGCGGGCGTAAACCCGCGCGCCCGGCACGATACCTTCCACTTCTTCCAGCGGCATCAGGAACAGCCGCTGGCCGTTGAAGCCGACCACTTCGCTTTCCACTTCCTGCACTTCACCGGCGTCGTGCCGTTCGATGAGGCAGGTCGCGCCGAGCGGCAGCTGCAGGCCGGTAGCCTCCAGCACCAGCCCGGTCGCGCGGGTCAGGCGGCCGTAGCGGCGCACCGTCGGCGCGCGGGCGATGCGTTTTTCCAGCGTATCCAGAGAACTCAGCCAGCGGCCGAGACGCGCGGTCATCAGACTTCTCCCGGTGCCGCCAGGCGGCACAGTTCATGCCAGCGCGTCGCCAGGCTGGCGTCGAGATCGCCTTCCTCGGCGCTGACCTTGCAGCCGCCCGGATGCAGTTCGCCGTCCGCCAACAGGCGCCAGCCGTGCAGGCTGAGGGTAACCCCCAACTGTTGCTCGACGCGAGGGTAGTCGTCCGGGTGGACCCGCAGCTGCGGCTTGCCGTTGAACATCGGCTCCTGCTGGATCAGCTGTTGGATCTGCGCGAGCAGGGCGGTGCCGTCGCACACCGGCGGCTGGCCCAGCACCTGTTTGGCGGCGGTCAACGCCAGCTGCATCAACCGTGAAGCGATCACGCTGTCGAGCGCGTCCAGCGTGTGCTGGAATTCGGTAACCAACTGCTGCCAGTGGGCGGTCAGCGGCTGTTGCTGCTGCTGCGCTTCCAGCAGCCCTTGCTGACGGCCTTCTTCCAGACCGGACTGAAAACCGGCTTCATAGCCTTTTTGCTGGCCGTCGGCATAGCCCAACTGCTGGCCCTGTTGCTCAGCCTGCAGCCGCAGCGTCGCCAGCTGCTGTTGCAATTCGGCCTGCGCGTCCGGCGACGGATCGCTTTGTTCGAGATCCGGCAGCGGCGGCAGGTCGAACGCCGGTTTCTGTTCACCCAAATCGTTGAGCGACCAGGGCTGCCAGGGCAGGGTGTTAATGCGATCAGACATAGGTGTCCTCGCCGCCGCCAATGATCATTTCGCCGGTTTCCGCCAGGCGTCTTACTACCAACAGGATGGCTTTCTGCTCGTTCTCCACCTGCGACATGCGCACCGGCCCACGGTTGGCCAGATCGTCGCGCAGGATGTCGGCGGCGCGTTGCGACATGTTCTTGAGGAACTTCTCGCGCAGCGGCTGTTCGGCGCCTTTCAATGCGATCAGCAGCGACTCGCCTTCCACTTCCTGCAGCAGACGCTGGATGCTGCGATCGTCGACTTCCACCAGGTTTTCGAACAGGAACATCTCGTCGATGATCTTCTGCGCCAGCTCGCCGTCGTATTCGCGCATCGCGTCGATGACCGCTTCTTCTTGCTGGGTTTTCATCAGGTTGATGATCTCGGCGGCGGTGCGCACCCCGCCCATTTTGCTGCGCTTGAGGTTCTGGCCGTCGAGCAGGTTGTTCAGCACTTCGGTCAGCTCCGCCAACGCCGCCGGCTGCACGCCGCCGAAGGTGGCGATACGCAGCATCACGTCGTTGCGCAGACGTTCGTCGAACAGGGCCAGGATATCCGCCGCCTGGCCGCGTTTGAGGTGCACCAGAATAGTGGCGATGATCTGCGGGTGTTCGTCGCGGATCAGATCGGCAGCGCTCTGCGGCTCCATAAAGTTGAGCGTTTCCATGCCGGTGGTGGTCTCGCGCGATTCGAGAATGTCTTCCAGCAGGCTGGCCGCGCGCTCTTCGCCCAGGGCCTTGACCAGCACCGAGCGCAGATAGTCGCTGGCGTTGACGCTCAGCGCCGCGTATTGCTCGGCGTCGTCTTCAAACTCGGTCAGTACTTCGCCGAGCTGTTTGTGCGAAACCTGGCTCATGCCGGCCATGGTGCCGCTCAGCAGCTGTACTTCGCGCGAGGAGAGGTGCTTGAACACCTCCGCCGCGCGATCTTCACCCAGCGTCATCAGCAAGATGGCGCTTTTGTCGGTTCCGGTCAGGCTCATATCTCGTTACTCATCCATTGGCGGATTACCAGAGCGACCACGCGTGGGTCTTTATCAGCCAGATCGCGGATCCGCTGGCTCTGGACTTCTGCGCTGACGCGCTGCTGCGATTTACGACGCTGCGCCAGCTCCTCGTTGCTCGGTTTGCCGCTGTCGGCCGGTTTGGCGGCAGGGGCATTGGCGGCGGCGATGGCGGCCTGTTGCGCCGCCTGGCGCTGTTGCAGCTGTGGCCGCACCAGTTTGCGCCACAGCAGCCAGGCCACCAGCAGCACCAGCAGATAGCGGCCCGCGTCGATCAGGCGATCGATAAACGACTGGCTTTGCCAGAACGGCAGTTCGCCACCGGTCACCTGACTGTCGGTAAACGGCGTGTTGACCACGTTCAGGGTATCGCCACGGCTGCTGGAGTAGCCCATCGCTTCACGCACCAGCGCTTCGATCTGCGCCAACTGCTCTTTGCTCATCGGCTGCGGTTTGCCGTCTTTATCTACGCCGAGGTAGTTGACTACCACGGCGACCGACAGACGCTGCACGGTGCCGGCTTTTTGCTGGGTGTGGCGAATGGTGCGGTCGAGTTCGTAGTTGGTGGTCGCGTCGCGACGGGTATTTTGCGGTACGCCGTTGGCCGCCGCGCTGCGGGTGGTTGCGGCGTTTTGCGCGGTGGCATTGTTGCCTGCGGCGTTGGCCGGCTTGGCGGTCTCAATCGGCGCGGTGGCCGGTGCGCTTGGCTGATTGGACAGCGCGCCTGGCACGCCGCCCACCTGTGGCCCGCCGATCTGCTCGCTCAGGCTGGTTTGCTGAGAGCGAATAGCGGCTTTGTCAGGCTGTTGGTTAGGTTGGTACTGTTCATCGGTTTGTTCGCGCGTGGCGAAGTCGATCTGCGCCGTGACCTGCGCGCGCACGTTGGCGCTGCCGACCACCGGGGCGAGGATCGCCTCGATGCGGCGCTGGAAGCCATTTTCCACTTCGTTGGCGTATTTCAGCTGCGAGGCGTTGAGATCGCGCCCGGTGCCGTCGGACTGCGTCAGCAGGCGGCCAGCCTGGTCGACCACGGTCACGTTGCCCGGCGGCAGGCCGGCGACGCTGCTCGACACCATATAAACGATGGCGTTGATCTGGCCGTCGTCCAGCGCACGGCCGGGTTGCAGGGTCAGCGTCACCGACGCGGAAGGGGATTTCTGTTCGCGTACGAACAGCGAAGGTTTCGGCAACGCCAGGTGAACGCGGGCGTTTTGCACCGGCCCCAGCGACTCGATGGTGCGCGACAGCTCGCCTTCAAGGGCGCGCTGATAGTTGATCTGCTCGCTGAACTGGCTGATGCCGAATTTTTCCTGATCCAGCAGTTCGAAACCGACGGCGCCGCCTTTCGGCAGCCCTTGCTGCGCGAGGCGCAGACGGGTTTCATGCACTTTTTCCGCCGGGATCAGCAGCGCTGCGCCATTTTCGGCAAAGCGATAAGGGATATTCATCTGCGTCAGCTGGGTGACGATGGCGCCGCCGTCGCGGTCGTTCAGATTGCTGTACAGCACGCGGTAGTCGGGGCTTTTCACCCACAACAGCAGCGCGACGACGATCGCGATCGCGGCGGAAGCGGCGACCAGCAACGGAATTTTCGGGTTGGCGCGCAGACGATTCCAGATGGCTTGCAGGCCGTTGTCGCGGCTTTCGCCGGCGGTTATCGAAGCACTCATTTTAGGTCTCGTCCTTCAATGGCGCTCACGATCCCGTATGGGCCGCTGAGCAGCTCCCTGCCAGGCTGATGAACGGTATGGTTAGCGTTGTGTGACAAAACAGACTCCCTGATACACATATCTTCTAAATAGCGGCGCTCCCATTTCTGGGCAGGCCATTATTCGCCTTATCAGACGATTCCGATTGCCCGATAAGCCGGGTTTTTTGCAGTTAATTAACCGCTTTAGGTCTGAAAACGCTGTGCTAGGGTGTGCATCATTGGAGAAGTGCAGGGTGAAAACGTCACCCGGCGAGACGAGATGATTGAGGATCAGATGGCGATTCAGGGCATTGAAGGGGTACTGCAGCAGATGCAGACCATGGCGGTTCAGGCCGGCAAGATGGGGCAGAATGCGGCGCCGCAGGGCGTCAGCTTCGCCAGCGAACTGACCGCGGCGCTCGGCAAGATCAGCGAGACCCAGCAAACGGCGCGCAAACAGGCGCAGGATTTCGAACTGGGCGTGCCGGGCATCAGCCTGAACGATGTGATGGTCGATCTGCAGAAATCGTCGGTGTCTTTACAGCTGGGCGTACAGGTGCGCAACAAGCTGGTGGCGGCCTACCAGGATATTATGAATATGCCGGTGTGATGAACGTGCCGATCATTTTTCAGTGAAATTTGGGTCGGCGCTGTTACCCTATAGCGACGGTCATTTATCGGGATAGGATGATGTACAAATCGCTGTATCTTGCTCTGGGTATCATGGCGTTGTCTGGATGCGCCGGGCAAAACGATGACTATTCATCGGCACAAAAAAATGCGGCTCATCAGGACGCCGGCAAAGAATGGAAAGCGTTTGTCGCGCCACTGTCGGTGAAAACGCAGTCGCCCGGCGAGCGAGAAATGAAACGCGCTGCCCGGCAATACTGAAGTCACGACTTCAGCCAATAGGCAAAAAAAACCAGCTATCGAAATAGCTGGCTGAAGGTGCGATAAAACATTTATGTATGTGATGTAGGAGCGTCGACGCCCGCTCGAAATGGTGCCGACGTGGTTATCATATTTGTTATGTTATAACAAATCAATGCTGCTGTGCGTTTGCTTCAGCCTGCCAATTCTGCGATCCGCTCGCGGGCGTTCGCCAACCCCTGAGCGAGGCCGTGCGGTTTCATATCCAGCCCTTCGGCATAGATAAACTGCACGTCGCCGATCCCCATCAGCCCCATCACCGAGCGCAGGTACGGCGTCACGGCGTCAGTCGGCTGGCCGGCGTGTATGCCGCCGCGTGAACTGAATACCAGCGCATTGACGCCTTCTACCAGCCCCACTGGGTAAGTGGCGGTATAGTTGAACGTCACCCGGGCGCGGGCCACCAGATCGAACCAGTTTTTCAGCTGGGTTGGAACGTTGAGGTTATACATCGGCGCGCCGATCAGCAGCAGATCGCTCCCTTTCAGTTCGGCAATCAGCCGGTCGGAGAGCGCTACCGTCGCTTTGGCGCGTGGGCTGATGTTTTCTGCGCCTCGCAGCGCATCGAACAGCTCGCCGTCCAATACCGGCAGATCCAAGGCCGCCAAATCGTGTTCGACGATCTGATCTTCATATCCTTTGGCCCGACGCGCCGCCAGATAGTGGTCAATCAGGTTATTGGTCTGCGAGTCGTTTCCCATAATGCTGGATTTGAGTACCAGTATTTTTTTCATGCTGTTGTCCTCTGACGGTAATCTGTGGTTTTCACCGGGACTCCGGAATGACTGCAGGTTACCATTGCCTGATGCTCACCAGTGGTGATAGGTTTTCACTTAATTGATTCCAATTTGGAAGCATTAAGATGAAAAGCGATCTCAGCGCACTGCCGGCGTTTGTTGCCGTAGCGGAAGGCGGCAGTTTTGCCGCCGCCGCAGAAAAATTGCATCTGACACGTTCTGCGGTCAGCAAAATCGTGTCGCGTCTGGAGGCGCGGCTGGGCGTGATGTTGTTTATGCGCACGACGCGCAGCCTGAGCCTGACGGATGAAGGGGCGTTGTACTACGAGCACTGCCGGCAGGCGTTGGCGAACGTTCAGGCGGCGGAAAACCAGTTGGACAGTGGCAAGATGCAGGTCCGAGGCCGGCTCAGGATCTCGATGCCGGTGTTGTTCGGCCATCTGTGCATTGCACCCTTGATGACGGCACTGGCGAATGAGCATCCCTTACTGACGCTGGAAATTTCGTTCAACGACCGCAGGATCGATCTGATCGATGAGGGGTTCGATCTGGCGGTTCGCATCGGCGAACTGGCGGACAGCGGCAGTTTGGTTGCCCGGCGCTTGGGCGAACACGGCATGCTGCTGTGCGCCTCGCCCGACTACCTGCGGCGCAGTGGTGAACCGAGCACGCTGGACGCGTTAAGCCAACACCAGGCGGTGGGGTATCTGCACGCCGGCGCCGTGTTGCCCTGGCAACTTCGCGGCGAAAACGGTGAGCTGCAGTCGTTCAGGCCACCGGCCAAGATGATGATGGATGACATGCAGGGGATCGTCGATGCCGTTTCCGCCGGAGCCGGTATTGCCTGGCTGCCGGAGTGGCTGGTACGCGAGCGGCTGATGGCAGGGACGCTGGTGGAAATCATGCGCGGTGGATCCAGCCTCAGTTTTCCGGTGAATGCCGTGTGGCCCTATATGCCTTACCAGCCGCTCAAGGTGCGGCTGGCGGTGGAAAAACTGGTGGCGGAGCTACCGGGGAAATTGGCGCTTGTGGCACCACCGGTATTGCCGTGCTAATGGCCGGTGTCGCAACCGACAAGGAATGGGCGCTAATCTACCGAATAGAGGGGCGAAAACGGTGCTGTCAGGCTTATTGAATACGCAGGTGACCGTTTATTATAGCCTGATTAGTAGGGTTATTATTCGAGGCAGGTCAATGAGCACGAAAAGCGAATCCAGATGGCGTCTGATCAGTATTTTAATGCTGACGGTACTTGCCGTATTAATTGGCGTTCTGGTTAAACTGGACTGAAGTCTGACCAGGCGATAAAAAGCCTGGCCGTTTTATTGTGCGGCAAGTAAACGCATCATGTCTTCTTCATACAACAATACCAACAGCCACAGCCCCAACAACGTGATTGCTAGAGAAAATAATCGCTTTTCATTACGCATCATTTATTTCGCTCTTCGGCGGATGAACGTTGCGTAGCGTATCTCGGCGGTGTGACAATCGTTAGGGATCTGTGTCAAATAAAGCCATTTTGTTACGCGTCTATTTAGGTTTCTCCGGCGACCAGCGACTCAATGCCTTGAGAGCCGGGTTCCATAATCCTTTGATGACCGCGAATAGCGGTAGGGGCGAAACCGAAACGTTTGCGAAAACGTTCGGCGAAACGTGATGCGCTTTCATAGCCGACATGTTGCGCAATGGCGGAGATCGGCCAGTCGGTCGACTGCAGCAGGGCCAGCGCGCTACTCATGCGCACGTCGATCATCAGATTACGCAATGCGGTATTTTCCATCGACAGTTTGCGGCGCAGCATCACTTCACTCATCGACAGGCTTTCCGCCACTTTGGCCGCCGTCCAAATGCTGTGCGGATCGGTTGCCAGGCAGCGACGCACGCGTTGGGTGAGGTCCTTGGCTTCGTTGTGGATGAAGCGAATGCCGAACTGGGCCAGCCACAGCAGAATTTCCAGCATTTTGTGCCGCACGATGATGGTGGGAAACCGCTGCCGGAGCGCCAGCGCCAGGCTGGTCGTCTCAAAACTGTGCTTCAGGGCGCAGGGCAGGTTGCGCAGCGCCAGGACGGCATCGAACGGCATTGGCGTCGGCGCTTCCTCAGCCGGAGGCTGAATCGTGAGCAGCCGTGGATCGCAGGTCAGCAACTGGCAGCTGAAAACACCTTCTGCGGATGGGCCATTAATAATATCCACCGTTTGCCCCCCGTCGATAATCAACAGCTCGCCGGCATGAGCCACCACCTCGTGTTGTTGCCAGCGTACGCGCTTATGGCCTTGTTGTATCAGATACAGATGTGGTTGCTCAAAATAGACTGAAGGGAATAATAATTCAGTATGCTGAATGATGTGCGCTGAGGCGCCAATTCCTGGACAGAGATTAATTGTACGTTCCATCGATATTCATTTCGCAGCCATTATCTGAGAATATCTTTACGCTTTGATCCGCGTTGGAGCAACATTTTTCCATGGGCCGTGAAACACAGCGGCGTGTTTTATCTATCAAAAATCAATTTCCTGCTGAACAGAAAACGTCCGTGTCGGGATAATGTTTATCCATTAAAGTGAGAGCCAGGCTCGAAGCGTGCATTTTACCAATTACCCATAAACTGAATAATTCAAATGCCATAGATTAATATCCTAACGTAACCCGAGAGTAATAGCGCATAGTGCTATTTAATCCATTTTCGTCAGTATTGTCGATCTTATCGGACCTGTGGTTCCCCCAGCAACAGCGCACGATCATGAAACTGGCCGTAGGTATTGTTGACCACGTTCTGGCGCGTGGACTGTTCGATCAGCATCTTCAGCTCATCCATCCGCTGCTGTAACAGACGTTTGAGCTCGGTTTCGTTGTCGAGGATCTGTTGCAGCTTATTGCGCAGCATTTCCTGCAGCGCCATTGACGGGCCGGCTTGCCCGGTGAAGGCGGCGGTTTTTTCCACCGCCGTCACGTAAGCGAATTCGAGCTCGACGAGCTCCTCCCAGCGCCCGGTTTGCGCCAGCGCGATCATCTGGCTGCTCAGGCTATAAATTTGTTGATAAGCGGCTAACAGCTGCTGTTGACGTTCCATTACATGGCGTCCTGCGAAGGTTGGTAGTTAGGGCCAATCTGGCGCCAGGCGTCGGCGATGTTCTCCAGCAGTTTGACCACTTCGGCGATCGCCGCTTCGTCGTTGTGCAGGTTGGCCTGCATCAGCCGACGCTTCATATAGTCGTACAACGCCGCCAGGTTTTCGGCGATCTCGCCACCCTGCTGAGGATCGAGGCCGCTTTTCAGGCCGTTGTCGATGATATTGATGGCTTTGGACAGCGCCATACCTTTGCCGGCGATATCGCCCTGGTTCATCAGGATGCGTGCGCGAAGCAGGGCGCTGAGCGCCCCGTCGAACAACATCACGATTAACTGGTGCGGGCTGGCGCTCATGGCGCCGCTTTCCAGACTGACCTGCGCATAGGCCTGAGTGCCGCTTCTGTTATACATGTTGTTTCTTTACCTGTTACCTGGTTAAGGGATCACTTTGCCGAGAACTGCTGTTGTAAATAGTTACCTGTGCTGCTCAATTTGGACATCATGGTATCCAACTGAACGAACTGCTGCTTATAGCGGTCGATGGTGTTCTGAATGCTGGCCGTGACCGTGGTTATCTGGATGTTCAGGCGATCGAGATTGGTATTGATGCTCTTGGTCGAGTTCTCGATGATGCCGCCGGCCTTGATGTAATTTTGGATCTCGTTGTGGATCTCGGTGGCCATACCGGTGTCTTTGCCGTTACCGGCGAAGAAGTTGGCGATTTGTTCCGGTTTTTCGTCGATGGCTTTGTTCAGCTTGGTGCTGTCGATTTCCAGCTTGCCGGTTTTGGTGTTGGTGGAAATGCCGAGGTTGCCCAGGCCTTTCAACTCCGGGTTGTCTTGAGCCGAGCTGAGAGCGCTTTTGATCGAGGACTGAATACCGCGCAGGGTGTTGTCGCCCAGCAGCGCGCCGTTCTTGGCATTCTGTGCTTCACCGGGTTTGACCGGAGTGTATTTGGTTAACGAATTAAAGGTGTCCAGCAGCGAGTTATAGCTGTCGACCCACTCTTTAATCTTGTTGGCGCTGCCGCTCTTGTCGATACCGATCACCAG
This sequence comes from Serratia sp. CY33802, assembly GCF_052169095.1. NCBI lineage: Bacteria > Pseudomonadati > Pseudomonadota > Gammaproteobacteria > Enterobacterales > Yersiniaceae > Serratia > Serratia sp. CY33802. The sequence goes on from NZ_JBJNLL010000001.1 coordinate 687,670, forward strand.
GTTTTGCGGTTCACCGGCCTTGGTGGTGGTTTTCAGGTCGAGCGTGACACCCTGCAGGGCATCGGCGATCGAGTTGGTGCTGCGCTTGATGGTGGTGCCGTTAACGACGATTTCCGCATCCTGGCCGGGCACCGTTTGCTTCATCGCGGTGCTGCCATCTTTCGGCGGGTTTTTAGGATCGTAGTTGAGGATAGCGCCGAGCTTGTCGTCGTTATTGACCTGCACTGCAATGGTGCTTTTTTCGCCTGGCGTGGTGGAGCTCAATGCCAGTTGATAGTCATTGTCGCCGACGCGCATGATGCTGGCGGTAACGCCGGATTTCGATTTGTTGATGGCGTCGCGCATTTCGACCAGCGAGGTCTGATCGTCGCCGAGCGGGATCTTGGTTTCTTTCGGCGGGTTGCCGGCGGTGATGCTGATGGAACGATCGCTGCTGCCCGGCGTGCCCAGCTTGGCCTGTTGATCGGTAATCGTCGCTTTAGTGGTCAACGTTTGCGGCTGCGCCAGTTTCAGCACCTCGATGGAGTAGTTGCCCGGAACCGACTTGTCGGTGGTGGTCACGGTAAACTGATCGTGCTTGGTGGCGGTGGTACTGTTGAAGAACTCTGGCTTGGCCAGATCTTTGCTCAGATTGTCAAACTTCTCCAGCGCGCCCTTCAACGTGCCGTAACCGGTCAACTGGGCGTTATAGCTAGTCTGCTGGGTGGTGTAAGGCGTAAGGCGCTGCTGTTCCGCTTTGGTCAGTTTGTCGAGCAAACCGTTAAGGTCGAGTCCTGAGCCGATGCCTAATGAACTGATCGATGCCATTCGTGCTTCTCCTTGGTAATGACTTTATTCGCTTTACGCGTTATCGGCTCAGTGATGAAAAAGTTTACCGAAAAAAACAAAAAATCGATGGCGCAATAGAGGAGGGAAAAACCGCGTTATTTCCGCCATTGCCGGCGATGCAAAAAAAATTAAAAAAATTCTAAAGGTTGTTAGGGGAGGGCCGATACCTGAGGGGACGGTGGTTGACGCCGTGGGCAAACAAGCCCGAACCTTTTAACCGTGTTGCGAAGAACGCAACTGACTCGTAAGGAAAGCAAACAATGGCACAAGTAATCAACACTAACAGCCTGTCGCTGATGGCGCAGAACAACCTGAACAAATCTCAGTCTTCTCTGGGCACTGCGATTGAGCGTCTGTCTTCCGGTCTGCGTATCAACAGCGCGAAAGACGATGCTGCGGGTCAGGCGATCTCCAACCGTTTCACCGCGAACATCAAAGGCCTGACTCAGGCTTCTCGCAACGCCAACGACGGTATCTCTCTGGCGCAGACCACTGAAGGCGCACTGAACGAAGTTAACGACAACCTGCAGAACATCCGTCGTCTGACCGTACAGGCGCAGAACGGTTCTAACTCCACCAGCGACCTGAACTCTATCCAGGACGAAATCACTCAGCGCCTGAAAGAGATCAACCGTATCTCCGAACAAACTGACTTCAACGGCGTGAAAGTGCTGAGCAGCGAGCAGAAACTGACCATCCAGGTTGGCGCTAACGACGGTGAAACCATCGATATCGATCTGAAAAAGATCAATGCCGAAGAACTGGGTCTGAAAGACTTCAGCGTTGCGAATGCAGGCAACAAAGTGGGCGCTGCGATCGCCGACAAAGCTAGCATTAAGTACGACAATGGTACTACCGTTACTGACAATACCACTGTTGATGCATCAGGCTTGGCTACAGGTGATAAATTAGTATCTGGCACGGATAAAAATGGTAAGACCATGTATATGGTTGAGTCTACTGATGCTGATGGCAAAAAGACTTACGCCAAAGCGGAAGCCGCGTTTACTGCGGCAGTAGCTGCCGATCCAACCGCGACTCCTCCTGTCGTTGCCGCTCCTGCAAAAGTAGTCTTTACTAAGGGTACTGACGCTGTAGACATGTCGACCCCGACTGCGAACCCACTGGATACTTTGGACAAAGCGCTGTCTCAAGTCGACAACCTGCGTTCTTCCCTGGGTGCGGTACAGAACCGTTTCGATTCTGTTATCAACAACCTGAACAGCACCGTGAACAACCTGTCCGCTTCTCAGTCCCGTATCCAGGATGCTGACTACGCGACCGAAGTGTCCAACATGAGCCGTGCCAACATCCTGCAACAGGCTGGCACCTCTGTTCTGGCACAGGCTAACCAGTCTACTCAGAACGTTCTGTCCCTGCTGCGTTAATCGTCTCTCCCGATTAACTGTCGCAAAGAAACCCCGCTTCGGCGGGGTTTTTTTATGCTCGCGCACCGCGCGGTTATTACATGGCGCAAATAAAGCCTGTTTTGTGCGACTGTTCAGCCGATTGGCATTTCGCCCCCTACGCATAATAGCGCTGACTCTCTTATCCGCAGGTTTAAGACATAGTGAGCGATCTGTATACCGCCGAAGGCGTGATGGACAAAAATTCTCTCTGGCTGCGCTACGTGCCGTTAGTGCGCCACGAGGCGTTGCGCCTGCAGGTCAGGCTGCCCGCCAGCGTGGAGCTTGACGACCTGCTGCAGGCCGGGGGAATCGGGCTATTGAACGCCGTTGAGCGTTATGACGCCCTACAGGGAACCGCCTTTACCACCTATGCGGTGCAGCGCATTCGCGGCGCGATGCTCGACGAGCTGCGCAGCCGCGACTGGGTGCCGCGCAGCGTGCGACGCCATGCGCGTGAGGTCGCGCAGGTGATGCGGCAACTGGAACAGCGTTACGGCCGCCCGGCGAGCGAGACGGAAGTGGCGCAGACGCTGAATATCTCGCTGGATGAGTACCGTCAAATTCTGTTGGACACCAATAACAGCCAGCTTTTCTCCTACGACGAATGGCGCGAGGAGCATGGCGAAAACGCGGAACCGATGCTGGAAGGGCATGAAGAGGCCAACCCGCTGCATCACCTGTTGGAAGGCAGCCTGCGCCAGCGGGTGATCGACGCCATCGAGGCGTTGCCGGAGCGCGAAAAAATGGTGCTGACGCTGTATTACCAGGAAGAGTTGAATCTCAAAGAGATCGGCGCCGTGCTGGACGTCGGGGAATCCCGCGTCAGCCAACTGCACAGTCAGGCGATCAAACGGCTGCGTGCGCGGCTGGCGAACGATACCTGACGGCGGCCCGCCGCCCCTCAACTTGATGACCCATGCGACAACCGGACTGCCCCTTATGCCAGGAATACTGTTAAAGAAACGGCCGCTTAGCCGTTACCTGAAAGACTACAAGCACAGCCAGACCCATTGCTCCCAGTGCGGCAAACTGTTGGACCGCATGGCGCTGGTGTTTCGCGGCAAGATTATCAATAAAGAAGCCATCGCGCGCATGGATCAGCCGATCGACGATGCGGTCTGGCAAAACGTGCAGCACGAGCTGACCGCGCTGTGCCGCTTTTGCAGCGAGATCTCCTGTAACAGCCACCCGAGCTATTTCGACATCATGGCGTTCAAGCAGTATCTGTTCGAACAGACCGAGATGAGCCACAGCACCATCCGCGAGTATGTGGTGCGGCTGCGTCGGCTGGACGAAATGCTGGTGGCGCGTAACTATCCGGCGGATAAATTCGCCAGCAGCGCCAGCCATCAGCGCATTATCGACGATCTGCCTACCGCGGCGCACAACAACTACCGCATTGCGCTGCGCAAATACGATCAGTATCTCGCCTGGCAGCGCAGCTACTGAGATTTTCCCCGGCCGCTGGGCCGGGGTCTGCGGATCCCCCCGTGATAAAGGATGATTATTCAGTTCACATCTGCTAAATCTATCGGTTATCAGATGTTGATATTCGATTCCCTGGGGGGAAGTAGTGAACCTGCAACAACGACTGGCGCAATTTCCGCGTCTGGATCTGGTTGGCACCGCCACACCGCTCGAAAAGCTGTCCCGTCTCTCCGATTACCTCGGCCGCGAAATCTACCTTAAACGTGACGATGTCACTCCAATGGCCATGGGCGGCAACAAGCTGAGAAAGCTCGAGTTTCTGGCCGCCGATGCGCTGAGGCAAGGCGCCGATACGCTGGTCACCGCCGGCGCCATTCAATCCAACCACGTGCGCCAGACGGCGGCGGTGGCGGCGAAGCTGGGCCTGCACTGCGTCGCGCTGCTGGAAAACCCTATCGACACCCGCGCGGAAAACTACCTGACCAACGGCAACCGCCTGTTGCTCGGCCTGTTCAACGCCGAGGTGGTGATGTGCGAAGCGCTGCACGATCCGCAGCAACAGCTGGCAGAACTGGCGACGCGCCTTGAGGCGCAGGGGTTCCGGCCTTACGTGGTGCCGGTGGGCGGTTCCAATGCCCTGGGCGCGCTGGGATATGTGCAGTGCGCATTGGAAATTGCCGAACAGAGCCAACGCAGCAACGTGGCGTTCAGTTCTGTGGTGGTGGCGTCCGGCAGCGCCGGCACTCACGCCGGGCTGGCGGTGGGGTTGCAACAGCTGCTGCCGGAAACCGAGTTGATCGGCGTGACGGTCTCGCGCACCGTGATCGATCAACTGCCTAAGGTGGAGCAGATCCAGAAAGCCCTGGCTTGTTCGCTGAATATCGACGAGCTGGCGCCGATCGCGCTGTGGGACGATTATTTCGCGCCGCAGTACGGCATGCCGAACGAAGAGGGCATGGCGGCCGTGCAGCTGCTGGCGCAGCAAGAGGGCGTGTTGCTGGATCCGGTATACACCGGCAAAGCGATGGCCGGTTTGATCGACGGCATCGCCCAGCGGCGCTTCCGCGATGAGGGCCCTATTCTGTTCGTTCACACCGGTGGTGCGCCGGCGCTGTTCGCCTACCATCCGCAGGTGTAAAAACCGCTTGTTATTCCATTTTGAACTATATTTATAAAGTTATATTCCTTTATGCGGGCGGTCGCACTGTTAAAGTGCTGATATCAAAAAAGATAAATAACACACAGGGGTGTTTATGATGTTTGCGAAAGTTCGTCGTCAATGGTTGTTGGGCGTGGTGGGTATTGCGTTGGCCGCCGGTGTGACGACTCAAACCTACGCCGCTGATAACCTGCTGCAGCAGGTGAAACAGCGCGGCACGCTGATCGTCGGGCTGGAAGGCACCTATCCGCCGTTCAGCTTCCAGGGTGAAGACGGCAAGTTGACCGGTTTTGAAGTGGATTTCGCCAACGCGCTGGCGGAACATCTGGGCGTGAAAGCCAAGCTGAACCCGACCAAGTGGGACGGCATGCTGGCGTCGTTGGACTCGAAACGTATCGACGTGGTTATCAACCAGGTGACGCTCTCCGATGAGCGCAAGAAGAAATATGACTTCTCCACTCCGTATACCGTTTCCGGTATTCAGGCGCTGGTGAAAAAGGGCAACGAAGGCACCATCACCAAGCCGGAGGACCTGAAGGGCAAGAAGGTCGGCGTTGGCCTGGGCACCAACTATGAGCAATGGCTGCGCGAGAACGTGCAGGGCGTAGACGTGCGCACCTACGACGACGATCCGACCAAGTATCAGGATCTGCGCGTTGGCCGCATCAACGCCATTCTGGTGGATCGCCTGGCGGCGCTGGATCTGGTGAAGAAAACCGGCGATACGCTGGCGGTAGCCGGCCCGGCGTTCTCTCGCCAGGAATCCGGCGTGGCGCTGCGCAAGAACAACCCAGAGCTGCTGGCCGCGATTGACCAGGCGATCGCCGAGATGCAAAAAGACGGCACGCTGGCGAAGATCTCCGAGAAATGGTTTGGCGCGGACGTAACTAAATAATGCACGAAAGTATTCAACTGGCGCTGGATTCAGCGCCATTTTTATTGAAGGGCGCAATACTGACGCTTCAGCTCAGCCTGAGCGGTATGGCGTTGGGGTTGCTGCTCGGTTTTCTGCTGGCGCTGATGCGTCTTTCACCGCTTTGGCCGCTGTCGTGGCTGTCGCGTATCTACGTGTCGCTGTTCCGCGGTACGCCGTTGATTGCCCAGCTGTTTATGATCTATTACGGTCTGCCGCAGTTCGGCATCGAATTCGACCCTTTCCCGGCGGCGCTGATTGGCCTGTCGCTCAATACCGCCGCCTACACCTCGGAAACGCTGCGCGCGGCGATTTCGTCGATCGATAAAGGGCAGTGGGAAGCCGCCGCCAGCATCGGCATGACCCGTTGGCAAACCCTGCGCCGGGTGATCCTGCCGCAGGCGGCGCGCACCGCCTTGCCGCCGCTGGGCAACAGCTTTATCGGCCTGGTGAAGGACACCTCGCTAGCCGCCACCATTCAGGTGCCGGAACTGTTCCGCCAGGCGCAGCTGATCACCTCGCGCACGCTGGAAGTGTTCACCATGTACCTGGCGGCATCGCTGATTTATTGGGTGATGGCAACCCTGCTTTCCGCGCTGCAAAACCGTCTGGAAGCCCACGTTAATCGCCAGGATCAGGAGTAGCGCATGAGTGCCATTGAAGTTAAGCAATTGACCAAGCAGTTCAAGGGTCAGACGGTGCTGCATGGGATCGATCTGGCGGTGGACGCCGGCGAAGTGGTGGCGATCATCGGGCCGAGCGGTTCGGGGAAAACCACCTTGTTGCGCTGCATCAACCTGCTGGAGGAGCCGGATTCCGGCACCATTCGCGTCGGCGATATCCTGATTGACGGCAGCAAGCCGCTGAGCAAACAGAAAAATCAGGTGCGGGCGCTGCGTCAGCAGGTCGGTTTCGTGTTCCAGAACTTCAACCTGTTCCCGCACCGTTCGGTGTTGGAAAACATCATCGAAGGGCCGGTTATCGTTAAAGGCGAGGCGAAAGCCAGCGCGGAACAGCGCGCCCGCGCGTTGCTGGCCAAGGTGGGCCTGAGCGGCAAAGAGCAGGCTTATCCACGTCGACTGTCCGGCGGGCAGCAGCAGCGGGTGGCTATCGCGCGCGCGCTGGCGATGCAGCCGGAGGTGATTTTGTTCGATGAGCCGACGTCGGCGCTCGATCCCGAGCTGGTGGGGGAAGTGCTCAATACCATGCGCTCACTGGCGGAAGAGAAACGCACTATGGTGATCGTCACGCATGAGATGAGCTTCGCCCGCGACGTGGCCGACCGGGTTATCTTTATGGATCACGGCCGCATCGTCGAACAGGGCCCGGCCAAAGCGCTGTTCGCCAATCCGCAGCATCAGCGCACCCAGCAATTCCTCGACAAGTTCCGGAATCAATAAGGCGTCGGGGGCGTTTCCCCCGACCGCATTCACTCCGCTTTCAACCATTCGTTTCGCGCGGCGGCGGCGAGAAACCCGCTGCGGCTGCCGTATCCCGGATATTGCCGAACCCGAGAGTCAATGCGTCTCGTAGCGCTCTGACGCGGCTTTCAAACAGAATAATCCGTCTATGTTGTTATCGTCCAAGAGCGACGCCCCACCCTGTAAGGATAATAAGGCGCTAACGGCTGATCGGCCTGCGGACAATAAAAAACCCTGCACGAGTGCAGGGTTTGCGTAGCGGTGAGCCAATCAGGCGGCCATGCATGGCCGCCTTGGCGATGCGTTAACCGATGGTCATCAGGCTGGCGTTACCGCCGGCGGCGGCGGTGTTGACGCTCAGCGAACGTTCGATCAGCAGGCGTTCCAACAGGATGTTGGTTTCACCGTGGGCGAAGCCCTGCACCGAAACGATGGCGCCGCCGCGCTGCGCGATCTGCTCGCACAGGGTGCGCAGCTGGTCGGCATCGCCGTGGTAGATGGCGGCGTCGAACTCGACCTTATCCTGCTGCCAGTCTTTGCTGAAGGCGATGCGCGCCTGCACATCGTTCGGCAAGCGGCGGAACAGATTGCGCTGCAGTTCCGCTTCCGGCCACAGCACGCAGCTGCCAACCGCCAGCACGGCGGCCAGCTGGGTCAGCGCGTCGGTTTCGTTATCCGCCAGGCACAGCACGCGTTCACGCGGCAACAGGGCATAGGTATTGCGCTCGCCGGTTGGGCCCGGCAGCGGGCGTACGGTGCCGCCCTGGCCCAGTTCCGCATAGCGCTGCGCCAATGCCGCCAGTTCGCCGTGTTGGCTGGTGACCGCCCATTTCTCCAGCGATTGCAGCGCACCCAGCAGCTGCGGCCGTGCGGTGGCTTCCATCGGGCGCTCTTCGTCCTGACGGTGCAGCGTACGTTGCAGCGCGTCGTCCGGGCGGTTGGCCAGCAGACGGTACAGGTACAGCGGACCGCCGGCTTTCGGGCCGGTGCCTGACAGGCCTTCGCCGCCGAACGGCTGCACGCCGACCACTGCGCCGACCATGTTGCGGTTGACGTACAGGTTGCCGACCTTGGCACGTTCGGTCACCCGGGCGATGGTTTCATCGATACGGGTGTGAATGCCCAGCGTCAGGCCATAACCGGCGGCGTTGATCTGATCGACCAGCGCGTCCAGATTGTTGCGCTGGAAGCGCACCACGTGCAACACCGGGCCGAAGATCTCTTTCTGCAGCTCGTCGAAGCTGTCGAGCTCGATCAGCGTCGGCTTGATGAAGGTGCCGCGCGCCCACTCTTTCTCATCCTGCGCGCTGCCTTTGGCGGCCTGGTACACCTTGCGGCCTTTGGCACGCATCGCTTGGATGTGGCGTTCGATGCCGGTTTTGGCTTCGGCGTCGATCACCGGGCCCACGTCGGTCGACAGGCGCTCCGGATTGCCCATGCGGCATTCGGCCATCGCGCCGCGCAGCATTTGCAGCGTGTGCTCGGCCACGTCTTCTTGAATGCACAGGATTCGCAGCGCGGAGCAGCGTTGGCCGGCGCTGTCGAAGGCGGAGGCCACCACGTCGGTCACCACCTGCTCGGTCAGGGCGGAGGAGTCGACGATCATGGCGTTCAGGCCGCCGGTTTCGGCGATCAGCGGCGTCGGACGGCCTTGCGGATCCAGACGGCCGGCGATACTGCGCTGCAGAATGCCGGCGACGTCGGTGGAGCCGGTAAACATCACGCCGCGGACGCGGGCGTCGTTAACCAGCGTTGAGCCGACGGTTTCACCCTGGCCCGGCAGCAGTTGCAGCACGCCTTGCGGAATGCCGGCCTCCAGCAGGATACGCACCGCCTGCGCGGCCACCAGCGGCGTTTGCTCGGCCGGTTTGGCCAGCACGCTGTTGCCCGCCGCCAGCGCGGCGGCGATTTGGCCGGTGAAGATCGCCAGCGGGAAGTTCCACGGGCTGATGCAGACCACCGGGCCCAGCGGGCGGTGGCTGTCGTTGGCGAAGTCGTCGCGCACCTGGCCGGCGTAGTAGTGCAGGAAGTCGACCGCTTCGCGCACTTCGGCGATGGCGTTGTTGAAGGTTTTACCCGCTTCACGCACCAGAATGCCCAGCAGGCTTTGCAGCTGGCTTTCCATCAGTTCGGCGGCGCGTTCGAGGATCGCGGCGCGCTCCGTCGGCGGCGTAGCGAACCAGATTGGGCCGGCGGCCGCGGCGGCGTCGAGCGCACGGCTGACTTCGCCTTCGGTGGCTTCACGCACGTAGCCGACCACATCGCCTGGCTCTGCCGGGTTGATCACCGGCTGCTCGACGCCCTGATCCAACTCGGCATCGATGATAGGTTCCGCGCGCCATGGATGGCTAGCGCTGGTGAGCAGGGCACTGGAGAGTGAGGCCAGACGCTGTTCGTTGGACAGATCCAGGCCGCTGGAGTTGGTACGTTTCTCGCCATACAGCTCGCGCGGCAGCGGAATGCGCGGATGCGGCAGACCAATCTGGCCTTCGCTGGCCGCCAGCGCTTCCACGGCGCTGACCGGATCGGCCACCAGCTCGTCGAGCGGCAGGGTGGCGTCGGCGATGCGGTTGACGAACGAGGTGTTGGCGCCGTTTTCCAGCAGGCGGCGCACCAGGTAAGCCAGCAGCGTTTCATGGGTGCCGACCGGTGCATAGATGCGGCAAGGGCGGTTCAGTTTGCCGTCGGCCACTTTGCCCACTACCTGTTCGTACAACGGTTCACCCATGCCGTGCAGGCATTGAAACTCATACTGGCCAGGGTAGTAGTTATTGCCGGCCAGGTGATAAATGGCGCTCAGCGTATGGGCGTTGTGGGTCGCGAACTGCGGATAAATCAGGTTCGGCACCGACAGCAGCTTGCGGGCGCAGGCCAGGTAGGATACGTCGGTGTACACCTTGCGGGTGTAAACCGGATAACCTTCCAGGCCGTCCATTTGGGCGCGTTTGATTTCGCTGTCCCAGTAAGCGCCTTTCACCAGACGGATCATCAGGCGACGGCGGCTGCGTTGCGCCATGTCGATCACCGCGTCGATGGCGAACGGGCAACGTTTTTGGTAGGCCTGGATCACGAAACCGATGCCGTTCCAGCCGGCCAACTGCGGCTCGAAGCACAGCTTCTCCAGCAGATCGAGCGAGATTTCCAGTCGGTCGGCCTCTTCGGCGTCGATGTTGATGCCGATATCATACTGGCGTGCCTGCAGGGTCAGCGACAGCAGGCGCGGGTAAAGCTCTTCCATCACGCGTTCGTACTGCGCGCGGCTGTAGCGCGGGTGCAGGGCGGACAATTTGATGGAGATGCCGGGGCCTTCATAGATGCCGCGGCCGTTGGAGGCTTTGCCGATGGCGTGGATCGCCTGCTGGTAGGAAACCAGGTAGGCCTGGGCGTCGGCCTCGGTCAGGGCGGCTTCGCCCAGCATGTCGTAGGAGTAGCGGAAACCTTTTTCTTCCAGCTTGCGCGCGTTGGCCAGCGCCTCGGCGATGGTTTCGCCGGTCACGAACTGTTCGCCCATCAGGCGCATCGCCATGTCCACGCCTTTGCGGATCAGCGGCTCGCCGCTCTTGCCGATAATGCGGTTCAGCGAGCGGGACAGATTGGCTTCGTTATGGGTCGACACCAGCTTGCCGGTGAACAGCAGGCCCCAGGTGGCGGCGTTGACGAACAGCGACGGGCTGCGCCCGAGGTGCGAATGCCAGTTGCCGTTGCTGATCTTGTCGCGGATCAGGGCATCGCGGGTCGGTTTGTCCGGAATGCGCAGCAGCGCTTCCGCCAGGCACATCAGCGCTACGCCTTCCTGCGAGGAGAGGGAGAACTCTTGCAGCAGGCCTTGCACCATGCCGGCGCGGCCGTTTGCACTTTTTTGGTTACGCAACTTCTCGGCGATGCCGTAGGCCATTTTGTGAGTAGCCTGAGCAAGATCGGCAGGTAATCGCGCCTGTTCGAGCAACATCGGCACCGCTTCGGTCTCCGGGCGACGATAGGCGGCGGTGATGGCGGCGCGGGTCACCGATTGCGGCAGAATTTGTTCGGCGAAATCGAGGAATGGCTGGTGTGACTCTTCCTGCGCTTGCGGCATAATGTCGTCCGCTTCAGGCTGGCCCGCAGCGGCCAGCGCTGGAATTTCAGGAATATCGGTACCGCTCTCGAGACGCTCGAGGTAATTAAAGATGGCCTGCTTGATGAGCCAGTGCGGCGTGCGATCGATGCGCTGCGCGGCGCTCTTGATCCGGTCGCGTGTTGCCTCGTCGAGTTTCACGCCCATTGTGGTAGTGCCCATGCCTATCCAACTCCTGTGTTTAGAACCTATCCCATCAGGCTAGACAAACAGCAGGCTGGAAAGCCTGTTGGGATAGGTTCGTGTGATGTGTGGTGTCAAGAATGCAGACAATATCCTGCATGTTGCAACTTTGTGCAACCTTGTTAAATCAGGCGGATGAACGAAGTGTGAGTTTCATCGATTTTTTAACACAGGCAGTTGGCACGAATGTTGCGTTATTGAGCGAACGCGGCGGGGTTTATTACGCCGCAGGCGCTTTACCTTGCGGTATATGAGGGTAATAGCAGGGTGCAACTCATTTTGTTTGTCGTGAGTGCAACCTTTGAGCCCGGTAAATGTGACGCAGGGTAAACTTTGTGTAACTTTGTTGTTAAATATCTTGTTGGTTGATGAAAGGCTCATCTAGGATAACCGACGGTCAACAATTACGGGCAGAAACTATTTTACCTGCACTTGCTCGCAGGCTGCGCCACGTTCCGGCGCGGCGGCCAGTGAAATGCATTGCGCGTGGGTTTACCGGCGCCGGCTTGGCCGGAGCGAAACGCGAATAATAATGAAAGTGGAGAATTAAATGACAATGAGCACACCTATGCTGGTGACCTTCCTGGTGTACATTTTCGGGATGGTGCTGATCGGCCTGCTTGCCTACCGGGCAACCAACAACTTTGATGACTATATTCTCGGCGGCCGCAGTTTGGGCAGCGTGGTGACCGCGCTGTCCGCCGGCGCTTCCGACATGAGCGGCTGGTTGCTGATGGGCCTGCCGGGCGCCATCTTCCTCTCCGGCATCTCCGAAAGCTGGATCGCTATCGGCCTGACCATCGGCGCTTACCTGAACTGGAAGCTGGTGGCAGGAAGGCTGCGCGTACATACCGAAGCCAACAACAACGCCCTGACGCTACCGGACTATTTCACCAGCCGCTTTGAAGACAACAGCAAGCTGCTGCGCGTGATCTCGGCCATCGTTATCCTGGTGTTCTTCACCATTTACTGCGCCTCCGGCATCGTAGCCGGCGCGCGCCTGTTCGAAAGCACCTTCGGCATGAGCTACGAAACCGCCCTGTGGGCCGGCGCCGCAGCGACCATCCTCTACACCTTTATCGGCGGTTTCCTGGCGGTGAGCTGGACCGACACCGTGCAGGCCAGCCTGATGATTTTCGCGCTGATCCTGACCCCGGTGATCGTGATCTTCGCCGTCGGCGGCATCGATACCTCGATGCTGGTGATCCAGGCACAGAACCCGGCCAACCTTGACATGCTGAAGGGGCTGAACTTCGTCGCCATCCTGTCGCTGCTGGGTTGGGGCCTGGGCTACTTCGGCCAGCCGCATATCCTGGCGCGTTTCATGGCGGCGGATTCTCACCGCACCATCCGCAGCGCGCGTCGCATCAGCATGACCTGGATGATCCTGTGCCTGGCCGGCACCATCGCCGTCGGTTTCTTCGGCATTGCTTACTTCGCCAATAACCCGGATCAAGCCGGTAACGTGTCGCAGAACGGCGAACGCGTGTTCATTGAACTGGCGATGTTGTTGTTCAACCCATGGGTGGCGGGCGTGCTGCTGTCGGCGATTCTGGCGGCGGTCATGAGTACCCTGAGCTGCCAGCTGCTGGTGTGCTCCAGTGCGATCACTGAAGACCTGTACAAGGCATTTCTGCGCAAGGGCGCCAGCCAGCGTGAGCTGGTGTGGGTCGGCCGCGTGATGGTGCTGGTGGTGGCGCTGATCGCCATCGCGCTGGCGGCCAACCCGGAGAACCGCGTGCTGGGCCTGGTGAGCTATGCCTGGGCCGGTTTCGGCGCCGCCTTTGGCCCGGTTGTGCTGATCTCGGTGATGTGGTCGCGCATGACCCGCAACGGCGCGCTGGCCGGCATGCTGGTCGGTGCAGTGACGGTGATCGTCTGGAAACAGTACGAATGGCTGGGCCTGTACGAAATCATCCCGGGCTTCCTCCTGGGCTGTCTGGCCATTGTGGTGGTGAGCCTGATGGGTCGCCAGCCGTCTACCACCATGACCGAACGTTTCGATCAGGCGGAAGCCGAGTACAAAACGGTATAACGCCGTTCGATGTCAGTCAGCAAGGGGCGCGCAGAGCGCCCCTTCTTTTTGCCTGTTCGCCACTGTCACTCAGCTGTAACACCTGGCGACATTTGATTAGAAAAAATCACGCTTGCGCCTCTTGTATTTCTTCTTGGCAGAATGATAATCACTCTCGTTGTATTTTACGTTTCTTTACAGAGTTGCCGCCGCTCATTTTGAGTCAGTTTTCTCTGCCGCCGCGGTCTTTTCAGGGGTGTTTATTTATGTTTGTTCCCTTTCTTATCATGTTCCGCGAGGGGCTGGAGGCTGCGCTGATCGTCAGCCTGATCGCCAGCTACCTGAAACGCACGCAGCGCAGCCAATGGCTCGGTGCGGTGTGGATCGGCGTGATTGTCGCCGCGGCGCTGTGTCTGGCGCTCGGCATCTTCATCAATGAGACCACCGGCGAGTTCCCGCAAAAACAGCAGGAGCTGTTTGAAGGCATCGTGGCGGTGGTGGCGGTGCTGATCCTCACCTATATGGTGTTCTGGATGCGTAAGGTATCCAAATCGGTCAAGGTGCATCTGGAAGGCGCGATCGATCAGGCGCTTAACGCCGGTAAAGGGCAGGGTTGGGCGCTGGTGGCGATGGTGTTCTTCGCCGTAGCGCGAGAAGGGCTGGAGTCAGTGTTCTTCCTGTTGGCGGCGTTTCAGCAAGACGTGGGCGCCGCGGCGCCGATCGGTGCGGTGCTCGGGCTGGTTGCCGCCATCGTGCTGGGCATGATGATTTACTGGGGCGGGGTGAAGCTGCACCTGGCCAAATTCTTCAAATGGACCAGCCTGTTCATTTTGTTCGTCGCCGCCGGCCTGGCCGCCGGGGCGATCCGCGCCTTCCACGAAGCCGGTCTGTGGAACCATTTCCAGGACATCGCCTTCGATTTCAGCAACACCCTGTCGACCCATTCTCTGTTCGGCACCCTGCTGGAAGGCATTCTCGGTTATCAGGAAGCCCCGACGGTCAGCGAAGTGGCGGTCTACTTCCTGTATCTGATCCCGGCGCTGATTTTCTTTTTCCTGCCGCAGCGCGCGGAGCCGGCAGCGGCCCCGGCGCAACGTAAAATCAATCATTAATGTTTAATAGGGAATCTCGTATGTCTACTCCGTTATTTCGCCGCAAGGCGTTGCACGCAGCATTACTGGCTATCCCGGCGTTTGCGCTGAGCATCGACGCCTTGGCGGCGGACGTGCCGCAGGTCAAGGTCACGGTCAACGACAAGCAGTGCGAACCGATGCAGCTGACGGTGCCAGCCGGCAAAACGCAGTTTGTGGTGCATAACACCAGCCAGAAAAACGTCGAATGGGAAATCCTGAAAGGGGTGATGGTGGTGGAAGAGCGCGAAAACATCGCGCCGGGCTTCACCCAGAAAATGACCGCCACGCTGGAAGCGGGCGAATATGACATGACCTGCGGGCTGCTGAGCAATCCGAAAGGCAAACTGATTGTCACTGCGGCGGCCAACGGCGCTACCGACGGCAAGCCGAGCGCGCTGGATCTGGTTGGCCCGATCGCCGAATACAAAGTCTACGTCACCAAAGAAGTCGATGGGCTGGTGAAACAGACCAAGCTGTTCACCGACGCGGTGAAGGCCGGTAACGTGGAGCAAGCGCGCAAGCTGTACGCGCCGACCCGCCAGCACTATGAGCGCATCGAGCCGATCGCCGAGCTGTTCTCCGATCTGGACGGCAGCATCGACGCCCGTGAGGACGACTACGAGAAGAAATCGGCGGATCCGAACTTCACCGGTTTCCACCGCCTCGAGAAGGCGCTGTTTGCCGACAACTCCACCAAAGACATGGGCGCCTACGCCGATCGCCTATACCACGACACCGTAGAGCTGCAAAAGCGCGTGAGTGAACTGACCTTCCCGCCGAGCAAGGTGGTGGGCGGCGCAGCCGGGCTGATCGAAGAGGTGGCGGCCAGCAAGATCAGCGGTGAAGAAGACCGCTACAGCCGCACCGACCTGTGGGACTTCCAGGCCAACGTCGACGGCGCGCAGAAGATAGTCAACCTGCTGCGTCCTTTGCTGGTCAAGGCCAATAAGCCGCTGCTGGACAAGATCGACGCCAACTTCAAAACCGTGGACACCATCTTGGCGAAGTACCAAACCAAAGACGGCTATGAGTCCTATGAGAAGCTGACCGATGCCGATCGCAATGCGTTGAAAGGGCCGATCACCACGCTGGCGGAAGATCTTTCCCAACTGCGCGGCGTGTTGGGTCTGGACTGAGGCATAAGGTTATGAGCAACAAGGTAGGCCCGAATAACGGGCCTCATCCGCACTCTCAGGGGGCGGCATCGCCTTCGCGGCGCCGTTTGCTGCAAGGGCTGGGGCTGGGCGCACTGGCACTGGGCGGCACCCGCTTGGCGCAGGCGGCGGACAAAGCGGCGGAGCCGTTGGCGACGCCGCAGGATGAGCGCTGGCAGAAGCAGCCGTTTTATGGCCGCCATCAGGCCGGGGTGCTGACGCCGCAACAGGCGGCGATGATGCTGGTGGCGTTCGATGTGCTGGCGACCGACAAAGCGGGGCTGGAGCGCCTGTTCCGGCTACTGACCGATCGCATCGCCTTCCTGACTCACGGCGGCAAGGCGCCGGAGGTGGACGCCAAACTACCACCGCTCGATTCCGGCATCATGGGGCCGGAGATTTACCCGGACAACCTGACCATCACCGTCTCGGTCGGCGCATCGCTGTTCGACGAACGCTTTGGTCTGCAGGCGCACAAACCGCTGAAATTGCAGAAAATGACCCGCTTCCCCAACGATGCGTTGGACGCCGGGCTTTGCCACGGCGACCTGCTGCTGCAGATCTGCGCCAACACCAACGAAACCGCTCTCCACGCGCTGCGTGATATCATCAAGCACTCGCCGGATCTGCTCAGCGTGCGCTGGAAGCGGGAAGGGTTCATCTCCGCGCACGCGGCGCGCAGCAAAGGCAAAGAGACGCCGATTAACCTGTTGGGGTTCAAAGACGGCACCGCCAACCCGAAGACCGACGACAAATCGCTGATGGATAAAGTGGTTTGGGTCGGCGACAGCGTTGGTGAACCGGCGTGGACGGCCGGCGGCAGCTATCAGGCGGCGCGCATTATTCGTTTCCGCGTCGAGTTTTGGGATCGCACGCCGCTGCAGGAGCAGGAAACCATTTTCGGCCGCGAGAAGCACAGCGGTGCGCCGCTCGGCATGAAGCATGAACATGACGAGCCGAATTACGCGAACGATCCCGACGGTAAGGTGATCCCGATGGATGCGCACATTCGATTGGCTAACCCCCGTACGCCGGAAAACCAAAGCAACCTGATGCTGCGGCGTGGCTACAGCTATTCGCTGGGGGTATCCAATGCCGGGCAGTTGGAAATGGGGCTGCTGTTTGTCTGCTATCAGGCCGATCTGGAGAAAGGCTTCCTGACGGTGCAAAAAAGGCTGAACGGCGAAGCGTTGGAGGAATACATCAAGCCGATTGGCGGCGGGTATTTCTTCGTGCTGCCGGGCGCGAAAGAGAACGGTGACTATCTGGCCAGCGGCCTGCTCAAGGCCTGAACCCGAAATGACGAGGCGGGATCGCCTGCCTCGTTTTACTTTGTTTTGCCTGCCGTACGGAAGATTGAGCGTCGAAACTCAATTCAACACCTGGCCTATGGATTAAAAAGCACGCACCGCGTGCGCTTTTGTGGTGTGCGAAATTTAATCAGGAAACCAAAGTGTCATTCGCACTGTTTAATTATAATTTATTGATATTTATAGATTATAAATTCTTGTGGAATGACGTGTCGTGCGTGATATAGTGTTTTAGCGATAACTAAAAACAAAAAATATAAATTTTTTTACATTTTAGTAACGCGACAGGATTGAATGTCATTATACTGTAATCATCTGGCGGTAGTTTTCACACGGTGCACAGCTTGAAGCTGTAAATATCACTGCGGGGATCGCTAATGGTAAAGTCCTTGGTTGGGCTGGAAAGAAAAAATAACACATCTCCCCTGATTTCTCGTTGTAACGAGGGTTCTCTCTCCGACTCTCTTTTACCGGCAACTCCGCACTCTTATCGCTACCGAATCTCACCACTTTTTACTCCACGTTTATTGATGCAGTCCGCGTTGTCCCGTGAAAAAACGGCGCTTAAGCGTTGCCGTCAATTCACATTGTCCCTTGGCTCTCATTGGCTCGGAGGAGGCCAAAACCTAATACGTGTGTGAAACATAATCGCACGGCCTGGCCGTTGCGGTAGGTGAAACAAACTGTAAGGTGCCACTATGGGTAGACAGAAAGCAGTGATCAAAGCACGTCGTGAAGCGAAACGCGTTATTCGTCGTGACGCTCGTAGTCATCGCCAGCTGGAAGAAGAGTCTGTGACCTCGCTGGTGCAAATGGGGGGAGTCGAGTCTATCGGCATGGCGCGAGACAAGCGCGATAGCTCACCCATCGAGGCTAGAACCGAAGCTCAGGGTCATTACTTATCAGCCATAGAGAATAAGCAGCTGATCTTCGCCACCGGCGAAGCGGGCTGTGGCAAAACATTTATCAGCGCCGCCAAGGCGGCGGAGGCGCTGATCCATAAAGAGGTGGATCGGATTATCGTTACCCGTCCTGTTTTGCAGGCGGATGAAGACCTCGGTTTCTTGCCGGGGGATATCTCCGAGAAGTTCGCCCCTTATTTCCGCCCGGTGTATGACATTCTGGTACGTCGTTTAGGATCTTCCTTTATGCAGTACTGCCTGCGCCCGGAAATCGGCAAGGTAGAGATTGCACCGTTTGCTTACATGCGCGGACGCACCTTCGAAAATGCGGTCGTTATCCTGGATGAAGCCCAGAACGTGACCGCCAGCCAGATGAAAATGTTCCTGACCCGCCTGGGGGAAAACGTGACGGTTATCGTTAACGGCGACGTGACCCAGTGCGACCTGCCGCGCGGCGTGAAATCCGGCCTCAGCGATGCCCTGGAACGCTTCGAAGAGGACGAGATGATCGGCGTTATCCGCTTTGAAAAACAGGACTGCGTGCGTTCCGCTTTGTGCCAGCGCACGCTCAACGCTTACAGTTAACCTATCCGCTAATGGAAAGGCCGCTTCGGCGGCCTTTTTTATCTCCGCAATTTCCTCTCTCGTTTAACCTTTGTGTAAATTATTGTGGTTTTCTGTATAGATTTTCGTTGAGTTAGCGTTAATGATTAATGGGTTCCAGATTGGCGCGCAATTTGCCTGTGCCGCCAAAAGGACATTATCTGGGGTGTGCGCCGCGCGGCGCATAGCGTGTGGGTTCCTTGATGCGATTCAAACATGAAATACATCATTCTGATTTTGCTTATTTTATGCGTCGTCTATGTGCATTACCGCGGACGGGTGCGCTACAACGTGTGGCGACAGCTGTCTGACCATTCCACTTTTACCGCACCGTTGAACGTTTTCATGTATCTGTTTTCCCGTGTGCCGACCACGCCGTACCTGAAGCCGGAGCAGTTCCCTGAGCTGGCGGTACTGCGGGAGAACTGGGAAACCATCCGCGACGAAGGACAGAAGCTGATGGAGATCCAGCAGATCAAGGCGTCCGATCAATTCAACGACGCCGGTTTCAACTCGTTCTTCAAGACCGGTTGGAAGCGCTTTTACCTGAAATGGTATGAAGACAGCCATCCTTCCGCTATGACCCTGTGCCCGCAGACCACGGAACTGCTGCGCAGCCTGCCTTCGGTCAAGGCGGCGATGTTCGCCGAACTGCCGGACGGCAGCCGTTTGCCGCGTCACCGCGACCCTTATGCCGGTTCGCTGCGTTATCACCTGGGGTTGATTACCCCCAACGATGACCGCTGCTTCATTGAGGTGGACGGTGAGCGCTACAGCTGGCGCGACGGTGAAGGGGTGATGTTCGATGAAACCTATCTGCACTACGCGGAAAACCAGAGCGGGCAGAATCGTCTGATCCTGTTCTGCGACATCGAACGGCCGATGCGCTACCGCTGGGCGCAGGCGGTGAATCACTGGCTGGGGCGCAACCTGATGAGCGCCGCCACCGCGCCGAATGAAGAGGGCGATCGCACCGGCGGCGTCAACAAGATGTTCAAATACATCTATGCGATACGCCGGGTGGGGAAACGCCTGAAGGCCTGGAACCGCACCGGTTATTACATCATCAAGTGGATTTTGTTCGGGGGGATCGCCGCGGCGATATTCTTCTCGGTATAACGAAGGCAGGGGCGCACAGAGTGCGCCCCTTTTTGATCAGGCGAAGAGAGTCATCATGTAGGCGGCGAACAGCGCCAGGTGGGCGGTGCCGTTCAGCACGTTGGTGCGGCCGGTCGAGAACGACAGCTGGCACAGCAGCAGCACCGTCAGCATCACCACGATATGCGGCGTTTGCAGGCCGAAGATCAGCGTCTGCCCGGTCAGGGTGGCGATGATGGTCACCGCCGGCACGGTCAGGGAGATGGTCGCCAGCACCGAACCGAAGAACAGGTTCATGGCGCGTTGCACCTGATTGTTCAACACGGCGCGCAGCGCGCCCAGACCTTCCGGCGACAGGATCAACAGCGCCACCAGGAAACCGGTGAACTGCGCCGGTGCATTCATCTTGGTCAGCAGGCCTTCCAGCGGATTGGCGTTGAACTTGGTGACGGCGATCACTGCGATCAGGTGCACGATGAGCCAGGCGGCGTGCCAGGCGCTGCTGTGCGAAGAGGGCTTGCCGTGATGCGGATCGCCATCGTCGTCTTCATGCTCGTACACGAACAGGCTCTGATGGGTTTTGGTCTGGATCACCAGGAACACGCCATACATGGCGGCGGAGATCAACGCCACCAGCAGCGCTTGCCCGGTGCTGAAGTTGCCGCCAGGCAGCGCGCTCGGGAACACCAGCACGATCACCGCCAACGGGAAAATCGCCATCAGATACTGTTTGATGCCGCCGAGGTTGACGTACTGGGTGGCGAACTTGCGCCCGCCGAGGAGCAGCGCGAAACCGACCAGGCCGGCGGAAACGATCATAATGATGGAATACAGCGTGTCGCGCATCAGCGCCGGTGCGGCGTCGCCGGTGGCCATCAGCGCGGAAATCAGGCTGACCTCGAGGATCACCACCGACAAACTGAGGATCAGCGAGCCGTAGGGTTCGCCCAATCGGTGGGCCAGCACGTCGGCGTGGCGCACCACGCTGAAGGCGCTGCTGAGGATCCCCACCAGCGCGAGAATATTGATGCCGACGATTAGCGGAAAGTTATCGGTGCTACCCCATAGATTTAGCACTACCAACGCGGCGATAGGGAAGATCAGAGAGTATTCGGTGTGGCGAGATTTGGTGGATCGGCCAGGATCGTGTTGCGACTTCATGAGGGTGGCACTCCTTCTCAAACAGCGTAGCCCGTCAGCGCCGGTTGCCGTGATACGGCAACTCTGCGTTTCCAGTAGGTATTTTATATTAGGATACACCCACGGCGCCGGTGTGATGTTGTTTTTATCTGAGAAAGCAATTGCTTGCTTTATGTGATCAGGGTAGCAAAAAAACCGCACGGGGTGCGGTTTTATTTACTTACTTTTACGCAATAACGCCAAGTTTTAACGTTAGATTTGAGAAAAGTCATGTTTACTTGTTTAGTACTCGGTTAATCAAGGAAAATGAGACGATCAGTCGTCAATATTATCCATGATTTCATGCCGTTTATTGTGGTAACCCTCTTCATTTAGCCCCTCACGCCAGTAAGGCACAGCATAAAGACGATTACGATCGCATTGACGTTCACGGCGTAGGTAGCGGCGCAGCTCTACCACCAGGCGATCTTCACCGGCGAGCCAGAAGTGGGTATCGCTCTGCGGCACGGATTGCGCGCGGAACCGAGCGACCAATTCGTCGGTTTTCTCTGTGCCGCCGACAACCCAATTCACCTCAACGCCGGCAGGCTTTTTCAGGTCAATGACGTCAGCGTTGCTGTCGACGCGGACGAAAGCGCGTCCGGCGCTGTGCGGCGGCAGGTTTTCCAACAGCGCGGCCAGCGCAGGCAGTGAGGAGGGATCGCCCGCCAGGGAGTAGAAATCGGCGGCCGGCAGCATCGGTTTGGGGCCGCCTGGGTTGCTGATGCCGATTTTATCGCCGGCTTTCGCCTGGCGCGCAAAGTCGACCGCCGGGCCCTGATGGTCATGAATGGCGAACTCGATGTCTACTTCCGCCAGTTCCGGGCGCACGGCGCGGATGGAATAGGTGCGCACGATCGGGCGTACGGCATCTGCGGCCCAACGCGGGCCGTTTTCGGTCAGCGTCGGCAGGTCCGGCTGCGTCTGGCCGGCGAGCGGCAAAAAGACTTTGATGTGTGCAGCGGCGGCATTGGCCGGGTAGTAACGCAGATCGGGGGCGGTAAAGGTAATGCGGCGCAGGTGCGGCGTAATGTCCTGTACGCGGCTGACGGCGATCAGGTAGGGGGCGCGTGAGCGAGGGGCTTCGGTAGTCACGGGGATCTCCTTATAGTTCGTTTGGCGGTGAGTATAACATGTCGTTTGATAATGAGAATTGTTTGCTAATTGAGACGAAACCGCATGTGGGCTAGGCTTAAGGTTCACTCATCCTGAAAGGGGAGGCCATATGCCCTACCACAGCACGAACGACTTGCCGGACAATGTGAAGCATGTGCTGCCGGAACATGCGCAGGCGATCTATAAAGAAGCGTTCAACAGCGCCTGGCAACAATACCGCGATCCCGATGACCGGCGCGGTGACGACAGCCGTGAAGAGACGGCGCATAAGGTGGCTTGGGCGGCGGTCAAGCAAAGCTATCGTAAGGGCGATGACGAACGTTGGCATAAAAAGTAACGAATTATCACGCAGCAAAAATCGCGCAGACATTATGTGGAGCCCGGCAATTAATATTATTGCTGCTCAGTACAAATACTTTTTCACTTTAACGCCGCTTTGTAACTTGATTGCACGTCAGGAAAAGAATAAGGTCATTCTTATAAGGCGCGGTGATTGAATTAATAAAAATCCGCCGCCGAAAATAAAACATCAAAGGTTCAGCAGTGGCGAGGGAAGGCGAGAAATCGTATTCCCGGGAGGTAATATCAGTGTTAACGCGAGATTTTCTGCAAAAAGCGGATTGCAAAACTGCATTCGGCGCTATTGAGGAGTCGTTGTTGCTGACGCCTGAACAGCGTGCAGCCTCGTTGGATTGCACCTTATCGCGCCGGCCGGGTCACAGCCCCGTATGGATATTCGGTTACGGTTCGCTGATGTGGAACCCGGTTTTCGAATCGGAAGAAGTGCGGCCGGCCAAGCTGCAGGGTTGGCACCGGGCGTTCTGTATGCGCTTGACCGCCGGGCGCGGCACGCTGCATCAGCCGGGGCGCATGCTGGCGTTGAAGGCCGGCGGCCACACTACGGGCCTGGCCTTTCGCTTGCCGGAAAGCAAACTGCGTGAAGAGTTGGAGCTGCTTTGGAAGCGCGAAATGGTGACCGATTGCTACGTGCCGACCTGGTGCGAGCTGGAGTTGGATGGCGGCGAGAAGGTTACTGCGTTGGTATTCGTGATGAACCCGCAGCATCCGCTGTTTGAAGAAGACACCAGCTACCAGGTGATCGCGCCATTGATCGCCAGCGCCAGCGGCCCGCTGGGCACCAACGCGCAATATCTGTTTGCGCTGGATAACGAGTTGAAGCACCACGGCATGCAGGATGATTGCATCGGCGATCTGGTGCGCTGCGTGCAGCAATGGCTGCAGCAGAACCGCACCGGCGGCATCGGCAGTGAGGCCACCGCCTGAGGCTGCTGCGGGAATGCGAACGGTGAGGGGCTCAGCATGCTGAGCCCTTTTTTTATATCTAATGCCTATATTTAATAACTTTAATTTGCACAGTGATTGAAGGCATGTTTTTATTGTGGTTATCTATCCCTTTATTTTTAAAGTCATTCGCTGTTTTTTGTCAGTTTCCCATCCCCTATGCGAAGCAGAATGATCGACTTAGTATTAAATTGCATAAGTAAAGGTTATTTCTTATTTGTTCAGCCCCGCGGGACTCCGTATCAATATGGCTAACGCTACTGGAAGAAACAGGGAGACGGGGATGAACTTTCAACAATTAAAAATTATTCGTGAATCGGCGCGCTGCAACTACAACCTGACCGAGGTCGCCAATACGTTATTTACCTCGCAGTCCGGCGTCAGTCGGCATATTCGCGAGCTGGAAGAAGAGCTGGGCATCGAAATATTCATTCGCCGGGGCAAACGGCTGCTGGGCATGACCGAGCCCGGCAAAGAGCTGCTGGTGGTGGCGGAGCGCATTCTCAACGACGCCAATAACATCCGTCGCCTGGCGGATGTCTTCAGCAGCAACGACTCGGGCCAGCTGCATATTGCGACGACGCACACCCAGGCGCGCTATAGCCTGCCGGGGGTGATCAAAGAGTTTCGCGCGCTTTATCCGCGGGTGCGGGTGGTGCTCAATCAGGGCAGCCCTGAAGAGATCGTCTCGATGTTGGCCGCCGGCGAAGCCGATATCGGCATTGCCAGCGAACGGCTGATGAGCGACGAATCGCTGGCGTCGTTCCCATATTACCGCTGGCATCACACCATTCTGGTGCCGGAAGGGCACGAGTTGACGCGTCAGCCGCAGGTGACGCTGGAGATGCTCAGCACTTTGCCGCTGATCACTTACCGGCAGGGCATTACCGGGCGCGCGAAGCTGGATGCGGCGTTCAAAGCGGCGGGCCTGACCCCGGACATCGCGCTCAGCGCACAAGACTCCGACGTGATTAAAACCTATGTCGAACTGGGATTGGGCGTGGGCGTGCTGGCGGACATGTCGTATGAAAAAGAGCGCGATCGCGGGTTGGTCAGCCTCAACGCCGAGCATTTGTTTGAACCCAATACGGTATGGCTGGGCCTGAAACGCAGCCAGCTGCAGCGCAACTATGCCTGGCGCTTTATCCAACTGTGCAACCCGACGCTGTCGCTGACCGAAATCAAAGACAAGGTCTTCTCGTCGCAGCTGGACGCGGTGATTGATTACCAGATTTAACCGATAAGCGGCAGGCAATTCCTGCCGCGCATTCTGCATTGCCCGCCTAATAATCAAAACCCCATCTATATACATAAAAAGAATATCTATAGTGATTTAAGTACCTTCAGCTGCCGATCGCGCTCGCATACACTCGCAAAATTATTATAAATTCCATCCGCTTGGAGAGTTTCAGATGAAAGCGCTCGTTCCTTCTTTGCTGTTTTTGGCCGTGGCGGCCAGCGTTAACGCACAGGCGGCGACGCCAGCCAACACGTTGGTGATCGCACAGTCTATCGATGACGTGGTCAGCTTTGACCCGGCCCAGGGATTTGAGTTAACCACGGTGCAGTCGTTCAACAGCCTGTATCAACGTTTGATCCAGTCCGATCCGCACAACCCCATCGATCTCAAGCCGACTCTGGCCAGCAGCTGGCAGGCCGGCACCGATAACCGCAGCCTGACTTTCAGCCTGCGCACGGACGCTAAATTCGCCAGCGGTAACCCGCTGCGGCCGGAGGACGTGATCTTTTCGCTTTCACGGGTGGTGAAATTGAATCTGGAGCCGTCGTTTATCCTAACGCAGCTGGGCTGGAACGCGAAGAACGTGGATCAACACCTGACCAAGGTGGATGACCATACGGTAAAAATCAGCTGGGATGAGAACGTCAGCCCGGCCTTCGTGCTCAGCCTGCTGTCGGCGCCGGTATCCTCGATTGTCGACGCCAAAGAGGCGCTGGCGCACCAGCAGGGCGACGATCTGGGGCACCAATGGTTGAACAGCCACTCCGCCGGCAGCGGCCCTTACAAAATTCGCACCTATGTGCCGCACGAAGTGGTGGTGCTGGACGCGAACCCCGGCTCGCCGGAAGGGGCGCCGACGTTGAAAACCATCCTGATCAAAAACGTGCCCGATCCGGCCGCGCGCCGTTTGCTGATTGAGCAGGGCGATGCCGATATCGCCCGCAACCTGGGGGCGGACCAGATGGCGGCCCTGAAGGGCAAGCCGGGCGTCAAACCGTTGGCCATTCCTTACGCCTCGCTTTATTACCTGCAGTTCAACGCCAAGGCGTCGCCGGCGCTCGGCAACCCGGCGTTTTGGGAGGCGGCGCGCTGGCTGTTCGATTACCAAGGCATCGCCGACGATCTGCTGAAAGGGCAGTTCCAGAGCCATCAGGCATTCCTGCCGGACGGTTATCTGGGCGCGCTCAAGGATCAGCCGTACAGCTTCAATCCACAGAAAGCCAAAGAAATACTGGCCAAAGCGGGGCTGAGCAACGTCAGTTTCCGTCTGGACGTCAACAACCAGCCGCCGTACCTGGATATCGCTCAGGCGCTGCAGGCCAGTTTTGCTCAGGGCGGCGTGAAGGTCGAACTGGTACCGGGCATCAGCTCACAGGTCTCCACCAAGGTGAAAACGCTTAACTACGATGCGACGCTGACTTCCTGGGGACCGGATTACTTCGATCCTAACACCAACGCGGCCGCCTTTGCCTACAACCCGGAGGACGGCAGCAAGACGCTGGCCTGGCGAGCCAACTGGCAGATCCCGGCGCTGAGCAAGTTGACGCTGGCCGCCACCGCGGAAAACGACACCGCCAAACGGGTGGCCGACTACCAGCAACTGCAGAAAGAGGTGCAGCAAAGCTCGCCGTTTGTCATCGGCCTGCAGGCGCGCAGCCTGATCGCAGTGCGTGACAACCTTAAGGGCTATGTGCAGGGCATCAACCCTGACATGGTGTTCTACAGCAAGGTCAGCAAGTAATGGCTGCTGACCTGTCCGCCAGCGCCGGGGCGGCCCGGCGGTATTGGCGCTGGGGCGGGCGGCTGCTCGGCGGCGCGCTGTCGCTGGCGTTAACGCTGCTCGGTCTGCTGCTGTTCACCTTCATGCTGTCGCACCTGGCGCCGATCGATCCGGCGCTGCAGGTGGCGGGCGATCACGCCAGCGAAGCCACCTATGCGCAGGTGCGGCACGAGCTGGGGCTGGATCAGCCTCTGCCGGTGCAATTTTGGCGCTATCTGGTGCACCTGGCGCATGGCGATCTGGGCATTTCGCGCATCACCGCCCAGCCGGTGTTGAGCGATCTGCTGCGTACCTTCCCGGCGACGGTGGAACTGGCCACCTGCGCCATTATCCTCGGCGCTCTCGGCGGCATTACGCTGGCGTTTCTGGCGGTGCTCAAACCGGGCAGTTGGCTGGATAACGCGGCGCGCTTGCTGTCGCTGATCGGTTATTCGGTGCCGATTTTCTGGTTGAGCCTGCTCGGGCTACTGCTGTTCTACGCCACGCTGCACTGGTCGGCGGGGCCGGGGCGGCTGGATGACATTTACTTGTACAGCATGGAGCCGCGTACGGGTTTCGTGTTGATTGACAGCTGGCTGTCCGGCGATCGCGAAATGTTCTACAACGCCATCAGCCACCTGTGGCTGCCGGTGGTGGCGCTGGCGCTGCTGTCGATGGCGGGTATCACCCGGCTGCTGCGCGCGGCGATGCTGGAAGAATGCAACAAGGAATACGTGACGCTGGCGCGCTCCAAGGGCGCCGGCCGCCTGCGCATTCTGCTGCGCCATGTGTTCCCCAACGTGCTGGGCACGCTGATCACCGTACTGTCTCTCTCCTACGCCAGCCTGCTCGAGGGCGCGGTATTGACCGAAACGGTGTTCGCCTGGCCCGGCGTCGGGCGTTACCTGACCTCGGCGCTGTTTGCCGCCGACACGCCGGCGATCCTCGGCGCCACGCTGCTGATCGGCACCTGTTTCGTGCTGTTGAATGCGCTGGCTGACGCCTTGACCTATTTAGTGGATCCGCGAACCCGATGAGCCAATATCTCTCTGAACACGAACCGCAAAGCGAGCCGGCCGTCGGTTACCGCCGCGGTCGGCGCCTGACCACGCTGACGCTGGGCGCGGCGCTGGTGGCGATCCTGATCGTCACCGCGCTGCTGGCTCCGTGGCTGGCGCCTTTCGATCCCAATCTGCAGCATATCGAGCTGCGGTTACTGCCGCCTTCCGCCGCACATTGGCTGGGCACCGACGGCTTCGGCCGCGACTTGCTCTCCCGCGTGATTTACGGCGCACGGCCGACGTTGATCCTGGTGTCGTTGATTCTGGTGTTGACCATTCCCATTGGTCTGCTGGTCGGCATTTGCGCCGGTTATCTCGGCGGCTGGGTAGAGCGTATTTTGATGCGTCTGACCGACATTTTCCTGTCGTTGCCGAGCCTGGTGATCGCGCTGGCGTTCGTGGCGGTCATGGGGCCGGGGCTGATGAACGGCGCGCTGGCGTTGGCATTGACCAGCTGGCCGGCCTTTGCCCGCCAAGCGCGGGCCGAAACCCTGGCGCTGCGCCGCAGCGACTACCTGGCGGCAGCGCGTATGCAGGGCATCAACGGGCTGCGGCTGATGGTCGGCCACATTTTGCCTTTATGCCTGCCGAGCGCGGTGGTGCGCGCGGCGTTGAGTCTGGGCGGCATCATCTTGTCCGCCGCCGGTCTGGGGTTCCTCGGCATGGGCGTCGCGCCGCCGACCGCCGAATGGGGATCGATGGTGGCCGAAGGCAGTAAAGTGATTTTCGACCAATGGTGGGTCGCCGCCGCACCGGGCGGGGCGATCCTGTTCGCCAGCCTGGCGTTTAACCTGCTGGGCGATGGCCTGCGCGACAAAATGGATCCTCGTCATGGGCACTGATAACACCTTATTGACCGTTGAACGTTTGGCGATCGGCGTGCCGGGGCCGCAGCCGGTGGCGCTGGTGAAGAATATTTCGTTCAGCATGGGGCGGGAGCGACTGGCGCTGGTCGGTGAGTCCGGCTCCGGCAAATCGTTGACCGCGCGTGCGCTGATGGGGCTATTGCCGCCGCCGTTGCAGCTGCAGGCGCAGCGCCTGACGTTGGGCGATGAAGACTTGACGCGCCTGAGCGAACGCCAGTGGAGCCGCCTGCGCGGCGACCGGGTGGCGATGGTGATGCAAGATCCCAAACATGCGCTGAATCCCAATCAGCCGATCGGCCGTCAGGTGGAGGAACCGCTGGTGCTGCATGCCAAGCTAAGCCGCGCCGAGCGGCGTGAAAAAGTGCTGGATATGTTGGCGGCGGTGGGTTTGCCCGATCCGGCGGCGCTGTGCGGCCGTTATCCGCATCAGCTCTCCGGCGGGATGGGGCAGCGGGTGATGCTGGCCATTGCGTTGATCAACGATCCGCAGCTGTTGATTGCCGATGAACCCACGTCGGCGCTGGATCACCAGATGCGCGATCAGGTGCTGCAACTGATAGACAATCTGGTGGCGCAACGCAACATGGGGCTGATCCTGATCAGCCACGATTTGCAGCAGGTGGCGCACCACTGCGAGCGGGTGCTGGTGATGTACAAAGGCGAGCTGTTGGATCAACTGCCGGCAGCAGAGCTGGCGCAGGCCACGCACCCTTATACTCGCACGCTGTGGGCGTGTCGGCCGAGCCGCGAGACGCGCGGCAAACCGCTGCCGGTACTGGACCGCGCGCTGTTGGAGACGTTGAAATGAGCGTAATTGCACTGGAGAACCTCAGCGTCAGTCACCGTCAGGGCTATGAACAGCGCACCGTGGTGCACGACGTTAACCTGCGCATCGAACCGGGCGAGTGTTTCGGCCTGGTGGGGCCTTCCGGCTGCGGCAAGTCCTCGTTGCTGTGGGTGCTGGCCGGGCTGAACGACAGCTGGCGCGGCGGTTTTGAACTGCTCGGGCGGCAGCTACAACCGGGGCAGGCATTTACCGGTGAACTGCGGCGCGAGGTGCAGATGGTGTTTCAAGATCCCTATGCTTCGCTACACCCTAAACACCGGCTGTTGCGTACGCTGTCGGAACCGCTAAAACTGCTGCAGGAAAGCGACATCGAACGCAAAATCGGCGCGGGCTTTCGCCAGGTGGGGTTGGATCCGCGCCTGCTGGATCGCTATCCGCATCAGCTGTCGGGCGGGCAGCGGCAGCGCGTGGCGATCGTGCGCGCATTGCTGCTGCGGCCGAAGCTGTTGCTGCTGGATGAGCCGACCTCGGCGCTGGACATGTCAGTGCAGGCGGAAATCCTTAACCTGCTTAACGAGCTGAAACAGGCGGGCGATCTGACTATGGTGCTGGTCAGCCACGATGCGGACGTGATTGACCACATGTGCGATCGTTCGGTGGCAATGGCGCACGGCCGCATCATCGTTTGACCCTATGCCCGCCAACGTGGCGGGCATATCCATCTTGGTAATAAATAAAGCAATTTATCGTCGTTCTTCTGTTAATTCTTACCCTCTACACTCGTCAAACAGCGCAACCGCGTGATTGTGGAGAGTGTATCGATGAAACGGTTAATCCCAACCTTGTTGTATGGCGCGCTGGCGGCCGCTTTCGGTGCGCAGGCCGCCACCCCGCAGGATACCTTGGTGGTGGTCAGTTCGCTGGAGGGCATTATCAGCCTCGATCCGGCGGAGAGCTTTGAAACCGTCAGCTCGGCCAATCTGGTCAACCTCTATCAGCGCCTGGTGGCGCCGGATCGCGCCGCGCCGCAAAAGCTGGCGCCGGACGCCGCAGGCAGTTGGCAGGCGGGCGCCGATGGCCACAGCCTGACCTTTACCCTGAAACCGCAGCAACGTTTTGCTTCCGGCAATCCGCTGCGGCCTGAAGACGTGATTTTCTCGCTGGTGCGTGCGGTAAAGCTGAACAAGGCGCCGTCGTTTATTCTCGGTGAATTTGGCTGGACGCCGGATAACGTTGAGCAGCAGCTGAAGAAGGTGGGGGATAACCAGGTGCAACTCACTTGGCCCGCCAACATCGGCAGCGAGCTGGCGCTACGGCTGCTGACGGCGAACGTGGCTTCGATCGTGGATGAGAAGCTGCTGAACGAGCACGCGCAGCAGGGGGACTACGGTAACGCCTGGCTGCGCAGCCATTCCGCCGGCGGCGGCCCGTATCGGGTAAATAACTATGTGCCGCATGAGGCGCTGCTGTTTGGCCGCAACGATTACGCGCCGTCGCCGGCAAGGTTGAAAACGGTGCTATTCAAGAACGTCAGCGACGCCGGCACCCGCCGTTTGCTGTTGCTGAAGGGGGATGCCGACGTGGCCTACGATCTGGGCGCCGACCAGTTCGACTCGCTGCGCAACGCGCCGGGCGTGCGCATCGAACAGGCCGATGCGCCCCGGATCTATTACCTCGGTTTCAACACCGGCAGCAAAGACAATCCGGCGCTGGGCAATCCGGCGTTGTGGCAGGCCGCGCGCTGGCTGGTGGATTATCAGAGCATCGCCGAGCAGCTGCTGAAAGGGCAATATCGCGTGCATCAGGCCTTCTTGCCGCAGGGATTGGACGGCGCGCTCGACGATCGGCCATTTAAGCTCGACGTAGACAAAGCCAAACAGATCCTGCGCGATGCCGGCATCGCTGAAGGTACGCGCATCGATCTTATCGTCATCAACCAACCGCCGTATACCGACATCGCGCAGGCGCTGCAGGCCAGTTTTGCGCAGGCCGGACTGCGGTTGGATATCCATCCGGTGGTGGAAAGCGATCTGTGGGGCAAGATGCGCGGCCGCGATTTTCAGGCGATCTTCACCTACTGGGGCGCCGACTACCTGGATCCGAACACCAACGCCAGTGCCTTTGCTTACAACGTGTCAGGCGGGCCGAAAACCTTGGCCTGGCGCACCCAGTGGGACATTCCCGCCATCAGCGCGGAAACGCGTGCCGCGGCTGCGGAAGGGAATAGCGCCGCGCGCAGCGCACGCTACGTCACGTTGCAACGGGAATTACAGGCCAGTTCGCCCTATGTGGTGGCGCTGCAGGGGCAAACGCTGGTGGCATTGCGGGACAATGTCGAAGGTGCCCGGCTGGATATCGCCAACAGCATGTTGTATCTGGATCGGGTCAGTAAGTGACGGCAACGCCGTGCGCCTGGCCGAGCTTTCTGTCGCGCCATAGGCCGACAGCGCGTGAAATCGCTTGCTGTTGCCACCACGAATCGTGAAATGTTGTGTCAGGGTGAAATAAAATGAAATTTCATAACGTGCTCATATGACGGTGATAGATTGGCTTCGAAAGGCGGCGTTGTTTACGCCTTTCACCGCGGTCGTCCGCAATGATGCGGACACATCACGTCAGGAGAGATTATGGACAATAACGAAAAGGCTTCAGCAGCGCGCGCAGCAACCTTGCTTGCCACCGGTGAGGTGGTTACGCCGGAACAGTTTTATCAGGACAGCGACGGAAGCAACTGGGGGCCGGCGATCAACAAAGCGGCGGCGGCGGCGCTGCAAGCCGGCGGTACGTTGTCCCTGGGGAAGCGGGTGTATACGGTCGCCGGACACGTACTCATTCAGACGACAACGGACATCTACGGCGGCATCGGTTTACGGGTGGTCGGATTGGGGCGGGCGACCAAAATTGTCAAGACGGCAGACAGCAGTTACACCAACGAACAGGGCGAAACGAAGAAAGCGGTGATCGTGGTAAAAGGCTTCGCCAATCTGACGCTGCACGGCTTGACGTTGCGGGATGATACCGGCGTAGACGACACCCACGGCGTGTGGTTCAGCGACCGCAATATGACGAAGTTTGATATTCGCGACATTTACACCAAGGTCGGCGGTTATTCGCTGTTTGTCTCGGGCGACATGTTCATCAACTGGCTGGTGAACGTGCAGATGGAGGCAAACGCCAATCGCCCGGGCGATGGGGTGCTGTGGATGGACAAGTCTGGCACCACCAATTTTATAGACGGCCTCTACGCCGCTCGCGCGAAGGGTACGGCGTTCAGAATTTCAGGGTTTTACTCTACTATCGGCTCGTTGGCTGCGGATGACTGCATCGGCGATATCTACTCTTTCAAAGATTTTAACGGCACGATCAATTCGTTGGGTTGCGAGAACCGCAACACGCAGCGCGCCGCCAATGTCAGCGTGCTGTCCACCAACTTTGCCCAAGGCACGATAGGCAATATCAATATCCAGGACGCGCAGAATGTGGAGAGCGGGGGCGTGTTGTGCCGATTCATCAACGAATCTCGTTGGGATATCGGTCAGTTGACTCTTTACAGCGGTTCTAAGACGCCTTTCCCGGTGGCGATCGCCGCCTGCAGCAACAATACCGAGGTAACCTTCAGTAACGTATACAACGGCGGCGTCCCGGTGGCCGGCAAAAGCACCGTCGATGTGACGTCGTTTTTAAGCGGGGTTGAAGCGATGTACAGTCTGGGCGAGCGGGGTATTGCCCCTTCCGCCTCCAGCAACCATTTGCCGCGCAATATATCGAAACAGCCATCGTGGACTTTTTTAGGCACCCTGACTGCGCCGGATCGGCAACCTACAACGCGCATTACTCTTCAACAGGGCGTAAGCACCAAGGTGCTGGCGTGCGATTTATATATCACGTTCGATCTGACCTCGCAGGCGACCGCCTTTGTCGTCAATAAAGGCAGCTATAGCGCGAAAGGCGCCTTTATGTTGCGTCGCACTGGGCCGTTGAGCTGCGAAATATATTACCGTGTCGAGAAAGATTTCGGCTTTGGCAGTTATCAGGTGCAGACTACACGCGGCAGCTACTGGCGGCCGGACGGCGTTTCGTTGAGCACGCCGCCCTCCGATGCGTTGGAAATCCGCAGCGATGAGGTGTTATCCACGGCCAGACTCGCGGTGATCCAACCACTGGCCAATCCGACAACGGCCAGCACGGCGGAAGTGGCCGGATTGCTCAATCGGCTGATCGAGACACTGAAGAATTAACCGAATAACGCCGGCGCGTTCTGGCCGGCGTCCAGCAAGAGCAGCAACCAGCCGGCGGCCGCCAAGGCGATGCCGAAAGGCTGCGGCGTTCGCCAGGCGCGACGGTTGCGTCTGCCGCGCGCCAATGCCATGCCTAATCCGAACATTGCCGCCAGGCAGACCAGCAGCGGCAATATTGTCCAACCGAGCCAGGCGCCCAGCGCGGCCAACAGTTTGAAATCGCCCTGTCCGATGCCGTTACGCCGCCGCACCTGCCGATAAAGCGCGTTGAGCAGCCACAATGCCCCGTAACCGGCCACGGCGCCGAGAACCGCGTCGTCAAGCGTTGCCCAGCGAGCGTCAAGATTGCACAGCAGCCCGCCCCACAGCAGCGGCTGGGTTAGCCGGTCCGGCAGCCACCGGTGACGCCCGTCTAGCCAGGCCAGGGCGATCAGCAGTGCCGCGGCCGGCGGTAACCACAGCCGGTGTGCTGCCGGCAGGTCGAAGGGCAACGCCGTCAACGCCAAACCCAGGGCCGTTAGCAGCAGGCTGCGGCGGCGCAATCTCGGCGGGCTGGCGCGCACGGCCGCCGTTCGCTCCAAGCGGGTGATGAGCGCGAAGGCGACCAGACCCGCCGACAGCAGCGCGGTGAAAAACAGCGCGTGCCACAGTGAGGAAATAAACATCAAGGCTCCGCCAGTCGTGAAACAGATGTTTAAAATAACGGCAAAATGCATATTTCATCGGGGTGAAATGCGGTGGATTGTGAGGAATGCGCAGTCGTACGCATCGCCACTTTACGTATTGCAGAGTGATACAATGCCTTGCGCGGTGGCGCTCAGCAGTGGTGTGCTGTGCTTTTTATCGGCAAAATCGACGCTAAAATGCGGTGAATTCATTTGGCGGCGGGAATGGATCGGTAAATGGTGCAAGTGACGCTGTCACTGAAGCGCGATTGGGGTTTATCCTATTGTTTCTGCTCGTCAAGCCGTTAGGCTTTAAGAGAGAGGCGTCCCCGCCAGGCCGGGACGTAAGGTTTTTCAGATCTGCCGTGGGAAAGGCGGCAGCAAAGCAGTGGGTTGGCATGCTCCAGGAGGGAGGGAGGCCAACGGTGTCATGAAAGACGTGATTCAGGCAATACTTATCAAGACCAAAAAACGATTCTGGCGCCGACGCCAGACGGCGTGGCTGGCCGGGCCACTGGTGTGGCTGGCCGGCGCAGCGGCCGCGTGCGCCGAATCCCCGCCGGCGCCGGACAGCGTCATCTCTTCTGAACAGGCCGCCGCGGACCCGGCCGCGAATTTGCCGGAGTTGGGCGGTGCGCCCGACGATGCCGCGCGCGAGAAGCAGTGGGCCGAGATGGCCAAGCAACTCGGCGAAAAAGAGTTGAACAACGTTTCACGTCAACAGATGCGCAGCCGCGCCGAAGATTATTTGCTGGGCCAGGCGACCGGTGCGCTGCAGCAACAGGCGCAGGAGCTGTTGTCGCCGTTGGGTACCGCCAGGCTATCGCTGAAGATGAGCGGCGAGGGGGACTTTACCGGCAGCAACGGGCAGTTATTCAGCCCGCTGTACGACGTCGACGGATTGTTGACCTACAGCCAGATCGGCTGGCTGCAGCAAAGCGCCGGGGCGCTTGGCAATTTCGCGCTGGGGCAACGCTGGATCGCCGGCGACTGGCTGCTGGGGTACAACACGGCGCTCGACAGCGATTTTGCTCGGCAGCGCAATAGAGGCAGCGTCGGTGCGGAAGCCTGGGGGGATTATCTGCGTTTCTCCACCAACTATTACTACCCGCTGTCGGCGTTGTCGCAACAGCCCGGCGATGGGGTATTTTTCAGCCGTCCGGCGCGCGGTTACGACATCACGACGCAAGGTTATCTGCCGTTTTATCGCCAGATCGGCGGTTCGCTCAGTTATGAGCAGTATCTGGGCGATAATGTCGATCTGTTCGGCAGCGGCAAAAAACAAAACGATCCGCGCGCGATGCAGCTGGGGCTCAATTACACTCCGGTGCCGCTGGTGACGATGAAGGCACTGCATAAGATTGGCGCGGGCGGGCAGAGCCAGGATCAGGTCGAACTGGCGCTGAGCTATCGGCTCGGGGTACCGCTGGTGAAGCAGATTTCGCCGGAGTATGTGGCGCAGGCCAAGTCGCTGCGCGGCAGCCGCTACGATCCTATCGAACGCAAGAACGTGCCGGTGCTGGAGTTCCGTCAGCGCAAGTCGCTGCAGGTGTTCCTGGCTACGCCGCCCTGGAGCCTGCAGGCGGGGGAAACCGTGCCGCTGGTGCTGGAAATCAAGGCGCTGAACGGCATCACTCACGTCAGTTGGCAGGGGGATACGCAGGCGCTGAGCCTGACGCCGCCGCACAACGCCAACGATCCGCAGGGCTGGACAGCGATCGTGCCGCCGTGGGACGACGCGCCGGGCGCCGCCAACAGCTACCGCCTATCGGTCACGCTGGAGGATGATAAACAGCAGCGCGTGACGTCCAACTGGATAGAGCTGAAAGTGGCGCCGCCGCTGACGGCAACCGCCGGCGATGACGCGGGCCTGCCGCCGATCAAAACCCTGACGCCACCGCCGATCCCGGCGCAAACCGGGCCGCTGTACGGCGGCGATTAACCGTTTTTGCCCTGCAGCACCCATACGGCGGCCTCGACGCGGGATTTTAGCTTCATCTTTTTCAGCAGGTGTTTGACGTGTACCTTGACGGTGCTTTCAGTGATGGTCAGGCGACGGGCGATCAGCTTGTTTGGCAGCCCTTGGGCGATCAGCTTCAGGATATCTCGTTCCCGCGGCGTTAGTTGCTGAATATCACGATCGGCGCTGGGGCGGTTTTCCCGCAGGCTGGCGGCGAGGATCGGCGTCAGCGCTTCGCTCAGTACCATCTGCCCGGCTGCCGCCTGATGCAGCGCCTTCAGCAGATCCTCCGGCTCCATGTCTTTCAACAGATAGCCGTCGGCGCCGCGTTTGAGCGCGCTGACGACGTCATCTTCATGGTTGGACACGCTGAACACCACGATGCGCCCTGACAGGTCGGTTTGGCGCAGACGATCCAGCGTTTCCAGCCCGTTGATGCCGGGCATGTTCAGGTCGAGCAGGATCAGATCCGGATCGTGCTGCTCCGCCAGCGTGACCCCTTGTTCACCGTTGCTGGCTTCGGCAATGACCTGCAGACGAGCATCCATGCCAATCAGCTGTTTTACGCCGTTGCGCAGCATCGGGTGGTCGTCGATCAGTAAGATGGTGGCGGCGGTTTCTGTCGTCATGGTGTCTCCGTTAGTCGATGGCGTGGTTATCTGGCGTGAAGCTGACCCGCACCTCAGTGCCGCCGCCGCTGCGCGGTAAAATGTCGCAGCGGCCGTGCAGGCTCTTGGCGCGATCGCGCATGATGATCAAGCCGTAATGGTCGGGGCGAGACGTCTCGGCCGGCAGGCCGCGTCCGTTGTCGCAGACGCTTAGGGTCACTTCGCCCCGTTTATTGATGACCTGAATGCTCACCTCACTGGCGGCGGCATGCTTAAGGATGTTGCTGAGCGCCTCGCGGGCGATCTGCAGCAGGTGAATGGCCTGATAGGCCGGAACCGTGCGTGGCCCCAGTTGGTAATCGAGGCTGATGGTCAGGCCCAGCTTGGGATTGAACTCCGCCACCGTCGATTGCAGCGCCGCCAGCAGGCCCGGTTCGGTCAGCTGCAGGCGGAAGGTGGTCAACAACTCGCGCAGCTGGCGATAGGCGCCGTTCAGCTCTTCACGCATCTGTTGCACCAGCGCCTGGCTGGCCGAAGAGAGCGTTTCGCCCTGCATCTGCAGACAGGCGATCTGCATTTTCAGGCAGGAGAGCGATTGGGCGATGGAGTCGTGCAGCTCGCGGGCGATCGCCGCCCGCTCCTCCATCAGCATCAGCTGCTGTTGGTGGTCGACCTGACGCTCGATGGCCAGCACGCTGGTCAGCTGTTCCACCAGGGTATTGATCAGTTGGCGATGTTCATCGTTCAGCGGTTGCTGCGGCGCATGCTGTGCCACGATCACGCCGTAGTCGCCGAGCTTGTCGCTCAGGCTCCAGCTCAGCGACGGATTGTCGGGATGCTGGCGGTGGCTGTCGTTCAGGCAGGCGCTGCACACCGGGTTATGGCAATGCTCCGGCCTTAGCGGTTGGTTGCCGCTCAGCTGCAGCAGCGGTTCCCGGCTGTCGTTTTCATACAGCCGCACCTGAATGGCGCGCAACGGCGTCAGGGTTTGCAGTTGGTTGAGCAGCGGCGTCAGGCGGCTGCACAACGGCTCGCTGGCGTGCAGCTGGCGGCTGGCGCGGTAGAGGAAGCTCAGCACCTGATTTTTCTGCTGCAGGTCGGCGGTCTTCTCGGCCACGCGCTGCTCCAGCCCACTGTAGGTCGCCGACAGCTCGTCGGACATGGTGTTCAATGCGCCGCCAAGCGACGCCATTTCATCCTGGTGGCCGCGTTGTGCATAGCGGCGGCTAAAATCGCCGCGGCCTACCGCCAAGGCCATCTCCACCAGTTGCCGCCACGGATGCAGCAACCGGCGCCGCAGGTAGCAGGTGGTGCCGATCAACAGCAGCAGGGTCAGCGCGATGAAGCCGGCCTGCACCAGCGTCACCATCAGCAGGCGGCGCTCGGTTTGCCTGTCGATATCCGAGACCAGCTTGTCCAGCAGCTGCACGAAGTGCGCCACCTGCGGGGCGGCATCGGCCGGGCGCTGCGCGCTGCGCAGGCGAGGTTGCAGAGTCTGTTGCCAGTAATCACGCAAGGCGTCGAACGGTTGGGTCAACCCTTCCTGCTCCACCGAACGCTGCAGATCGGGGCTGTTTTCGTCGCGCTCCAGTTCGCGGATCAACGTTTCATGCCGTTCATCCAGCGGCACCTGCGCCAGCAGTCGGTAGCTTTGCATACGTAGCGAGCCGGCTTTGTTGATGGCATGCGCGTTGCCCTGAATGCTTTGCGACATCCAGGCGGAAATCCCCATGCCGGCCACGCCCAGAATGCCCGACAGCAACATCAGCAGGGCGACCTGATTCACGATCGAAAGCGGGGCCAACAGGCGTTTCATAAGCGCGGGTTCCTGGCATTTGGCGCCGCTGAAGCTCAGGGGAGAAGGCGGCGACGAGGTAAACAAGTAACGATTCAGCCGTATTTTTGATTATCCCTGAGCATAACCCCATACCTCGAATGAAGTACCCATTAGTTTCCAGCAGGACGGTGAAGCGGTAAAAATGACGGAGTGATGCTTTCTAATGCATTGATTAAAAGTGATTTAATTTTTATTCGGGGTGTACCCCTAAGGGGATGAAGGCGCTATTTGTGCCGCCAACTACTTGCATTCGGGTTGATATACATCAACTTTGCCGCCGGGGCCGCCCCCTAGGGTGTGCGGAATGATCCCCCGTGTCTGAGGTTTTTATGTCGCAACTTGCAACGCCTTCATCAAAGAAAACCGGTGCGCTGATTCAGGACTGGCGTCCTGAAGACAGCGCCTTTTGGCAGCAGCGTGGCCATCGCATCGCCACCCGCAACCTGTGGATTTCCATTCCCTGCCTGCTGCTGGCCTTCTGCGTCTGGATGCTGTTCAGCGCCGTTGCGGTCAACCTGAACAAGGTCGGTTTCAACTTCACCACCGACCAACTGTTCCTGTTGACCGCGCTGCCGTCGGTCTCGGGCGCTATTTTACGCGTGCCGTATTCCTTCGTGATCCCGCTGTTTGGTGGCCGTCGCTGGACCGCCATCAGCACCTGCTTCCTGCTGGTGCCGTGCCTGTGGCTGGGGTTCGCGGTGCAGGACAGCAGCACGCCGTACAGCGTGTTCGTCATTATTTCCCTGCTGTGCGGTTTCGCCGGCGCGAACTTTGCCTCCAGCATGGCCAATATCAGCTTCTTCTTCCCGAAAGCGCGTCAGGGCGGTGCGTTGGGGCTCAACGGCGGTCTGGGAAATCTGGGCGTCAGCGTCATGCAACTGGTCGCGCCGCTGGCGATTTCTTTCAGCCTGTTTGGCCTGTTTGGCGGCACGGCGCAAAATCAGGCAGAGGGGGGGCAGCTGTGGCTGGAAAACGCCGCCTGGATCTGGGTACCGTTCCTGCTGGTTGCCACCCTGGCGGCCTGGTTCGGCATGAACGATCTGGCCGCGGCCAAGGCATCGCTGCGCCAGCAACTGCCGGTGCTCAAGCGTGGGCATTTATGGATGCTGAGTTTGCTGTACCTCGCGACCTTTGGTTCTTTCATCGGTTTCTCCGCCGGTTTCGCCATGCTGTCGAAGACGCAATTTCCGGACGTAGTGATCCTGCATTACGCCTTCTTTGGGCCATTCCTCGGTGCGCTGGCACGGCCAGTCGGCGGCGCGCTGTCTGACCGTTTCGGCGGCGTGCGGGTGACGTTGATCAACTTTGTAGTGATGGCCGTGTTCGCCGCGCTGTTGTTCCTGACCTTGCCGATGGCGGGTGAGGGCGGTTCGTTCATCGCCTTCTACGGTATCTTTATGGTGCTGTTTCTCACGGCGGGGCTGGGCAGCGGGTCGACTTTCCAAATGATCGCCGTCATTTTCCGTAAAATCACTGTCGATCGCGTGAAAGCGGCCGGCGGCAGCGACGAGAGCGCGCAGCGTGAAGCGGTGACGGACTCCGCCGCCGCATTGGGTTTTATCTCGGCGATCGGTGCCGCAGGCGGCTTCTTCATTCCCCAGGCATTCGGCACTTCGCTGGCGCTGACCGGTTCCCCGGCGGGGGCAATGAAAGTATTCCTGGTGTTCTATATCTTGTGTGTGGTCATCACTTGGGCGGTGTATGGCCGCAAGAAAAAGGCCTGAGTATCAAACGATTTTCTCAATCCCTCCCGACAGGGGAGGGATATTTCGCTCATTCCGAGTCATCTCTCCTCGCTCTCTCAGTGAAATTTTCTGCCTTTAGGTAAAATTCTCATCTCCGTTTGCCGTTTTTTTCTTTTTTTATAGTTATATCTCTCAATATGGGAATGTCTTCTCCCAAGCGTATTATATTATTTGCACGGTTTTTTCGTTTTGTTGAGAGTATTCTTACATTAAAAGATTAATGTCTTTCCCGCAGGTTAAATGAAATTTCTGGGAGGGTAAGGCATAATTAGTGCGATTGTTATAAAATCAGCAATAGGGTTTTGTCTTAGATGCTGCACGCGCCGTGTGGAATGTGTGACAGGGTTAAATCAGATAACTCTCATTCTGTTTTTTCCGGCTTTTTGTAGTCTATCTGACAATCCGATTAGGTGGAAAAACACAATGAACTCACGGAGAAGAATGAAATTTCACAATTTCATTCGGTTAACAACTGAACAGGGTTGTTATTTTTTTCTTTTTAAATCAATGAGGTGATCATTTGAACTTTACGGTAGTCATGAAGGAAATCCATGTTGCCAACAGGGAAAAAGAGTCATTTGGATAAACGGAACATCCTTAATAAGGCCTAATGTAAAAAATGAAATCAGAAAATTTTTATAAAGGCCAATATCCGATGAATGCAACCTGTTGAGTTTACATTTAATTTCTTGAACATTTTTTGATATTTCTATACAAAGTGTGCAGGACAGGCACGCTAAGGAAATTAAAAGTGAATCTTGATAGAAGAATAAAGATTAGGAATCTCGATGTTCTGACTCCTGCCGGGGAGAAATTTCGTCTGCGTTGGAAGGAGTATCAAATTCTTTCGCTGCTTGTCGCCAGATCACCAGAACTGGTAACCCGAACGGAAATTATAGAAAATATCTGGAAAGGAACTTACTGCTCAGATTCAACGATAAATCAAACAATTAAATCTATTCGCCAAAAAATCAGCGACTCGGAACATACGCTTATCAGAACCATTCCTCGGCTGGGTTACAAGGTGGAAAATCAAGCGGCTTTTCACTTTATATCCGAGGATGAAGACTACGCTGATGATGATATATTAAATGGCGGTGAGGATATTGGCGTTAATATTCAAGCGGAACTTTCTGAAAGTGAAAGTGAGTCCCCTGAGGCACACGATGAAAAAATAGATAAGCCGCGTAAAACGACGCTTGTTGCAGCGCCTGTTGCAACGGTAGAACCCTCCCAGGAACCCACTCGTGATAAAAAGTCGGCGACGGTGCGCCGATTTTTCAGCATGCCCGCCAGTCGCGTAGTGAAATACCTGACGGCATTTGCTTCTTTACTGGTTATTTCACATTTTTCATATGTGCTCGGCAACCAAACTCGCCCGCCGGTGATCAATGATATTCAGAACAATACGCGCGTCGTGTTGACGCTGACGTTGAATAACCCCCATACCAACAGCCCACAAACCCTGTTCTGCCTGTACCAGGGGGAGAGCATGGAGCAGGCGACCATCGAATGTGTCGACCCTAAGCAGGGGCAGCTTAAATTACCGGTAAAATATGAGACCTCTTCTACGCCGGGTAAAGGTCGGATTAATCTCATATTGCCGAATAAAACCTTGCAATATCAAGTTGCTTACGATGTTAAAAATTAGTGCTAAATGAGGTTTTATCTTTAGCGATAATTTTACATTTGATGAAATATTTTATTTCATTATTTGTTATTTGAAAGCCGGGTTCGATTTGTCCAGTCTGGAACTCATTACCTAACGCATATTAGCGTCCTGTTTCCATCGAGGTGACAGGAATAATGAGAACCTGCTGAGTGACAAATTATGGATAAGCGTAAAGTAGCTATTATCGGGGGTTCCGGTTTTATCGGAACACGCCTGGCGAAACGTC
This sequence comes from Serratia sp. CY33802, assembly GCF_052169095.1. NCBI lineage: Bacteria > Pseudomonadati > Pseudomonadota > Gammaproteobacteria > Enterobacterales > Yersiniaceae > Serratia > Serratia sp. CY33802. The sequence continues at coordinate 729,600 of NZ_JBJNLL010000001.1, forward strand.
TCAGTGTGCGCGATGATCTGACGTTGGTCATCGTTGATAAACAACCTAGCGCACATTTTCCGGCGCTCTATCAGTATGGCGACGTGACGCAACCCGAGACCCTGCAAGAGCCGCTGGCGGGCTGCGACGCCATCATTAATCTGGCGGCGGAACATCAGGACAACGTCGATCCCATTTCGCTCTATTATCAGGTCAATGTAGAAGGTGCACGGCATGTCTGCATGACCGCCTCCGCGTTGAATATCCACCAAGTCATTTTCACTTCCTCGGTTGCCGTTTATGGGTTCGTCGAGCAGGAAACCGATGAAGGAGGGCGTTTCGATCCTTTCAATCATTACGGCAAATCCAAGCTCGAAGCGGAATACGTTTATGAAGCGTGGCGCAAGGCGGATAGCGCCAACAAATTGACCATCATTCGCCCGACGGTGGTATTCGGTGAAGGCAACCGCGGCAATGTGTATAACCTGTTCCGCCAGATCGCCAGCGGCCGATTCGTGATGATTGGCAGTGGCAATAATATGAAGTCGATGGCTTACGTTGAAAATATTGCCGCGCGGCTGGAGCATGCGTTGGACCAGCAGTCAAGTTATCAGGTCAGCAACTACGTCGATAAACCGGACTTTACGATGAATCAATTGGTCGACGTTATTTCCTCCTCGCTGGGCAGAGAAAATAAGACGATTCGCATTCCTTATGTGGTGGGAATATGCGGGGCGACCGCCTTGGATGTCGTGAGTAAAATAAGTCGTAAAAAATTCCCAATCAGTCGCGTCAGAGTGCAGAAATTCTGCGCCAGAACGCAATTTAAAAGTAATGTGCAAAATAATTTCGTGGCGCCGGTTGAACTTGATTCGGCAATCGAAAGAACCATTAAACATGAGTTTTCTGATAGATAACTTAACCGCACGCTGACGTTATTTACTTATTTCCGCCGACAAGCGGATAAATCTGTATTTTTCAGGATTAATTCATGCTGACTTATATCCTGGCAGGATCAATTTTGTTTTTGTTAATAGCGCATTGGGAGCTGTAACTCAAGGGCGGTAGCGTGCTTATTCGCTGGAGGAACGATGTTATATCAACTGAGCGTGATATTTGTGCTGGCGGTAGCGTGGGTCCTTATTGCCCGCCGGGCCGCCTTAACGGTGGGATTAGTGGATAAGCCCAATGCGCGTAAGCAACATCTGGGACACATTCCGCTGGTCGGCGGTATCGCCGTGTACCTGACGCTGATGCTGATGACGCTGTGGCAACCCGCCTGGCTGCCTGACAGCACCGTCTATCTGCTGTGCATTACGGCGCTGGTGGTGTTGGGCGTGCTGGATGACCGCTTTGATCTGCCCGTGGCGCCACGCGTCATGGTGCAGGGAGGGATCGCGCTGGCGATGATGCTGGCGGCAGGGATGCAGCTTTCCTCATTGGGCTATGTTTGGGGGCATCAGGAAGTGATGCTCGGTTATGGCGCGTTGCTGCTCACGCCGCTGGCGGTATGGGGAGCGATCAACGCCTACAACATGGTGGATGGCATCGATGGGCAACTGGGCGCCTTGTCCTGCGTGACCTTCGTCGCGTTGGCTATCGTGTTCGGATTGGGCGGCAGGGAAGATCTGGCGCTGTGGTGCCTGGGCCTGATCGTCGCGCTGGCGGCCTATCTGTTGTTCAACCTGAGCCTGTTCGGCGCGCGCAACAAGATCTTTATGGGGGACGCCGGCAGCATGGTGATCGGCTTCAGCGTGCTGTGGCTGGTGTTGCTGGCGACGCAGGGGCCACAGGCGGTAATGCGTCCGGTCACCGCGCTGTGGCTGATCGCCATTCCTCTGATGGACATGGTGACTGTGATGGTGCGTCGCCTGTTACGTCGCCAAAGTCCCTTCAAAGCGGGCCGCGATCATTTGCACCATATTCTGATGCGTCGTGGGCTCAATGCGCGTCAGGCGCTGGCGATGAGCACCATGCTGGCGGTGACGTTGGCCTGCATTGGCATTTGCAGTGAAGTGTTGCAGCTGCAGGAAAGCCAAATGTTGGTGGCGTTTCTGTTCTGTTTTTGCGGTTATTTCGTCATGTTGCGCGAACCGCGTCAGGCGACGGTGTTCAGCGATAATCCGACCGTCGGCCGTTAATCCCCTCACGGGCTGCGGCAGCAGCCCGTTTATCACGGTACTTCCATGAATTTTCATTTGCCTCTTTTGATGCCATTGGCCTTCACCTCCGCGCTGTTGAGTGGATGTACGGTGGTTCCCGGTTCACATTTACCGACCAGCGGAAAAGCCATCGTCGTGCAACAGGACGACGATTTCGATTTGAATGACCAGGTACAGGTTTATCGCATGTCGCCGATGCTGCTGCAGAAAATGCGGCGCGTAGAACCGGTCGCCCGGCCGAACCCGGCGCTGGATCAGCGATTGCAGAGCTATCAATACCGCATCGGCGTCGGCGACGTGTTGAACGTCACCGTCTGGGATCACCCCGAGTTGACCACGCCGGCCGGGCAATACCGCAGCGCCAGCGACACCGGCAACTGGGTGCATGCGGATGGCACGATTTTTTATCCCTATATCGGGCGAGTGGCGGTGGTGGGCAAGACCGTCACCGAAGTGCGCAGCCTGATCGCCGGCCGTCTGGCGCAGTATGTGGAAAGCCCTCAGGTAGACGTCAGTATTGCCGCTTTCCGTTCGCAGAAGGCTTACGTGACCGGCGAAGTGAAAACCTCCGGCCAACAGGCGATCACCAACGTGCCGTTGACCATTCTGGATGCGATTAACGCCGCCGGCGGCCTGACGGACAACGCCGATTGGCGCAACGTCGTGCTGACCCATCAGGGCAAAGAGCGGGCTATCTCGCTGCAGGCGCTGATGCAGCGCGGCGACATCAGCCAGAACGCGCTGCTGCAGCCGGGCGACATCCTCTACATCCCGCGCAATGACGAATTGAAAGTGTTCGTGATGGGCGAGGTGGGCAAGCAAGCGACGCTGAAGATGGATCGCAGCGGCATGACCCTGACCGAGGCCCTCGGATCTTCCGAAGGGATCAGCCAGACGGTGGCGGATGCGACCGGGGTGTTCGTGATCCGGCCGAGCGGCGGTAAAACACCGCAGCGACTGGCGACGCTGTATCAGTTCGATCTCTCCGACGCCAGCGCGCTGGCGATGGGCGCTGAATTTCAGCTGCAACCTTACGACGTCGTGTACGTCACTGCGGCGCCGGTCGCGCGCTGGAACCGTTTGATCAGCCAGCTGGTGCCGACCATCAGCAGCTTTAACGATCTCAGCGAGGCGACCTTGCGCGTGCGCAACTGGTAACTCCGCAGGGTGAATAAGGAACAGAAGATGAAAAATAATGCGCTGTCCGTGATGGTGGCCGAACAAGACGAAAAGCTGGAGTGGGAACGCCTGATTGGGCCGCTGTGGGATAACCGCTGGCGGATCGCCGTCGTGACCGGCGTGGCAGGCATGTTGGGCGTCGCCTACGCCCTGTTGGCCACCCCGGTGTACCAGGCTACGGCGGTGGTGCAGGTGGAGAAGCAGCTGTCCGGCGATTCGCTGCTGCGTGAAACGTTGGACAGTTCAATGATGGGGCAAAATTCAGCGACACAGGATGAGGTGACGCTGGCTAAGTCGCGCTACGTGCTGGGAAAAACGGTGGACACCCTCGGTCTGACGGTGCGCGTCAGCCCGGACTATTTCCCGGTGTTCGGCAAAGGCTTTGCCCGCTTGAGCGGTGAAAAGCCGCCGGTGCTGAGTATTGCCACGCTGACGACGCCGGCGGACATGGAGGGCGAAGCGCTGACGCTGACGGTGCGCGATGGGCAGCATTACGAGCTGAGTTATGACGGCAGCAAACTGTTCAGCGGCGTGGTCGGGCAGCCGGTGGCGCAAGGCGGTTGGAACATGACCGTCTCGGCGCTGGACGCTTCGCCGGGCGCCAGCTTTACCGTGGTCAAAGTCGCGCGTCAAGAAGCGGTGGACGATCTGCGTAAATACCTGGACGTGGTGCCGAGTGGCAAGGACAGCGGCATCATGACCTTTACGCTGCCGAGCGAAGATCCGCAGAGCGCCGAGGCAATGCTGAAGAACATCACCGACAACTACCTGCAGCAGAACGTGGACCGCAAAACGGAAGAAGCTCAGCGAATGCTGGCGTTCCTGCAAGAGCAGCTGCCGCAAACGCAAACCTCGTTGAACAACGCGGAAACCCAACTTAATCAGTTCCGCCAGCAAAATGACTCGGTGGATCTGTCGCTTGAAGCCAAATCGGTGCTGGATACTCAAGTGCAGCTCGAGGCCCAGCTCAACGAGCTGACCTTCAAGGAAGCGGAAATCTCCAAACTCTACACCCGCGCGCACCCGGCTTACCGGGCGCTGCTGGAGAAGCGCGCCACGCTGGAGGCGGAAAAGGCACGGCTGGGTAAACAGGTGCAGACGTTGCCGAAAATGCAGCAGGAGATCCTGCGTCTTACCCGCGACGTGCAGGTGGATCAGCAGGTTTACATGCAGCTGATGAACAAGCAGCAGGAACTGAGCATCAGCAAGGCCGGCACGGTGGGCAATGTGCGCATCATCGACGAAGCGGAAACCGCGCTGCGGCCGATTAAGCCGCAAAAGATGCTGATCGTATTGTTGGCGCTGCTGCTTGGCGCCGGGGGCGGCGCCATCGTAGTGCTGCTGCGTGCGGCCTTCCATCGCGGCATCAATGACATCGATACCCTGGAGAAGCGGGGCATCAACGTCTACGCCACCGTGCCGCTGTCGCCGTGGCAGGTGAAGCGCAACCGCGAGCAACGTCAGCTGCTGCCAAGGTCCGGGGGGCGGCGCTTGCCGATCCTGGCGGTGGCCGAACCGACGGACCTGTCGGTGGAAGCGATCCGCAGCCTGCGCACCAGCCTGCATTTCGCCATGATGGAGGCCAAGAACAACATTCTGATGGTCTCCGGCGCCAGCCCGGAAAGCGGCAAGAGCTTTACCAGCACCAACCTGGCGGTGGTGGTGGCGCAGGCCGGGCAGCGGGTGCTGTTGATCGACGCCGATATGCGCAAAGGCTTCCTGCACCGCTGGCTGGCGGATGATGGGCATCAGGGGCTGTCCGACATGCTGGTGGGCAACGTGATGGCGGAACAGGCGGTGCGGAAAACCGCCATCGCCAATCTGGACTTCGTGCCGCGCGGTCAGGTGCCGCCGAACCCGTCCGAACTGCTGATGCACCGCCGTTTCGCCGACTTCCTGCGCTGGGCCGGGCAGAACTACGATCTGGTGCTGATCGACACGCCGCCGATTCTGGCGGTTACGGACGCGGCGATCGTCGGCAATCACGCGGGTACCTCACTGCTGGTGGTGCGCTTTGAGGTGAATACCGTCAAGCAGATCGAAACCAGCATGCGTCGTTTCGAACAGAATGGCGTGGCGATCAAGGGCGTGATCCTCAACGGGATGGTGAAGAAGGCGGCAACCGACATGAGCTATTACAACTTCGCCTACCCAAGCCATCGGGAAGATCACCCGCAGGCAGGGGAATAAGCGGGTGAAGGCCATTATCACCAATGCCCTGTGGCTGATGCTTGAACGCGTTTCGCTCAGCCTGTCCGGCATCTTCGTCTCCATTTACGTTGCGCGCTATCTGGGGCCCGCGCAGTTTGGCACCCTCAACTATCTGTTGGCGACGATCGCCATCGTAGTGCCACTGGTGCAGTTGGGCGCCGACAGCATCATTTTCAACCGCGTCGCCCGCCGACAGCCGAGCGGCATTCGCCTGATGCTGGCGTCAATACGCCTGCGTCGTTGGCTGTTCCTGGTGGTGGCGCTGCCGATGCTGATATGGAGCTATTTCAGCCAATCGCCCGCCAGCCAACTGATGACGCTGTTGCTGCTTATCAGCGCCTATTTCTCGATTCAGGACGTGTACAAAATTTATTACGATGCCCGCCTGCAGTCGAAACGCAATACGCTGATCAACAACCTGGCGCTGCTGCTGTCGATCGGGCTGCGGCTGGCGCTGGTGAGCGCGGCGCTGCCGCTGGTGTGGTTCGCGGTACCCTACATCCTCAGCAGCGCCGTACCTTACCTGGCGCGCCTCTGGTTATTCCGTGCGGAAGCGGCGGCCTCGCCGCGGGTTACGCCGCGCCAGGCCAGGCGCTATGGCCGTTATTTGCTAAAGGTGGGCCTGCCGTTGGCCATCTCCAGCCTGTCGATAGTGATCTATACCCGCATCGATCAAATCATGCTGGGCAATCTGGTCGGCGAGCAGGCGGTAGGCTGGTTCAGTGCCGCCACCACCCTCAGCCAAGGCTGGGTTTTCGTGCCGATGGCGCTGGTCACTTCGTTGATGCCGGGCATTGCCAGCTGTCGCGATCCGTTGGAGCAGGAGTACCGTATTCGGGTGCTTTATCTGGTGGTCTTGGGCCTGTCGTTGCCGGTGTTGCTGGGCCTATGGTGGTTCGCCCACCCGGCGATTGCGCTGCTGTACGGCGCCGCTTTCCAACCGGCCGCCAATATCCTGGCTATTTGCACGCTGACCTCGCTGTTCTCGGTAATGGGGACGGTTTCGTACCGCAGCATCGTGCTGTTCGCCGGCTATCGTTTTATCGCCATCAAGATGCCGTTGGTGGCGGTGGCGAACGTGGTGATGAATCTGCTGCTGATCCCGCGCTACGGCCTGATCGGTGCGGCGGTATCTACGCTGTTGGCGGAGTTCATTTCGTTCTTCGTGCTGAACAGTTTATTCCGTGGCGGAAAAATTACCCGACTGCAGCTGACCTGTTTTTACTGCCTGCCGCGTCTTGTCAGCAAATTAAGGAGAGAGCATGTTAAACATCCTGGTTAAAAATATTTCCAAGCGCCTGCCCGATGCCTGGCACCATCAGGTTAAATACGCGCTCTATTTCAAGAAGCTGCCGCACCTGTCAAAACCGACCGGCTTCAGCGAAAAGATCATGCGCCGCAAAATTTATCCGCGCAGCATCTACACCACTTTGTCGGACAAGTTCAAGGTGCGTGAATTTATCGCCGGCCTGTGGGGCGAGGAGTATCTGGTGGAGCTGTATGCGCATGGCACTGAACTTAGCTACGACATGTTCAGGCAATTGCCTAACGCCTTTGTGCTGAAGGCCAACCACGGCAGCGGCTATAACCGCTTGGTGTTCGACAAGCAGCAGATTAGCTACGCGGAGTTGTACGATCTCAGCAACGCGTGGATGCGCAGCAACTTTTATGAGCAGAGCCGCGAAAAGCATTATCTGGATATCGAACCCTGCATCATGGTGGAGCGCCTGTTGCTGGATGGCGAACAGGTGCCGAACGATATCAAGTTTCATTGTTTCAACGACAATCATGAAATTCGTATGTTCATCCAGGTGGATTACCAGCGTTTCGGCACCCATCGGCGCGATATTTTTGATATCGACTGGAACCGCACCGAAATTCGTATCAACTTGCCGAATGCAGACGAACCGATGCCGCGCCCTACACGGCTGGAGGAAATGATACGTTTGGCTCGCCAGACCGCGCAGCAGTTCTCTTATGTCCGTGTGGATTTCTACCAGGTCGGTGAGAAGGTGTATTTCGGTGAGTTGACGTTTACGCCTGGCGCGGGGTTAAGCAAGCTGATGCCGAAAAACATTGAGCAGGAATGGGGCAGTTATTTTACTGAGTAAACGCTTATGCAAAGAGTCGCCTCCAATTTTCAAATGCATGCCAATGCGGGTTATAATCAGTCGCGAGATTTAGTCAATCAATCAATTGTATTGACCTTCCTGCTGATGTTTTTCGTGAAAACGTTCCTGACCTCGGGATCGTTCAATAGCGAGCTGATTAATAAAGCGGTCATGGGGCTTAATGGCTTGATGTTGCTCTATGTTGGCTATGCATTTTTTATCGCTACGCTGGCGGAAAAGGCGGTTGCGGGTTTTTTGGTTCTGCTGTTTCTTGTTAATATTGCCACCGGTCATGGTGATTATCTGTTCGGTGCGGTATTCAGCACGGCGGTGATAATTTTATTCCGTCGCATCGAAATGGGGCGTGGCGCTGAAATGTTTGTCATCACCTTTGTGGTGGCAGGGTTACTGGTGGTTATTCCCTATATCTTTTACACCGATGGGTTTGTTTACCTTGATGAGCGTTACGGCAATCGATTAACGCTGGGGTTCGATAATCCGAATACCCTGGCGTATTATTCTTTTGCCTTGTTCGCCACACTGCTGTGCCTGATCGACCATGCGAAATTAACGCGAGGAATGAAAAATATCGCTTCGCTGGCGGTATCGGCGTTAATTCTCCCGGTGCTGATGTATTCCTATTCTCGCACCTGTTTTATGTTGGCGCTGTTGATGTTGTTGCTGTTTTGGCTGGCGCCGCTGCTGCGTGTCGCGCCGAACAGAAAAGTCTGCATCGCGCTGACGTTGGCCATTGTAGGCTTTCAATTCGCCAGCGTTATACGCTGGGGGAGTAATCCGGCCTTGGACGTCCTCTTGAACCAGGCGTTGACCGGGCGAATCTGGTTCTCCTGGCAGATGTTTCAGGCGGTGGGGCTACCCAATCCGCTGTTCGGCATGAATATAGAGCCTTATAAGCCCGTCGATTTCTTCTTCATCGCCATGTTTTATTCGGCCGGTGGCATCGCTTCTGTCGTCATGCTTTTTTGTTATTTTCACCTGTTGGGCAATATGCGCAGGCTGAGTCGGTTCATGCGCTGGGTGGTGGTTGTTTTCCTGCTGACAACCTTTACGGAAACCTATTTTTTGGTCCCGGTATTTAACGTGTCGTTATTGTTGCTTTGCCGTGGAAAAGAAATGATAAATTCTAAGTTGGAGGGTTAAGAAATGGATTTCTCGATCGTTATCCCTATTTATAATAGTGCACGCTACCTGCCGAAAACGCTGAAGCGGATTTTCAACGCTTGCCAAGGATTCGACTATCAGGTGATTTTGGTTGATGATTGCTCTGACGAGGATGATATCAAGTATATTCGTCAGATAGCGGCGACGAATAGCAATGTGATGCTGCATGAGAAAAAACAGAAGAGCAATGCGGCGGTGTCGCGCAACTTAGGTACCAAGTTAGCGCAATCGGAGATCGTGTTTTTCCTCGACTCTGATGATTACTTCACGACCAACTATATTATTCGTCGTATGAATAAACATGAGGATCGCCATATTGATATTATCTTCGGCAACTATGCGGAGGTGAGCGGCGATTCGGTGCGTGATTTCAACTTCCATTATAAATCCGGTTCCTCCGGCGAGGATTTTCTTTTTCTGGAAATGGGCGATATTCGTTCATCCACCATCAGCATCCGTAAAAAAAGCGATCGCCGCTTTTTATTTCCCGAGTTCCTCAATAAGCATCAGGACTGGGGTTTTTTGGTCAATGCCACCAATTTGGGCGCGCATGTGGCGCACGACGCCGGCGGAGGGGTGTTTCTCGACGTAGGGCGCTATGGGCGCATGACGGCGAAGCTCAATCTGGAGGCCAGCGACCGGTTTATCAATACCTTCCTCAGCCCCAGCGATCGCCATATCAGTGGATTCGCCTGCAAGCATCTGCTGGCCTCGCTGTATTCGGAAAACGCCCAGGCGTTCAATTATTACTCGTCGCGCATCGTGCGGCACAGCCTGAGCGGCAAGTTCAAGGTGATCAAATGGTATGGCGATTGTCTGGCGCGGTTGGGATTGTTCTCGGTTGGCGGCCGGCTGCTGCGCAATGTGCGCCAGGGATTCAGGAGATGATATGCAAGCACGCAAGGTAATCATCGTTATCGAAAATATCGCGGGCAAGGGCGGTACTGAACGGGTCGCCAGCGGTTTGGCCAACGCGCTGGCGCGTCTGCCGGGTTATGAGGTGGCGGTGTTTTCGCTGTTTGGCGAGCGGAGCTTCTTTCCGCTGGCGAGTGACGTCCGGTTGCGCTGCGGCGGTGGCGATTCGCTGTTCTGGCCATGGCGGCTGGCATTGGCGCTGCGGCGTGAACGCGCGGACGTGATCATTACCGTTTCTATGGGAAAACTGTCGGTGGTGATGACGCCTTTTCTGCGTTTGTTCTGTGCCCGCAGCCGGTTGCTATTAAGTGAGCACGTCAGCTTTCACCAGTATCCGCGCGTATTTAAGTGGCTGAAGTTGCTGGTTTACCGGCTGAGCGATCGCGTGATTTTCCTGACGCGGCAAGATAGCGACGCCATCGCTCGCTGGGTGGGGGCCGGAAAATGTCGGGTGATCGAGAACGTTTCGCCATTCGGCGCACAGGCGCCGACGCCGGCGCTGCAAAAAAAGGTGGCGCTGGCGGTGGGGCGATTGAGCAATCAGAAAGGCTTCGATCGACTGATCGCACTGTGGCGAGGGGTGGTGGCGCAGGCGCCGGATTGGCGTCTGCTGATTATTGGCGACGGTCCGGAGCGCGACGCATTGCGGCGACAGATTGAAGACGCCGGGCTGGAGCGGCAGGTGAGTCTGCTGCCGGCCACCGCTAACGTGGCGGACTATTATCGCCAGGCCAGCCTGTATTTGATGACCTCTCGCTATGAGGGATTGCCGATGGTGCTGATCGAAGCCATGAGTTTCGGCCTGCCGCTGGTGGCCTACGACTGCAAGACCGGCCCGGCCGAGTTGATAGACGATGGCGTCAACGGCTATCTGGTGCCCGATGACGACGCCGCCGCCTTCAGCGAAGGGGTGATCAAACTGATGCTCGATCCGGGTTTGCGCGAGCACTTCTCTATCGCCGCGTTAGAGAAGTCTCGTCGTTTTTCTCCCGAACGTATTTATCCCCAGTGGCAACAGCTCACCGAGTGAGGACAGAATGGAAAAGATATCCGTGATAATGCCGGCCTACAATGCTGCGAACTCTATTAAAGAGTCGATTCTAGGCGTGCTGAATCAGCGATTTACCGATTATCACCTGTATGTGATCGATGATGCGTCTACCGACGATACTGCCGAGGTGGTACGGCCGTTTATCCACGATCGCCTCACCTATATCCGTAATGAGCATAACCAGGGCGTGGCGGAAACGCGCAACATCGGCATTGAGGCGGCGAAAGGCGACTATATCGCCTTCTGCGACAGTGATGACGTATGGCTGCCCAACAAGCTGTCGCGGCAGGCGAGCATTTTGCAAACCCGCCGCTACGACGTGGTGTGCTCCCATTATTACACCTTCGAAGACGACCTGAAATTGATCAAAAATACCCGTGGTGCGGATGAGCTTATTGGCTATCAGGATATGTTGAAAAGCAACTGGATTGGCAATCTCACCGGCATCTACAACCAGAAGCGCATCGGTAAGGTGTATCAGCAAAAAGTGGGCCATGAGGACTATTTGATGTGGCTGGCGGTGCTGCAGAAGGCGCGTAACGGCCTGGCCTACTGCATTCCCGAACCGCTGGCCTGTTACCGATTGTCTACCCATTCGCTGTCGGGCAACAAAATCCGCGCCGCGGACTGGCAATGGCGGATTTACCGTCAGCATTTGGGGCTGTCTTACCAGAAATCCTGCTATCTGTTCGCCACCTATCTGTTCAATGCCGTGGTGAAAAGGAAGTGACCATGAGGGGGATGTATCAGAGGGTGGCTCTGGGCTGTTGCGCCTTGTGGAGCGCTTCGGCTCTGGCGCAGAGCTGCCAACCCAATCTGTTGGCCAACCCCGGCTTTGAGCAGGGGCTCAGCGGCTGGCGCGCGCAGGGCGCACAGGGCGACGGCGATACGCACAGCGGCCGTGGCAGTCTGCGTTATGACAATGCAGATGCAGCGCAGTACCGTACCTTCAACCAGGCGCTGCAGGTTGTACCCGGGCAGACGATCGATTTCGGCGTCTGGCTCAAGACCCGCGGCGTACGCGGGCAAAGCCGCGACGGCGGCGCCGGGGTTTATCTGCAAAGCTTTGATGCGCAGGGGCGCTTTCTGGAAGGCAGCTATCCGGCTGGCGTGACCGGCGACAGCGGTTGGCGGCAGGTGAACGCCAGCTATACCGTGCCGCCGCAGGCGGCGCGAATCACTTTTGGCGTTTACCTGCGTAAGGGGAGCACCGGTACCGTCTGGTTTGACGACGCCTATGCGTGTACTCGAGCGCCTAAGCCGGCATTGTATCAGCTCGGCGCGTCGGCGCAGGGAAAGGTCGACACGCTGATAGTCACTGCGCAGCCGCAGCATTTGCAGGTCGATAGCGAATTGCTTAATGCCGAGGGGCAGGTTGTTCACCGTAGCCGCGACCGTTATCAAGTTGAAGGGCAGCGCCGTATCGAATACCCACTGCCGACCGGCCTGGCCCAGGGAGAGTACCGCCTGCGTCAGCAGGTCACCGGTCAGCAATCCCAGCCGGCACAGGGCAGCGAGCTGTCTTTTCGCGTTGGCCAGCCTGCGGCCAAAGTGGCGATCGACAGCAAAGGCTTTACCCTGCGCGATGGTCAACGGCTTTTCCCGTTGGGCATTTACGCCAACGTGGCTACCGATGAACATTTGGCGCGCATCGCCTCGGCGGGATTCAACACGGTGCTGAACTATGATTATGGGGAAAAGAAAGATCCTTACGCCTTTTTCCGCAACGCACGCAAGCGCGGGCTGCTGGTCATTTACTCCGTCAAAGATCAGTACCGCGGCAGCCGTTTCGCGCCGGCCGTGCGTGGTGGCGACTACGCGGCGATGACGGCCTGGTACGTGCAGCGCTTGCGCTCTCAGCCCAACCTGCTCGCCTGGTACATCAACGATGAGCTGGGGCCGGAATATCTCGATAAGATCGAGGAAAAAAACCTGCAAATAAAGCGGCTTGACGGCGATCACCCCACCTTCCAGGTGTTGAACAAAACCGGGGAGTTGGACGCCTACTTTAACAGCAGCGACATTTTGGCGACCGACCCTTACCCGGTGGGGAACGATCGCGATCTGACGCGCACCACGCGTTATACCGAACTGACGGTGCAGGCCGCCCGGCAGGCACGCGGGGCCTGGGTGGTGATGCAAATCATGGATCACGCCGCTTATGACGCTCGCCGCAAGCCACATCCGCCGTCAGAGGCGGAAATCCGCAACCAGGCCTGGCAGGCGCTGATCGGCGGCGCTAAGGGGCTGTTGTTTTATTCTTATACCGATCTGTTTTACAAGCGTAAAACCGGCCGCTTCGACCAACGGGAGTTTGACGCCACCTGGCGTGGCGTGGCTGCCGTGTCGCAGCAAATTGCCGCTTTCACCCCTTATCTGCTGACGGGAAAATCGACGCCGCTGGCGGGAAGCGACCCGCAAATGCCGGCGCGGATGTTTATTCTGGGCGATCGCGCCTTGCTGCTGGTAGCCAACCCCTACTATCGAGAGGGAAGCACCCGCTTGCGCCTTCCGGCGGGCTGGCGGCAGCAGGGAGAGGGCACGGAGGTCAAGCTGGCGTTGCCCGCCGTGGGCACCGCGACGCTGTGGCTTCAACGCTGAAAGCGACGAGTTAGCATCACGCGGGAGGTTTCTCCCGCGTCCTACCCCCAAATACCCCACCTTGCACCCCGCCCGTCAGTCTCTGTCATGAATTCCTGATTTATTCATTCAAATTCAATTAATTAAAGTTAATCCTCGCACCTATACTTTGGTGGTATTTCATCCCCGACGCGCGCGTCGCCTCCCGCTTTCTCTTGATCGCAATCAATTTGCCGCCGGTTGGCCGTCAGTAGGCTGGCGGCAGATTGAGCATGTCTTCTTATAACGACAAGAGCCTTCAGGAGCATTCCGGATGAGCAAATTTTTAGACCGTTTCCGCTATTTCAAGCAGTTGGCGGAGCCTTTTTCTGGCGATCACGGCCAGACCTTGAACACCAACCGCGACTGGGAAGACGGCTACCGCAGCCGTTGGCAACACGACAAAGTGGTGCGTTCCACCCACGGCGTGAACTGCACCGGTTCCTGCAGTTGGAAGATCTATGTGAAGAATGGTCTGGTGACCTGGGAAACCCAGCAAACCGACTATCCGCGCACCCGTCCCGATCTGCCTAACCATGAACCGCGCGGCTGCCCGCGCGGCGCCAGCTACTCCTGGTACCTGTACAGCGCCAACCGGCTGAAATACCCGCTGATGCGCAAGCGTCTGCTCAAACTGTGGCGCGAAGCGAAAGCGCAGCACAGCGATCCGGTCGCGGCCTGGGGCTCTATCGTCGGCGATGCGGAAAAAGCCAAAAGCTACAAGGTGGCGCGCGGCCGCGGCGGTTTCGTCCGCTCCAGTTGGCAAGAGGTCAATGAACTGATCGCCGCCGCCAACGTCTATACCGCCAAAACCTTCGGCCCGGACCGCATTATCGGCTTCTCGCCGATCCCGGCGATGTCGATGGTGTCCTACGCCGCCGGCGCCCGTTACCTGTCGCTGATCGGCGGCGCCTGCCTGAGCTTCTACGATTGGTACTGCGATCTGCCGCCGGCCTCGCCGATGACCTGGGGCGAGCAGACCGACGTGCCGGAATCCGCCGACTGGTACAACTCCTCCTACATTATCGCCTGGGGCTCCAACGTGCCGCAGACGCGTACCCCGGACGCCCACTTCTTTACCGAGGTGCGTTACAAGGGCAGCAAAACCGTGGCGGTGACGCCGGACTATGCCGAAGTCGCCAAGCTGTGCGACCACTGGCTGAATCCGAAGCAGGGCACCGACAGCGCGATGGCGCTGGCGATGGGCCACGTAATGCTGAAAGAGTTCCATCTCGACCGCGAAGTTGGCTACTTCCGCGACTATGTGCGCCGCTATACCGACATGCCGATGCTGGTGCTGCTGGAAGCGCGTGAAGGCGGCCATTACGCCGCCGGCCGCCTGCTGCGCGCCGCCGATCTGGTGGACGGATTGGGCCAGGAAAACAACCCCGAGTGGAAAACCGTCGCCATCGACAGCCACAGCGGCGATCTGGTGGCGCCGCAGGGCTCCATCGGTTTCCGCTGGGGCGAGAAGGGCAAGTGGAACCTGGAACAGCGCGAGGGCAAATCGCAACAGGAAGTCGAGCTGCAGCTCAGCCTGTTGGGCATGCATGACGACGTCGCCGAGGTGGGCTTCCCGTACTTCGGCGGCGCCGACAGCGAGCATTTCAACAGCGTGGCGCTGGACGAGATCCTGCTGCACAAGCTGCCGGTGAAACGCCTGCGGCTGGCGGACGGCAGCGAAGCGCTGGTGACCAGCGTGTATGACCTGACGCTGGCCAATTACGGCCTGGAACGCGGGCTGGACGACGCCAACTGCGCCGCCGACTATGACGAGGTCAAGGCCTACAGCCCGGCCTGGGCCGAACAGATCACCGGCGTGTCGCGCCACAACATCATCCGCATTGCCCGCGAGTTCGCGGAAAACGCCGAGAAGACCCACGGCCGTTCGATGATCATCGTCGGCGCCGGCGTCAACCACTGGTATCACATGGACATGACCTACCGCGGCCTGATCAATATGCTGATCTTCTGCGGTTGCGTCGGCCAGAGCGGCGGCGGCTGGGCGCACTACGTCGGCCAGGAAAAACTGCGGCCGCAAACCGGCTGGCTGCCGCTGGCGTTTGGCCTCGACTGGCAGCGCCCGCCGCGCCACATGAACAGCACCTCGTTCTTCTACAACCATTCCAGCCAATGGCGCTATGAAACTGTCGGCACCGACGAGCTGCTGTCGCCGCTGGCGGACAAGTCGCGCTTCGGCGGCAGCCTGATCGACTTCAACGTGCGCGCCGAGCGCATGGGCTGGCTGCCGTCGGCGCCGCAGTTGGGCACCAACCCGCTGCGCCTGGCGGAGCAGGCCCGCGCCGCCGGCCAGTCACCGGTCGAGTTCACCGTCGACGGCCTGAAAAACGGCACGCTGGGCTTCGCCGCCGAGCAGCCGGACAATCCGCAGAACTTCCCGCGCAACCTGTTCGTCTGGCGCTCCAACCTGCTGGGGTCTTCCGGCAAGGGCCATGAGTACATGCTCAAATACCTGTTGGGCACCGAAAACGGCATCCAGGGGAAAGATCTCGGCCAGCAGGGCGGCGTGAAGCCACAGGAAGTGGAATGGCGCGAGCAGGGCGGCGAAGGCAAGCTGGATCTGGTGGTGACGCTCGATTTCCGCATGTCGAGCACCTGCCTGTACTCCGACGTGGTGCTGCCGACCGCCACCTGGTACGAAAAAGACGATATGAACACCTCCGACATGCACCCGTTCATCCATCCGCTGTCGGCGGCGGTCGATCCGGCCTGGGATTCGAAGAGCGACTGGGAGATTTACAAGGGCATCGCCAAGGCCTTCTCCGAAGTGTGCGTCGGCCATCTGGGCCAGGAAACCGACGTGGTGACCTTGCCTATCCAGCACGACTCCGCCGCCGAACTGGCACAGCCTTACGGCGTGCAGGACTGGAAGAAAGGCGAATGCGATCTGATCCCCGGCAAAACCGCGCCGCACATCATCGCGGTGGAACGCGATTACCCGGCCACCTACGAGCGCTTCACCTCGCTGGGGCCGCTGCTGGACAAACTGGGCAATGGCGGCAAGGGCATCAGTTGGAACACCCAAACCGAGGTCGACTTCCTCAAGCAGCTTAACTACGTCAAGGCCGACGGCCCGGCGGTAGGGCGGCCGAAGATCGAGAGCGCGATTGACGCGGCGGAAGTGATCCTGTCGCTGGCGCCGGAAACCAACGGCCAGGTGGCGGTAAAAGCCTGGGAAGCCCTGAGCAACGTCACCGGCCGCGATCACCGGCATCTGGCGCTGAACAAGGAAGACGAGAAAATTCGCTTCCGCGACATTCAGGCGCAGCCGCGCAAAATTATCTCCAGCCCGACCTGGTCCGGTCTGGAGGATGAACATGTTTCCTATAACGCCTGCTACACCAACGTGCACGAGTTGATCCCGTGGCGCACCCTCAGCGGCCGTCAACAGCTGTATCAGGACCATGAGTGGATGCGCGCCTTCGGTGAAAGCCTGCTGGTATACCGGCCACCGATCGACACCCGTGCCGCGCAGCCGCTGCTGAACAGCAAGCCGAACGGCAACAAGGAGAAGGCGCTGAACTTCCTGACGCCGCACCAGAAGTGGGGCATTCACTCCACCTACAGCGACAACCTGTTGATGCTGACGCTGTCGCGCGGTGGCCCGATCGTCTGGCTGAGCGAAGACGACGCCAAAGATCTGGGCATCGCGGACAACGACTGGATCGAGGCCTTCAACGCCAACGGCGCGCTGACGGCGCGCGCGGTGGTCAGCCAGCGTATCCCGGCCGGCATGACCATGATGTACCACGCGCAGGAGCGCATCGTGAACCTGCCGGGCTCGGAGATCACCAGCCAACGCGGCGGCATCCACAACTCGGTGACCCGCGCCTGTCCGAAGCCGACCCACATGATCGGCGGCTATGCGCAGTTGGCCTACGGCTTCAACTACTACGGCACCGTCGGCTCCAACCGCGACGAGTTCGTGGTGGTGCGCAAGATGAACCGCATTGATTGGTTGGACGACGAAGGCAACGACTACGCGCAGGGCAGTCAGCAGGAGAACAGCAAATGAAAATTCGTTCGCAAGTCGGCATGGTGCTGAATCTGGACAAGTGCATCGGTTGCCACACCTGTTCGGTCACCTGCAAAAACGTCTGGACCAGCCGTGAAGGCATGGAGTACGCCTGGTTCAATAACGTGGAAAGCAAGCCCGGCGTCGGGTATCCGCACGCCTGGGAAGATCAGGAAAAATGGAAGGGCGGCTGGATCCGTAAAATCAACGGCAAGCTGGAGCCGCGCATGGGCAGCCGCGTCGGCGTGTTGGCGAAAATCTTCGCCAACCCGGACGTGCCGGCGCTGGACGACTACTACGAGCCGTTCGATTACGACTACCAGCATCTGCACACCGCCAAACAGGGCAAACACCAGCCGGTGGCCCGCCCGCGCTCGCTGATTACCGGGCAGCGCATGAACAAGATCGAAAGCGGCCCGAACTGGGAGGAGATCCTCGGCGGGGAATTCGAAAAACGCTCGCAGGACAAGAACTTCGATAACCTGCAGAAGGCGATGTACGGCCAGTTCGAAAACACCTTCATGATGTACCTGCCGCGCCTGTGCGAGCACTGCCTCAACCCGGCCTGCGTCGCCACCTGCCCGAGCGGGGCGATCTACAAACGCGGCGAAGACGGCATCGTGCTGATCGACCAGGACAAGTGCCGCGGCTGGCGCATGTGCCTGACCGGCTGCCCGTACAAGAAAATCTATTTCAACTGGAAAAGCGGCAAGTCCGAGAAGTGCATCTTCTGTTACCCGCGTATCGAAGCCGGGCAGCCGACGGTCTGTTCGGAGACCTGCGTGGGCCGCATCCGCTATCTCGGCGTGCTGCTGTACGACGCCGATCGCATCGAGCAGGCGGCGGCGGTGGAGAACGACAAAGATCTGTATCAGAGCCAGCTCGATATCTTCCTCGATCCGCATGATCCTAAGGTGATTGCTCAGGCGCTGGCGGACGGCGTGCCGCAGGGCGTCATTGAAGCCGCCCAGCAGTCGCCGGTGTACAAAATGGCGATGGACTGGAAGCTGGCGCTGCCGCTGCACCCGGAATACCGCACGCTGCCGATGGTGTGGTACGTGCCGCCGTTGTCGCCGATTCAGTCCGCCGCCGACGCCGGCGAGCTGGCGCACAACGGCGTATTGCCGGACGTCGAGAGCCTGCGCATTCCGGTGCAGTATCTGGCGAATCTGCTGACCGCCGGCGATACCGAACCGGTACTGCTGGCGCTGAAGCGCATGCTGGCGATGCGCCACTACAAACGGGCGGAAACCGTCGACGGCGTGGTGGACACCAGCGCGCTGGAGCAGGTTGGCCTGAGCGAAGCGCAGGCGCAGGAGATGTATCGCTACCTGGCGATCGCCAACTATGAAGATCGCTTTGTGGTGCCGTCGAGCCACCGCGAACTGGCGCGCGAAGCCTTCCCGGAAAGCAAGGGGTGCGGCTTCAGCTTCGGCGACGGCTGCCACGGCAGCGATGGCAAGTTCAATCTGTTCAACAGCCGCCGTATCGACGCCATCGACGTGACCGCGAAAACCGCGCGGCCGGAGGATGCCTCATGATCAGCCTGAAAGTGATCGCCCGCCTGCTGGATTATCCGGAGCAGGTGCTGTTTGACCATCAGCAGGCGCTGATCGAAGCGCTGGAGCCGGCCAGCGAGCTGGATCTGCACCACAGCGCGCAGCTGATTCTGTTTATCCGCCGCCTGTGCGCGCGCCCGTTGCTGGATGCTCAGGCTGACTATTGCGAGCTGTTCGATCGCGGCCGCGCCACCTCGCTGCTGCTGTTTGAGCACGTGCACGGTGAGTCGCGCGATCGCGGCCAGGCGATGGTTGACCTGATGGCGCAGTACCGCACCGCCGGGCTGGAGATCGACAGCCGCGAGCTGCCGGACTTCCTGCCGCTGTACCTGGAGTATTTGGCCAGCCGCAGCGCGGCGCAGGCGCGGGAAGGGCTGCAGGACATCGCGCCGATCCTGGCGCTGCTGGGCGCGCGCTTGCAACAGCGTGAAAGCCCGTACGCGGTGCTGTTCGATCTGCTGCTGGCGCTGTCCGGCAGCGAGGTGCAGGCCCAGGCGCTGGAGACCCAGGTGGCGCAAGAGGCGCGCGACGATACGCCGCAGGCGCTGGATGCGGTGTGGGAAGAGGAGCAGGTCAAGTTTCTCGGCGAACAGGGCTGCGCCTCCGCCCAGCAGACGGCGCACCAGCGGCGCTTCGCCGGCGCGGTGGCGCCACAGTATCTGGATCTGACGGATGCGTTAACCGGAACCAAAGGACGCTAATCATGCAATTTTTGAATCAGTTCTTCTTCGATATCTACCCTTATCTGGCCGGCGCGGTATTCCTGATCGGCAGCTGGTTGCGTTACGACTACGGGCAGTACAGCTGGCGCGCCGGCTCCAGCCAGATGCTGGATAAAAAGGGCATGCGGCTGGCGTCCAACCTGTTTCACATCGGCATTATCGGCATCTTCGCGGGCCACTTCCTCGGTATGCTGACGCCGCACTGGATGTATGAGGCCTTCCTGCCGATCGACGTGAAGCAGAAACTGGCGATGATCGCCGGCGGCGCCTGCGGCCTGATGACGCTGATCGGCGGCGCGCTGTTGCTGAAGCGTCGCTTGACCAACCCACGGGTGCGCGCCACCAGCAGCTTCGCCGACATCATGATCCTGACGTTGCTGGTGGTGCAGGTGTGCCTGGGCCTGCTGACCATTCCGTTCTCCGCCCAGCATATGGACGGCAGCGAA
Organism: Serratia sp. CY33802; assembly: GCF_052169095.1. Classification (NCBI taxonomy): domain Bacteria; kingdom Pseudomonadati; phylum Pseudomonadota; class Gammaproteobacteria; order Enterobacterales; family Yersiniaceae; genus Serratia; species Serratia sp. CY33802. The sequence goes on from NZ_JBJNLL010000001.1 coordinate 749,772, forward strand.
ATGATGAAGCTGGTGGCCTGGGCGCAGGCGGTAGTGACCTTCCACGCCGGCGCCTCTGCGCACCTGGAAGGGGTGGCGATTATCTTCAAACTGCACATGGTGCTGGGCATGACGCTGTTCGTGCTGTTCCCGTTCTGCCGCCTGGTGCATATCTGGAGTGCGCCGGTAGAGTACCTGACCCGCCGTTATCAGCTGGTGCGCAACCGCCGCTGAGCCTGACCCCGCCGCCGCCGATCGCCAGCGGCGGCGCTATTCCGATAATTCCCCCGCCGTCTGCCCATTCTCGCCGCCTTGTCGTAAACTAATTATCTCAGTCATGTTACGCTTATGCTTCCGCCGACGGACGTCGGCCCGTGGTAGCCGATAACAAGAGATACCGCCTTGATGAAAGGCATTTTGGGACATAAAAACCGGGGATGATCCGCGTGGCCTTCGTGCCGTGCGGGAGAATCGCTTTATGGATAGTCAGGTTAATCAATAACAATAATGACCACACAATGTCGCTCACCCGAGCTGTTGCCTCTGAAAATCATTGCCACCGGGGCCGCGTTGCCGCCCAACCGCGTGGCGTCTTCTACGCTCGACGCTCGCCTGGGGAAACCGGCCGGCTACGTTGAAAAACGCTCGGGTATCGTTTGCCGCTATCACGCCGCCGACGATGCCAGCCAGGCCGAACTCGCTGCCGCTGCGCTGCAAGATGCGCTGGCTCGCCACGCCATCCCGGCAGCTTCCATTGACCTGCTGATCTCCGCCTCGGCGATATCGGTGCAGGCGCTGCCATGCACCGCCGCGCATATTCTCAAGGTGGCGGGGCTGGCGGCGGGCACGCCGGGCTTCGACATCAACAGCAGCTGCGTCAGCTTTATCTCTGCGCTGCAGGTAGCGGCGGGGCTGTTGAACGCCGGGACGTATCGGCGTATCGCCATCGTTTCGGCGGATCTCGCTTCACGCGGCATCGACTGGCAGCACGAAGAGTCGTCGCTGATCTTCGGCGATGGTGCCGCCTGTGCCATTGTGGAGTGCGGCGACGGCGCCAGCGGTATCCTCGCCAGCCTGGTGGAAACCTATCCCGCCGGGAGCGAACTGTGCGAGATCCGCGCCGGCGGTACGCGTCGTAACCCGCGCGCCGGCATGTGTGAGCAAGACTTCCTGTTCCATATGCAGGGCAAGCCGCTGTTCCGTCAGGCGTCGGCGCTGATTGAGGGCTACCTCGACCGGCTGCTGAACGCCAGCGGCCTGACCCTGGCGCAGATCGCCACCGTAGTGCCGCATCAGGCCAGCCATCTGTCGCTCGAACATATGCGCAAACGGCTGCACGTCTCCAGCGAGGCGCTGGTCGATATCTACCGCCATCATGGCAATCAGGTGGCGGCGTCTATCCCGACGGCGCTGCATGCCGCCGTGACCACCGGGCGCTTCAATCCCGGTCAGCCGGTGATGCTGATCGGCACCGCCGCCGGGCTGGCGCTGGCCGGCATGGTGTTGCTGCCATGAGGGTGCTGGTCACCGGGGCGACCAGCGGGCTGGGACGCAACGCGGCGCAGTGGTTGCTGGAGGCCGGACATCAGGTGCGCGCCACCGGCCGCGATGAGCGGGCCGGCGCAACGCTGCGCCGGCTGGGCGCCGAGTTTTGCGCGCTCGATCTGGCGCAGGCCACGCCGCAGCAGTGCCGGGAGCTGGTGACCGACTGCGAGTGGGTGTGGCACTGTGCGGCCAAGTCTTCGCCCTGGGGCAGCAAGGCGGAATTTCACCGCATCAACGCCGCGGCGACGGAGAAGCTGGCGGAGGCGGCGGGGCGCTGCGGCGTGCGGCGCTTCGTGCATATCTCCACGCCGGCAATCTACTTCGATTTTCAGCCGCATTACGATCTTGACGAGGGTTACCGCGCCCGGCGCTTCGCCAATCACTATGCCGCCAGCAAGTATGCGGCCGAACAGCGCCTGTTGGCGCAGGCGAAGATCTATCCGCAAACCACCTACATTATGCTGCGGCCGCGCGGCCTGTTTGGCCCGCACGATCGGGTGATCGTGCCGCGGCTGTTGCAGCAGCTCGAACGCGATCGCGGCGTATTGCGATTGCCCGGCGGCGGACAGGCATTGCTGGATCTGACCTTTGCCCCCAATGTGGTGCACGCCATGGAGCTGGCCAGCCGGCAGCGCGGATTGCCGTCCGGCGCCGTGTACAACATCACCAATCACCAACCGCAGCGGCTGGCGGACATGCTGGATGCGCTGCTGCGTCAGGCGCTGGGGCTGAGTTACCGGCTGCAGGCCGTGCCCTATCCGCTGCTGCATTCGCTGGCCGGCGGCATGGAGCTGTGGGCAAGCCTGAGCGGCAAGGAACCGATGCTGACGCGCTACAGCGTGGCGGCGGTGCACTTCGACATGACCCTGAGCCAGACCCGCGCGATCGAAGAACTGGGCTATCGGCCGCGTTACTCGATGGAAGAGGGGATCCGCCTGACCGGCGAGTGGCTGCGGCAGCAAGGAGGCGGACAACATGGCTAAAGTCACCGTTTTTGAAGTGGGCTATTGCACGCATATCGGCTGCATGGCGCTGCGCGGTGCCGGGTTCCGGGTGTGCAAATTCCCGGCGCGCGCCTATCTGCTGGAGGTAGGGGAGCGCCGCTGGCTGTGGGATACCGGCTACGCGCATTATTTTCAGCAGCACACGCAGTCGGGGCTGTTCAGCCTTTACCGCCGCATGACGCCGGTCTATTTCGATCCCGCCGAGTCGTTGGCGCACCAGCTGCGCGAAGCCGGTTACACCGAAGGTGACATCCAGGCGCTGATCGTCTCGCATTTTCACGCGGATCACATCGCCGGGCTGCAGGATTTCAGCCAACTCGATTTTATTTGCTCTGGTGAAGGCTGGCAGCAAACCCGTGGGCTGCGCGGTTTTGCGGCGCTGAAGCGCGCCTTTATTCCCGGCCTGATCCCGGCGGACTTCGAGAGCCGCCTGCAGTTTATGGAGGCTTTTCCCTCGGTGGCGTTGCCCGCGCTGCTGGCGCCGTTCGATCGCGGTTACGCGCTGCCGGGCAGCGAAGGGCAGATCGTGCTGGTGCCGCTGCCGGGGCATGCGGCCGGCCATATCGGCGCCTTTATCCTCACCGATGCCGGTTGGACACTGCTGGCCAGCGACGCCGCCTGGTCGCCGCAGAGCTACCAGACGCTGCGCGGGCCTTCGCGCCTGGCCAATCTGGTGATGGACGACGCGGCGGCGTACACCCGCACGCTGGAGCGGCTCAACCAGCTGTGGGCGGGCGGCCAGGTCAACATTTTGCTGTGTCATGAGGGGGACCTGTGATCCCCTTCATGACCCTTTGGCACTATTTTCGCGCCCGACGCCTGCGCTTTGGCGATCGTGCGGCGCTGGAGGCGTATCAGGCCCGGCAGCTCACGGGCTTTGCCCGCCGGGTGCTGAGCAAGAGCCCCTATTTTCAGTGTTTCAGCCGCCGGCCGTTCGCCGAATGGCCGCAGATGGACAAGGCGCTGATGATGGCGCAGTTCGACCGGATGAATACCGCCGGGCTGCAGCGCGATGCGGTGCTGGCCTGCGCGCAGCGCAGCGAGGCGGATCGCGATTTCACGCCGAAGATCGGGCGCTACAGCGTCGGATTGTCGTCCGGCACCTCCGGGCAGCGCGGCGTGTTTGTCGTCAGCCCGCGCGAACAGCAGGTGTGGGCCGGCGGCATGCTGGCGAAGATGCTGCCGGACGGGCTGTTGGCCGGCGAGCGCGTTGCGCTGTTTCTGCGGGCGGACAATAACCTCTATCACAGCGTGAACAACCGTTGGCTGAGCCTGGCGTTTTACGATCTGCTCGCGCCGTTCAGTGCGCATCTGCCCGCCTTGGAACGGCAGGCGCCCAGCATCATCGTGGCGCCGGCGCAGGTGCTGCGCGCCCTGGCGCTGGCGGTGCTGGCCGGGCAGGTGACGCTGCCGGTCAAAAAAGTGATCTCGGTCGCCGAGGTGCTTGAAGAACAGGATCGCCGCCTGCTGATGCAGGTGTTTCCGGCGGTTGGCGAAGTGTATCAGGCCACCGAGGGGTTCCTGGCCGCGACCTGCGCGCACGGCACGCTGCATCTGAACGAAGAGTTTTTGCATATCGAACCGCAGTGGATCGACGAACTGCACTTCACGCCGCTGATCACCGACTTTACCCGCAGTACGCAGCCGATCGTGCGCTATCGGCTGGATGATGTATTGGTGCTGCGCCAGGAACCCTGCCCATGCGGGCAACCGACGCGGGCGATTGCGCGTATCGAAGGGCGGCGCGACGATCAGCTGATGTTACCCGATGCGCAGCGGCAACCGCAGGCGGTGTTCGCCGATGCCTGCAGCCGGACGATCGCCAATGCGTTGCCGCTGACCAGCGATTACCGCCTGATCCAGCGCGGCGAGCAGCGGCTGGAGCTGATTGCCGATTGCAGCCAAGCGGAATTGGCGCACTGCCAGGCGCAGCTGATCGCACTGTTCGCCCGTCAGGGCATCGCCACCGAGCGGCTCGAATGGCGGCTGACGACGCAGGCGGTGCTGCCGCAGTTCGATCGCAAGCGGCGGCGCATCGTGCGCCAGGCGGAGGAAGCATGAAAAATACGCTGTTCAGGCTAGGGCACATGTTGCTCGGCTGGGGGACGGTCGGGGTCGTGTATAGCCTGACCGATCGCCTGCAGGGGGCGGGAACCCTGTTGCCGCCGTCGGCGCTTGATCGGGCGATCCCGTTCAACCCGGCGGCCATCTGGCTCTACCTGTCGTTCTTCCTCATCGTCCCGGCTGGCTATTTGCTGGCGCCGCTGCGGCGAATCAAATGGCTGACGCTGGCGATGCAGCTGACGGCGCTGGGCGCCGGAGCGGTTTACTTGCTGTGGCCGACCACCATGGCCTATCCGCAGAACGATGGCGTTGGGATCAGCGCGCAGCTGCTGGCGGCGTTAACGCAGGTGGATTCGGCGCAGAACTGCCTGCCGTCGTTGCACATGGCGCTGACGGTGCTGGCGGTGTGGGCGCTGAGCGACGGCGAGCGCAAAATGCGGACGGCGCTGTGGATGCTGTGGGGCGTGGCGATCGCGTTCTCCATTCTGCAGCTGCGCCGTCACTTGTTTGTCGATTTGGCAGGTGGCGCCTTGCTGGCGCTATGCGCCGGTGGGCTGGCGCTGCGTATAAAGGCCCTGCGCAGGCGCGTGGTTAAAGGAGAAATGGGATGAGCGATCTGGCGTTGCCGATAGTGTTCATGCTGTTCATCGTGGTGGCCGAGGCGGTGGCGCTGCAGTGGGGGCGCCGTGAGCCGGTCAACTGGCACGATCTGGTGTTCAACCTGAACTCCGGCCATATCATGCTGTGGCTGTTCCGCGGGCTGGAGATCACCTGCTACGGCTACGTGGCCGCGCATTTCAGCCTGGGGCTGCTGGACGCCTGGCCGCCGCTGCTGATGTGGCTGTTCGCCCTGCTGGCGTGGGACTTCGGTTTCTACTGGCTGCATCGCCTGCACCACCGCTTCCGCGTGCTGTGGGCGGTACACGTGGTGCACCACCAGGGGGAGCACTTCAACCTGTCGCTGGGGGTGCGCAACTCCTGGTATTCGTCGCTGACGTCGATCCCGTTCTTTTTGCTGCTGGCGCTGGCGGGCGTGCCGCTGTCGGTGTTCGTCGCGGTGTCGATTTTTCACTACAGCATTCAGCTGTTTAACCACAATGCGCTGACGCCGAAGCTGGGCGTGCTGGAAAAAATCCTGGTCACGCCAGCGCACCACCGGGTGCACCACGTCAAGGACATGGCGTATTCCAATAAGAACTTCGGCGGCAGCTTTATCTTTTGGGACAAGCTGTTCGGCACCTTCTGCCCGGCGTTGCCGACCACGCCGTTCAGCTATGGCGTCAGCGGTGACAGGCCGTCTGCCAACCCGTTCTGGGCGAGTAATCTGCCGTTCCTGCGCTATTTGCGTCTGACATGGCGCCCGGCGCCGGGCCGACCACGCGACCGCCGTTCGGCACTCAGCGTATTCAGCGGCGCCATGCTGTTGTTCACGCTGGTGGTCGGCTACGTCTACCAATACGGCTATGGTTACGGCGACATCAGCTGGCCGCAAATGGCGCTGCTGGTGCTGCTGGCGTTGGGATCGGTAGCGCTGGGCGGCATGACGGAAGGGCGGCCGTGGGCGAGCGCCGTCTGGCTGCTGATCGCGCTGGGCATGCCGCTGCTGTTTATCGGCTATCTTGGCTGGCCGCAGCGCTATTGGCATATCGCCATGGCCGCCGTGGCGCTGCATGCCCTGTGCATCGCGCTGGGCTGGGGGCGAGTGGCCGCATCGGCCGCCGTGGAGGAACCGCATGGCTGAGTCAATGCCGCCGCTGCGTTTTCCCGCCGATGGCGAGCAGGCGTTTCATCGCGATCTCAAGCGCGCGGCGCACGCCTGCCTGGCGGGCGATCATCGCTATGCCGATGCCGCGCGGCTGGTCAAGGCCGCGCTGTTGTTGGTGTTGTGCGCCGGGTTTTACGCGCTCAGCCTGATGCAGCATCAGCCATGGGCGTTTTTCCTTTGCTATTTCCTGTTCGTGACCATGGGTATGCTGCTCAACGTCAACGTCAACCACGATGCTTCGCATAACGCCTTCCTGCGTGCGCCCTGGGCCAATCGCCTGGTGGGGCGGGTGGTGACGCTGCCGCTGGGCGTCGATCCGGACTATTGGCGTACGCGGCACGTGGATTACCACCACGTTTACGCCAACGTGGAGCATTACGATCTGGACACCGAAGAGAACGGCTTTTTCCGCCAGACGCCTTTCCAGCGCTGGCGGCCCCATATGCGCTATCAGCATCTGTACTGGCCGCTGATCGCCGCGCTCTCCTTGCCCTATATCGCCTGGATTTTCGATTGGTCCGATCGGCTCGATAAAACGCCGCTGCGGGAAAAACGCGTGCTGGCGGGGCGCGGCGGTTGGACGCTGTTCGTGCTGTGCAAGCTCGCGCATCTGGCGCTGGTGCTGGTGGTGCCGCTGATCGTGGGCCACCTGCACGGCATCGGCTGGGGCTGGGTGCTGTTGGCTTACGCGCTCAGCCAGATGTGTGCCTCGCTGCTGGTGGTGTTCCTGCTGTTGGGCACCCACTGGGCGCAGGCCGAGTTTTACCCTGCGCCGACGGGCGACAGCATGCCGCAAGGCTGGTACCGGCACAATTTCGCCACCGCCTGCGACTGGCAGCCCGAACCGCGCTGGCTGGAGCACCTGACCGGCGGACTGAACTATCACCTGACCCATCACCTGTTTCCCGGTTGGAATCACCGCCACTATCCGGCGCTGGCCGCCGCGGTGGCGGAAGTGGCACAGCGGCACGGCATGGCGTACCGCTGCATCGGCTATCGCGAACTGCTGGCGCAGCAACAGCGCTTCTTGCGGCGGATGGGGCAGCCATGAAACCGCTGCGTCCGTTGGCCTATCGGCGCGACGACAGCGGGTTGCATCGCGCGCTGATGCAGGCCGCCCAGCACTATCTGGCGGCCAACGGCGATCACCGTTTCGCCGACGGCGGCATGCTGGCGAAGGTGACGCTGCTGCTGGCACTGTGCGGCCTGTGTTACGGGCTGAGCCTGCAGCAGCAAAACGGCTGGGCGTTTTTCGCCTGCTATTTCGGTTTTATCTTTATCGGCATGTTCCTGACGGTAAACGTGGTGCACGATGCTTCGCACAACGCGTTTTTCCGTCGGCCCTGGGCCAACCGTTGGCTGAACGCCCTGGTGAGCGTGCCGCTGGGGCTGGATCCCGACTGCTGGCGCGTGCGGCACGTGCTGTTCCACCATGCCCATAACAATATCGAACATTACGATCCCGACATCGACGCCAACGGCGTGCTGCGGCAAACGCCGTTCCAGCGCTGGCGCCCCTTTATGCGCGCGCAGCGTTACTATTGGCCGCTGGTGGCGGCGCTGACGTTCCCGTACTACATCTGGCTGTTCGATTGGCTGGACAGGGCGGGCCGCACCCGCGTGGCGGCGCGCATGGCGCAGCAGGGCGTGCGTGGCTGGTGCGGGTTTCTGGCGGGTAAGGCGGCACACCTGCTGCTGGCGCTGGCGATCCCATGCTGGTTGCTGCCGCCGGCTATCGGCATCGGGCAAATTCTGCTGGTCTATTTGCTGAGCCAGATGCTTTCTTCCTTGCTGTTCGTGATGTTGATCATCGGCACCCACTGGGCCAAGGCCAACTTTTATCAGGCGCCGGCGCAGGGCACGATGCCGCACGGCTGGTATCACCACGTGTTCGCCACCACCTTCGACTGGCTGACCCGGCCGCGTTGGCTGGGGTACTGGCTCGGCGGGGCGAACCTGCATTTGACGCATCATCTGTTCCCGCACTGGAGCCACCGCCATTACCCGGCGCTGAGCCGCATCATCGGCGAGGTGGCGCCGCGTTTCGGCATCGACTACCGCCTGCTGGAACTGGAGGAGCTGTTGCGTCTGCAGCAACGCTTCCTCAGCGCGATGGGCCGCAAGCCGTACTAGCGTTGCATGCGGATTGTGCGAGGCGTTACGCAGTTCACTAATTGAACGATATTTGCCCTTCCAGTAGACTTTCCCTCTGTGAATCAACGGCCACAGGAGGTGGACTATGCGCAGCTTGCCGATTCGGTTATCGAACAAAATTGATGATGATCTGAACGATATCGCCCGGCGTCACGGGATGGAAAAAACCGAGGTAATCAAAATGGCGTTTGCACTGATTACCCTTGCCGATAAGTACTGGATGAAACAGGATGGTACTTCTCTTGGCATTGTACGGGAGAAGGGTGAACAGCTTGAAGCGGTGGGGCGGGTCGTGGAGATCTTCCCATGAACATCGAAAGCCGTAATCTGCGCGATGAGGCCAGCCAGGTTTATCTGGAGCAGGTCTTGGTCTTCGACGAAATGGAGCGGCTGCGCCTGGCACGCCAGGTGCTGTGCGGGATATTCGCCGTCAGCGTGGGCGTATTCGCCGCCCACGCGTATTGGGAGAAAAACGAAGCGCTGAATCAGGTGTTTGAGCTGGTGAAGATCGGCGCCTTGCCGCTGGTCACGCTGGTGGTCTCTTTTTACTTTCCCAACAGCGCGTCCAGATAAGGCGCCGCGTCAATGCGACTTCATGCCCGCCGCGGTCATCAGCAGGCGGAACAGTGAGGCAACCACGAATAACCCCAGCACGCTGGCGCTCCAGATGATCACCAGCCAACCGATGCGTTTCCACCAGGGCGCCGGAGCGGCGGTTGCCGTTTTATCTTGCATAGCGTCCTCCCTTCTCAATGATAGCCGTGTTCATGGCTGATCTTGCCGCGGAACACGTAGTAGCTCCAGAAGGTGTAGACCAGAATGATTGGGATGATGAACAGCGCGCCCACCAGCATAAAGCCAAGGCTCTGCGGTGGTGCTGCGGCGTCCCACAGGCTGATGGCCGGCGGGATCAGGTGCGGCCAGATGCTGATGCCAAGCCCGCTCAGGCCGAGGAACACCAGCAGCAGCGTCAGCATAAACGGCGAGTAGTGCGCGCCGCGTTTCACTCCGCGTTGAATTCCCCAGGCGCTGAGCAGCACCAGCAGCGGTACCGGCAGCAGCCAGAACAGGTTAGGCAGCGTAAACCAGCGGGCGGCGATTTCCGGATGGGCGATCGGCGTCCAGACACTGACCGCAGCCAGCACCAGCAACAGGATGGCCAGCAGCGGCGTCGCCAGGTGATACATGCGTGCCTGCAGTTCACCGGCGGTTTTCATCACCAGCCAGGTACAGCCGAGCAGGGCATAGGTCACCACCAGCCCCAGCCCGCAGAACAGCGCGAACGGCGTTAGCCAGTCCAGCGCGCCGCCGGCGTAGGTGCGGCCTTCTACCGGGAAGCCGTTGATCACGGCGCCCACCACCACACCCTGGCTGAAGGTGGCGAACAGTGAGCCCCAAATAAACGCCTTGTCCCAGATATGGCGCTTCTCCGGCGTCGCCTTGAAGCGAAACTCGAAGGCCACGCCGCGGAAAATCAGCCCGATCAGCATCAGCGTCAGCGGGATCGCCAGCGCGTCGAGGATGACCGAATAGGCCAGCGGGAAGGCGCCGAACAGTGCGGCGCCGCCCAGCACCAGCCAGGTCTCATTGCCGTCCCACACCGGGGCGACGGTGTTCATCATCAGATCGCGGTCGCCGCTCTCTTTCACCCACGGAAACAGGATGCCGATGCCCAGGTCGAAACCGTCCATCACCACGTACATCATGGTGCTGAACACGATGATGACAAACCAAATCAGCGGAAGATCGATACCCATGTTCAGCTCCTGTCGTCCAGAGTGTCGTTGACCGCGGACAGCGGACGCGCCGGCCGGCCCTCGGTATTGTCTTCTTGGTGTTCATGCGGCTGCGGCCCTTTGCGGATCAGGCGCATCATGTAGGAATACCCCACGCCGAACACCGAACAGTAGACGATGATGAACGCCAGCAGGCTGATGCTCATGTGCAGGTCGCCGTGCGCGGAGACCGCATCCTTGGTGCGCAGCAGGCCGTACACCACCCACGGTTGGCGGCCGATCTCGGTGGTGAACCAGCCCGCCAGCAGCGCCAGCAGCCCGGAAGGGCCCATCCACAGAATGAAGTACAGGAACGGACGCGACTGATACAGCCCGCCGCGCCAGCGCAGCCACAGGCTCCACACCCCGGCCAGAATCATCAGCATGCCCAGCCCGACCATGATGCGGAACGACCAGAACACCACGGTGGAGTTGGGGCGATCTTCCGGCGGGAAGGATTTGAGCGCCGGCACCTGTTCGGTCAGGCTGTGCGTTAGGATCAGGCTGCCGAGGTACGGCACCTCCAGCTTGAAGCGGGTTTCTTCGCGCTGCATGTCCGGCCAACCGACCAGGATAAGCGGCGTGGCTTCGCCCGGCGGGTTCTCCCAGTGGCCTTCGATGGCGGCGATCTTCGCCGGCTGGTGTTTCAGCGTATTCAGGCCGTGCGCATCGCCGATCATCGCCTGCACCGGCGCGACGATCAGCGCCATCCACATCGCCATCGACAGCATTTTGCGCATCGCCGGGGTATCACGGCCGCGCAGCAGATGCCAGGCGGCGGAGGCGCCGACGAAGAACGCCGAGGAGAGGAAGGCGGCGGTGGACATGTGCAGCAGGCGGTACGGGAAGGACGGGTTGAAGATCACCTTCAGCCAGTCGACCGGGACCACCTGGCCGTTGATGATTTCATGCCCCTGCGGGGTCTGCATCCAGCTGTTGGAGGCCAGGATCCAGAAGGTGGAGATCAGTGTGCCGAGCGCGACCATGCAGGTGGCGAAGAAGTGCAGCCCTGGGCCGACGCGGTTCCAGCCGAACAACATCACGCCGAGGAAACCGGCTTCGAGGAAGAAGGCGGTCAGCACTTCATAAGTCAGCAGCGGCCCGGTAATGCTGCCGGCGAACTCGGAGAAGAAGCTCCAGTTGGTGCCGAACTGATAGGCCATCACCAGCCCGGACACCACGCCCATGCCGAAGTTAACGGCGAAAATCTTTGACCAGAAATGGTAAAGCTCGCGGTAGGCTTCATTGTGCGTTTTCAACCATAACCCTTCCAGCACCGCCAGATAACTGGCTAAACCGATGGTGATGGCGGGGAAGATGATATGGAAAGACACGGTGAAGGCGAACTGTATTCTGGCGAGTTCCAGTGCATCAAGACCCAGCATGGCGCCTCCTAGGGTTGAACATAAATTAACCTCTTGAGTATAGCTGTCATTTTTATGTGAAAAGCTTGGCGTTAAGTTAATCACGAAGTACAGTGACTATAATAGTGACAGTTATTTTACTTTTTCATATAACAGTTAATGGTTATGACCCGATACGAGCAGCTTGCGCAGCAGATTAGAGAACAGATCCAGAACCGGGTGTGGCGGGCGGGCGACAAGCTGCCTTCGCTGCGCGAGAGCGGCAAACGCGCCGGATTAAGCCTGATGACGGTGGTGCAGTCTTACCAACTGCTGGAGAGCCAGGGGTGGATCGTCGCCCGCCCGCAGTCGGGCTACTATGTGGCGGCGCGTCCGCAGCCGCTGCCTCAGCCTTCGCGCGGCGAGAAACTGTTGCTGAGCGAGCAGGTGGACATCAACGCCTTTATTTTTGACGTGCTGCAGGCCTGCAAGGATCCGGACATCGTGCCTTTCGGTTCGGCCTTTCCCGACGCCACGCTGTTCGCCCAGCCGAAGCTGGCGCGGGCGCTGAGCAGCGTAGCGCGCAAGTTCACGCCGCACAGTTCGCTGGCCAACCTGCCGCCGGGCAACGACGCGCTGCGGCGGCACATTGCCCAACGCTATGCGCTGAGCGGCATGCAGGTTGCCCCGGACGAAATCGTCATCACCGCCGGGGCGATGGAGTCGCTCAGCCTCAGCCTGCAGGCGGTGACCCAGCCGGGCGACTATGTGGCGATCGAATCGCCGGCGTTTTACGGCGCGCTGCAGGCGCTGGAACGGCTGCGGTTAAAGGCGGTGGCGATCGCCACGCATCCGCAGGACGGTATCGATCTGGACGCGTTGCAGCAGGCGGTGGAACAGTATCCGATCAAGGCCTGCTGGCTGATGACCCACTTCCAAAATCCGCAGGGCGCCACCCTGCCGGAGGCCAACAAGCAGCGCCTGGTGGAGCTGCTGCGCGAACGGCAGATTTCGCTGATCGAAGACGATGTCTACGGTGAGCTGTACTTCAGCGCCGAACGGCCGCTGCCGGCCAAGGCGCTCGACAGCGGCGGCCAGATCTTGCACTGCTCGTCGTTTTCCAAATGCCTGGCGCCGGGCTTTCGCGTCGGCTGGGTAGCGGCGGGGCGTTATGCGCAGCAGATCCAGCGTTTGCAGCTGATGAGCACCGTTTCCACCAGCGTGCCGACCCAGATGGCGCTGGCGGATTATCTGCTGCACGGCGGCTACGATACCCATCTGCGGCGGCTGCGGCGCCTGCTGGCTCAACGCCAAAGCGCGATGCGTCAGGCGATCGCCCACCATTTCCCGCCGACGGTGAAGGTCAGCCAGCCCGACGGCGGTTACTTCCTGTGGCTGGAGCTCGATCCGGCGCTGTCGTCGATGGAGCTGTACCGGCGGGCCCTTTCCCGGGGCATCAGCATCGCGCCGGGGCGCATGTTCACGACCGGCGACCATTTCAACCACTGTTTCCGCCTCAACGCCTCTTTTGAATGGAATGACCGCTTTGAAGAGGCGGTCAAAACCTTAGCCAAACTTATCCGGGGGCTGGCTGCGACCGGTTGAACCGCGATTTGCAGCGGGCTTTGCCCCAGAAAAATTCATAATGCTTTTTTCGGCAATGGAATGCCGGTTTCGTTGTTAGACAGCCCTCCAGCCGCCCATTACTCTGCGATAAATTTTGTCACATTTTTATCAACGGGTAGACGAGGGGCAGTGGGTGAGTAGAATAAAAAACAAGCTAAACAAACTGTTGCGTTATAGGTTGACGCCGCTGGCGTTGATCTGCGCGCTGGGGCTGAGCGGCGTCGTTCAGGCGGAAACGCTGGCCGAAGGTATCACGCCGGCCAGCGACACCGCTCGGGTGCCGACCGCCGCCAAACTGCGTAAAGACACCGTGGTGGCGGGCATCTCTGAGCCGCAGGGGATTTTCAACCCGTATCTGTTCACCAACGGCTGGGACGAGAACGTAACCGACGTGATCTTCAGCCGCCTGATCGGCCTGGACAGCCAGGGCAAGCCAGAAGGGCGATTGGCGGAGTCCTGGCAGGTCAGCCCCGATAATCTGACCTACATCATTAAGCTGCGGCCGAATCTGGTCTACAGCGACGGCTCGCCGCTGAAAGCCGACGATATCGCCTTTACCCTGACGCTGCTGCACGATCCGGCCTATGACGGCGACACCGATATCACGCCGGCGCACATCCAGGGCGGCGCCGAGTATAAAAACGGTACCGCCGCCGGCATCAGCGGGCTGAAGGTGATCGACGATCGCACCATTCAGATCGTCACCACCCAGCCGGGCGCGACCACGTTGCAACTGATTGGCGGGCCGGTATTGTCGCGGGCTTACTACGGCAAAGACTATCAGCGCGGCAAACTCGACAGCGTGCGCGCCTTGAACGGCAAGCCGCTCGGCAACGGCCCCTATATTTACGACAAGTACGTGCCGGGGCAGGAGATCCGCTTCCACGCCAACCCGAACTTTTACCTCGGCCCGCCGCCGATGGCGCGCTTTATCTACCGCGTCACCAACCCGGCCACCAACTTCCAGCTGTTCCAGACCGGTGAGACCGACTACGACGCCTTTACCGCCAAACCGGACGATATCGAACAGCTCAAGCTGCTCGGCTTCGCCAATATCAACCTTTACAGCTCAAGCGATTACAGCCGCGTTGATTTCAACCTCAGACGCCCGGCGCTGCAGGATAAACGGGTGCGCCAGGCGCTGATCTACGGCCTCGATCGGCAAAAGTTGATCGCCGTGGTGTACCAGGGGTACGGCAAGGTCGCCAACCAGCCGATTTCGCCGATCTCCTGGGCCTATGACGCGAACGGCATCAATCCCTACGCTTACGATCTCGATAAGGCTGGGAAGCTGTTGGACGAGGCCGGTTGGCGAGTGGGCGCGGACGGCATTCGGCAAAAAGACGGTAAAAAGCTGGAGCTGACGCTGCTGGTAACCAAAAAGCTGATCAACGACGCGCTGGTGCCGATCGCCAAGGATAACTACCGCCGGCTCGGCGTGGTGCTGAAACCGCAGGTATTGGACTTCAACGCGCTGTTGGCGCAGCGCAAGGTGGGCAATTACGACCTGGCGTCCCTCAGCACCAGTACGCTGAACGATCCGCACGACGGAGTACGCGATTTCATCAGCAGCGAGAGCGAGACCGGTTATCACAACCCGCAGGTAGACGCGCTGATCGCCAGGGCCAATGCCACGCTGGATATAGCCCAGCGCAAGCCGCTGTATCACCAGCTGTATCAAGCGTTGGCGGACGATCCGCCGGTGATCCTGCTCGGCAACCGCGAGATTTTGAGCGCCAGCAGCGCGCGCGTCACCGGCTTTAAACCGGATATCTACAACGGATTGGTCGGCAGCCTGCCGAACGTCAAACCGGCGCCGTAACGCCCTGACGCCGCCGCGCCATTCCGGGCGGCGGCGATGGAACCCGCGATGAGAAACTTTATCCTGCGCCGTCTGTTGCAGACTATCCCGATGCTGTTGTTGGCTTCCTTGCTGATTTTTTGCATTTTCGCCCTGGCGCCCGGCGATTTTATCGACGGCAACATCAATTTGACCGCGCAACGCGCCGCCGAGCTGCGGGCGCTGTATGGGTTGGATCAGCCGTTGTTCAGCCGCTACCTGCACTGGCTCGGCCGCTTGCTGCAGGGCGATCTCGGTTTTTCGCTGCAGTATCAGATCCCGGTCAGCACGTTGCTGAATCAATACATCTGGAACTCGTTCCTGCTGGCGGCGGTGGCGATGGTGCTGTATTGGGGCATCGCGTTGGCGGTGGGGGTGATCTCGGCGATGAAACCCTATTCGCTGTTCGATCATCTGATCACCGTGGCGGTGTTCGCCGCTATGTCGTTTCCGACGTTCTTCCTGTGCCTGTTGCTGATCAAATGGTTCGCCGTCGACCTGCACTGGCTACCGGCGGGCGGCATGTTGCGCACCGGCAGCGAAGCGAGCGGACTGGCCTGGGCGCTGGAGGTGGCGGCGCACCTGCTGTTACCGGTGCTGGCGCTGGTGATGCTGCAGGCCGGCAGCCTGACGCGCTATTTTCGCGCCAGCATGCTGGAGGTGATCCGCATGGACTATATCCGCACCGCGCGCGCCAAGGGGCTCAGGGAGAAAACGGTGATCCTCAAACACGCGCTGCGCAATGCGCTGTTGCCGATCATCACCCTGCTGGGGTTCGAGCTGCCGGGATTGTTCTCCGGCGCGCTGATCACCGAAAAAATCTTCAACTGGCCGGGCGCCGGACATATCCATATCGATTCGTTGGCGGCGCGTGATTACCCGGTATTGATGGGGTTCACGCTGTTTCTGGCCGCCTTGACCATTCTCGGTAATCTGCTGGCGGATATTCTGTACGCCTACGCCGACCCGCGCATTCGCTTGAGGTAACACGATGTTGGTTACGCTGTTTTTCGGCCGCCGTCGCCGCTGGCGACAGGCACAGCTGCCTGCGCTGGCGCAACTGTCGCCACCGCCCGCCGCTCAGGCCTGGCGACGTTTGCGCCGCCACCGACCGGCGATGATTTCGCTGGCGTTGCTGGTGCTGTTGGCGCTGCTGTGCCTGATTGGGCCGTCGCTGTCGCCGTGGCGCGACGATGCCGGCGACGTGCTGAATATCAACCAGGCGCCGAGCGGCGCGCACTGGCTGGGCACCGACTTTCTCGGCCGCGATATCTGCACCCGGCTGCTGCTGGCGGGGCGGATATCGCTGACCATCGGCCTGGTGTCGATGCTGCTGTCGGTAACGCTGGGCTATGTGCTGGGGGCGCTCGCCGGTTATCTGGGGGGCGTGGCGGACAGGCTGATCATGCGCTTCGCCGATCTGCTGATGACCATTCCCGGCCTGCCGCTGCTGATCATCATGGGGGCGATGCTGACCGAACTCGACGTGTCGCCGGACTACCGCATCTACATGGTGATGATCATGCTGAGCCTGCTGGGCTGGCCGTCGCTGGCGCGGCTGGTGCGCGGCCAGATCCTGTCGCTGCGTGAGCGGGATTTCATGTTGGCCACCGAAGTGCTGGGGCTCTCCACCCGGCGGCGCCTCTTCGGCCATCTGTTGCCCAATACCGTGCCGATTTTGGTGGTGGTCGCCACCATGGCGGTGGCCAACGCCATCCTCAGCGAGTCGGCGTTGAGCTACCTTGGGCTGGGCGTGGTGCCGCCGACGCCGTCGTGGGGCAACATGATGGACGCAGCCAATAGCCTGATCGACTTTCAGCGCCGCCCCTGGCTGTGGATGCCGCCCGGGCTGGCGATCTTCGTCACCGTGGTGGCGATCAATATCTTGGGCGACGGCCTGCGGGACGCGCTCGATCCGAAAATGAACGGGGTAACACGATGAGCCAACCGCTGGTGGCGTTCGAGCGACTGTCGGTGTCGTTTCAGGGGGAACAAGGGCCGGTGCGGGCGGTGCAGCAGGTCAGCCTTGAGCTGCAGGCCGGGCAAACGCTGGGGATCGTCGGTGAGTCGGGCTGCGGCAAAAGCGTGACCGCCATGGCGCTGATGGGGCTGTTGCCGCAGCCGCTGGCGCAGGTAGACGGCGGTGAAATTCGCTTTGAAGGGCAAAACCTGCTGTCGCTGCGGGCCTCCAAGATGGCCGATCTGCGCGGCAACCGACTGGCGATGATCTTTCAGGAACCGATGAGCGCGCTCAATCCGGTGTTGACCCTCGGCGAACAGCTGGTGGAGCCGCTGATTCGCCACCTGACCCTGTCGCCGAAAGCGGCCTGGCGCCAGGCGATTCAACTCTTGACGGAAGTGGGGTTAGCGCGCGCCGAGGCACTGATGCGCTGCTATCCGCATCAGCTTTCCGGCGGCATGCTGCAGCGCGTGATGATCGCTATGGCGATCGGGTGCCGTCCGGCGCTGCTGATTGCCGACGAACCGACCACGGCGCTCGATGTTACGGTGCAGGCGCAGATCCTGGCGTTGCTGCGTGAGCAGAGCCGGCGACACAACATGGCGATGATCTTGATCACCCACGATCTTGGGGTGATCGCCCAGATGGCGGATCGGCTGGCGGTGATGTACGCCGGGCGCGTCGTCGAGCAGGGCACGACGCGGGAAGTGCTCGCCGAACCGCGGCACCCTTATACTCAGGGGCTGATCGCCTCGCGGCCGGTGCCGGGCCAGCGGCTCCGCCGTTTGTACTCCATTCCCGGCCAGGTGCCGGATCTGGCGCGCTTGCCTGATCACTGTGCGTTTGCCGAGCGCTGTGCGCAGGCCACCGCGCGCTGCCGCGATGGCATTCCGCCGCTGTACGGCACGCCGCAGCGCCAGTCCGCCTGTTTCCTCAACGCCGGAGGGCGCCCGCATGTCGACTGAACCTTTGGTGGAAGTGAAAGGATTAAAGAAATATTTTCCGCTGCGCGACGGACTGTTCGGGCGCACCACCGGTCAACTGAAGGCGGTGGACGACGTCAGCTTCAGCATTCGCAAGGGGCGCATTTTCGGGCTGGTGGGTGAGTCAGGCAGCGGAAAAACCACCGTCGGCCGCACGCTGCTCGGCCTGCACGACAAAACCGCCGGTGAGGTAATGTTCAAAGGGCTGGCACTGGATAGCCTGAGTAAAGATGCGCTGCGCGCCCTGCGGCCGAAAATGCAGTTAGTGTTTCAAGATCCGTACAGTTCTCTGAACCCGCGCCTGCGCGTGGGCGACGCCATTGGGGAAGCGCTGTTGCAACACGGCCTGGCGAGCAAGGCGGAACTGCGCGAACGGGTGCTCGATACCCTGGCGATCTGCGGGCTGTCGCCGCAGCATTATGGGCGGTTTCCGCATGAGTTTTCCGGCGGCCAGCGCCAGCGCATCGGCATCGCGCGCGCGCTGATCCTGCAGCCGGAGTTTATCGTCGCAGACGAACCGATATCGGCGCTCGACGTGTCGATTCAGGCGCAGATCATCAATCTGTTCTCCGATTTGCAGGAACGGCAGGGGGTGACGCTACTGTTTATTTCGCACGATCTCGGCGTGGTGGAGCATCTGTGCCAGGATGTGGCAGTGATGTATCTGGGGCAGATCGTTGAGAGCGCCGATCGCGACGCGCTGTTTCGCCAACCGCTGCATCCCTACACGCAGGCCTTGTTGGCAGCGGTGCCGACGCTGGATGCGCAACGCGCGCCGGCGTGGGTGGCCGGCGGCGAGCCACCGAACCCCGCCAACCCGCCGCGCGGCTGCCGTTTCCATCCCCGCTGCCCGCTGGCCACGGCGCAGTGCCGCGAACAGGCGCCGCAGCTGCGCAGCGTGGCGCCCGGCCATCAGGTGGCTTGCCACCTGGTCGGCTAGCGTCAGGACAGGTAGTGCTTCAACGCGCGCCCGGCCTGGTGGATCGCCGAATGCACCGCCGGGACGTGGGCGAGCGGATTCAACAGGCCGTAGTCGTGGATCAGCCCGTTGTAGCGGGTGGCGGTGACCTCGACGCCGGCGGCATCGAGCAGACGCGCGTAAGCTTCGCCTTCATCGCGCAGCACGTCCAGCTCGGCGGTCTGCACCAGCGCCGGCGGCAAGCCCCGCAGCTGTTCCGGCGTAGCGTTGAGCGGCGAGGCGTAGATGTCTTTGCGCTGCGCCTTATCGGGCGCGTAGCTGTCCCAAAACCACTTCATCATGTTGCGGGTCAGGAAATGGCCTTCGGCGAACTGATGATAGGAGTCGGTATCAAACTGGGCACGGGTGACGGGCCACAGCAGGATCTGGCAACGCAGTGCCGGTATGCCTTTCTCTTTGGCCATCAGGCTGACCACCGCCGCCATATTGCCGCCGGCGCTGTTGCCGACCACCGCCAGCCGTGAACCGTCGACGTTGATCTTCTCGCCGTACTCGGCCACCCATTCCGTGGCGGCATAGGCCAGATTGATCGCCTGTGGGTAATGCGCTTCCGGGGAACGGGGGTAGTTGACGAACACCGCCGCTGCGCCGGAGCTGTAAACCAGATCGCGCACCAGGCGCTCGTGGGTGGGGAAATCGCCCAGCACCCAGCCGCCGCCGTGAAAGAACATGAATACCGGCGGCGCCTCGTTGACCCTGGCCGGCCGCACCAGCTGCAGCAGAATATCCTGACCTTCTACGTGAATCGTTTTTTCGCTGATCTCGACCTCGCGCAGCGGCACCTCGACGCTGCGTTGCGCGTCCTCCAAGACCCTGCGTGCCTCTTTAGGCTTCATCTGTTCCATGGGTTTACCGCCGGCGGCATTCAGCGCGTCGAGAAATGCGCGGATGTCGTGCTGGGCGTGTGGCTGGCTGAGATCGACGGTTTTCTTGGGCATGGTGACTCCTTGGGCGCAGAAGAGAAGGGGCGGTCAGGATCACAGTGTAGCCGCTGGCAAACAAAGCGGGAGTGGAGGCTGACGGCGGTCAGCGCGGCCCGTGTTTTGGGGATGTTGCAGGTGGGATCTCCGCGTCACTGCCGTCTTGCACAATCCTGACGCACCGCTGCACCCGATGGGGGCAAAAAGTGTGAGGGCGAGCAAATTGGGTGAAATTATTTTTGCGAGCCCGATCAGAAATTCTAAAGTTTTTCGTAATTGAATAGGATTTCGCGCGCAATGATGATTTTAGGCCTTATTTTTTAATTTATGCATTACCAATGCATAGAAAATGAATAAATATTCAATATAAGCCGTTGTTTTAACGCAAAAAATAGCAAAATCCGGCAAAAATCACGTTTTGGCACGATAGCTGCTCTACACTCTTTATCAAACGACATGTATTTTAACTGCTCGTTAACATTTACTCCCCGCTCAGGGACCGGATATACGCCATAAATAGTGAAAAATCGATTTTATGTAACAGATTTGTTTCTAAATCAGCGGTAAGGGACAGTATTTTCTCCGCCGCGAAAGTCGGTTTTGAACAACGGTTTTTTTGCATTGTGGCGGCCTAACCGGGCTTGAGCGACCCTTACAGTCAAAATTCAGCCTTTGCTGAGATTATGAGGTCACTATGGAACAGCCAATCGCAGTTACCCGCCAGTCTTTCGATGACTGGATGGTCCCGGTTTATGCCCCTGCCGATTTTATTCTGGTGCGGGGCGAAGGATCGCAGGTGTGGGATCAGCAGGGTAAGTCTTATATCGATTTCGCCGGTGGCATCGCGGTTAACGCGTTGGGGCATGCGCACCCGGCGGTCAAGGCGGCGCTGGTGGAGCAGGCAGGCAAGCTGTGGCATCTGGGCAATGGCTATACCAACGAACCGGTGCTGCGCCTGGCCAAAAAACTGATCGACGCCACCTTCGCCGACAAGGTGTTCTTCTGTAACTCGGGCGCCGAAGCTAACGAAGCGGCGCTGAAACTGGCACGCAAACATGCGCACGATCAGCACGGCGCCGGTAAAGATCAGATTGTGGCGTTCAACAACGCGTTCCACGGCCGCACGCTGTTTACCGTGTCCGCCGGCGGCCAGCCAAAATATTCGCAGGACTTTGCGCCGCTGCCGGGCGGTATCACTCATACGCCGTATAACGATCTGGCCGCAGCGGCCGAGCTTATCAACGATCGCACCTGCGCGGTGATCGTCGAGCCGATCCAGGGTGAAGGCGGCGTGCTGCCGGCGGAAGCCAGTTTCCTGCAGGGGCTGCGTGAACTGTGCGATCGTCATAACGCGCTGCTGATCTTCGACGAAGTACAGACCGGCGTCGGCCGCACCGGCCACCTGTATGCCTATATGCAGTACGGCGTGGTGCCGGACGTGTTGACCACCGCGAAAGCGCTGGGCGGCGGCTTCCCGATCGGCGCCATGCTGACCACCGATGCGCTGGCGAAAACGCTGGGCGTCGGCACCCACGGCACCACCTACGGCGGCAACCCGCTGGCGACGGCGGTGGCGGGGGAAGTGTTCTCCATCATCAACACGCCGGAAGTGCTGGAAGGCGTCAAACAGCGTCACCAGTGGTTCATCGACGGGTTGAACGACATCAATCGCCAGTACCCGATCTTCGCCGACATTCGCGGCGGCGGTTTGCTGATCGGCTGCCAATTGACGAAGGACTATGCCGGCAAAGCGAAGCAGATCACCCAACTGGCCAACGAAGAAGGCGTCATCGCGCTGATCGCCGGTCCGGACGTGGTGCGTTTCACGCCGTCGCTGATCATCCCTGAGCAGGATGTGAAAGAGGGGCTGGCGCGATTCGCGCGTGCCGTGGCGCGCATTTGCAGCTAATCAGCGGGCTGCGCCTTCACCGGCGCAGCCTGATTCAGAAGAGGTTCGCATTATGATGATTATTCGCCCTATAGAGCGTCGCGATCTGGCGGATTTGTTGACGCTTGCCGGTAAATCTGGCATCGGTCTCACTTCACTGCCGCAAAATGAAGATACCCTGTCGGCACGCATTGAGCGGGCGTTAAAAACCTGGCAAGGCGAACTTCCGCAAAGTGACCAGTGTTATCTGTTCGTGTTGGAGGATAGCGAGCGCCGGCAGGCGGTGGGGGTCTGCGCGATCGAAGTGGCTGTCGGCCTGGCAGAACCCTGGTACAGCTTCCGCGTCGGCACGCAGGTACATGCCTCCAAACAGCTGAACGTCTATAAATCGGTACCGACCCTGTTCCTCAGCAACGATCATACCGGCCATTCGGAGCTGTGCACGCTGTTCCTCGATCCGGACTATCGCCACGGTGAGAACGGCAAACTGCTGTCGAAGGTGCGTTTCCTGTTTATTGCCGCATTCCGCGAGCGTTTCTCCCGCCGTCTGATCGCCGAGATGCGCGGCTTCTCAGATGAAAACGGCCGTTCGCCGTTCTGGGAGAGCGTCGGCCACCGTTTCTTCTCCATCGAGTTCGCCAAGGCGGACTACCTGAGCGGCACCGGACAAAAGGCGTTTATCGCTGAACTGATGCCGAAACATCCGCTGTATGTCGATTTCCTGGCCGAAGACGCGCAGAAAGTGATCGGAGAAGTGCATCCGCAAACCCTGCCGGCACGCCGGTTGCTGGAGGCGGAAGGCCTGAGCTATCAGGGCTACGTCGATATCTTCGACGGCGGCCCGACGCTGGAAGCCGAGATCGACCATATCCGCGCGGTGAAGCAGAGCCGCCTGGTGAAAGTGGTGCTGGATGACACGCCGATGCGCGCCGATGCGCCGGTGCATCTGGTGGCCAACGACAACTATCAGAACTACCGCGCACTGTTGGTCAATGCCGAACTGTATGACGACCGCCTGCATATCAACGCCGCCACCGCTGCGGCGCTGGGCGTCGAGCAGGGCAGCCCGGTGCGGGTGCTCCCCCTTATTGCACAGGAGAAAGCATGATGTCCCATCCTGCTCTGTTGATTAATGGCGTCTGGCGGCAGGGCCGCGGCGCCGAGTTCGGCAAAGCCGATCCGGTCGGCAACCAGCCGCTGTGGCGCGCTAACGCCGCCGATACTGACGACGTCGCCGCCGCCTGCGAGGCCGCGCGTGCCGCGTTTCCCGCCTGGGCGCGTACGCCGTTTGAACAGCGCGAACAGCTGGTGAAACGCTTCGCCGCCTTGCTGGAAGAGCACAAACAGTCGCTGGCGGAAACCATCAGCCGTGAGACCGGTAAACCGCGTTGGGAAACGTTGACCGAAATTCAGGCGATGATCGGTAAAGTGGGCATTTCGCTGCAGGCCTACCAATCGCGCACCGGTTTTAGCCAGACGGCGATGGCCGACGGCGCTTCGGTGCTGCGTCATCGCCCGCACGGCGTGCTGGCGGTGTTTGGGCCTTACAACTTCCCCGGCCATCTGCCGAACGGCCATATCGTGCCGGCGCTGCTGGCCGGAAACTGCGTGGTGTTCAAACCGAGCGAGCTGACGCCGCTGACCGCCGAGGAAACCCTGAAGCTGTGGCAGCAGGCCGGCCTGCCGGACGGGGTGATCAATCTGGTGCAAGGCGGCCGGGAAACCGGCGAAGCGCTGGCGGCCAGTGCGGATATCGACGGCCTGCTGTTCACCGGCAGCGCCGGCACCGGCTATCACCTGCATCGCCAATTGGCGGGGCAGCCGGAGAAGATCCTGGCGCTGGAGATGGGCGGTAACAACGCGCTGATCGTCGATGGCTTCGAGGATCGCGACGCGGCGGTCAACCTGGCTATCCAATCGGCGTTTATCTCCGCCGGCCAACGCTGCACCTGTTCACGCCGCATTTTGGTGAAGCAGGGGGCGGAAGGCGACGCCTTTATCGCGCGTTTGGTTCAGGTCGCGGGCGAACTGCGCGTTGGCCGTTGGGATGCCGAACCGCAGCCGTTCATGGGCGGGGTGGTGTCGGCAGCCGCGGCGGAGAACATGCTGAAAGCGCAGCAAAACTTGCTGGCGCTGGGCGGCAAATCGCTGCTGACCATGCGCCTGCTGGAGCCGGGCAGTTCGCTGCTCAGCCCGGGCATCATCGAGCTGACCGGCGTGGCCGGCGTACCGGACGAAGAGTACTTCGGGCCGTTGACCACGATTGTGCGTTACCGCGATTTCGACGAGGCGCTGCAGCTGGCCAACCGGACGCGCTACGGCCTGTCGGTGGGGCTGGTATCGCCGCAGCGTGAGCTGTTCGAGCGGTTGCTACTGGAAGCGCGTGCCGGCATCGTCAACTGGAACAAGCCGCTGACCGGAGCGTCCAGCGCGGCGCCGTTCGGTGGCGTGGGAGCCTCCGGCAACCATCGCCCAAGCGCCTTCTATGCGGCGGACTATTGCGCCTGGCCGATGGCGTCGCTGGAAAGCGAAAGCCTGTCGCTGCCGGCGACGCTCTCGCCGGGCTTGTCGTTCCGTTAATCGTCTGCGGCGGCGCGATGGCGCTGCCGCAGGCCATCCCCAGGGGATAGCCATGTCAGGATATGAAGTCAATTTCGACGGTTTGGTGGGGCCGACGCACCACTATGCCGGGCTGTCGTTCGGTAACGAGGCCTCTACGCAGCATCAAAACAGCGTATCGAACCCGAAGCTGGCGGCGAAGCAAGGTCTGCTGAAAATGAAGGCGCTGGCCGATCTCGGTTTCCAGCAAGGGGTATTGCCGCCGCAGGAGCGGCCGCATTTGCCGATGCTGCGTCGCCTGGGCTTCAGCGGCAGCGATGAGACGGTGCTGGCGCAGGTGATGCGTCAATCACCGCGTTTGCTGTCGGCGCTCAGCTCGGCGTCTTGCATGTGGACCGCCAATGCGGCCACCGTGTCGCCCTCGGCGGACAGCGCCGACGGCAAGGTGCACTTCACTGCCGCCAACCTGAACAATAAATTCCACCGCGCCATCGAGGCGGAAACCACCACCGCCGTATTGCGGGCGATGTTCAGCGACGATCGGCATTTTGCCCACCACGAGGCGCTGCCGCAGGTGGCGTTATTCGGCGACGAAGGGGCGGCCAACCATAACCGTCTGGGCGGCGACTACGCCAAGCGCAGCGTGCAGATGTTCGTCTACGGTCGTCAGGAATTCGGTGGCGAAACGGCGCCGACGCGTTATCCGGCGCGCCAAACGCGCGAAGCCAGCGAGGCAATCGCTCGCCTGCACCAACTGGACGAGCAGCATACGGTCTTCGTACAGCAAAACCCGGCGGTGATCGATCAGGGCGTATTCCATAACGACGTGATAGCGGTCAGTAACCAGAACGTGCTGTTCCACCACCAGCAGGCGTTTTACCGCCAGCAACAGGCGTTGGATGACTTGCGCCGCAAGATGGCGACGCTGGACAGCGAGCTGGTGGCAATCGAGGTGCCGACAGAGCGCGTCTCGGTGGCGGACGCGGTAGCGACCTATCTGTTCAACAGCCAAATTCTCACCAAGCCGAACGGCAAGATGATGATCGTGGTGCCAGAAGAGTCGCGCCAACATGCCGGCGTGTGGCGTTATCTGAACGACATGGTCGGCAGCGGCGGCCCGATCGATGAAATTCGCGTGTTTGACCTGCGCGAAAGCATGCGCAACGGCGGCGGCCCGGCCTGCCTGCGGTTGCGGGTGGCGCTCAACGAGCAGGAGCTGCGGGCGGTGAATCCACGCGTGATGATGAACGAGCGGCTGTTCGCGACGCTGAACGAGTGGGTGGATCGCCATTACCGCGATCGCCTGACGCAGGATGACCTGGCCGATCCGCTGCTGCTGCGCGAAGGGCGTGAGGCGCTGGATTCGCTGACGTCGATCCTCGGTCTCGGCGCCATTTATCCGTTCCAACGCTAAGGGAGGCGGCATGATCGATCTACTGCCCCTGACGCTGGAAGGGAACGAACCCGTCGAATGGCAAGGTGAAACGCCGCAGCTGCGCTGGCGTTGGCAGGGGGAAGGCGTGCTGGAGCTCATGCCGCGGCAGCCTTACCGCCAGGCGATGGTCATGTCGGCGGGCGTGCACGGCAACGAAACCGCGCCGATTGAACTGCTCAATCAGCTGGTTGGCGATCTGCTGATCGGCCGGTTGCCGCTGACGGTGCGGCTGTTGGTGGTGCTGGGCAACCCGGCGGCGATGCGGGCCGGCAAGCGTTATCTGCACAGCGACATGAACCGCATGTTCGGCGGCCGCTACCGCAACTTCGTCGCCAGCGGCGAGACCGTGCGTGCGCAGCAGTTGGAGCGTGCGCTCGCCGCCTTTTTCGATGGGGAACTGGCGGCGCGTTTCCATTACGATCTGCACACCGCCATCCGTGAATCGCGGTTGCCACGTTTCGGCATTCTGCCTTTCCAGAAACGCCCGTACAGTGAGCCGATGCTGAAGCTGCTGGATGCCGCCGATTTGGATGCGCTGGTGGTGCACAGCGCACCAGGCGGGACGTTTAGCCACTATTCCAGCGAGCATCTCAATGCGGCGAGCTGTACGCTCGAGCTGGGCAAGGCGCGACCGTTTGGCAGCAACGATCTACAGCAGTTTGCTGCCATCGATCGCGCTTTGCGGGCGGCGGTCAGCGAGGGGCCGTTGCCGGAGCGCGAGGGCGAGGCGATCCGGGTATTCCGTGTGATGCATTCGTTGATCAAACACAGCGAGGATTTCAAGCTGCACCTGGATGATGACACGGCCAACTTCACCGAGTTGAAACCGGGGATGTTGCTGTGCGAGCAGCCGCAGGAGGACTATCGCGTTGGCCAAGAGGGCGCGTGGATACTGTTCCCTAACCCCACTGTGGCGCTGGGCCTGCGCGCTGGCATGCTGTTGAGCGAAGTTTCCCGTTCTACGCTCTATTGATTTATCCTCGGCGGCGCCGTCAGCGCGCCGCCGTTATTCCGTTCATTATTTTGCTCTGCTATTTCCCGCTATTTAATTGCCCTAAGGCGAATTTTATTCGTTCCTAATGCCTCCTTTTATACGCGTGAATAAAAGGAGGTATCAGGTCGTTATCTGAAAGCCTTAATTGCCTGGTGAGATTGTTAAGATAAAAATGTGAAATAAGTAACGTTTTTAATAACCATGCTAATTTTGTTGTTACTTTTGAATCGCGCAGAAAGCACGCAAAACGAAACCAAAATGCACCAAAAGAGTGCGATGCACCATTTTGGTTATAAGTTATGTGATAAAAAATTCTTATATTCAATAAGTTATATGCTTTCTTATTGGAAATATTTAGTTACAAATAAACATGCTTTCTCCTCGTTGTTTCATGAACTTTTTGATTTTAAGTTTTGATTCATGATGCTAATGTCACATCACCCCACATTAGGGGGGCTCATAAAATACCAAAAGATAAAATCACAGCCCAAACTATAAATTGGGCGTGACGGGCAGGGTTCTAATTATAATATCTAGGAAAATAAATGATGAAACGCAGTGTATTAGCCTTAGCTGTCGCCCTCGGGGCGATCACCTCCTTCGCCAACGCGGCTGAAATCTACAATAAGGATGGTAATAAACTCGACCTGTACGGCCGCGTTAACGCCAAGCATTATTTCAGCGACAGTAAGTCCAATGACGGCGATATGACCTATGTTCGCCTGGGCTTCAAAGGCGAAACGCAAATCAATGACCAGTTGACCGGTTACGGTCAGTGGGAATACAACGTCCAGGCCAATCACGACGAAGCGCAGGGCACCGCCGGCACCAAAACGCGTCTGGGCTTCGCGGGGCTGAAATTCGGCAACTACGGTTCTTTCGACTACGGCCGTAATTACGGTGTGGTGTATGACGCCGAGGCTTACACCGACATGCTGCCAGAATTCGGCGGCGACTCCTACAGCTATACCGATAACTTTATGACCGCCCGTTCCAACGGTTTGGCTACCTACCGTAACCGTGATTTCTTCGGTTTGGTGGAAGGCCTGAATCTGGCGGTGCAGTATCAGGGTAAAAACGACGGCGACGGTCGCAGCGTGACCAAGCAAAACGGCGACGGTTACGGCCTGTCCCTGGACTACCAGGACATCGGCGGTTCCGGCATCGGCGTAGCGGCGGCGTTCTCTGATTCTAACCGCACCAGCAAGCAAAAAGAGCTGCAGTATGGTAAGGGCGACAGCGCCACTGCATGGACCACCGCAGTGAAATACGACGCCAACCAGGTTTACCTGGCCGCGATGTATGCCGAAACCCGTAACATGACGCCGATCAGCGTCAATGGCACCTCCGGCTTCGCCAATAAAACGCAAAACTTCGAAGTGGTGGCCCAGTATCAGTTCGAAAACGGCCTGCGCCCTTCCTTGGGCTACGTGCAGTCCAAAGGCAAGGATATCGAAGGGATCGGTGATGCCGACCTGGTGAAATATGTGGAAGTGGGGGCGACTTACTACTTCAACAAAAATATGTACACCTACGTTGATTATCAAATCAACCAGCTGAGCGACAATAACAAACTGAAACTGGCCAACGATGATATCGTTGCCGTCAGCTTGACGTATCGCTTCTAAGCGGCAATTTCATTACCTTCATCCTGTGTCGGGAGTGGTAATCAGGCAGGGCGTAAGCCCTGCCTTAGCTTGCTGACAAAGGAGGAAAAAGCGTGGTTTTTCCTCCTTTGTGGTGAGCAGTCGAAAATCAATGAATTGATTTTCCTTATTTTAAAGGTTGTCTTCGGTAAACCTGGTAATGTCATCAGGTTTGTCATTAACCTCAGGCAGGGCGCAAGCCCTGCCTTTGTTTTATCGGGAACTCAGCCTTTGGGTGCCAACCCGACCAGCTCAATGGCGGAACGCAGCGCGGCGAAACGTTGCTGATCCTGCTCCCGCTCTATTTCGGTCACCAGCTGTGAAAGAATATTGCCGCCGGATACTTTTTTATGGTTTTTGATTAACTGCAACACTGCGTCGCCTAACGCCAGGCTGACGTCGCGCAGCAGAGTTTCATATTGCTCGTTGGAATGAGCTGATGCTGGCATGACCTTTCTCTGTCTCTCTCTTCTTCGGGAGCCGCAATTTAGCAAAACAGCGGCCTTATGCCTCGGAGGAAGGCGAAGTTTCTGATGAAATCAGAAATTCCTCAGCATCGCGCGGGGAGGGAATTAAAAATCCGAATATTCGCTGGCTGGCAACCAGAAGCCGTCAATGAACTCTTCCATGGGATAACAACCGGCGTGTCGCAAGTTCTGTTCCTTCATCGCGACCAGGCATTGTGGCTCGTCGCGCAATATGTCGACCACCATTTCACTGCAGCCACCATCCAGATAACAGACAAACATCACCAATGCGTACATCGTTGCACGCCTCCTTCGTCGAGTTGCCTTGTCTGCAACAGTGTAGGTAAAAAAGCACGATTTTTCAGCATCATTGCGCAATTAATCACCGTTGAAACGCCGCTGACGACACTTTCGGAATACTCTACCCGTTTCTGGCGCCGTGAGCGGATGGCATATCCTTTTGACGATGCTAAGCTTAACAAGCCTTACTTAAACGCATTAATGCAACCATCAAAAGGAGTGAATATGGGCTTGTTTAACTTCGTCAAAGAAGCGGGAGAAAAACTGTGGGACACAGTCACCGGCAATGCCTCCGCCGAAGATCAAGGCGCCAAACTCAAGGAGCATCTCGATAAGAGCGGCTTGCCGGGCACCGACAAAGTCGATGTGCAGGTGGTCGATGGTAAAGCCGTAGTGACCGGCGATGCCGTCAGCCAGGAGTTAAAAGAGAAGATCCTGGTGGCTATCGGCAACGTGGCGGGTATCAGCGGGGTGGAAGACAAGGTGGCGGTGACGCAACCCGACGCCGAGAGCCGCTTCTATACCGTGAAGAAGGGCGATACGCTGAGCGCGATCTCTAAAGAGATGTACGGCAACGCCAATCTGTACAACAAGATTTTTGAAGCCAACAAGCCGATGCTGTCGAGCCCGGACAAGATTTATCCGGGGCAGGTATTGCGTATCCCGCAATAACGCGTAGGTCTGCCATAGCCCGGTTGCGTACCGGGCTTTTTTTTGTCCTCTGCAATAGGCGTCTCTTATTTCCCTGCGATCTCCATGCCAGTTACATCTCCCCTGTGTCCCTGCTCGCTCGCCGGCAGGGGCGGTGTTGACCCTGATGGGGAAAATTGATAGCGTCATCTCCCGGTTGAGGCCGGAACGACCAAGGCGCCAACGTGCGTGCCTTATTCTGAGGGGATATTTTGCCCCGTCAAACAGCAATGCAGCAGTTGAACGAGTGAAAACCGATTTAGTGAAACAACAGCGTAACGCCTCAACGGATAAAAATTATCGAGAAACCTTGGGTGATGCGCAATTTGCGATCGTCGTGTTGGCGGTGGCGTCCTGCTCACTGATTATCTTTACGCTGGCGGTCACGCTGTGGGTGACCTGACGCGATTAACTAGGGGAGATAAAATGGAGCCTAATCTCCATGATGAAACCAAACTGCTGGCGATCATCGGCCTGTTGGTGTCCGTGCTGCTGGTGGTATCAATTCTCTTTGGCGTGACCTATTTCTCCGATCTCAGGCACGCGCATGACGATATAGACATCAAGAGCTGCTATATCAAAGCGTCCTGAATCGCGCGAACGCGCTGAGCGTCGCCGCTCTGTGGGGGCTACCCTGTGTTAAGATTGGGGGTACCCTTGGCGAATCGGCGCCATTCAGGAGGTCTTTGCGATGAGTCAGTCACGTCCTACGCTCTCTTCATCTTCACGCGAATGCCCTGTCGTTGACGGCGTGCGCCAGATACAACGTATTGCCGTGCGTAATGCCGAAGTGGGAGGTATCCCGATCAATCGTGCGTTGCCAACTCGGGAGCGGCGCACCGTCGGCGCCTGGTGTTTTCTCGATCACGCTGGACCGACGGTATTCAACGGCACCTCGCCCGGCATGGATGTGGGGCCGCATCCGCACATCGGGCTGCAAACGTTCACCTGGATGATAGAGGGTGAAGTGCTGCACCGTGACAGCCTCGGCAGTGAGCAAGTGATTCGCCCAGGGCAGGTTAATCTGATGACCGCAGGGCGTGGCATTGCGCATACGGAACAGTCGGTGGGCGAGCAGCGGCGATTGCATGCCGCACAATTATGGATCGCGCTGCCGGCCGAACATGCCGACATGGCGCCACGTTTCGATCACTATCCGGACTTGCCACAATGGCAGAATAACGGCGTGAATCACCGTTTGTTGGTCGGGGAATTTGGCGCTTATCGTTCACCGGTGTTTACTTTCTCGCCACTAATTGCCATTGATATGGAGTGGCAGGAAGCGGCGAGGATAGAATTGCCGCTGCGCGATGATTATGAAATCGGCTTTTTGCCCCTTATTGGTGCATTTGAACTTAATGGTGAAACTTTTTCACCTGATGAGTTTGCCTATTTGGGCATGAAGAATAACTCTATTGGGTTAAATGCACGGAAGGGCAGCCGGGGATTATTAATCGGTGGAGTGCCACTAAACGAAGAGATCCTTATCTGGTGGAATTTCGTTGGCCATACCAAAGCTGAAATTACTCAGGCTCAGCATGATTGGGAGCAAGAGGCGCCGCGTTTCCCGGCGGTTGACGGTTATTCTGGTGAGCGCATGACCGCGCCACGCCTGCCCTGGAGCGATGTTTGATAGCGTTAGGATATAATCGCCGCGGTTATTCGGCTTATTTCGCTCTAATAAGACGTAATTAATGTGATCGCGGCTCCAGCTTTAGGACAATATAAGGTTTCTCGGCGGAAAAGTGATCTGGCGCATATAATGACAACGAGAAGAAGTTTAGGATAATCCTCAGGAAGTCAGGTTGTCTCCCGTTAGTCAGATGTCAGTGAGGTCATTATGAGCCAGGTACTCTATCGTGCAAGACTGTCCCATGTCGTGGTTGCCACGGCGTTGTTTTGGGTCTCTGTCGCGGCATTGTTGGTCGCCGTATTAAACTAACCTCAAAAAATGACTCCTGCATAAACCCGCTTCGGCGGGTTTTTTTATCTCTATCGATGGGGAGGTGAGAGGCGGCGTTTATAATTGACGACATCTTCAATAAACGACAGGGATCATCATGAAGCTCTTTGCCGATATTTTGTTGCTGCTCATCGCAGCGCTCCATCTTTATATCCTGGTGTTGGAAATGTTCCTGTGGCGTACGCCACTCGGCAGACGCGCATTTGGCACGACGGCGGAGTTCGCTGCAGCCACGCGGGTGTTGGCCGCCAATCAGGGGTTGTACAACGGCTTTCTGGCGTTGGGGTTGGCATGGAGCTACTGGCGTGAGGATATGGCGCTGCAGCTGTTTTTTCTCGGGTGTGTGCTGGCGGCCGGCGTATTCGGCGGCCTGAGCGCCAGCTGTAAAATTCTCTGGGTGCAGGCTCTGCCGGCCGCGATCGCGATACTGGCGGTCTGGGGGACGCGTTAACCCGCCGGTTTACGGCGGGCTTCAGGCGGATTTTTGATGAATGACGTGCAGCGGCGGATCGATGTGCAGATCGACGCTCAAATCCTGGCGAAAATCATAGGGCGTGATATTAAAACGCTTTCTGAACATGTAGGTGAAGTGGGACTGTGAACCGAAGCCAAAGTCCAGGGCGATATCGAAGATCGACGCTTCACTGCTGCGCAGTTGATAGACCGCGCCGGCCAGACGGCGTTCGCGAATGTATTTGCCGAGCGAAATCCCTGTCGCTTCTTTGAACAGCTTCTGCATGTGCCACAGCGAGTAGCCGGAGTACTCGGCCAACTCTTCGAGATGGATCACTCGTCCGAGGTGAGTTTCGACCCATTTGCTGAGGGCGCAGACCAATGAGAGGTGGTGTTCTTGTATCATCAGTGCGTCAGTGTGAGACCTACATAGCGGTGAAGTATACACAACTTGCCGCCGTGGACAAAAACGCCACCGATGACCGGGGGGGATTATTCGGAAAAACCGTTGAACCGCCGCTTGTCAGCAGAAAGGAAAAACGGCTAATCTGAGACTGTCGCCGCCGCGGTGGGGGACGGAAAGAAGGCCACAGCAAGTAACCGCCAAAACAGAGTCAGCCGTAACAACTCAACGTTGATGGGGTGATCGCATGTTAATGACAGTGATTATTACTCTGGTTGTAATCGTGGGCGTCGGCGCTTTTATGGCGATGCCGGTGATGAGCATGAAAAATGCGGAAAGTGTGGGAGGTGAAGAGCCGTGAGAGCAAGAGACATTGCACGCCGCTGAGCGGGGCGTTCGCTAATCGGGAAAGCCTGGGTCAGAAACCCGGGCTTTTTGTTGCGCGGGCGCTCAAACGTTTTTCCGCTCGACGGTTTCCTCTCCCCAATAAAGCTGGTCGGCGGTGGTTTTGGCAAAGGCCTTCTCCAGTGCTTCATCGCTGCCTTCTTCCCAGATTTTCTGCGCCAACACTTCGTCGTTCCCTGCCAGCTCAAAAATGGCTTCGGCGATTTCCACCGAAGTTTCACGCACTGTCGCCCAGGATTTCACATTGTGATTCGCCATAACTTTCTCCTGTTGGTTGTGGCTTATGGGTGGTTTTTGCCACCGTCATGCTGCAAGTATAGGCTAATCCGACGCGGGCTTTTGCCCGGCGGTGCGCAGAAGGGGAAAAAAACGGGGAGAGCGGGCAATGGCGCGGACGCCGTGCTATTCTGTGCGGCGTTTGAATCAAGAGGGAAAGTTATTATGTCTGACATGCTGAGCAACGAGCAGGAACTGGCTTCCGATCTGGTCGCTTGCCAACTGGTCATCAAACAGATTTTGGACGTTATCGACGTGATTGCGCCGACCGAAGTGCGCGACAAGATGGCGGGTCAGCTAAAAAGCATTGATTTCTCCACGCACCCGGCAGGTGCCGATCCGGTGACACGCCGAGCGATTGACAAGGCGATTGCGCTGATCGAGATGAAATTCACCCGCAGCTGAGGCGGGGCCGCCGCAAAGCGACGGCGTCGGGCGGTGGCGGTTAATCCACCACCGTTTCGATTTTCTTGAACAACGGGCAGTCGGCTACGCCGATGAAACCGTTGTCGCCATTCACGTACTGGGCGATCGCCACGTTGCGCGCCGTCAGGTATTTGCACTGCAATCCCAACCCGCCAACGTTTTTGTTGCTGCCGATCAGCACGCCGTAACCCGAGATCAAAAAACCGCCGTAAATGACCGCTAGCACCAGTACCCACTTAATCAATTTGCTCATTGCGCTTCCTCATTATCCCTGAGGGTTCATCTAGCCATGACTGCCGCGCGACGACAAGGGTAACAGTCTGAAAACCGGGCAATAGCCAGAAATCTAAACGGAAAGTTAAACTTCGTTTAACTTCGCTGTGATAACATGCGCGATAGATTACCCAGATAACAATGAGGCTGCTAAATTTGTTGCGAAAAAAAATCCTCGTGATAATGACGGCCGTCGCTGCCTGCCTGTTTTTCTACCTGCTGGCGCTGGATAGCTATTGCGACGACGGTGGAAATTTTGCGTTGGGCATCTGTTCGGTGACCCGCTTCGTGCCCTGGTAAGCAATTTTCGGTAGGGATGTTCGCACGGCCGCCGCGAGTGCTAAGATGGCGGCCTGAATTTCGCAGTAGATAGGGTTGTCCATGTACGATTTAGGTTTTGGCCAGAACGGCCTGTTGTCGCTGGCGCTCGCCGTTGTGGCATTGTTGGCCGGGCTGTGGGTTTGGTTCCTGGTGAACCGCGCCAGTGTGCGCGCCAACGAGCAGATTCGCCTGCTGCAGGAAATTGCCGAGCAACAACGCCAGCAAACGGCGCTGTTGAAGCGTTTGGCGCACAGCGCAGGCGCTGACGGCGCCGCTGCGGCTGACGACGACGATCTCAGCCCCGCGCTGGATTTCAAAGGTTTTATCCCCGAACGTTGAACATGATGCTCCGGCCGGCGGCAGCGTCGCCGGGGCGTTTCAGTAAAACACCATGCCCTGATACGGTTTTTCCCGGCATGCCGCCAGGCGGCTGGCCAGATCGCCGGCATGGATCTCCAACTGATGCCCATCGGGATCGAGAAAGTAGAGCGATTCGCCTTCGCTGCGATTGCTTTTCCACTCTTCGACGCCGGCCTGGCGCAGCCGCTCGCTGACCCGTTCAATGTGTTCCGGCGCGACGCTGAAGGCGTAATGGGTGTAATCACGCTCCCGTGGTTGCATGCGGGCCTCATCCAATGACAGACACAGCCACAACGCCCCCAACGACAGATAGGCGCCGCCTTGCCAGCGGGCGTGAGGGGTAAACCCCAACAGATGACGATAAAAATCGAAGCTGCGATCGAGATCGCTGACGGCGAGCGTCAGGTGGTTGAGGCCGGTCAACATGCGTGCGTTTCCTGGGCGCTAAACAGAGGAAAAGTGTACGCAGAAGGGGAGAAAAGTTAAAGGGAGCAAAACATTAGTTCAGATAATGTGAAAACCGGCGGCACTGTCATAAAACTGTCTTACAGACATCGTAATGTAGCGCGAACCTTACGAAAGATGGATGAAGCCGATGATTAAATGGTACGAAGAAAGCGATGCCGAAGTGAACCGCAGCATCGCGCTGCTGACCGGAGAGAACCCGGACAAGTGGTATCCCTACGGTGGTGTGAAAGGTAAAGATTACTGCAAGAATCCCTCCGATGCCTGGCCGATCATTTGCGCCAACAAAATCAGTCTGAACCCCGACAACCAAAGCGACAGCCCGCAGTGGCAGGCGCGCATGAGCACCCAGGGCGGTGAATGGCAGGCGGACAGCGCCAGCCCGCTGCGCGCGGCGATGATCTGCTTCCTGATGAGCCGGCAGGCTAACTGAGTCGAACAATACCGGTGATTGGTAAGAGTTTCTCCTTTTTCTAATAACAGAGCTGTCGTTGGCGGAGGCTGTTTATGAAGCGCATTATCAAAGGTGATAAAAATTTGTCTCATCTGGTGATTGCCCATGCGGCGATCGATCGTCATGCCGAAAGCTTTGGCCAGCGTCGTCAGGGGTGGCCCTCGACCTACCTGATAAAATATCAAAACGATCGCGTGGCGGTGGAAGTGGTCACGCGTCGCCAATCTTATGTCGCCACGCTGATGATAGGCGCGCGCAACCTGACCAAACTGTGCGGCATGCCTGGCTGAACGCCGCCATTTCACGCTTTCTCACGGTTAAAAAATCGCGCTCCGCTACGCCGTCTCGGGGCGCTTCTCCTTGATGCTCACGGGGTTAAGTGTTAAAAAGCCGCCCGCAGATACATTTATTGATTGGTGAAATCTTGGCCGATAACGGCAAGGGTGTACGCCATATGAGGATAAGATGGGCGGTCAGCATCAGGATACTCCGCTAAAACGCGGCTTAAAAAACAGACATATACAGCTTATTGCCCTCGGGGGCGCCATTGGCACCGGTTTATTTCTCGGCATTGCGCAAACCATCAAGATGGCCGGCCCCGCCGTGCTGTTGGGCTACGCCATCGGCGGTTTTATCGCGTTTTTGATCATGCGCCAACTGGGCGAAATGGTGGTGGAGGAGCCGGTCGCCGGATCTTTCAGCCACTTTGCCTATAAGTATTGGGGCGACTTCGCCGGCTTTCTTTCCGGTTGGAATTATTGGGCGATGTTCATTCTGGTCGGCATGGCGGAATTGACCGCCGTCGGCATCTACATTCAGTACTGGTGGCCGGAGATCCCCACCTGGGCCTCCGCCGCGCTGTTTTTCGTGCTGATCAACCTGATTAACCTGGTGAATGTGCGCCTGTACGGCGAAACCGAGTTCTGGTTCGCCATTATCAAGGTGGTGGCGATTGTCGGCATGATCGTGTTCGGCGCCTGGCTGTTGGCGAGCGGCAACGGCGGGCCACAGGCCAGCATCACCAACCTGTGGCAGCAGGGTGGCTTTATGCCGCACGGCTTCTCGGGGCTGGTGATGGCGATGGCGGTGATCATGTTCTCGTTCGGCGGCCTGGAAATGGTCGGCATCACCGCGGCGGAGGCCGCCGATCCGCGTCGCAGCATTCCTAAAGCCACCAATCAGGTGGTGTACCGCATTCTGATCTTCTATATCGGCTCGCTGACTGTGCTGCTGTCGCTCTATCCGTGGGGGCAAGTGGTGGAGGGCGGTAGCCCGTTCGTGTTGATCTTCCATGCGCTGAACAGCAATCTGGTGGCAACCGTGCTCAACGTGGTGGTATTGACCGCCGCGCTGTCTGTTTACAACAGCGGTGTCTACGCCAACAGCCGCATGCTGTTTGGGCTGGCCAGCCAAGGCAATGCACCGAAGGCGCTGACGCGCGTTAACAAGCGCGGCGTGCCGGTGCTGTCCATCGCGCTGTCGGCGTTGATTACTTCGATCGGCGTGCTGATTAACTACCTGATGCCCGGTAAGGCGTTCGAGTTACTGATGGCGCTGGTGGTTTCAACGTTGGTCATCAACTGGGTGATGATCTGCCTGGCGCACCTGAAATTCCGCGCTGCCAAGAACCGCCAGGGCGTCATTCCCAGCTTTAAGGCGCTGTGGTATCCGTTCGGCAACTACCTGTGTCTGGCTTTCCTCGGCCTGATTCTGGTGATTATGTATTTCAGCGAAGGGATCCGTATTTCGGTGCTTTTGATGCCGCTGTGGGTTGCGGTGCTGTGGTGCGGGTTTATGCTGACGCGCCGCAAAGACGCCAAGCGTTAATCTGTGTGCTGCGGAGGCGTATGGCGCGCCTCCGCTTCTCTTCTCGTTAGCCGCGCGGCATAAAGGCGCGCCCCTCTCCGTGCCCCCGCCCCAGCAGTTTCCGGCACAGCAACAGCAGAGTACTGATCACGTCGATGGCCACCACGCTGAGCATCAGCAGGGTCAACATGAAGAATCCGAGCAGTGAACCGCCCAGCAGCACCAGCGGTGCAGGTACGCGCACGCGGCGCAGCTTCATGGCGAAATACATTTTCCAGTATTGTTTCTGCGCCAGCAGCGCGCTGCGAATACGGCGCCCCAGGCTTGAGCCTGATTTGCGGGATGTAGAACGACTCATAACTTCTCCTTTTCTGTATGCCCTACAAGTCAATCACAAAGATCTTAAGAGAGTCTTAACGGGCTCTTGGCGGCCCTGGCTGTCTCACCGGAGTGAGACAACAGCATACGGCAAAAGGTCCCGAGATGCAGCGCACGGCTGACAAAGTGCGAGCTTCATCGGGTTTGTTACACTGAAAGTCATGCCCGTGCAGGGCGCAGTGGTCGGGAGAAAAGGCTGGATGAAAAGAATCAACCGTTATTACGACGCGGCCAAGGCGCATCATACGCCGGAGGGATTTCGCAACCTGGAACCTTCGCGGCGTCAGGAGGGGGACCTTCAACGTTGGCAAGATGAACGCAAGCGCCAGGGATTGCCCAAGCCGCCGCAGCAGGGCTACGCACAATTTACCGAACGCTGGTGGCAACCTGCCGATCTCAGCGGCAGCGACGACAGCGTCTGGTGGTTGGGGCATGCCTCGATGCTGCTGCGGTTGAGTGGGCGCTATATCCTGATCGATCCGGTGTTGTCCGAACGTGCATCGCCACTGAGCTTTTACGGCCCGAAGCGCAGAACGCCGCCGCCGCTGACGGTGGAGCAACTGCCGGCGGTGGATGCGATACTGATCTCCCATAACCATTATGACCACCTTGACAGGCGCACGGTGCGGCAATTGGCGCGGCGTTTCCCTCAGGCCGAGTTCATCGTGCCGCTCGGCTTGAAGCGCTGGTTCCGCCGTTATCGGCTGAAGGTGCATGAGCTGGACTGGTGGCAGAGTCTGCCGTTGGGCGAGCTGACGGTCTACGCCACGCCGGCGCGGCACTGGAGCATGCGCACGCTGTGGGATCGCAATCGCTCACTGTGGTGTGGATGGGTGATCCACCATCCGGGGCTGCGGTTTTATTTTTCCGGCGACAGCGGTTATTCGGAACGGCTGGCGGAGATTGGTCAACGGCTGGGGCCGTTCGACGTGGCGGCGCTGCCCATCGGCGCCTACGCACCGCGCTGGTTTATGCAGGAGCAGCATATGGATCCGCAGCAGTCGGTGACGCTGTACCGTCAACTCAATCAGCCGCGCGCCATTCCCATCCATTGGGGGGTATTCGAATTGGCGGATGAGTCGCTGGACGAACCGCCGCAGCAGTTGAATCTGGCGCTGAGTGAGGCGGGGCTTGAACAGCATCAATTCCACCCGCTGAAGATTGGCGAGCGCATCGCGTTGCAGGATTCTCAG
This sequence comes from Serratia sp. CY33802, assembly GCF_052169095.1. Taxonomy (NCBI): domain Bacteria; kingdom Pseudomonadati; phylum Pseudomonadota; class Gammaproteobacteria; order Enterobacterales; family Yersiniaceae; genus Serratia; species Serratia sp. CY33802. The sequence goes on from NZ_JBJNLL010000001.1 coordinate 788,864, forward strand.
CAAGCGTGGTCTCTTCGCCCTGCGGTACAGAGGAAAGAATAAGAGCAACGGTTTGAAAGCGCGGCAGTAATTAGCAAAATTGATAAGTGCGGGTGGTGATTCAAATAACCACCCGATCTTCAGGATTTAATTCAACGCCACACTTTTGCTATTCATAAGATTATTCCGGCTATTCGGACTCATGGTTTTCGGATTATTTAGGATGAAGCCACTGGCCAGCGGGAGAGGCGTCTGGACGTTGCATGCTTATGCAACCGTTGTGCAGGACGGTAACATCATCGCCCGCCTGTGTGCTGCTCCTGCTCGCGCGGTGTGGCGGCAGGGCTGAGGGCTGATGATGATGCGTTTTCGACGGTAAAGGGTCGGAGCAGCGATGAATAAATTGGCCCCCGTTCATCGATATTCAAATGTTGCATATCAAATTCCATAAAGATTCAAATTTTTTAACGCTATAAGCGGCAAAAAAGCGGAAATGACGAGACGGACATGCGACAAAACGATGAAAGTTTTGTTAAAACTCCACCAGAATGCGGGGTCTGGTGCGGTGGTTTTAGCAAGCAGAAAATAGCCGATGCTTCAACATCTTTTGGCCTATTTAAGCAAATGTGGCTCTCGACCGTTTCAAATATGTGCGACATGTCGTTCAGTGATTAAAAATGGCTTGCCATCGCATACAGAGTATGTGATAACGCATCTGGGTAAAACGAGGTACAGTTCTGTATATGTGTGGCATTTTCAGTAAAGAAGTTCTGAGTAAAGACGTTAGCGTTGAATACCGCTTCTCTGCCGATCCTTATCTTAGTGCCTCAAGCAGTAACGACTCTAGTTTGTCTATGTAACGCCCACGGGCGGTTTAAACAATCCAAAGGAAATACTCAAGATGGCAAAGATCAAAGGTCAAGTTAAGTGGTTCAACGAGTCTAAAGGTTTCGGTTTCATCACCCCGGCTGACGGCAGCAAAGACGTGTTCGTACACTTCTCTGCAATCCAGGGTAACGGCTTCAAAACCCTGGCTGAAGGCCAGAACGTTGAGTTCGAAATCCAAGATGGCCAGAAAGGCCCATCTGCAGTAAACGTTACTGCTATCTAATCAGCGTCAGCTGTACAAAAAGCCCGCCTTCGCGCGGGCTTTTTCGTTTCCGTCATCCGGCGGCGATGACGATGCCTGCGTACTGGTTGCGGCCTTTGATCCCCGGATGCGTCGGATCCTGCGCGCGCCGATGGCTGTTGCGGCGATAGCTGGTGTATTTGAAGCGCTGCGGCCGCTGCGGGTCGACGTCCGGCGTGCAGATGGTGCAACTGCCGGCGCGGTCAACGGCGGCGAAACCGAGCGCCGTCAGCTTGTATTCGGCAATTGCGGCCAGATCCAGATGCCGGTAATGCGGGCTGATCAGCGTGGCGGGCAGCGGCAGGCGCTGTTTAAAATTCTCCACCAGCGCTTCATCGACTTCGTAGCAGCATGGGCCGGCGGCGGGGCCGATAGACACCACCCAATCGGCGGTGTCGCCATCTTGGCGAATGCGGGACGCCATCTGCTCCAGAATGCCGTCCAGTAACCCGCGCCAGCCGGCGTGTACCGCCGCGATAGCGCCACCGTCGCGGCGGCTGAACAGCACCGGCAGACAGTCCGCCGTCAGTACGCTGATCAGAATGCCGGGCTGGCGAGTATAAAAACCATCGGCCTCGCCGCACGCCTGCGCCGGTTGCAGCACGTCGACGATGCGGGTGCCGTGTACCTGCTTTTTTTCCGGCAGCGTGGCGCTGTAGGGCAGTAGATGCCCTGGCAGCAGCGCGAGTTTGCTGCCGAAGCCGTGCTGAATGTGAGGCACCGCATCGAGCAGCGCGGAACGATCGCTCATAAGTTATGTTCACCTGCGTGAGAAAACAGACTCTCAGTGTAGCCAGCTTTCTCCCCGCTTGGCCAGGTGTTGTTGGCGGCGAAAGCGAGTGGGGATGCGCCTTGCATCAAACCGGCGCCTTCTTTAGACTAGCCGCGCCCTGTCTCTCTGGAAGCCCATTCATGTCTTATCAATGTCCCCTGTGTCATCAATCGCTGCATTTTTCATCACAACACTGGCGTTGTGACGGCAATCATCAGTTCGATCAGGCCAAAGAGGGCTACGTCAATCTGCTGCCGGTACAGCACAAGCGATCGAAGCAGCCGGGAGACAGCGCGGAAATGATGCAGGCGCGGCGAGCGTTTCTCGACGGTGGATATTATCAGCCGTTGCAAGAGCAGGTGGCCGAGTGGCTGGATTTGGCGCTGGCGGCCGATGCTGGCGCGTTGTTGGACATAGGCTGTGGGGAAGGGTATTACACTGCCGCGGTGGCCGCCAGGCTGGCCCAGGAGCGCAATATGGCGGTCAATGGGCTGGATGTCGCCAAGGTGGCGATCCGCTACGCCGCTAAACGTTATCCGGCGGTCTCGTTCTGCGTCGCTTCCAGTCACCGTTTGCCGTTCGCCGATGGGGCGTTGGATGCGGTCTTGCGCATTTATGCACCTTGCAAGGCGGAGGAGCTGGCACGGGTAGTGAAGCCGGGCGGCGTGGTGCTGACGGTGTCGCCGGGCCCGCGTCATCTGTACCAGCTGAAAGAGCAGGTGTACCAGCAGGTGCAGCTGCATGCCGAACAGGATGAACAGTTCGCCGGATTCGACTGCGAGCGCAAAGAGGCGCTGGCCTATACGATGACCCTACCGGGCACGCAGGCCGCCAATCTGCTGCAGATGACGCCGTTCGCCTGGCGCGCCACGCCGGAGGTGCAACAGCGGTTGGCCGAGAGCGGCGAGTTTGTGTGCGAGACGGACTTCGTGCTGGCGTTGTACCGACGTCGCGCTTAAGGGGCCTTGAACTCAAAAACAAAAAAACCTGCCGCGGCAGGTTTTTTTCAAAGCGAGCGCTTCAGGCCAGGTAGCCGAGGTGCTCCAGCAGAATGTTGACGCCGATACCGATCAGCACCACGCCGCCGAGGATTTCGGCGCGCTTGCCCAGCAGCGGGCCGATAAAGCGGCCGATCATCATGCCTAGCGTCGCCATGATCATGGTGGCGCAGCCGATGGCCATCGCGGTATGCACGATGTTCACCTGCAGGAAAGCCAGACCGACGCCGATGGCCATCGCGTCGAGGCTGGTGGCGATGGCGGTGGCGACCAGCAACCAGAAACCATGACGTTTGACCTTCTCTTCTTCATCGGGCTTGTTACGTACCCCTTCGACGATCATGCGCATGCCGAGAATGAACAGCAGCGAGAAGGCGACCCAGTGGTCCCATTCCATGATGTATTGACTGGCGAACAGGCCGATGGCCCAACCGATGAGCGGGGTGATCGCTTCGACCACGCCGAAGATCAGGCCGGTGCGGATCGCTTCGCGGAAACGGGGTTGATGCAAGCTGGCACCTTTGCCGATCGACGCGGCGAAAGCATCCATGGACATGCCAAAAGCGAGAATAAGCGTTGCTGAAAGGTTCATGTGAAATAGCCTCGGCCGGGTGGCTCCATATACACGTAACCCACCCCCAACCAAACGACGGAGTTACGTGTCTATGGTCTCGCCAACCTTACCTGGCTGCCCGCACCACGTTTCTTACGGCGAAACGAGTATGTTGATACGGGCGTTTCTGGCTTTTTATTCTCCAGAAACCGGCTACTCCCCAATGACGGCGCAACCATATCATATTATTTCCGCCACGGACAACCTTATTCTATGGCAATGTTTGTTCTTAATTGAGACTCGTTTTCATTAATCTAATTTCATGCGGGAATATAATGTAGCCAGGGGTAACAATGTTGCAGAAATAATAGTCAGAAAGGAGATTGCGCTGCCGATTAATTGCCCACAAGCAGCGCAAGGTTTGAGCTAAAATAACGTTAATTTTTCTTTATTTATTGATTATCAACAAAAAAGTGGTAAATCTTCTCCAGGTCGTCCAGGTGGGTCACCTGAACCAACAGCCGGCGCTGTTCCAGGTCGACGGCCAGAATGCCGTCCTCCGATAAATTCATGGCTTTAATGCGGTTATATTCGACAAACACATTGGCGAAGAAAAAACCGTGCGCTTTAAACACCATCTTGGGAGCGCGAATATAAGAAATATAGATGGCGAGCAACGCCAAAGAAATAAGCAGATAGGTGGTTAATACCGCACCGTTGTCGGTGACATTGCGGTAAATCAGAATGGCGATCAGGCCGACGAAAATCAGGCTGTCGAGGCGGTGGCGGCGTTTAAGCGGTACTTTGAGCCGCGTTTTACCTTTCAGCAGATCCATGCCGAATTCGTCGTACAGCGAATACAGCAACAGCAGGGCGATAAACAGCATCAGTACGGCGTCGGTCAGTGACATCTCTTGCTCCATAAAAAAGCCGGGGGTTGCCCCCCGGCCGTTTCGAACGATTACAGGCCCAGCAGGCCAATCCAATAGCCAAAGATACCGATGACGAAGAAGCCGATGATGATCCACAGCGCGTTGACTTTCTTGCGCAGCAGCCACATACAGGCGAAGGTCAGCAGCAACGGCACCAGGCCCGGCATCAGCTGGTCGAGGATGGTCTGCACCGTGGTGACGTTGGTATGCCCGGTCTGGTCGGTTATCTTGGACACCACCAGCGGGATATTCACGTGCGTCCACTTGTTGACCAGCGCCCCCATGACAAACAGGCCGAGAATGGACGCTCCTTCCGTCAGTTTCTGCAGGAAGCCGCCGCCCATGTCGTTGACGATATCGACCCCTTTACGGTAACCGTAGGCCACGCCGTAGTAGCGGGTCAGCAGGCGCACCAGGTTGAACAGCACGAAGAACAGGATCGGTCCAAGCAGGCTGCCGCTCATGGCGATGCCCGCCCCAAGCGCGGCGAACACCGGTCGCACGGTGCCCCAGAAGATCGGGTCACCGACGCCCGCTAAAGGCCCCATCAAACCGACCTTGATGCCGTTGATTGCGGCGTCATCGATCGGCGCGCCGTTGGCGCGTTGCTCTTCCATCGCCATGGTCACACCGAGCACCGGCGCCGCCACGTAAGGGTGGGTGTTGAAGAACTCCAGGTGACGCTTGATCGCCTGTTTGCGATCGTCATTGTTTTCCGGATACAGGCGGCGGATCACCGGCACCATCGAGAAGCAAAAACCCAGCGCCTGCATGCGTTCGAAGTTCCATGAACCCTGGAACAGGTTCGAACGCAGGAATACGCCGCGAATATCGGCCGGCGTGAGTTTCTTTTGAGCAGTTGTATCAACCATTTCTCTCACCTATTCCTAGTCGAGTTCGTTATCGAGATCGTTCGCGTTAGCCGGGCCGGCCTGTACAACTTGAGACTTGTTGTATTTCGGGCTGAGCTGGATATACAGCACGGCCATCACCACGCCAATGACGCCGAGCGCCACCAGGTTGAAGTTGGTGAAGGCGGCGGTAACGAAACCGAGATAGAAGAACGGCATCAGGTAGCCGGCGCGCATCATGTTAATCACCATTGCGTAACCGACCACGACGATCATGCCGCCGGCGATGTTCAGGCCACTGGTGACCACTTCCGGGATCGAGTTGAGCAAGGCGTGTACCCCGGCGGTGCCGACCGAGATGGCGACAATGACCGCCGGGATGGCGATACGCATCGCCTGCAGCAGCAGGGCACCGACATGGATCCAGCTAATGGCGCGCAGGCTGCCGCGCTCCGCCGCGCTGTCTGCTGCGTGCTGGAACGCCACGGTGAGGGTACGCACGATGATGGTCAACACCTGGCCGGCCGCCGCCAGCGGAATGGCCAGGGCGATACCGGCGCCGACGCTTTGCCCGCCGGCGATGACCAGAATGGTCGAGATGATGGACGCCAGGGCAGCATCCGGCGCGACGGCCGCACCGATGTTCATCCAGCCCAGGGCGATCATTTCCAGCGTACCGCCGATGATGATGCCGGTTTTCATATCGCCGAGAATGAAGCCGATCAGGGTACAGGCGACCAGCGGACGGTGGAACTGGAACTCGTCGAGGACGGAACCCATCCCGGCGATACAGGCAACGATAAATATCAGCACAATCTGAAGAGTGGTGATCTCCATTGCACTTCTCCTATGACCAAAAAAGCTCTGAGTAAAATAATTAGCGGCTGGCGCCACTAATTGAGTTTGTTAATCAGGTCCATCATTTTTAGCCGGCTGTCGGACGAGACCTTACGCACCTCCAGCTCGATACCGCGATCGTTCAGTTTCTTAAACGCTTCGATATCTTTTTCATCGACGGAAACGGCGTTGTTCACCTGGGTTTTCCCCTGGCGGAACGCCATGCCGCCGATATTGACGGATGTAATCTCCACGCCGCCTTCCACCAAACGCCAGACGTCAGTCGGGTTGGTGAATAACAGCATCACGCGATCGTTGGCGTATTTCGGGTTGTTCCAGACGCGGATGGCCTTCGCCACGTCCACCACGTGGGCGGTGACGCCCGGCGGGGCAACCTGGGTCAGCAGGGTCTTGCGCACATGGTCGGCGGCGACTTCATCGCTGACGACGATAATGCGGCTGACGTTGGTCTCTTTGGTCCAGCGGGTAGCGACCTGGCCGTGGATTAAGCGATCATCGATGCGCGCCAGGCCGATTTTCATGTGGTCGTTCGGCCCCAGCGGCGCCTGAGGGGCAGCGGCTTTGGCGACGGGTGCTGCGGGTTTTGCGGGTTCTTCCTGCGGTTTTTTCAGCGCTTTCACGCCTTCACGGCCGGTTTCCAACGCCAGCGCCACCAGTTCATCGAAAGCGGGGTTGTCGTCCCGCGCCATGAAGGTTTCCACCAGCATCGGGATGTTGACCCCGGTGACGACCTCATAGTGTTCTTTGTCGACCGCAATGCGGCTGGCGGCGTTGAACGGGCTGCCGCCCCAGGTATCCACCAGGAACAGCACGCCGCCGCTGGTATCCAACCCACTGATTTTTTCGTTGTACTTGACGATTAACGTTTCGGCATTCTCACCGGGAACGAAGTCTATAAAGGCGACGTTGTCCTGCTCGCCCAATAGCATCTCCGCCGTTTTCAGCAGTTGTTCCGCTGCAGCCCCGTGTGTGCCGATGATAATAGCTATTGCCACTCGCTACCTCCTCGTTGAACTCCAGACGCGGTGTGTGTCGTTTCTCCGCGCCGTCTTGGCAGTCACTTCCGCGGTTCAGATACATTATGGTAGAAAAAAAGAAACGCACGCCTAACATTTCTCACGCAGTTTCAAATGCCTGTGCGTGATACTTCACGAACGCGAGATTTATTTTAGTGAGTGAAAAAATATTTTTTGTGACGCTGCTCCGCTATTGAATGCTCGGGGAAATCTTAGCTGTCGCAGACGATATGGTGTGGCGCCACCCTAAACCGCCGCTGAAAAAGCCGCTTTGTCCCCCAGAAAAATCCTGATACAGTAATTTCTTCTTTCATCACTAAGGAGTGAAGGGCCTCAGCCCTCCCTATGGACTGTCACCGAAGTTACTGTTTTTCCAGGTTTCACCCGCCACCTGCTGGCGTTGTATATGCTGTTCGGCCCTTCGGCCATCTCCCGGTAACCCCATCCCGTCACCTTGCTATTGTCGACTGCGCCCATGCAGCGGCGGCATCGTCACGTCTGAGCGGCGAGCGCTCATTCCCACTTTTTTCTGGAGTCTGATATGGAATTTTTAATGGACCCCTCTATTTGGGCGGGGTTGCTTACGCTGGTGGTGCTGGAAATCGTGCTGGGCATCGACAACCTGGTGTTCATCGCCATTTTGGCCGACAAATTGCCGCCGAAGCAGCGCGATAAGGCGCGCGTTATCGGCCTGTCGCTGGCGTTGCTGATGCGTTTGGGCCTGCTGTCGGTGATCTCCTGGATGGTAACCCTGACCACACCGCTGTTCAGCGTCGGCGATTTCAGCTTCTCTGGCCGCGATCTTATCCTGCTGTTCGGCGGGGTATTCCTGCTGTTCAAGGCCACCATGGAGCTGCATGAGCGGCTGGAAGGGCAGACGCACCAGGATGGCGCCAACCGCGGTTATGCCAAGTTCTGGGCGGTGGTGGTGCAAATCGTGATCCTGGACGCAGTGTTTTCGCTTGATGCGGTGATTACCGCCGTAGGCATGGTGAACGATCTGCCGGTAATGATGGCGGCGGTGGTGATCGCGATGGCGGTGATGCTGTTGGCATCCAAGCCATTGACCAACTTCGTCAATGCGCACCCGACCATCGTGGTGCTGTGCCTGAGCTTCCTGTTGATGATCGGCCTGAGCCTGATCGCCGAAGGCTTCGGTTTGCATATTCCGAAAGGCTATCTGTACGCCGCGATCGGCTTCTCGATCCTGATTGAATTGTTCAACCAGATCGCGCGTCGCAACTTCATCAAGCATCAAGCGCGTCGGCCGATGCGCGAGCGCACCGCGGAAGCGATCATGCGCCTGATGGGGCAGCAGCGCGCGCAGCAGTCGGACGATGAGGTCGCTTTGCCGAGGGATGAAACCTTTGCGGCGGAAGAGCGTTATATGATCAGCGGCGTGTTGACGCTCGCCTCGCGTTCATTACGCAGTGTGATGACGCCTCGCACGGACATCTCCTGGGTCGACTGCGAGCGCTCCCGCGAGGAGGTGCGCGCACAGTTGCTGGATACGCCACACAGTCTGTTCCCGGTGTGTCGTGATTCGGTGGATGAGATCGTCGGCGTGGTACGCGCCAAGGATCTGCTGGTGGCGCTGGAGCAGGGTGAAGATATTGCCGAGTTTGCCGCCCGCACGCCGCCGATCGTGGTGCCGGAAACCATGGACGTCATCAAACTGCTGGCGGTGCTGCGCCGCGCCAAAGGGCGTCTGGTGGTGGTCACCAATGAATTTGGCGTCGTGCAGGGGCTGGTGACGCCGCTGGACGTCCTGGAAGCGATTGCCGGTGAGTTCCCGGACGAGGATGAAACGCCGGATATCGTGGCGGAAGGCGACGGCTGGCTGGTGAAGGGGGGAACCGATTTGCACTCGCTGGAACAGGCACTGGCCTGCGATGACCTGGTCAGCCCAACCGCAGACTACGCCACCCTGGCGGGGCTGCTGTTGGCTCACTACGGCCAGATGCCGGTGGTGGGGGACATCATTGAACTGAACCACCTGCGTTTCGATATCGTCGAGGTCTCCGACTATCGCATCGAATTGGTGCGTGTTACCCGCGTCGTCTTTGACGAGCCGACGCAGTCGTAACCCTCCCGCCGGGGGCTCAGGCCTCCGGCGGATCCTCTTCCGCTTTCCTGACGCGCGATTCGTACTGTTGCAACCACAGCGGGAAAACGTGGATCGGCATCGGCTTGGCGAAATAATACCCCTGCAGGGCATTGACCTCGCGTGAGCGCAGATAGTCGGCCTGTTCCTCCGTTTCGACACCCTCTGCCACCAGTTTCAGCTTCAGCCTCTGCGCCAGCGTAATGATGGTGTCGGTCACCGTGGCGTTGACCGCGTCGGTGCCGATGGCCGCGGTAAACCCGCGGTCGATCTTCAACACGTCCGGGCTGAGGTTTTTCAGGTAGCTCAGCGAGCTGTGGCCGGTGCCGAAATCGTCGATAGCCAGCATGATCCCCATGTCTTTCAGCGTGCGAATCTGGTCATACTGGATCGCCGACAGCGCGGTGCGTTCGGTCAGCTCCAGCATCAATGAGGGCATCGGATGTGCCGGCAGCCAAATCTGGCGGATATCGTCGATGATGTTGAGCGTTTTAAAATGCTCGGCAGCAACGTTAATGCTGATGTAGAAGGACGGTCGTGGCGGGAACAGCTGCAGATTTTCCGTCACGGTGTTCATCAGATAGCGAGTGAGCGGAATGATGAGGTCATGCTGCTCGGCCAACGGAATAAATACGTCTGGCGAGATCCACCCCTGCCGCTTCTTTTTCCAACGCAGCAGCATCTCTACGCCGGCACAGCGCCCGGTATCGCTGTGAATGATCGGTTGGCAGTAAACGCGGAACTCCCGATGGGTAATGGCATGGCCAATGTGGTAAGACAGGCTCATGCGGTTAGCGGTGAGCAGGTAGACCACATAGGCCGCCAGCAGGCTGATCAGCAGCGCCAGCGGGATATGGCGCGGCAGTGCGGAAAACGCCAACATGCCGACCTGCGGGCCGAACAGCGAAATCGAGAACGGGTAACGCTCGGAACCGGCGGTGTAACGCAGATCGTTGGTCAGGGTGTCGCGGCGCAGGATTTCGCGGCGCCCGTATTCCAGGCTGCTGTCGGCTACGTTCAGCACCATGCGCTGAACATAAGGCTCCTGGGGTTCGAGTAAAAAGTTCGATAACAGCTCGATATTGAAGACGTGCAGCACGCCGCTGCTTCTATCGCCGGGGGAGGGTGTCCACATCACCAACGTGGGCAGTCCTTTGCTCACCGCCAACGAAGGGCGCAGCGCCAGCCTGACGTTGCTGTTGACGAAAATCGGCAGCACTGCAGCCAACTGATAATGTCGGGCGCCAAACAGACTGGAGCAGTAGATGATGCCATTTTTTACCAGCAGCATGGCGCGCAGCGCCTGATTTTGCGCGGCGCGAAAACGCAGGGTCGATGAGACGTTCTCGCAGGGTTGTTCCAGCATGTCCATACTGCGTTCCGCCTGCAGCTGCGCGGGGGACAACAGCTGGTCAATTTTGCCGACGGTGCGGGTGGCCAACGTTTGCTGGCTCTGCTCGATGCTTTTGACCTCTTGATAGTAACGGGTATACAGCGATACCAACAGAATAGCCACGCCCACCGCTCCGGCCAGCAGCCAACGGTAGTAACGATATTGGGACGCGGCGAGGTGGGTCATCAACATCCGGTAAATCCTTGTTCGGTAATCCAGCTCCGAGTCACAGTCAGGCCACAGCTCCTTAAGTTGCGCTCGGCTAATTCTAGCCTGAGGTTATACAAGATTGATGGTAACTCAGTAAATTATTTCGATTTGGCAAAACAGAAGGTCAATTTGCAGGCTAACCGCTGGATCGATGAGAAAAATGCAGGATATTTTCTGGTGACATTGTCACTAAAAACGGTCAATGAATTGATTGCCCATAAAAAACCCCGCCGGGCGGCGGGGTTGTCTGTCAGTCGCATTGCACCTTGATTGCCAGGCCACCGCGTGATGTTTCTCGGTATTTGGCGTTCATGTCTTTGCCGGTTTCGTACATGGTCTCGATCACCTTATCCAGCGAAACGCGCGGTTCGCTGGTGCGGCGCAGAGCCATGCGGGCGGCGTTGATCGCCTTGACCGAGGCGATGGCGTTGCGCTCGATGCACGGCACCTGTACCTGGCCGGCGACCGGGTCACAGGTCAGCCCCAGGTTGTGTTCCATGCCGATTTCCGCCGCCACACAGACCTGCTCAGGGCTGCCGCCCAGCAGTTCAGCCAGGCCTGCGGCCGCCATGGAGCAGGCCACGCCGACTTCGCCCTGACACCCGACTTCGGCGCCGGAAATGGACGCGTTCATCTTGTACAACGCGCCGATGGCGCCCGCTGCCATAAAGTAACGGATGTAGATATCCGGGCTGACGGACTCGATAAAGTGATCGTAGTAAGCCAGCACCGCAGGCACGATGCCGCAGGCACCGTTGGTCGGCGCGGTGACGACGCGGCCGCCGGCGGCGTTTTCTTCGTTAACCGCCAGTGCGAACATGTTGACCCAGTCGATCACGTTCATCGGATCGTTGGACAGTTTGTCCGACGCCACCAGCATGCGGCGCAACGCGGAAGCACGGCGCGGTACGCGCAGCGGCCCCGGCAGCACGCCTTCGGTGTTCAGACCGCGATCGATACAGGCTCGCATGGTTTGCCAGACGTTGCCGAAGTAGGTTTCGATCTCTTGCTTGCTGTGCAGCGCCAGTTCGTTCTGCATCACCATGCCGGACAGTGACAGCCCGGTCTCGCGGCAGTGGTCGAGCATTTCGCGCGCGGAGTTGAATGGATAAGGCATTTGCAGCTCTTGCTCGGCGTCCTTACCGAAGTTCTCCTCGTCGACGATGAAACCGCCGCCGATGGAGTAATAGGTCTTGCTGTACACTTCTCTATCGCCGGCGAAGGCGTGGATTTGCATGCCGTTCTCGTGCAGCGGCAGGTTGTCGCTGCGGAAGACCATGCCGCCGTCGCGTGGGAAATCGACTTCATGCAGGCCGTTGGCCAGCATCAGGCGTTGACGTTGTTCTACATCGCGAATAAAGCCAGGAATGCTATCGATATCGACGGTGTCCGGCATGTTGCCGGCCAGGCCGAGAATGATGGCGATATCGGTATGGTGACCTTTACCGGTCAATGAGAGTGAGCCGTAAACGTCTACGGCAACACGCGTGATAGAAGGCATCAGGCCTTTATTTACCAGATCGTCGACAAACTGTTTGCCGGCTTTCATCGGTCCAACCGTATGAGAGCTGGACGGGCCGATGCCGATCTTAAACATGTCGAAAACGCTAATCACGCTAAAACTCCTTAAAGAGACGTATTGTTATGGCTGCGGCGGTTAAAAACCGCGCAGGGAACAGCGATATTGTAAAAGGGCCGTGCGGGTTCGGCTGCCTTTTTCGCATGAAATTAAATAATCCGTGGTGTCGCTTTTTTTACTGATTACCCGGGGCGAACCCTTATGCGAGGTATCCGCTTTCGCCCAAGCTCCATTAGCGGTAATCGCGCCAGCTTTCCGTGCTGAACGCCGCCGGCTTAATCCCTGTTTCTACAGTGGTTTATCTCGGACGGTGGTATTTTACAGGTATTTCGTAAGGTTTAAGAGAGGGTTTACAGTTTTTTTAAAACCATTCAATCGGAACGGTAGTTGAAAAAGCGTTCAAATGAAGTGATTTCGATCGCTTTACCGGCAGCGGAGGCCGTCGGCCATGCCAGATTGCGAGTCAGATCACGTAATATGGGCTAAATACTGACCTGCTGCGCCAGACGCCGAATGATGGCTGCGGTCAGCCCCCAGATAAACTGGCTGTGATACCAGGAGAGGTAAATGCGGTGCGTATGGCCGGCGCGATGAATATCCAGCGGATAGTAACGTGACAGGGTCAGCGCTTCCCTCAAGGGCATCTCGAACACGTCCGCCACTTCACCCTCATTGGCGTGGAACTGCACATCCGGCGAGACCAGGCCGACGATGGGCGTGACCTGAAATCCGGTGCTGCTGTCGAGCGGCGCCATTTGGCCGAGGACGGTCACCGCCTGCGGTGGTATCGCCACTTCTTCCTGCGCTTCTCGCAGCGCCGTGACGATCGCCGACCCGTCTTCGGCATCGGTTTTGCCGCCGGGGAAGGCCACCTGGCCGGCATGTTTGCGCAGCGAATCGGCACGGCGGGTCAATAGCAGGGTGGGCTCAGCACGGCAAACGATCGGGATCAGCACCGCCGCCGGGCGCACATTGTGCGAGATCTGCGCCGCCTGCGGCAGCTGCAGTTGAAAACGGCTGATAAAGGCGTGCAGCGAGGCCGGTGTGTTCGATGGGATCACGACAGGGCACACTCCCCAAGCTGCGGCAGAATACGGCCAACCTTGTCGAAGGTCTCCTGGTATTCCGCCTGCTCCTGGCTGTCCGCCACGATGCCGCCACCGGCGGAGCAGTGGATGCAGCCGTTTTCGGTGACGAGCGTGCGGATGGTGATATTGGTGTCCATGGTACCGCAGGCGCTTAGGTAACCGATACTGCCGCAATAGGCATTGCGGCGCTGCGGCTCCAGCTCTTCGATGATTTCCATCGCCCGCACCTTGGGCGCGCCGGTGATCGAGCCGCCGGGGAAGCAGGCGCGCAGCAGTTCGGCCGCCGAGGTCTGTTCCGGCAGGGTTGCGGTGATAGTGCTCACCAGGTGATGCACGGCGGGAAACGGCTCCACGGCAAACAGTTCCGGCACCCGTACGCTGCCAGGCTGGGCGACGCGGCCGATATCGTTGCGCAGCAGATCGACGATCATCAGATTTTCAGCGCGATCCTTGGGGGAATCGGCCAAACGGCGAGCCTGAGCGGCGTCCTGTTCCGCGTCCGCCAGCCGCGGCAGCGTGCCCTTGATCGGGCGGGTTTGGATGCGCTGCTGCTCCAGCCACAGGAAGCGCTCGGGAGAGACGCTCAGTACGCTGTTGTGCGGCAGGCGCAGGAAGGCCGAGAACGGCGCGCGGTTGCAGGCGCTCAATCGACAGAAAGCCTGCCACTCATCTCCCTGATAGTCGGCGGAGAACCGTTGCGCCAGATTAATTTGGTAACAGTCACCGCTGCGCAGGTAGCGCTGAATACGTTGGAATTTCTCGCCGTATTGCCGCCGGCTCATATTGGCGCGCCAGTCGCTCAGCAGCGTGAAAGGGCGTTCTGTCGGCGCGGTTTGGCTATTGAGCCAGCACCAGCGCTGTTCCACGTCGCCATAGCTGAGCAGCGTCAGGGTTTGCAGACGGTGATCGGCGATCAGCGCCCAGTCATAAATGCCCACCGCCATGTCCGGCAAGGCGAGGTCGGCTGCGGCCAACTGCGGCAAGCTTTCCACCCGCCGCCCGAGATCGTAGCCGAACAGCCCCAGTGCGCCGCCCTGAAATGGCAGATCCGGGTTAAACGCCGGTTGCCAACCTTGCGCCACCAGGTGTTGCTGCAGCAGGGAGAATGGATCTTCCTTTGACTGGATAGTGACGCCGTCACTTTCTATTTTCGTGCTGGCGCCCTGGGTGGTGAGCGTAACGCACGGCTGCGCGACCAGGATGTCGAAGCGGTTATGCGAATGGTCGGCGAAGCCCGAATGCAGCAGCATCGCCCACGGGTGGGTTGAAATCGGGGCGAAAAGCGTCATCAGGGCACTGCGGCTGTAGGGCAAAGATTTTATGTTTGGGGCGGTTACGCTCATGAACGTCAATAAACCTGGCTGTGAGGACGGCGATATCTGGCGGCTAGTGTGCCATAGACGGTCACGTCATGCATGTTTTGCCACGCGCGACATGGAGCACAGTTCACATAAACGGCAGTTCAATAAACCTGAGATAAGGCATTTTTTGCGCCATTGATTATACTTCGATATGTTAAAAATTTAACGTCAAATGCACTGGACGTTTATTCATCGAGGGCGCAAGACCCGAGAAATATAAAAAAGGTTCGTTAATTTCATACTTTTATTGTTGCTTGCTGTTATTAAGCTGGCGATGCGAAACGGTTTTGCCTGTGTTTTTTCATGGTGGCCGTCTTGTGAAAGTTATCCCTTGTTGTGGAACGCTTTTCTTGTCGAAAGCATGAAAAGACAAACAAGATTAATCTTATTTAGCCTGCGGCGGAAATGTGAAGGTTCGCGTTTTATTTCGCTCGTGCGCTGAAGCGGTTTCTATTTTTTAAAAAAATAAAATTATCATTTTGTTACATTATTAGTGAAGAGCTACCTATGTCGTTAATGCTGAGCGTCATCGTCCCGATGCACAATGCGGGGGAGTTATTGGAGCCGTTCCTGGTCTCGCTGCTGGCCCAGCGCGAGCAACGGTTGGAGGTGATCATCGTCAACGATGGTTCCACCGACGGTTCGGGAGAGATCGCGCACCGTTACGCGGCGGTGCATCCGCATATTCGCGTGATCGATCAAGCCAATGCCGGCGTTTCTAATGCACGTAATGCCGGGCTCGCCGTTGCCCGAGGTAAATATGTGGCGTTTCCGGACGCCGACGATTTATTGGCGCCCGAGATGTATTCCACGCTGTTGGAACAGGCAGAACGACACCAATTAGACGTGATGCAATGTAATGGTGAACGCTATTTTACCAGCCAAGACGAATTACAGCCGATTTTTCCCGAGGCGCGTTTACGCACTACCGACGTTATCACTGGCGTTCAGTGGTTCGAACGTGCATTGAAGTCGCGAAAGTTTATTCATGTTGTATGGCTGGCAATATATCGCCTCGATTTTATTCGCCAGCATCGGCTTTATTTTGAGCCGGGGTTGCATCACCAGGATATTCCCTGGACGACGGAAGTCATGTTTAATGCCAAACGGGTCAAATATTTAAGCACGCCGCTGTACCGGCAACGGGTGCACGACAAGTCGATCAGTAACCGTCGTCGCACCGGCAAAGCGAACGTAGAGTATCAGCGTCACTATATGAAAATCGTCGAAATGCTGGAGCGGCTCAACCGGCGCTATGCGGGCACTGTCGCCATTCGTCCCGCTTTCCATTGGCAAATCACCCGTGAGGCGTTGGGCATTTGTCACAGTATCCGTCGTGAGCCGGATCCGGCCGCCCAGAGTCAGATTACCGAAGAGTTCTATCAGCGCGGCATCGACAGAGCGATGTTCGCCAATACGCGCGGCCTGAAGCAGGGGTGGCATGTCATGCTGTGGCGGCATCGCCTGAAGCAGTGGCGCAGCGATAACGGCTGTTCGCAACCGGCCTGAGCCACAAGACGTTGGGATCCGTCGCGTTAGCGCGTATACTCGCTCTCCCTTTTGCCGGAGAGAACGACACATGCATGCAGGTATGCCATTACTGAGCCACGCGGAGCAGCAGGAAGCGGCGGATCGCATCCATCAGCTGATGGAACAGGGCATGAGCAGCGGTGAGGCCATTGCTCGCGTTGCGCAGGAAATTCGTGAGCAGCATCAGGGCGCTCAGGTTGCGGTGCTGTTCGATGACGAAGACGAGCAGCAGGATGCCGCACCGGAGGCGTCGCGGGATGACGATGCTGAAGAAGACGAAGACTATTGATGTTATCGGGGCCGCGCAAGCGGCCCCGTGAGTGTCAACCGTTGACCACCACTGCGGTGGCGGCCTGTTTCGCTTGTTCCACCGCCTGTTCCGTGGTGTCCGCCGTCGCCAGCGCTACACCCAGGCGGCGCTGGCCGGCGATTTCCGGCTTGCCGAACAGACGCAGCTGGTTGTGCCCGCGCAGCGCGTTTTCCAATCCGCTGAAGCGCACATCGGTGCTGGTGAGCTGTGGCAGGATCACCGCCGAAGCGGAAGGGCCGAACTGGCGGATAGCGCCGATCGGCAAACCGAGAAACGCGCGCACGTGCAGGGCGAACTCAGACAGATCCTGTGAGATCAACGTAACCATGCCGGTATCGTGCGGGCGTGGCGACACTTCGCTGAAGATCACGTCGTCGCCGCAGACGAACAGCTCCACGCCGAACAGGCCGAAGCCACCCAGGGCTTTCACCACCTTCTCCGCGATAGCCTGAGCACGGCTCAGCGCCGTAGCCGACATACGCTGAGGCTGCCAGGATTCGCGATAATCTCCGTCTTCCTGACGATGGCCGATCGGCTCGCAGAAATGCACGCCGTCCACGGCGCTGATGGTCAGCAGTGTAATTTCAAAATCAAATCTTACCAGCCCTTCGACGATCACCCGGCCACCACCGGCACGACCACCCTGTTGGGCGTAATCCCAGGCGCTTTGCAGCTGTTCGGGCGTGCGGATCAGGCTTTGGCCTTTGCCGGAGGAGCTCATCACCGGTTTGACGATGCACGGGTAGCCGATGTGTTCGACCGCCTGCCGGAAGGCGATTTCACTGTCGGCAAAGCGGTAGCTTGAGGTGGGCAGAGCGAGCTCTTCCGCCGCCAGACGGCGGATGCCTTCACGGTTCATCGTCAGGCGGGTGGCTTCGGCACAGGGCACCACGCGGTGGCCCTGGCGTTCAAGCTCGACCAGCATGGCAGTGGCGATCGCTTCGATTTCGGGAACGATATAGTCAGGCCGCTCTTGTTCGATAACGGCTTTCAGCGCGTCACCATCCAGCATATTGATGACGTGGCTGCGGTGCGCCACATGCATGGCGGGGGCGTCGGGATAGCGATCGACGGCGATCACTTCCAGACCGAGGCGCTGGCATTCAATGGCGACTTCTTTACCCAGCTCCCCGGAGCCGAGCAACATAACGCGGGTGGCGGAAGGGCGCAGGGCGGTTCCAATCGTTAACATAGTGTCGTACCTGGATCGGTGAAAGTAAGCGGATTGATGATCGGCGGGCAGTATATACGAAAACGATTGCGTTCACAGCCGCTGCGCCAGGTTTGTTGCTAACTGACTGTTTTTATAACAAACAGAAATATTTTCCCTGCATGAGCGATTATGCGTTAATAACCGACGGCGAAAGAAGGCCTACATATCACAGGGTTTTCGCGTCTCGTGCCGTTAAGGCAGGTTTATCAAGTAAAGGAAACACAAATGAGCAAGATCACTGGTCACGTTAAATGGTTCAACGAAAGCAAAGGTTTCGGCTTCATCACGCCTGCCGACGGTTCTAAAGACGTTTTCGTTCATTTTTCCGCTATCGTTAGCGATGGGTTCAAAACCCTGGCTGAAGGCCAGCAGGTTGAATTCTCCATCCAGGACAGCCAACGTGGCCCTGCTGCAGCCAACGTCGTTGCGATTTAACGACTGCGTTGCCAAGAAACCCGCCGCCGGCGGGTTTTTTTATGCCCGCACCCCGTAACGCCGCCCATCTCTGTTATCATTTACCCCTGATTCGGCGCCAACCTGCGGGCGCGCCGCCATTCCATTCGTCATATAAGAGTTATCGCCGTGAGCACAGTTTCTTTTTCTTCCCTGCCGCTGCCAGCCGAACAGTTGGCCAACCTCAACGAACTGGGGTACGCCGAAATGACGCCGGTACAGGCCGCCGCGTTGCCCGCCATCCTGCAAGGGCGGGACGTGCGCGCCAAGGCGAAAACCGGCAGCGGTAAAACGGCGGCCTTCGGCATTGGTCTGCTGAACAGTATCGTCGTCGGTCAGGTCGCCACGCAGGCGCTGGTGCTCTGTCCCACCCGCGAGCTGGCCGATCAGGTGAGCAAAGAGCTGCGCCGCCTGGCGCGTTTCACGCAAAACATCAAGATCCTGACGCTGTGCGGCGGTCAGCCGATGGGGCCGCAGCTCGATTCGCTGGTGCATGCGCCGCACATCGTGGTGGGGACGCCGGGCCGTATCCAGGAACACCTGCGCAAGAAAACGCTGCAGTTGGACGAGCTGAAGGTGCTGGTGCTGGATGAGGCCGATCGCATGCTGGACATGGGGTTCGCCGACGACATCGACGATGTGATCAGCTATACGCCGCCGCAACGTCAGACGCTGCTGTTTTCCGCCACGTACCCGGCAGGTATCGAGCGCATCAGCGCGCGCGTTCAACGCCAGCCGCTGAGCGTCGAGGTGGACGATGGAGAAGCGCAGGCCTCCATCGAACAACGCTTTTATGAGACTACGCGCGATCAGCGCCCGGCGCTCCTGGTGTCGGCTATTCGCTATCATCAACCCGCGTCCTGCGTGGTGTTCTGCAATACCAAACGCGATTGTCAGACGGTGCTTGAGGCCCTGGAGGCCCGCGGCATCAGCGCGCTGGCGCTGCATGGCGATCTGGAACAGCGCGACCGCGACCAGGTGTTGGTGCGTTTCGCCAACCGCAGTTGCCGGGTATTGGTGGCGACCGACGTTGCCGCACGCGGGCTGGATATTAAAGAGCTGGAGCTGGTGGTCAACTACGAGCTGGCGTTCGATCCCGAAGTGCATGTGCACCGTATTGGCCGTACCGGCCGCGCCGGCATGAGCGGGTTGGCGATCAGCCTGTGCACGCCGCAGGAAATGGCACGTGCGCACGCGATTGAAGACTATCTGCAGATGAGCGTCGACTGGTCGCCGGTGTCCGAGCTGAGCGGGGCTGCCAACGGCTCGCTGGAGGCGGAGATGGTGACGCTGTGCATCGACGGCGGTCGCAAGGCGAAGATCCGTCCCGGCGATATTCTCGGGGCGCTGACCGGTGATGCCGGGCTGACGGCGGCGGAAGTGGGCAAGATTGACATGTTCCCAGTGCATGCCTATGTCGCAATCCGCAAAGCCAGCGCGCGCAAGGCGCTGCAACAGTTGCAGCAGGGCAAAATCAAAGGCAAAAGCTGCAAGGTGCGGCTGCTGAAATAAGCCGAAGGCGGGCGGCGGTTTGCCTTCCCGCCACGATCTATTTATACTGTACATAATTACAGTAATTTGAGTTTTTGAGGACGCACGCATGGCGGTTGAAGTTAAATATGTGGTGGTGAGAAACGGTGAGGAAAAAATGACTTTCGCGAGCAAGAAAGAAGCCGACGCCTACGACAAAATGCTGGATCTGGCGGACAATCTCGGGGAGTGGCTGCAGCAGGCACCGCTGACTCTGGATGACGAACAGCGCGAAGGCTTGAGCTTCTTCCTGGCGGAGAATAAGGACGCGCTGGGTCTGATTTTGCGTGGCGCTTCGCCGGCGGAAACCCTCAAGAAACCGGCGGAAAGCAAAGCGAAAAAAGCGACATCTAACTCAAAAGAGGGATCTGCGTCAGAAAAGCAAGCAGCATAATGACTTATGTTGCGGTGTTGTGATGAAAAAGGATCTAAAATGAGCCGTGAAATAACTTTCTTCAGCCGCTTTGAGCAAGACATTCTGGCCGGGCGTAAAACCATCACCATTCGGGATGCCAGTGAGTCGCACTTCGAACCGGGCGAGGTATTGCGCGTAAGCCGCAATGAAGACGGCGTCTTTTTCTGTTTTATCGAAGTGCTGTCGGTAACGCCGGTGCGCCTGGATGCGCTGACCGAACGCCACGCACAGCAGGAAAACATGTCGCTCGGCGAACTGAAGCAGGTGATCAAGGAAATCTATCCGGGCCTGGATGCGCTGTTTGTCATCGAGTTCGTCAAACGGTAACTCTTTGCCGAAACCCTGTTGTGAGCCAGGGATGGGCGCCCGGATAGCGCTAATCACAACGGGAGGACATATGAAAAAAATGGGTTTGGCTATCGCCTTGTTGGCCATGATGGGAGCATCAACTGCGGTGTGGGCGCAGGATCAAGAGCAACGCACTGCCAAGGTGGGGCAGTGTGCAGGCCTGCAGCCGGCGGATATCGCCGCCCAGGTCAAGCGCGACTTCTTGCAGAACCGTATCACGCGTTGGGAGGCGGACAAAAAACTGCTGGGCACCGCAACCCCGATCGCCTGGGTGAGCCCGGATGCCATCACCGGCAAGGATCAGGTGTGGCAGGTACCGTTGACGGTGCGTGGCACCAAGGCAGATAAAACCTACAACGTGACGCTCAACTGCAACACCGGCGAAATCGCCTACAGCGCGCCGCAGTAATACTGTTTTGCAATAAAAAGCCCGCCTGGTGGCGGGCTTGATGCATCAAGACGAGGTCAGTCGCTGAACGGGATCACCAACTCACCCGGCTTCACTTCCAACCCCTTCGCCAGTTTTTTGGCCAGCGCTTCGGTTTTGCTGTTGTCAGGATTTAGCACATAAGCTGGCTTTTGGTCGAAGTAAGACTTCAGTGACTGGTTCAGATACGGCGTCAGCGCTTTCATTACCGTCTGCATTTTTTCCGGCTGCACGCTGTAATCAGTCAGCTCCATGTCCTTCAGGAAAATGGCGCCCTGCGCCCGGTCGTAAACCGGCTGCGCCTTCAGCGTCAGCTTCAGATCCGCGGTCTGCGGGCCGAGAATCGACGTGATATTGACCTTGGCGTCGCCGGAAAGGGTAACTTTACCCGGTTCGCTGCGGCCGATTTGGCTTTGCAGCTGAGTCAGCACGATATTGGCGTCCACCAAGCCGGGCACGCCGATCTGCTTCTGATAGTCGTTGTGTTTCTGCAGGTAATCATTCACTTCCTGCTCGCTCAGGGTGTACTGGGTCAGTTGATTGCAACCGGCCAATACGCCGGCGAACAGCAGGGCGGCTGCGCCCATCAGGATCTTCTTCATTAATGCCTCATTGCGACTGCTGGCGAAAAGTGCTGCAGATAATTGATTAATCATTATAAACGTTCCGCCTGCGCGTGAAAACGACAGGCGGCGATGTGCAAAGGATAGTGCGCGCAAAAGCGGGTGAGACCTATCGGATAACGCCGAAAGCATCAGCGCCGCAATCGTAGCGCCAAGAGAATTACGCCGGCCACGCAGGCCGCGCTCCCCAACAGCGGGAACAGCGGGATGCCCCACAGCCGCAGCGAAGAATGCATCAGATAAGGCGCCAGGCCCAGAGCAAAAGCGGCGGTGACGATGGCGATAGCCAGCGTGACGGCGGCGCGTTCCAGCGCTTTGCTCAATTGGCCGAGGTTCTTGACGTTGATCTCGGCATTGAGCTGCCCCCGCTTCAGGCGACGTACCAACAACCGCAGGGTTTGCGGCAGCTCCTCTCCGGCGTCGAGCGCTTCCCCGCCCAGGGCCAACAACCGCTGGCGCACGGCGTCGGGGGCATAGCGCTGCAGCACCGTTTGTTGCAGCATCGGCTTGAGCGTGGCGACGATGTCGAAGGCCGGATCCAATCGGTGCAGTACGCCGTCGGCGGTGATTAACGCCTTGAACAGCAGCACCAGATCGGGCGGCAGCGCCAGCTGGTGTTCACGCGCCATCACCAGCAGGTCGGTCAAGGCTTTACCCAGCGTCAGGGTGGCGGCGGCCTGTTTGTCGAGAAAGTTTTGCGCCGCCAACTCCAGATCCAGCAGGTCCAACGGTTCGCTGTCCGACCAGGCGATCAGCGTGTTAACGATGCCTTCGGATTGGCGATCGGCGATGGCCTGCAGCAGCAGGAGCAACTGGTTGCGCCGCCGCTCGGACAGCTGGCCCACCATACCGAAGTCGATAAAACCGACGCGGTCACCGCTCAGCGCCATGACGTTGCCGGGGTGGGGATCGGCGTGATACAGCCGATGCTCCAGCACCATGCTCATAAAGGCGCGGGCGCCGCGTTGCGCCAGCAGCGGGCCGTCAAAGCCTGCCACCGCCAATTGCTGAGGGTTCTCCGGCGCGGTACCGGGCAAGTATTCCTGCACTAACAGACGCGGAGACGACCATTGCCAATAGATTTTCGGCACGACCACGTCGGGTTCTCGTGCAAACATCTTGGCGACGCGATCGCAGTTATGCCCTTCGTGAGTCAAATCCAGCTCGTGATTGAGCGCCGTCGCCAGCGCTCGGACCATCTGCCGCGGCCGATAGCGTGCCAACGTGGGGCTCTGCTGCTCCACGGTTTCCGCCAGCGAGGCCAGCAGCCGCAGATCGGCGTGGATGGTTTTCGCCAGGCCGGGCCGCAGCACTTTCACCACCACCTGTTCGCCACTGTGCAAGCGGGCGCGGTAAATTTGCGCCATCGACGCTGCCGCCAGCGGCGTGCGATCGAACTCGGCAAACAGGTGCTCGGGCTCGCCCCCCAGATCGGCAACGATCTGCGGCGCCAGTGTCTCCCATGGCAATACCGCCGCTTGGCTGTGCAGGCGATCCAGTTCGTCGGTCCAGGCCGGATCCAGGAGGTCAGAACGCGTGGCCAGGATCTGACCGAATTTGACGAAGGTGGGGCCCAGCGCCTCGAGCGCCTCCCGCAGCCGTTCAGGCAGGGTCTGTGCGTCCTGCAGGGCGGGCTCGCCGCGGACACCGCGCAGCAATGCCCCCAGGCCCAGCAAGCGCAGAACGTCTTGCAGACCATAACGAATCAGAACGGAGGTAATTTCCTTCAGCCGCGCCCGATCGCGAGCGGTGGCGAGCACCATTTTCAACATCAATACGCCATGTCCTTTTTGTGACTCTCGAACGTTATTGTTCCATATCCAGTAGCAACGGCACCTCGCTGCGTTGCGCCATGCGGTTGCGGTAGGCTTCCACGTTATCCGGCAGCGCAACCCCGGCGACGATCGACAACGAACGTAGCAGCGGGAACAGGTGAATGTCGTCCTCGGACAGCTCGCCGTTCACCGCGTCAGTGGAGACGATCAGCGGTGACAGGGTTTGCAGATCGGCCTCCAACTGGGCGATCAGATCGGCGCTGTTGGCGAGATGTTCGGCGAAATCTCCGATTGACGCCTGTTTTTTATCGATAAAGTACTGGCGCGCACTGGCGGTGGCAAACTCTTCGAAATCGGCATGCGCAATACGCGGCAGCAGCAATTTTGCGCTGTAACCGCCGACCCGCTGCAGCCATTCGGCGATAGCCGGGTTGGTGCGGCCGGTCAGGACCGGCTTGCCGTCCAACCCATCGACATAGCGTACGATATCCAGGCTTTCCGGCATCGCTTCACCGTTGTCTTTAATCAGAATCGGCACCATTTTTTTGCCGATCAGGTTGAACGGGGTCGTCTCATCGTCGTTGAGCAACGTGACCAGGCGAATCGGCAAACGTTTCAGGCCGAAAATCATGCGGGCTTTAACGCAGAATGGGCAATGATCGTAAATGAACAGTTTCATGCTTGCTCCGGGTTGTCAGGTTTTAACAGCAATAGTTACCACAGCTTATCGAGGCTGTCTTGACGTGCGTGTGTTGGATGGTGCGTTATTGCGATATTGCCCGCGCACCGGCACGGGCTAGAGGGCGTTATTTCTTGGCCGGTACCGAGTTGAGCACATCGATCAGGTGAATGCGAGCTTCTTCGAGGTCGATTCTGTCACGTTCGTTGGCGGCGGTGACGACCTGCAGCTGCTTGATAATATCGTCCTTCAGGCCGGCGTCGCTGGCGAGGATGTAGGCCAGTGCTTTTTCCACCAGGGTGGAACGCGCATAAATCATGCGCAAGTTCAGTATCATATGTTCGAGTAGTTGCGGTAATTTTGCTTCTTCGCTCATGCCGACGGGCTCCTGTGGGTGTTTTTACTAACAGGATAGCAGCTGTTGCCGATTCGGCCGGATTTCTATGGCGTTAACCGCCGCGCAGCATCATCGGGGCGCTGCGTCGTGGGCTGAACTGCCAGTACAGCGCCAGCAGCGTAGCGAAGCCTACTGCCCCAAGCAGCAACCAGGGCAGCTCCGGCATGTTCATCGTGCGTCCGGTATCGTACATCCAGCCGCCGCCGGTGTAACCCAACGCGCCACCCAGCGCCAGGCCAAGGCGACTGAAGCCCATATAGCTGCCGCGTGCACGCGGATCCGCCAGCGAAGCGCTTAGCGTTTCGCGCGCCGGCTCGGCGATAATCGATCCCAGATAGAAGCAGCAGATCAGTGTGAACACCCCCTGCAGGGTGGTGGCGAGGCCAATCGGCAGCAGGCTGAGCGTCATTAGCAACAGGCCCGCCATCAGGCGCTGCTCAAGCCGGAAGTGTTTTTCTCCCCAACGCGCCAACGGATAGAGCAGCGATAATGACAGCGCCGCTTCAATCGCATACATCCATTTTACTGCCGCCGGTGAACCGGCGATTTCGTTGACCACGATCGGCAGCATCAGCATCACCTGTACCGCCAGCATATAGTAACCGGTCAGCGTCAGGACATAGGTGAGGAAGCGGCGATCGCGCAGTACCCGCAACATGCCTTCCTTCATCGGTATACGCACGGTAGAGATGCGGTAAGCCGGCAGTAGCCAAGCGTTCCAGCCGGCGGCGAGCACGAAGATCGCCGCCCCAACCCAGCAGACAAAGTGGAAATCGTACTGCAGCAGCCAACTGCCGATCAGCGCGCCGACCACCGCTCCCGCGCTGTCCTGCATCATCAGCAGCGAGAAAAAACGGCCGCGTTCATGCGGGCGGGTCAACTTGATTACCAAAGCGGTGCGCGGCGGATCGAATAACGTGCCGCCGAGGGCGGACAGCCCGCAGGAGAACCACAGGATCCAAGGTTCATCGGCCATCGCCATGGTAGCGAAACCGGCGGCGCGCAGCAGCATGCCGGTGACGATCATCGGCTTGGCGCCGAAGCGATCGGCGATGGCGCCGCCAAAGATGCCGAGCCCTTGTTGCAGCAGCTGACGCAAACCCAGCGCGATGCCGACGATCAGCGCCGCCCACCCTAATTGATCGACAAAGCGGATCGAAATAAGCGGGAACACGACAAAGAAGCCTAAAACCACCAGCAGGTTGTCGAGCAACAGAAAATATTTACCCAAGCTGCGCGCTTGCGACACCAGAGACATGCATCACCATGAGCAATTAAGAGAGAGGGGGAAGGCAACCCCACCATTCTCTACCCAATTGCCGGGCGGCGACAGGGGCGGAGTAGATAATATTTTTTTATCGTCAAGGTGTTACCTGCACTGCAAAATGGGCGGAAAAACGCCGTAAAACGCGTGTTCGGCGATTTACTGAGCGACCGGGATTTTACCTCGGGGGCGGGCTACGGTTATATTGAATGCAGGGAAGTGCGGTTCTGAGGCGCTATTGGCTAAATAAAGTCATGGCATTAGATCGGCGCCGGATAATTAACCATGCGGCTTCCCAATAAATACTTCTTATCGAACCGTTTTGACTGCGGGGGAAATGATGTTCGGCTACCGCTCTGCATCGCCAAAAGTACGTCTTACTACCGACCGGATGGTGGTCCGTTTAGTGCATGAACGGGACGCCTATCGTCTGGCGGACTATTATGCCGAGAACCGGACCTTTCTCAAACCCTGGGAGCCGGTGCGCGATGAAAGCCACTGTTATCCGTCCGGCTGGCAGGCGCGCCTGGGGATGATCGCTGAAATGCAAAAGCAGGGCAGCGCCTACTATTTTATCCTGCTCGATCCGGAAGAGCAGGAAGTCCGCGGCGTGGCGAACTTCAGTAACGTGTTGCGCGGTTCGTTTCACGCCTGTTTCCTCGGCTATTCGCTGGGGGAGAAATGGCAGGGGCAAGGGCTGATGTTCGAAGCCTTGCAGTCCGCCATCCGTTATATGCTGCGCCAACAGCGCATGCACCGCATCATGGCCAACTATATGCCGCACAACCAGCGCAGCGGCGCATTGCTGACGCGTCTGGGATTCGAACGCGAAGGTTACGCCAAGGATTACCTGCTGATCGATGGCCAGTGGCAAGACCACGTTTTGACGGCATACACCAATAAAGAGTGGCTCCCCCCACGTTGAGGCCAAACGATGAAATATGAATTGAACGCCAAAGAGGCCCGGGTCATCGGCTGCCTGTTGGAAAAACAGGTGACGACGCCGGACCAATACCCGCTTTCGCTTAACGCCATTACCCTGGCCTGTAACCAAAAGACCAACCGCGAGCCGGTGATGGATCTGAGCGAGAGTGAGGTGCAGCAACTCCTCGATCTGTTGCTGCGCAAACATTTCCTGCGCACCCTCAGCGGATTCGGCAATCGGGTAGTGAAATACGAGCAGCGGTTTTGCAATTCCGAGTTTGGCCAGCTGAAACTTTCACCCGCCGAACTGGCGGTGATCGCCACTTTGTTGCTGCGCGGTGCGCAAACACCGGGCGAGCTACGCACCCGCACCAATCGGATGCACGAGTTCAGCGATGTCAGCGAGGTCGAGCAGGTGCTGCAACAGCTGGCCACGCGGGAAGATGGCCCGTTCGTGGTGCGCCTGGCTCGTGAGCCGGGCAAGCGCGAAAGCCGGTTCATGCATCTGTTCAGCGGCCAGATTGATGAAGCGCCGCCGGAGGCGTTCGAATCCGAGGAAGACAGCGAACTGAGCGCCAGGGTCAGCGCATTGGAAAACGAAGTGGCGGAGCTGAAACGGCAGCTGCAACACCTGTTGGCGAGGGATGCGAATGACTAAATTACGAGTAGGCGTGGTGGGATTGGGCAGTATCGCGCAGAAGGCTTACCTGCCAATCCTCGGCCAAGCGGCGGATTGGACGCTGGTGGGCGGTTTTTCGCCCAATCAGCAAAAAGCGCAGCCGCTGTGCGACAGCTACCGCATGGCCTGTTTCTCCCGGCTGGACAGCCTGGCCGAACAGTGCGACGCCGTATTTGTCCACAGCAGCACCGCCAGCCATTTTTCGGTCATTGGCGAGCTGCTAAACCGCGGCGTGCACGTTTACGTCGATAAGCCGCTGGCGGAAACGCTGGAGCAGGGCGAGCAACTGCTCGAGTTGGCCGAGCGGCGAGGCAAAACGCTGATGGTGGGGTTCAACCGCCGTTTCGCGCCGCTTTACCGGCAGCTCAAGCTGGAAATGAACCAGCCGGCCTCTATCCGTATGGATAAACATCGGGCGGACAGCGTCGGTCCGCACGATCTGCGTTTTACCCTATTGGATGATTACCTGCACGTGGTAGACACTGCGCTGTGGCTGGCGGGCGGACGCGAGCAACTGTTGAGCGGCAGCTTACGGGCCAACGCCGCAGGCGAAATGCTGTACGCCGAGCACCACTTCGCCTGCGGCGACACGCAGGTGACGACCAGTATGCATCGCCGCGGCGGCAGCCAGCGCGAAAGCGTGCAGGCGGTGACCGACGGCGCGCTGTATCAGTTGACCGATATGCGTCACTGGCTGCGTGAAGATGTACAGGGTGAGTTGGAACAGCCGGTGCCGGGTTGGCAAAGCACGCTGGTGCAACGCGGCTTCGACGGGGCGGTACGGCATTTCCTTGATGCCGTCGCCAACCAGAGCGCGCCGGAAACCGGCGGCGAACAGGCGCTGGTCGCCCAGCGGGTGGTCGAGCGTTTGCTGCGGGATAACTCTATGTAACATATGGCGGTAGCTATTCTTTTCCGGATGCGTAAACTGAGCCGATTGTTTCACTGACGCCTGCTGTTGCAGGCGTTGATATTTACGGTACCTATCAGACAACCACATGAACCTACTCAAATCCTTGGCTGCCGTCAGCTCGATGACGATGTTTTCGCGGGTGTTGGGCTTTGCCCGCGATGCGATCGTCGCGCGCGTGTTCGGGGCCGGCATGGCAACGGACGCCTTCTTCGTGGCGTTCAAACTCCCTAATCTGCTGCGCCGTATCTTTGCCGAAGGCGCGTTTTCGCAGGCCTTCGTGCCGATCCTGGCCGAATACAAGAGCCAGCAGGGTGAAGAAGCGACGCGCACTTTTATCGCTTATGTCTCCGGGCTGTTGACGCTGGTGCTGGCGGTGGTGACGGTGTTGGGGATGCTGGCCGCGCCCTGGGTGATCTACATTACTGCGCCGGGCTTTACCGACACGCCCGACAAATTTGCGTTGACCTCGGCGCTGCTGCGCATCACGTTCCCCTACATTTTGTTGATCTCACTGGCGTCGCTGGTGGGGGCTATTCTCAATACCTGGAACCGCTTCTCGATCCCGGCCTTTGCCCCCACGTTGCTTAACGTCAGCATGATCGGCTTCGCGCTGTTCGCCGCCCCGTATTTCCACCCGCCGGTGCTGGCGCTGGCCTGGGCGGTGGTGGTGGGCGGCGTGCTGCAGCTGGGTTATCAGCTGCCGCACCTGCGCAAGATCGGCATGCTGGTATTGCCGCGCCTCAAACTGGGTGATGCCGGGGTCTGGCGCGTGATGCGCCAGATGGGGCCGGCGATCCTCGGGGTGTCGGTCAGCCAAATCTCGCTGATCATCAACACCATTTTCGCTTCGTTCCTGGTGTCCGGCTCGGTGTCCTGGATGTACTACGCTGACCGCCTGATGGAGTTTCCGTCCGGCGTGTTGGGCGTGGCGTTGGGCACCATCCTGCTGCCGTCGCTGGCCAAAAGCTTCTCAAGCGGCAACCACGACGAGTATTCGCGCCTGATGGATTGGGGGCTGCGTCTGTGCTTCCTGCTGGCGTTGCCGAGCGCCATCGCGCTGGGTATTTTGGCCAAGCCGTTGACCGTCTCGTTATTCCAGTACGGCAAGTTCAGCGCCTTTGACGCGGCGATGACGCAACGCGCGTTGGTGGCTTACTCGGTAGGACTGATGGGGCTGATCGTGGTTAAAGTGTTGGCGCCAGGCTTCTATTCGCGGCAGGACATTAAAACGCCGGTCAAGATCGCCATCATCACGCTCATCATGACACAGGTGATGAACCTGGCGTTTATTGGTCCGCTTAAGCATGCCGGTCTGGCGCTGTCGATCGGTTTGGCGGCCTGCCTGAACGCCACGTTGTTGTATTGGCAGCTGCGCAAGCAGAAGATCTTCCAGCCACAGCCGGGTTGGGCACTGTTCCTCACCAAGCTGGTGATCGCCGTGCTGGTGATGTCGGCGGTGCTGATTGGTGTGATGTGGCTGATGCCGGCCTGGGATCAGGGCAATATGCTGGAGCGTTTGCTGCGCTTGGCGGCGGTGGTTGTGGCCGGCGTGGTGGCCTACTTCGGCGTGCTGGCCGGGTTGGGTTTCCGCCCGCGTGATTTTGCGCGCCGCGTCGCCTGAGCCGAATGCAAGAATAAAAAAAGGTCGCCTTGGCGACCTTTTTGCTTTCCGCGCAGTGCGGTTTACATACGTTCGACGGTTTCGATGCCGAGCGTGTCCAGACCCGTTTTCAGCGTTTTAGAGGTCAGCAGCGCCAGCTTCAGGCGGCTCTGACGCGCTTCTTCGCTGTCGGCGTTGAGGATCTGGCAGTGCTCGTAGAAACCGGAGAACAAGCCCGCCAGATCGTACAGGTAGCTGCACATGACGTGCGGCGTGCCTTCACGTGCAACGGTAGTGAGCACCTCTTCGAACTGCAGCAGGCGAGTGGCCAGTGCAATTTCACGCTCTTCGGTCAGTGTCAGCGGCAGCGTCAGGCTGCTTTCGTCGATCCCGGCGCGTTTGAATACCGATGCCACGCGGGTATAGGCGTATTGCATATAAGGCGCGGTATTGCCTTCGAAGGCCAGCATGTTATCCCAGTCGAAAACATAGTCGGTGGTGCGGCTTTTCGACAGATCGGCGTATTTCACCGCGCCGATGCCGACCACGCGGGCCACGGTCTTCATTTCCTCTTCCGGCATGTCCGGGTTTTTGCCGGCGATCAGCTGTTCGGCGCGTTCGATGGCCTCATCCAGCAGATCGGAGAGCTTCACGGTGCCGCCTGAGCGGGTTTTGAACGGCTTGCCGTCTTTGCCCAGCATCATGCCGAACATGTGGTGTTCCAGCGAGACGGACTCAGGCACGTAACCGGCTTTGCGCACGATGGTCCAGGCCTGCATCAGGTGCTGATGCTGGCGGGAGTCGATGTAATACAGCACGCGGTTGGCGCCCAGGGTCTCGTAGCGATATTTGGCGCAGGCGATATCGGTGGTGGTGTAGAGGTAGCCGCCATCCTTTTTCTGGATGATGACGCCCATCGGGTCGCCGTCCTTGTTCTTGTATTCGTCGAGGAACACCACGGTGGCGCCTTCGCTTTCCACCGCCAGCCCTTTGGCTTTCAGATCGGCGACGATGCCCGGCAGCATCGCGTTATACAGGCTTTCGCCCATCACGTCGTCTTCGGTCAGCGTGACGTTCAGGCGGTTATAGGTCAGCTGGTTTTGCGCCATGGTGATGTCGACCAGCTTGCGCCACATTTTCAGGCAGTACTGATCGCCGCCCTGTAGCTTCACGACGTAAGCGCGCGCGCGCTCGGCGAACTCGGCGTCTTCGTCGTAATGTTTCTTGGCTTCGCGATAAAACTGCTCGAGATCGGACAGGCCCATATCGCTGGCGTTTTCATTCTGCATTTTTTCCAGGTAGGCAATCAGCATGCCGAACTGGGTGCCCCAGTCGCCGACGTGGTTGGCACGGATCACTTTGTGGCCCAGAAACTCCTGGGTACGTGCCGCGGCGTCGCCGATGATGGTGGAGCGCAGATGGCCGACGTGCATCTCTTTCGCCACGTTCGGCGCAGAGTAGTCGATAACGATGGTTTGCGGTTCAACCGGGGCAATGCCCAGCTTCGGTGCATTCAGCACCTGGTCGGCCTGGCGGGCGACCCAGTCGCTGTTCAGGAAAATGTTGATAAAGCCGGGACCGGCGATTTCCACTTTACTGGCGACATCGCCGAGATCCAGCAGTTGCACCACTTTTTCCGCCAGCTGACGGGGCGGCATGCCCAGCTTTTTGGCGACTGACATCACGCCGTTGGCCTGGTAATCACCAAACTGCGCCTTGGCGGAAGGGCGGACCTGCGCTTCGCAATCGGCTGGCGCACCAGCGGCAATCAGCGCCTGGCTGACTTTATCTGAAAGAAGAACCTGAATATTCACCGGGTTACCTTAATGACGAACGAGGAGCTGAAGCCAGCCCCTGCGGGATTCAACGGTGGCGGGCGCGACGGGCGACCTCCACAAAACAGCCTGCAATTGTAACCGATCTGACGGAGCCCGTCAGCAGTTGGCGCGGCCGCTGCGATGAAACAGTTGTCGGGTGCGGCGCGTAGAATGCCTGAAGGTGAAAAGCAGAATGACCTGACCAGAATGTACGGAGGGGAGAGTTATGAGGCTAACGCTTTTTATTGTGACGCCTGGCATCCAGCGTGTTGGTGCGGCGTGATTTAAAATGACGGTAGATGGCGTATACGGCGATAATTATCAACACCAAGGAAATCGTCAGCAATAACATAATGATCATCTCGAATTTAAATTTTCTCCAAAGTAGCTGAGTTGTACTGGTGAATCAATTGTCCGAGGTTAAATTAAGATAATCCTTAGTTTTTTATTAATTATTGAATTTTATTGTCTTTGTTTACAATGGGTTGATTGTTGTTTTTTTGTGAATTTGATAAGTGGATAAAGTGTGATTAAATGAAGCGATTCAATCGGTTTAACCCGCGAATCACGAATGGTTTTGTGAAAAATAACTTAAATCATAACGTCATGATGAAGGGTTATAATGGCTTGCGAAAATTCTTAATTTTTATTTTTCTGTTGACTTAATAAGCTGCCTTCTTAATAAAAAGTTGGTTTTTTGCTCTCTCTGCACGCAACCAAAAATCATTCTGAATGACTGCTGAAAACCCTCTCAACGCTGGCGAGCGCTGTCGCCACCGTGTAAATTACGGCGTTTAACTTTGTGCTCCGTTGTTTTGAGGTTCCTATGACCACTCCCTTGCAGGCCATTGCCGAGCTTGACGATCTGAAGCTCGACCTGCCGCGTTTCGAGCAGGCGTTGCAACAATTTGCCGCCAGATTGCGGCTTGATCTGTCTGCCTTTATCGCCGATCACATCTCCCTGCGTTGTCACCAGAACGCTACCGCCGAACGCTGGCGCCAGGGATTGATGCAGTGTGGGACACTGCTGTCCGAATCGATGATCAACGGGCGGCCTATCTGTTTGTTTGATTTACAGCAGCCGCTGGCCGTGGGGCCGTGGCGCATAGATTGCGTCGAGCTGCCGTACCCCGGGGAGAAACGCTATCCGCATGAAGGGTGGGAACATGTTGAATTGGTGCTCAGCGGCGATCCGCAGACGCTGCATGCACGGGCGTTGAGTCACCTTGCTGATGAAGCGTTGTTGGCGCCGGGGATCAAGCTGAAGCAAAGTTCGCCAAAAGGCGAAGGCGAACGGCTGCCGAACCCGACGCTGGCCATCACCGATGGAACGGTTACGATCAAGTTTCATCCTTATTCCATTAGAGACATCGTCGCCAGCGAACAAGGCTAGCCAGCCAGTGCCGCACAGGCTTGCGCCATGCGATCGAGCGCTTCATCGAGCAGGGCCCGCCGGCAACCGAAGTTCAGCCGTACAAAGCGCCGATCGCCGAAATCCAAACCGGCGCTTAACCCAACGCCTGCGCGCTCGAAGAACTGATGCGGGTTATCCACCGGCAAAGCGCTGCAGTCGATCCAGGCCAAATAGGTGGCTTCGATCGGTAACAACGTCAATCCCGGCATAGCGTTGATGCGCTCTGTCAACCGATCGCGATTGGCGCGCAGATAAATTAATTGCTCATCCAGCCAGGGTTGCCCGTATTGATAGGCCGCCTGGGCGGCGACCAGCGCCAGCAGATTAACCTCCGGGACAATGCCGCTGCGTGCGCGTTTCAGCTTTTGTCTCAACGCTTCGTTGGGGACGATCGCCATCGAGGCGCCGAGCCCGGCGAGATTGAATGTCTTTGACGGTGACATCAGCGTCACGCTGCGTTGGGCCGCATCTTCATTCAGGGTGGCGAAAGGGATGTGTCGCACGCCGGGTTCAAGTAGCAGCTCGCAGTGGATTTCATCGGAGCAGACGATTAAATCGTGCTCGCGAGCGAACTGATGGTGCTGCAACAGTTCATCCCGGCGATAAACGGTGCCTCCGGGATTTTGCGGGTTGCACAGCAGCAGGAGCTTCTCGTTGCCGCTGAGCTGCCCATGCAGCGCGGAAAAATCCAGCACCCAACGTTGGTTTGCCGCCGTTAGCGGCACCGAGAGGTGTTTACGCCCCGCGAATTTGGCCGCTTTGCGAAACGGCGGATAAATGGGAGAGGGAGCCAGCGTGCTCTGATGTTCTTCGGTGCAGGCGCGCACGCACAGGTTCAGGCCGCACACCAACCCAGGCAAGAAAATGATCCATTCAGGCTTGATGTGCCAACCGTAGCGCTCTACCATGCGGCGGATAAAAACCTCAAGAAGATCAGGGGATGGGTGGGTGTAGCCGAATACGCCGTGCGCTACGCGCCGCTGCAAGGCTTCTATCACCGCCGGCGACGAGGCGAAATCGCTGTCGGCGACCCAAAGCGGGAGGATGTCGCGGCCGCGATATTTATCCCACTTAACGCTGTCACTGTGACTGCGGTCTACCCATTGATCAAAATTGAATGCCATAGTTACAACCCTGAACCGGTTTATGCCTATGCATGAGCCTACGTGAGAAATGAAGAAATGAACAATTGCCGCCGTATGTTGGCCGTTATCTGGGGGTGACAATGATAAAACTGGAAGTTTGTTGCTTTAGCGTCGACTGTGCGCTGACGGCCGAACGGGCGGGCGCCGATCGCATCGAGTTGTGCGCCAGCCAGAGCGAAGGGGGATTGACGCCGAGCTATGGCACGCTGCGTCTGGCGCGCGAGCGGGTTGCGATCCCGGTGCATCCGATCGTTCGCCCTCGCGGTGGTGATTTTTGCTACGGCGCGGTGGATTTCGAGGTGATCAAGCAAGATATCCGCCACATCCGCGAGATGGGATTCCCCGGCGTAGTGGTAGGCATGTTGGACGAAGAAGGGCACATCGATCTGCCGCGCATGCGCGAAGTGATGAGGCTGTGCGAGGGGATGGCGGTGACGTTCCACCGCGCGTTCGACATGTGCCAGAATCCGATGGTGGCGCTGGAGCAACTGACTGAGCTGGGCGTGGCGCGCATTCTGACCTCCGGCCAACAGCAGAGCGCCGAACTTGGCCTGCCGTTGCTGCGTGATTTGCGTCAGGCCAGCCAGGGCCCGGTGATCATGGCGGGTGCCGGTGTGCGCCTCAGCAATCTGCACAAGTTCGTCGATATCGGCCTGCATGAACTGCACAGCTCTTCCGGCCATCTAGCGCCGTCGACCATGCGTTATCGCAAGGCGGGTGTCACCATGTGCTCCGATAACGAGTTTGACGAATTTAGCCATTATTGCGTGGATGGCGAAATGGTGGAGGCGATGAAAAACGCGCTGGCCTTGGTTGATCCCCTGGCGCAAAGCGCATAAACACGCAGCTAACCGTGTTTGATAACCGGTTTCCGGGCCGTAAGACCCCTTTGCGTGTCACCGAGCCCTCGGCGATCACGCAAGTACCAGGCCCCGGCGTTTTGCCGGGGCTTTTTTTATTTTGCGGATGATTAGTGCTGTGCATCGGGCGAGAAGTTGAAGACTTCGCCCGGAGTAATGCCGCAGTTTAAAACGCGCACCGCATTATTGCCACTTCCGGGATTGACCAGGATATCGTGGATAGTGCGATTGTTGTTCATGACAAAACGCGCGTAGTAGAGGTTGCCGATGCGTATCCAGGGAATCGCTTCATTGCTCTCGACAGTGTCGGTATAATTATCGTTGTACGAGCGGGCCCAAATGCCAGTCGAAGCTTGCGCGGTAGATTGATCGCCGATAGAGGATGCGATGGCCCAGAATGTTCTCAATCCCATGCTCCGATGAATACGTTGACCCAAACCTTTATAAGCCGGGTTGTCTCCATTGGCGGTCAGGATATTGCTATCCGCCGTCAGATTCCCGTCAATAAACCAGCCAACAGGCTGTTTGTCAGCACCGATGGCGATCATGTTGCTGTTCGTCAAACAATTTAGCGGAGCCGCATGTAGCTGATAGCTGCGTTGCGCAATGCTCAGTGTGCCTCTAAGAATGTTGTAACCCGCTTCATTGTTCAGACTGCCGTTCGTCCACATTGGCATGACGGTGTTGCTGAATGAAAGTTGATACCCGCCGTTCGCTTCGAAGCGAATGGCCTGAGGGGAGAGTGAACCCTTCGGCCCATTAGCGGTAGCGAAGTTAACATTGCTGATTTGCACTGGGGTGATATTTGATTGGCCAGTAGACTTTCTTAATACCAGGAACCCTCCAACGGTATCACCATAGTCATTAATATAAGAACCGTTGGCGATTTGAATATTGGCGGAGGAATCCGAGTCGATATCAATTCCGGTACCATTTCTGTCTGCCATGAAATTGCTCAGGCTAAGGCCGCCTAAATAGGAGGTTCCTTGTGTTGTAGTTTTGATAAAGATCTTTTTGCCATAAGAGAACACATTCACCATAAACGTATTGTCGTGGCGATCGAGATTGAAAGCACAAGAACCGGCTACGGCGATAGAGGCAGTCACCGCGTTTTCTGTCGGGCGCACGACGTTGGCATTGACGTGAACATTGGTAAATCTGTTGATGTCCCTGCTTTCATAAACCCTGTAGTCGCAGCGTACTGCCCAACCGTAGATATTCTCAAAGCTGTTGGCTTCTCCACGAGCTTCAACAAAATCATAGGCGCCTACATAACGGCAGTTGGCGACTGACAGAGCGCCGGTTGCGGTAATGGTGGCTCCGTATGGAACAAACGCCTCCGGCTGGGTGGCAGTATATTTCTGATCTGGATAGAGGAACGACCAACCATCAAAGACAACGTTCTTATCGCAGGCGAAACAAACCGTACCTGCCGGCTTTTTGATGATGAAAGCACTATCGTCAGCAAGGCCTGCCCGATTAGGGCCATTGTTTGTAAGACTTGCAGGGCCTTGAGCAATACCGCGGCGGGATCCTCTGACTGTGACGCCATTTGCGACGTTGATAGGTTGAGTGCTGGTCAGCAGATATTGAGCATTTCCCGAAGCATAGACCACTTTGTTTTTTAAACTCGCGGCATAGTTTAATGTCGCGCTGATTGCTGCGTCAGAGGCGGAAGTGCCACTAGGATCGGCACCGAAGTGATCGAAAGTCAGTTTCTGATCCAGTCGTTTCCAGCGCGCTCCTCCCGTTGTAACCACCACGGTACCGTTATTGTCCGCACTGGTTGTATCCGTTTTCGCATAATAGAATTCGCCGCCTCCGGTGAAGTGTCCAGCGGTGTGAGAAACTAAAAAGACAATCTGGTCATCTGTAACTGGCGTCAGATTACGCAATTCACTGATGTTATTAACACTAATCATATTGTTCATGAAATTTCTCCTGTTGGTTGGCAACACTATTCTCAATCAGGCTGGACGTTTCAAAAAGTCGATGAGGTTTGCTGGGTGCTGATACAGCGTGAAGTTCAGGCCGCGGAAAGTGGAGCATGGATTGGCCTGGTACCTTGTAAAGACGCAGCACCGTTTCAACGCTGTTATTCGGTCGGCGGCCCCATCTCTTCTTGCGCTCGCTATGCCCTGCTGATAAATTTGTGAGTTAAAATCCTTTAAATATCATGATATTAAATGATTTTTTGGTATTTATTTGCGTGGTGAATGATTTGCGCTCTGCCGCTCATTATCGCGTCTGCATTTTATACCTGCTCACCGCCGGTTTTATGGCCGGAACATCACAGCATCAATTGAGGAGAGCCGTCGGCGCAGCCACAGAGCACGCCGACGGCGGACTTTACAAGGAGATAACGATAATGACCCGAACGGCACACTGTTTGACCGCTGCGCTTTTGCTGACGTTGGCCCTGACCGGCTGCCAGACCGCCAAGCGGCCTGTTTCTACATTAAGTAAGCCGCCCAGCGCGGAAGAAGTTGCCGAGCAAGACAAACGGCAGCGTGAAGCTGAGCGCATGCAGCAGTGCCAGCGCGAACTGGATGCCATGCGCGGTATGGATAACGAAAAATACCAAAAATTCAAACGCGAGTTCGATACTTTGATGGGCGGCGCGGCGCAGTATGCCGGGGTACGCCAGCGGGTCAACACGGGCACGCAGGAAACCGTTGACGCCCTGTATCGTTATCGCACCAGCCGTCTGTGCGCAGACATCAGTTCTGCCATGATGACCGGCCTGGCTGAGCGCGGAGAACGCGCCCAATGACTCTCCGTGCGAGAAAGGCGCTACTGAGCCTGATGATAGCGTTGGCGTTTGCGCCGGCGGTGGTCGCTGCGGATGACGACGTGCCGGCGTTATTGCAGTTTGCCGAGCGCTATCAGCGGCAAGATGCACCGGCAGCGGATACCGCAGTCACTCAATCCCAGGCCCCACAAAAGTCAGCATCCCGGCCGGTTCAAACGCGTGAGACGGCGGCGCATAAGAAGCAGCTGGCGCAGTGGCAAAAGGCGCTGCGCGAGAAAGAGGCCCGATTGGAGCAACAGCAGGCGGTAATTCAATCACTGCAGCAGGAGCTGACCGCGTTGCGCGTCGCGTCCACCCTGACGGCCGCCGACAAACCGTCACCGGCGCCCGATCTGAGCGCGTTGAGCAACTTCGCCAGCGGCGTGCGGCAGGCGCTGAACCTGACGCCGCAGGAGCGTAAGGCTCAGGCGCAGATCGCCGAAACGCAAGCGGCGTTAGCGCGGCAAAAGCAACAAACCGCGGAGCGCGATCGGCGTATTGCCTTGCTGGAACAACGGCTGGCGGTGCTGCCTGGCCAGGCGGATAACGCCTGGCAGGAGAAATTGGGCGCGGTGCAGACCGCCCACGATAAAGCGCGCCAACGTTATGAGCAGGATAAAAAAGCGGCCGCCGCTGAGCTGGAACAGCAGAAGGCCGAGGCTGCCAGGCTGACGGGCGAACTGCAGCAGCAGTTGGCGAAACTGCAAAAAGAGCAGGTGGATCAACGGCAGCAGGGGGGGCAGCAAGAGCAAAGCCTGAAGACGGCGCTGGCGCAGCAAAAGGCCGAAACCGCCAAGGCTGCGGGTGAACTTCAGCAGCAGCTGGCGCAGGTGCAAAAAGAGAGGGATATCGTACGCCAACAGGCCGAGCGGCAAGAAAAAAGCCTGAAGACGGCGCTGGCGCAGCAAAAGGCGGAAGCCGCCAAGGCTGCGGGTGAACTTCAACAGCAGCTGGCGCAGGTGCAAAAAGAGAGGGATATCGTACGCCAACAGGCCGAGCAGCAAGAAAAAAGCCTGAAGACGGCGCTGGCGCAGCAAAAGGTCGAAGCCGCCAAGGCTGCGGCTGAACTTCAGCAGCAGCTGACTCAGCTGCAGAAAGAGCGTGATGGTCAACGCCAACAGGCTGAGCAACAAGAGCAAAACCTGAAGACGGCGCTGGCGCAGCAAAAGGCCGAGGCCGCCAAAGCGACGGCTGAACTTCAGCAGCAGTTGGCAACGCTGCAGGGAAAAAACAAAACGCAAACCGAGCAGGCTAAGGCGCTGGAACAGCGTCTGGCGGCGCTGACGACGGAAAACGCGCAGACAGTGCAGCTACGGAATAAAGCGGCGCAACAGGCGGATAAAACGGCGACGGAGCTGGCGGCCGCGCAACAGGCACAGCAAGCCTTGCGCGAGGAACTGGATGGGCTGAGATCGCGGGCTAAATGGCTGCCGGAGAGTCAGACGCTCAAGAAAAAGCCGGAGCAACAGAGCTACGCCGCCGGTGTCGCTTTGGGGCGCGATATTCAAACGATGCTGGCGGAACGTAAAAATTGGGGTATCACGCCCGACAAAACCGTGCTGCTGGCGGGCGTGATCGATACCTTCAGCGGCCATTACCAGTTGAGCGATGCGCAGTTGACCAGCGCACTGGCGGAGTCGGAAAAAGCGGTAAATGACGCCAGAAACCAGGCGGCGAAGACGCAGACCAGCAAGGGTGAGGCGTTCGTCGCCGAGTTTAAAAAGAAGAAGGGTACGCAGAAGTCGCCTGCCGGTTTCTGGTATCGCATCGATTATGCGGGTGATGAGGCCATTAAGGAAAACGCGCGGGTGGACATCGTGGTGAAAGAAAGTTTAACCGACGGTCGCGTGATTCAGGATATGGATCGTAGTGGGAAGGTGATGTCCCAGCCGCTCTCCGCCTATCCGCCGTTGTTCCGCGAGGCGATCGGCCACCTGAAAAATCACGGCTCGCTGACGATGGTGGTGCCGCCGGCGTTGGCGTACGGTGAAACCGGCTATGCGCCGCAGATCCCGCCGAACGCGACGATGGTCTATGAGCTGCGAATTGTCGATGTCAGTAACGGGTGAATTCGGGCCGGCGCAGGCCGGCCCGATTAGCGAGTACTAGGGTTTTTTGGCGGTCAGTACGGCGCGCAGGGGCGCCGGATAGCCTTCGACCGTTTTGCTGCGATCGTTCGGATCGAGGAATTCGGCCAGCGACTCGCTGGTCATCCAGTCGGTGCGGCGCTGCTCCTCGAGG
Source organism: Serratia sp. CY33802 (assembly GCF_052169095.1). Taxonomy (NCBI): domain Bacteria; kingdom Pseudomonadati; phylum Pseudomonadota; class Gammaproteobacteria; order Enterobacterales; family Yersiniaceae; genus Serratia; species Serratia sp. CY33802. Next base: position 829,035 of record NZ_JBJNLL010000001.1, read on the forward strand.
CTAGTGACGCACATATCGGCGATCTTCACGTCGACGAAGCCACACTTCTCCAGCCAGCATTTCAGCGCTTCGGCGGAAGGGATGAAATACACGTTGCGCATCTGCGCATAACGATCGCCCGGCACCAGCACCTGGTGGCGATCGCCTTCCACCACCAGCGTTTCCAGCACCAGTTCACCTTCAGCCACCAGCTGATTTTTCAGCTGATACAGATGATCAAGCGGCGAGCGGCGGTGATACAGCACCCCCATCGAGAACACGGTGTCGAACGCCGCCAAATCTGGCAACTGCTCGATGCCGAGCGGCAGCAGGTGGGCGCGCTGATCGCCGCCCAACAGCTTGCGCACCGCTTCGAACTGGCATAGGAACAGCTGCATGGGATCGATGCCTACGGCGAAGTGGGCACCGGCGCCGATCATGCGCCACAGGTGATAACCACTGCCGCAGCCAACGTCGAGAATGGTGCGGCCGGCCAGCGGAGAAATGTGCGGCAGCACACGATCCCACTTCCAGTCGGAATGCCATTCGGTATCGATATCGATGCCATACAGCGAGAACGGCCCTTTACGCCACGGCATCAGGGTGCGCAGCATTTTCTCGATGCCTTCGAGCTGGCCCGGCGACAGGCCGGGCTCCATTTCGGCGCGCACGCCGTGCAGCAGATCGAGGCGGGTTGGGGTCAGCGTCGGCAAATGTTCTACCGAGTTGAACCACTGTTTGAATTTGCCGTGCAGCGATTCACGTTGCCAGGCGCTGAGCTGCGCGGGCAGGGTATCCAACCAATGGCTGAGGGGACTCTTGGCAATATGCTGATAGAAATCACCGAACTCAATCATTGTGCCTCTCCCGCTTTCAGGGCGATCAGCGAACCGAAGTTGAAGCACTGGAACCACACTTCGGCATGCTCGAACCCGGCCTGTTGCAGTCGCGCTTTGTGCGCTTCTACCGAGTCGGTGAGCATCACATTTTCCAGCATGCTGCGTTTTTGGCTGATCTCCAGCTCGCTGTACCCGTTAGCGCGTTTGAAATCGTGATGCATGTTGAACAGCAGTTCGCCGACTTCGGCGTCTTCAAAGCTGAATTTCTCCGACAGCACCAGTGCGCCGCCTGGGCGCAGGCCGCGATAGATTTTCTCCAGCAGACGCAGGCGATCGGCCGGCTCGAGGAACTGCAGCGTAAAGTTCAGCACCACCATCGAGGCGTTTTCGATGTCGATGTCGCGAATGTCGGCTTCGATGACGTCGACCGGCGTGTCGGCGCGGAAGGCGTCGATATGGCGGCGGCAACGTTCCACCATCGCCGGCGAATTGTCGACGGCGATGATAGTGCAGCCAGGCACCTTGATATTCCGCCGCATCGACAGCGTCGCCGCGCCCAGCGAGCAGCCCAAGTCATACACCCGGCTGTCGGGTTGCACAAAGCGTTCGGCTAGCATGCCGATCATCGAGATGATGTTGGAATAGCCGGGAACGGAGCGTTGGATCATGTCGGGAAACACTTCGGCGACGCGTTCGTCGAAGGTCCAGTCGCCCAGTTTGGCGATGGGGGCGGAGAAAAGGGTATCGCGGTTTGGCATAGCGGCAAATCAGTTCAGAATTCGAAGCTGCGTAGTCTAACAGAAAAGCGTAAAAAAGCGGAGCGGAAGCAGGCGGCGCGGCCGCCTGATGATAAAACGGGATCAATGCAGGCTGAAAATTAGATCCCAGGGCAGATAGAAGATATTTGCCAGAACCATCAACAACAAAGAGATATAGGTCGCGGCCATGCCTGAACGACGCCAGCGAACCTCGCGGTTGCGCAAACCGTAGTAATGCACCAGTCGCCCGGCCATCAGCATCAGGCCGCAAAGGTGAATCATCCAGATTTCCGCGCCGTTCATCTCCATGATCACCAGCAATACGGCAGCGATAGGAATGTATTCAACGGCGTTGCCATGCACGCGGATGGCGGTCTGCAATTCGTAAAAACCGCCGTCGCCGTAGGCTACGCGGTACTGCATCCTTAATCTGACTACGTCATAAGAGAGTTTGATCAACAACAATGCGCCGAGCACTACATAAAGCGCGCTTACCATTTTTAACTCCGTTCCCTAACCAAAACTGGCAGCCAGCATCATAGCCGTCATTGTATTCACTGTCGCGGGGAAATATTTGATGTTATTGGTCAGATTAATAGGTCAAAACAGTGCATCTTGCTCTGGCCAGTCCGGCGGCGCAGGCAAATCGGGGATCGCTCGGCGCAGCTGCTGCCAAATTTTTTGCGCTTGCTGGGGTGAATCGCCGTTGTCCGGCGTATGAATAAACAGATACGGTTGATGTTGTTGCTGCCACAGCGGCAGTTTTTGCTGCCAGGCTTCGAACCAGCGCAGGTTGTCGGTCAATTGGTCGCCGCCGATAAAGCGCACCAGCGGTTGGTCGGCGGTGACCAGAGCGTGCACCGGCAGCTTCGGTTTTTTCTGCTGGGCATCGCGCACGGCGGCGGTATGGGGGGCGGCGTGATGCACCGGGCGGCTGTCGAGGATCACCCGATTGATGCCGCGCTGATGCAGCCCCTGATTCAACGCGCGCTCTTCCTCGCCTTTGGCGAAAAATGCCGGATGACGCACTTCGACGCCGTAGGTGAATTCCTGCGGCAGGCTTTCGAAGAACTGCCACATGCGCGGCAGCTCGTCGGGGCCGAAGGCGGCGGGCAACTGCAGCCACAATTGCCCGATGCGTTGATGCACCGGGCTCAGGCAGTGGTAAAACGCCTGCAGCTCGGCGGCGCAGTTGCGCAGGGCGGCCTTGTGGCTGATGTCCGACGGGAATTTGAAGCAGAAGCGAAAATCGTCGCCGGTCATGTCGCGCCAGCGCTGCACGATGTCCAGCTTCGGCAGCGCGTAGAAGGTGGTGTTGCCTTCCACGCAGTTGAAGTAGCGGCTGTAATCCGCCAAGTCACGCAGCCCGATACGATTCCAGGCTGAATGTTGCCACTGGGGCAGTCCGATGTAGATCACGGCGTCGTCTTCCTTTACTTATCCTTGGCTTATCAGGCTACAACTTAACGTTACCGGTCGAGCGCGGCAAGAATTTCGCCGGTGTCGCGCACTCGCGCCAAACGCGGGAAGATGTGTTCGAACGCGAAACGGTGCATTTCCGCGTTCTGCGCGCTGCAGACGTCTTCGGCGATCACCAGCTCATAGCCGTGTTCCCAGGCGGCGCGTGCGGTGGATTCCACGCCGATATTGGTGGAAATACCGCCCAGCACCACAGACTTGATGCCGCGACGGCGCAGCTGCAAGTCCAGATCGGTGCCGTAGAAGGCGCCCCATTGGCGCTTGGTGATCAGAATATCGCTGTCGCAGACCGCCAGCGGCGCGGGGAACTCCCACCAGCTGGCCGGCAAACCGCCGGCGGGCGCGGGAGCCGGTTTATCCACCGGTTGTTTCAGCGCTTCGGCGAAGGAGTCTGACCAACCGACGCGCACCAACAGCACCGGCGCGCCTAGCAGACGAAAACGCGCGGCCAGCAGGGCGGCGTTCGCCACCACCTGCTCGGCGCCGTGCGGGCCGCCGGCGTAGGGCAGAATGCCATTTTGCAAATCGATCAGCACCAGAGCGGTGGTTTGGGCGTCAAGTTTCAGCATGGATTTCATCTCGTTGCGAAGTGGATAAAAACTGTTCGGCGCGTCGGGCGAGCTGCGTTCGGCGCAAAACCGGGGGAGAATCAGGCTACGTGAAAAAACTGTCGCAGGTTAATGGGAAATTTGTTAACCGATGTGTTGATTCGAGCAAAAACGCGCCATTTAGTGCAGTAACAATGCTGTGTTCGCACTTATCGGGCGGATGAATTTCCTTTATAATGACTCCCTTTTTTCAACACTCTTTAATCCAACGACCTATGCCGATTTATGAATATGCATGTGGTGCTTGCAACCATCGGTTAGAGAAATTGCAAAAATTTTCCGATGCGCCGCTGGCAGACTGCCCGGCGTGTGGGCAGCCCGCGTTGACCAAGTTGATTTCATCCTCCGGCTTCCAGCTTAAGGGCACCGGGTGGTATGCGACGGATTTTAAACCGGGTAACAAGTAGAATTTATCAGATAACAGCCGCGCGACAGGGGCGCAGTAGCCCGGCGCGGCATCGGCTGTGTAAAAGGATAGCGTATGCGTACTGAATATTGCGGACAGTTGAATCTGTCCCACGTGGGCCAGGAAGTCACTCTGTGTGGTTGGGTCAATCGTCGTCGCGATCTCGGCGGCCTGATCTTTATTGATATGCGCGACCGCGAAGGCATCGTGCAGGTGTTCTTCGATCCGGACGAGAAAGTGGCGTTCGACAAGGCCTACGACCTGCGCAATGAGTTCTGCATCCAGATCGTCGGCACCGTGCGTGCGCGTCCGGACAGCCAGATCAATAAAGATATGGCCACCGGCGAAGTGGAAGTGTTTGCCCACGCGCTGGAGATCATCAACCGCTCCGAGCCGCTGCCGCTGGACTCCAACCAGGTCAACAGTGAAGAAGCGCGCCTGAAATACCGCTACCTGGATCTGCGCCGCCCGGAAATGGCTGAGCGTCTGAAGACCCGCGCCAAAATCACCAGCTTCGTACGCCGCTTCATGGACAGCCATGGCTTCCTCGATATCGAAACGCCGATGCTGACCAAGGCGACGCCGGAAGGCGCCCGCGATTACCTGGTGCCAAGCCGCGTGCACAAGGGCAAATTCTACGCGCTGCCGCAGTCTCCGCAGCTGTTCAAACAGCTGCTGATGATGTCCGGCTTCGATCGTTACTATCAGATCGTCAAATGCTTCCGTGACGAAGACCTGCGTGCGGACCGTCAGCCTGAATTCACCCAGATCGACGTCGAAACCTCCTTCATGACCGCCGATCAGGTGCGTGAAGTGATGGAGAAACTGGCGCGCGAGCTGTGGCTGGATGTGAAGGGCGTGGATCTGGGCGATTTCCCGGTCATGACCTTCGCCGAAGCGATGCGTCGCTTTGGCTCCGACAAGCCGGACCTGCGTAACCCGCTGGAGCTGGTGGACGTGGCCGACCTGGTCAAAGACGTCGAGTTTAAAGTGTTCTCCGGCCCGGCTAACGACGCCAAAGGCCGCGTGGCGGCAATCCGCGTACCGGGCGGCGCACAGCTGACACGCAAGCAGATCGACGAGTACGGCGCTTTCGTCAACATCTACGGCGCGAAAGGCCTGGCCTGGCTGAAGGTCAACGACCGCGCCGCAGGCATGGAAGGCGTGCAGAGCCCGATCGCCAAATTCCTCAGCGCGGAAGTGCTGGAAGCTGTCCTGGCGCGCACCAACGCGCAGACCGGCGACATCCTGTTCTTCGGCGCAGACAGTTTCAAGATTGTCACCGACGCGATGGGCGCGCTGCGCCTGAAACTGGGTCGCGATCTGGGGCTGACCCAACTCGACAGCTGGGCGCCGCTGTGGGTGGTCGACTTCCCGATGTTCGAAGAAGACGAAGAGGGCGGCCTGGCGGCGATGCACCACCCGTTCACCTCGCCGCGCGACATGAGCCCGGAAGAGCTGGCGGCAGCGCCGGTCAACGCTATCGCCAATGCCTATGACATGGTGATCAACGGTTACGAAGTGGGCGGCGGTTCGGTGCGTATTCACCGCAGCGAAATGCAGCAGACGGTATTCAGCATTCTGGGCATTAACGAACATGAACAGCGCGAGAAGTTCGGCTTCCTGCTGGACGCGCTGAAGTACGGTACGCCGCCGCACGCCGGCCTGGCCTTCGGCCTGGATCGTCTGGTGATGCTGCTGACCGGCACCGACAACATCCGCGACGTGATCGCCTTCCCGAAAACCACCGCGGCGGCCTGTCTGATGACCGACGCACCGAGCTTCGCCAACCCGGCGTCGCTGCAGGAGCTGGCGATCAGCGTGGTAAAGAAAGCCGGTGCGGAACAAGAGAGCGAGTGATGAGTTATAAGCGCCCTGAATCTATCCTGGTAGTGATTTACGCGAAATCCAGTGGTCGGGTGCTGATGTTACAGCGGCGCGACGATACCGAGTTCTGGCAGTCGGTCACCGGCAGCCTGGAACAGGATGAGTCACCGCCGCATGCCGCGCGGCGTGAAGTCATGGAAGAAGTCGGCATCGATATCGAAGCAGAGCACCTGCCGTTGTTCGATTGCCAACGCTGCGTGGAGTTTGAACTCTTTGTCCATTTGCGACATCGCTATGCGCCGGGAACCACGCGCAATAAAGAGCACTGGTTCTGTCTGGCGTTGCCCGAGGAGCGCGATCCGGTGATTACCGAGCACCACGCTTACCAATGGCTTGAGGCGGCCGAAGCCGTGAAGTTGACCAAGTCATGGAGCAATCAGCAGGCGATTGAAGAGTTCGTGATCAATTCAGTCCAGTAGTTTTTTTCGGAGATTTTTTATGGCAGGTCATAGTAAGTGGGCCAACACAAAGCACCGTAAAGCGGCGCAGGACGCCAAGCGCGGTAAAATTTTCACCAAGATTATTCGTGAGCTGGTCACTGCCGCGAAGCTGGGCGGCGGCGATCCGGATTCCAACCCGCGTCTGCGCGCGGCGATGGACAAGGCGCTGTCGAACAACATGACGCGCGACACCATGAACCGTGCGATCGCGCGCGGCGTGGGCGGCGATGATGATACCAATATGGAAACCATCATCTATGAAGGTTACGGCCCTGGCGGCACCGCCGTCATGATCGAATGCCTGAGTGACAACCGCAACCGCACCGTGGCGGAAGTGCGTCACGCTTTCACCAAGTGTGGCGGCAACCTCGGCACCGACGGTTCCGTAGCTTATCTGTTCACCAAGAAGGGCGTGATCACTTACGCACCGGGCCTGGATGAAGACAGCGTGATGGAAGCGGCGCTGGAAGCCGGTGCGGAAGACATCGTGACCTATGACGATGGCGCTATCGACGTGTTCACCGCCTGGGAAAGCCTGGGCGCGGTGAAAGACGCGCTGACCGCGGCGGGCTTCGAGGCCGAAGCGGCGGAAGTGTCGATGATCCCATCGACCAAGGCCGACATGGACGCGGAAACCGCGCCTAAGCTGTTGCGTCTGATCGATATGCTGGAAGACTGCGACGACGTGCAGGAAGTTTACCATAACGGTGAAATTTCCGACGAAGTGGCGGCGACGCTGTAATCCGGTAAAACGGGCGCCGCCGTTCGGCGGCGCCGTGCATGCAAGGTGGATGTAGATATGGCGATCATACTCGGTATCGATCCCGGTTCACGCGTCACCGGCTATGGCCTTATCCGCCAGCAGGGGCGTCAGTTGAGCTATATCGCCAGCGGCTGCATCCGCACGGTGGTGGACGACATGCCGACGCGGCTGAAGCTGATTTACACCGGCGTCAGCGAGATCATCACCCAGTTTCAGCCCGACTTCTTCGCCATCGAACAGGTGTTTATGGCTAAGAATCCGGATTCGGCGCTCAAGCTCGGCCAGGCACGCGGCGTCGCGATCGTGGCGGCGGTGAATCAGAATCTGGAAGTGTTCGAGTATGCGGCGCGGCAGGTCAAACAGACCGTGGTCGGCACCGGTGCGGCCGAAAAGGCGCAGGTACAGCACATGGTGCGCTCGCTGCTCAAACTCTCGGCCAACCCGCAGGCGGACGCCGCCGATGCTCTGGCTATCGCCATCACCCATTGCCACCTCAGCCAGAACGTGCTGCGGATGAGCGAAGGGCGGTTGAACCTGGCGCGCGGGCGTTTGCGCTGACGCAAAGCGATGATTGCTCAGGCTGGATATTCATCCAGCCTTTTTTATGTTATAAGCTTTACCAGCAACGGCATGGCAGGGCGCCATGCCCGGTCATTCTGCAGGAGGGTAAATGATAGGTCGTCTCAGAGGAAATATTCTGGAAAAGCAGCCGCCGCTGGTGTTGCTGGAGGCGAACGGCGTGGGCTACGAGGTACACATGCCGATGACCTGCTTTTACGAGCTGCCTGAACTGGGGCAAGAGGCCATCGTGTTTACCCACTTCGTGGTGCGTGAAGACGCGCAGCTGCTGTACGGTTTCAACGACAAGCAGGAGCGTGCGCTGTTCCGCGAGCTGATCAAGGTCAACGGCGTCGGGCCGAAGCTGGCGCTGGCGATCCTGTCAGGCATGTCCGCGCAGCAGTTCGTCAGCGCGGTGGAGCGTGAAGAGATCACCGCACTGGTCAAGCTGCCGGGCGTGGGCAAAAAAACCGCCGAGCGCCTGGTGGTAGAGATGAAAGACCGCTTCAAAGGGCTTAACGGCGACCTGTTCAACAACAGCAGCGAGATCAGCCTGCCGTCCGCCGCCGACAACGCGCCGGAAGCGGACGCGGAAGCCGAAGCCGTTTCGGCGCTGGTGGCGCTGGGCTACAAGCCGCAGGAAGCCAGCCGCATGGTCAGCAAAATTGCCAAACCGGGCGCCGACTGCGAGACGCTGATCCGCGACGCGTTGCGCGCTGCTTTGTAAGGCCGCTAAGAGGTAGATAATGATTGAAGCCGATCGCCTGATCTCCGCCGAACCGATCAACGAGGAAGAAGTCCTCGATCGCGCCATTCGTCCCAAGCTGTTGACCGAATACGTGGGTCAGCCGCACGTACGCGAGCAGATGGAGATCTTCATCCAGGCGGCCAAGCAGCGCGGTGACGCGCTCGACCACCTGCTGATCTTCGGCCCGCCGGGGCTGGGGAAAACCACCCTGGCCAACATCGTGGCCAACGAAATGGGCGTGAATCTGCGCACCACTTCCGGCCCGGTGCTGGAGAAGGCGGGCGATTTGGCGGCGATGCTGACCAACCTCGAACCGCACGACGTGTTATTCATCGACGAAATCCACCGTTTGTCACCGGTGGTAGAAGAAGTGCTGTATCCGGCGATGGAAGACTACCAGCTGGATATCATGATCGGCGAAGGGCCGGCGGCGCGTTCGATTAAGCTTGATCTGCCGCCGTTCACGTTGGTGGGCGCGACCACCCGCGCCGGTTCGCTGACCTCGCCGCTGCGCGATCGTTTCGGCATAGTCCAGCGGCTGGAGTTTTATCAGGTGGCGGATCTGCAGCATATCGTCTCACGCAGCGCCGGGTGCCTTGGGTTGGAGCTGTCCGACGAGGGCGCCCATGAGGTGGCCCGCCGCGCGCGCGGTACGCCGCGTATCGCCAACCGCCTGCTGCGCCGGGTGCGTGACTTCGCCGAAGTGCGCGCCAACGGCGTGATCAGCGGCGCAGTGGCGGCGCAGGCACTCGATATGCTCAACGTCGATGCCGAAGGCTTCGACTATATGGATCGCAAGCTGCTGCTGGCGATCATCGACAAGTTTACCGGCGGCCCGGTCGGGTTGGACAACCTGGCGGCGGCGATCGGCGAAGAGCGTGAAACCATCGAAGACGTGATTGAACCGTTCCTGATCCAGCAGGGCTTTATCCAGCGCACGCCGCGCGGCCGTTTGGCGACGCAGCATGCCTACCGGCATTTCGGCCTCGAACGCGAAGCATAAGTTTTCCACCCATCATAAAAAAGGGCCGCATTCGCGGCCCTTGTCATATCCCGGCTTTAATCAAGCCTGCTGTTTTTTGAACAGGCTCAGCGTGAACAGCACGGCGGCGCTCAGCACCACCGAAGGGCCGGCCGGCGTATCGTAAAATGCCGAGAAGGTCAGGCCGCCGGTGACTGCCACCATGCCGAGCAGCACTGCGACGCCCGCCATCTGCTCCGGCGTGCGTGCGAAGCGCCGAGCGGTGGCTGCCGGAATGATCAGCAGTGAGGTGATGATCAGCGCGCCGACGAATTTCATCGCCAGACCGATGGTTAAGGCGGTGACCAGCATCAACACGGTGCGTACGCGCACCAGATTAACGCCGTCGACGTGCGCCAGCTCCGGGCTGATGGTCATCGACAGCAGATCGCGCCACTGCCACCACAGCACCAACAGCACCACGGCGACGCCGCCGGCAATCATCACGATATCGCTCAGCGTAACCGACAGCAGATCGCCGAACAGGTAGGCCATCAGATCGACCCGCACGTTAGACATCAACGCCACCACCACCAGTCCCAGCGACAGGGCGCTATGCGCCAGAATGCCGAGCAGGGTATCCACCGAAAGCTGCGGGCGACGTTCCAGCCAAACCAGGGCCAGAGCCAGCAGCAGCGTAATGGCGATCACCGCATAGAAGGGGTTGATGTCGAGCAGCAGACCAAAGGCGACGCCGAGCAGCGAGGCGTGCGCCAGGGTATCACCAAAGTAGGACATGCGGCGCCAGACCACGAAGGAACCCAGCGGCCCGGCGGCGCTAGCCAGCAACACGCCGGCCAGCCAGCCGGGAAGTAACAGTTCAATCATGCTTCGCGGCTCCCGGTTTTCTTCAAGACAATTCTTCCCTGCAGATCGTGGCGGTGGTTGTGATGGTGGCGATACACCGCCAGCTGCTCTGCGCCGCGGTTGCCGAACATGGCGATGAATTCGGGATGCATCGAGACCACCTCCGGCGCGCCGGAGCAGCAGATGTGCTGATTGAGGCACAACACCTCGTCGGTTTTCGCCATCACCAGATGCAGATCGTGCGAGACCATCAGCACGGCGCACCCCAGCTCCTTGCGCAGCTGATCGATCAGATCGTACAGCGCCAGCTGGCCGTTGACGTCTACCCCTTGCGTGGGTTCGTCCAGCACCAGCAGCTGCGGTTTATTCAGCAGCGCTCGCGCCAGCAGCACGCGCTGGTTTTCACCGCCGGAGAGCTTTTGCATCGGCTGGTCGAGCAGGTGGGCGGCGTGCACGCGTTTGAGCGCCGGCAGAATGTCGGCTTTCTTTACGCCAGGTTTAAGACGCATAAAGCGGCTGACGGTCAGTGGCAGGGTGGCGTCGAGGTGCAGCTTTTGCGGCACATAGCCGATGCGCAGATCGGGCTCACGCTCCAGCGTGCCGGCGGTCGGTTTGACCAATCCCAGCACCACGCGCACCAGCGTGGATTTGCCCGCGCCGTTCGGGCCAAGCAGCGTGAGAATACGGCCGGGTTGCAGGCTGAGGGAAATGTTCGACAGCACCTTGCGGCTGCCGAAGGCGACGGAGATATTTTTTAGCGTTATCAGTGTAGACATCTCGAGATTACAGGTTGCAGAACGAAGCGAATGTTATAATATCACGCCTTGTTGATGAAAACGATGGGATTACTGATGATGGCAAAGAAAAATAAATGGCTGCAGCGTACGCTGTTGGCCAGCGCATTGTTGATGGCCGGCCCGCTGAGCAGCGCTTCCGCGGCGGTGGTGACCACGATTCGTCCGCTGGGCTTTATCGCTTCGGCGATCGCCGACGGCGTGACGCCGACCGAGGTGTTGCTGCCGGACGGCGCTTCACCGCACGATTTTGCGCTGCGTCCTTCCGATATCCAGCGTTTGCGCTCTGCGGACCTGGTGCTATGGGTCGGGCCGGACATGGAAGCGTTCCTGAACAAGGCGCTGGTGCCTATCTCGGCAACCCGCAAGTTGGCTATCAGCGAACTGCCGGCGGTGAAGCCGTTGCTGATGAAAGGCGAAGATGACGACGATCATGATCATGCAGGCGAAGCGCATAACCATGCCGATGACGATCATGGGCATCATCACGGCGAGTACAATATGCACGTTTGGCTGTCGCCGGAGATAGCAAAAGTGACCGCGATCGCGATTCACGACAGATTGTTGGAACTTATGCCGCAAAATAAGGACAAATTAGACGCAAACCTGCGCCAGTTCGAGAATCTGCTGACGCAAACTGACAAAAATGTTGGTAACATGCTTACGCCTGTGCAAGGTAAGGGTTATTTTGTTTTTCATGATGCTTACGGCTACTTTGAGAAACACTACGGTTTGAGTCCGCTGGGCCATTTCACCGTCAATCCCGAAATTCAGCCTGGAGCACAGCGCCTACACCAAATTCGAACACAGTTGGTTGAGCAGAAAGCGGTATGCGTTTTTGCTGAGCCACAATTCAGGCCGGCCGTAATCAATGCCGTCGCCAAGGGTACCAAAGTGCGTTCTGGAACGCTGGACCCGCTGGGCATCGGCATCGCGCTGGGGAAGGACAGCTACGGGAAATTCCTGAATCAGCTGTCAAACCAGTACGTGAGCTGCCTGAAGTAAAGCTTATGAGGATAATATCGAGTGCAGCAGATAGTCCGAACTATCGCTCTGGCGTATAACAACCTGCCACGGCCCCATCGCGTCATGCTGGGGTCGCTGACAGTCGTCACATTGGCCGTCGCTGTTTGGCGGCCTTTTGTTTACCACCCAGAACACAACCCCATCGCCAAGAGCGTCGAGTTAGAATCCAGCCAGATGCGGTCATTGCTCCCCGAAGCCAGTGAACCGATAGATGTCGACCAACCCACCCCCGATGACGAAATCCCGCAGGATGAGCTGGATCAAAAAGATGCCGGCGATGATGGCGTGCATGAATATGTGGTTTCCACCGGCGATACCCTCGGCAGCATTCTGACGCAGTACGGCATCGATATGTCGGATGTCACGCTGCTGGCTTCGCAAAACCGCGATCTGCGCAACCTTAAGATCGGCCAACAGCTGTCGTGGACCGTGAACGATGCGGGCGATTTGCAGCAGTTGACCTGGGAAGTTTCCCGCCGCGAAACCCGCACCTACGATCGCGTCGGCAACAGCTTCAAAGAATCGAAAGAGGCGCAGCAGGGCGAATGGCGCAACAACGTGATCAGCGGCCGCGTTAACGGCAGCTTCGTCAGCAGCGCTGGCGACGCCGGGTTGAGCCGTAACGAAATCAATGCGGTGATCAAGGCGCTGCAATGGCAGCTCGATTTCCGCAAGCTGCGCAAAGGCGACCAGTTCTCCGTGCTGATGTCGCGCGAGCATTTCGACGGTAAGAAATCGCAAAGCCAGCTGTTGGGCGTGCGTCTGCGCACCGGCGGCAAAGATTACTATGCGATCCGCGCCGAAGACGGCAAATTCTACGATCGCCAAGGCTCTGGCCTGGCGCGCGGCTTCATGCGTTTCCCGACCATGAAACAGTTCCGCATCTCCTCCAACTTCAACCCGCGCCGCGTGAACCCGGTGACTGGCCGCGTGGCGCCGCACAAGGGCGTCGATTTCGCCATGCCGGTCGGCACGCCGGTGCTGGCGGTCGGCGACGGTGAGGTGGTGATCGCCAAACGCAGCGGCGCAGCGGGCAACTATGTGGCGATCCGCCACGGTCGTCAGTACACCACGCGCTATATGCACCTGAAAAAACTGCTGGTGAAACCAGGCCAGAAGGTGAAACGCGGCGATCGCATTGCGCTCTCCGGCAACACCGGCCGTTCCACCGGGCCACACCTGCACTTTGAACTGTGGACCGGCCAACAGGCGGTGAACCCGCTGACGGCCAAACTGCCGCGTTCCGAAGGGCTGGGCGGCAAAGACCGCAGCGATTATCTGGCACAGGTGAAGGAAGTGGTTCCTCAGCTGCAGTTGGATTAACGTCCCCCTTTTTTCCGGCGCTCCGGCGCCGTTAATTTCATCGGCCTGATTGCGGGCCGATGCTGTTTTATCTGGGTGGTTCGCGGTTGTTAATTGCAAAATCGGTGATGGCAATTATGATTAGCCGAATCGCTAAGCGAAGAGCACGTGCATGCAAAACGAGAAGAAATCGAACGTAGAGTTCATCCCGCAGTTTCAAAAAGCCTTTTTATATCCGCGCTACTGGGGCGTGTGGTTGGGAACCGGTCTGATGGCCGGCATTTCGCTGGTGCCTGCGCGCCTGCGCGATCCGGTGCTGGGTGCGGTCGGCAAACTGGCCGGCAAGCTGGCGAAGGGCGCGCGCCGTCGTGCCCGCATCAACCTGCTGTATTGCTTGCCTGAGCTGCCTGAAAGCGAACGCGAGCACATTATCGACCAGATGTTCGCCTGCGCGCCGCAGTCGATGGTGCTGATGGCGGAACTGGCCTGCACCAAGCCCGAAAAAGTGCTAAAGCGCGTGCGTTGGCACGGTGAAGAGGTGCTGGACAAGATCCGGGCGGAAGGGCGTAACGTGATTTTCCTGGTGCCTCACGGCTGGGCGGTGGATGTGCCAGCGATGCTGATGGCTGCGCGCGGCCAACCGATGGCGGCGATGTTCCACAACCAGCGCAATCAGTTGATCGATTACCTGTGGAATGCCGTGCGTCGTAAATTCGGCGGCCGCATGCACGCGCGCAACGACGGCATCAAACCGTTTATCAGTTCGGTACGGCAGGGGTACTGGGGCTACTACCTGCCCGATCAGGATCACGGCGCCGAGCACAGTGAGTTCGTCGATTTCTTCGCGACCTATAAGGCGACGCTGCCGGCGGTAGGCCGGTTGATGAAGGTTTGCCGTGCGGCGATCGTGCCTTTGTTCCCGGTGTACGATGGCAAAACCAGCATGCTGGATATTTATATTCGCGAGCCCATGGACGATCTGGCCGAAGCCGATGACCCACGGATTGCGCGCCGCATGAATGAAGAAGTGGAAAACCTGGTGGGCCCGAACCCTGAGCAGTACACCTGGATCCTAAAACTGTTGAAGACGCGCAAGGAAGGGGAGATTGAGCCTTACTCGCGCGACGATCTGTATCGCTAATCCTTCCTAACGTTAACGCCGGTCGGGCTATAACCCGGCCGGTATCACTTCAGATGTGCACCATACAGCCGCGCGCCCGCAGGATGTCGATGACTTTAGGCGTGCGGGTGAAATCATTCCAGCGCAGATCCAGCTTGCGCAGCCGGCTCAGTTCGCCGAGGCTTTCCGGCAGCTCGCTCAGGCGGTTGGCGCGCAGATCCAGACTTCTCAGCGCTGTCAGCTCACCGATATTTTCCGGCAGGCGCGTCAGTTGATTGAAACGCAGGTTCAGCTCGCTCAATCGCGGCAGGCGGCAGAAGGCTGCCGGCAGTTCGGTGATAGCATTGTTGGCCGCATCGAGTATCTCCAACTCACCGAGCAGAGCCATTTCCGCCGGCAGCGTGGTCAGGGCATTTTTCATGATATGCAGTTCGCGCAGCGCGCGCAGCTGCCCGATTTCGGCGGGCAGGCTGCGGATGCGATTGTTGTATAAACGCAGCTCCTGCAACGCCGCCAGCCTCGGTATTGCCTGCGGCAAGGCGGTCAGTTGGTTATCGGTCGCGTTGAGATAGATGAGCTGCTGCAGCTGTGCCAGCGAATGGGGCAGGTCGCTAAAACCGTTATCGCTCAGATAGAGGTATTTCAGCCGGTGCAGTTGCCCCAACGCTTCAGGCAGTTCGCTCGCGCGATTGTGGCCAAAGTCGAACATCTCGAGCTGTTGCAACTGACCAATCTCCGGCGGCAGACGGTCGAGCTGATTGCAGGAGATATTCAGCACCTGCAGATTCTGGTGCCGGAAGATTGGGGTGGGGAAGGCCGTCAGCTGATTGTCGTACAGGCTGACCTTGCGCAGCGCGCTGCCGGCAAGCTGCGATTCGTCGAGCTGCGTCAGGCTACGGCTGTCGAGATCGAGCTCATCAGCGCTCGCTGCGGGGTTGTGTTGGTGGAGCATGGCGTTCTCCGTCGTTTATGGCGATGTCAGCGCAAAAAAAATGCCGGCCAACGTGAGCCGGCCGGCATTTCGTCTGCGGCGTGAATTACTCGACGCGCAGGATACGGCTGGTATTGGTGGTACCGACGGTTTCCATCACGTCGCCCTGGGTGACGATCACCAGATCGCCGGAGACCAGGAAGCCTTTGTCACGCAGGCGATTGACGGCTTCATTGGCGGCGATCACGCCGTCTTTGTGGCTGTCGAAATATACCGGCGTCACGCCGCGATACAGCGCAGTCAGGTTCAGCGTGTGCTCATGACGCGACATGGCGAAGATCGGCAGGCCGGAGCTGATGCGTGACATCATCAGCGCGGTGCGGCCGGACTCAGTCATGGCGATCAGCGCGGTGACGCCTTTCAGGTGGTTGGCCGCATACATCGAAGACATGGCGATCGCCTCTTCGATATTGTCGAACTGCACGTCCAAACGGTGTTTGGAAACGTTGATGCTCGGGATCTTCTCGGCGCCCAGACAAACGCGCGCCATCGCCGCCACGGTTTCCGCCGGGTATTGGCCAGCAGCGGTTTCCGCCGACAGCATGACGGCGTCGGTGCCGTCCAGCACGGCGTTGGCCACGTCCATGACTTCGGCGCGGGTCGGCATCGGGTTGGTGATCATTGACTCCATCATCTGAGTCGCGGTGATCACCGCGCGGTTCAGGGTGCGGGCGCGGCGGATCAGTTTCTTCTGAATGCCGACCAGTTCCGGATCGCCGATTTCGACGCCGAGGTCGCCACGGGCAACCATCACCACGTCGGAGGCCAGAATAATGTCGTCCATCGCTTCGTCGGTGCAAACCGCTTCGGCGCGCTCAACCTTGGACACGATCTTGGCGTTGCAGCCCGCATCGCGCGCCAGGCGGCGGGCATAGTTCAGGTCTTCACCGGTACGCGGGAAGGAGACCGCCAGATAGTCGACGCCAATCTTGGCGGCGGTCACGATGTCCGCCTTGTCTTTTTCGGTCAGCGCTTCGGCTGACAGGCCACCGCCTAGCTTGTTGATGCCCTTGTTGTTGGACAACGGGCCGCCGACGGTCACTTCGGTAAACACTTTCATGCCCTGAACTTCGAGCACTTTTAACTGAACGCGGCCGTCGTCAAGCAGCAGGACATCGCCCGGCACGACGTCGGCAGGCAGGCCTTTATAGTCGATACCGACTTTTTCTTTATCGCCTTCGCCTTTTGACAGGTTGGCGTCCAGCAGGAATTTATCACCCACGTTGAGGAAGATTTTGCCTTCCTTGAAGGTGGATACGCGGATTTTCGGCCCTTGCAGATCGCCGAGGATAGCGACGTGACGTCCCAGTTTGGCAGCGATTTCGCGCACTTTGTCTGCGCGAGCCTGGTGATCTTCCGGGCTGCCGTGGGAGAAGTTAAGCCGAACTACGTTGGCACCGGCGGCAATGATCTTTTCCAGATTATTGTCGCGGTCTGTAGCCGGACCCAGGGTGGTAACGATTTTGGTTCTTCTGAGCCGTCTGGACATGTATTACTCCGTTGACTGGTGAAGCAAATATTGGTGTTGCGATAACGTCGGATAACGAAACCAGGCGTGAAATGTAATTTTACAACACTGATATTTCACCCGGGTTACCCGCATGAGCATGTTAACAGGGTACCGCCTCTGATGCCGTCATTCAAATGTCTGTTGAACGGCGATTTTTTTCTTCGTCGGGTCACGAATCAAAACTGTTGGGAATGACCACGCCTTTATCAAAGCGCGATTCTTTGAGCGCTTCTTTGACCCGCTTCAAGTTATCTCTGAATTTAGCCCCTCGGCGCAAGGTAAATCCGGTGGCAAGCACGTCAATGAGCGTTAATTGCGCGATCCGCGACACCATCGGCATGTAAACGTCGGTGTCTTCAGGCACATCGAGCAGCAACGCGAGGGTCGCCGCTTGGGCGAGCGGGGTGTCGCGCGAGGTGATAGCCAGTACCGTGGCGTCGTTCTCCCGCGCCAGGTGAGCCATCTCCACCAGATTTTTGGTGCGGCCGGTGTGTGAGATCAGCACCACCACGTCGCCCTCGCCGGAGTTCATGCAGCTCATGCGTTGCATGACGATGTCATCGAAGTAGACCACCGGAATGTTGAAGCGGAAAAATTTGTTCATCGCGTCGTGCGCCACCGCCGCGGAGGCACCCAGGCCGAAGAAAGAGATCTTTTTTGCCTGGGTGAGCAGGTCAACCGCACGATTGATTGCGGCAATATCCAAATTTGCCTTTACTGTATCCAGGCTGGCCATGACCGATTCGAAGATCTTGCTGGTATAGGAATCGACGCTGTCGTCTTCCTCAACGTTACGGTTTACGTAGGGCGTGCCGTTAGCCAGGCTTTGGGCGAGGTGCAGTTTGAAATCGGGAAAGCCTTTGGTATCAAGGCGGCGGCAAAAACGGTTGACGGTAGGTTCGCTGACGTCGGCCATGCGCGCCAGCGTGGCAATGCTGGAGTGAATGGCGGTCTGTGGGGAGGCCAGGATCACCTCGGCGACTTTCCTTTCAGATTTGCTCAGGCGTTCCAGATGGTTCTGGATTTTGTCCAGCGTATTCATATAACGAGAGTCACTCATGGTTTTATCCCTGTGGCTTTCAAGCAACAGCGCCGAATTTCGCCTGTGTTCGCCGTGCACGCAGACGCCAAACGAGCGGCTGTAACCTGGAATCGATAGGGTATGTCGATTTCAAACAAAGGAGAAATCAATGCCGGTTTAGTGAAAATATACTACGTGCTGGTAACCGTTGGCAGTCTCGACAGGGCGTATGCAGGCTTTTTTCACCAGAATATGACCTGTGTCTAACTTTCATAATGGTAACAGAGCGTCAAAAAAGACGAAAAATTACAGTTTTGCCCGCCTGTGCGGGCTCTGGCGCGCATTGGCGCTATCACTGGAATCTTGAGGTCTTTTTTCCTGCTTCTGCACCGGGTTTGCTGGCCGTAGTCAAACAGAGTACATTAGTAATGTAAGAAAATTACAAATATCCTGCAACGAGGAGATGAACATGGCGGTAACCTCTACAGCCCAGGCGTGTGACCTGGTTATTTTCGGCGCGAAAGGTGATTTGGCGCGCCGTAAGCTGCTGCCTTCCCTGTACCAGTTAGAGAAAGCCGGACACATCCACCCGGATACGCGGATTATCGGCGTCGGCCGCGCGGAGTGGGATAAAAAAGCGTATACCGAAGTGGTCAAGGAAGCGCTTGGCACCTTCATGAAAGAAAAATTGGATGACGAACTCTGGGCCACGCTGAGCGCACGCCTGGACTTTTGCAACCTGGACGTCAACGACAGCAAGAACTTTACCAAACTGGGTAAAATGCTGGATCAGAAACACCGCACCACCATCAACTACTTCGCCATGCCGCCAAGCACCTTTGGCGCCATCTGCAAAGGGTTGGGCGAAGCCAAGCTGAACCATGAGCCGGCGCGCGTGGTGATGGAGAAACCGTTGGGCACCGATCTGGCGTCCTCCCGCGTGATCAACGATCAGGTGGCGGAGTTCTTCAACGAGTCCCAGGTCTACCGCATCGACCACTATCTCGGCAAAGAGACGGTGCTGAACCTGTTGGCGCTGCGTTTCGCCAACTCGCTGTTCGCATCCAACTGGGATAACCGCACCATCGATTCGGTGCAGATCACCGTGGCGGAAGAGGTGGGCATCGAAGGGCGCTGGGGTTACTTCGACCAGGCCGGCCAGATGCGCGACATGATCCAGAACCACCTGCTGCAGATCCTGACCATGATCGCCATGTCGCCGCCGGCGGACCTGACGACCGACCGTATCCGCGACGAGAAGGTGAAGGTACTGCGCTCGCTGCGCCGCATCGATCAGACCAATGTACGGGAAACCACCGTGCGCGGGCAGTACACCGCCGGTTTCGTCCAGGGCAAGAAAGTGCCGGGTTATCTGGAAGAGGAAGGCGCGAATAAGAGCAGCAGCACCGAAACCTTCGTCTCCATCCGCGTGGATATCGACAACTGGCAGTGGGCCGGGGTGCCGTTCTACCTGCGTACCGGTAAACGCCTGCCGACCAAATGTTCGGAAGTGGTGGTGTACTTCAAAAACCCGCCGCTTAACCTGTTCAGCGATTCGTACCAGCAGCTGCCGCAGAACAAGCTGACCATCCGTCTGCAACCGGACGAAGGCATCGAAATTCAGGTACTGAACAAGGTGCCGGGGCTGGATCACAAGCACCGTCTGCAGACCACCAAGCTGGACCTGAGCTTCTCGGAAACCTTCAACCAGGAGCACGTGGCGGACGCCTACGAGCGCCTGCTGCTGGAGACCATGCGAGGCATTCAGGCGCTGTTCGTGCGCCGCGATGAAGTGGAAGAGGCCTGGAAGTGGGTCGACTCCATCATGGATGCATGGAAAGCCGACAACGAGGCGCCTAAACCTTATCAGGCGGGCACCTGGGGGCCGGTGGCCTCGGTGGCAATGATCACCCGCGACGGCCGTTCCTGGAACGAGTTCGAATAATGCGCAATGCCGGCAGCCTGTCTGCCGGCTTTTTTTTGCCTGCGATCTGCGCGTGGGCCACATCACTTACGGTACGGCCGGACGTTCGCGCGCTTGCGCGGAGCCCTGTGGCAGGGGCGTGCCATTGTTAACCGCGAGTCATGGAGAAATAACGATGAAAAACTGGAAAACCAGCGCCGAGCAGATCCTGACGGCAGGGCCGGTGGTGCCTGTTATCGTGATCAACAAGTTGGAGCAGGCGGTGCCGCTGGCGAAAGCGTTGGTTGCCGGCGGCGTGCGGGTATTGGAGGTGACGCTGCGCACCGCCTGCGGGCTGGAGGCTATCCGCGCTATCGCCAAAGAGGTGCCGGAGGCGATCATCGGCGCCGGTACGGTGATCAATCCGCAGCAGCTGCGGGAGGTGACCGAGGCGGGGGCGCAGTTCGCCATCAGCCCGGGGCTGACCGACGCTTTGCTGCAGGCGGCGACGGCGGGGTCAATCCCGCTGATCCCGGGCATCAGCACCGTATCTGAACTGATGCTGGGCATGGATTACGGCCTGCGCGAATTCAAATTCTTCCCGGCGGAAGCCAACGGCGGCGTTAAGGCGCTGCAGGCGATCGGCGGCCCGTTCCCCCAGGTGCGTTTTTGCCCGACCGGCGGCATTACGCCGAACAATTACCGCGATTATCTGGCGCTAAAAAGCGTATTGTGCATCGGCGGCTCCTGGTTGGTGCCGGCCGATGCGCTCGAAAGCGGCGACTATGCGCGCATCACTGAACTGGCGCGCAGCGCGGTCAGCGGCGCCGCGTTGTAACCCGCGCCAGGCCTGGGGTTGGCGCTTATTTGCTCACCCGCGGATCTCGCAAGGCTCAACGCTCCGTTGGGCCTTTTTTAATTTTTATCGCGATTAACTTTCTTATTTTTAACCCGTTTTTTTCTGCTTTTTTATGAAAACGGCAGTTTGCTTTCTAATTTTGGCTGTGGTAAAAATATCCCAGTTGAAAATTTTACTTTTATGAGGATATTGGGCAAATCGCACGGTGTGCGGCTGATAATAGAGAACTATTATGATGACTATTAACGGAACTACCCTCAGAACCTCTACGTGCCAACTCTTCCTGTCTGCGATCCTTGCCAGTGAGCATCACTGGTGCAGCGAGCTATAGCGTCTTTCTCCCTTAACCGGTGCTGGTAGCGGGCTTAGGCCTTCGCATTACCGTTCAGCCGGGCAAACATTCTTTTTGCGTTTGGGTCAGTTTATCCCCAGGGATCTCTGCGTCTTGCGCGCCGCATTGCGGCCGTTCGACGAGATAAATCGGGATAAATATGCCTTGGCGCGCGTTATTCGCCGTTTGGGAGAAAAATTATGATTTATTGGATCTTTTTAGGTTTGGCCATCATGACCGAAATCATCGGCACCTTGTCGATGAAATACGCCAGCGTCAATGGCGGCATGATCGGGCATATCGTGATGTACGTGATGATCACCGCGTCTTATGTATTGTTGTCGGTAGCGATAAAACGCGTGGCGCTCGGCGTGGCCTATGCGCTGTGGGAAGGCATCGGCATTCTGTTCATTACCCTGTTCAGCGTACTGTGGTTCGACGAGCCGATCTCGGCGCTGAAGGTGCTGGGCTTGGCTACGCTGATCGCCGGCATCATGTTGGTGAAATCCGGTACCCGCAAAGAGCGAAAACAGGTCAGCCCGCGAGGTGACAACCATGCAACAGTTTGAGTTGTACCACATTGGGTTCCTGGGGCTGGCCATCGTGCTGGAAATTATCGCCAACATCTTCCTGAAGATGTCGGACGGCTTCCGTAAAATTTGGCTGGGATTGCTGTCGCTGCTGTCGGTGCTCGGCGCGTTCAGCGCCCTGGCGCAGGCGGTTAAGGGTATCGATCTGTCGATCGCCTATGCGCTGTGGGGTGGTTTCGGTATCGCCGCCACCATCGCCGCAGGCTGGATCATGTTCGGCCAGCGGTTGAACGCCAAAGGCTGGATTGGCCTGGCGCTGTTGCTGACGGGGATGGTGATCCTTAAACTGTCTTGATAGCGGGCAATAAAAAACCGCAGGCGTCGCCGTCTGCGGTTTTTTTCGTCTGCGCTCAGGCTTACAGCGCGGCGATGATTTTGATTTCCACCTTGTACTTCGGATTCATCAGCTGCGCCTGCACCGTGCAGCGCACCGGCGCGCTGCCGGCGACCACCCAGGCGTCCCAGGCGGCGTTCATCGCGGCGAAGTCGGCGCTGTTGGCCAGGAAAATGGTGGCATCCAGAATACGGCTTTTGTCCGACCCTACGCGTTCCAGCAGCACGTCGATGGCGGCGAGGGCGTTGGCGGTCTGCGCGGTCGCGTCGTCGTCCAGGTTCTCCGGCACGCTGGTGTAGTAAACGGTCTCGTTGTGCACTACGGCTTCGGACCAGCGCTGATCGGGATCAATTCTTTCGATATTCATTTGCTTATCTCCATATCATAGTCGCGCTAAGGGTAGCACAGCCGGTGATAAAAAAGCGCGGCGATAAAGTGGGTGGTAGCCGGGCGGCAGGCTTGGCATAATCACCGTTGAATGACACCGGCAGAGAGACAGCGTGACAGACGATTTTGCAACAGACGGCGCATTGGCGCAGGCTATCAAGGGATTTAAACCGCGTGAGCCGCAGCGGCAGATGGCGCAAGCCGTTACCGAAGCGATCAATTTCAAGCAGGAACTGGTGGTGGAAGCCGGCACCGGCACCGGCAAAACCTTCGCTTATCTGGCGCCGGCGCTGCGTGCCGATCGCAAAGTGATCATCTCCACCGGTTCGAAAGCGCTGCAGGATCAGCTGTATGCGCGCGATCTGCCCACCGTCGCCAAGGCGTTGAAGTACAAAGGCAAGCTGGCGCTGCTGAAGGGGCGCTCCAACTACCTGTGTCTGGAGCGTCTTGAGCAACAGTCGATGGCCGGCGGGGAGCTGGCGGGGCAGACGCTGATCGATCTGGTGCAGCTGCGCAAGTGGTCGTCGCAGACCAAAGAGGGTGATATCAGCACCTGTAGCGAAGTGGCGGAGGACAGCTTCGTCTGGCCATTGGTGACCAGCACCAATGACAACTGTCTGGGCAGCGACTGCCCGCTGTATCAGGATTGCTTCGTGGTCAAGGCGCGTCGCCGCGCGATGGATGCAGATGTGGTGGTGGTAAACCATCACCTGTTCCTGGCGGATATGGTGGTGAAAGAGGGCGGTTTCGCCGAGCTGATCCCGGAAGCCGAGGTGATGATTTTCGACGAGGCGCACCAAATCCCCGACATCGCCAGCCAGTATTTCGGCCAGCAGCTCACCAGCCGCCAGCTGCTGGATCTGGCGAAGGACATCACCATCGCCTACCGCACCGAGGTGCGCGATGCCGCTCAACTGCAAAAAAGCGCCGACCGTCTCAGCCTGAGCACGCAAGATTTCCGTCTGAATCTGGGAGAACCGGGGTTCCGCGGTAATCTGCGTGACGTGCTCGGCGAACCCAACGTGCAGCGTGCTCTGTTGCTGCTCGATGACGCGCTGGAGCTGTGTTATGACGTGATGAAGCTGTCGCTGGGGCGTTCGGCGCTGCTGGACGCCGCCTTTGAGCGCGCCACGCTGTACCGCGCGCGTCTCAAACGCCTCAAGGCGGTAACGGAACCGGGCTACAGCTATTGGTATGAGTGCAATTCGCGCCACTTCGTGCTGGCGCTGACGCCGCTGACGGTAGCCGATCGTTTCCGCGAAATGCTGGACGAGAAGCCGGGCAGCTGGATCTTTACCTCGGCCACGCTGTCGGTCAACGATCAGTTGGGCCACTTCACCGAACGGCTGGGGCTGACCAAGGCCAAAACGCTGCTGTTGCCGAGCCCGTTCGACTATGCCAAACAGGCGTTGCTGTGCGTGCCGCGCTTTTTGCCTTCGCCGAATCAGCCCGGCGGGGCGCGCCAGCTGGCGCGCATGCTGCGCCCATTAATCGAAGCCAACAACGGCCGCTGCTTCTTCTTGTGCACATCGCACCAGATGATGCGCGAGCTGGCGGAAGAGTTCCGCGCCACGATGACGCTGCCGGTCTTATTGCAAGGGGAAACCAGCAAAGGGCAGCTGTTGGCGCAGTTCGTCGCCGCCGGTAACGCGCTGTTGGTGGCGACCAGCAGCTTCTGGGAAGGGGTGGACGTGCGTGGCGATGCGCTGTCGTGTGTCATCATCGATAAGCTGCCGTTTACTTCACCGGACGATCCGCTGCTGAAGGCGCGCATTGAAGATTGCCGCCTGCGCGGCGGCGATCCGTTCAATGACGTACAGTTACCGGATGCGGTCATCACCCTGAAACAGGGGGTGGGCCGTTTGATCCGCGATACCGACGATCGTGGCGTGCTGGTGATTTGCGATAACCGTCTGGTGATGCGCCCTTATGGCGAGGTGTTCCTCAATAGCCTGCCGCCCACGCCGCGTACCCGCGATCTGAAACAGGCCATCGCCTTCCTGCAGGCCGCCGATACGTCGGCCACGTGAAAGATGAAGGGCTTACGGGGCTGTGCTACAATGCGCGCCCTGTATGAAAAACCCAGTTTTATTCCCGCCAGAGGTTGGCATGTCCACGCGAATTTTAGCGATCGATACCGCGACGGAAGCCTGTTCCGTCGCCGTCTGGAATCAAGGCGAAATCCACGCCCTGTTTGAGCTGTGCCCACGCGAGCATACGCAACGAATTTTACCTATGGTGCAGCAGGTGCTGGCGGAATCCGGTCTGGCGCTCAACCAGCTCGATGCGCTGGCCTTCGGCCGCGGCCCCGGCAGTTTTACCGGGGTGCGCATCGGCATCGGCATCGCTCAGGGCCTGGCGCTGGGCGCCGATTTGCCGATGATTGGCATTTCCACGCTGCAAACCATGGCGCAGGGCGCCTGGCGCGTCAGCGGCGCGGCGCGCGTGCTGGCAGCGATCGATGCGCGCATGGGGGAAGTCTACTGGGGGCAGTTCGAACGCCAAGTGGACGGCAGCTGGTTGGAAAGCGAAGGCGAGGCGGTGCTGTCGCCGGCGCAGGCGCTCGAGCGTGCACAGCGCCTGCAGGGCGAATGGGCCCACGTTGGCACCGGCTGGCAAACCTACCCCGATCTGGTCAACGGTTCTACGCTGAGCGTGCGTGACGGCCAAATGCTGCTGCCGCAGGCGCAAGACATGCTGCCGCTGGCGCTGCACGCCTGGCAACAGGGGTTGGCGGTGGCGGTGGAAAACGCCGAGCCGACCTATCTGCGCAATGAAGTCACCTGGAAAAAACTGCCGGGCCGCGAGTAATCGCGGCGTATTGTGCTGTTGTTGATGCCGGGCGATGAAGGCCTGCAACTTGAACGACGAAACGCGGTCAAAGTTACAGGCATTTCAGGAGATTGCGACCATGTTAATCCGCACTGCAAGTAAAAAGCTGTCGCTGCTGGCCGTCGCCTGCGGCGCGCTGGTTCTGACCGGGTGCGTCACCGTACCGGATGCGATCAAAGGCTCCAGCCCTTCGCCGGTGACTCAGCTTTCCTCGGTACAAAATGCACCGAACCTGTTTACTGGCGCGGAAGCCCGCTTCGGCGGCACTGTGGTGAACGTCGCCAACGAACAAGGGCGTACGCTGCTGGAGATCGCGGCGGTGCCGCTCGACAGCGGTGCGCGGCCGATACTGGGTGAACCGTCGAACGGCCGCTTGCTGGCCACGGTGAACGGCTTCCTCGAACCGGTCGATTTCAAAGGCCAACTGGTGACCGTCGTCGGCCCTATCACCGGCCTGAAAGAGGGGCGGATCGGCATGACGCCATATCGTTTCGTAACGATGAACGTGACCGGTTTCAAGCGCTGGCATCTGGTGCAGCAGGTGGTGATGCCGCCTGCGCCGATGGGCCCTTGGGGCTGGCGCGGTGGTCCGTGGGGGCCCGGCTGGGGCGCAGGCTATGGCTGGTACAACCCCGGTCCGGCACAGGTGCAAACCATCGTAACCGAGTAGCATACGCTTGATGTGAACATATTTGACAGGGCGGCTCAGGCCGCCCTTTTGCTTTTTGGGATAGGGAATATCCGACAATTAGTGACGTACATCGCAACCTGAATAATGTTTAAAACCCGAACTGGTCTGCTGAGTTAAAATATTGTTATGGTTAGGCTGCGAGTTTGAGGGCTGCGATGATAATTAGTAATGATTTCAGGAGTAATACCTTGGATAAGGTCTGGTTAAAACGGTATCCGGCAGATGTGCCCGCAGAGATTGATGCCGATCGCTATTCGTCGTTGATCGAAATGTTTGAGCATGCCGTGCAGCGTTATGCCGATCAGCCCGCCTTTATCAACATGGGCGAGGTGATGACCTTCCGCAAACTGGAAGAACGCAGCCGGGCTTTCGCGGCTTACCTGCAAAATGAACTGGGTCTGAAGAAAGGCGACCGTGTCGCGCTGATGATGCCTAACCTGTTGCAATACCCCATCGCTCTGTTCGGCATTCTGCGTGCCGGCATGGTGGTGGTCAACGTCAACCCGTTGTATACCCCGCGCGAGCTGGAGCACCAGTTGAACGATAGCGGGGCCAGCGCCATCGTTATCGTTTCCAACTTTGCCCATACGCTGGAAAAAGTGGTGTTCAACACCCAGGTCAAACACGTGATCCTGACGCGCATGGGCGACCAGCTTTCGGCCGCCAAAGGCACGCTGGTCAACTTCGTGGTCAAATACGTCAAGCGCCTGGTGCCCAAATACAACCTGCCGGACGCCATTTCCTTCCGCAGCGCGCTGCAGCGCGGCCGCCGTCTGCAATATGTAAAACCGGACATCATTAATAGCGATTTGGCTTTCCTGCAATACACCGGCGGCACCACCGGCGTGGCGAAGGGCGCGATGCTGACGCACCGTAACATGCAGGCCAACCTTGAGCAGGCCAAGGCCGCCTATTCGCCGCTGTTCCGTGAAGGGCAGGAGCTGGTGGTGACGGCGCTGCCGCTGTATCACATTTTCGCGCTGACGGTGAACTGCCTGCTGTTTATCGATCTGGGCGGGCGTAATTTGCTGATCACCAACCCGCGTGACATTCCGGGTCTGGTGAAGGAGCTGGGTAAATATCCGTTCACCGCCATGAGCGGGGTGAATACGCTGTTCAACGCGTTGCTGAACAACGAAGAGTTCCACAAACTCGATTTCTCTACGCTGCGTTTCTCGGTCGGCGGCGGTATGTCGGTGCAAAAAGCGGTGGCCGAGAAGTGGGAGAAAACCACCGGTAAACACCTGCTGGAAGGCTATGGTCTGACCGAGTGCGCGCCGCTGGTGGCCGGTAACCCTTACGATCTGAAACACTACAGCGGCAGCATCGGCCTGCCGGTGCCGTCGACGGACATTCGGTTGGTGGACGACAACGGCCATGACGTGCCGCCGGGCGAACCGGGCGAACTGTGGGTCAAAGGGCCGCAAGTTATGTTAGGCTATTGGCAGCGCCCGGAAGCCACCGATGAAGTGCTTAAAGATGGCTGGCTGGCGACCGGCGATGTGGTGACCGTGGACGATCAGGGATTTGTGCGCATCGTCGACCGCAAGAAAGACATGATCCTGGTCTCGGGTTTCAACGTGTATCCGAACGAGATTGAAGATGTGGTCAGCCAGCACCCGAAAGTGCTGGAATGTGCGGCAATCGGCGTGCCCAGCGAGGCCTCCGGTGAAACGGTGAAGATCTGCGTGGTGAAGAAAGACGCCTCGCTGACCAAGGAAGAGCTGTTGACCCATTGCCGTCGCCACCTGACCGGGTATAAAGTGCCTAAAATTGTTGAGTTCCGCGATGAACTGCCGAAGTCGAACGTCGGCAAGATTTTGCGGCGAGAACTGCGCGATGAGCTAAAAACGCCGAAGCCGGCCGATGCCGCCTAGGTGTCGCTTTCGCGTCTGACTATCAACAACGCCGGTGAATGCCGGCGTTGTTGTGTTTGAATCCTACAAGAGAATGATGTTTTGAATTATCAGTTGATCACTACCGATGCCGGATTGCAGCAGGTCTGCGAGCAGGCGAGAAAGCATGCCCAGATTGCGCTGGACACCGAGTTTGTCAGAACGCGCACCTACTATCCTCAGCTGGGCCTGATCCAGCTCTACGACGGTGAACAACTCTCCCTCATCGATCCTCTGCCGATCAAGCAATGGCAGCCGTTTGTCGACCTGCTGGCCGACACCGCCGTGGTGAAGTTCCTGCATGCCGGCAGTGAAGATCTTGAAGTGTTTCTCAACGCCTTTAAAACGCTGCCGACGCCGATGATCGATACCCAGATCCTGGCGGCCTTTACCGGTCGGCCGCTCTCCTGCGGTTTTGCGACGCTGGTGGCGGAGTACATGAAGGTTGAACTGGACAAGAGCGAGTCGCGCACCGACTGGCTGGCGCGCCCGCTGACCGAAAGACAGTGCGTGTATGCGGCCGCCGACGTGTTCTACCTGCTGCCGATGGCCAAACAGTTGGTGCAGGAGACCGAAGAGGCCGGCTGGACTGCTGCGGCCCATAACGAGTGCCTGCTGCTGTGCCAACGCCGTAGCGAGACGCTGGCGCCGGAAGTGGCCTATCGCGAAATCAGCAATGCCTGGCAGCTGCGCCCGCGTCAGCTCGGCTGTTTGCAGAAGTTGGCAGAATGGCGGTTGCGCCAGGCGCGCGAGCGCGATCTGGCGGTGAACTTCGTGGTGCGTGAGGAGAACCTATGGCAGGTGGCGCGCTATATGCCGTCTTCGCTCGGAGAACTGGATTCTCTGGGGCTGAGCGGGCCGGAGATCCGTTATCACGGCAAAACGCTGCTGGCGCTGGTGGCCGAAGCCGAAGCGCTGGAGGAGTCCGAGTTGCCCGCGCCATTGGCTAACCTTATCGATCAGCCGGGCTACAAGAAGGTGTTTAAGGACATCAAGGCCGCTATCGCTACCGTCAGCGAGCAAAGCGGGTTGAGCAGCGAGCTGCTCGCATCCCGTCGCCAAATTAACCAATTGTTGAACTGGCATTGGAAACTGAAGGACGGCGAGAGTCGCCCTGAATTAATCAGCGGCTGGCGCGGCGATTTATTAATGGCGCCGTTGCAGGACATCCTGAAAGATTATTAATCGCTGGTTATCACCAGGGCAGGGTAGGGAAACTCTGCTCGGGTGAATATAGGCAGGAAATAATGCGTTGAAGGTAAATCTGGCCAGAATTTACTTTAAACGAGGTGGCGGCAAAGTTAATTGGGAATTGTCCCAAAGGGAAAAATCAATTTTTTGCTGCCGATAATGCTTAATAACTGGATACACATACAGTTACCCCCTGCATAAAATATACAGGGGGTAATTAATGCGTCGCAATCATTTAGCTGCTTCTTCCGATTCCGGTAATGTCACGTTAAGTTCAAGTACCGAAATATCGTCCCCTTTCTGCTCGAACTGCACATGCAGCATTTCAGGATCGATCTGAATGTATTTGCAAATAACCGCCAGAATATCGCGTTTCAGATCAGGCAGATACGGGGGCTCACTGTCCCCGCGACGACGCTCTGCGACGATAATCTGCAGCCGTTCCTTGGCTATATTGGCTGTCTGTTTTTTGCGGGACAGAAAGAAGTCTAATAAGGCCATGGTTTATCCCCCAAAAAGGCGTTTCAGGAAACCCTTCTTCTCTTCTTCAATGAAGCGGAATGGGCGTTCTTCCCCCAACAAGCGGCAAACGGTATCGTCGTACGCCTTACCGGCGTCTGACTCGGCATCCAGAATGACAGGCTCACCCTGGTTGGAAGCGCGCAGCACGGACTGGTCTTCCGGGATCACACCCACCAGCGGAATGCGCAGAATTTCAAGCACGTCTTCCATGCTCAGCATGTCGCCACGGCTGACGCGGCCCGGGTTGTAACGGGTCAGCAGCAGGTGTTCCTTGATTGGCGATTCGCCTTTCTCGGCGCGGCGTGACTTGGAAGAGAGGATACCCAGGATACGGTCAGAGTCGCGTACCGAAGACACTTCCGGGTTGGTGGTGATGATAGCTTCGTCGGCGAAATACAGCGCCATCAGCGCACCGGTTTCGATACCGGCCGGTGAATCGCACACCACGAAGTCAAAATCCATCTCGCCGAGATCGTTGAGGATTTTTTCAACGCCTTCGCGGGTCAACGCGTCTTTGTCGCGCGTCTGCGAAGCCGGCAGGATATAGAGGTTTTCAGTGCGTTTGTCTTTGATCAACGCCTGATTCAGCGTGGCATCGCCCTGAATCACGTTCACGAAATCATACACTACCCGACGTTCGCAGCCCATAATCAGGTCAAGATTACGCAGGCCGATATCGAAATCGATCACGACGGTTTTCTTGCCTTTCTGGGCCAGGCCGGTAGCGATGGCCGCGCTCGAAGTGGTCTTGCCAACGCCCCCTTTACCCGATGTAACAACAATAATGCGTGCCATGAAATGGATTCCTTGTCAAAAGGGCTTAA
The DNA here is from genome assembly GCF_052169095.1 of Serratia sp. CY33802. Lineage (NCBI taxonomy): Bacteria > Pseudomonadati > Pseudomonadota > Gammaproteobacteria > Enterobacterales > Yersiniaceae > Serratia > Serratia sp. CY33802. The sequence goes on from NZ_JBJNLL010000001.1 coordinate 859,451, forward strand.
TTTAAAGGTTGTATGGTTAAAGCGTTATCCAACAGGCTGAGTCGTACGGCCTGCCCGACGTAATCGGACGGGATTTGGTCGCTCAACCAGTACTGCCCTGCGATAGAGACTAGCTCAGCCGCCAGGTGGGTGCAAAAAATCTGACATTGCGTGTCGCCTGACGCGCCTGCCAGTGCGCGACCGCGCATCATGCCGTAGACATGAATATTGCCATCGGCAATCAATTCGGCGCCGGCGCTGACGCTGCTGGTCACGATAAGATCGCAGTTGCGGGCGTAAATCTGTTGGCCGGAACGGACAGGCGTACTGATGATGCGCGTTTTGGCGGGGGCGTTATCCGCCACCACGGGCGCAGGTGCAGGCTCCGGCGCAGCCATCTTCTGGCCTTTGCCTTCGCTCAGCAGCGGCAGCCCGGCACGGGCTATCGCGCGCTTTTGACGCTCATCTCTGCAACCGCTGATACCCACAACGCGCAGGCCTGCTGCCGCGACAGCCTGTTGAAGTTCTTTCCAGTTCGCATCGCCTTCCAGCGTTGCGACGTTGATAACAACAGGGGCGTTTTTCAGAAAAGCGGGCGCTTGCTCAACTTTTTCCTGTAACGCCTGACGTATTACCTCGGGCTGTGAATTATGCAAATGAACAACCGATAGGGTAAAACTGCTGCCTTTTAGCTCAATTGGCGATTGTGACATCTATCCTGACTCAGTCTCAGCAACTTTAAATCCCCGGAATACCACTCGGGGTGCGATATTCCGATGTACTATAAGCATGTTATAGTCAGAGTTATATCCAGGCAAGACGCTCCCTCAATTAAATAGAGTTAAAAAAATGCTTTGTGTGATCTATAGAAGCCCGAAACGCGATCAAACTTATCTTTATGTCGAAAAAAAAGACGATTTCTCTCGTGTGCCGGAAGCGCTGCTGAAAAGTTTCGGTGTACCGCAATTCGCCATGATGCTGTCGCTCGATGAGCGCAAGAAATTGGCCTCGGCGGATATCGAAAAGGTGAAGCAGGCGTTGAAAGACGAAGGCTATTACCTGCAGTTCCCGCCGCCGGTAGAAAACCTGCTCAACCAGCATCTGGCGGGCGACAAGGCCTGAGACAGTGGCCACGGCCAGGGGAGGCGCGATGACACCTTCGGCAAGAAGAATTGTATTGGCCGCCTGGCTGACGTTGGGCGGGGTGCTGATGCCGGGCGCAGCGCAGGCGGCGCAGGAGACGACGCTGGCGACGAGCGGCCGGGATCCGGCGCAGTTCCCGGCGTATGTCGAACAGCTCAAGCGCCGGGCGCGGGAGCAGGGCATCAGTCAGGCCACCCTCGACCGCGCCTTTGCGCAAATCCATTTCGTCGATCGGGTGATCAAGGCCGATCGCAATCAGCCGGAGCAGAAGGTAACCCTGGACGACTATCTGCGGCGGGTGATGACGCCCGTTAAAGTGCGCCAGGGGCGCGAACTGTACCGGCAGCGCCACGCGCAATGGACGCGCGCCGGCGAGCGCTACCGGGTGCCGGGGCGCTATATCATCGCGCTGTGGGGCATGGAGAGCGCCTACGGCAAGATTCAGGGGCGGGAAGATGTGGTGTCCGCGCTGGCGACGCTGGCGTTTGAAGGGCGCCGCGAAGCCTTTTTCAGCCAGGAGCTGATGGCGGCACTGCAGATAGTCGAGCAGGGGCACGTCGGCGATACACCGCTGAAAGGTTCCTGGGCCGGCGCGATGGGGCAATGCCAGTTTATGCCGAGCTCTTTCCTGCGCTATGCGGCGGACGGTGACGGTGACGGGCGCATCGATATCTGGAACAACATTGATGATGTCTTCGCGTCTACGGCCAGTTATTTGTCCAAAGAGGGCTGGCAGCCCGGCATCGGCTGGGGGCGTGAGGTCAAACTGCCCGCCGGTTTCAATCGGGCCGAGCTGGGGTTGAAAGACGCGCAAGCGCGCAGCGTCAACGCCTGGCAACAACGCGGGGTACGTCGTGCGGATGGCAGTGCGTTGCCGCATGCCGTTCAGCGCGGTTGGATCATTGCGCCGGATGATCTGCAGGGCCGGACGTTCCTGGTCTATGATAATTTCCGCACCCTCATGCACTGGAATCGCTCTTACTATTTCGCTATCGCCGTGGGTATGATGGCGGACGCGATCGGACATTGATCCGGCACACCAATAATCGGCTTGGCGCGCCAAGCCTCTACAGTTTGGGAGAAGCGGTATGTATCAACATAGAGACTGGCAGGGTTCGCTGCTCGATTTCCCGGTGAACAAGGTGGTTTGCGTCGGCAGTAACTATGCCGATCACATCAAGGAAATGGGCAGCGCGGTTTCCGTCGAGCCGGTGGTATTCATCAAACCGGAAACGGCGCTGTGCGATATTCGTCAGCCGGTGGCCATCCCCAAAGAGTTCGGTGCGGTGCATCATGAGGTGGAGCTGGCGGTACTGATCGGCACGCCGTTGAAACAGGCCAACGAAGACCGCGTTGCGCGGGCGATCGCCGGCTACGGTGTGGCGCTCGATCTGACGTTGCGCGATTTGCAGGCGGGCTTTAAAAAAGCCGGCCAGCCGTGGGAAAAGGCCAAGGCCTTCGACGGTTCCTGCCCGATGTCGGGGTTTATTCCGGTGGCGGAATTCGGCGATCCGCAAAACGCCGAGCTGTCGTTGACCGTCAACGATCAACTGCGCCAGCAGGGCAATACGCGCGACATGATCACGCCGATCCTGCCGCTAATCAGCTATATGAGCCGTTTCTTCACGCTGCGCGCCGGCGACATCATCCTGACCGGCACGCCGCAGGGCGTGGGCCCGATGGCTTCCGGAGACATGCTGAAAATCAGCCTGAACGGCAAAACGCTCAGCACCCGGGTGATCTGATTTCTCCTTGCCGCCGGCGGTGTCGGCGGCAAAGCTTGCATCTTGTGGCTAAAATGTCTATATAGTCCCCCCTCGAACCTGTGCGCAGGTGACTTATCCATTTACCGAAACCGGACGCTAACATGTCACAACTCGCTTTTTGGCAACAGAAAACGCTGGCGGAAATGTCAGAACAAGAGTGGGAATCGCTGTGCGACGGGTGCGGGCAATGCTGTTTGAATAAGCTGATCGACGAAGATACCGACGAGATTTATTTTACCAACGTAGCCTGCAACCAGCTCAACATCAAATCCTGCCAATGCCGTAACTATGAGCGGCGCTTCGAGCTGGAAGAAGACTGCATCAAATTGACGCGCGAGAATCCCACCACCTTCGAGTGGTTGCCGCCGACCTGCGCCTATCGCCTGATCGGTGAAGGCAAGCCGCTGTTCCCCTGGCATCCGCTGCTGAGCGGTTCCAAGGCGGCAATGCACGGCGAGCGCATTACGGTGCGGCATATCGCGGTGCGTGAAAGCGAGGTGGTGGACTGGCAGGACCATATCCTCAACAAGCCGGACTGGGCCAGATAAAGGCGGGCGCCTGCAGAGCAATACGCGTTTTCATGCAAGAGGGCGGCGTGTTCAGACATGCCGCCCTCTGCGTTATTGAGCTAACCACCGGGTGTGGGGCTCATGGCATAAGCCGCCATTTCACGCTTTTTTGTCGCGGCGATGCCAGTTAGCCAGATTTTTCAGCGGCTGCTTCACATACGGGCTGGCTTTGATCAGGCTGAACAGCAGTTTATTCACCGCCGTACCTACTTTGTCCATTGGCCGGTCGATATCGAGAAACAGCACAGCGCGCAGTTCGTCGGTATCATTGCGAACCTCGTGTTCGTAGGAATCATCAAACAAAATCACCTTGCCTTCATCCCAGTGCAGAATTTGGTCGTCAACGCGGATCCAGAGCTTTTCCCGATCCTTTGGCACGATTAATCCCAAATGCGCGCGCACCACGGCACGAGTCGGGCCTTTGTGGGGGACGATGTGATAGTGCGGCTTAAGGATCGAAAACATGGCGGTGCGCATGCCGGGGATCTCGCTGACCGCCTGTGCGGTCTGCGGGCAAATGGCGCAGTTCTCATCAACCCGCTGCCCGTAGACAAACAGCCCGAAGGTTTTCCAATTATCCCCTTTGGAGATGCGTTGCTGATCCGGTGATATTTGGTGGAACGCGGGGATATCCTCCGGGTGCTCCAGCAACCGATCCAACTCCTCGCGAATGGCAGGCCAACGGGCTTCCAGCGCCGTGACCCAATTAAATTCATGATTACCGATCCGCGGTGTGGTGGAGATCAGCGAATGGCGAGTCTGAAAATCGCCGTTCCAGCGCAGGAATTTTTTCCCTGCTTTGAGCAGCATGCGCCGCAGGAACGGGCGCTGAGACGAAGGGGGCAATGTGGTATCCGGCATAGTATCGTGTCCTTGATGTCATATGATGTGCAGTAGTCAGCCAAAGCCTGGCTCACAGGAAGAAAGGGTGAAAGTCAACACGTCATTCAGCATAGGGAAAGCATCGCGAACGATTTTAATCTTTAATGCGCGAATGGCGTTGATGCTTGGTGCCGGATAGAGGGAAATTCCAACAATTTATTTAAGGCGGATAAGGGGTTGCGTGATGGGGGATAGGGGGAAAAAAGCCCCTGCAAAGATGAGGGGCAAGACACACAACAACACCAGGGAAATCGGTAGTACTCACGTTGCCGATACTATAAGGATTTTATGGGTAAACTTCACCAAAATATTGTGCTCTGAATGTGACAAAGGCGCAGTCGTTCATAAGTAACGGTAATTTATTGATGCTCGAAGGTTGAAAGGAAGGGCCGGTTTTAGCCGCCGGTATTGCAGAAGTTTAATGTTATGTAAATTACGTGCTGAACTGAGCCGGGATGCTTCTTTTTAAACGATAAGTTGGGTAATTTGGCCGCTCTCCCGCAAGTTCGAGAGCATAACAATGAAAATGGTCCGTCTGTTTGCCGTAGCTGGAGCGCTAATCGTGCTCGTTTACTTCCTTACACATACCTGAAATGGGGTTATCTCTGAATTTGACAGTAATACCCTAAAAAAACGGCGCCAGGTGGCGCCGTTTTTTGTTTGTCTGCCGTTCAGCGGCCGAACAGATCGCGGCGGCGTGGGCGGACAAACTGTGCGATCAGTACAATCAGCGCCACCAGCAGATAGGCGCCGAAGATACCAACCAGCCATTGTGGCATTTCCAGCGTCAGGAACTGCCATTGACGCACGGAACAGTCACCGGAAGCGTGGAACACCGCCGGCAACCATTTGTCCAGCGGCAGCCAGGACGGGAAGCTGACGAAGAAATCGCAGGTATTGAATGGCGAAGGATGCAACTGGATCATGGTGTGCTTCCACGCCAGCTGTACGCCTTCCCAGGCGCTGTAGATCCACAGCAAGATCGCCGCGTAGCGCAGCGGGGTTTTCGGCGCGATAGCGCCTACCAACGAGGCGCCGAGGATGCCGAATAGCGCGCAACGCTCGTAAATGCACATCACGCACGGCTGCAGCAGCATAACGTGCTGGAAATAGAGCGCGACCAGTTCCAACACCAACGCTGTCAGGGCCATCAGCAGCCAGGCGCCGCGTCCTTGTGAACAGCGGTTAAAGAATTGCAACATATCTAGATTCTTCCATGCAGTAAGCAATTGAACCGGCAGTGTAAACCAATTCCCCCTCGCTGCCAGCCACTTGGGCCGGTTTCAGCGTAAAAATATCGGTTCACCCTGCCGGCGCCGTCTCAGTGGCTGACGGTGTCGATGGGCGGCAGCGTCAGCCAATGCCACTGCGTCAACAGCTCGGTCGCCGGCTCCAAAGTGAATTGGACGCACAGCAGGCCAACTACCGTCAACACCACCGTATAAGGCAGGGCCATCCAGACCATGCGGCCATACGACAGACGCACCAGCGGCGCCAATGCCGACGTCAGCAGGAACAGAAACGCCGCCTGCCCATTAGGGGTGGCGACCGAGGGCAGGTTGGTGCCGGTATTGATGGCGACCGCCAGCAGCTCGAACTGCTTCAGCCCGATCGCGCCGGTTTCCAGCGCGGTGCGCGCCTCGTTGATGTAAACGGTGCCGACGAACACGTTGTCGGAAACCGACGACAGCAGGCCGTTGAACAGGTAGAACAGCGAAAGCTGAGAGGAGGGCTCGGCGCGCAGCACAAACTGGATCACCGGGCTGAACAGGTGCTGTTCGATGATCACTGCGACCACGGTGAAGAACACCGTCAGCAGAGCGGTGAATGGCAGCGCTTCCTGGAACGCTTTGCCGATGGCGTGCTCGTCATTCACGCCGCACAGGGAGGTGGCGAGAACGATGACCGACAGGCCGATCAGCCCAACTTCTGCCAGATGGAAGGCCAACGCCAGCACCAGCCAAACGCCGATCAGCGCCTGCATCACCAATTTAAGCCGTTCTTGTTTGCTACGGCCTGCGCTGGCCTTGCGGTCATACTCTTTCAGCACGTCGCGCACCGCTCCCGGCAATTGCGCGCCGTAGCCAAACAGGCGAAAACGTTCTACCAGCCAACACACCAGCAGGCCGCACACCAACACCGGCAGCGTGACCGGCGCCATACGCAGGAAGAAATCGATAAAACCCCAGCCCGCGTTTTTGGCGATAATCAGGTTTTGCGGCTCGCCCACCATGGTCATGACCCCGCCGAGCGCGGTGCCGACGCCGGCGTGCATCAGCAGGCTGCGCAGAAAGGCGCGGAATTGCTCCAGCGTCTGTTTGCGCTCTTCGCCGGTAAAATCACTGTCATCGCCAATGTCGCCGTCAGGGCGGTTTGACGTCACGTTGTGATAGATGGAATAGAAACCGGTGGCCACGCTGATCACTACCGCCACGACCGTCAGCGCGTCGAGGAAGGCAGAAAGGAAGGCGGCGGCCAGGCAAAACGCCAGCGACAGCAGCGTTTTCGAACGGATGTTGAGCAGCAGCTTGGTGAACACGAACAGCAGCAGCTGCTTCATAAAGTAGATGCCTGCCACCATAAAGATCAGCAGCAGCAACACTTCCAGATTATGTTCGATTTCCTGCGAAACCTGCGCCGGGCTGGTCATGCCGATGGCCACGGCCTCTAGCGCCAGCAGGCCGCCCGGCAGCAGCGGGTAGCATTTCAGCGCCATCGCCAGGGTAAAGATGAACTCGACCACCAGCAGCCAACCCGCAATAAACGGGCTGGCGAAAAAGAACACCAGGGGGTTGATCGCCAGAAAAATGAGAATGGTCAGTTTGTACCAGTCGGGAGATTGCCCCAGAAAATTTTTGAGCAGGGCGCTGCGCAGGGTTGTTTCCATTGTCCTCTATGCATCCTTAATCAGTCGTAGCACGTACCCTAACAATGCGGTGGGGGCGTGCGCAACCGGAGCTTGTTTTACGGCGGCAAATTTCCTTCGGCCGGTGTTTTTGCGCGTTTTTTGCCACTTTATGCACACTTTCGTTTATTGTTTTTCGCTCACGCTATGTCATGTCAGCACGATCTGGTATGATGAGCTGATTACTTTTACTGATTTTATCGTCGCAACGGAACGTCAAACACATGGTCATAAAGGCGCAGAGTCCTGCCGGTTTCGCGGAAGAGTACATTATTGAGAGTATTTGGAATAATCGCTTCCCCCCTGGCTCTATTTTGCCCGCGGAGCGTGAGCTTTCGGAGTTGATTGGCGTCACGCGCACTACGTTACGTGAAGTGTTGCAACGTCTGGCCCGCGATGGTTGGTTGACCATTCAGCATGGCAAACCGACCAAAGTGAACAATTTCTGGGAAACGTCCGGCCTCAATATCCTTGAGACCGTAGCCCGTCTCGATCACAAAAGCGTCCCGCAGCTGATCGATAACCTGCTGTCCGTGCGCACCAATATCGCGTCGATCTTTATTCGCGCCGCGGTGCGCAATCATCCGGAACAGGCCCAGGAAGTGCTGGCGAAAGCCGCCGAGGTAGAAGATCAGGCAGACGCGTTCAATCTGCTCGATTACGAGATCTTCCGTGGTTTGGCGTTCGCTTCTGGCAACCCGATCTACGGCTTGATTTTCAACGGCCTGAAAGGGCTGTACACCCGCGTGGGCCGTTACTACTTCTCCAACCCGGAAGCGCGCAAGCTGGCGCTGACCTTCTACAGCAAGCTGTCCACGCTGTGCCATGAGAAGCTGTACGACCAGGTGATGGACACCGTGCGCAACTACGGTAAAGACAGCGGGGCGATTTGGCAGAGCATGCAGGGCACCATGCCGAGCGATCTGACCGAAGCGCGTCGCTGATTGCATATTAATGAAATTAAGAAAGGGCGCCATTTTGGCGCCCTTTGTCGTTATGGCGGATTACAGCGGCGTTGGTCGCGGCGGGCACCGATCGAGCAGCTCCACGCTGCCGTCTTCGTTTTGCTGTTCTAGGATCACGTCGAAGCCCCACAGGCGGTGCAGGTGCTTCAACACGTCGCGACGGCTTTTATCCAACGGCGCACGCTCCTGTGGGATATAACGCAATGTTAGCGAGCGGTCGCCGCGCAGGTCCACGTTCCAGATCTGAATGTTCGGCTCGTGATTGCTCAGGTTGTATTGTGCAGACAGCTCCTGACGGATCGCCCGGTAGCCGGCCTCGTTGTGGATCGCGGCAATTTCCAGATAGTTGTTGCGATCGTCGTCCAGCACGGTGAACAAGCGGAAGTCGCGCATCACTTTGGGCGACAGGAACTGGCTGATAAAGCTCTCGTCCTTGAAGTCGCGCATGGCGAAGTGCAGTGTCTCCAACCAGTCTTTTCCGGCGATGTCCGGGAACCAGTAGCGGTCTTCCTCGGTCGGTGATTGGCAGATGCGCTTGATGTCCTGGAACATGGCGAAGCCCAGTGCATAAGGGTTGATGCCGTTATAGTACGGGCTGTTGTAAGGCGGCTGATACACCACGTTGGTGTGGCTGTGTAAAAACTCCAGCATAAACCGCTCGGTCACACGGCCCTCGTCGTACAAATGGTTGAGGATGGTGTAGTGCCAGAAGGTGGCCCAGCCCTCGTTCATCACCTGAGTCTGTTTTTGCGGGTAGAAATACTGGCTGACTTTGCGCACGATGCGTAACACCTCACGCTGCCAAGGTTCCAGTAGCGGTGCGTTCTTCTCGATAAAATAGAGGATATTTTCCTGCGGTTCGCTTGGATAGCGACGAGCCTGCTCCGGCGACTCTTCGCGCTCGACGCGTGGCAGGGTCTTCCACAGCGTGTTCACCTGGCTTTGCAGATATTCTTCGCGGCTTTTCTGGCGCGCTTTCTCTTCCACCAAGGAGATTTTCTGCGGGCGTTTGTACCTGTCGACGCCGTAGCTCATCAGTGCGTGGCAGGAGTCCAGCAACCGTTCCACTTCTTCTACGCCGTAGCGTTCTTCGCACTGGCTGATGTAGTGACGGGCGAACAACAGATAATCGACGATGGAACTGGCGTCGGTCCAGCTGCGGAACAGATAGTTATTCTTGAAGAACGAGTTGTGGCCATAGCAGGCGTGTGCCATCACCAGCGCCTGCATGGTGATGGTGTTCTCCTCCATCAGGTAGGCGATGCAGGGATTGGAGTTGATGACGATTTCATACGCCAGCCCTTGCTGGCCCTGTTTGTAGCGCTGTTCGGTTTCGATGAACTTCTTGCCGAAGGACCAATGGGTATAGTTGATCGGCATGCCGACGCTCGAATAGGCGTCCATCATCTGCTCGGAGGTGATCACCTCGATCTGATGGGGGTAGGTGTCGAGCCGGTAATGCTTGGCGACGCGGTCGATCTGCTCCAAATACACCTGCAGCAGTTCGAACGTCCAGTCCGGTCCATCGCTCAGACGTTTATCATCCTTAACCTTTTCATGTGTTGAAGTAGTCATCAGCGCACCCTCATTATTCACGGGTCTTGCTCAAACGGCAGACCCTGTAACAAGCATAGTTCAAGTCATAATTAATCATTGCAAATCAGTGAAATAAAAATGCCGGTACGCAAAGGCGCGAACGGCGCTCAATTCGACGCCCGTCCTGGCAGAAGGCGGCACAGCACCGCGCGTCTTCTCCGAGTATAGCCCTGCGGCAAGGGCGTGCAACACATGCCTGTTGTACGACAGGGATTGAAAATTGTTATGTTATATTGTAACTTTTCATTTTCTCAATAACGGACAAGGAGCGCATTTTGGCGAGGCATTTTGGCAAAGTGGCGGTGGCGCTGGCAGCGCTGTTTATCAGCGGGCAGGCGTTTGCCCACGGGCATCATTCACATGGCAAGCCGCTGACGGAAGTGGAAAAAAAGGCCGAGGCGGGCGTGTTCGACGATAAGGACGTCAAAGATCGCGACCTGGCGGATTGGGAGGGTGTGTGGCAATCCGTGTACCCTTACCTGCTCAATGGGGATCTCGATCCGGTGTTCAAGAAGAAAGCGGCGCAGGATAAGAGCAAGACCTTCGCAGAAGTGAAGGCGTATTACCGTAAAGGGTACGCCACCGATGTGGATACCATCGGTATTGAAAACGGCGTCATGGAGTTTCACCGCGGCGACCAAGCAAGCGCTTGTCAGTATAAGTACGCCGGGCATAAGATCCTGACCTATGTCTCTGGTAAAAAGGGCGTGCGTTATCTGTTCGAATGCCAGGAAGCCGGCAGCCTGGCGCCGAAATTCGTGCAGTTCAGCGATCACATTATCGGCCCGCGCAAATCGGCGCATTTCCATATCTTTATGGGCAACACCTCGCAGGAAGCGTTGCTGAAAGAAATGGATAATTGGCCGACTTACTACCCATTCCAACTGCAGACCAAAGAAGTCGTGGACGAGATGCTGCATCATTGATGCCCCCGCTCCCGCGACCCCAAGCCCGCTTAGGTGGGCTTGTCCTCAGTCAAACGGTCTGATTTGCAGGTAATCGTCCGTCACTTCCATTTCAAACAGCGTTTTATCCGCCAGCAAGGTCGCACGCATTCGTTCCCGGGCTTGCCGGTAGCGTTCATCCAACTGAATATCACCGGCGCTTTCCCATGCGACTCGGCTTGGCCATTGCGCATAGCCGATAAACTGCCCGCTCACATCCTGATGCAGGCGCGAGCCCAGGCTGCCGCGCTGCAGATAGATACCTTGGGTCAATTCAAGCCAGGCCTGGCGAAAGGCGTGTTCGTGCCCGGTTTTGACTGAAAATTGGTAGATGGCGATGAACATAAGGCGTTCTCCACGATAGCGACAGTGTGAACTTTAGGCGTTGCTTCTGGCGTTAACGTTCATATCGTGCTGCAGCGTTCAATGTAAACGGGCGGGCTAAGGGCTCGGGTGTTTTATTCCAGCACTGAAAGCAAGGTTAACGGTAGCTGTAATTTTACGCGATTTTTCTGCTGCGGAGGGAGGGGGCTCTCTTTGTTTGTTGTGTTGGAATTTTTTATTTTATTGGTTTTTTGTTCTGCTTATGTACTGGCTGGTATTTTTATATTCTGTTAAATCAATGTTGCTTATTACGCCTTTTTTGATTGCTATCATTGATAGCATTGCTATCTATTCAGCGGCGGTTTGACGCCATAGGCCCCTCTAAACCGCATCTTATCGCTATTTTCAGGTGGCTATTGCAAATGCATGACCCATCGACGATAAATTAATTGTGAATATTGTCACGTTTGATGACGAAGTTGTTGGACGGATTTTTTCACTGAGTTAATTTCCTGTGAGCAGAAGATTATGCTTTGTGAAGCCTTAGGCTGGAGTCAGCGATGCGAGTGGTAATTTTAGGTAGTGGAGTGGTGGGCGTAGCCAGTGCCTGGTATTTGGCGAAGGCGGGGCATGAGGTGACGGTGATCGATCGTCAGCCAGGCCCCGCACTGGAAACCAGCGCTGCGAACGCTGGGCAGATCTCACCGGGCTATGCCGCACCCTGGGCGGCGCCGGGTGTGCCGCTTAAGGCCATCAAGTGGATGTTCCAGCGCCATGCGCCGCTGGCCATCCGTCTCGATGGCAGCAGCTTCCAGCTGAACTGGATGTGGCAGATGCTGAAAAACTGCAACACCGAACACTACATGACCAACAAAGGCCGCATGGTACGTCTGGCGGAATACAGCCGCGATTGTATCAAGGCGCTGCGTCAGGAAACCGGTATCCAGTACGAAGGTCGCCAGGGCGGCACGCTGCAGCTGTTCCGCACTCAACAACAGTTCGAAAACGCCGCGAAAGACATTGCGGTATTGGAAGATGCCGGCGTGCCTTACCGATTGCTGGAAGCCTGCCAACTCGGTAGCGTCGAGCCGGCGTTGGCGCAGGTGGCGCACAAGCTGACCGGCGGCCTGCAGTTGCCGAACGACGAGACCGGCGATTGCCAGCTGTTTACGCAACAGTTGGCGAAGATGGCAGAGCAGGCGGGCGTAACCTTCCTGTTCAACCGCGGCGTCGATCGTTTGCTGGTTGAAGGCGACAAGATCGCCGGCGTCCAGTGCGGCGAGGAAGTGTTTAAGGCCGACAGCTATGTGGTGGCGTTCGGCTCGTACTCCACGGCGCTGCTGCGCGGCCTGGTGTCCATTCCGGTTTACCCGCTGAAGGGCTATTCGTTGACCATTCCTATCACCGACGAAGCGGCGGCGCCGTTCTCTACGGTATTGGATGAGACGTATAAAATCGCCATCACGCGTTTTGACCAGCGCATTCGCGTCGGCGGCATGGCGGAGATCGTCGGTTTCAATACCCAGCTGGAGCAAAAACGGCGCGAAACGCTGGAGATGGTGGTGCGCGATCTCTACCCGAACGGCGGCAGAGTGGAAGAGGCGACGTTCTGGACCGGCCTGCGGCCGATGACGCCGGACGGCACGCCAATTGTCGGCCGCACTTCGCTGAAGAACCTGTATCTCAATACCGGGCATGGCACGTTGGGCTGGACGATGGCCTGCGGCTCCGGGCAGTTGTTGTCCGATCTGATGTCCGGCATTACGCCGGCGATCCCTTCCGATGACCTGGCGGTGGCGCGTTACAGCGCCGGGTTTCGCCAGCAACACGCGGTTCCGCTGAACGACGTGCATCCCGCACGTTAATCGTCGACGTTGTCATAGACTTTTCCGGCCACGCGCAGGCGCGCGTGGCCGCTGTACGCTGCCCCAAGGAGAACCGATGCCCCGTCCGATAACCGCCACGATGCATCTCGGCGCGATTGAAAATAACCTGCAGGTGGTGCGCCGTTTCGCTCCCGGCGCCAAAGTTTGGGCGGTGGTCAAGGCCAACGCCTATGGCCACGGCATCAAACACGTTTGGCGCAGCATGGCGCAAACCGACGGCTTCGCCATGCTGGATCTGGCCGAAGCGGTGCTGCTGCGCGAGTCGGGTTGGCAAGGGCCGATTCTTCTGCTGGAGGGATTCTTCCAGCCGCAGGATCTGGCGTTGCTCGACCGTTATCGCCTGACGACGGCGGTGCACAGCGACTGGCAGCTGTCAGCGATCGCCGACGCCACGCTAAACGCGCCGCTCAATGTCTATCTGAAAGTGAACAGCGGCATGAATCGGTTGGGGTTCGCACCCGATCGGCTGCATGAGGTGTGGCGCAGGGCGCAGGCGGTTGCCAATATCGGCGAGCTTACGCTGATGAGCCATTTCGCCACCGCCGACGGCCCGGAAGGCGTGGCCCAGCAGATGGCCACTATCGAGGCAGCGGCAGTCGATATACCGTTGCCGCGCTGCCTGGCCAACTCGGCCGCCACGCTGTGGCACCCTTCGACCCACGGCAGTTGGGTCCGCCCTGGGATTGTTCTCTATGGCGCTTCGCCGAGCGGTTGCTGGAATGATGTTGCGGGGACGGGGCTGCAGCCGGCGATGACGCTGAGCAGCGAGATCATCGGCATTCAGCAACTGAAGTCTGGCGATCGCGTGGGGTACGGCGGCCGTTACAGCGCCGCCGGCACGCAGCGTATCGGCGTGGTGGCCTGCGGTTACGCCGACGGCTATCCGCGTCATGCGCCGACCGGTACGCCGGTGTGGGTTGACGGCGTGCTGACGCGCACCCTGGGAACGGTGTCGATGGATATGCTGGCGGTGGATCTGACGCCCTGTCCACAAGTCGAATTGGGCGCCGACGTGGAGCTGTGGGGGAAACGCCTGCCGGTGGACGAGGTGGCCACGGCGGCAGGAACGTTGGGTTATGAGCTGCTGTCGGCGTTAGCGGCGCGGGTGCCGGTCGTCACCGAAGCCTGAGCCGCGGCTCAGGCGACTTTTTTTATCTGCCCTTTAATCTGCTTGCTGAGCCGCCGCGCGTGCAGCGCCAGCAGGCAGCCCGCCAGCATGACCAATGCCAGCGACAACTTCGGCTGCAACGGCAACGCCATCGCCACCAGCCCCAGTGCGGCACCGCCGGCCATCTGTACGAAACCGACCAGCGCGGACGCGACGCCTGCCTCATTGGAGTACGGCTCCAACGCGTAGCTGGTGGCCGGACCCATCACGAACGCCAACCCGGCGCAGGCGCTGGCGACCGGCAGCATATACGCCAGCCAGTGCGCTTGCGCCGCCGCGGGCAGCAGCATGACACCCAGCAGCAACCCCAGACAGCCCAGCCCCATCAAAATGCCGCCGGTCGCCAGGCAAACCGGACGGCCTACCTTGTGGATGATGCGGTTGGCGAAGAAGCTGACCAGCATGATCCAGAAACCGTTGGCGCCGAACACCAGCGAAAATTGCAGCGGGGTCAGGCCGGCGGTGCCCATCAGCACGTTCGGTGCCAGGGAAACGTAGGTCAGCGCCATGCCCATCGCCCCGGAGTTCACTACCGCAAAGGAAAGGAAACGCCGTTCGCTGAGGATGCGCGCATATTGGCGTACCGGCAGCCCCTTGACCGGGACGGTGTCGGCAGGGCGGGTTTCCGGCAGGCGCAGCGCGATGAGCACCAACACCAGCAGCGCATAACCGACCAGGAACCAGAAAGGGGCTCGCCAGCCGAAGGCTTCGGCGAGCAGGCCGCCGAGCAGCGGCGCCAGCGCGGGGATGATGTTCAGCGTGCCATTGAGAAAGCCGAAGGCGCGGGCAGCGTCGTCACCATTCAGGCGGTCGCGCACGCCGCTGAAGGCGACGACGGCGGTGCAGCAAACCGCCACCCCTTGCAGCAGACGCGAAGCGATGAAAAGCGTCGGGCTGGTAGCCAGCGCCGCCATCGCGGCGCCGATCATGTAGAGGATAATGCCGGCCAGCGCCACCGGCTTGCGGCCATAGTTATCCACCAGCGGGCCGGCGATGACCTGGCCGAGGCCGAGCACCAGAATAAACAGTGAAATGGTGGATTGGATCAGCGCTTCGCTGCTGCCCAGGCCGACGGCAATGGCGGGAATGGTCGGCAGGTAAAGATCGATGCCTAATGGGCCGAGCAGCACCAGGCTGAGAAGCATAAACAGAAACTTTTGCATAACAGGAAAGGCACGTCCGAGTGACAAAGAGGGCTAGAGTAGAGACTCCGGCGACAAATGAAAAGGGGCAAAGCGGGTCAGCGCTACGCCCCCTGGCGGTAATAGAGCGCCGAGACGGCATCGGCCACGTAACGGGCCTGGTGGCGAGCATCATCCAACGCACGGTGCGGCATGCCTTCGAACGGGCGTGTCTTTTTGGGGTTAAAGCCGTGAAGTTCTGCCAACGTGATCACCGTGCGCACGTCCTGAGTATCCCAGAATTTCCACGGGCAGGGCATTTCCAGCTGCTGGAAGGCGTGTTCGAGGATCGCACAGTCGAACTCTTTGCCGTTGCCCCAGACTTTCACCGTATCGGTGCTGTTCATATGGATAAAGCGGCTGAGGCTGCTCAACACGCGTTTCAGGCTCTCGGTGCCGCCGAAGGCCTGTTTGCGCGCTTCGTCGGACTGTTTCGCCCACCAGGCAACCGTATCCAGGCTGATGGTGCGGCCCGGTTGCTCTTTCTGGCAACTGACGGCGGCTTCGAATTCGGCGCCCAGTTCCCCGGTTCGGGGATCGAAAAACACCGCCGCAACCACCAGAATGACGGCGCTGGGTTTTGTGTCCAGGGTTTCAATGTCTAACATCAGATGGTGCATCGGCGTTTCCGGTGGTAGGCGTGGTGGCTTAATATTACTACAGAACGTGCGCCGATGCGGGCCGATGCGCACATGAAATCCTTTTAAAGCGCCGCGTTCAGGTTATGATGCTCGGGATACTCTTATCAGGTTGGTCGTTATCGGTGAGAACGCTTATCTTTATTCTGTGCATGGTCGGCTACTTGCTGTTGCTGGGCTACCTTAGCATGTTCGTCACGGACAAGATCTGTGAGAAGGCGGGCAACTTCACTAAAATATGCCGCGTCGTAGACATTTCCGAACCTCATATCCCTAAGTAGCAGTCTGTTTACCCCAGATAGTCGGTGGTAATCAACGGGGTCAGGATGGCCGCCAGCGACATGAGCGCTCCCCATTGCCGCCAGCCCAGCCGCGCCAGCCAGTCATGTCGCTGCGGCGGCGTGGCCAACTGCCCGACGGCCACGCCGCCGGTCAGCAGCAGCGTCAGAATCAGCAGCACCAGGCCGCGGCTCACCAGCGTGAACTCGACATGCAGCACATTGGCGTAATAGAGGCGCATCAGAATAAAATAGCTCAGCAAGATCCAGGCGAAAACGACGTTCTTCCTGAGTACCTGCTGCAGCATCAACGCGATGAACAGGCTGTGAAAAAGCGACAGTAGCGGGGCTTCGATCGGATGCCGAACGCAGACGTTGTAGACCGCCATGTAAATGTTGAAAACCAGCAGGATATAGATCACGTAAATATACCAGCCGTAGATGACTTTGAGCTTTTTCGGGTTCGGCGGCAGGGAGAGTGCGTCCGGTTTCATTAATGCCTCCTGATGATGCCATGCAAACGCTGCGGTTGAAGACGACGCGGCGACATCGTAATTTTAAATCCACTGGGTATATATCACCCGTGCGCTAAATGACAATTAAACGCATGAACGGCTTTATTTCCGCGTTGACCTGGAACTCTTTGGCGCTTGCGGGGTCGATTAGCGTGCGAATGTCTGGCGGTTTTCCCACCACAATGGAAGACGTAATACATTGATATGAGAGATTATAAAAACACTTCTGGCACAAAAATCCTGCTGCTGTTCAGCCTGACATTTTACACACTGTTGCCACCGTTGTTGACGACGGCCGTGTTCAACCGTTTCAATCTTAATCCGTTCGCGATCGTCAAATTTTTTCACTTTAACCCGTTTTTGGCCGATCGGGGCATACCCAGCTATCAGACTTTCTTCTATTTGCTGATGCTATGGTTGGGGTTCAATGTTTTGCTCTGGCTGCTGGTGTGGGGGGGAGGGCGACTGTATCAGCGCTGGCGAGCGCCGCGCGGCTGATAGTTTTCCAAAGGGAAAAAGTTGCGTGGGGAAATGACTTTACATTCAATAATGAGACGTATTATCATTTGTTCGCCGGTGAGGGGAAAAGGGTTGTCTCCTTCTGTGCCCCCCGATCCGGCACGACATTGCTCACATTGCTTCCAGTTTTCATGCCAGCCTTGCGCTGGCGTTTTTTTATCCCTCGCCCAAAACCACGACGTCGGTGGTCAGCCTCATTTCATTAACACGATTGCTTAAAAGCCACCGCACGGCATGGGGGCATTAGAACAGCGAAAACAGCAACACGACCGGCAGGCTCAACGGCCAGGTTAACCCGATGGTCACTGCGCTGATACAGCGAATTTTGACGGTGTCCCGGCTAACCAGGTAGGTGAAAACCATAGAAACTAAAAGACCAATAAAATAACAGTATTGCGTTGCAACCCACAGCGGCGACATGAAACCCGATCCCAATTGTATTTTTACGCGCGAATTCTAGGAGCTTGGCGGGGGATAATCAATGACCAAAGGCCGTTTATTCAAACCTTTATTCATAAGGACGCATAATTCATTTCTATAAAGAACGTGGGGTTATTAACGGCTTTACGTTTATTACCAAAAGAAATCAACAGCATAGTTACCGGTAACATTCTGCGTCAGGCAAGCCATTGTTTTGGAGGAACTCCGCTGAGCAGTAAAAGGGCCGGTGAGGGGGGGAAACGCGATGAGGCTATAATTCATAAAAATTAATGATGTATTTGCGGCAAAAAGGCTGAGGTGAAGTGCCGTTGTCCGTTCGCGAGCCCTTTAAGCGTCGGTTTTAGCGCATCGTAACGATGCGCCGCTGACGAGTTGGGAAGAGGGATTGTTGTCGTTGTAGGTTTAATGAATGTTAAGACCGTAGACGAACAGCCACGAAAACAGCAGCGCCAGCAGGCATGCCATAAAAACGATGGAGATCATTTCCTTCACAACTTCATTCCTTTTCCCGTGAGTCAAATTTACTTCTCTTTGTTTTTGCGCGAAATTTTAGATCGTCATGGGTAAAAATCCTAGTTTTAATCCCGTTTTTTTCTCTGGCATTGCGGCGTAAGCCGCGTCGATAGGCCGTGGCGACGCCGGAAAAGCAGGGGGCGTTAACTCGTCGTAGCTATTGCTGAACGCTGTGGGGCTGACTATATAAAATAGGGACTGTGTGACGTCGAAGGCAGCCAGGCGTGTCTCTTAAGGGGGGCCGTTCATCTGTCTACGGCGCTTTCCTATGAGATGAGGAGTCGGCAATGAGCACAAAACCCACTATCGTGCTGGTACATGGATTCTGGGGCGGCGCCGCGCACTGGAGTAAGGTTATCATCGAGTTGTCACGCAGGGGCTATTCGGCGATTCATGCGGTAGAAATGCCGTTGACCTCGTTGGCTGAGGATGCGGAACGTACGCGTAAGATGGTCGCGCAGCAAGCGGGACCGGTAGTGTTGGTAGGGCACTCTTACGGTGGTGCCGTGATCACGGAAATGGGCAACCAGCCTAACGTGGTTGGCCTGGTCTACATCGCCGCGTTTGCGCCGGATGCCGGTGAAAGTGCCGGCGGTATTACGCAAGCGCATCCTCCTGCGGCAGTCGAGAATTTGACCCCGGACAGCGACGGTTATCTGTGGATCAAAACCGACAAGTTTCACGAAAGCTTTTGCCAGGATCTGACCGCCGACGAGGCGCTGGTGATGGCGGTGGCGCAGAAGGCTCCGCTGGCTGATACCTTTGGTAACACCCTCGGTGAACCTGCCTGGAAACATAAACCGTCATGGTATCAACTCTCCAGCGACGATCGCATGATAGCCCCGGAGAATCAGCGACGTATGGCGCAGCGGCTGCAGCCTAAGAAAGTGATGGTACTCAATGCCAGCCACGCCTCGCTGGTCTCTCACGCCGAGGAGGTGGCGAATTTGATTGACGAAGCGGCCGGTTCGCAATAAAGCAAGAGCCGAAAGGTTCTTCGGAATAAAAGGTGACAGACTATTCCTCCGCTGCCTATTACGCCGGGCTAAAGAGCCGGCGTAATAGGGGCCCATTAAGGATAAACGCTGATATCGCTATCGATATTAATGATTAACAGCATCATCAGCACGACGGCGGTGGCAATAATGGCGTAGATGTCTGCCTTACGCATATCGCCTTAACGCCCGTTAACCCCGATCATTTCTATTGCCGCACGATGCAGCCTCTGAAAATAATCATCGGGCTGTTTTTCTATCTCCTGGATAAGGCTGGCGAGCAGGTTCTGTTTGGTTATCGGCTTGTTGGCGGTCAGCACCAGAAGCACGTTTTTGCCGAGCAGGCAGCATATTTGCTTATGGTATTCATCAACGTCGTGTTTGTTGAGGCCATAGAGGGTGTAGTCGATCATGATGTTTAACCTGCTGACAGGTAAATGCCCGCCGCAGCGGGCTGAGAAGCCATAGAAAAATAAAATGAGGAAAATTTCGCTTAGGAAAGGTCCCAAGCGATGGGATAACGATAACTGAATGGGAATATTCCTATCAAGCCGTGTGGACGTGGAAGTGAATGTTTAGGAATAACCTCAGAAGAACAAATAATAGAGAGGGCCGTTCTGGGGAACGCGACTTATTATTGACATTGTTATTGTGTAAAAAACAAACACGGATGATGTAAATATAATGCGGAAAAGAAACAGCCGGAAAACGGCGTTTTCCGGCTGTGGTGACATTCACGCGATGTTATTCACACGGTCTGCTTGCGAAACAGTTCGCGGAATACCGGATAGATATCGTCCGGTTCGCGGATATGCTGCATGGCGAAGTTGTCGAACTTCGCCTGCAGATCCTCATATTCACGCCACAGCGTTTGGTGAGCGCGGCGAGTGATCTCTATGTAGCTATAATAACGCACCATCGGCAGGATCTTCTTCGCCAACAGTTCATGGCACAGCGGTGAATCGTCGGCCCAGTTGTCGCCGTCCGAGGCTTGCGCGGCGTAGATATTCCATTGCGCCGGGTCATAACGTTCTTCGACGACGTCGTTCATCAACTTCAGCGCACTGGAGACGATGGTGCCGCCGGTTTCCTGTGAATAGAAGAACTCCTGTTCATCCACCTCTTTTGCCTGGGTGTGATGGCGAATATAGACCACCTCAACGTTTTTGTAGGTTCGGCTCAGGAACAGATAAAGCAGAATGTAAAAACGCTTGGCCATGTCTTTGGTCGCCTGATCCATCGAACCGGACACGTCCATCAGGCAGAACATCACCGCCTGGCTCGAGGGCTCCGGCCGGCGCTCATAGTTTTTGTAGCGCAGGTCGAAGGTATCGATAAACGGCACGCTTTCGATTTTCTTGCGCAGTTCGGCAATTTCTTTGCGCAGCCGCTCCTCTTCCAGCAATTGCACGGGTTCGGTGTTTTCCAACTGGGTCAGCGCGTCTTCCAACTCGTGCAACGCGCGTCTTTTACCGGCGGTCATGGCGGTACGCCGCGCCAGCGAGTTCTGCAGCGAACGCACGACGCTGATGTTGGCCGGCACGCCGTTGGCGGTATAGCCGGCGCGATGGGTTTTGAACTCGGTCAATTGCTTGTACTGATTCTTCTTCAAGTTGGGCAGGGCGAGATCCTCGAACAAAAGATCGAGATACTCATCTTTGGATATCTGGAAGACGAATTCATCCTGGCCCTCACCGTCCTGACTGGCGTTCCCTTGGCCGCCGCCACCGCCTGCGCCGCCCTGAGGCCGCTCAACGCGATCGTTCTGCACGAAGTGGTCATTGCCCGGGTGAACGCGATGGCGAGTGCCGCCGCGCCCCTGATGAAACATCGGTTCGTTGATATCGTCAGTGGGGATGGAGACCGACTCCCCGCTGTCTACGTCGGTGACCGAACGCTTGTTGATGGCTTCGGCAATCGACTGTTTGATTTGCGACTTGTAACGGCGCAAGAAGCGCTGGCGGTTCACCATGCTCTTGTTTTTGCCGTTCAGCCGTCGGTCAATGAAATAGGCCATACTTCCCCCAAACGACGTTGCCAACTCTTCATGTCCCGGTCGCGGCAGCGCAATGTGCCAGCCCCTCCGTGGGCTGCGCTGCAACGTCCATGACTGTGGACATGGCCCTGATAATGCCGCTTACCTGAGGCGTTATGAGGATTTTCTGACCCGCAGATACCATTCACACAGCAGGCGCACCTGCTTGCGGGTATAGCCTTTCTCCATCATGCGGTCGACGAAGTCGTCGTGTTTTTTCTGCTCGTCCGTCGACGTTTTGGCGTTGAACGAAATCACCGGCAACAGCTCTTCGGTATTGGAGAACATTTTTTTCTCGATCACGGTGCGCAGCTTCTCGTAGCTGGTCCAGTTCGGATTGCGGCCGTTGTTGTTGGCACGAGCGCGCAGCACGAAGTTCACGATTTCGTTACGGAAATCTTTCGGGTTGCTGATACCGGCCGGTTTTTCAATTTTTTCCAGTTCGGCGTTCAAAGACTCACGATCGAACAGCTGGCCGGTATCGGGATCGCGATACTCCTGATCCTGGATCCAGAAGTCCGCGTAGGTCACATAACGGTCAAAAATGTTCTGTCCGTATTCCGAGTAGGATTCCAGATAGGCGGTCTGGATCTCTTTGCCGATAAACTCGGCGTATTTCGGGATCAGATAGCCTTTCAGGTGTTCCAGGTATTTCTCGGCCAAATCCTGCGGGAACTGTTCGCGTTCGATCTGCTGCTCCAGCACATAGAACAGGTGTACCGGGTTGGCCGCCACCTCGGCGTGATCGAAGTTGAATACCCGCGAGAGGATTTTAAAGGCGAAACGGGTGGAGAGGCCGTTCATGCCTTCGTCAACCCCAGCGTAGTCGCGGTACTCCTGATAGGACTTGGCTTTCGGATCGGTATCCTTGAGACTTTCGCCGTCATACACGCGCATTTTCGAGTAAATGCTCGAGTTTTCCGGCTCTTTCAACCGCGACAGCACGCTGAACCGCGCCAATGTTTCGAGGGTGCCCGGTGCGCAGGGCGCGTGGGTCAGCTCACTGTGATCCAGCAGCTTGTCGTAAATTTTGATCTCTTCAGACACGCGCAGGCAGTAAGGTACTTTGACGATGTACACGCGGTCGAGGAACGCTTCGTTGTTCTTGTTGTTGCGGAAGGTCACCCACTCGGATTCGTTGGAGTGCGCCAGAATAATGCCGCTGAACGGCAGGGCGGAGATGCCTTCAGTGCCGTTGTAGTTGCCTTCCTGGGTCGCGGTCAGCAGCGGATGCAGCACCTTGATCGGCGCTTTGAACATCTCAACGAACTCCATAATCCCCTGGTTGGCGCGGCACAGGGCGCCGGAGTAACCGTAGGCGTCCGGATCGTTCTGCGCGTGGTTCTCCAGTTTACGGATATCCACTTTACCGACCAGCGCCGAGATGTCCTGGTTGTTTTCATCGCCCGGTTCGGTTTTGGCGATGGCGATCTGTTCCAGAATGGAAGGGCGCACCTTCACGACTTTAAATTTGGTGATGTCGCCGCCGAACTCATGCAGGCGTTTCGCCGCCCACGGCGACATGATGGTGCCGAGATAGCGACTCGGGATGTTGAACTCTTTCTCCAGGATCGAGGCATCTTCCTGCGGGTTGAACAGGCACAGCGGATGATCGTTGACCGGGCTGCGCTCGCCGTTGGCGCTGAGGGTGTAGATGGGCACGCGCTGCATCAACGCCTTAAGACGTTCCGCCAGCGAGGACTTACCGCCGCCCACCGGGCCCAGCAGGTAAAGGATCTGTTTCTTCTCTTCCAGGCCCTGCGCGGCGTGTTTCAGGTAAGAGACGATCTGTTCGATGGCCTCTTCCATGCCGTAGAATTCTTCGAAGGCCGGATAGCGTGCGATCACGCGGTTGGAGAACAGGCGCGACAGGCGTGATTCTAGCGCAGTGTCGACCATCACAGGTTCACCGATAGCCATCAGCAGACGTTCGGCCGCATTGGCATAGGCACTGCGATCTTGCCGGCAAATGGTAAGAAATTCCTGCAGTGTGAACTCTTCGTCCTTGGCAGCTTCGTAGCGCTGGCGATAGTGGTCAAATATGTTCATGATGCCCGTCCTTTCGTTATTAGCACAGGTTAAAGAGAGCGTGTGATAGTGTTCTGGCCCCCGGAAGATGAGAATACGCCTGAGTACAGCAACCCGTATGCCAACTTGGTGCGCTTATTATCGCGAGTTGCGCTGTATGCCACTGGGCCCAGGATAAATTCGCCTTCTGATTTAAGCTTAGTTTGCTTGCCGGAAAATTTCCTGCCGCAGAAAAAGCTTTTTTTAAGTCATATCAATGACTCAGTTATTACCGTGTTAGCCAAATGCCTTGTCTGGCGCGGCCTGCGGGATAAAACGTCATCGTTCCGCCATGATTAATTCATAATTCCGCTATAAGTTATTCGATCTTGGTCGTTTTCTATTGTAAAGATTAGGCGCGCAACTAAATTTTCACATAAACTATTGCGGCTATTAACCCTGTAATTTATGGAAAAAGAACCAGTGAAGATTTCAAAACTCAAAACGCTAGCAATTATCGCTTCCGCAATGGTTTGTGCGCAAAGTGCTCAGGCGGGGACCTGGTCACTTGGCGCTGCCGCGCTGGTTAGCCCGGACGCGTATCGCGGTTATCAGGACCGCGTTTATCCGGTGCCCGTCATCGACTATGAAGGTGATGACTTCTACTTCCGTACTCTGACCGCCGGTTACTACCTGTGGAAAGATCAAGAAAACCAGCTGAGCATCATGGGTTACTACACGCCATGGGGCTACCGTCCGGGCGACAGCGACGACGATCGCATGAAGCGCCTCGACAAGCGTCGCGGCACGCTGATGGCCGGCCTGGCCTATTCGCACAACGCGGAGTGGGGCACTATCCGTACTACTTTCACCGGCGACACGCTGAACAACAGCAACGGGCTGGTGGGCGATGTGGCTTACCTGTACAAGTTTGATCTGGACGCATTGACGCTGGTCCCGGGCGTGGGCGTAATGTGGAACAGCAAGAACCAGAACAAATATTACTACGGCGTCAGCGCCAATGAATCCCGCCGCAGCGGCCTGGATAGCTACACCCCAGGCGATAGCTGGGCACCGTATCTCGAGCTGAGCGCCAATTACCAGATCAACAAGAGCTGGAACGCTTTCTTCGTCGGCCGCTATGTGAAGCTGTCGGATGAAGTAAAAGACAGTCCGATGGTGGATAAATCCTACACCGGTTTGTTGATGACGGGTGTGAGCTACACCTTCTAATCACGCATTGCACGATTATCGTGCATGGCGTGCATTAAAAAGGGGCGCAAGCGCCCCTTTTGCACATCTGCAGTGCGCTGCCGCGCACGATCCCTCAGGCTTTTTTACGGCTGCGGAAGGTGACTCCCAAACGGGCGGGTTGCTCGCCGGCGGCGATCAGCGGTTTGCTGACGCGCCCGGTCTCGATACAAACCATGGTCTTGTAACCGTCGTTCGGCATATCCCCCATGCTGCAGGAGAGTTCTGCGCCGGGGTTCCAGGCGATGACGTCGCTCATATGATGGTGGTGAACCTCGATGGTGCGTGCGAGCGCCGGATCGCGGATCTGGCTGAAGGCCTCCGGGCGAGTATAGACACGGTCGGTTTGGCCGACGAAGGTCACTTCACCTGCCTGACGTGCCTCTGCACCGCCCGCCACCTTGTCGATATAAGGCTCGCCCAGACCCGCCACGCTGACCCGTTCGATGTCGCCGACCTGGAAGTAGCTATGTAGCGCCGCCGTGGCCTGATAATCGCCGTGCGATTCCAGTTCGATCTCGCACTCTGCACCCAGTTTGAAGCGGGCAATCAGCGTGAAGGCGTGCGGCCACAGTTTTCGGGTCTGCTCATTGTCTTTCAGCGTGAAGGTCAGAATGACGCCGTTGTCATCTTCATCGTGCGCCGTCAGGCTCCAGGGCTGGTTACGGGCAAAGCCGTGGGAGGGTTGCGCCACTGGACCGAACCACGGCCAGCAGATCGGTACCCCACCGCGGATGGCCTTGCCTTTGGCAAACGGGGTATTGTTGCTGAGCCAAATTACCGGCTGCTCACCGCTGGGCTGCCAGGCCAGCAAATGGGCGCCCTGCAGCGCGACGGCCGCGCGCACTTTCGGGTGCGAGACCACCACCACGCCCAGCTCATCGAGCTGACGTTGGCTGATGTAAGGTGAAATCTGTTCGGAAACGGGCAGGGTGAAAATTTTCTCGTTCATTTCATGACCTATTGTTTGCCGGAGAGACAAATAAAAAAGGGCGACAAAAATGTCGCCCTCATTATCAGCTTAACATCATGCCATTACTTGGAGATGTGAGCGATCAGATCCAAAACCTTGTTGGAATAACCGGTTTCGTTGTCGTACCAGGAAACCAGCTTCACGAAGTTGTCGTTCAGTGCGATACCGGCTTTGGCATCGAACACGGAAGTCAGCACTTCGCCGTTGAAATCGGTGGAAACCACGTCGTCTTCAACGTAGCCCAGAACGCCTTTCATAGAACCTTCAGCGGCGTCTTTGATGGCTTTCTTGATTTCTTCGTAGGTAGCCGCTTTTTCCAGACGTACGGTCAGGTCAACAACGGATACGTTAGGCGTCGGTACGCGGAACGCCATACCGGTCAGTTTGCCTTTCAGCTCTGGCAGAACCACGCCAACCGCTTTCGCTGCGCCGGTAGAAGAAGGGATGATGTTCTGGGATGCGCCGCGGCCGCCGCGCCAGTCTTTGTGGGACGGGCCATCAACGGTTTTCTGAGTAGCGGTGGTCGCGTGAACGGTGGTCATCAGACCTTCAACGATACCGAAGTTGTCGTTGATGACTTTAGCCAGTGGCGCCAGGCAGTTGGTGGTGCAAGAGGCGTTGGACACGATGTCCTGGCCGGCATATTTGTCAAAGTTAGCGCCGCGCACGAACATTGGGGTCGCATCTTTGGATGGGCCAGTCAGAACCACTTTTTTAGCGCCGGCGGTGATGTGTTTACGCGCGGTTTCGTCGGTCAGGAAGATACCGGTCGCTTCAGCAACCACGTCAACGCCTACTTCGTTCCACTTCAGGTTAGCCGGGTCTTTCTCTGCGGTAACACGGATGGTTTTGCCGTTAACAACCAGGTGGCCGTCTTTAACTTCTACCGTACCGTTGAAACGGCCGTGAGTAGAGTCATACTTCAGCATGTAAGCCATGTACTCTGCGTCCAACAGGTCGTTGATTGCAACGATCTCGATGTCAGAACGCTCTTGAGCAGCACGGAAAACAATGCGACCGATACGGCCAAAACCGTTGATACCTACTTTGATAGTCATATATTCCACCAGCTATTTGTTAGTGAATAAAAGGTTGGTTGTAAAATTACAAAAACCTTACCCAGCGTCAAGCGGAATCGTGTCAATTCTTGCGGCAAGTCAAACCAGAAGGGTGGTTTTGCACGCTTATTGCACAGTCCATTTGCGCTTGGCCTCATCCGTTATATGGGGACAAGCCGCCAAGTATAAAGTCAGCATACGCAAGATGTGTGATCGCTATCACATATCATCGTGACGTAGCCTTTATGGGCTACAGTTTAGGCCAAAAACCCCTGCAGCGGTGTTAATTTTTTGTTATTATTAATCATTGTTTTCGTTGACATTATCCACATTCAGAGATAAGCACAAATGGCTAAAGAGACAACCCCCGGTCATCCGGTCACGGAACTGAATGAAATCCAACGTTATGTGACGCAACAGCGTGGTACCGAAGCGCCGTTCAGCGGCAAATTGCTGCACAACAAGCGCGAGGGCGTGTACCATTGCCTGTGCTGCAACCAGCCGCTGTTCTATTCCGAAACCAAATACGATTCCGGCTGCGGTTGGCCGAGTTTTTATGAACCGGTTTCCGCCGATGCAATCCGCTATCTTGATGATAATTCGCATAATATGCATCGTGTTGAAATCCGCTGCGGCCACTGCGACGCGCACCTGGGGCACGTTTTCCCCGATGGCCCGCAGCCGACAGGCGACCGCTACTGCGTCAACTCCGCTTCGCTGAGTTTCACCGATGGCGAAAATGGCGACCAAACGGCCGGTTAAGTGGTAATTTAACTAACAAAATCGATTCAGCTAATTATTCATCCGTAAGCGAGAAGGGCTCTGATGGACGTGAAAGATCTGATTGCGGCGATGACGCCCGAGATATACCAGCGCCTGGTACTGGCGGTTGAGCTGGGTAAATGGCCGGACGGCGTGGCGCTGACGCCGGAACAGAAAGAAAATAGCCTGCAGGCGGTGATGCTGTGGCAGTCGTTGCACAACGTCGATCCGCAGCACATGAGCATCGGTACCGACGGGCAGATTGTGATGAAGAGCAAGCAAGAGCTGAAACAGCAGTTCGTTGCCGAGCCGCTGGCCAAACTCAAACCGCAGTAACGCGACCCTAAAGCGGGGCGATGTCGCCATCGCCCCGTCGACTCACCGTTTTTCGCCCTTAATCCCCAACGATTCCGCCAGCTGCTGTGCCAGCCGGTTGTTGTCGTCCGCGCCGTATTCCCAGAACATCGCACCGCCTAATCCCTGGCTTTTGATGTATTCGGCCTTGATGGCCACCGAACGCGGGTTCTCGTAGGAGATGGCAAACAGCGGCTTGCCTTCGGCGGATTGCAGCGTCAAGTATGGCACTTTGGCGTCGTCATCCCAGTGTTCGCGAAAACGATGCTGCGGATCGTTGAGCAATTTGCTGACGATATCGTGGTATTTAAAGTAAGTGTCTTTGCTGAGATCCAGCCCCAGCGCGTTGAACAGGGCGGTTTCGCGCGCGCTGAAGTCAGGCTGCGTCACCGGATGCTTGGCGGCGTCCGGTTTGTCCCAGTCGATGCCCGCCTCGGTCGCCCGTTTCGGCACCCGGCCGTAGAAACCGATGCCCAGGTTCATCTGTGCCGGTTTCAGTCCGGCAGCCAGATAATGCTTTACCACGAAATCGGCGCTGTAGCGGTCGGCGGCCGCCACGGTTGGCCAACGCGTTGAATCGTACAGGTTGGCATTGAAGTACTGTGTGCCGTAAGCCATGTCGTAAGTCATCAGATTGATGTAGTCGAGGTAAGGGGCAATGCTTTTCACATCGACCCATTCCTGTGGGCTTTTGACGTTGGCCCCGACGGCGATGGTTAACAGCTTGCCTTGCCCCAGCGCTTGGTGAAGCTCTTTCAGCAGCAGGGTGAAGTTATCGCGATCCGCCGGTTGGCTTTCCACCAGCCCCCAGGCGCCGTTCACCGGGTATTCCCAGTCCAGATCGATCCCATCCAGCCGGTACTGTGCGATCACCTGCAGCGCGGAGCGAATGAATATCGCCCGGTTTTCCGCGGTAGCGGCGGCGGCGGAGAAACCGCGTGCGCCCCAGCCACCGACCGACAGCAGCACTTTCAGCTCGGGGTTCTGTTTGCGCAGCACCGGCAGCCGTTGCAGATCGGCCGTGACTTTCGGCGACAGGTAGATCTGGTGGCGGCGAGCGGGGTCTTTCAGCGCCGCATTGGTTTCGTCTTTCTCGCCGTTGTAGATCAGGCCGAACGAATAGTTGAGGTGGGTGATTTGCGTGACGTCCAGCTTATCGATATCGCCACCGGGGCCGGCGGTGACGTCGCCGCCGCCGTTGAAGTAGCCGACGGAGAGATAGGCCGCCTGGGCCGTGCTTGCGCCAGCCATAGCCAATTGCACCGCCGCCAGCAAAGGCAGCAGTTTTCGGGTTATTTTCATGTCAGTCTCCTTGTGGTCGGCAAGGCCGACCGTACCGCCAGGGGCGGGCACAATAAAGCCGGGCTCAGTGGGCCCCGGATGCGTATAACCGATTGACGCCAAAAGCGTCGCAGTCATAACAGCAAAAGCGCCTGCCGGTCACAAGCCGTTGGGGAAGAAGAAAGGCGGTATTGTGAGCAGCGTCGATAATTTCGCCGCCGCGCAGAGAGGGCGCCGGTGGCGCCCGAGCGGATTTAGTTGGCGAGAAACTGTGACAGGGTAACTAGCTGCGCGCCGGCGCGCGCCATGTCCTGCAGCGCTCGCTCACTGTCGTCCGGCTGCAGATTCACGCCGCGGCAGCCGTCGACGATCACTTGCGTCGGATAGCCGGCAGCCAGCGCATCCAGCACGCTGAACTTCACGCAGTAGTCGGTCGCCAGGCCCATGACAGCCAACCGCCGGACGCCCTGCGATTGCAGCCAGCCGTGGAGTTCGGTTTGCGCACGGTGGCCGTTATCGAAGAACGCGCTGTAGCTGTCGATGTTCGTATCTTGCCCTTTGCGAAAGACGGCATTGATGTGTTGCCGCTGTAACTGGGGATGAAAATCGGCGCCGTGGCTCCCTTGCACGCAGTGCACCGGCCACCATACCTGCGGCAGGCCTTCCAGCTCACCGAGGGTGCCGACCTGCGCATCGGAGTTCACCGCAAAGCTGCGGTGATTGGCGGGGTGCCAGTCCTGGCTGGCCACCACCGGCTCGCCCCGCACCAGGCAGGCGGCGATCGCCTGATTGGCGACCGGGATGACGGCGTCGCCCGCCGTGACCGCCAGCGCGCCGCCGGGGCAGAAGTCGTTTTGCAGATCGATCAACAACAGGGCCGTTTTCATCGCCGCTCCAGAGTTCAGTCGATTAACCGTTGATGCTCAGCTCGCCGCGCAGATCTTGCTGCATCAGGGCGCGGATTTGTTCCGGCGTCAGCGGCTGGCTCAACAGATAGTGCAGCTTGGTCAGGGCGGCTTCCACCGTCATGTCGAAACCGCTGATAACCCCGGCGTGCGCCAGCGCGTTGCCGGTGGCGTAGCCTTCCATATTGACGCGCCCGGAGATGCACTGCGTCAGGTTGACCACCACGATGCCGCGTTCGGAGGCCGCACGCAACTCGTCGATCAGCTCGGCCTTCTGCGGCGCGTTGCCGACGCCGTAGGAACGCAGGATCAGCGCCTTGACCGGCTGCAGCAGGAAGTTACGCACCACCGCGCCGGAAATGCCCGGATAGATAGTGACCACGCCGATCGGCTGCGGCGTGATGTCGTGCACCCGCAGAGCGCCGTTGCAAGCCGGGCTGTCGATGCCGTGCTGGCGACGAATGTGGATACCGGCTTCCAGCAGCGGCGGCAGGTTGGGTGAAGCGAAAGCGTCGAAGCCGTCGGCGTGCGCTTTGGTGGTGCGGTTGCCGCGGAACAGCTTGTTGTTGAAGAACAGGCTGACTTCGTTCACCGGATGGTTGGCTGCCAGGTACAATGCATTCAGCAGATTGGTTTGGCCATCGGAGCGCAGCTCCGCCAGCGGAATCTGCGAGCCGGTGACGATCACCGGCTTAGCCAGGTTCTCCAGCATGAAGGAAAGCGCCGAGGCGGTGAACGCCATGGTGTCGGTGCCGTGCAGGATCACGAAGCCGTCGTAGCGATCGTAGTTCTGCTTGATGTCGTCGGCGATGTGCTGCCAGTCTTCCGGCGTCATGTCCGAAGAGTCAATCAATGGCGCGTATTCATGAATGGTGAAATCCGGCATTTCCGGCCGATGGAATTCCGGCATCAGCGCCAGTTGGCGCTGCAGGTGGCCGGAAACCGGGATATAGCCGTGATCGGAGCGCTGCATGCCGATGGTGCCGCCGGTGTAGGCGACGTAAATGGATTTCTTTTGCATGGTCATGATTTTAACAAAGATAAGATGGGCTGAATTATAGGGGCATGGCGGCAGAAAAAAAGCCCGGCGATGGCCGGGCTGTAGAATTATTTGTTAGCGGACTTCTCCGCAGGTCAGACAGATCGCGTAACGGTTCTGCGGATCGTTCAAGTTATTGAACAAACCCGGCTGCTCTTTCACCGCATTGGCGACCGAGGCCAGCGGGGCAGGCAGCATGGCCTGAATCGCCGCCGGCAGCATGGCGTGAATGGAAACGCCGAACTGGCTGAGCACCATATCGCTCAGGCTCGGGGTATCGACGAACCAGTCAAGCTGCCACTGCTGCAGCTTCGCCAGCTCAGCGGCTTTCTTCACCGCGTCGTCGAAATCGCCCAACTGATCGACCAGGCCGTTGGCCTTGGCGTCGCTGCCGAGCCACACATGGCCCTGCGCGATTTGGTCAACTTGCTGCGGGGTCATCTTGCGTGATTTGGCGACCAGATCGAGGAAGTTCTTATACCCGT
Source organism: Serratia sp. CY33802 (assembly GCF_052169095.1). Classification (NCBI taxonomy): domain Bacteria; kingdom Pseudomonadati; phylum Pseudomonadota; class Gammaproteobacteria; order Enterobacterales; family Yersiniaceae; genus Serratia; species Serratia sp. CY33802. The sequence goes on from NZ_JBJNLL010000001.1 coordinate 890,808, forward strand.
TTTCGATATTCAGCTGCATCATCTGTGAGAACTCCTGCGGCAACGCCTTGGTGACCGCGATATCGGCCAGCGGCGAGGTCGCCACGCCGTCGGTGTGCACGCCCAGCGTATCCAGGGTTTTCTCGTAGGTATTGATGATGCCGAAAATACCGATGGAGCCAGTCAGCGTACTCGGGCTGGCGATGATGTAGTCGGCCGGCGTCGAGACCCAGTAACCGCCCGATGCGGCCATGCCGCCCATCGACACCACCACCGGTTTGCCGGCGGCGCGCACGGCGGCCAGCTCGGAGCGGATCACTTCGGACGCGCTGACGCTGCCGCCAGGGCTGTTGACACGGAACACCACGGCTTTGATGGCCGGATCCAGACGCGCCTGACGCAGCTCGGCGGCGGTGGTGTCGCCCCCGACGTTACCCGGCGTCTGCGGGCCGTCCATGATGGCGCCGTTGGCGAAGACGACGGCGATCTTGCCGCCCTGGTTCGCGTCCGGTTTCGGCTGATAGTCGTAGATGCTGATGGCGTTGAAATCGTTTACCTGTTTGTCCCAGCCGAAGGTCTTGACCAGCTGATTTTCGATCGCGGTGCGCGACGCCAACTCGTCCACCAGCTTGTTGTCCAGCGCATAGCGAGCGGTGTCGCCACCGGCCGCCTGCAGGCCGCTCAGCACGCCGGCGGCGCCTGGGAACAGCTGCTGCGGCGTCAGCTGGCGGTTGGCCGCGACGGTCTCCAGATAGTTCTGCCACAGGCCGCCAATCCAGCGGCTGTCTGCTTCGCGCGCCGCCGGAGACATATCGTCGCGGATCAGCGGTTCGACCGCCGATTTATAGGTGCCGACGCGGAAGATATTGGTGGTGACCTTGAGCATGTCCAGCAACGACTTGTAATACAGGTTGTTGGTGGCGAAACCGTGCAGATCGACCGCGCCCTGCGGCGACAGGTAGACCTTGTTGGCGTAGCTGGCCAGATAGTATTGCGTCTGGTTGTAGCTGTCGCCGATGGCGAAGATCGGTTTGCCGCTGTCGCGGAACTCGCGCAGCGCTTTGCCGATATAGCGCAGCGACGGCTGATCGGCGCCGACGAAATCATTCAGCTGCAACACCATGCCGGTAATGTTTTTGTCGTCTTTGGCCTTGCGGATGCTGTCGACTACGTCGAACAGCGAGTTTTCCTGCAGGCGGCTGCTGGAGGCGCCCAACAGTTCGCGGCCCCATTGCCGCACTCGGTTGTTTACCGAAGGCTGATCGACCACCACGCCGCTTAAATCGACCAGCAGCGCGCCGCGCGCCGGGGCCGTCGAGGTGGAGGAACTTTGGAAGGACAGATAGATGCCGACCCCAACCAGGATCAGCAAGACCAGGAACAGGTTAAGGATCAGTTCCCTGATAAAATTCAGCAGACGCCATGTCCACCGGAAAATGCCGGCAATAATTTGCCACAATGTGCGCATGTGCTCTCCAACAAGAGTCGAGAATGTTCCGCTATCCTAATGAGCGGCCGGGTAAATGTCAGCTTTAAATCGTGGCACACAGACGCTATCGCCGAGGCTGTAACTCGTCGTTTAGCTATGTTAACGTGGCCGGAATGAAAATTGTTATCAGGAGTTTACGATGGATGCTCTGGATCTTTTATTGAATCGTCGCTCGGCTTCGCGCCTGGCGGAACCGGCGCCGGCGGGGGAAGTGCGCCAAAATATCATCAACGCGGGCCTGCGTGCACCCGATCACGGCGCGCTGCAGCCGTGGCGTTTCGTGATGATCGAGAATCAGGGCCTGGAACGCTTCAGTCAGCTGCTGCAGGCGGCGGCGAAGCAGGATCAGCTGGACGAGGCGGCGATCGAAAAAGCCACCAAGGCGCCGTTCCGCGCACCGCTGATCATCACCGTCATCGCGCACTGCACGGAAGAGACCAAAGTGCCGCGCTGGGAGCAGGTGGTTTCCGCCGGTTGCGCCGTGCAGGCGATGCAGATGGCGGCGCTGGCGCAGGGCTTTAACGGCATCTGGCGCACCGGCGCCTGGACCGAGCATGCGCTGGTGCGTGAAGCCTTCGGTTGCCGCGAGCAGGACGAGATCGTCGGTTTCCTCTATCTGGGGACGCCGCAGCTGAAGGCTGCCACCAAGGTGACGCCGCCGGACAGCACGCCTTTCGTCAGCTATTTCTGAGTTTTTTCCAACGGGGCGCGGTGAAAATGCGCCAAACCCCGCAAAATTGCATGGTTTCTGAGCAGGCCGTTCGCTTATCGGCGGCCCGCTCTTATCAATCCCCTCGGCAAGCGCTACCCTATGTTATCTTGAGTGCCGTTACCGAAGGGAGTGGACTATGACATCGCCAGCGATCCGTTTAACCCAGTACAGCCATGGCGCTGGCTGCGGCTGCAAAATCTCACCGAAAGTTCTCGAAACCATCCTGCATAGCGAGCGGGAAAAGTTTGTCGATCCGCGCCTGCTGGTCGGCAATGAAACCCGCGACGATGCGGCGGTGTACGACATTGGCAACGGCGTCGGCATCATCAGCACCACCGACTTCTTCATGCCGATCGTCGACGATCCATTCGATTTCGGCCGCATTGCGGCTGCCAACGCCATCAGCGACGTGTACGCCATGGGCGGCAAACCGATCATGGCGATCGCCATTCTCGGCTGGCCGATCGCCAAGCTGCCGCCGGAGGTGGCGCAGCAGGTGATCGACGGCGGCCGTTTCGCCTGCCAGCAGGCGGGGATCGCGCTGGCCGGTGGCCATTCTATCGATGCACCGGAACCTATTTTCGGCCTGGCGGTGACCGGCGTGGTCAATACCGAGCGGGTGAAGAAAAACAGCGCGGCACAGGCCGGATCAAAACTTTATCTGACCAAGCCGTTGGGCATCGGTGTGCTGACGACCGCCGAGAAGCAAAGCAAGCTGCGCCCTGAGCATCAGGGCCTGGCGACTGAAGTGATGTGTCGCCTGAATAAACCGGGTGCTGATTTTGCCGAGGTGGCGGGCGTCACAGCGATGACCGACATCACCGGCTTTGGCCTGCTGGGCCACCTGAGCGAGGTATGCCAGGGCTCCGGTCTGCAGGCGACGGTCTGGTTTGATCGGGTGCCGAAACTGCCGGACGTTGAGGCGTATATCACCGAGGGCTGTGTGCCGGGCGGCACCGGGCGCAACTTCGACAGCTATGGCCATCTGGTGGGCGAGATGAGCGATTTGCAGCGCCAGCTGCTGTGCGATCCGCAAACCTCCGGCGGCTTGCTGTTGGCGGTATTGCCGGAGGCGGAAGCGCAGGTGCTGGCGATTGCCGAACAGCACGGTATCACGCTCAACGCTATCGGTGAATTGCATGTGGCATCGGCCGATAAGCCGCTGATCGAGGTCGCGTAGTGTCCAACATGCAAGGAAGGGCGGACAGCGACGATTACCAACGCATTTTCCTGCAGGACGTGCCGCTGATTGACGTGCGCGCACCGATCGAGTTTCAGCAGGGCGCCTTCGCTCAGGCACTGAATCTGCCGCTGATGATCGACAGCGAACGCCAGGCGGTCGGCACCTGCTATAAGCAGCATGGGCAACAAGCGGCGATCGCGCTCGGCCACAGCCTGGTGAACGGCAAACTGCGCGAACAGCGCACCGCCGCCTGGCTGGCGGCCTGCGCAGAGCGGCCCGAAGGCTATATTTACTGCTTCCGCGGCGGGCTGCGCTCGCAGCTGGTGCAGCAATGGCTGCATGAGGCCGGCGTCGAGTACCCGCGTATCATTGGCGGTTATAAGGCGCTGCGCAATTATTTGCTCGGCGTGCTGGCGCAAAGCGCGGCATTGCCGATGGCCCTGGTGGGCGGCAATACCGGCAGCGGCAAGACGTTGCTGGTCAACGAACTGGCCGACGGCGTCGATCTGGAAGGCGTGGCGCGCCATCGCGGTTCATCTTTTGGTCGAACGCTGGCGGGCCAGAGCTCGCAGATCGATTTTGAGAATCGTCTGGCTGTGTTATTGCTGAAAAAACAGCATGGTGGCAGCCGCCGTTGGGTGCTGGAAGACGAAGGGCGGATCATCGGCAGCAACAATCTGCCGCTGCCGCTGTTCAATGGGATGCAGCAGGCGCCGGTGGCGGTGATCGACGATCCGTTCGACATTCGTCTGGCGCGTCTGCAGGCGGAATATATCGACGGCATGCGCGAACAGTTCGAACAGGCCTATGGTGTGGAAGACGGCTGGCGACAGTACGACGACTATCTGCACCACGGCCTGTTCGCCATACGCCGCCGCCTGGGGCTGGAACGCTTCCAGCAGCTGACGCAACGACTGGAAGCGGCGCTGCGGGCACAGCGGCTCAGCGGCCAGGGCGAGGCGCACCGCGAGTGGCTGGCGCCCCTGTTGCAGCAGTACTACGATCCGATGTATTGCTATCAGTTGGAAAAGAAAGCCCAGCGGATTGTCTTCCGTGGGAACTATGCAGAAGTAAGAGAATTCTTGATGACGTTCAGCCAGAAAAACGGTGAATAATGCGACTGTTCATAGCCGAGAAACCGAGTTTGGCGCGCGCCATTGCCGACGTCTTGCCCAAGCCGCATCGCCGCGGCGACGGGTATATCGCCTGTGGCAACAACGACGTGGTGACCTGGTGCGTCGGCCACCTGTTGGAGCAGGCTCAGCCTGACGCTTATGACAGCCGCTATGCGCGCTGGTCGTTGGCGGATCTGCCGATCATTCCCGAAAAATGGCGGTTGCAGCCGCGGCCTTCGGTCAGTAAACAGCTCAACGCCATTAAAAAGTTGCTGCTTGAAGCCGATGAAGTGGTTCACGCCGGCGACCCGGATCGCGAAGGGCAACTGCTGGTGGATGAGGTGCTGGACTACCTGGATTTGACGGCGGAGAAGCGCCAGAACGTGCGCCGCTGTCTGATCAACGATCTCAACCCGCAGGCGGTGGAGCGCGCGGTCGAGCGTCTGCGCGACAACCGAGACTTTATCCCGCTGTGCGTGTCTGCGCTGGCACGTTCGCGCGCCGACTGGCTGTACGGCATCAATATGACCCGCGCTTATACGCTGCTGGGCCGCAACGCCGGTTACGACGGCGTGCTGTCGGTGGGCAGGGTGCAGACGCCGGTGCTGGGATTGGTGGTGCGGCGCGATGAAGAGATCGAAAACTTCGTGCCGAAAGACTTCTTTGAGGTCAAGGCGCACATCGTTACGCCGAAAGAAGAACGCTTCGTGGCGCTGTGGCAACCCAGCGACTCCTGTGAGCCTTATCAGGACGAAGAGGGGCGTTTGCTGCACCGGCCGTTGGCGGAGCACGTGGTCAAGCGCATCGAGGGCCAGCCGGCGCTGGTCACGTCCTATAACGATAAACGGGAATCAGATACCGCGCCGCTGCCGTTTTCGCTCTCCACGCTGCAGATCGAAGCGGCCCGGCGTTATAACCTCAGCGCCCAACAGGTGCTGGACGTTTGCCAGCGGCTGTACGAAACCCATAAATTGATCACCTATCCGCGTTCCGACTGCCGCTACCTGCCGGAAGAACATTTCGCCGGCCGCCATGCGGTGCTGAACGCCATCAGCGTGCACCAGCCTGAACTGTACCCGCAGCCGGTGATCGACAGCGATCGCCGCAACCGCTGCTGGGACGATAAAAAGGTCGATGCGCACCACGCTATCATTCCTACCGCCCGTGCCGGCAAGATTAACCTGACGCAGGATGAACGGAACGTGTATGGGCTGGTGGCGCGCCAGTATCTGATGCAGTTTTGTCCGGATGCGGTGTTCCGCAAATGCGTGATCGAGCTGGATATCGCCGGCGGCAAATTCATCGCCAAGGCGCGTTTCCTGGCGGAGGCCGGTTGGCGTACGCTGCTGGGCAGCAAGGAACGCGACGAGGAAAATGAGGGCGCACCGTTGCCGGTGGTGGCTAAAGATGATGAGCTGCTGTGTGAGCGCGGTGAAGTGGTGGAGCGCCAGACGCAGCCCCCGCGGCCGTTTACCGACGCCAGCCTGTTGTCGGCCATGACCGGCATCGCGCGGTTCGTACAAGATAAAGCGCTAAAGAAAATCCTGCGGGCGACCGATGGTTTAGGTACGGAAGCGACGCGAGCGGGGATCATCGAATTGCTGTTCAAACGGGCGTTTCTGTACAAGAAGGGACGCTATATTCACTCCAGCGAAACCGGGCGCGCGTTGATTCACTCGCTGCCGGATCTTGCTGCGCGTCCTGATATGACGGCAAACTGGGAAGCCACGCTGACGCAAATCAGCGAGAAATCCTGCCGCTATCAGGACTTTATGCAGCCGTTGGTCGGCACGCTGCAAGAGCTGATTTATCAGGCCAAGCAGAGCCGGGCGAGCATGGCGTTTCGTGGATTGCCGCCGCCGCCCTCCAGCGGGGGCAAAAAACGCAGGAAAAGCGCCGGCAAGGCGCAGGAGAAAAGTGAATGAAGCGTGGACTCAATGGGGTGCTGGCTGCCGCTGCCCTGGCGTATTGCGGCCTGGCGGCCGCCAACCGGGGCGATGTGGACGTGGTGTTGCCGGTTTCGCCGGAGATTTGGGGCACGGCCAAAAGCGGCGTCAACCCGCCGCCGGCGCAGCCCTGCAACCGCTGTTGCGTCTACCAGAACCAGAACTATTCCGAGGGCGCGGTGCTTAAAGTGGAAGGGGAAGTGCTGCAGTGCGTGCGTGAGCCTAACACCATCGGCACCAACCCCTTGATTTGGGTGCGATTGAAGAAGTGACGATGTAACCTATCGCCGCGCTCAGCGTACATCGCCTTGCGCGGCGATATAGCCCGCCAGCAGTGGAACGTCAGCGGGTGCCAGAGCGTATTCCTGCGCCTGTTGCGGCGTGACCCAGACCAGCGCCGAGTGGCAGCGCTGTTGCAGTTCACCGGAGAACTCCGCGACTTGCCAGGCGTGCAGCCGGATGAGGCGTTCGCCTTGCTGCCACTGATTGCTGCCCACATAGTTGCCGATACGGGCGCAAATTCCCAATTCTTCATCCAGCTCGCGCGCCAGCGCCTCTGGCTGGCTTTCGCCGGCTTCAACCTTGCCGCCGGGGAATTCCCACAGACCGGCCTGGTCGCTGCCTGCGCCGCGCTGGGCCAGCAAAATGCGGCCATTTTTTTCCAGAATGGCGGCCACCACGTCGATAATTTTCATTGGCTTCACAGAGTAAAACCCCGGCGGGCGCCGGGGTGATGGGGTTACAGCGTAAATTCCGCCCAGACCGGTGCATGGTCGGAAGGTTTCTCCATACCACGGGTTTGGTAATCGATGCCGGTGGCGATGCAGCGCGAAGCCAGCGGGGTGCTGGCGAGCAGCAGATCGATACGCAGGCCGCGGTTGTCGTCGAACCCTTTGGAGCGGTAGTCGAACCACGAGAATTCGTCGCTGCGCCCCGGGTTGGCGTGGCGGTAGGTATCCACCAGGCCCCAGTTCAGCAGGCGGTCCATCCATTCACGTTCTTCCGGCAGGAAGGAGCATTTACCGGTGCGCAGCCAGCGTTTGCGGTTGTCTTCGCCGATGCCGATATCGTAATCGCTGGGGCTGATATTCATGTCGCCCATGATCAGCACCGGGGATTCTGCCGACAGCTGTTGCTCCAGGTAATTTTGCAGGTCCTGATAAAACCGCGTTTTAGCCGGGAATTTGATCGGATGGTCGCGGCTTTCACCTTGCGGGAAGTAGCCGTTGATCACCGTCAGCGTGCCCTGTGGCGTAGCCAGATCGGCCATGATGATGCGACGCTGCGCATCTTCTTCATCGGTCGGGAAACCGCGGCGCACGGCCAGAGGCTCCGCTTTGGTCAGCAGCGCCACGCCGTAATGGCCTTTTTGCCCGTGATAGAATACGTGGTAGCCGTGTTGGCTGACGTCTTCCAATGGGAACATGTCATCGTGAACTTTGGTTTCCTGCAGACCGATCACGTCGGGCTGGTGCTGTTCGATAATTGCCGCCAGCTGATGCGGACGCGCGCGCAGTCCATTGATATTAAAAGAGACAAACTTCATGAGCGGTGCCGTTTTCACGAGAAAAATGTGCTGTGATAGTAGCAGAGTTTGGCGGGAAATGTAACGCAGACAGCGGCGGGACCGCTGACTGCGCAGCGGGTTTATTTCGCCCAGCGGTCGTAATTTTTAGGTTGATAGTCGTCAAACTGTTGCAGCAGCGTTTGTGCCGATTCACTGATGTGCAGGGTACCGAGATAGTCGTGGCGCATGAAACCCTGATCGGCGACGTGCTCGAGGAACTGGCTCAGTGGGCGGTAGAATCCGTTGACGTTCAGCAGGCCGACCGGTTTGTTGTGATAGCCGATTTGCCCCCAGGTCCAGATTTCAAACAGCTCTTCCAGCGTGCCGATGCCGCCGGGCAGGGCGATAAAACTGTCCGCCAGCGCCGCCATACGGGCTTTGCGCGTATGCATATCGGGTACCACTTCCAGTTCCGTCAGGCCACGATGCGCCGTTTCCGCTTCCACCAGGCGCTCGGGGATAATGCCGACAGCTTCACCGCCCGCTGCCAACACCGCGTCTGCCACGATCCCCATCAATCCTTTTTTGCCGCCGCCGTAGATTAAACGGCGCCCCTGAGCGGCCAGCAGCTGCCCCAGTTGACGAGCCTGCTCGGCATAAGCGGGATTGACGCCCTCACTGGCGCCACAAAAAACGCAAATATTGTTTCGCATCCACCTGTTCCTTACTGCACTAAAGAAGCCAGTGGTATAGCGAATTGTCGGCCGGAGTTCAAGTTACGGGCGGAGGAGAGAAATAAAACGTCTGGATGGAAGCGGTTAATAAGGGGAGATAACTTGATTTATTGATACGAGAACATTGGATGCAACGAGTTTTAAGTAGGGTTTGGATTTTTCTGCAAGAGATGGTGGTGGGGGAAGGATGATTCGTCGCTGTGCGACTCACCCTGCGGGCCGCGCTGAAGCGCGTTGTCTCACTGCGTGAGACTCGAACCTTGGTCGAAGCTTCTCATCCTTCCCCGGTGCGGAGCAATATGGATGCGATGTGTTTTAACTTGGTTCAGGGATTTTTTGCAAGGGATGGTGGTGGGGGAAGGATTCGAACCTTCGAAGTCTGTGACGGCAGATTTACAGTCTGCTCCCTTTGGCCGCTCGGGAACCCCACCATGGTATTCATGGATTTGCTGATTTTTTAAAGAATTGGCTAAATTCCTGTTGTGTGCTTCTAAGGATTACCGCGCTAAAGCGCGTTGTCTCGCTGCGCTCGGCTCGAACCTTGTCGAAGCTTCTCATCCTCCCCCTCGGCGTTTAATGATATTTCGGCTTTCGCTTCAAGTTCATCAACAGAGAAAAGATGGTGGTGGGGGAAGGATTCGAACCTTCGAAGTCAGTGACGGCAGATTTACAGTCTGCTCCCTTTGGCCGCTCGGGAACCCCACCATATGCATGGCTATTTAACTGGCCTGCTTGCGAGAGCGCTGTCTCGGTAAGCGGGGCGCATCATATCAAATGAAGCGGATGTGTAAAGCATTGAAATGCAGAAAATGAATCGTTTGCCGTTTTTTTATTCTTGGCGGTGCATCCCTGAACGAAATGCACCGATTTATTGAGCGATTACAGAATAACGGTGCGGTTGCCGTAGACGAAGACGCGCTGCGCCAACACCTGATAAAGCGCGCGGCTAAGCACGTTTTTCTCTACGTCGCGGCCGGCGCGCATCATATCCTCGGCGGAATAGGTGTGATCGACGTGGATCACGTCCTGCATGATGATCGGGCCTTCGTCGAGATTGTCGTTAACGTAGTGGGCGGTGGCGCCGATGATTTTTACCCCGCGCTCATAGGCCTGGTGATAAGGGCGTGCGCCGATAAACGCCGGCAGGAACGAATGGTGAATGTTGATCACCTGGTTCGGATAATGTTGCACGAAGGCCGGCGTCAGCACGCGCATATATTTGGCCAACACCACGTAATCCGGCTGATATTGATCGATCTTGGCCGTCATTTCGCGGTCATGCTGCTCCCGCGTCAAGCCTTCGTGGCTCACCAGATGGAAAGGAATATCGAAACGCTCCACCAGCGTTTGCAGCGTGTCGTGGTTGCCGATCACGGCGGCAATTTCAACGTCGAGGCCACCATAGGCGCTTTTCATCAACAGATCGCCCAGGCAGTGGGCCTCTTTGGTGACCAGCACCACGATGCGCCGGCGCCCGGTGCTGTGCAGCTCGCGCAGCGAACCTTCCGGCAGCGCGCTGTCCAGATCGGCCAGCAACATGTTGTCGTTGAAAATGCCTTCCAGCTCGGTGCGCATAAAGAAACGCCCGGTGCGGTGATCGACGAACTCATTATTCTGGACGATATTGAGTTCGTGCTTGTAACAGATGTTGGTGATCTTGGCGATCAGCCCTTTGGCGTCCGGGCAGATGGTGCGTAACACTTTTCGTTGTACATTTTGGTGTGGCATGGGTTTGAGGATCCTGTCTGATACTGAACGGCCTGTCTGCGCAGGCGTAAACGTGAAGCGCCGGCCGGTTAGCGCCCGCAGCACTTCTTATATTTTTTCCCTGAGCCACAGGGACACATCGCATTTCTGCCGGGCTGGGGTTTGGTACCGTCGATATAATACCAACGTTGATCGCGACGAAGGAAGCGTGAGCGCTCATGCATCGCTTGCGGTTCGCCGCTTTCGCCATCGGTAAAACGGGCGATGAATTCGACGAAGCCTTCATCCGGCTCATGACCGGCTTTCTCTTCCACGACCGTCAGGCCCAGCCATTCGGTATTCTTAAGACTGTCGACGATTGCATTGCGCCACGCTTCGGCACCGCAGTCGGGGTGCCAGGTGGCGATCAGATAGTCGACGTTATGACTCACGTAGGCGGTGAAGCGTGAACGCATCAGCTGGCCGGGCGTCGGCGCTGGCTGATTGCCGCTGATAAAAGGGGCGCAGCACGCGTTATACGCCAGTCCGCTGCCGCATGGGCATAATTCGGGCAAAATAACTCCTGAGAACACGAGGCAGAAAATGAATTTAGCGCATATGTTACCTAACAATATTCGTCAGTGACAATCTACCCTGAAAGCAGAGAACACCTTTCACCCTGAGGATGGCGCGATGCGGCAAATCAAGATCGGACTGGCGCTGGGAGCGGGCTCGGCCAAAGGCTGGGCGCACATCGGCGTGATCAATGCGATAAAGAAACTGGGGATTGAGGTTGATGTCGTTGCCGGCTGTTCTGTCGGCGCGTTGGTGGGCGCGGCGTTCGCCAGCCATCGTCTGCCGGCGATGGAGCAGTGGGTGCGATCGTTCAGCTATTGGGACGTCATTCGCCTGATGGATTTTTCCTGGCAGCGCGGCGGCCTGTTGCGCGGCGAGCGGGTGTTTAACGCCGTCGGACAGCTGCTGAAGGTCAATGATATCGCCGATTGCGCGTTGAAGTTCGGTGCCGTGACCACCAATCTCAGCACCGGGCGCGAGCTGTGGCTGACCGAAGGCGATATTCATCAGGCGATACGCGCCTCCTGCAGCATGCCTGGCCTGTTGGCGCCAGTATGGGCCGACGGCTATTGGCTGGTGGATGGCGCGGTGGTCAATCCTGTGCCGGTGTCGCTTTGCCGCGCCATGGGCGCCGATATCGTCATCGCGGTCGATCTGCAGCATGATGCGCATCTGATGCAGCAGGATCTGTTCTCGATACGTATCGAGGAAGAAAGCCCGGGCGATGCGCCTGCGGCGACCTGGCGCGGGCGTCTGCGGGAACGCATCGGCAAAATGCGACAGCGCAAACCGGCGACGGCGCCGACGGCGATGGAGATCATGAGCACCTCGATTCAAATGCTGGAAAATCGTTTGAAGCGTAATCGGATGGCGAGCGATCCGCCGGATGTGTTGATTCAACCTTTTTGTCCGCAAATCTCGACGCTGGATTTCCACCGCGCCGATGAAGCGATCGCAGCGGGGTTGCTGGCGGTGGAAAAACAACTGGATCGGTTGTTGCCGTTGATAAAAAATAGATAATTCTCGGTTCTCGGTTGGCAATGCGCGGTCAGTCTGTTTCAGACGAGCATAAGTGACCTTTTTGAGCCACTATTACACTATGGAAAGGGACGAGGCTCGGCTGATGGCATTACCACTTACTCACAAGCGCATCTTGATCGTTGAGGACGAACAGGTTTTTCGTTCAGTGCTGGTCGGTTATTTGGCTTCACTGGGTGCTGAAACCGGCGAGGCGACCAACGGTATACAGGCGCTGGGTGCCGTCGATGACTTCAAGCCAGATCTGATCCTGTGCGATCTCGCGATGCCTGAAATGGGGGGGATCGAATTCGTTGAGCACCTGCGTTTGCAGGGGCTGCAAATCCCGGTACTGGTGATCTCGGCCACCGACAAGATGGCTGACATCGCCAAGGTGCTGAGGTTGGGCGTGCAGGATGTGCTGCTCAAGCCGCTGACCGATCTCAATCGCCTGCGTGAAGCGGTGTTGGCATGCTTATACCCCAATATGTTCACTTCCCAGGCGATTGAGGAGGTTGAACTGTTTCAGGACTGGGATGCGTTGAGCAAAAATCCCTCCGAAGCCGTCAAACTGCTTAAACAATTGCAACCGCCGGTACAGCAGACTATTGCGCATTGCCGGATCAACTATCGGCAGTTAACCACCGGCGAAAATCCTGGCCTGGTGCTGGATATCGCCGCTTTGTCAGAAAAGGATCTGGCATTCTATTGCCTGGACGTCACGCGCGCCGGCGATAATGGCGTATTGGCGGCATTGCTGTTGCGTGCATTATTTAATGGGCTGCTGCAAGACCATCTGGCTAATCAACAGCATCGTCTGCCGCAAATGTCGGCATTGTTAAAGCAGGTTAATCAATTATTGCGGCAGGGGAAATTAGACGGTCAATTCCCGCTGTTGCTGGGATATTATCACGCCGAAAATAAAAACCTGATTCTGGTTTCTGCCGGGCTGCATGCCAACGTCAATACCGGTGACAATCAAATCCAGCTGAGCAATGGCGTGCCACTGGGGACGCTGGGGGCCACCTACATGAATCAGATCAGCCAGCGCTGCACTGCCTGGCAGTGTCAGGTATGGGGAAGCGGTGGTCGGTTGCGGCTGATGCTCAGCGCTGAATAACAGGCAACGAACGGCGAGATCTTAAGCTATTCACTTATCGGTAATTAAACCGTTTATTTATTCTCCCGATTATCCGAACGGGTAATAGTCCTAAATGTTTTCTATTTGTGTTCTGGTTAATGCCAGGCGCGCATAAGCTGGTATACTCCGAAGGTTTTTTATATTGAGCCCAAGCTCATAAAATGAGCGCTTTAGCTTCAAGAGAGGAAATAATGCCTGCTGTAAATCGCAAAGTCAGAAAAGCCGTGATCCCGGTTGCAGGCTTGGGTACGCGGATGTTGCCGGCCACCAAAGCCATTCCGAAAGAAATGCTGCCGCTGGTTGATAAACCGCTGATCCAATACGTCGTTAATGAGTGCATTGCGGCGGGGATTAACGAGATTGTGCTGGTCACCCACTCCTCCAAGAACTCGATCGAAAACCATTTTGATACCAGTTTCGAACTTGAAGCGATGCTGGAAAAACGCGTCAAGCGCCAATTGCTGGATGAAGTGCAGTCGATCTGCCCGAAAGGCGTTACCGTGATGCAGGTTCGTCAGGGCAATGCCAAAGGCCTGGGGCACGCGATTATGTGTGCCTACCCGATGGTGGGCGATGAACCGGTGGCGGTGGTGTTGCCGGACGTGATCCTCGACGAATACAGCGCCGATCCGAAAAAAGACAACCTCCGCGAAATGCTGCAGCGCTTCGAAACTACCGGCGTCAGCCAGATCATGGTTGAACCCGTGCCGCATAAAGATGTCGGAAACTACGGCGTAGCCGACTGTAAGGGCGTTGCTTTGCAACCGGGCGAAAGTGCGCCGATGGTGAGTGTGGTTGAGAAACCTTCGCCGGATAAAGCCCCTTCCAACCTGGCGATTGTCGGTCGTTACGTGTTATCCGCCGATATTTGGCCGCTGTTGGCTAAAACGCCCCCTGGCGCCGGCGACGAAATTCAGCTGACTGACAGTATCGAAATGTTGATGCAGCAGGAAACGGTGGAAGCGTATCACCTGAAGGGCGTAAGCCATGACTGCGGTAACAAGTTGGGGTACATGCAGGCTTTTGTAGAGTACGGCATGCGTCATGCCAGCCTGGGCAAAGAATTTTCTCAGTGGCTGCAACAGGTTGTTGCCGCTGACAAGAAGTAATTTGATCTTTCGTATTAATTTGAAAAACTAGGATTTTCACATGAAAGTAACAGTTTTTGGTATTGGTTATGTGGGGCTGGTACAGGCCGCCGTACTGGCTGAAGTTGGCCATGACGTTATGTGCATTGATGTTGATGAGCGAAAAGTCGAAAACCTGAAAAAAGGGAATATCCCGATTTTTGAACCGGGCCTGACGCCGCTGGTACAGCAAAACTATGAGGCTGGGCGTCTGCATTTCACCACCGATGCCAAAGCGGGCGTGGCACACGGGAATATCCAGTTTATTGCCGTCGGCACGCCGCCGGATGAGGACGGCTCCGCCGATCTGAAATATGTCACCGCGGTTGCACGTACCATCGCCGAACACATGACCGATCGCAAAGTGGTGATCGATAAATCTACCGTGCCGGTCGGTACGGCGGACAAGGTGCGTCAGGTGATGGCGGAAACGCTGGCTAAACGCGGCAGCAACGTGGCGTTCGACGTGGTATCCAACCCTGAATTCCTGAAGGAAGGCGCTGCGGTAGCTGACTGCATGCGCCCTGAACGCATCGTGATCGGTACCGATAATAAAGAGGTAATCGAACCGATTCGCGAACTGTACGAGCCATTTAACCGCAATCACGATCGTATGATCATGATGGATATCCGCAGCGCAGAGCTGACCAAATACGCTGCCAACTGCATGCTGGCGACCAAAATCAGCTTTATGAACGAGATGTCCAATCTGGCGGAAATGCTGGGTGCGGACATCGAGAAAGTGCGTCAGGGCATCGGTTCCGACTCACGCATCGGTTATCACTTCATCTACCCTGGCTGCGGCTACGGTGGTTCTTGCTTCCCGAAAGATGTCCAGGCGTTGATCCGCACGGCGGAACAGATCGGTTACCAACCGAAGCTGCTGCAGGCGGTAGAGCAGGTCAACTACCAACAGAAAGATAAGTTGAACAGCTTTATCAAAGATTACTTCGGCAGCGATCTGAAGGGGAAAACCTTTGCGCTGTGGGGCCTGGCGTTCAAGCCGAATACCGATGACATGCGTGAAGCGTCCAGCCGCGTGCTGATGGAGCAATTGTGGGCTGCCGGCGCCACCGTTCAAGCCTACGATCCTGAAGCGATGAACGAAGTTCAGCGCATCTATGGCCAGCGCGACGACTTGAAGCTGATGGGGACCAAAGAGGCTGCATTGCACGGCGCCGATGCTCTGGTGATCTGCACCGAATGGCAGAATTTCCGCGCACCGGACTTCGATGTGATCAAGAGTGCGTTGAAGCAGCCGGTGATCTTCGATGGACGTAACCTGTACGATCCGGAGCGTTTGGAGAATCGCGGCTTCACCTATTACGCGATTGGCCGCGGCGCCTCGATTAAACCGGTTATTTAAGGAGTGGGCATGAAATTCCTGGTTACAGGCGCCGCAGGGTTTATTGGTTATCACGTTGCAGAGCGTTTGTTGACCGCCGGGCATCAGGTTGTCGGCATCGATAACCTGAATGACTATTATGACGTGGGCCTGAAAATGGCCCGTCTGGACAGACTGGCGGATAAGCCGGGATTCCGCTTTATCAAGCTGGATTTGGCCGATCGTGAAGGGATGGCGGTATTGTTCGCCGAGCATCAGTTCCAACGAGTCATTCATTTGGGGGCACAAGCCGGCGTGCGTTATTCGTTGGTTAACCCGTTGGCTTATGCGGACGCCAACCTGATCGGCCATTTGAACGTTCTGGAAGGCTGCCGCCATAATAAGGTCGAGCATTTACTTTATGCTTCCTCCAGCTCTGTTTATGGCCTCAATCGCAAGCTGCCGTTTGCTACCGAAGATTCTGTCGATCACCCTGTGTCACTGTATGCGGCCACCAAAAAAGCCAATGAGCTGATGTCACACAGCTACTCTCATTTATACAGTCTCCCGACGACGGGGTTACGCTTCTTTACCGTATATGGTCCCTGGGGGCGTCCGGATATGGCGCTGTTCAAGTTTACCAAGGCCATATTGGCGGGGGAGAGCATCGATGTATATAACCACGGTGAAATGCACCGTGACTTTACCTACATCGATGATATCACCGAGGCGATTGTGCGGCTGCAGGCGGTTATTCCGCAGGCAGATCCGTCATGGAGCGTTGAACAGGGATCGCCAGCGACCAGTTCCGCACCGTATCATGTTTATAATATCGGCAATAACACCCCCGTTAAACTGATGGAATATATCACGGCGCTGGAGCAGGCTTTGGGGGTAACTGCCCGCAAGAATATGCTGCCGATGCAACCTGGCGACGTGATGGATACCAGTGCGGACACCGCAGAGCTTTATCGTGACATTGGTTTTAAACCGGAAACCAGCGTTGAAGAGGGTGTAAAGCGCTTTGTTGATTGGTATAAGGCATTCTACCAGGTTCAATAATTGAACGAGGGTAAATGCGATAAAGGGGCCTTAGGGCCCCTTTTTTTCATTGGGGCTCCATGCAGGGAAGAAAATGCGAATTAGGATATTTACTAAAAGGAGAGGGGTGAGGTGGGATCACGTCGATAAGCTTTAAAATGAAAAGGCCCCCCGGAGGGAGCCTTTCAGATACGGACTGAATCGCTATTACAGCAGGAAATCGTCCAGAGATTTACCTTGCTCTTCGATAGCTTTCTTAATCACCGCAGGCGTACGGCCTTGGCCGGTCCAGGTTTTCAGTTCGCCGTTTTCATCTTTATATTGGTATTTAGCAGGACGTGCTGCACGCTTTGCTTTGCCGGCAGCCTTGTTGGCAGCCATGGTTTGCAGCAGCTCATTTGGATCGATACCATCAGCAATCAGCATTTCGCGGTATTGCTGCAGTTTACGAGTGCGTTCTTCGATTTCTGCTTGAGCCTGGCTGTCTTCTTCGCGACGTTCGTTCACAACAACTTCCAGTTTCTCGAGCATTTCTTCCAGCGTTTCCAGTGTGCATTCTCTTGCCTGGGCGCGCAGAGTGCGGATGTTGTTCAAAATCTTTAATGCTTCGCTCATTGTCCTAGTCTCAAATTATATTGGTGGGGGGCGTCTCGATAATAATAGAGTGCTATTTTCTTTTCTGCAATAGCCAAATTGACTTGAATACTCAAATTTACCTTTTAAAAAACCGTTAATCGGATCTGTCCGACTAATATAGGAAGGGCTGTTAACTATTATCCTCACCGCACTTAAGTCAAAATTTCAGCAGGCATGCTTTAAAAGGCGCGTGTCGCAAGGCTTTCATCGATAAGTTATCGTCGTAATTTATATCAATATTACAATGAGTTCTGTGGGCTTAATCACGCCATGGTAAGGCAGACATTGTAAACAATAGGGGTATATAGGTAAAGGTTGCGTCAGGAAACGTCGGGGGGATAGCGAAGGTGATTAAATGCCCTGTATTGGCCTCACGTATAATAGACAAGCACTCTCCCGCGGCTGCGGTGCCTGCCGCAGTGAAAGAGGTTATGCATTAATGGGCAAATGTTCGGGGTTAACCATTAGCAAGAATTAATAGTGATGACAGGCATACATTATCCTGTAAATAGCTGTAAAAAGAACGGGCCGACAGAACGATATGTTTCGCTTGAAAGCGCATTATTACGGCGAACGCAATATTCGTTCGCTTTGGGCTGAGCCGGGGGGCGGCTTATGGTACACTTACCGTCCTAATCAACATTTGAATATTTCTTATACCATCGGAGTTGCGGGGCCATGGCTCAACTTTATTTTTATTACTCTGCGATGAATGCCGGCAAGTCCACCGCGCTGCTACAGTCTTCATATAACTATCAAGAACGTGGTATGCGCACGCTGGTGTTCACCGCGGAGATCGATCACCGCTTTGGCGTCGGTAAAGTCAGCTCGCGCATCGGTTTATCCTCGCAGGCCCAGCTCTATAACAACGACTCGATGCTGTACGCCATGATTCAGCAAGAGCATCAACAGCAGCCGGTGCATTGTGTGCTGCTGGATGAAAGCCAGTTCCTGACCAAGGCGCAGGTTGAGCAATTGTGCGATGTGGTGGACCAACTGGACATTCCCGTATTGTGCTACGGCCTGCGTACCGATTTTCTCGGTGAGCTGTTTACCGGCAGCCAATATTTGCTGGCCTGGGCCGATAAGCTGGTGGAATTGAAAACCATCTGTCACTGTGGGCGCAAAGCCAACATGGTGTTGCGGTTGGATGAAAACGGCCAGGCGATGCATGCTGGTGAACAGGTGGTGATTGGCGGTAACGAGAGCTATGTCTCCGTCTGTCGCAAGCATTATAAAGAGGCGATTCACTCCCTGGAGTAGGAGCGAAAATGCCGCCAGCGCCCGCTGAGGCGTTTTGGCGGCGGGATAAGAAAAACCGCGCGCCAGGCGCAATAAAAAACCCGCCGTTTGGCGGGTTTTTTTATCGGTTCACGGAACCGTTATTTCTTGGGCTTCTTTACCGCGGTTTTGGCTGCAGCCGGAGCCGCCGCTTCCCCGTCGACCGCTTCGCTGAATTCGCGGCCGTAGAAGGTATCCAGCATGATTTGCTTCAGTTCGGCAATCAGCGGGTAGCGCGGGTTGGCGCCGGTGCATTGGTCGTCGAATGCGTCTTCCGACAGCTTGTCGACTTTCGCCAGGAAGTCCGCCTCCTGCACACCCGCTTCACGGATGGAGGTTGGGATGCCCAACTCGGTTTTCAGCTCGTCCAGCCAGGCCAGCAGTTTCTCAATCTTCTGCGCAGTGCGGTCGCCCGGTGCGCTCAGGCCGAGGTGGTCGGCGATTTCAGCGTAGCGGCGGCGCGCCTGAGGGCGGTCGTACTGGCTGAAGGCCGTTTGCTTGGTCGGGTTGTCGTTCGCGTTGTAGCGAATGACGTTGGAAATCAGCATCGCGTTGGCCAGGCCGTGCGGAATGTGGAACTCCGAACCCAGCTTGTGCGCCATGGAGTGACAAACCCCGAGGAAGGCGTTGGCGAAAGCGATACCGGCGATGGTGGCGGCGTTGTGCACGCGTTCACGGGCAACCGGGTTTTTCGCGCCTTCTTTATAGCTGGCCGGCAGATACTCTTTCAACAGTTTCAGCGCCTGCAGCGCCTGGCCGTCGGAGTATTCGTTCGCCAGCACCGACACGTAGGCTTCCAGCGCGTGGGTTACCGCATCCAGACCGCCGAAGGCGCACAGGGATTTTGGCATGTTCATCACCAGGTTGGCGTCGACAATCGCCATGTCCGGGGTCAGCGCATAGTCGGCCAGGGGGTATTTCTGTCCGGTGGTGTCGTCGGTCACGACGGCGAATGGCGTGACTTCCGAACCGGTGCCTGAGGTGGTGGTGATGGCGATCATCTTCGCTTTCACGCCCATTTTCGGGAACTTGTAGATACGCTTGCGGATGTCCATGAAGCGCAGCGCCAGATCCTCGAAGTGGGTTTCAGGATGTTCGTACAGCACCCACATGATTTTCGCGGCGTCCATCGGCGAACCGCCGCCCAGCGCGATGATGACGTCCGGTTTGAAGGAGTTCATCTGCTCGGCGCCTTTGCGCACGATGCTCAGCGTCGGATCGGCTTCCACTTCAAAGAACACTTCAGTTTCGATACCGTGAGACTTCAGAACCTTGGTGATCTGGTCGGCATAGCCGTTGTTGAACAGGAAACGGTCGGTCACGATGAAGGCGCGTTTCGCCCCGTCGGTCGCCACTTCTTCCAGCGCGATAGGCAGTGAGCCACGGCGGAAGTAGATCGATTTCGGAAGTTTATGCCACAACATGTTTTCTGCTCGCTTCGCTACAGTTTTCTTGTTGATCAGGTGTTTAGGTCCGACGTTTTCAGAGATGGAGTTACCACCCCAGGAACCGCAACCCAGCGTCAGCGAAGGCGCAAGTTTGAAGTTGTACAGGTCGCCGATACCGCCCTGAGAAGCCGGGGTGTTGATCAGAATGCGAGCCGTTTTCATTTTATCGCCGAAGTAGGCGATGCGAGCCGTTTGGTTATCCTGGTCGGTGTACAGGCAGGACGTGTGGCCGATACCGCCCATGGCGACCAGTTTTTCGGCTTTGGCGACGGCGTCTTCGAAGTCTTTGGCACGGTACATCGCCAGGGTAGGCGACAGTTTTTCATGTGCGAAAGGTTCAGACTCGTCGACCAGCTTCACTTCACCGATCAGCACTTTGGTGTTGGCCGGCACTTTGATGCCGGCCATTTCGGCGATTTTCGGTGCGGATTGCCCGACGATGGCCGCGTTCAGGCCGCCGTTTTTCAGGATGATGTCCTGCACCGCTTTCAGTTCTTTACCCTGCAGCAGATAGCCGCCGTGGGAAGCGAAGCGCTCGCGTACCGCATCATAGATAGCGTCAACAACGATGACCGACTGTTCGGAAGCGCAGATAACGCCGCTGTCGAAGGTTTTGGACATCAGGATAGAGGCGACCACGCGTTTGATATCTGCGGTTTCGTCTACCACGACCGGCGTATTGCCGGCGCCGACGCCGATTGCCGGTTTGCCGGAACTGTAGGCGGCTTTCACCATGCCCGGGCCACCGGTGGCGAGGATCAGGTTGATGTCAGGGTGGTGCATCAGTTGGTTGGACAGCTCGACGGTAGGTTGGTCGATCCAACCGATAATGTCTTTCGGCGCACCGGCGGCGATAGCGGCTTGCAGCACGATATCGGCGGCTTTGTTGGTGGCATTCTTCGCACGCGGGTGCGGCGAGAAGATGATGCCATTGCGGGTTTTCAGGCTGATCAGCGCTTTGAAGATCGCGGTAGAAGTTGGGTTGGTGGTAGGCACGATACCGCAAATCAGGCCGATAGGTTCGGCGATGGTGATGGTACCGAAAGTGTCATCTTCAGACAGGATGCCACAGGTTTTTTCATCTTTATAGGCGTTGTAGATGTACTCGGAAGCGAAGTGGTTTTTGATCACTTTGTCTTCGACGATACCCATTCCGGATTCTTCCACGGCCATTTTGGCCAATGGGATACGGGCATCAGCAGCGGCGAGGGCGGCAGCGCGGAAGATTTTATCCACTTGCTCTTGAGTGAAGTTGGCATATTCGCGCTGGGCTTTTTTGACACGTGCGACAAGCTCGTTCAGTTCAGCGACATTCGTTACAGCCATAATGCTCTCCTGATAATGTTAAACTCTTTCAGTAAATAAGCCGTGCGAGCCACTAGTATAGTCGTAACGGGGATAAGCGGTGATGAGAATACCGGGGTCTTCCCGCGTTATTTCTTCGCATGCTGCTGATTTGCTTAAAGAGCTTCACCCTACGCCAACCGGAGGGGCAGGCAGTGAGGAGAACAGAACCGGCGATGCCGCGGCCTACTTTGTTCTACTCCCTGACTACGACTAAGAGCTTACCCACAGTTGGGTAGTTGATTTGTGATCTAAATCATGAAAAGTGCAAGCTGACACCTTTCAGCTTGCTGGTGTTGGGAATTATTCTCGATAACTGTGAGCGGTGACTCTTTTTTCAACATAAAAAATCAAAAGGCCATACATCACTTTAACAAAGGGCATTTGTTTTGTTGCATAACCTGCTGGTAGTCAAAAATGCTGCTCTGGCCGGATGGATTACCCGCGGCAATTCCATTACATTAGCGCGCATAGGCAGCACACCTTTTTATAGTACTTAATGCGGAGCCATCTGTGGGCCAATCTCTGTTGGATCTTTCCGGCTTTATCAAGTTCTTTGTCGGTCTGTTTGCGCTGGTCAACCCGGTGGGCATCTTGCCGGTGTTTATCAGTATGACCAGTTATCAGGCGGAAGCGGGGCGCAACAAAACCAACCTGACCGCCAACCTGTCGGTCGCCATCATTCTGTGGACCTCGCTGTTCCTGGGCGAAGGGATCCTGCGGATGTTCGGCATCTCTATCGATTCGTTCCGCATCGCCGGCGGTATTCTGGTGGTGACCATCGCCATGTCGATGATCAGCGGCAAGCTGGGGGAAGACAAACAGAACAAACAGGAGAAGTCGGAGAGCGCGATCCGCGAAAGCATCGGCGTGGTGCCGTTAGCGCTGCCGCTGATGGCGGGGCCGGGGGCGATCAGTTCTACCATCGTCTGGAGTTCACGTTATCACAACTGGCAAAGCCTGCTCGGTTTTACGGTGGCGATCGCCTTGTTCGCCTTTTGCTGCTGGCTGTTGTTCCGCGCCGCGCCGCTGTTGGTGCGTTTGCTTGGGCAGACCGGCATCAACGTGATCACCCGAATCATGGGCCTGTTGCTGATGGCGCTCGGGATCGAGTTTATCGTTACGGGCATTAAGGCGATATTCCCCGGCCTGTTGTAATACCCTTTGTTTAGCCGCGCACCTTTCGCGTTGGCGCGGCTAAAATTAATTTTAAAATTTAAATTATTTATTGGTTCGCATTATTATAGTGCAGAGGATGAATAAAATTTATTCGGTTGCACCCTTATGTTGCATAAATCTCATCTTGCTGTGCAAAAAAAACGCTAAGCGTTATTTCAGACACTTTTCTTCCCCCATTTCCGCGCGTTTTGTCCCCGTTCAACGGTAAAGCTGTTGTTAAATTAATCACATCATTCTGTGGGGCTTGTCTCACTTTCATCCAGGTGTTATTAGTGATTAACCGACCATAGGCAGGTGTTTGTTCTTTGAATGGCTGGATTGTTAACTGAATGTTTCTTTGTGCGGCGGTGAGATGACGCTGACGGTTTCAAACGAAATGATTTTGGTTTTTTTATCTTTAAAATCAAAGTGATGATTTTGTTTTTTCGGTGCCCCGCTCTCGGGGAGCGGATCGGGCTTCGTGCGATAAAAGAGAATTGCTTAACATTTTCGTAAAATTTATTGGCTATGGAATTTGGCTTCTGCTAATTTCCGAGCAACTTTCCCGTGGTCAATTAACTGAAATGCGCCATAAAAACGGGAATGATTTTTGCTGGTATCCGTTTATTTAGAATTCTTATAAACACTTCACAAACTTCGATAAGCGATGCTTGTCGGTGAAAAGGAGCCTCGATTATGCAGCAAACCCTGAAGCGTACTTCTTTGACCTTGTTGATTAGCGGCGCGTTGAGCGTCGGCGCCATAAATAACAGTTTGGCGGCGGAAGTGCCGGCCGGCGTTCAGTTGGCGCAGCAACAGAATATTGTGATCAACAACGGCAGCGAAGTGGCTTCATTGGATCCGCATAAGGTCGAGGGCGTACCGGAAAGCAATATCATTCTTAACCTACTTGAAGGGCTGGTGAGCACCGACGCCAACGGGCATGTGGTGCCGGCGGCGGCGGCGAGCTGGGAAAACCAGAATTATCAGCAATGGACCTTCCACCTGCGCCCCGGCGCGGTGTGGAGCGACGGCACTCCGGTGACCGCGCAGGACTTCGTCTACAGCTGGCAGCGCCTGGCCGATCCGAAAATCGCCTCGCCTTACGCCAGCTATCTGCAATACACCAAAGTCGACAATATCGACGACATCCTGACCGGCAAGAAGCCTCCGCAGACCCTCGGCGTCAAGGCGTTGGATGACCAGACGCTGCAGGTGACGCTCAGCGAACCGGTGCCGTATTTCATCAGCATGCTGAGCCACACGTCGCTCAAACCGGTCAAACGGGCGGTGGTGGAGAAATTCGGCGATAAATGGACGCTACCCGCCAACTACGTCGGCAACGGCGCTTACCGCCTGAAAGAGTGGGTGGTGAACGAGCGCATCGTGCTGGAGCGCAGCCCGAGCTACTGGAACAACAAGCAGACGGTGATCAATCAGGCGACCTTCCTGCCGATTACTTCGGAAGTCAGCGACGTCAACCGCTTCCGCAGCGGCGAGATCGACATCACCAACAGCGCGATCCCGCCGTACCTGTACGTCAAGATGAAGCGCGAAATGCCCGAACAGCTGCACGTTAACCCTTATCTGTGCACCTTCTATTACGAGCTCAATAACAAGCGGGCGCCGTTTACCGATCCACGCGTGCGTACGGCGGTGAAGATGACGCTGGATCGCGACATCATCGCCAACAAGATCATGGGCCAGGGACAGATCCCGGCCTACAGTTTCACGCCGACCTTTACGGAGGGCGCGAACTTTACGCAGCCCGCATGGGCCGGCTGGAGCCAGGAACAGCGCAACGCCGAAGCCAGGAAGCTGCTGGCGGAGGCGGGCTACAGCGATGCCAAACCGCTGAAGTTCTCGTTGCTCTACAACACCTCCGATCAAAACAAACAGCAGGCGATCGCCGCCGCATCGATGTGGAAGAAGAACCTCGGTGCGGAGGTCACGCTGCGCAATCAGGAGTGGAAGACTTCATTGGAGAGCCGCCATCAGGGGCAATACGATGTGGCGCGCGCCACCTGGTGCGGCGATTACAACGAACCCAGTGCGTTCCTGAACCTGGTGCTGTCCAACAGCAGTATCAATACCGTGTTCTATAAGAGCCCGGCGTTCGACGCCATCATGGCCGCTACGCTGAAGGCGCCGGATGAGGCCGCGCGCGCCGCGCTCTATCAGCAGGCGGAAGCTCAGCTGGACAAAGACTCCGCGTTGGTCCCGGTTTATTACCGCGTCAGCGCACGGTTGATCAAGCCGACGGTAGGCGGGTTCACCGGCAAAGACCCGCTGGACTATACCGACGTTAAAAATCTGTACATTATCAAGCAGTAAAGGGGTATTCCTTGCGCTAACTCGCGGAGGAATATAGGGAAGGCCGGCCGCCGCATTCGTTCCGCGGCGGCGGGAAAACAGAGTCCGCTTACGGGCAACGCAGGTTCCACGAAGAGCCTGTGATAATAAAAACTGGAGTCGATAAGTATGACCAACATCACGAAGAAAACGCTCATTGCCGCCGGCGTCATCGCCGCGCTGGGCATCACAGCAACCACCTCCGCCTTTGCCGCCGACGTTCCTGCCGGCGTGCAACTGGCCGACAAGCAAGAAATTGTCAAAAATAACGGTTCCGAAGTGCAGTCGCTTGACCCGCATAAAATCGAGGGCGTGCCGGAAAACAACGTCACCCGCGATCTGATGGAAGGCTTGGCGAACAACAGCCCGGACGGTTCCATCGTGCCGGGCGTCGCGGAAAGCTGGGATAACAAAGATTTCAAAGTCTGGACCTTCCACCTGCGTAAAGACGCCAAATGGTCCAACGGCAAGCCGGTGACGGCGCAAGATTTCGTCTACAGCTGGCAGCGCGTAGTGGATCCGAAAACTGCATCGCCTTACGCCAGCTACCTGCAGTACGCCCATGTGGAAAACGTCGATGACATCATCGCCGGTAAAAAAGACAAGTCGACGCTGGGCGTGAAGGCCATCGACGACCACACCTTCCAGGTGACCCTGAGCGAGCCGGTGCCTTATCTGGTTGAAATGACCCCACACTACGCCATGAAGCCGGTTTACAAAGACGCGGTGGAGAAGTTTGGCGAGAAGTGGACGCTGCCAGCCAACTACGTCAGCAACGGCGCTTACAAACTGAAAGACTGGATTGTCAACGAACGCATCGTACTGGAACGCAACCCGGAATATTGGGATAACGCCAAAACCATCATCAATAAAGTGACGTTCCTGCCTATTTCATCGGAAGTGACCGACGTTAACCGCTACCGCACCGGCGAAATCGACATGACCTACAACAACATGCCGATCGAACTGTTCCAGAAGCTGAAGAAAGAGATCCCGAAAGAGGTGCATGTCGATCCTTACCTGTGCACCTACTACTACGAAATCAACAACCAGAAGGCGCCGTTCACCGATGCGCGCGTGCGTGAAGCGCTGAAGCTGGGCATGGACCGCGACATCATCGTCAACAAGGTGAAAAACCAGGGCGATCTGCCGGCCTACAGCTTTACGCCGCCATACACCGACGGCGCCAAGCTGACCGCGCCGGAGTGGTTCGGCTGGACGCAGGAAAAACGCAACGAAGTGGCGAAGAAACTGCTGGCGGAAGCCGGCTACGGCCCGGGCAAACCGCTGACCTTCTCCCTGCTGTACAACACCTCCGATCTGCACAAGAAGCTGGCGATCGCCGCCGCGTCCATCTGGAAGAAAAACCTGGGCGTGGACGTGAAGCTGGTGAACCAGGAGTGGAAAACCTTCCTGGATACCCGTCATCAGGGGACCTATGACGTGGCGCGCGCCGGCTGGTGCGCCGACTACAACGAACCGAGTTCGTTCCTGAACATGATGCTGTCCGACAGCAGCAGTAACACCCCGCACTATAAGAGCGCCGAGTTCGACAAGCTGATGGCCAACGTGTTGACCGCGAAGAGCAAAGACGAGCGCGCCGATCTGTATCAGAAAGCGGAAGTTCAGCTGGATAAAGATTCCGCCATCGTTCCGCTGTATTACTACGTGAACGCCCGTTTGGTGAAACCTTACGTCGGTGGCTACACCGGCAAAGATCCGCTTGATAACGTGTACGACAAAAACCTGTACATCATCAAGCATTGATACGGTAAGAGCCGGCGGCGCAGGCCGCCGGCCCATGTTGAGAATAATAAGCCGTCATCAGGCTGTCGCACAGGGTTAGGGCAATGCTTAAATTTATACTTCGTCGCTTATTGGAAGCGATCCCGACACTATTTATCCTTATCACCATCTCATTCTTCATGATGCGCCTGGCGCCCGGCAGTCCATTTACCGGGGAACGCGCATTGCCGCCGGAAGTTATGGCGAATATCGAAGCCAAATACCATTTGAACGACCCGATCTGGAAACAGTACGGTCATTATCTGGCGCAGCTTGCGCAGGGAGACTTCGGCCCGTCCTTTAAATACAAGGACTATTCGGTCAACGATCTGGTTGCCAGCTCTTTCCCGGTTTCCGCCAAACTCGGCCTGGCCGCGTTTCTGCTGGCGGTGGTGCTGGGCGTGAGCGCCGGCGTGATCGCCGCGTTGAATCAGAACACCAAATGGGACTACACGGTGATGGGGTTCGCCATGACCGGGGTGGTGATACCCAGTTTCGTGGTGGCGCCGCTGTTGGTGCTGATCTTCGCCATCACGTTGAAATGGCTGCCGGGCGGCGGCTGGAACGGCGGCGCGCCTAAGTTCATCATCTTGCCGATGGTAGCGCTGTCTCTGGCCTATATCGCCAGCATCGCCCGTATCACGCGCGGCTCGATGATTGAAGTGCTGCACTCCAACTTCATTCGCACCGCGCGCGCTAAAGGCTTGCCGATGCGCCGCATCATTTTCCGCCACGCGCTGAAGCCGGCGCTGTTGCCGGTGCTGTCCTATATGGGCCCGGCGTTCGTCGGGATCATCACCGGTTCGATGGTGATCGAAACCATCTACGGCCTGCCGGGGATCGGCCAGCTGTTCGTTAACGGCGCGCTGAACCGCGACTACTCCCTGGTGTTGAGCCTGACCATTCTGGTGGGCGCTCTGACCATTCTGTTCAACGCGATCGTCGATGTGCTGTATGCGGTCATCGATCCGAAAATCCGTTATTAATCTGGAGCACGCGAATGATGTTGACTAAAAAGAACAGCGAAGCTCTGGAACACTTCAGCGAGAAGCTGGAAGTGGAAGGACGCAGCCTGTGGCAAGACGCGCGCCGGCGCTTTATGCATAACCGTGCGGCGGTCAGCAGCCTGTTCATCCTGGTGTTGATCACGCTGTTTGTGGTGCTGGCGCCGATGCTGTCGCAATTTGCCTACGACGATACCGATTGGGCGATGATGTCCGCCGCGCCAAGCCTGGAATCGGGGCACTATTTCGGCACCGATTCCTCCGGGCGCGACCTACTGGTGCGCGTGGCGATTGGCGGGCGTATCTCGCTGATGGTCGGCGTGGCGGCGGCGCTGGTGGCGGTGATCGTCGGCACCCTGTACGGCGCGATGTCCGGTTATCTGGGCGGCAAGATCGACTCGGTGATGATGCGTCTGCTGGAGATCCTCAACTCCTTCCCGTTCATGTTCTTCGTGATCCTGCTGGTGACCTTCTTCGGCCAGAATATCCTGTTGATCTTCGTGGCGATCGGTATGGTGTCGTGGCTGGATATGGCGCGTATCGTGCGCGGCCAAACGCTCGGTCTCAAGCGTAAGGAGTTCATCGAAGCGGCGCTGGTGTGCGGCGTCTCCACGCGCAACATCGTGCTGCGGCATATCGTGCCTAACGTGCTCGGCGTGGTAGTGGTGTACGCGTCGCTGCTGGTGCCGAGCATGATCCTGTTCGAATCCTTCCTCAGCTTCCTGGGGCTGGGCACGCAGGAGCCGCTGAGCAGTTGGGGCGCATTGCTCAGCGACGGCGCCAACTCAATGGAAGTTTCACCGTGGTTGCTGCTGTTCCCGGCGGGTTTCCTGGTAGTCACTCTGTTCTGTTTCAACTTTATCGGCGATGGCCTGCGTGACGCCCTCGACCCGAAAGATCGTTAAGGAGTGCAACCATGAGCACCATTGAACATCCTCAACTGCAAACCGGCGCCGGCGTCAAAACGTCGCCGCTGCTGGACGTGAAAGACCTGCGCGTCACGTTTTCCACGCCGGACGGCGACGTGACGGCGGTAAACGATCTGAACTTCGATCTGCGCGCCGGCGAAACGCTTGGCATCGTCGGTGAATCTGGCTCAGGCAAATCGCAGACCGCGTTCGCCCTGATGGGGCTGCTGGCGAGCAATGGCCGCATCGGCGGCTCGGCCAAATTCAACGGCCGCGAGATCCTCAACCTGCCGGAAAATCAGCTTAACAAGCTGCGGGCCGAGGAGATCTCGATGATCTTCCAGGACCCGATGACCTCGCTCAACCCTTATATGCGCGTTGGCGAACAGCTGATGGAAGTGCTGATGCTGCATAAGAAACTGAGCAAAAGCGAAGCCTTCGAAGAGTCGGTCCGCATGCTCGACGCGGTGAAAATGCCGGAGGCGCGCAAGCGCATGCGCATGTACCCGCACGAGTTTTCCGGCGGTATGCGCCAGCGCGTGATGATCGCCATGGCGTTGCTGTGCCGGCCGAAGCTGCTGATCGCCGACGAGCCGACCACCGCGCTGGACGTGACCGTCCAGGCGCAGATCATGACGCTGCTCAACGAGCTGAAGCGCGAGTTCAACACCGCCATCATCATGATCACCCACGACCTGGGCGTGGTGGCCGGCATCTGCAACAAGGTGCTGGTGATGTACGCCGGCCGCACCATGGAATACGGCAGCGCGCGCGAGGTGTTCTACCAGCCGAGCCATCCGTACTCCATTGGTCTGTTGAATGCGGTGCCGCGTCTCGACGCCGAAGGCGAAGCGTTGTTGACCATTCCTGGCAACCCGCCGAACCTACTGCGGTTGCCGAAAGGCTGCCCGTTCCAGCCGCGCTGCCCGTACGCCATGGAACAGTGCGCGAGCGCTCCGCCGTTGGAGCAATTTGGGGAAGGGCGCCTGCGCGCCTGCTTTAAACCGGTGGAGGCGTTGGTATGACAGCGGTAACCGACAAGAAAGTGCTGCTCGAAGTCGCCGATCTGAAAGTGCACTTCGACATTCATGACGACAAACAGTGGTTCTGGCAGCCGCCGAAAACCCTGAAGGCGGTCGATGGCGTCACGCTGCGGCTGTTCGAGGGGGAAACTCTGGGCGTGGTCGGCGAATCCGGCTGCGGCAAATCCACCTTCGCGCGCGCCATCATCGGCCTGGTGAAGGCCACCAGCGGGCGCGTCGCCTGGCTGGGCAAAGATCTGCTGGGCATGAGCGACGCCGACTGGCGTAAAACCCGCAGCGATATCCAGATGATCTTCCAGGATCCGCTGGCTTCGCTCAACCCGCGCATGACCATCGGCGAGATCATCGCCGAGCCGCTGCGCACCTACTACCCGAAAATGCCGCGTCAGGAAGTGAAGGACAAGGTCAAGGCGATGATGCTGAAGGTCGGCCTGTTGCCTAACCTGATCAACCGCTACCCGCACGAGTTCTCCGGCGGTCAGTGCCAGCGTATCGGCATCGCGCGCGCGCTGATCCTCGAACCGAAGCTGGTGATCTGCGACGAGCCGGTCTCCGCGCTGGACGTGTCGATTCAGGCGCAGGTGGTGAACCTGTTGCAGCAGCTGCAGCGCGAGATGGGGCTGTCATTGATCTTTATCGCCCACGATTTGGCGGTGGTGAAGCACATTTCCGATCGCGTGCTGGTGATGTACCTGGGCCATGCGGTGGAGCTGGGCACCTATGATGAGGTGTACCACAACCCGCAGCACCCTTACACCAAAGCGCTGATGTCGGCGGTGCCGATCCCGGATCCGGACAAGGAGAAGGAAAAACAGATCCAGCTGTTGGAAGGGGAGCTGCCTTCGCCGATCAACCCGCCGACCGGCTGCGTGTTCCGCACCCGCTGCCCGATCGCCGGGCCGGAGTGCGCCAAGACGCGTCCGCTGCTGGAGGGCAGCTTCCGCCACGCGGTATCCTGCCTGAAGGTCGATCCGCTGTAATGCGCCGCTAGCCGGCAACAAAAAGCCCCGCTGAATAAGCGGGGCTTTTTTATCCGATGCGCTGGCGGCGAATCACTCTTTCCACAGAATGTGGCACAGCTTGTGGTCTTTCTCGCGGCAGATCAGCACGCGGGCGAACACGTCGTTGATTGGCTCGCCGTCGCTGTCCGCCAGACCGATCACCACTTCGGCGAAGAAGTCTGGGTTCAGATCGTAGTCCACGTGCTCGCTCCAGTCTTCGGAGGGATCGTACAGTTCTGCGCCGCCGCGCTCTTCAAACTGCAGATTGAACAGCAGAATATCCGCCGGATCCAGATTGTCGCCGGCCAATTCGAGGAAAATGTCGTAGGCCTGTTCCAGCGTTTCGTCTTCGGTAAGGCGGTTATTCAAATCCATAAAAAAATCCTGATAACAAATGATTTGGCGCTATTAAAGCACGCTCGTTGCGGCTTTTACAGCAGCGGACTGAAAAAGTAGAACAGGCGCTCAACCAGGCGATGCCAGAACGGCCGCTTCAGCCACTCTTTGGCGTTCAGCAACTGGGAACGGGCGATGTAATCTTCCTGCACGCAGGCCAGATCGCTGCCGAAGCCGTCGTCGTCGATCACCAGGGTGATTTCGAAATTCAGCCACAGGCTGCGCATATCCAGATTGACGGTGCCGACCAGGCTAAGCTGGCCGTCAACCAGCACGCTCTTGGTGTGCAGCAGACCGCCTTCGAACTGATAAATTTTCACTCCGGCTTCCAGCAGCTCGGAGAAGAACGCGCGGCTGGCCCAGCGCACCATCATCGAATCGTTGTCGCGCGGCACGATGATGCTGACCTCGACGCCGCGCAGAGCGGCGGTGCAGATGGCGTGCAGCAGATCGTCGCTCGGCACGAAGTACGGCGTGGTCATGATCAGCTGCTCGCGCGCGGAATAAACCGCGGTCAGCAGCGCCTGGTGGATCATCTCCTCGGGGAAGCCGGGGCCGGAGGCGATCACCTGAATGGTGTGGCCGCTTTCCTGCTCGAACGGCATGATGTTGACGTCCGGCGGCGGCGGCAGAATGCGCTTGCCGGTTTCAATTTCCCAGTCGCAGGCATAGACGATGCCCATGGTGGTGGCCACCGGGCCTTCCATGCGCGCCATCAGATCGATCCATTGGCCGACGCCCGCATCCTGTTTGAAGTAGCGCGGATCGACCATGTTCATGCTGCCGGTATAGGCGATGTAGTTGTCGATCAGCACCACTTTGCGGTGCTGACGCAGATCCATGCGGCGCAGGAACACGCGCAAGAGGTTGACCTTCAACGCTTCGACCACTTCGATGCCGGCGTTGCGCATCATCGCCGGGTAGGGGCTGCGGAAAAATTGCAGGCTGCCGGCGGAGTCCAGCATCAGGCGGCAGTGTACGCCGCGCCGGGCGGCGGCCATCAGCGATTCGGCCACCTGATCGACCAGGCCGCCGGGCTGCCAGATATAGAACACCATTTCGATGTTGTGGCGCGCCAGCTCGATGTCGCGGATCAGCGCTTTCAGCGTGTCGTCGGTGGTGGTGAGCAGCTGCAGCTGGTTGCCCTTGACGCCGTCGATGCCCTGGCGGCGGTTGCACAGCTGGAACAGCGGTTCGGCGACTTTACTGTATTCGGTGGCGAAGATGCGGCGGCTCTCTTTCAGTTCCTTCAGCCAGCGCGCGGTCGACGGCCACATGGCCTTGGCGCGCTCGGCCCGGCGCTTGCCCAGATGCAGCTCGCCGAACGATAAATAGGCCACGATGCCGAACAGCGGCAGAATATAGATAACCAGCAGCCAGGCCATGGCAGAGGGAACCGCACGGCGTTTCATCAAAATGCGCATCGTCACGCCGGCGATCAGCAGCCAGTAGCCGAACACCATGAGCCAACTGATTACGGTATAAAATGTTGTCATAAAGGCGAAAAATCCCGTTCGCAAACCACCAATGATGAGTGTACGCACAGATCGGGCAAGGCGAAACCTTTTATCGGCGCTTATGTTACATAAATATGATGAAGTTAAGGCACTTGCCGAAATTGAAAGGGGGGCTTTTGCCGGTGCGACGTCCGGTATGTTGCCGATAACGGCGGCTTGGATCACGGGCGGAAAGGGCTATAATGCCCGCGGTTGGCATTAGACGAACGAGTGACGGAATTATGAGACGCAGTAGAAATGAAGTGGGCCGTTGGCGCATGTTGCGACAGAGCCAACGTCGCCGGCATCGCTGGCTGGAACGCCAGTCGTGCAGCAATCGCCATATTATCCGGGTGCGGCGCCGCCTGGACGATCAGCATCGGCGTGCGCTGCTGTTTGCGGTATCCTGCGAGTGGTAAAACGAAAACAGTCCCGAGAGGGACTGTTTTGTTATGGCGTCAGGGTTATTTGCCCAGATAGGCGTTGAGCATCCAGACCTGTTTTTCCTGCTCTTTGATATAATCGCTCATCAATGACGCGGTGCCTTCGTCGCCGGCGTCTGCCGCTACCGTCAGCAGTTCACGCTGCTGCTGCAGCAAGATTGAATACCCTTCCAACAGGCCGCGCAGCGTGCCCTTATCATCGGTCACGTTGGTGTGTTCCTTGATGTCGGCGGTTTTCAGATAGTCGCTGAAAGCGTGACGCGGCTGCGAGCCCAGCGTCAGGATACGTTCCGCCAGCTCATCCACCTTGGTCAGCAGATCGTTGTAAGTTTCTTCGAATTTCGCGTGCAGCTCAAAGAACTGCGGGCCGGTAATATTCCAGTGATAGCCGCGCACGTTCATATACAGCACCTGATAATTCGCCAACAGCGCATTCAGCGCTTCGGCGAGTTTTGCCGATTGTTTACTGTCGAGGCCGATATGGGTTTTCGCTGCTTTCTTCGCCGTTGCCATAATAATCTTCTCCTGATTATTCGTTCCAAGGGTAGACAGAATCAATTTCCATAGCTGTTACAGTAACCGGATTTATCGCAGGGTTAAACACGATAACAGGCATCATTACCATCGCTTAAACCGATGACGATAAATCCGTCGAGCAAATTGCCGAATCAGTTTACGCAGGATCCGCCGGCGAAAAAAGCCGCTTTTATCGGTTACTTGCGCAGCGCCAGTTTTACCACGCCGGCGCCCAGCGCCATTAACAGCGCGGCGGCGATCAGCACCGTAATAAAGGCGCGATCGAAGGCCAAACGCGCCAGCTGCGTCAGCTGCTGCGCGCGATCGGCCGCCATTCCGGCGGCCAGACGCAGGGCTTCGTCGATACTGTCGTAGGCCAGATCGCTGACCGGCAGCGCCGCCGGCAGCGCCAGGCTGTGACTGTAAACCGCCGTCATCAACCCACCGAGCAGCGTCACGCCCAGCACGCCACCCAGCTCGTAGGAGACGTCTTCGATAGAGGCCGCCATGCCGGATTTCTCCTCCGGCGCGTTCAGCATGATGGCGGTGGACGCGGCGGTGATCACGCCGCCGAGGCCAAAGCCCACCAACGCCAGGCTCACCAGCTGCGGTGCCATGCTGCTTTGATACCACAGGGCGAGGCCGGCGATGCCGAAGGCGGTCAGGACGAAACCGCCGAGGATGATGCTGCGCTCACCGTAGCGCGGCAACAGTAAACCGGCCATTGGCCCCGCCAGCGCCGAGGCCAGCGGGATCGGCAAGATGAACAGCGCTGCCTGCAGCGGGCTGAGGCCGAGCACCAGCTGCAAGCGTTGGCTGAGCACCAGCTCGACGCCGATCAGGGCCACCATCGACAGCAACGCCACGCCGATGCCGCCGGCGAACAGCCGGTTGCGGAACAGGGAGAAATCGATCATCGGGTGAGCGCTGCGCTGCTGACGACGCACAAACAGCACCAGGAACAGGATGCCGATCAGGGCCGCTGCGAGCAACGCGCTGAGGTCAGGCGCCGGCTTGCTCAGTTCCTTCAGCGCATAGATAGCGCCGACCAGACCGATCATGATCTGCACCGAGCCGACGATATCGGCGGGGCGCGGGTTATCGCCGCCGCAGCGGGGGATCAGTTTCCACGCCAGCGGCCAGACCAGCAACACCACCGGTACGTTGATCAGGAACACCGATCCCCACCAGAAATACTCCAGCAGCAGGCCGCCGACCACCGGGCCGATGGCCGCGCCGCCGGAGGCCACCGAGGCCCAGATGCCGATCGCCAGCGCGCGTTCGCGTTCGTCGGTAAAGACGTGACGCACGATGGACAGCGTGGCGGGCATCATCATTGCCGCGCCAACGGCGAGGAATACCCGCGCGGCGATCAGCCACTCGGCGGTGGGCGAGAAAGCGGCGCACAGCGACGCGACGGCAAACACCGGCAGCCCGGCGAGAAACAGCCGCTTATGGCCGATGCGATCGCTCAGCATGCCGGCGCCGGGCAGTAGCCCGGCGACCACCAGCGGGTAGGCGTTGACGATCCAGAGTTTTTGCGATGCGCTGGCGTCCAGCGCCTGGGTTAAGCGTGGCAGAGCGGTATAGAGCACCGTCATGTCGATAACAATCAGGAACAGGGCGCTGGCGACCATTGTCAGGATTAACCAGCGGTTCTTGGCGTACATAAGTCATAATCCAGTTAACGTGGGAGGCGCGAAGGCACCGCCATTGTGGTAACCCTCCGGCGATGCCGGGTGGTATACTGGCGATAATATATATCCATACGTTCGTATTGAAAAGAAGGGTTTCTTAATGGGACGTCAACGCAGCATCGATCGCGACAAAGTTTTGGACACCGCCGAAGAGATCGTCGCCACCCAGGGCGCCGCCGGCTTGACCATTGACGCCGTCGCCAAAGCGATGGGGATCTCCAAGGGCGGGGTGCAGTACTGTTTCGGCAGCAAAGACGCCCTGATTGATGCCATGTTCGATCGCTGGGGCAGTGCCTACGAGACGCTGTTCGCCGCTATCGCCGGTGACGATCCTTCGCCGCAGACCGGCGTGCGTGCGCATATGTTGGCGACGCAAAGCTCGGATCAGACCGCCAGCGCCAAGGCCGCCGGGCTAATGGCGACGCTGATTCAAACGCCGGAGCATCTGGCGAGCACGCGTGAATGGTATCGCAGCCGCATCGCCGGTTTGGATTTGACGACGGAAGAAGGCAAGCGCGCGCGCCTGGCGTTTCTCGCCACCGAAGGCGCCTTTATGCTGCGTTACTTTGGTTTGATGGATATCGACCAGGCGGAATGGGAAACGATGTTCACCGATATGCAGGCGTTGATTTTAACTGAGGGTGCCTATCGCACTGATAGCTAGTAAAGCCCGCAGTGAAAGGCGTATGTTTATCGCACAAGATATTCCCTCGAAGAACTTTTTAGCCAGCCACTCCGTGCTGGCTTTTTTTTTGCCTGCGGCAAGCTTCGGAGCAAAGGCCCCCTGCGTGCAGGGGGCTCCGGACATTACTTGCGCGCGTCCAACAGTTGCTGGGCATTCTCTGTGGTAACGACGGTCCACGGAATGTAGTAATGCTTCTGCGTGCCACCCTCCCATTTCAGATCCTTGGCGTACTGTTTCCAGATATCCGACTGTGGTTGATAGCTTTCACCTTTCACGGCGCGCAGCGCGACGTCGATGGAACCCTGCATCTGGCCTTTGGCATCTTGCAGGATAGAGACCATTTCACCGGCCTGCACCGCATGAATCGCGTCGGAGACGCCGTCAACGCCGGCAATCGCGAAGTCCTTCACATTCAGGCCGGCGCCTTTGATCGCTTCGATAGCGCCCAGCGCCATCTCGTCGTTTTGACCAATCACGCCGTTGATTTTACCCCGGTGCTTCTGCAGCCAGTTTTCCATCAGCGGCTGCGCTTCCGCGCGTGACCAGTTGGCCGTTTTGCGCTCAAGTACCGTGACCTGGCCGGCGCCGCACTCGGCAATCGCTTTATCGTTGCCCTTGCCGCGCTGGATCTCGCCGCTGCCGCCTTTCGGGCCTTCGATAATCACCACGTTCACCTTCTGGTTCTTGCAGTCGAGTTTGTCCAAGACGGCTTTGGCTTCCAGATACCCCCCCAACTCGTCATTAGACACCACTTCAGACGTCATCGCGTCCGTGTTCAGGCGCGCGTTGGTGACCACCACCGGGATTTTGGCTTCGTTGGCATTGGTGACGATATCGATATTGGCCTCAAAATCCATTGGGTTGACGATAATGGCATCGGCGCGCGTTTGGATAGCGGTGGCGGCCTGATCGTTTTGCACCGATGCATCATAACGCCCATCGTAGAAGGTCAGCACGGCTTCGCCGCTTTTCACCGCCGGGTGTTCCTTCCCGAACCTTTCCATCAATTGCACGAACTCGGCTTTGTTGCCGTACATCAATACCGCGATTTTAACCGGGGCGGCCTGAGCTGCCGACAGGCTACCGAGCATCATGGCAGAGGCAAACAACGCTATCTTGGTCTTATTCATGGTTTTCTCCTGGTAGAGTTGGGTCTGATGTTATTAATCGCGCTGTTGCTTACGCGATGGGTCGAGCAATACGGCAAGAACGATCAATGCGCCTTTGATAATTTGTTGGTAATACGATTGCACGCCGAGCAGATCGAGGCCGTTATTCATCACCCCGATAATTAGCACGCCGAAGAAGGTGCCGACCAGCGTACCGACGCCGCCGGCCATGCTGGTGCCACCGATCACCACCGCCGCGATGGCGTCCAGCTCATACCCTGCGCCGGCGTTGGTCTGCGCCGAACCGGTGCGTGCGGTGAGGATCAGGCCGGCGATGCCGGCCAGTGCGCCGCACAGCGTATACACCAGTATTTTGATGCGGGTGACGTTAATCCCCGAGGTGCGCGCGCTTTTCGGGTTGCCGCCGACGGCGTAGATGTAACGCCCGAAGAGGGTTTTATTCAGCACCAGCCAGGTGAGGGCGAACAGCACGATGAAGATGATGACGGGCACCGGAACGCCGCCGACATAGCCATTGCCTAACCAGCGGAAATCGCTGTTCAATTGCGATACCGGATTGCCGTTGGTGGTCAACATGGTTAACCCGCGCGCCGCGGAGAGCATGCCCATGGTGACGATAAACGGCTGCAGCCGATAACGGGCTAACACGGTGCCGTTCACCAGGCCGCAAACGATGCCGATGCCCAGCGCCACAATCAGCGGCGCCATGACGGCGGTCGCGGTGTCGCCGATAGCCAATCCGCTGTTGTTGGTGGCGAAACGGGCGGCGACGATCCCGCTTAACGCCAGCACCGAGCCCACGGAGAGATCGACGCCGGCCGTAATGATGACGAAGGTCATGCCGATCGCCAGAATGCCGTTGATCGAGACCTGGCGCAGGACGATCAGGGTGTTTTCATTGCTGAGAAAATAATTGCTGCTCCAGGCCCCCTGAGCGACCTGATATTCGCCAATCAGCGCCACGATCAGGCACAGGGCGAAAAAGGCGATGATAATGCCGTATTTGTGCATACGGCGCTTATTGCGGGTGAAAAATGAAATTCCTGGTGATAAGGAGTGGGCGCTGCTCATTTTTTTTCTCTCTCTGTTAAACCGCAAGTTTCATCAGTGCTGCCTGGGTCGCCTCGGCCGCCGAAAGCTCGCCGGCCAACTGCCCGTCGCGAAACACCAATATGCGATCGCTCATGCCGATAATTTCCGAAAGCTCGGAGGAAACCATGATGATCCCTTTGTTTTGCAAGGCGAACTCCGACATAAATCGGTAGATCTCTTTCTTGGCGCCGACGTCGATGCCGCGCGTCGGCTCGTCGAGCAGCAAAACCTCCGGATCCAGCAGTGCCCAACGGCCCAGCACCACTTTTTGCTGGTTGCCGCCGCTCAGGTTACCCACGGGTTGTTCGCCATCGTGGGTTTTAACGTTGAAGCGCTGGATCATGTCGCGGGTTCGCGCCTGCTCCCGTTTCTCGCTGACAAACCCCATCCGGCTGATGGCGGCAAAAGAGGCGATATTGATGTTTTCACTGACGGAACGGCACAGCACCAGGCCGGTTTCCTTGCGATCTTCCGTCACGTAGGCAATACCGCTGTCGATGGCCTTGCGCGGAGAATGGCGGTTCAGCGTCTTGTCACCCAAGCGGATCGTGCCGCTGTCGGCATGCTGAATGCCGAAGATAAGATCGAGAAACTCGCTGCGGCCCGAGCCCACCAGGCCGTAGATGCCCAGGATCTCACCGTGCTTCAGTTGCAGGCTGATATCTTTTATCTTGCTGCGCCAACGCAGGTTGTTGACCTCCAGCAAGACCTCTTCACCGGGCTGATTGAATTTGGCGAACTCGCTGTCGTACTCGCCGCCAATAATGTGTTCGATCAGCTGCTCACGGGTAATGTCAGCGATATAGCCTTCATGGATATAGGCGCCGTCGCGGAAAATGGTGTAGCTGTCCGCGATTTGGAATATCTCTGACAAACGGTGGGAGACGTAGATAATGCCTTTACCTTTCGCCGCCAGCTGCTGAAGCGTCTGAAAGATTTTTTGCGCATCCACCTCGCCAATCGCCGAGGTGGGTTCATCCATGATGATGATGTCGGCATTGGCATGCGACAGCGCTTTGGCGATCTCGACCAACTGCTGCTCGGCGACGCTCAGGTTGCGCATTTTCTCTCGGGCGTCGATCTTGAAATCGAGTTCCTTGAGCAAGCTGGTGGTGCGTTGATTGAGCGTCGCGAAATCGACGAACCCTAGGCGTCTCGGCTCGCGGCCCAGCCAAATGTTTTCGGCCACCGTCAGATCCGGGATCGCGCTCAGTTCCTGCTGCACGATGGCGATGCCGGCGTTGAGGGCTTCCCGGGGATGATGAAATTCACAGCGTTGGCCATTGATAAAAATGTCGCCGCCATCGGGTTGAATAAAGCCCATCAGAATGCTGAGAAAGGTGGATTTACCCGCGCCGTTGCCGCCGCACAGGGCATGGATGGATCCACGCCGCAGGCAAAACTCCGCATTCTTGAGCGCCACGACCGGGCCAAAAGCTTTCCTGACGCCGCTGACCTCCAGCAGGTAGGCGGGCGCTTGCGTCTGGGGATCTCGCGTCACAGTTGCACCTCCGGATAGGTCTGCTGCAAGCGTTGCAGGTACCGTTGATAAAGCGTCTCGTATTGCGCCTGTCTGCCAGCATGTGGCCGTGTGCGCGTGGCCTCATCCAGCGCAACGAAACGCTGGCACAGTTCGGCCAGCAACGCGCCGGCGTTCCGCTGCGGATCGTCGGCCAACGTCGTCGCCCACATCGCCTGAATGGCGCCGCCCAGCGCGGCGGTCTCTTTGGCTTTCAGACAGACTACCGGGCACCCCATCACGTCCGCGACGATTTGTCGCCAGGCGGCGCTGCGGGCGCCGCCGCCGGTGAGGCGGATCTCGCGCGCTTCGATGCCCTGACGGCGAAACAGCTCGATGCCATAGCGCAACCCATACGTAGCGCTTTCGACTACCGCCAGGCAGAGATTGGCACGGGTAAAATTGTCGCTATCGAGGTTATGCAGACTGGCGCGCGCGTGGGGCAACGGCGGAACACGTTCGCCATTGAAGAACGGCAGCATCTCGACACCGCCTGCACCGGGCGCGGCCTGCGTCAACAAAGCGTTAAAGCCGGCAAGGTCTTCGTCCAGCAGCGTTTGTACCGCAGTGGTGGCCGAGGTGACATTCATGGTGCAAATCAATGGCAGCCACCCATTGGTGCTGGAGCAGAAGCCGGCAATCATGTCCGATTCCGCCGTGACGGGGGCGGCAGACCAGGCGAATAGCGTACCGGAGGTGCCCAGACTCAGGGTAAGGGTGCCGGCCTCGATGTTGCCGGAACCGATGGCCGCCATCATGTTGTCGCCGCCGCCGGTCGATACCCGAACTGCCGGGCCGAGGCCGAGTTTTTCCGCGGCGGCGGGGCGCACCGTGCCGATGCAGCACTCCGCGCTTTTGAGCGGCGGCAGAGCCTGCCACAGGCGGCCGCTGTCGTCGATGAGATCGACCGCGGTTTTGCTCCAGCGACGGGTGCGTACATCGAACAACCCGGTGCCGGAAGCGTCGCCATATTCCGCTACGCGCTCCCCGGTCAGCCAGAAGTTCAAATAATCATGAGGCAACAACACGGTGTGCAGTTTTGCCCAGAGCGCCGGATGGTGTGTTTTGAACCAAAGGATTTTTGACGCGGTATAACCGGTGGCGATCCGCAGGCCGAGTGTTTCCAGCGAGCCGTTGGCTCCGCCGAGCTGTTGCAGGAGCCGTTCGTTTTCCTCTGCGGTTTCGGTATCGCACCACAGCTTGACGCTGTGCAGCACGTTGCCGTCTGCGTCCAGTGGCACAAACCCATGTTGTTGGCCCGAGACCCCCAGAGCATGAATCTCCCGTGCATCAACGCCGGCGTTAGTCACGGCTTGGCGAAAAGCGATGACTAACGCCTCAATCCACCAGTCGGCCTCTTGTTCGCGCCGGCCATTGGCTTGGCTGATGAGACGGTGAGGGGCGTTGCCCTCACCGAGGATCACGCCCTGTGTGCTGTCGACAATCACGACTTTCGTGCCTTGCGTACCGCAGTCTATGCCAGCATAGAGCGCCATAGGATCACTCCATTTCCAGCATGATTTTGATGTCCGAGGCATGTCCTGCCGCCGCGCGCTCGAAAGCGGCTACGCTGTCGGAAAACTTGTAGGTTTGGCTTATCAACGGCTGGACGCGCAATTTGCCGCTGCTCAACAGCCGCAGCGTGCGCGGGTACATGTTGGCGTAGCGGAAAATGGTCTTG
Source organism: Serratia sp. CY33802 (assembly GCF_052169095.1). Lineage (NCBI taxonomy): Bacteria > Pseudomonadati > Pseudomonadota > Gammaproteobacteria > Enterobacterales > Yersiniaceae > Serratia > Serratia sp. CY33802. The sequence goes on from NZ_JBJNLL010000001.1 coordinate 932,000, forward strand.
AAGGTGATTTCCTTGGCCTGCGCGGCGACGATATCCATCGGCGCGGCATCGATCGGCATGCCGACCAGCACGGCGGTCGCCCCGGGCGCCGCATGCTCGGCCAGCGTAGCGATAGCCGGTTTGGCGCCGCTGCATTCAAACACGACATCGGCGCCATTGCCGCTGGTGAGCGCGGCCACTTTCCCCGCCAGGTCGCCGGTTTTGATATTGACGGCGTGCAGCCCCTCATAACTGGCCGCCACGGCGAGTTTTTCGTCAAACAGGTCGCAGATAATGACGTCCGAACAGCCGCCCGCCAGCGCCGCGAGGGCGGTGACCACGCCGATCGGCCCGGCGCCGATCACCAGGGCGATATCGCCGGGTTTGATCCCGGCTTTGGTGGCCGCTTGCATGCCGATGGCTAAGGGTTCCACCATGGCGCCCTCAGCGAAACTGACGTTGTCCGGCAATTTGAACGTGAAGGCGGCGGGGTGGATGACGGTTTCGCGCAGGCAGCCGTGCACCGGTGGCGTCGCCCAGAAGCGAACGGCGGGATCCAGATTGTAAATCCCGGCGCGCGTCTGCGCCGAGTTGAGATCGGGAATGCCGGGCTCCATGCAAACGCGATCGCCGACGCTGAGGTGAGTGACGTTTTTACCGGTCGCGAGCACCACGCCGGCGGCTTCATGGCCGAGCACCATCGGGGCGTTAACCACGAACGGGCCAATGCGGCCATGTTGGTAATAGTGCACATCGCTGCCGCAGATGCCCACGGAATGAATTTTTATCTGCACATCATCGGGCCCCAGCGTTTCGGCAAGCTGGACGTCCTCGATAGCGATTTCCCCCGCTTTGGCCAACACTAATGCTTTCATATTGCCTCCTGGTGAATCATTTTTATGGTAACGATATCATTTCAATGCGGCGATAGTGGGCTAAAGCGGGGGGTTAAACTGTGATCGATGTTGGAATTACTCGACGGGAGTTAATTTTGCTGGTGGGTTGTTATTCAATATAGGGATGAAGATCACAAAATCGGCGATGCAATGACGGTTTTAATATCAGCATGCTGATATCGATACCGTTACTTTGCAGGGGAAATGATGAACAAACAACAACGTGCCATAGCCGCTACGCTGGAATACTTGCGTGAGGCGGACATTGTTTTGACTGAGGAAGAACAGCAACGTATTGAAATTGCGACGTTTGGCTTGGCTGACTATCCCGTCTCAGGGCTGCAGCTGCTGACCTATGTCAACTCACCTCGGTATTGCGCGAAAGAGCTGGTGCTGTTTCCTGGTCAGACTTGCCCGGAACATTTACATCCTCCCTTTGCCGGCACACCCGGCAAGCAAGAGACGTTCCGTTGCCGTTGGGGAGAGGTGTTTTTGTTTGTCGATGATGAAAACCTGACGCTTAATGATGCCGGCGGCGAACCGGTATGTCGGGTGCCAGAGGGCGCAGAACCTTGGTACACCTGCAATCGCTATATTCTCTTGCGGCCTGGCGAACAATACACCATCGCCCCCAATACCCGGCACTGGTTTCAGGCTGGAAAGCGGGGCGCGGTGGTGTCCGAGTTCTCTTCCGAGAGTCGTGACGAGCTGGATATCTTTACCGATCCCCGGATTAACCGCCTGGCAGGCGTAAACCATTAGCGCCACGATGAAAGTTCTGTCATGATGTTGCCAATGGTACAAAATGATACTTTAAGCTAAGGAGCTGCATTTGGCAGTGGGTCGAGGACGGAAAGCGACGCTGGCTAGCGTGGCCGCACAGGCAAACGTCAGTAAAATCACCGCGTCGCGGGCATTTTCACAGCCGGACAAGGTTCATCCGGAAACGCTGCGCCGCATTCGGGAGACGGCTGCCGAACTCGGCTATGTGGTCAATGCCGCGGCGCGCAACCTGCGGGCGAAAAGCAGCAGAACCATTGGCATCGTCAACCCGGATATGGCCAACCCGTTCTTTGGCGGCCTGACACGCCTGATGACGCTTGAAGCGCAAAAAATGGGGTACGACACCCTGGTGTTCGACTCCTATGAGTCTCAGGAAAGCGAAGACAGAATCATCGACAAACTGATTGGCTACAACGTCGATGCGATCATTCTCTCGGTCATTTCCAACGATCATCTGTACCAGCCTTCCTATCTAAAACGGTTGGAAACATTGAATATCCCGGTGGTGCTGATCGACCGGGAACTGGACAATCGCCACTGCAGCGGCGTGTATATCGATAACCTGGACTGCGGTCTCCAGGCGGGGCGCTGGCTTTTGGAACAGAAAGCGCAGCGGGTGGTGGTGGTGTCCGGACCGGAGAACTCCAACGTTGCACGGGACAGGGTCACAGGGCTGCAGGCGGCGTTGCAAGGGAAAGTGGCGTCGTTTGAAGTGCTGTATGCCGATTTCTTTATGGACGTCGCCTGGCAAGAGACGAGCCGCTGGCTGGCCAATCACCGCGCGCCGGACTTTTTCGTCGGCTGCAATAACCAGATCTCCCTGGGTATCATCAAGGCCTGTATCGAACATCGGCTGCCGTTGATGCAGGACGTGTCGCTGTTCAGCATCGATGAGGTTTCGCATGCCGAGATCTACGGTTTCCATTTCCCTTGCGTGTCGCATGATTTGCAAGAGATCGCCTGGCAAGCCTTGAATCTGGCGATCCGTCGTATTGCCGACCCCGAGATCAAACCGGGCAAGGTGGTGGTGCGAGGAAAACTCGTCGCGTAACGGCGCCGCCGTTCGCCTTATCCGTCATTTTTCAGCGTGTTGCGCTGTTTTTGGCTCATCTCGCCCGGCGGGACGGATGAGCAGCCACAAACCGCTTCCTGCCGTCGCCGCGCCTAGCAGCATGGGCCAGGAAAGGGGTTCATTGAACATTAACCCGGCCCAGCAGAAGGTAACGAAGGGACTGAGAAACAGCAGGCTCGTCACGCGCAGCGCAGAAGTGAGCTTTAGACACAACCAGTACAGGCCGTAACCGGCCAGCGTCGCCAGTAGCGCGTTCCAAAGCACGCCGATCGCAAACCCCGTCGTTACCGTGGGCAGCAGCGGGCCTTCATTGCCGGCCAGCGCGGCGAAAGCCAGCGCCGAAACCGCGCTTTGTATCCCCAGCGAGGCCGGCAAACTCATTGCGTGCGCCCGCGGCAGCCGTTCCTGCCACAGGGTTGCCAGCGCGAGCGAGAGCATCCCCGCCAGCGGCAACAGGTAACTCCACAATGGGGCTTCTCCCCATGAGATGGCGCTGCCGGTCGCCAGCGTTACCCCGCTAACCCCCAAGGTTAAGCCGGACCAAACGCGACCATCGGGCAGACGGCGTTGCAACAGCATGCTCAGCAGCGCGGTGCCGAGAGGGAGCAAATCGGCGATGAGTGCGGCCAACCCGGCCGGCACGCCATATTCGATGCCTTTGCTGACGCCGGCCAGGTAACCGGTCATGGCAAGCAACCCAATCCCGGCGTGAACCGCTATCGTCAGAGGAGATGCACGCCTGATGGCGTTCAGACTAAACGGCAGCAACGCGAGAGCGACGACCACGCAGCGCCAGAACGCCACCAGCAACACCGGCGCGTAATCGGCGGCGAAGCGGATGCCGACGAAACCGGAGCTCCAGGCCACGATCAGCAGAACCTCGGCCGCAGCCAGCCAGAGGGCGGCTTTGCCGCGATGTTTGCCGCCGTGGGACGAGGGGCGAAATGATGGCAGGGACATGATGGTCACCTCCTTTCCGCCCGATGGTAGTGTGTGGCTATAATTTAATAAATCGAATAATTTTCGTTCAGTTGTTTAATGGAGTTAAATCATGCGGCCGACATTGGATATCGATCTCTTGCGCACTTTTCACGCCATTGCACGTTTGGGGCAATTTCGCGCGGCGGCGGCATTTGTCAATCGCAGCCCCGCCGCCGTGAGCGTGCATATCCAGCGCCTGGAACAGGTGGTGGGCGGCCGCCTGCTGGAGCGTGACAATCAGGCCGTGGTGCTGACGCCGCTGGGAAGCAAGCTGCTGGCATCGACGCTCGGGCTGCTGAGCGCCCATGACGATATTCTGCGGGAACTGCAGGGCGCGCCGCTAAGCGGCCATATCAAATTGGGATTGCCTGATGAGTACGCTTCTCATGTGATACGCCATATTTTGCCGCGGTTTGCCGACAGTTTCCCCGCGGTGGAGCTGGAGGTCTCTACCGCTGCCAGTCAGGCGCTGGTGGAACAAATTGGCCGTAATCGGCTGCATCTTGCGCTGGTGGTTCAACCCTCGAAGAGACAGTGTCAGACACCGCTCGCGGTGACAGTACCAGTGTGGGTTGGAGGCCGTTCGCTGGCGCTGCAGGCTAACCGGCCGCTGCCGCTGGCATTGCATGCCGCCGATTGCCCTTATCGTGAGGCTATGATCGATGCATTGACCAGGGCGGGAAGGCATTGGCGAGTGGTTGTGAGCAGCCCTTCGGCCAGCGTGGTGGCGGCTGCCATCGAGGCAGGATTGGCCGTCACGCTGCTTGACCGCGCACGGGTTTCGGCGGCGATGCGGATACTCGACGAATTGCCTTCGGTCGCACCACATGAAGTGCAACTGCTCCGTTCTGCCACGGCCGACAGCCAACCGGCGGTGGCGATGCTGGAAAGCGTCATCGGTGAGTATTTACGGGGGGGAACATGAATATCGGCCGCGTGGGGAAGACGAATCGAGCATGACGGTGACGGAGAGATGTGGCTAGTGCCGGGAACGCTGTATCGCGGGGCGTTCCCGGTATTCGAGGGCTGGAGATCAGAACACCTGTTTGAACGGCTTCACCGTCACGTCGGCATAGACGCCGGCGGCGATATAGGGATCCTGCTGCGCCCAGGCCTGGGCTTCCGCCAGCGAGGCGAATTCGGCGATCACCGTTGAACCGGTAAAGCCGGCGGCGCCGGGATCGTTGCTGTCGATGGCCGGGTTAGGGCCGGCGACCACCAGGCGGCCGGCGTCGCGCAGCGCCTGCAGGCGCGCCAGGTGTGCCGGGCGCACCGCCAGACGGTTTTCCAGCGAGTTGGGGACGTCTTGCGCGTAGATCAGATAAAGCATGTTTCACCTTTAAAATCATGGCTATAAAACGGTGCTACCAAGGTAGCGCAAAAGGCACGGCAGGGGAACGGTACGCGGCGAATTTCCCCGCGGATTGGCGCTTATGCCTTGAAGCCGCTACTTTTTATTCGTATAGTGCGGCGCGCTTAAACTGATATGCCATTGAGGTGAGGACATGACGGAACTGGTAAGGGAAAAACTCGATTTGCCGGCGGGCAAAAGTAAACTGCTGCTGCACTCTTGCTGCGCGCCCTGTTCCGGCGAAGTGATGGAAGCGATCCAGGCGTCCGGGATCGAGTACGCCATTTTCTTCTATAACCCCAACATTCACCCGCAAAAAGAGTATCTGCTGCGCAAGGAAGAGAACATCCGTTTCGCCGAGCAGCACGGGGTGCCGATTATCGATGCCGATTACGACACCGACAACTGGTTCGCCCGCGCCAAGGGGATGGAGAATGAGCCGGAGCGCGGTATCCGCTGCACCATGTGTTTCGACATGCGTTTCGAGCGCACGGCGCTGTATGCGCATGAGCACGGTTACGACACCATCTCCAGCTCGCTGGGCATTTCGCGCTGGAAGAATATGCAGCAGATCACCGACTGCGGCATCCGGGCGGCGGAAAAGTATCCCGATCTGGTGTACTGGGATTACAACTGGCGCAAGAAGGGCGGTTCGTCGCGCATGATAGAGATCAGCAAGCGCGAACGCTTCTATCAGCAGGAATACTGCGGCTGCGTCTATTCGCTGCGCGACACCAACCTGCACCGTAAGGCGCAAGGGCGACCGCTGATCAAACTGGGCGTGCTTTACTATGGTGATGAAGAATAGCGCTGACTCACCGCAATTAACCCGCTCCGGCGGGTTTTTTACTTTTTGACGCCTGGCCAAACGTTAATGAAGCGTGTCGCCCCGGCGGTAAAAAAGCAACGGCCAGGTTAATATCCTTATGAGTTTGCTGGTTTTAGCCGCGCATACTGACGATTAAAGCGATAGTTTGCCTTTCGTTATTGAATATGATTGCTATTTGCATTTAAACTTGGCGAACCAGAGGAAACAGAATCATTATGCCGCTAAAAAAGATGTTCCTTAATCGCCGTATATCCGTGCCTTTCGTCTTGTCCGTAGGCCTGCACAGCGCCCTGGTGGCGGGATTGCTTTACGCTTCGGTAAACGAAGTGGTGGAGCTGCCGAAGCCAGAGGACGCGCCGATCAGCGTCATGATGGTCAATACCGCCGCGATGGCCGAACCGCCGCCACCTGCGCCGGCCGAGCCGGAGCCGCCGCAGGTCGAACCTGAGCCGGAGCCAGAACCGGAACCTATCGTGGAGCCGCCGCCAAAGGCGATCGTGAAGCCGGAGCCGGTCAAGCCGAAACCAAAACCTAAGCCGAAGCCAAAGGTCGAAAAACAGGCCAAACCGGAGCCGAAAAAAGTCGAGCCGCGCGAACCGTCACCGTTCAACAACGATTCGCCGGCCAAGCCGATCGACAAAGCGCCGGTGAAACAGGCGCCTGCCGCGCCGGTGCAGGGCAATTCGCGCGAGGTCGGGCCAAGGCCGATCAGCCGCGCCAATCCGCTCTATCCACCGCGGGCTCAGGCTTTGCAGATCGAAGGCAACGTGCGGGTACAGTTCGATATCGACAGCGACGGGCGCGTCAGCAACGTGCGTATCTTGTCGGCCGAACCGCGCAACATGTTTGAGCGTGAAGTGAAGCAGGCGATGCGTAAATGGCGTTATGAAGCCAAAGAAGCGAAAGATCGCACCGTCACAATCCGCTTCAAGCTGAACGGCACGACCGAATTGAACTGAGGTCGGTCAACACCAAAAAGAAAGGGTCGCCTCGGCGACCCTTTTTGCATTTGCGGTGTAGCGTCAGTTTATTCTTCGAAACCGACGCGGAAATTCATTTTGCCCTCAGGCAGCGCGCGCGAGTTGCCTTCCGCATCGACCGCCACATAGGTGAACACCGCTTCGGTCGCCCGGTAACGCTGGCCGATCGGGGCGGAAGAAACTTTCTTTACCCACACTTCGATATTGATGGTGATCGAGCTGCGTCCGGTGCGGATACAGTGCGCATAGCAGCAAACCACGTCGCCTACCGCCACCGGTTTCAGGAAGGTCATGCCGTCTACGCGCACCGTCACCACGCGCCCCTCGGCGATCTCTTTTGCCTGGATGGCGCCGCCGATGTCCATTTGCGACATCAGCCAGCCGCCGAAAATATCGCCGTTGGCATTGGTATCGGCCGGCATCGCCAGCGTGCGCAGCACCAGCTCGCCGCTGGGTAAAGGTCGTTGTTGTGTCATAGCAGTCTGCTTTTAAAAGGAAGGGATAACATCATACTGCCCGCGGCAAATGCCGCAGGCATTAACAATTTTGTAACTATTTTGTTTCTTCTGCCGGTACGTGCCGGTATTTGTAACTATTTTTTCTGTTCTTCCGGCATGTGCCGGTAAATATAGATACCGCTGAGGAGGGTGAAGACCAGCGTCAGTACCGTCAGGCCAAAGACTTTGAAATTGACCCAGACGCTTTGCGGCAGCCAGAAGGCGACATAGATGTTCGCCAGGCCGCAGGCCAGGAAGAAGATCGCCCAGGCCAGGTTGAGGTTGCTCCACACTTTGTCCGGCAGCGTCAGCTCTTTGCCCAGCATGCGCTGAACCAGCGGTTTTTTGAGCACCCATTGGCTGATCAGCAGCGCCAGCGCGAACAGCGCGTAAATCACGGTGACCTTCCATTTGATGAACAAATCGTTATGGAACACCAGCGTCAGGGTGCCGAATACTAGCACCATCAGGAAGGTGATCAACGTCATCTTCTCGACCTTGCGGTATTTCACCCAGGTGAACACCAGCGCCAGCGCGGTGGCGACAATTAACGCGCCGGAAGCAACGTAAATGTCGTACAGCTTGTAAAACGCGAAAAAGACAATTAACGGGAGGAAATCAAGAAACTGCTTCATAAATCAATCCATCATCTGTTCATCGGCCGACTATACCGGATTCGGCGAGCTCTGTGTACCGCCGGGCGTTGCCGATTATCGGCGTTTGGCCGGCGGATTTCTGCCGCGAAAGCAGGAATTTGCATAAACTTACGCAAGAAAGTGCCGGTACATTGCCAGCGCGGGCCGCAGGCCGCATAGTAAGTGTCATAATAACCAGATAATTTACCGCGGAAAACAAGCATGCAGTGGAAATCTCTCCAGGCCCTGACGCCTGGTTTGACGCATTTATTGGGCTATCAACGCAGTTGGCTCAAGCCGGATATTCGCGCCGGCCTTTCCGTCGCCGCCGTCGCCCTCCCGGTGGCCATCGCCTACGCCGAACTGGCCGGGGTCAGCCCGGTGGTGGGGCTCTACTCCTGTATCTTGCCGATGATGGCCTACGCGCTGTTCGGCTCGTCGCGCCAGCTGATCGTCGGGCCCGACGCTGCCACCTGCGCGGTGATCGCCGCAGTGGTGACGCCGCTGGCAGCGGGCAATATGGAACGTCATTGGCAACTGACCATTATGATGACCGCCATGATGGGCGGCTGGTGCCTGCTGGCCAGCCGGTTCAAGCTGGGGGCGCTGGCGGATTTGCTGTCGCGGCCGATCCTCAGTGGGCTGCTGAACGGGGTGGCGATCACCATTATTGTCGATCAGATCGGCAAGGTGTTGGGGTTTACGATGCGCCCGGCACAGCTGATCGAGCGCATCTACGCGCTGCCCGGTAACCTGCTGCACAGCGACTGGCTGACGATGGCGGTGTCGTTGCTGACGCTGGTGACGCTGCTCGGATTTAAAAAATGGCGGCCTAACTGGCCGGCGCCGCTGTTCGCTATCGTGCTGGCGGCGTTCGTGACCTGGGCGGGCGGCCTGCAGCAGCATGGCGTGGTGACGGTGGGCGGTTTCAGCGGCGTGCTGCCGATCGTCCAGTGGCCGGACTTCCAGCCCGGTTTGCTGCGCGACATGGTGATCCCGGCGCTTAACCTGGCGGTGGTGAGTTTTGTCAGCATGATGCTCACCGCCCGCAGCTTCGCCGCCAAAAACGGTTATGAGGTGAACGCCGACGCCGAGTTTCGCGCGCTGGGGCTGGTGAATATCGTCTCTGCGCTGTCGCAAGGTTTCGCCATCAGCGGCGCGGATTCGCGCACCGCGGTGAATGATGCCAACGGCGGCAAGAGCCAACTGGTGTCGATCATCGCCGCCGCGGTCATTGCCTTTGTCTTGCTGTTCCTGATGGCGCCGCTGCAGTTTATTCCGGTGGCCGGGTTGGGCGTGGTGCTGATGTATGCGGCCTGGTCGCTGCTGGACATCCGCGGCATCTGGATCTTGCGCCGTCGCAACGCGCAGGCGTTCCGCCTGGCGCTGTTTACCTTCCTCAGCGTGCTGCTGGTGGGAGTGATCAGCGGCATTGGGCTGGCGGTGTTGCTGGGGCTGATGCAGTTTCTGCGCACCGTCTTCCGGCCGACGGAACAGCTGCTGGGCGTCAACGACGAAGGCATGATCCATTCCATGGGCAATAACAATGGGGTGAAGGCGGTGCCTGGCGTCATGATGTATCGCTTCAATTCGCCGCTGACCTATTTCAACGTGGCGTATTTCAAACGCCGTATTCTCAATTTGGTCGACGGCACGCCGTTCCAGCCACGTTGGGTGGTGGTGGATGCGGTGGCCAGTTTCACCCACGCCGATATCAGCGTGCTGGCGGCCATCGACGAACTGAAACGCGACCTGTTACAGCGTAACGTAAGGCTGGTGCTGGCGGGGCGCCGCACCGAGCTGACGCGTTGGTTCCGCATCAACCGCTTAGGGCGCGACAAAGAGCTGATTTTGGTGCCGGACCTGTATCTGGCCCTGAAACTGATTCAGAGTAAGGAGCAGGCGGAAGCCGCCGTGGTGGGGTAAACAAAAAAAGGGGCGCGCCGAAGCGTGCCCCTTGGTTTTTGCTTGCGCCGGCGTTAGCCGCGCAGCAGCATGTACAGACGGAACAGATAGATCAGCAGCAGGGCAGACACCAGGTTGCTCAACGCGGTCAGTACCACGCTGGCGACGTTCGGCGTCAGCACCGACAGATGGCTCACCAAAAACAGCACCAGCAGCTTGGCCGCCAGCCACAGCATCATCGCCGGCACCAGCACGCGCGCATTGGCGAAGGCTAATTTGCTGCTCAGCTTGAGCGAAGCGAAGACGCCTTTTTTGTCGACGGAGGCGATCACCGGCGCCAGTGCGAAGGCGATAGCCATCAGCACGCCCGGCACCACAAACAGCGTCAGGCCAAGTTGGATCAGCAGGGTGCAGATAAACAGCAGCAACAACAGGCGAGGCAGATCGGGCGCCGAAGCGCCGAGCGCTCGCAGGGCGCTGGTGCGTTGCCCTTGCGACACCAGACGGATCAGCGTCAGCATCCCGCCGACCAGCAGCACGTTGCCGACCAGCGCGGAGAAGGTGGCGGCCGCCGACACTTTCAGCAACACCATCTGCTGTTCCGGCGTCATCTGCTGGATCACTTCCTGAATGCCCATGCCGGTAGAGGAAGCGAAATCGCTGGTGGTGGCAGCGAGCGTCGCCAACTGTTCGGCATCGGGGCTGAAGGCCTGATTCAGCAGCACGGAGATAAACGCCGTCAACAGTGCCAGCATCAGGATGCTGGCCAGTTGATTGCGTAAAAAGTTAAAACTGTCACGGTACAAAGCGTTGGCCGTGATAGGCATGCAGACTCCTTGGCGTCGGGAAAACAGAGATAAATCAGTGGGTGATTGTACCCTGTTCCACGCCGCTGTGGCACCCCGCGAATTGCACTACGCCTATTTCTTCAACGATCGTCGTCTCAGGCAGCGATAGCGGCAAGGGCACCGGCAAGGGGGGCAGGCCGTAGCGTTCCCGGGCGCGATCGCAGGCTTCGTTACGCAGGCCGTTTTCACCGGACTGATCGAACTCTCTGCACGGGCTGGGTCGATTGAGGTAGATCGAGCAGGACACGGCTTTGCCGATCTCGCCGTCCAGCGCGGTGCAGCGGGGGGACTTGCTGTTGGTCCCCTGCATGCAGCGCAGGAACGGGCTCAAAGGCTCCGTCAGGGAAAGGGGGACGGTGCCGCCGCCGTCTTCGGCTTCGGCCCAATAGAATGACACTCGAAAATAACCGCAGCATGCGCCGCAGCTGACACAGGGATTAAGGATTTCGCTCATCTTGATTGCCCGCCGACTCCTCACGGCACCAACCAAAACCAACACGGAAAATGAAATTACCTCAGCCGCATTTTTCTCCGCAACTGAAATTTGAACATGTAGATAATTTGCAACAAAATCGTTTTTTTGATGCAGATCAATCCTTGATTTATTAGACGGTTAGGTAACCTTGTTTTTAGTGGGATTTTAAATTTTTACACATAAGATGTGATCTCGATGGGATCACAAATACCCGAAAGTAGGTATATTCCCCCTCGAGCGATTAACCACACAAATGGAATGGATAATGAAAAAGACAACTCTGATGGTATTGGCGACGATGATGGCGCCTATGTTGGCAAGTGCGCATCAGGCCGGTGATTTCCTGTTCCGCGCGGGAACCGCGACCGTGCGTCCAAATGCGGGTTCAGACAACGTACTGGGGTTGGGCTCGCTGGATGCGAAAAACAACACCCAGCTCGGTCTGACCTTCGGTTACATGGTGACGGACAACATCGGCGTTGAGTTGTTGGCCGCAACGCCATTCCGCCACAAGGTGACGCTGGGCGGTACCGATCTGGCGACCGTTCACCAACTGCCGCCTACGCTGATGGCGCAATACTACTTCGGCGACAAGCAGGACAAACTGCGTCCTTACCTGGGCGTCGGCGTTAACTACACCACTTTCTTCGACGAGAAGTTCAACGACTACGGCAAAAGCGCCGGGTTGAGCGACCTCGATCTGAAAGATTCCTGGGGCGTGGCGGCGCAGGCCGGCCTGGATTACAACCTGGATGAGCACTGGATGCTGAACATGTCGGTGTGGTGGATGAACATCGAAACCAAAACTCGCTTCAACGATGCGAATGGTGGGCACCATAGCTTCGAGACGCGTCTGGATCCGTGGGTGTTCATGTTCGGGGCGGGTTACCGCTTCTGATGAAGGCTTCAAGCAGGGAGGCGTTGCGCCTCCCTGTGTCAGTATTATTTAATCTGCATCACGTTTTCAACAGATTTCACGCCGGCTACGCCGCGTGTGACCTGCACCGCACGGTTGGCGTCATCGCTGGACGTCACGAAGCCGCTCAGCTGTACGCGCCCTTTAAAGGTTTCCACGCTAATCTCGCGTGACTTGATGTTTTTATCCGCCAGCAACGCCGATTTCACTTTGGTGGTGACCACGGTGTCATCGATATAACCGCCTGTTCCCTCTGATTTTGCCGTCGGCGCGCAAGCGCTCACCGCGACCGCCACAACGGCTGCCATGCACAAGGCCGAAAGGGTTTTAAACAGCTTCATAAATTACTCTCCATGCAATGTTATGGTTGAAATTCGCTACGGTTTTTCGCCGCAGCGAGCGCATTCCCCAAATCAAACGAAGAAATGCATAGCGAACAAAGTTCATTGTGAGACAAGACTGGGTTTTGTTCAAATTTTTGCTGTAAATAAATGGAACAAACTTTGAGGGGAAACAAGCTGTTAAAGCGAGCGCCGGCAGGGCGCTCGCTAAAGAGGATCACGCCCGGGTGGCGCGCTTCATATTGCTGACAAAGGCCGCCAGCTTAGTCAGCATCTCCGCCGGGTTGGCATGGTGCTGTTCGATGATTTTGACGATTGCCGAGCCGGAGATCGCGCCGGCGGCCCCGGCCTGCAGCGCCGCCTTCACCTGCTCGGGTTCGGAGATGCCGAAGCCCTGCAGCGGCGGCGCGGCGTGATACTCGCGCAGCTTGTTCACCAGGTGATGCAACGGCAGCTGCGCTCGGCTTTCGGTGCCGGTGACGCCGGCGCGCGACAGCAGGTAGGTGTAGCCGCGGCCGTGCGACGCGATTTCACGCAGCAGATCGTCATCGGCGTTCGGCGGGCAGATGAAGATCGGTGCGATACCGTGGCGAATGGCCGCGGCGCGGAACGGCGCAGACTCTTCAAACGGCACGTCGGCGACCAGCACCGAATCCACGCCCACTTCGGCGCAGCGTTGGTAAAACGCATCGATGCCTTTATGGAACACCAGATTGGCGTACATCAGCAGCCCAATGGGAATGGTCGGGTGCTTCTGGCGGATGGCCGCCAGCATCTCGAAGCACTGGGTCGGCGTGACGCCGGCGGCGAAAGCGCGCAGCGTCGCGCTCTGGATAGTGGGGCCATCCGCCAGCGGATCGGAGAAGGGGATGCCCAACTCCAGCGCGTCCGCACCGGCTTCGATCAGGGTGTCGATAATCTGCAGCGATAGCGTCGGATTGGGATCGCCTAACGTCACGAACGGGACGAAGGCGCCTTCCTTGCTGCTTTCCAAACGCGTGAACAGTTGCTGATAACGTTCCATCAGATTTCTCCCCGTGCTTTCAAAATGTCGTGAACGGTAAATATGTCTTTGTCGCCGCGGCCGGACAGGTTGACCACCAAGATTTGCTCTTTTTGCGGCGTTTCACGGATCATTTTCAGCGCGTGCGCCAGGGCGTGTGAGGATTCCAGCGCCGGGATGATGCCTTCATGGCGCGACAGCGCCTTGAACGCTTCCAGCGCTTCGTCGTCGGTGATCGACACGTATTCGGCGCGGCCGGTGCTGTTCAGGTAGGCGTGCTGCGGCCCGACGGATGGGAAGTCCAGCCCGGCGGAAATCGAATAGGACTCTTCAATCTGGCCTTCGTCGGTCTGCATCATCGGCGCCTTCATGCCGAAGTAGATGCCGACGTGGCCGTGCTTGAGCGGCGCGCCGTGCTGACCGGTTTCGATACCCAGGCCGGCAGGTTCCACGCCGATAAGCCCAACGTCGGCGTCATCGATAAAATCGGCGAACATGCCGATGGCGTTGGAGCCGCCGCCGACGCAGGCGATGACCGCATCCGGCAGGCGGCCTTCGCGCTCCAGCACCTGCGCTTTGGTTTCTTCGCCGATCATGCGCTGGAATTCACGCACGATGGTGGGGTACGGGTGCGGGCCGGCGGCGGTGCCGAGCATATAGTGCGCGGTTTCATAGCTGCCGGACCAGTCGCGCAACGCTTCGTTGCAGGCGTCTTTCAGGGTGGCGGAGCCGCTGTGCACCGGGATCACTTCCGCGCCCATCAGCCGCATGCGGAACACGTTCGGCGACTGGCGCTCGACGTCTTTGGCGCCCATATAGATGCGGCATTTCAGGCCGAGCAGCGCGCAGGCCAGCGCCGACGCGACGCCGTGTTGGCCTGCGCCGGTTTCCGCGATGATCTCGGTTTTGCCCATGCGCTTGGCCAGCAACGCCTGGCCCAGCACCTGGTTGGTCTTGTGTGCGCCGCCGTGCAGCAGGTCTTCACGCTTCAGATAAAGCTTGGTGTTGCTGCCGGCGGTGAGGTTTTTGCACAGCGTCAGCGCCGTCGGGCGGCCTGCGTAGTTCTTTAGCAGATCGATGAATTCGGCCTGAAACGCCGGATCGCGCTGAGCGCTGACAAAGGCTTCTTCCAGTTGTTTCAGGGCCGGCATCAGAATTTGCGGCACATACTGGCCACCAAATTCGCCGAAGTAGGGGTTAAGCAGCGTCATGAGAGTTCCCGTTATTATCCGTTATTAATGTTGAGCCGTATTCAGTAGGCGCGCAGGGTCTGGAAGACCGAGGCCAGGCGCGCGGGATCTTTGATGCCTGGTTCGCTTTCCACGCCGGAGTTGAAGTCCAGCCCGGCGCAGCCGAGCTTGGCCGCTTCGACGCAGTTGTCGGCGCGCAGGCCGCCCGCCAGCATCACGTTAGTCAGATCTTCGTCTTGCAATACCGACCAGTCGAAGCGTTGGCCGGTGCCACCGGCACCGTTGTCGAGCAGGTAGCGATCGACATACTGCAAATCGCGCGCCGGCACCCGAGCTTTCACGCTCAGCGCTTTCCAGATGCGGCAATCGGCCGGCAAGCGGGCGCGCAGGGCGCTGATATAAGCCTGGTCTTCCGCGCCGTGTAATTGCACCGCGTGCAGACCGAGGCGCTCAACGGTCAACGCCACGGTCTCGACCTGGGCGTCGCAGAATACGCCGACGTACTTCAGCGGCGCGCCGGAAATCACTTCGCGGGCGCGGGTGATATCCACGTAGCGCGGGGAGCGGCCGACGAAAATCAGCCCGCCGTAGATGGCGCCCGCCTGATAGGCGGCGGCGGCGTCCTGTGGGCGGGTCAGGCCGCACACTTTGTTGTCGCCCAGGATCACGCGGCGCACGGCGGCGCGCAGATCGGGTTCAGACATCAGCGCGCTGCCGATCAGGAAGCCGTTGGCGTAATGGCTCAGCTCGCGGATCTGCCCATAGTTGTTGATGCCCGACTCGCTGATCACCGTCACGCCATGCGGCACGCGCGGCGCCAGTTGACGAGTACGGTCCAGATCGATGCTCAGATCGCGCAGATCGCGATTATTGATGCCGACCACGCGCGCTTCCAGCGCGATCGCCCGCTGCAGCTCTTCTTCACTGATCACTTCGGTCAGCACGCCCATATTGAGGCTGTGGGCCACCGCGGCCAGCTGGCGGTACTGCTCGTCGGTCAACACCGACAGCATCAGCAGAATGGCGTCGGCCTGATAGTAGCGCGCCAGGTAGATCTGATACGGGTCGATGATAAAGTCTTTGCACAATACCGGCTGGCTGACGGTTTTACTGACCAGCGGCAGGAAATCAAAGCTGCCCTGGAAGTATTTCTCGTCGGTCAGCACCGAGATCGCCGAGGCGAAATCTTTATAGACCGTGGCGATCTCCACCGGATCAAAGTTTTCGCGAATCAGCCCCTTGGAAGGCGAGGCCTTCTTGCATTCGAGAATGAAAGCCGTCCGGGTGCCCTGCAGCGCGTGGTAGAAGCTGCGTTCGCTCGGTACGATGTCATTCTGAAAGCCGGCCAGGGGCTGTTGCTGTTGTCGCGCCGCGATCCATTGCGCTTTGTCGCGGACAATCTTGTGTAGCACGGTTTCCTGCATCATTTATCCTCTTGCCGCCAGTGCGATGACACGCTCATAGGCCTGCCCGCTGTTGATCATATCCAGTGCCTGCTGCGCATTTTGGCGCAGGTCTTCATGTCCGAATAACTTCAGAAGCAACGCGACGTTGGCCGCGACCGCCGCGGCGTGCGCCGGCTCGCCTTTACCTTGTAACAGCCGCGCCAAAATGTCACGGTTTTCTTCCGGCGTGCCGCCCAGCAAGGCTTCCAGCGGATAGGTTTCCAATCCGAAGGACTGCGGCGTGAGCTGGTAGCTGCTGATTTCGCCGTTGTTCAATTCCGCTACGTGCGTCGGGGCGTGGATCGCCACCTCGTCCATGCCGCCGCCGTGAACCACCGCCGCACGCTGATAGCCCAACACGCGCAGGGTTTCGGCAATCGGCAGCACCAGTTCCGGGCTGTATACGCCGATCAGCGCCAGCGGCGGACGCGCCGGGTTAATCAGCGGGCCCAGCACGTTGAACAGCGTGCGGGTCTTCAGCTGCTGGCGCACCGGCATGGCGTGGCGAAAACCGGTGTGGTACTGCGGCGCGAACAGGAAACACACGCCGAGGTCGTCCAGCGCTTTGCGCGCTTCTTCCGCCGGCAGATCCAGACGGATGCCGAACGCAGCCAGCAGATCCGAAGAGCCGGAACGGCTGGAGACGCTGCGGTTGCCGTGTTTGGCGATTTTCGCGCCGCACGCCGCCGCCACAAAGGCGCTGGCGGTGGAAATATTGATGCTGTTGGTGCCGTCGCCGCCGGTGCCGACGATATCGGCGAACGGGTAGTCAGGGCGCGGAAACGGCTGAGCGTCGTCCAGCAGCGCTTTGGCGGCGCCGGCGATCTCTTCCGGGCGCTCGCCGCGGACTTTCATACTGATCAACGCCGCCGCCAGTTGGCTAGGTTCCAGTTCGCCGCGCACGATAGCGCTGAACAGCTGTTGGCTTTCCTGCTGGCTCATCGACTCGGCGCGGTACAGTTTCTCAAGAATAGGTTGCATCGTCGTGTTCCTTATATTACTTCGCCAGCGCCCAGGCGAGGGTCTGCTCAAGCAGGCGCGCGCCATGGGTGGTCAGAATCGATTCCGGGTGGAACTGGAAGCCGCACACGCGGCGGTGGTCGTCGCGCACCGCCATCACCATCTCGCCGAAATGGGCGTTGACGGTGAGATCGGCAGGGATGTTGCTGCCGACCAGCGAGTGGTAGCGCGCCACCGGCAGCGGGTTGGCCATGCCGGCGAACATGCCTTCGCCATCGTGAGCGATCGCCGAGGCTTTGCCGTGCAGGATCTCACCCGCCTGGCCGACCTGGCCGCCGTAGGCTTCGACGATCGCCTGGTGGCCGAGGCAGATGCCGATAATCGGCAGCCGACCGTGCAGGCGCTGCAGCAGTTCCGGCATGCAGCCCGCTTCGGACGGCGTGCCGGGGCCGGGCGACAGCATCAGTACCGGCTGGGTCATGTGCTCCAGGCGTTCGATGATCACCTCGGCGGCGATCTGGTTACGGTAAATCACCACCTGGTGGCCGCTGGCGCGCAGCTGATCGACCAGGTTGTAGGTAAAGGAGTCGACGTTGTCGAGCAGCAGGATATCGGCCATCAGAACACCTCCTTGGCATGGTGCGCAGTGGCGATGGCGCGCAGCACGGCACGGGCTTTATTACGGGTTTCGTCGGCTTCCGCCTGCGGGATGGAGTCCAGTACCACGCCGGCACCGGCCTGCACGGTGGCGATGCCGTCTTCGACGTAGGCTGAGCGAATGACGATGCAGGTATCCAGATCGCCGGTGGCGGTAAAGTAGCCTACCGCGCCGCCGTAGCTGCCTCGGCGCGTGCCTTCTGAGGCGGCGATCAGCTGCATCGCCCGCACTTTTGGCGCGCCGCTCAGGGTGCCCATATTCATGCAGGCCTGGTAGGCGTGCAGCACGTCGAGATCGGCGCGCAGGGTGCCCACCACGCGGGAAACCAGGTGCATGACGAACGAATAGCGGTCCACCTTGGTCAGGTCGGCCACGTAGCGGCTGCCGGCCTGGCAGATGCGCGCCAGATCGTTGCGCGCCAGATCGACCAGCATCAGGTGCTCGGCCAGCTCTTTGTGGTCGGTGCGCATTTCCAGCTCAATGCGGCTGTCGAGATCCAGATCCAGCGAACCATCGGCACGGCGTCCGCGCGGGCGGGTGCCGGCGATCGGGTAGATTTCGATCTGGCGATTGCCCGCGTCGTATTTCAGCGCGCTCTCCGGCGAAGCGCCGAACAGGGTGAAGTCATCATCCTGCATGAAGAACATGTACGGGCTGGGGTTGTTGTCTTTCAACGTCTGGTAGGCCGCCAGCGGCGCCGGGCACGGCAGGGTGAAGCGGCGCGACGGCACCACCTGGAAAATCTCGCCCTGGCGGATCGCTTCCTGCAGCTCGCTGACCACCGCGCCGTACTCTTCGTCGCTCTGGTTACAGCTCAGCTGCATGTTTTCCAGCGTTTGGTGCGGGATCGGCTGCGGGGTTTGTTGCAACTCGGCCTGAAGTTGTTCCAGACGTTGCTGCAAACGCTGCGCTTCACTCGCTTGTTCACTGAAGACGCTGGCCTGCAGACGGGCCGTACCGCGTTGGTGATCAAGCACCAACAGCGTTTCAGCCAGATAGAAGCAGAAGTCCGGGCAGCGCTGATCCTGGCGCAGTGCCGGCAGATCTTCGAAACCGGCGACCAAATCGTAGGCGAACAGGCCGCCCAGCATCACGGCTTCGCGCTCGTCCGCCGGAGAGTCCACCAGGGTCAGCAGCGTACGCAGCGCGTCGAACACCGACAGTGAGCGCAGGCGGGCATCTTCGTCCTGCACCGCGTCGATCGCCGGGAAGGTCAGCTCGCGGCCGTTGGGGCGTGCCTGGTTGCGTACCTCAGGCGGCAGCGCTTCGTCCAGCAGCGGCAGCAGCGCCGCGCCGTTGGCGGTGAGCGCCTGCACGCTGACGGTGTGGCCCAGTGCGGTAATGCGCAGCGCGCTGTCGATCACCAGCAGGCTCTGCAGATTCTGTTTGCTGTTGATTTCCGCCGACTCCAGCAGCAGGGTGGCCGGACGGGCGCCGCACAGCTGGTGGAAAAGGGTGGTGGGGTCGCCCCGGTAGCTGGCTTGCGCCTTCAGCAATGTCAGTTGTGGTTTGGTGTTCATCATCGGTGGTTCCAGTGAATTCTGTCCATAAAAAAGCCCGCATCAAGTGCGGGCTCAGGAAATCTGCATTGTCAGATGACAGCTATGCGCGATTACACCGCCCGCAAGAGGGAGGTACGCCACCAACCGTGAAGAGAAATATAGTTGTTCATTTGCCGACTCTCTCTGTTAACGCTCATCTGACACGGCCGTTGCCGTGAACTTGTGTACTAGTTAACTGGTTCGTGGCGACAAAGTCAACCCTCTTTTTGTACAATGTTTTAGCGGCCAGCGTGAATTCTATTCATCATCCGCCTGGCGCCTGCGGCCAGGGCAGAATAGATTTCCGTCCGGCCGTCGATCGCGGGTATGATAGAAAACCAAGCCATTGCCGGATAGCCGTTTTGACAGACAGTAACCCCCCATCCACCGCTTTTACTCTGTACGATCTCCACAGCCACACGACCGCCTCCGACGGTTATCTGACGCCGACGCAGCTGGTACTGCGGGCGGCCGAGATGCGTGTAGGCGTGCTGGCGATCACCGATCACGATACCACCGCCGGATTGGCCGAGGCCGCCACGGCCATTGCGGAGCAGGCGTTGCCGTTGCGGTTGGTCAACGGGGTTGAAATCTCGACGCTGTGGGAAAATCATGAAATTCATATCGTTGGGTTGGGCATGGACGTCACGCATCCGGCGCTGGTGGCACTGTTGGCGGAACAAACCGAACGCCGCAACTGGCGGGCGCAGGAGATTGGCGTGCGCCTGGGTAAAGCGCGGATCCCTGACGCCTATGCCGGCGCGCAACGGCTGGCGGGCGCCGGCGCGGTCACCCGCGGCCATTTCGCCCGTTACCTGGTGGAGCTTGGCGTGGCGAACAACATGGCGCAGGTGTTCAAGAAATACTTGGCCAAGGGCAAAACCGGCTACGTGCCGCCGCAGTGGTGTACAATAGAACAAGCCATTGATGCGATTCATCAATCGGGCGGTCAGGCGGTGATGGCGCATCCCGGCCGTTACGATCTGACCGCGAAGTGGTTGAAACGTTTACTGGCGCATTTCGCCGAACACGGCGGCGACGCCATGGAAGTGGCGCAGTGTCAGCAGGCGCCGCATGAGCGCGCGCAGCTGGCGAAATACGCCCAGGACTACCGCCTGTTGGCCTCGCAAGGCTCTGATTTTCATCAGCCTTGTTCGTGGATCGAACTGGGCCGCAAGCTGTGGCTGCCGGGCGGCGTTGAGCCGGTGTGGCGCGATTGGCTGCAGCCGGGCGAGGCGGTCTGATTTTACGCGCGTGGCAACGCGCGCGGGCATCATTTTAGGAGCAAGTCATGAGTCAGCTTTTTTATATTCACCCGGACAACCCGCAGCCGCGTTTGATTAACCAGGCGGTTGAGGTGCTGCGCAAGGGCGGCGTGATCGTTTATCCCACCGATTCCGGCTATGCGCTGGGTTGCATGCTGGAAGAGAAGGCGGCGATGGAGCGCATTTGCCGCATCCGTCAGTTGGACGGCAACCACAACTTTACCCTGATGTGCCGCGATCTGTCCGAGTTGTCGACCTATGCGCACGTCGATAACACGGCCTTCCGCCTGATCAAAAACAATACGCCGGGCCACTACACGTTCATTCTGAAGGCGACCAAAGAAGTGCCGCGTCGCCTGATGAATGAAAAGCGTAAAACTATCGGCCTGCGCGTGCCCTCAAACCCGATCGCGCTGGCGCTATTGGAGGCGTTGAACGAACCGATGATGTCCACCACCCTGATGCTGCCGGGCAATGATTTTGCTGAGTCCGATCCGGAAGAGATCAGCGATCATTTGGGCAAGGTGGTCGATCTGGTGATCCACGGCGGCTTCCTCGGCCAACAGCCGACTACGGTTATCGATCTGACCGAATCCACGCCGGAAGTGGTGCGCGAAGGGGCGGGCGACGCGGCGCCTTTCCGCTGATGTAAAAGGTTGCCACCTTGCCCATTGTCTGAAAATCGGCTGAAGCGAGGCTATTTCGCGTGAAAGCCGCTATTCTTGATTACTTCAGAATTGATAATGGGCAGGATGCGCAGCAATGATTAAACAGGTTTCTTTTTTAGCGGCCTTATTATTTTCCTCAATGGCAAATGCGGGTTTTTATTCAGGCAGCGGTTTGCTGGCGGAATCCGGCGGTTACGTAAAAAATAAAAGCGGTGAAGCCACCGTGGCCGAAGCGCTGAATGGTGGCATGTTTATGGGATACGTCGCCGGCGTATTCGATACCTATTCTATGCAGGGCAATCGCAATATCTGTCCGGCTGCCGGGATGAGCATCGGCGTCGCCGCCGACGCGGTGATGAAGTATTTGAACGAGCACCCAGAGCAACTGCATTATTCCGCTCCGTCGGTGATCATGCTGGCATTAAGCGCTGCCTATCCCTGCGTGCGCCATTAAGTTCCCGTTCCAATTAGTGCGCATTTTTTCATAAGATGCGCTCGGGGCGCATTCCGCACGAACTTCAATAGATCAATGCCTGCTGCGCTGTCACCTTATTCCCGTCGGTATTTCCCGAACGGGTCGGGGAGAGACGCGCAGGAGGTAATATGACCGCATTTCACAGTGCCAACATGATGCTCGACTATCAGGATATCGGCTCAGGGCCGCTCACGCTGGTGCTGTTGCCCGGCTGGTGCGAACCGAAAACCGTGTTCGAGCCGTTCATTGCTTTGGCGGCCGAACGTTATCGGGTGATCAACATCGACTGGCGGGGCCATGGCCTGTCGTCGAAAGCCGCGGAGATGTCGCTGACGGCGGACGATTTGCTGGAGGATGTGCGCCAACTGCTGACGGCGCTGCGTTTGGATAACGTGGTCACCCTGTCGGTGGCGCACGCCAGCTGGCTGGCGGTAGCGTTGGCTGAAGCGTTGCCGCAGCGGGTGCAGGGCATGGTGTTTCTCGACTGGATCATGACGCAGCCGGAACCGGCGTTCTTTACGGCGGTGAGCCGCATGCAGGAGCCGCAGCGGTGGCAGGCGGCGCGCGACGCCTTGTTCGACTTCTGGCAGGGCGGCATCCGCCACGATCGGGTCAAACGCCATCTGGAGGTTGAGATGGCGCAGGAAGATTACCGGCTCTGGCGTGCCGCCGGCGTGGCCATCGAACAGGCCTATCGGCAATTCGGCTCACCGCTGCAACGCCTGGCGGGAATGAGCGCACCGCCGCCGTGCCGGCACATCTACTCGTTGGATCGCCGTGACGACTATCTGCGGCAACAGCAGGCCTTTGCCGCCGAGCAGCCGTTTTTCTCCGTGGTGCGTCTCGGGGAGGCCCGTACTCACCTCGGCATTCTGGAACGGCCTGACTCGGTGCTGTGGGCTGTGGAGGATTTTTTGGCGCCGTGAACGCCGTCTGAAGGGGGGCACCGCCGATAAAGTGGGTTTCAACACCTTAGAAAGCCTGTATAATACACGGTTCGATCCTGATAAACGTATTATGACCGTCGTGGCTGTTGGCCACGACGGTATCCCCCCGACGCCTGTGAAGGCGACATTAGAGGTTGCTCAATGAGCGAAAAGTTACAGAAAGTATTAGCGCGCGCCGGGCATGGCTCGCGTCGTGAAATCGAAACCATGATTGAAGCCGGGCGCGTCAGCGTCGACGGCAAGGTCGCCAAGCTGGGCGACCGCGTTGAAGTGACCCCGGCGATGAAAATTCGTCTGGATGGCCATGTCCTGTCGATCAAAGAATCCGAAGAGGTGGTTTGCCGGGTGCTGGCTTACTACAAACCGGAAGGCGAGCTGTGTACCCGCAGCGATCCTGAAGGCCGCCCGACGGTGTTCGATCGCTTGCCGAAGCTGCGCGGTTCACGCTGGGTGGCGGTAGGGCGACTGGACGTCAACACCTCCGGTCTGCTGCTGTTCACCACCGATGGCGAACTGGCCAACCGTCTGATGCATCCAAGCCGTGAAGTGGAACGTGAGTACGCGGTACGCGTGTTCGGCCAGGTTGACGATGCGAAAGTGAAGCAGCTGAGCAAGGGCGTGCAATTGGAAGACGGCCCGGCCGCCTTCCGCACTATCAGCTTCCAGGGCGGTGAAGGCCTCAACCAGTGGTACAACGTGACCCTGACCGAAGGCCGCAACCGTGAAGTGCGTCGCCTGTGGGAAGCGGTGGGCGTGCAGGTGAGCCGCCTGATCCGCGTGCGTTACGGCGACATCGATCTGCCGAAAGGCCTGCCGCGCGGCGGCTGGGCCGAACTGGACCTGCCGGCGATCAACTACCTGCGCGAGCTGGTGGAACTGAAGCCGGAAACGGTCAGCAAAATGCCGGTGGAGCGTGAGCGCCGCCGCGTGAAGGCTAACCAGATCCGCCGTGCGGTCAAGCGCCACTCGCAGGTAGCCGGCAGCGGCCGCCGCAGCGCGCCTGGCAGCAAACCGGGTAAACCGGGCAAGCCAAGCAAACGCAGCTAATCCCTCATTCTGGCCCCGTTCGGGGCCAGAACTTTTTGTTACCAATCGATCCCTTGTTGCGCCTTCACGCCTGCGTCGAACGCGTGTTTCACCGGTCGCATCTCCGTGACCGTATCAGCCAGTTCCAATAGATCGCGATGGCAACCGCGCCCGGTCAGGATCACCGTTTGGTGCACAGGGCGCCGTAGGAGCGCTTCCTTCAACTCGTCCAGTTCCAGATAGCCGTAGGTCAGCATGTAGGTCACTTCGTCCAGCAGCACCAGGTCCAGGCTGCTGTCGGCCAGCATGCGTTTACCGTGCTGCCACACCGCCTGGCAGGCGGCGGTGTCGCCGGCCTTGTTCTGCGTCTCCCAGGTGAAACCGGTGGCCATTACCTGAAATTCAACGCCGTGTTGCTGTAGCAGATTCTTTTCGCCATTGGGCCATTCGCCCTTGATGAACTGGATCACCCCGGCGCGCATGCCGTGGCCAACCGCCCGGGTGACGGTGCCGAAGGCGGCGGTGGTTTTACCCTTGCCGTTACCGGTAAACACCAGCAGCAGGCCGCGGGTATCCTGCGCCGCGGCGATGCGCGCATCGACCTGTTCTTTCAGGCGCTGCTGGCGCTGTTGATGACGATCTTCCGCCATGAAACGCTCCTTATTATTCGGCCGCGCCGGGTTTACGGTTCGGCTGCGCGTCGAAGCTCATGCCAGTTTTGCGGCGGCTGTCCTCGCCCATCAGATACAGGTACAACGGCATAATATCGGCGGGGGTCTTCAGTTTGTTCTTGTCTTCGTGTGGGAAGGCGGATGCGCGCATTTTGGTGCGGGTGCCACCCGGATTGATGCAGTTCACCCGCAAATTGCGAGTTTTGTACTCGTCGGCCAATACCTGCATCATGCCCTCGGTGGCGAACTTCGACACCGCATAGGCCCCCCAGTCTGCGCGGCCGGTACGCCCGACGCTGGAGCTGGTGAACACCAGCGAACCGGCGTGGGATTTCAGCAGCAGTGGCAACAGTGCCTGGGTCAGCATAAAGGTGGCGTTGACGTTAACCTGCATCACCTCTTGCCACATGGTCATCGACAGCTCGGCCATCGGCGCGATGTCGCCGAGCAGGCCGGCGTTGTGCAGCACGCCGTCAAGGCGGGGGATCTGGCTAGCCAGATCGTCGGCTATCTGCCGGCATTGCTCCTGAGTGGCGTGCAGCAAGTCCAGCGTCACCACCAAGGCCGGGGCGCCGCCCTGGGCCGCAATTTCTTGTTGTACCGCCAGCAGTTTGCTCTCGGTACGGCCCAGCAGCACCAGTTGGGCACCGAAGCGCGCGTAGGTCAGCGCCGCTTCACGGCCGATGCCGTCACCGGCGCCGGTAACTAAAATGATACGTTGTTCGAGCAGGTCTTGTTTGGGTTGGTAATGCACGATACATCCTCGCCTGGGTGGCTGTTCTCCCGCGAATATCGGGGAGCAAGGGTGAAACGCGCGGCCGGGGCGGGAGCAAAGGCTCGACCGTCTGCGGGCCGCGCAGCGAATCCGTCTCATCGTATTGATGAATAATGGGTGTTATATGCCTTAATCCGCGGGCATTTTCAATGCGTAGCAGGCTGAAATGGCATTCTTTTGTAACAAAAGCGCGGCAGCGGCGGCTTGGTTCGACCGTAAATCGTCCCCATAGTGATGCTCCGTGCGCAATGAATTTTCATTTAGCCGCGACAGCAGCCGCTGCGGTTGGCTAGAATGGAAAGAAGTATACTAACAACCTGTAAATAAAGGCGGAATCTGTGGAGTTTATATCTGTTTATGGCCTGTTTCTGGCCAAGGTCGCCACGGTGGTGCTCGCCATCGCCGCGTTGGCCATATTGGCGGTCAGCCTGGGGCAACGCAAGAGCCGCCAAAAAGGGGAGTTGCAGCTGACCGACCTCGGCGAACAGTATCGCGAGATGCAGCGCGATATGCGCCTGGCGCGCATGGATGCCGCCGAGCAGAAGGTCTGGCTGAAACAGTTCAAGAAGCAGACCAAATCTGATGACAAATTGAAGAAGCAGCGCGCCAAGTCCGGCGCGGTGGAAGTGGCCAAGCCGTGCCTGTATGTGCTGGATTTCAAAGGCAGCATGGACGCGCACGAGGTGACGTCGTTGCGTGAAGAGATCTCGGCGGTGCTGGCGGTGGCGTCGGCGCAGGATGAAGTCCTGCTGCGCCTGGAAAGCCCTGGCGGGGTGGTGCATGGCTATGGCCTGGCGGCCTCGCAGTTGGAGCGCCTGCGCAAGGGCGGCATTCGCCTGACGGTAGCGGTGGATAAAGTGGCGGCCAGCGGCGGCTACATGATGGCCTGCGTCGCGGATCGCATCGTGGCGGCACCGTTCGCCATCATCGGTTCCATCGGCGTGGTGGCGCAGATCCCGAACTTCCACCGCCTGCTGAAAAAGAATGACATCGACGTGGAGCTGCACACCGCCGGGCAGTTCAAACGCACGCTGACGCTGTTCGGTGAAAACACCGAGCAAGGGCGCGAGAAGTTTCGCGAAGATCTGAACGAAACCCACGAACTGTTCAAGCGCTTCGTGCATGAGCAGCGCCCGTCGCTGGATATCGATAGCGTCGCCACCGGTGAGCACTGGTTCGGTTCTCAGGCCAAAGAAAAGGGGCTGATCGACGCCATCGGCACCAGCGACGATTTGCTGATCGCCGAGTTGGATAACCACGAAGTGATCGCCGTGCGCTACACGCGCCGCAAACGCCTGATGGATCGCTTCACCGGCAGCGCGGCGGAAAGCGTCGATCGTTTACTGTTGCGCTGGTGGCAGCGTGGGGAAAAGCCGTTGTTGTAACGGCGATGAGAGCAGGAATCAACGGGGGCCAGGTGCCCCCGTTTTCTTTACTCAATCGACCAGGTGGTATTTTTCCGAAAGCAGATGGGCCAAATGTTTAAACATATTAAATACCGCGGTGGTTTTGGCGGTGGGCAATCCGTCGGCATCCAAAAAGTATTCGCCTCGAAAAACTAAAACGCCGCTTTTTTGTTCAACGTCGGTGGCGATCATGCCGTGCAGATAATCTTCGTGTTGGCGGATGATGTTATTTGCTTCCGCCAGTAGGGCCTCGCGGCCGATAGGTGCAGTATTCTTGTGCATTTATTAGACTCCAAACAAAAAACGCTGCGCATATTCTAACGCCGGTTCGCTTTTATCCGCAAACCGACTAAGGTTTATTTGCCGTCTGGATGGCCATGGGCGGCCGCCGGTTGGCGAAATCTGCCTTTCCGTGCTAATTAGGTTGCGTGACGCTTTTTATCAGGTACAGTGTGGGATTTTGCGGCGTCGGGTGGAAGGTTTTGTTTACGCCATGAATAAAACTCACACAGCCATACTTCTGGGGCATGGGTGAATAGCAGGCAGGATCAACAACTTGCGTTCAGGTTGAGCAATTGGGCAACCAAAAGAAAAAAATCTGTTGATCTCTTGCCAGACTGCCGCAATATAAAAAAAGAGACACGAATTGCCGCGGCACGGCGAGATAAAAGACTTCTTTTTAGAAGAAATAAATTAGGTAAAGGTAAATATGGGTAAAGCTCTCGTAATAGTTGAGTCCCCGGCAAAAGCCAAAACTATTAATAAATATTTAGGAAGTGACTACGTGGTGAAGTCCAGCGTCGGTCATATCCGTGATTTGCCGACCAGTGGCTCAGCCAGCAAAAAGAGCGCTGACTCAACCGAAGACAAAGCCAAGAAAAAAGTTAAAAAAGATGAGAAGGCGGCGCTGGTAAATCGCATGGGCGTCGACCCTTACCACGGCTGGAAAGCGCATTATGAAATCCTGCCGGGTAAAGAAAAAGTGGTCGCCGAGTTAAAATCGTTGGCGGAAAACGCCGACCACATTTATCTCGCAACCGACCTTGACCGCGAAGGGGAAGCCATCGCCTGGCACCTGCGGGAAGTGATCGGTGGGGATGACAAACGCTTTAGCCGCGTGGTGTTTAACGAAATCACCAAAAACGCAATCCAACAGGCG
This sequence comes from Serratia sp. CY33802, assembly GCF_052169095.1. NCBI lineage: Bacteria > Pseudomonadati > Pseudomonadota > Gammaproteobacteria > Enterobacterales > Yersiniaceae > Serratia > Serratia sp. CY33802. The sequence goes on from NZ_JBJNLL010000001.1 coordinate 959,677, forward strand.
TTCAAACAGCCGGGCGAGCTGAACATTGACCGCGTCAACGCGCAGCAGGCACGCCGGTTTATGGACCGCGTGGTGGGCTATATGGTCTCGCCGCTGCTGTGGAAGAAAATCGCCCGCGGCCTGTCCGCCGGCCGCGTGCAGTCGGTGGCGGTGCGTCTGGTGGTTGAGCGCGAACGCGACATCAAGGCGTTCGTGCCGGAAGAGTACTGGGAACTGCATGCCGATCTGCTGGCGAAGGGTGAAACCGCGCTGCAGATGGAAGTGACTCACGCGCACGACAAACCGTTCAAGCCGGTCAACCGCGAGCAGACTCACGCCGCGGTCAAGCTGCTGGAAAAAGCCCGTTATACGGTGCTGGATCGCGAAGATAAACCGACCAGCAGCAAGCCGGGCGCGCCTTTCATTACCTCCACGCTGCAACAGGCCGCCAGTACCCGCCTGAGCTTCGGCGTGAAGAAAACCATGATGATGGCGCAACGGCTGTATGAAGCCGGCCACATCACCTATATGCGTACCGATTCCACCAACCTGAGCCAGGATGCGCTCAACATGGTGCGTGGCTACATCGGCGACAACTTCGGCGACAAATACCTGCCGAAGGCGCCGAATCAGTACAGCAGCAAAGAGAATTCGCAGGAAGCGCACGAAGCGATCCGTCCTTCGGACGTGAACGTGCTCGCCGAGCAGTTGAAAGACATGGAGGCGGACGCGCAGAAGCTGTATCAGCTGATCTGGCGCCAGTTCGTTGCCTGCCAGATGACACCGGCGCAATACGATTCCACCACGCTGACGGTGAAGGCCGGCGATTATCAACTGCGCGCCAAGGGCCGTACGCTGCGCTTTGACGGCTGGACCAAGGTGATGCCGGCGCTGCGCAAGGGCGATGAAGATCGCACTCTGCCATACGTCGAAATCGGCAGCGAACTTGATCTGCAGAAACTGATCCCAAGCCAGCACTTCACCAAGCCGCCGGCGCGCTACAGCGAAGCCTCACTGGTGAAAGAGTTGGAAAAACGCGGTATCGGCCGTCCGTCCACCTACGCCTCCATCATCTCGACCATTCAGGATCGCGGTTATGTGCGGGTGGAAAGCCGCCGCTTCTATGCCGAGAAAATGGGCGAGATCGTCACCGATCGCCTGGAAGAGAACTTCCGCGAGCTGATGAACTATGACTTCACCGCGCGCATGGAAGACGGCCTTGATGAGGTCGCCAACAACCAGGCCGAGTGGAAAGCGGTGTTGGACGAATTCTTCGTCGACTTCAGCGAGCAGCTGGAAACGGCGGAGAAGGATCCGGAAGAAGGCGGCATGCGGCCTAACCAGATGGTGATGACCAGCATTGACTGCCCGACCTGCGGCCGCAAGATGGGCATCCGTACCGCCAGCACCGGTGTGTTCCTCGGCTGTTCCGGCTACGCGCTGCCGCCGAAGGAGCGTTGCAAAACCACCATCAACCTGGTGCCTGAAGCGGAAGTGCTCAACATCCTCGAAGGCGACGACGCGGAAACCAACGCGCTGCGCGCACGCCGCCGCTGCCAGAAATGCGGTACGGCGATGGACAGCTATCTGATCGACAACCAGCGTAAGCTGCACGTCTGCGGTAACAACCCGGCGTGTGACGGTTATGAGATCGAAGAGGGCGAGTTCCGCCTGAAAGGCTATGACGGCCCGGTGGTGGAGTGCGACAAATGCGGCTCGGAAATGCACCTGAAAATGGGGCGCTTCGGCAAGTACATGGGCTGCACCAACGAGAACTGCAAAAACACCCGTAAGATCCTGCGTAACGGCGATGTCGCGCCGCCGAAGGAAGATCCGGTACCGTTGCCAGAGCTGCCGTGCGAGAAGTCCGACGCCTATTTCGTGCTGCGTGACGGCGCTGCCGGCGTGTTCCTGGCGGCCAATACCTTCCCTAAATCGCGCGAAACCCGCGCGCCGCTGGTGGAAGAGCTGGCTCGCTTCAAGGATCGTCTGCCGGAGAAACTGCGTTATCTGGCCGATGCGCCGGTCGCGGATGCCGAAGGCAATAAAACGCTGGTGCGTTTCAGCCGTAAAACCAAGCAGCAGTACGTCTCTTCTGAAAAAGACGGCAAGGCGACCGGTTGGTCTGCGTTCTACGTGGACGGCAAGTGGGTTGAAGGCAAGAAGTAAGGCTGATGTCCTGCCTGCAAGATGAAAAACCAGCCCTGGCGGCTGGTTTTTTATTGGTGAAAAGGGGCAAACGGATCTATCCTTTGCTGTTTTTATCCCTCCGTTACCGTCGTTTCACGTTGATACCAATGCAAAATAATCGTTATCATAGTGTGACGCGGATCTATACTTGAAGCTGCAACGTGGTATAGTGGTTATATAAAAAGTTTTTTTATTATTAAAGCTTATTAACAACGGCGCTTTCTTCACCATCAGGGTAGAACACGGTGTTTATGGCTTGTGAGTTTCAGCATACCGGGGCGACACCGATATACCTGGCTGCGGGTAAGCCGCAGTGTTTAACCTAGGATGGTATAAGATATGAAATTGCAGCAGCTTCGTTACATTGTGGAAGTGGTTAACCACAACCTGAATGTCTCCTCGACGGCAGAAGGGCTCTATACCTCGCAACCCGGCATCAGTAAACAGGTGCGCATGCTCGAAGATGAGCTGGGCATCCAGATTTTCGCCCGTAGCGGCAAGCACCTGACCCAGGTCACCCCCGCCGGCCAGGAAATCATTCGCATCGCGCGTGAAGTATTGTCCAAAGTGGACGCCATCAAAGCCGTTGCCGGTGAACACACCTACCCGGACAAAGGCTCGCTGTACGTCGCCACCACGCATACGCAGGCTCGCTACGCCTTGCCCAACGTGATTAAGGGCTTTATCGAGCGTTACCCGCGCGTCTCGCTGCACATGCACCAGGGGTCGCCGACGCAGATCGCCGAAGCGGTCTCCAAGGGCACCGCCGATTTCGCCATCGCCACCGAAGCGCTGCACCTGTACGACGATCTCATCATGCTGCCGTGCTACCACTGGAACCGTGCGGTGGTGGTGAAGCCCGATCATCCTTTGGCGGGCAAAAGCAGCATCAGCATTGAAGAACTGGCGGCTTACCCGATCGTCACTTACACCTTCGGCTTTACCGGCCGCTCGGAGCTGGACACCGCCTTCAACCGCGCCGGCCTGACGCCGCGCATCGTCTTTACCGCCACCGACGCCGACGTGATCAAAACCTATGTGCGTCTGGGACTGGGGGTGGGGGTGATCGCCAGCATGGCGGTGGATCCAGTGCAGGATCCGGATCTGGTGACGGTGGATGCGCGCGATATCTTCACCTACAGCACCACCAAGATCGGCTTCCGCCGCAGCACCTTCCTGCGCAGCTACATGTACGACTTTATTCAGCGCTTCGCGCCGCACCTGACGCGCGACGTGGTCGACAGCGCGGTGGCGTTGCGTTCCAACGAAGAGATTGAAGCGATGTTCAAGGACATCAAGCTGCCGATTAAATAGCCGCCAGCGTTGACGACATCAAACAACACCCGGACAGGCCTGCGCCTCTCCGGGTTTTTTATGCGTAAAACCCTGCGCCATAACACACACCATTCGCAAGCTGCGCTAATCCAATCTTGGTTGGGGGAACGCGTTATGGCGCTTTAACGTCAGACCGACTCCCTCTGTCATTTCCACTAAGTTTCTGAATAATGCCCATTCTGGCTTAAGACAGCTTATGTCTTCCTTGTTAGGAATCATCTGAAAACAAAGTGTTTTTGTTCTGGCAAAGAGTTTTTTTTCTCTCGGAAGTTAAAGTAATGCTAACCAATTGCCAGCGGAGCCGCTTATCTCATGACCAGCCGTATCTCTGTTCAATTGCCCGTTGAGGGCCTGCTTTTTTGGAAGCTGGCGGGCCGTGAGGCCTTGTCCGAGCCGTTTGCGCTTACGCTGACCTTGCTGGGACGGGATGCCCGCATTAATCGCAGCGAGCTGTTGGGGCAACCGGTCACGGTGAATCTACCGACGGGACTGCTGTCAGCGGATCGCCATATCAATGGCAAAGTGACCCGCGTTGCCGTCAGTGCCGTCGAATTAAGTGGCACGCGTTATGCTGTGTATACGCTGACGGTGGAATCGGATCTATGGCCGATGAAGCGGGATCGCAATCTGCGCATCTTCCAGGGCCAGACGGTGCCGCAAACGGTGCATGCTTTGCTCAGCGAATATCAGGTTAACGTAGAGGATAAACTCACCGGTCGCTATCGGGTGTGGGATTACTGTGTTCAGTATCAGGAGAGCAGTCTCGATTTTATCAGCCGCCTCATGGAGCTGGAGGGTATTGTTTACCATTTTCGCCATGAGGCGGGCCGCCACACGCTGGTGCTGACGGATGCGGCAGGGCAGTATCAGCCGTTTAGCGGCTACGAGACGATTCCTTACCATCAGACTCCGTCTGGCGGCAGCACCCTCGAGCAGGGCATCGGCCAATGGGCACCGGAAGACAGCGTAACGCCGGGCATTTACGGTTTGGACGACTATGACTTTCGCAAACCGAACGCCTGGCTGTTCCAGGCTCGCCAAAACCCGGCCTCGCCGATGCCGGGCAGCATCGACGTCTACGATTGGCCGGGCCGCTATGTCGAGCACGCCGATGGAGAATTCTACGCACGCGTGCGCCAGGAACGCTGGCAGGTGGAACATCAGCAGGTACATGGCACAGCAACGGCGATCGGAATCGCGCCGGGCTATACCTTTACCCTGATCAACGCCCCGTTTTTCAGCGATAACGGCGAATACCTGACGACGGCCGCCGATTATACGTTCTCCGAGAACCGCTACGCCAGCGGCGAAGAAGGAGAGACGATTCATCGCATCGACTTTACGGTTATCCCGGCTGCTACCGTCTTTCGTCCGCTGACGGTGACGCCGTGGCCGCGCACCTATGGCCCGCAAACGGCCAAGGTGGTGGGGCCCGTCGGCGAGAATATCTGGACGGACAAATACGGCCGGATAAAAGTGAAGTTTCACTGGGATCGCCGCGCCAAAGGGGATGATACCAGTTCGTGCTGGGTGAGGGTCTCGAGTGCCTGGGCGGGGCAAGGGTTCGGTTCGGTACAGATACCGCGCGTCGGTGATGAAGTGGTGGTGGACTTTATCAATGGCGATCCGGATCGGCCGATTGTCACCGGGCGCGTCTACAATGAAGCGAGCATGCCACCGTGGGTGTTGCCGGCGGCGGCTACGCAAATGGGCTTTATGACTCGCAGTAAGGACGGAAGCCGGGACAATGCCAGCTATCTGTTTTTCGAAGATAAGGTGGGCAGCGAGGCCGTGGAACTGCACTCCGAAAAGGATATGAAGGTTTCGGTGGAAAATGACCAGCAGGTCAATATTGACGGTAACCGGTCGACAACTATCCTCAAGCAACAGCAAGACGAAGTGACGGGCAATGCCACCTTCCATTACAAGAGCCAGCGCACCACCACGGTGGATAAAAAAGAAACCGGCTATTTTAATGGCGGTGTCGCTACGGAGATCAAGGCAGGGCGGACGTTCGACATTAAGGACGGCGGTGACAAGGTAACGATCAAAGGCGACCGTACCAGCGATATCGACGGGAATGAAAGCCACCATGTCTCCGGCAAACTGACTGAGACCCTGGATAAAGGGCGGGACGTTACGATCGGCGCTGGCGGCCATAAAGAGAACATCACGGGGGGCGTTACCAGCGAGATCAAGGGCGGCGTCAACGAAACGATCAAAGACGGCGTTACCACCAATATCAATAGCGGCGACTGGACGCAAAACGTCAACGCGGGAACCATTACGATTTACAGCCCGCATCAGATCAAAATTGTCAGCGGCGAAAAGATCAGCCTCGAAGCGCCGGAGTCCGTGTTCAATCCCAAGCTGCACAGCCTGACCGTGACTGCCTTCAGTGAAAGCATTACCGGTAATAGCGTATCGGCATCGGCGATAGCCAGCAGCATCGTTGGCGTGTCCAACGGCCTGACGGGGCTATCCAATTCTTATAAGCTGAAAGAGTTTTCAAAGACGGCGTTCAAAACGGAAACGAACGGGGTGGTGGTGAATGTCGAGGTGACCAATATCAGCAACAGAACGCTGAATGTAACGAATAACTCATTGTTTATAATTACATAAAATGGAGCAGCACGCTTATGTCTCTGGCTGATATGTCGAAGTACTTCCTGTATGCGGGGATCGCCACCCCTGTCGTGATGGGCATTTTCTTTTACTGTATTTTTAAAAACAACGGCGGTAACTCGACCGAGATGTCTGCAGTTAAAAACTATCTCAACAAGGACAGCTGGCAAGGTGAAATTATCGCCTCACACCTCGAATCCTGTCGGCAAACCAACACTCGATATGGCAATGACTTTTTCTTTGACGTTGATTTTTATCTCCCGGGCGACACCCGACTCCACACTGCCAAGGCCCTGGTTCAACCAGGCCAGATGCATCTACTGCGCAAAGGGATGGACATCAAGGTAAAGAAGGGGCGTAAGAATCAGCTGGCGGTTGTGGAGATGGATTTCCCCGCTGAGCTGTTGTAGCTAACCTTTCCCTGCCAAAGCGCCGCATCGTTGCGGCGTTTTTGTTGGCGTATTGCCTAACCCCTTGGCTGGGCTCGCACTTCCTTTCCGCTGATTGTTCCCACCTATCGTTGTGATCAAATCGTGTTGTTATCAAAACGTTAACTTATCTTTGTGGTATCTTTAAACAAGACCTCACTGATTACCCTGTTTTAGTCACAATAAGAAATGGAGGAGCTATGTCGTCCGATCTTCGTGAAACAAGTCTGGATAAGCTGGTTGCACTGAATAGCGAATATTACTACTACAGTCTGCCGCTGGCGGCGAAGCAGCTGGGTGCTATCGACCGGTTGCCGAAATCAATGAAAGTGCTGTTGGAGAACCTGCTGCGCCATGTGGATGGCGATACCGTGCAGGTTGACGACCTCAAGGCCATCGTCGCCTGGCTGCAAACCGGCCATGCTGACCGTGAGATCGCCTACCGTCCGGCGCGCGTGCTGATGCAGGATTTTACCGGCGTTCCGGCGGTGGTGGATCTGGCCGCGATGCGCGAAGCGGTACGGCGACTGGGCGGCAACGTCGACCAGGTGAATCCGCTGTCGCCGGTGGATCTGGTGATTGACCACTCGGTTACCGTCGATGAATTTGGCGACGATAACGCCTTCGAAGACAACGTGCGTATCGAAATGCAGCGCAACCACGAGCGCTACACCTTCCTGCGCTGGGGGCAGAAAGCCTTCAACCGCTTCCGCGTGGTGCCGCCGGGCACCGGCATCTGTCACCAGGTCAACCTCGAATACCTCGGCCAAACGGTGTGGCACAGCGACGAAAGCGGCCGCCGCGTGGCTTATCCGGATACGCTGGTGGGCACCGATTCCCACACCACCATGATCAACGGCCTGGGCATTCTCGGCTGGGGCGTCGGCGGCATCGAAGCGGAAGCGGCGATGCTGGGCCAGCCGGTGTCGATGCTGATCCCGGACGTGGTCGGCTTCAAGCTGACCGGCAAGCTCCGCGAGGGCATTACCGCCACTGACCTGGTGCTGACGGTGACTCAAATGCTGCGTAAGCACGGCGTGGTCGGCAAGTTCGTCGAGTTTTACGGCGATGGGCTGGCCGATCTGCCGCTGGCGGACCGGGCAACCATCGCCAATATGTCGCCGGAGTTCGGCGCCACCTGCGGTTTCTTCCCGGTGGATGACGTTACGCTCGGCTATATGAAGCTCAGCGGCCGCAGCGCCGAACAAATCGCGCTGGTGGAAGCCTACGCCAAAGCGCAGGGCATGTGGCGCAACCCGGGTGATGAACCGGTCTTCACCAGCTCACTGGCGCTGGACATGTCAACCGTGGAAGCCAGCCTCGCCGGGCCAAAGCGCCCGCAGGACCGCGTCGCGCTGCCGAATGTGCCGCAGGCGTTCACGGCCGCGACCGAGCTGGATATCGGCGGCCACAAGGCCAATACCGACAGCAAAACCTTTACGCTGGACGGGCAGCAGCACGAACTGCGCGACGGCGCGGTAGTGATTGCGGCGATCACCTCCTGCACCAACACCTCCAACCCGAGCGTCATGATGGCGGCCGGCCTGCTGGCGAAAAACGCCGTCAAGAAAGGGCTACGCAGCAAACCCTGGGTAAAAACCTCGCTGGCGCCGGGTTCCAAAGTGGTGACCGACTACTTTGACAGTGCCAAACTCACCGCCTATCTGGAAGAGCTGGGGTTCAACCTGGTGGGATATGGCTGTACCACCTGTATCGGCAACTCCGGGCCGCTGCCGGATCCCATCGAGCAGGCGATCAAAGAGGGCGATCTGACCGTGGGCGCGGTGCTGTCGGGCAACCGTAACTTCGAAGGGCGCATCCACCCGCTGGTGAAAACCAACTGGCTGGCCTCGCCGCCGCTGGTAGTGGCTTATGCGCTGGCGGGCAGCATGAAGATCGATCTGACCAAAGAGCCGCTGGGCGAGGGTAATGACGGTCAGCCGGTCTATTTGAAGGACATCTGGCCGAGCAGCCAGGACATCGCTCAGGCGGTGGAAGAAGTGCGCACCGAGATGTTCCACAAGGAATACGGCGAAGTGTTCGACGGCGACGCCAACTGGCAGGCGATCCAGGTGACCGGTTCGGCGACCTATCAATGGCAGGAGGATTCTACCTATATCCGCCATCCTCCGTTCTTCAGCACCATGAAGGTGAAGCCGGATCCGGTGCAGGACATCAAGGACGCGCGCATTCTGGCGATTCTGGCCGACTCGGTGACCACCGACCACATCTCGCCAGCGGGTAACATCAAGCGCGACAGCCCGGCGGGGCGTTACTTGAGCGAGCACGGCGTGGCGCCGCAGGATTTTAACTCCTACGGTTCACGCCGCGGCAACCACGAAGTGATGATGCGCGGCACCTTCGCCAACATCCGCATTCGCAACGAAATGGTGCCGGGCGTGGAAGGCGGCTATACGCGCCATATTCCGTCGCAACAGCAGCTGTCTATCTACGACGCCGCCATGCAGTACCAGCAGGAGAAAGTGCCGCTGGCGGTGATCGCCGGTAAAGAGTACGGTTCCGGCTCCAGCCGCGACTGGGCGGCGAAGGGGCCGCGCCTGCTGGGCGTGCGGGTGGTGATAGCCGAATCCTTCGAGCGCATTCACCGCTCAAACCTGATTGGCATGGGGATTTTGCCGCTGGAGTTCCCGCAAGGGGTGACGCGCAAAACCCTGGGGCTGACCGGGGATGAGCAGATCAGCGTTGGCGGCCTGCAACAGCTGCAGCCGGGCCAGACGGTGCCGGTGCATATCACCTATGCCGACGGGCGCAAGGAAGTGGTCGACACCCGTTGCCGCATCGATACCGGCAATGAGCTGACCTACTACGAAAACGACGGTATCCTGCACTATGTGATCAGGAAAATGCTGTAATTAAGCAATAAAAAGGGCGCCGCGAGGCGCCCTGATTGTTTCCACCGCGGTAGCGATCACTTCTGGTCGAGCAAATGGCCCATTTTGGCGGCCTTGGTGGCCAGATAGCGTTCGTTCTTCGGATTGCGGCCGACGATCAGCGGCACGCGCTCGCTGATATTGATACCGGCTTCGGTCAGGATCTCGACCTTTTTCGGGTTGTTGGTCAGCAAACGCACCGCGTCGACGCCCAGCAGTTTGAACATATCGGCGCACAGGGTGAAGTCGCGCTCGTCGGCGGCGAAGCCGAGCTGATGGTTAGCTTCCACGGTGTCTGCGCCCTTATCCTGCAGGGCGTAGGCGCGGATCTTGTTCAACAGGCCGATATTGCGGCCCTCCTGGCGATGATAAAGCAGGATGCCGCGGCCTTCTTCGGCGATCTGCTCCAGTGCGGCTTCGAGTTGAAAACCGCAGTCGCAGCGCAGGCTGAATAAGGCGTCACCGGTCAGACATTCGGAATGCACGCGTGCGAGTACCGGCACTTCGCCGGAAATATCACCGAATACCAGTGCCAGATGGTCATGCCCGGTCGCCAGTTCTTCGAATCCTACCATCAGGAAATCGCCCCAAGGTGTCGGCAGTTTAGCCTCTGCCACCCGTTTAAGCTGCATGTCATTCTCCACAAAAACCTACGATTCAATCATTGTCGCGCATCCTAAGTCCGGTTCAGTGAATTGACCAAGACTAAAACGTGCTACGCCGATCTCTATTTCGTTAATTATCGGCTATTTTGCCACAACTTCTTGCCGGGCGGTGCTCAGCAAACCAGCAGATGGCGTTTTCTGGCCACCTATTATTGCGATAGGTTGCCTATCTGTTTAATTTTTCGCGTGTTATCAATATTGCACTCTTGTTACACTGCGGACTGATTCACGCAGAGGAAAACGGGAATGTATGAGATAGCGAAACGTACGGCGGGCGGCGCGCTGCTGCTGCTGTTGATGCCGCTGGTAGTATGGGCATCCGGCTGGCACTGGCAGCCCGGCGGCAATGATCGGCTGCTCAAAGCGCTGTACTGGGTGACCGAAACCGTGACCTCGCCGTGGGGCATTCTGACCAGCGCGATCCTTTGCGGTTGGTTTTTGTGGTGCCTGCGCTTTCGGCTGAAGCCGGCGATCGGTCTGGCGATGCTGCTTTTCGCCGCGCTGTTGATTGGGCAGGGCGTGAAGTCGTTGATCAAGGATCGGGTGCAAGAACCGCGTCCTTTCGTGGTGTGGTTGGAGCAAACTCACGGTGTGGACGGCAAGTATTTCTACTCGCTGCAGCGCAAAGAGCGCAGCGCGCTGGTGCGCGAGCAGTTGCAAGATCAGACGCTGGTGCCGAACTGGCTGCGCAAGCACTGGCAGTTTGAAACCGGCTTTGCTTTTCCGTCCGGGCACACCATGTTCGCTGCCACCTGGGCACTGTTGGGCGTAGGGCTGCTGTGGCCGCGCCGCCATTATAAAACCGTCGCGCTGCTGATGGTGTGGGCAACGGGTGTGATGGGCAGCCGTCTGCTGCTGGGCATGCACTGGCCGCGCGATCTGGCAATGGCCACGTTGATCAGTTGGTTGCTGGTGGTGATCACCTGCTGGCTGGCGCAGCGCTGGTTCGGTCCGCTGACGCCGCCGCCGCAAGAGCAGCAGGAAATCGCGGCGCGCAAGCCGGAATAATCACTTCTTTCACAGGCGCCGTTCAGGCGCCTGCCACCAAGACCTTAATGCCTACCTTTTCAAATGCCTGCAGTGCGGAATCGCTAATTCCGTTGTCGGTAATCAAATAGTCGATATGCTGCCAGTCACAAGGCAGCGCAAACATTGAAACCTTATCGATCTTGCTTGAGTCGGCCACCACATACACCGTGTTGGCTGCATTGATCATCGCCATTTTCAGTTTGATGTCGGTTTCGCTTGGGAAACTGAGCCCGTGGCGGGGCGAGATGCAGGCCGTCGCGAGGAACAGTTTTTGCGCCAGCACGTTTTCGAAGAAGCTGGCGGCTTTGTCCCCGGAGGTGGAGAGCGTAGGGAATTTGAATGAGCCCCCGGTCAGCAAAATATTCACGCCCGGTTCGCCGCCCAGCTGCAGTGCAATATTGACGCCGGTGGTGATAACGGACAGTTTCTTTATGTGATTCAGGTGATTGGCGATAGCCGTGGTGGTGGTGCCCGAATCAAGAATGATGGTGTCGCCGGGTTCGATAAAACCGGCGGCGAGCTTGCCGATGCGATCTTTGGCGGTCAGGTTAACCTGGCGTTCCAGCAGCATGGCATGAGTATTTTGCTTGCCATCAACCAGGGTTGCACCACCGTGGAAGCGCTGCACATAGCCTTGCTGCTGCAGGACGCGCAGATCGGTACGAATGGTCGCCTCGGTCAGCTTGAAGGTATCGGTAAGCATTTTGACCGTCGCCGAGCCGTCTTCGCGGATCATGTCGAGGATCTTTTCGCGCCGTTGCTGCATTTCCGCCAGCTGTTCGCTTTTGCTTTTCAATCGAAAGACTCCTGCACCTATCAGTACCTGTCAGTTCCCGCCACGCGGTTTGCTACGGCAACTCCTTATTGATGCGCTGAATTTTAGCTCGCGATTATTGATAAAGCCACGGATAAACTGCATTGGTTTTTGTTCGAAAATCAATGGAGTCCAATGAAATCAACGGTAAAAACTAAATCAAACTCGGTGATTTTACTTTATATTATTGTTATTTATTGGTTTTTATTGATTCTTTGATTGTCTGGTAAGCGCTTTTGCTTGAAATTTGATCTTGCCCACATTAATTATCGTTTTTGCTGCATATGATTTCCATTCGAAAATCAATGGCGAGTTAACGGATCAATTTCGATGCGATAACGATAATCAGGGCGCTTATGCAGAGGTGACGATGGACTTTCAGGCGATTAAAAACACGGCACGCCAGGCGCGCCGATATGTGGTGACCATGAACCATAAGGCAGGCAAGGGCCATACCGGCGCCGATCTGTCGGAGATCGACATCATCTGCACCTTGTATATGGCGGTGATGGATCGCAGCAATGCCCGGCCCGATCAGGATCGGTTCATTTTGTCTAAAGGGCATGGCGCCGGCGGTTTCTACTGCAGTTGCGCGGCGATGGGCTTGCTGGATCCTGCGGTGCTCGATCAGTTCATGGGCGACGACACCTTGTTGGCCGGGCATCCGGTGCGGCAGAAGCTGCCGGAGCTGGTGGAGATTAACTCTGGCGGTTTGGGGCATGGGCTGCCGATCGGCGTGGGGCTGGCGCTGGGCAACAAGCTGGCGGGGCGTGCGCATCGCCGCGCTTTCGTGTTGCTGGGCGACGGCGAACTGGCAGAGGGTTCCAATTGGGAGGCGGCGATGGCGGCCAGCAAATTTAAGCTGGATAACCTGATTGCCATCGTCGATCGCAACCGGCTGCAACTGGCGGGAAAGACAGAGGCCATCATGCCGCTGGAACCGTTGGCGGAAAAATGGCGCGCTTTCGGCTTTGAAACTCTGGAATGTGACGGCCACGATCCGGCGGCGCTGGTGGCGGCGATCCAACGCCCGAGCCAGGACAAGCCGCGAGTGATTTTGGCCAATACCGAAAAGGGGCACGGCGTGTCGTTTATGGCTAACGTTGCCGCCTGGCATCACGCGGTACCGGACGAACAACAGCTGGCGCAGGCGCTGGCGGAACTGGAGGGGTAAACATGCAGGATTTACGCGATGCGGTGGTAACGGCGTTGATCGAACAGCAACGGGCGGGTGCGGATCTGAGCGTGATGGTGGCGGATTCCACGTCCACGTCGAAAATCGCGCCCTTTGAGCAGGCTTATCCGGAGCGGGTGGTGAACGTCGGTATCGCCGAGCAGAACATGGTAGGCATGGCCGCCGGCATGGCGCTCAGCGGCCGCACGGTCTTTACCGCCAACGCGGCACCTTTCCTTTTCGCTCGTTCTAACGAACAGATGAAAAACGATGTTTGCTACACGGAGACCAACGTGAAAATGCTCGGCCTGAATGCCGGATTCGGCTATGGGCCGCTGGGGGCGACGCACCATTGCATGAACGATATCGCCATTGCCCGCACGCTGGGCAATCTCTGCGTCTATGCGCCTGCGGATGCGCGGCAAGCGGCAGAGATTGTCCGTTATGTTATCGCACAACCCGGCCCAGCCTATATCCGTATGGACAGCGACAAGTTGCCGGTGTTGAACGCGGATTACCAATTCCGTCCGGGAGAGCCGGAGGTGTTGCACCAGGGGGAAGATAACCTGGTGTTCTGTTTGGGCACGGTGGCTCATGAAGCGATGAAGGTGCTGGCATTGGGCGATAACCCGACCATTGTCTCTCTCCCTTCGCTCTGGCCACTCAATGAGGCGGCGGTAGTGGCGCTAATGCGCTCGCACCGCCGGGTGCTGACCATGGAGGAACATGCGCTCAGCGGTGGTTTAGGCACCATCATCGGTGAATTGTTGCTGCGGCATCAGCTGCCGCGGCCGTTTACCGCGCTGGGCGTGCCGGCTTACGAATTTACCCACAGCAGCAGCCGGGCGGCGCTGCGGCGGCAATACGCCATCGATGCGGCAGGATTGCATGCACAGTTAACTCAATAGGGGGATGCGATGGAGCGGAACGAATATGACGTTAATTTACGCTACGGTGTCGATAGCCGGATGTCGCTGGCAGGGAAGGTTGCGGTAATCACCGGCGGTTTGGGCGGCATCGCGATGGCAGCCAATCGCCTGCTGTTGGAAAAGGGCGCGCGCCTGGTGTTGATGTATCCGGCCTTTGAACAAGACAAGGCCGCGGCAGCGCTGCGAGAGTTGGGCGATGAACAGGTGTTCTGTCAGGTGTGCGACGTGACCGAACCCGACTCGGTGGCTGCCGCCTTCAACGCGGCTGAGCGGCGCTTTGGCCGGCTCGATATCCTGGTCAACTGCGCCGGCTACGTTAATTTGCAGCCGGCGACAGAAGTCACGCTCGAGGAGTGGCAGCGCCATCTGGCGGTCAATCTCACCGGGCCTTTCCTGTGCTCACAAGAACTGGCGCGCCGCGCGATAACCGCCGGCCACGGCGGGAAAATCATCAACATCGCGTCGCAGGCGGCTTCCATCGCCATTGACGATCACTGTGCTTACACCTCCGCCAAGGCGGGGCTGCTAGGCATGACCAAGGTGATGGCCAAAGAGTGGGCGCCGCACGGCATCACCGTCAATACGTTATCGCCCACCGTGGTGCTGACGCCTATGGGAGAGAAAGCCTGGCGAGGCGAAAAGGGCGAGGCGATGAAAAAGCTGATCCCACTGGGGCGTTTTGCTTATACCGATGAAATCGCGGCGGCGATCCTGTTTTTTGCCAGCAACGGCAGCGACATGATTACCGGCGCGGACCTGATGATCGACGGCGGTTTTACCATTTGGTAAGCGGCAACCGCAGCGATCGCCAACACCAGACGATGTTCAACACAACGATAAGAGAACACCATCATGAGAAAAATAGCCACTTACCTTACCCTGCTCACCGGTTTTGCCTTCACCTCTGCCATGGCGGCGGAAAAGGGCACGATCGCCATCCTCGTCAACTCATTGGACAACCCTTATTACTCCGCGGAAGCCAAGGGGGCCGAGGCCAAAGCCAAGTCTCTCGGCTATCAGACGCTGGTGCTGTCGCACGGCGAAGACGTTAAGCGCCAGGGAGAGCTCATCAGCCTGGTTATCGGCCGTAAGGTTCAGGGCATCATTTTGGATAACGCCGATTCCCAGGCCAGCGTCGCCGCCGTACAGCAGGCGAAAAACGCCGGCATTCCAGTGGTGCTGATCAACCGCGAGATCCCGGTTGATGGCGTGGCGTTGGCGCAGATCACCCATAACAACTTCCAGGCCGGCTCGGACGTCGCCAACCAGTTTGTGGAAAAAATGGGGGAAACCGGCAAATACGCCGAGCTGACCTGCAACCTGGCGGACAATAACTGCGTTACGCGTTCGCAGTCGTTCCACAACGTGATCGACCAATATCCTGAGATGGTCAGCGTGGCGCGTCAGGATGCCAAGGGTAATCTGCTAGAGGGGAAACGCATCATGGACAGCATTTTGCAGGCGCATCCGGACATCAAGGGCGTGATCTGCGGCAACGGCCCGGTGGCGCTGGGCGCAGTGGCGGCGCTGAAGGCCGCTGGCCGGCAGGATGTCACCGTGGTGGGCATCGACGGCAGCAACGATGAACGTGACGCCATTCTTAACGGCAACCTCTACGCCAGCGTGATGTTGCAGGCGCAGGCTATCGCTGCGCAGGGCGTTGAAATCCTCGACGGTTATTTCCAATCCGGCAGCTATACCGGCAAGGAACGCGTGATGTTCCGCGGCATCCTGATCGGCAAAGACAATGCGCAACGGGTCAGTGACTTCAACTTCAAACCGTAACCCGCGCTGAGCGGCGTCTTTCACCACCCCGTCCTGGCGGCGGGGTGCGATCGGAGGTGTTGTTATGTCGATGCGCATTGCGTTGACCCTCATCGTCGTCCTGGCGTTGAGCGGTTGCCGTATCGTCTCGGAGAAAAAGCTGGCGGAGCTTCGCTCCCCGGTGAATCCACATGTGGCGCAGGCAGCGGAGATTTACCGCAGCAAAATCGCCCCGCAAGTGGTCAAAACGGCGCAGCCGCTGGGCGAGCTGATCGCCCGGATCGCCCAGGCCAAGGATTTTGACAGCGCTTGCGGCCTGCTGGGGTACCGTGCTCAACCGGAGTTTCCTTGTTACTTCAACGTTAAGGTCAGCGGTGAAGTTGCGGCGGTCAACACCCGCTCGCGCAGCGGAAAATTAACGCTCGCACTGACCGATGCGCCGCTCAGCAGCGTGGAGGTGCAGATCGGGCCGGTCTACCGCGGTACGGCGTTACGCGACAGCTATCGCGGCCTGAGCTACAGCGATTTCAATGACCAAGCGCTGTTCGGCGATTTTGCCAGGGCGATTAACCAGGCTTCGATCGACGAACTGGCCGGATCCCAGCCCAAGGTGGGTGACCACATTACCGTGTATGGTGTATTCAGCAGCTGGCAGGCACCTGCCGAGCCGCTGTTGATCACGCCGGTGCGCATTCAACCTTAAGGGGGCGTGATGAGCGATCCGATCATTATTCAAACGCGCAACGTTTCGCGTCTCTATCCGGGCGTCACCGCGTTGGATAGCGTGTGTTATCAAGTGTTTCGCAACCAGGTCAACGTGCTGATCGGCGAGAATGGCGCCGGCAAGTCGACCATGATGAAGCTGCTGGCGGGGGTGGAAACCCCGTCCTCCGGCACTATCGAGCTGGAGGGGAAAGCGGTGACGTTAACCTCCACGCAGCAGGCGGAGCGGCTCGGGATCAGCATTATTTTTCAGGAGCTGAACCTGTTCCCCAACATGTCGGTCATGGACAACATTTTTATGGCCAACGAGTTCTTCCAGCGCGGCCGTATCAATGTGGACTACCAGTATCAGCTGGCCAAATCCTTGCTGCAGCGGCTGGAGTTGGATATCGATCCGCATACGCCGTTGGGCAGCCTCGGTATCGGTCATCAGCAGCTGGTTGAAATTGCCCGTGCCCTGGCGAAGGACACCCGGGTGCTGATCATGGATGAGCCGACGTCGGCGCTGAGTCAGGCCGAAGTGCGCACGCTGTTTCGGGTGATCGCCGATCTGAAAAAACGCGGCGTCACCATCATCTACATTTCTCACCGACTGGAAGAGCTGATGGAGATTGGCGATCGCATCACGGTGTTTCGCGACGGGCGTTTTGTTGCCGCCGAACCGGTCAGTAACGTCAGCATTCCGTGGATCATCGAAAAGATGGTGGGGGAAAAGAGCAAGCACTTTGATTATTGCGCGGCAGAACAAGGGGATGAAGTGTTGAAGGTCGAACAGCTGACGCTGCCGCGTGAAAACGGCGGCTATTGCCTTAACGACGTCAGTTTTTCACTGCGCAAAGGGGAAGTGATCGGCATTTATGGCCTGCTGGGGGCCGGCCGTACCGAACTGTTCAAAGTGCTCAACGGCGTGATGCGCCAGACGGCAGGTCGCATTTTGCTCAACGGCAAAAGCGTGGAGCGGCTGGGATTCCGTCAACGCATGGCGTTGGGCATGGCGCTGGTGCCGGAAGACAGGCAGGCGGAGGGGTTGGTGCAGATGATGTCGATCAAGGCCAACATGACCCTGGCCAGCCTGGGACGTAATGCGCTACGGCCGTTGGCGTCGGCCGGGGAGTGTACGTTGGTCGATGGCATGATCGAAAAACTGGCGATCAAGGTCAGTGACCGGGAGCTGCCAATTACCAGCCTGAGCGGCGGCAATCAGCAGAAAGTGGTGTTGGGCAAGGCGCTGCTGACCGGGCCGCAGGTGGTGTTTCTTGATGAGCCGACGCGCGGAATTGACGTCGGTGCCAAAACGGACGTTTACCACCTGATTGGCGCGATGGCGCGCCAGGGGTTGGCGGTGATGTTCTCTTCATCGGAGCTGGATGAGGTGGTCTCACTGGCCGACCGGGTGATGGTGATGGCGGACGGGCAGCTGACGGCCGATCTGCCGCGTGAACGGGCCGATCGCGAAACGCTGATCCGCGCCTCAACCCCTCATGCATAAGGATAAGGCAATGCAAACCAAGTATCGGTTGTATATGTATTTGCTGCAGGCGCGCACCTTCATCGCCCTGTTGCTGGTGGTGCTGTTCTTCAGCAGCATGGTGCCGAATTTTCTGACCGTCTCTAATCTGCTGATCATGACGCAGCACGTGGCGATTACCGGGCTGCTGGCGGTTGGCATGACGCTGGTGATCCTCACCGGCGGCATCGACTTGTCGGTCGGCGCGGTGGCCGGTTTGTGCGGGATGATTGCCGGTGCGCTATTGACCGTCGGTATCCCGCTGTGGGAGGGCAATCGGCTGTTTCTCAACATTTTTGAAGTGATCGGCGCGGTGGCGCTGTTGGGCGTGTTGTTGGGTTTGATCAACGGCACGCTGATCACGCGGCTCGGCGTTGCGCCATTCATCTGCACCCTGGGTGCGATGTACGTGGCGCGTGGGGCGGCGTTGCTGACGGCGGACGGCAAAACCTATCCCAATCTGGTGGGCATGGAAGCGCTGGGCAACACCGGTTTCGCTGTCCTGGGGTCTGGCACCTTCCTGGGAATTTACAACCCGATTTGGCTGATGTTGGCCATCGTGTTGTTGGGGATCTATCTCACCAAGAAAACGCCGCTGGGCCGTTATATCTATGCCATTGGCGGCAATGAGCCGGCGGCGCGGCTGTCGGGGGTGCCGATTGTCAAAGTGAAAATGTTCGTCTATGCGTTTTCCGGGCTGTGTGCGGCGCTGGTGGGATTGGTCATCGCTTCTCAATTGCAAACCGCGCACCCGATGACCGGCAATATGTTCGAAATGGACGCCATCGGCGCGACGGTGCTGGGCGGTACGGCGCTGAGCGGTGGTCGCGGCAGGGTATTCGGTTCGATCATCGGCGCCTTTGTGATCGTTTTTCTGGCGGACGGCTTGGTGATGATGGGCGTCAGCGAGTTCTGGCAAATGGTGATTAAAGGGCTGGTGATCGTCACCGCCGTGGTGATTGACCAGTTCCAGCAGCGTTTGCAGAGCAAGGTCATTCTGATGCAGCGCCAGGAAAAAAAAGCGGTGCAGCCGCTGGCTGAGGTGAGCCATGGTTAAAGCGGATTGCATTGTCGCGTTGGACGAGGGCACCAGCAACGCCAAGGCCGTGGTGGTGGATGCGCAGGGTACGATCGTCGCCAGGGCCAGCAGGCCACTGACGTTGCAGACGCCGCAGCCCGGTTGGGTGGAGCAACGGGGCGAGACCTTGCTGGCGGCCTCTCTGGCGGTATTGCGGGAGGCTATTGCGTTAGCCGGATCATCCCGCATTGCCGGTATCGCCATCAGCAACCAGCGTGAAACCGCCATCGGCTGGCGGCGTTCCAACGGCCAGCCTATCGGGCCTGCCTTAACTTGGCAATGCGCGCGTTCCGCCGATTTCTGCGAACGGCTGCGGCGCGATCGGCAGGAGGAAGCAGTGCGTCGCGCCACCGGTTTGCCGCTTTCACCCTTGTTCTCGGCGTCGAAAATGCGTTGGTTGCTCGATCACTGCGAAGAGGGACAGCGGTTGGCGGAGAACGGCGAGCTGTGCCTGGGCACCATCGATGCCTGGCTGCTGTGGCAGTTGAGCGGAGGACAGGCATTCGGTTGCGATATCTCCAACGCCGCTCGCACTCAGCTGCTGAACCTTGTTTCCGGCGATTGGGACGAGCAGATGCTGGCGCTGTTCAATATTCCCCGTCAGGCGCTGCCGACGATCCATCCCTCCAGCCATCTGTTCGGTACGACGTTGGGATTGGACGGCATTGCCGACGGCATTCCAATTGCTGCGATGGTAGGGGATTCGCATGCGGCGCTTTATGGCCATGCGCTGGGTCAGGCTGGGCAGGTCAAAGCCACCTATGGCACCGGATCATCGGTGATGGCGCCAATCGCCGACGCGCAATGCGATACGAGCGCTCTGGCAACGACCATCGCTTGGCATGACGGTGGACGCATGCAGTACGCACTGGAGGGCAATATTCCCCACACCGGCGACGCTATCGCCTGGATGCTGGATATCGCCGCCATGCCGTCGAAGGACGAAGCGCCGTTGAGTGAACTGCCTGTTCGCGTGCCCGATAGCGGTGGTGTCTATTTTGTACCGGCGCTGACCGGTGCCGGCGCACCCTGGTGGGATGAGCAGGCGCGCGGCGTGATTTGCGGGCTCAGCCGCGGCACGCGGCGAGAACATTTGGTGCGGGCCGCTTTTGAATCGGTGGCTTATCAAATCGCCGATGTGATCGGCGTACTGCGGCAACAACCGGGTTTTGCGCTGCAGGGGCTGATGGCCGATGGCGGCCCCAGCCGCAATGACTGGCTGATGCAGTTTCAGGCCGATCTGCTGGGTTGCCCGGTGTGGCGCAGCAACACGGCGGAACTGTCGGCCCTGGGGGCGGCGTTGATGGCGATGCGCAGCCTGTGGGGAGCTACCGATCGGCAACTGGCGGCACTGTCGCCTCAACATGATGAGTTTAAACCCGATATGCAGCGCCACCACCAGCTGCAGGAAAGCTACAGCGCGTGGCGGCAGGCGGTACAGCGCACCTTGTGGCGGCCGCAGATGGCCTCATTGATAACAGGAGAACAATCATGAATCGTGACTTCACGGGGAAAACCGTGGTGATTACCGGCGCATGCCGCGGCATTGGCGCCGGTATCGCCGAGCATTTCGCCAGTTTGGGTGCCAATCTGGCGATCGCATCGAATGCGGAGCGCATTCTGACCGCGGCGGAAACGCTGCGCCAGCGTTATCGGGTGGCGGTGCTGCCGGTCATCCTCGACGTTACCGATGAAGCACAGGTAGTTGATTTTTATCGTCAGGTCTGGGAGCGATTTGGCGCGATCGACGTTTCTATTCAGAACGCCGGGGTGATCACTATCGATCGTTTTGACCAGATGCCTAAAAGCGATTTTGAGAAAGTGTTGGCGGTAAATACTACGGCGGTCTGGCTCTGTTGCCGGGAGGCGGCTAAATATATGGTCGGCCAGCGCAAGGGGCGCCTGATCAACACCTCTTCCGGCCAGGGGCGTAACGGGTTTATTTACACACCGCATTACGCCGCCAGCAAAATGGGAGTGATCGGCATTACGCAGAGTTTAGCGCTTGAGCTGGCGACACATGGCATCACCGTCAATGCATTCTGCCCCGGCATCATTGAAAGCGAGATGTGGGAATATAACGACCGCGTTTGGGGAGAAATTCTCAGCGGCCCGGAAAAAACTTACGGCAAAGGGGAGTTGATGGCCGAGTGGGTGGCGGGTATTCCGCTCAAGCGTGCCGGGCAACCCGAAGATGTGGCGGGTCTCGTGGCCTTCCTTGCCTCAGATGATGCCGATTATATCACCGGCCAAACCATCAATGTGGATGGCGGGTTAATCATGTCTTAACGTGACGATGTCACAAAAAGCGCGGCGTCGGATCGGCGCCGCATCAATCGCTTACATTTTCCCGCCATTGCAATCCACACGGTTGCCCCCATATCCTTATAAATTCGACGTTTTGAGAAGCTTTCTCATCAATTTGTTCGCTAAAGCCGTTTACTGCCGAATATGCCAGCAGATATGTGGTTTTATCGTGCCGCAGGGTTTCCCTGCCGCAGCGGGAAATGCTAACTTAAGGGTTAGGGACGCCACGTTTTGGCATCGTTCATCCGATTCACTCGGCATCGCGGGAAAGAATGTGAA
The DNA here is from genome assembly GCF_052169095.1 of Serratia sp. CY33802. Taxonomy (NCBI): domain Bacteria; kingdom Pseudomonadati; phylum Pseudomonadota; class Gammaproteobacteria; order Enterobacterales; family Yersiniaceae; genus Serratia; species Serratia sp. CY33802. The sequence continues at coordinate 981,394 of NZ_JBJNLL010000001.1, forward strand.
ATATTTGCTGATTTTTTTGTTGGTTCTGGTGATCTTCGTGATTTCCGTCACTTTGGGTGCGCATAACGATCAGGTGGTCAATTTTAACTATCTGGTTGCGCAGGGCGATTATCGCGTATCGACCCTGTTGGCCACGCTGTTTGGCGCCGGCTTCGTTCTCGGTTGGATCATTTGCGGCCTGTTCTACCTGCGCACGCGCATTGCGCTGGGCCGCGCCGAGCGCAAGATCAAAAGGCTGGAGCTGCAGCTTGAGCAGCCCGCTGAACCGGCGGCTCAGGCCGTTGTCAGCAAGGAATAACCCTCTATGTTAGAACTGCTGTTTCTGTTGCTGCCCGTGGCTGCCGCGTACGGTTGGTACATGGGGCGCAGAAGCGCTCAGCAGGATAAACAGCAAGAAGCCAACCGCCTGTCGCGTGAATACGTGGCAGGGGTGAACTTTCTGCTTTCCAACCAGCAGGATAAGGCGGTCGATCTGTTCCTCGACATGTTGAAAGAGGACAGCAACACCGTTGAGGCCCACCTGACGTTGGGCAACCTGTTCCGCTCGCGCGGCGAAGTCGACCGTGCTATCCGCATCCATCAGGCCTTGATGGAAAGCGCTTCCCTGACCTTCGAACAGCGCCTGCTGGCGGTACAGCAGCTGGGCCGCGACTATATGGCGGCCGGGCTGTACGATCGCGCGGAAGACATGTTCAGCCAGTTGACTGACGAAGCGGATTTCCGCGTATCGGCGCTGCAGCAGTTGCTGGTGATCCATCAGGCCACCAGCGATTGGCAGAAAGCCATCGACGTGGCGGAAAAGCTGGTCAAGCTGGGCAAAGAGAAACAGCGCGTCGAGATTGCGCATTTCTACTGTGAGCTGGCATTGCAGGCGATGGGCAGTGACGATCTCGATCGGGCGATGAGCTTACTTAAGCGTGCGGACGCGGCCGATAAACAGTGTGCACGAGTATCCATCATGTTCGGGCGCATCTACATGGCGCAAAACGACTACGCCAAAGCGGTAGAGTCGCTGCAGCGCGTACTGAGCCAGGACAAAGAATTGGTCAGCGAAACGCTGCCGATGCTGCAGGAATGCTACACGCATCTGCCGGAACAACAGCACAACTGGGCTGAATTCCTTAAGCGCTGCGTAGAAGAGAACACCGGCGCTACCGCCGATCTGATGTTGGCCGAGATCATCGAGCAGCACGAAGGGCGCGACGTGGTGCAGGTCTATATCAACCGTCAGCTACAGCGTCATCCCACTATGCGGGTGTTTTATCGGCTGATGGATTATCACCTGGCGGACGCCGAAGACGGCCGTGCGAAAGAGAGTCTGCTGTTGTTGCGCGATATGGTCGGCGAGCAAATTCGCACCAAGCCGCGTTACCGCTGCCACAAGTGCGGATTTACCGCACACTCGCTCTATTGGCATTGTCCGTCGTGCCGCGCCTGGTCATCGGTCAAACCGATCCGCGGTCTGGACGGACAATAACGCGGCGGCGCGACAAAATAAAACGGGGCGATTCATCGCCCCGTTTTTCTACGTTCATCGCTTACTTTTTCTTGCCGCCTTTGGCGCCGGTTTTCAACAGCTGACGCAGTTTCTTCAGCTCTTTCTGGCTCAGCGGCTGTTCAATCTCTTCTTCAGTGCTTTGATTGTCGATCTCGCCGTGGTGCAGCTCATCCGCCTTTTTGGTCGGTTTTTCTGCCTTGGCGGCGGGGGCGCTGAAGCTGCTTTCCAGGCGCTGGCACACTTCCACGCTCAATGAAAACTCGTTTTCAGCGGCGGCGGCGCGGATTTTTTCCTTCAGTGCCAGAGGAATTTTAATGGTAAGTGTCGATATCTCGCTCATTTTGAAAGCCTTTCTGCAGGAAGATGCCTTCAAGCTAAGCCACTGGCGATCGGGTGTCTAGTGTGTAATAAAAATTTAATATTTTTGTAACAGTGTAAGGCGAACAAGATGCGGTTTTTTCAGGCGGGAAACAGAGGCAGGGCCCGAGCGAGCGGGCCCTGTACCGGAAACATTATTTGTAGATGACCGCGGTGCCGCTCAGCATGTTGTTACCACCGGCGGAGATGATGCGGTAGCTGCTGGCGCCCTGGGCATCCGCTTTAGCGGCCAGTTTTTTCTCCAGGCTGCTGAGGGTGGTCGCATGACCTGCGGAAACGACGCCGGTGGCGGTCAGGCTATCGGCCTGCTGGCTGCTGATCGGCTCAGCGGCGAAAGTGGCGAAAGAGGTCAGTGCGATAGCGGCAGCGGCTGCAAAATATTTGATGGTTTTCATAGGTGACTCCAGTCTGTTTATTTAGGAAGGAAGCCATTCGCTTCCGATGTGGTGAATAATAAAGCATCTTGGCCGATTGAAAATCTGATAATGCTGAGTAATTTATTCAAAATATTTGATTGATAATTTACGCATCTTTACGGCGTTTTACGCTGCGTGGTTTATCGCTGGCGCGCTTTCGTTGACGCGCCATGACAAAGGTGAGAGGTAGCATGACAGAGCGCCGGTGCGCGCTGCGGCTGGGATTTCTGGCCCCCGGCATGTAGAATGCGGCGGTCAGTTTCGCGGGTGAGTCCCTGATTATGTCTATTTTACAGAAGGTAGAAGAAATGAAGTCTGAAAATAACGCTAATAACAATGACTTAAAATCATCTCCAATCGTTGTGGCGTTAGATTACGCCGATAAGAATGCCGCGCTGGCGTTCGCCGACCGTATCGATCCGCAAGACTGCCGGCTGAAAGTGGGCAAAGAAATGTTCACGCTGTTCGGGCCGCAGCTGGTGCGCGATCTGCACGGGCGTGGCTTCGACGTATTTCTTGACCTGAAATTCCACGATATTCCCAATACCACCGCGCATGCGGTCGCGGCGGCGGCCGAGTTGGGCGTTTGGATGGTCAACGTCCACGCCAGCGGCGGCGCGCGCATGATGACCGCCGCTAAAGAAGCGCTGACGTCATTCGGGGCGGATGCGCCGCTGCTGATCGCCGTGACGGTGCTCACCAGTATGGAAGCGGAAGACCTGCGCGGCATTGGTATCGAAGCCAGCCCGGCGGAACACGCCGAGCGCCTGGCGCGCCTGACCCGCGACTGCGGGCTGGACGGCGTGGTGTGTTCGGCTCATGAAGCGCAGCGCCTGAAGGCCGCCTGCGGGCAGGCTTTCCAGCTGGTGACGCCGGGGATCCGCCCTGAAGGCAGCGCGGCGGGCGATCAGCGCCGCATTATGACGCCAGTGCAGGCGCAGGCCGCTGGCGTGGACTACATGGTGATTGGGCGTCCGATCACCCAATCTGCGGATCCGGCCGCGACGCTGCGCGCGATCCGCGCCTCTTTGGCCTGAGGAACCGCCGATGAATGACGATAACAGCCGCCTGGTGTATTCCACGGACACCGGCCGCATCAAGCAGGAAGACGTTAAACCGCAACGCGCCAAGGGCGACGGCATCGTGCGCATCCAGCGTCAGACTAGCGGCCGCAAGGGGAAGGGCGTGTGCCTGATTACCGGCGTCGATCTGGATGACGCTGCGCTCGACAAACTGGCGGCCGAACTGAAAAAGAAATGCGGCTGCGGCGGTTCGGTGAAAGACGGGATCATCGAGATCCAGGGCGATAAACGCGATCTGCTCAAACAGCTACTGGAAGCCAAAGGCATGAAGGTCAAACTGGCGGGCGGTTGAGGCGAATCGCCATGCCGCAGTGCAATGCTGCGGCATGGCTTGAGGCTGTTGCTGCCGGGGGTTAGCCCGTTAACGGCGAAAGAACCATAGACTTAAAGTAAAGCAGACCTGAAATCATCGTTATTCTGGTTAATACGTCAAAGCGCCTCGGCGCTTTTGCCCGCCTGTCGGCAGAGGAACATCGGAAAGGTTATTTGCCAACCTGGTGACCGATGATGCCCCCTACCGCAGCCCCACCCAGTGTGCCCAACGCGCTGCCGTCTGTCAGCACTGCGCCGCCGACTGCACCGGCGCCGGCGCCGATAGCGGTGTTGCGATCGCGTTTGGACATGTTGGAACAGGCGCTCAGTGAAAACGCCAGAGTCAGAGCCAGAGCGGCGGTGGCGAAACGTTTATTGATAATCATCATAATGACTTCTCCTTAGCATTGGCTATATGGAAGTGCCCTCTAAGTATAGGCGCTAACCATAAATCAGGCCTGCTGTTGATTCCCGTACAGTATCGATATAAAAAATGGCACTTTTTGTTAACGGCCGAATAATTAGCAGGTTACGGTCCAAAAGTGACCGAAACTGAGTATAGGTTTCTCTGAAAGGATAAACAGGTAAATAGTCTTAAAATCCCGTTGCACAAGGGAAACGGCGCGCGGCGTGGCCCGCGCGACGCGAGAGGTGCGGTGGCGGCCCGCGTTATTCGTTGACCAGCTCCACCTGTACGCCCTGGCGTTTCAGCTGATGCTGATACTCCAGCGCCAGGCGTGAATCGGTGATCACTCGGCTGATTTGCCCCGGCTGCGCCAGCGGGTTGGGTTGGATCTGGCCGAATTTGCTGGAGTCCGTCAGCACGATATTCTCCACGCCCTTGGCCAGCACCGCGCTGACCACGTCGGCGCGCATCATGTCGCGGCCGGTAAAGCCGGTTTCGGCCTGAAAGCCGTCAATGCCGATAAACGCCTTGTTGAAATGCACCTGCTGAATGCACAGCCGTGTGAGCGGGCCGACCACGGTCTCGCTTTTCTTCTGATACATGCCGCCGAGGACAATCACGTCGCAGTCGGTTTCTTTCAGCAGGTTGGCGATATAGTGGCTGACGGTGATCAGCGTAATACGCTTGCGTTCGGCGATGTAGCGCGCCAGCAGGGCGTTGGCGCTGCCGCTCTCGATGAAGATCGTCTCACCGTCGTTGACCTGCGCCGCGGCGTACTGTGCCAATCGTTGTTTGAGGGTGAAATTGGACATCATGCGAGCGTCGACGTCGTCGCTTTCCAACGCCACGGCGGAACCGTGTACGCGCTTCAAATAACTGCGTTTTTCCAGCAGGTTGAGATCCTGCCGGATGGTGACTTCCGATACGCCCGAGGCCCGCGCCAGCTCATTGACGCTGATCCGCCGGCGATCGTTAACCAACTGCAATATGGTCTGTTGTCGTAAATTCATATCGGCCTGATGATGCGGCCGCCAAGGCGCGGCCGCTAAGAGTCAAAGGTTTAAAGAGTATGTTCTGTGCGCGCAATAATATCATCCTGCGCCTCAGGGGATAATGCGGTAAAGAAAGCGGAATAGCCAGCTACGCGAACCACTAAATCACGATATTGGTCAGGGTGTTGCTTCGCCGCCAGCAGCGTTTCGCGCGACACGATGTTGTACTGCACATGCCAACCGCGATAGCTCTCGAAGAAGGTGCGCAACATCAGCATCAGCTTTTCCCGATCGCGCGGGTTGTCCAGCGTCGCCGGATTCAGCTTTTGATTGAGCAGCACGCCGCCAAGGATCGCCTCGGTTGGCAACTTGGCGAGCGAATTGAACACCGCCGTTGGCCCCAGGTGGTCGGTGCCGGACGCCGGGCTGGCGCCTTCCGCCAGAGGCTGGTGCGCCTTGCGCCCATCCGGCGTGGCCAGGGTGGCGGCGCCGAAGGGCACGTTGGCCGAAATCGACGAGGTGCCGGCGTAGTAGCCGCCGCCGATCGGCCCGCGGCCGAAGCGGGTGTTGCGGTACTGTTTCAGTTCTTCGATGTAGGTTTGGTAGGCGCGCACCAGCAGCCGATCGACCTCGTCCACATCGTTGCCGTATTTGGGCGCGGCGTTGAGCAGCCGCTGACGCAGCTGTTCGCCATCCAGTCCGGCGAAGTCTTCGGCCAGCGCGGCCGCCAGCTGCTGCTGGCCGATTGCCCCTTGGTCGAACACCAGTTTGCGCACCGCCGCCAGGCTGTTGCCCAGGTTGGCGATGCCGACCTGCAGGCCGGAAACCCAGTCGTATTTGGCGCCGCCTTGCTTGATGCTTTTGCCGCGTTCAATGCAGTCATCCACCAGCGCGGAGCAGAGGATATCGTGGGCGTTCTCCTCCAGCACGCTGTCCACCACGCACTCGATCTCGATCGACTTGCGCGTGTAGTAGCGAATTTGCCGATCCCAGGCGGTTAAGACCTGTTCGAAATCGGCGAAGTTTCCTTTGGACAGCGCCTGTTCCTGCGGCAGGAAGATCTGCCCGGAGGTGGCGTCGCGGCCTTGTTCCAGCGCCGCCAGCAGCACGCGGGCGAAGTTGATGAAGCTCATGCCGGTGCAGCGATAACCCCATTTGCCGCCGACGGCGGTCTCGATACAGCCGATGGCGGCGTAGTCGTAAGCGTCCTGCGGCTCGACCCCCAGCTTGATGAACTCGGGAATGACGATTTCGTCGTTATTGAATGCCGGCATGCCGAAGCCGCAGCGGATCACCTGTACGCAGGCGTCGAGGAAATCGGCGCTCATCCCGGCGTGGTAACGCACGCTGAGGTTGGGCTGGGTGGAACGCAGGCGGCCGCAGGATTCGAGAATGGCGTAGGACAGCGGATTGACCGCGTCACACGGCCGCCCATCGACCCGTTTTTGCCCGCCGATGGTGACGTTTTGGTACAGCGGGCTGCCGGCGGAGGCCTTGGAGTGCGAGCCGGAGCGGATCTTGTTGATCTCCAGCAGCTTCAGCCAGCAGCTGTGCAGCAGCTCGATGGCGTCTTCCCGCGCCAGGTTTTGCTCCAGCTCCACGTCGCGCCGATACCAGGGATAAAGATATTGGTCGAGGCGACCGAAGGAAACCGAATGGCCGTTGGATTCGATCTGCAACGTCAGCTGGATGAAATAGCACAGTTGCAGCGCCTGCCAGAAGGTTTGCGGCGGGCGATGGGCGATCAGGTCGCAGTTGTCTGCGATAGCCAGCAGCTCGGTGCGACGCCAGTCGCGGGTTTCGCGTTGCGCCATATCGCGCGCCAGGCGTGCGAAGCGTAGGATGTGCTCACTCAGCGCCGTCAGCACGATATCGATAGCGTTGAGAAACTGCGCTTTGTGCAGATCTTCCCACTCGGTCAGGCGCAGGCGGCTGCGGCGCGCGTTCACTTTTTCGCGCAGGCCGTCGAGGCCATGTTCCAGTAGCAGCGGGAAGTTGACCGCCAGATGGGCGTCGCCAGAGGTCATGTTGCCCTCGGCCTTGATGATGCCGGTGGCCAGCAGCGCCTTTTGTTCGTCGGTGAACATGCCGTAGCAGCGATCCTGCACCGTTTGGCCGCGCCACCATGGGCACAGACGGTGCAAAATCGCCTTATTCTCTTCGCTGACCGAGAAGCCGGCGCCCGGCCGGTCTGCCAACTGGTCTATCTCGTTTTCTATCCAGCCGACGGTGTATTCGGGGAAGATCGGCGCGGCGCGCAGCTCGCTGGCCTGGTTGCCGACGATCAGCTCGTCGTTGGCGATCCAGATGCTGCGCTTCGCCAGGTGGTTGGCCAGCGCCAGCGCACGGCGCGCCGGCAACGGCCGATCCTGATGCTGCTGATAGGCCTCGGTATAGTGCTGCGCGCGTTCGGTGCACACCGGCGGTTTGACGATGTGGATCAGCGCGTTCTTATGCGCCTGAATACGGGCGCTGAGGGTGGTCAAATCCAATGTGGTCATGGCGTTATCCTCGCAAAATGGCGGTCAGGCCTTTGGCGCCGGCGTACGTTTCGGCGAAGGCCAGCAGATCGGGCGCGTCCAGCGGTGTGCGGGCGGCGCGGTAGGGTTCGCCGAGCAGGTGATACTTGTTGATGCCCAGCGTGTGGTACGGCAGAAAGTGGATCTCCGATACGCCGATCTCGTCGGCGGCGAAGTCGACAATCGCGCGGACAGAGTGGCGATCGGCATTGAAATCGGGGATCAGCGGTACGCGCACGGTCATTGGCACGCCGTGCGCCGCCAGCCGGCGAAAATTGTTCATCACCCGGCGGGCCGAGCCGCCGGTCCAGGTTTTAAAACGCGCTTCATCGGTGTGTTTGAGATCGGCCAACAGCAGATCCAGCCAGGGCAACGAAGGGGCGATGTAATGCCACGGTACGTGCAGACAGGATTCGACGGCGGTGTGGATGCCGGCTTCGCGACCGCGCCGCAGCAGCTCCGCCGCGGCCTCCGGCTGCATAAAGGGTTCGCCGCCGGACAGCGTTAAACCGCCGCCGCTGCGCAGGTAGAAAGGCTTATCCCGCATCACCTCGGCCATGATATCGTCGGGGTTGACCACGCTGCCGCACAGGCTGAGCGCGCCGGTTGGGCAGGCGGCGGCCAGCGCCGCGTAGTCGTCTGCGCTGATGACGTCGCGCCGCAGCGTCAGTGCGCCCTCGTCACGTAGCAGGCCTTGTGGGCAGCGCTCGGTGCACAGCGTACAGCCGCTCAGACACAGGCGCTCGTCAAACAGCAGATCCGCGTGGCGCGAGCGGCTTTCCGGGTTCTGACACCAGCGGCAGCTCAGCGGGCACCCTTTTAAAAAGACCACGCTGCGGATGCCGGGGCCATCATGGGTCGAGTAGCGCTGCAGATTGAAGAACATGAATCACCCGTTTGGCGTTGCTGAATCTTTCGCCATTAAAGATCTTTCGAATGAAAGTTGAATTGATTTTGATCAAAAGTTGACGGGGTTTTTGCCCTATGATGATCAGAGTTTGAATCCGCCCACAGAACATGACACAGGAGTCCGTGATGGAGCTTTATCTCGATACCGCCGATGTGACCGCGGTAAAACGCCTGGCGCGCATTCTGCCGCTGCACGGCGTCACCACCAACCCGAGCATCGTGGCGAAGGAAGGCAAGCCGATCTGGGAAGTGCTGCCTGCGCTGCGCGACGCCCTTGGCGGCACCGGCAAGCTATTCGCGCAGGTGATGGCGGCCGATGCGGAGCGCATGGTGGCGGAGGCGTCGCTGCTCAGCCAGCGGGTACCGGGGCTGGTGGTGAAGATCCCGGCAACCGCGGAGGGATTGGCGGCGATCAAGAAGCTTAAAACGATGTCCATCCCGACGCTGGGCACCGCGGTGTACGGTGCCGGGCAGGGGCTGTTGGCCGCCTTGGCCGGGGCGGAATATGTGGCGCCTTACGTCAATCGGGTTGACGCGCAGGGCGGCGACGGTATTGAAATGGTGCACGAGCTGCAGCAGCTGCTGAGCCTGCACGCGCCGTCGGCGCAGGTGCTGGCCGCCAGCTTCAAAACACCGCGCCAGGCGCTGGAATGCCTGCTGGCGGGCTGCCAGGCCATCACGCTGCCGGTGGACGTCGCGGAGCAGTTCCTCAGCGTGCCGGCGGTGCAGGCCGCGGTCGAGAAATTCGAGCAGGATTGGCAGGGGGCCTTCGGCTCAACGCTGTTAGGCTAAAGCCAGTAAAAAGGGCGCCGCGGCGCCCTTGCTTGATGCTCGGTTCGTTTAGCCGCGGCCGGTCTCCTCTCGCAGCGCGGCGCCGACCTCGTGCGTCGTCGGCTGTTCGGAACGCAGCGCCCGGCGGATCGCGAAGAAGGCGGCAATCAGCATGGTTACCGCCACCAGCATAAAGAACCCGCACAGCGCGGCGTTGATCTGGTTGCTGAACACGATGGTTTCCATGTCTTTCAAAGACTTGGCCGGCGCAATGATCGTGCCTTGCTCGATGCCGGTGGAGAACTTCTTCGCCTGCGCCAGGAAACCGATGCTCGGTTTCTCGTGGAAGATCTTCTGCCAGCCGGCGGTCATGGAGGTCACAAACAGCCAGGCGGTCGGTAAAATGGTGACCCAAGCGTAGCGCTGTTTTTTCATCTTGAACAGCACCACGGTGCCGAGGATTAGCGCCATCGACGCCAGCATCTGGTTGCCGATACCGAACAGCGGCCACAGGGTATTGATGCCGCCGAGCGGATCGACCACGCCCTGATACACGAAGAAACCCCAACCGGCCACCGCCACCGTGGTGCCCGCCAGGTTGCCGAACCAGGAGCGGTTGTTGGCCAACTGCGGTACCGCCACGCCCACCAAATCCTGCACCATAAAGCGACAGGCGCGGGTACCGGCGTCGACGGCGGTCAGGATGAACAGCGCTTCGAACAGAATGGCGAAGTGGTACCAGAAGGCCATCATCGCCCGGCTGTTGAACACCTCGCTGATGATGTGCGCCATGCCCACGGCGAAGGTCGGGGCGCCGCCGGCGCGCGACAGGATGGAGTTCTCGCCCACCTCTTTGGCGATCAGCGCCAGCGTTTCCGGCGTGACGATAAAGCCCCAGCTGTTGATCACCTGCGAAGCATTTTCCACCGTGGTGCCGATCAGTGCCGCCGGCGAGTTCATGGCGAAGTAAACGCCCGGATCAAGCACCGAGGCACAGATCAGCGCCATGATGGCGACGAAAGACTCCATCAGCATGGCACCGTAGCCAATAAAGCGAATGTGGCTTTCGCGTTCCACCAGCTTGGGCGTGGTGCCGCTGGAGACCAGCGCGTGGAAGCCGGAAATGGCGCCGCAGGCGATGGTGATGAACAGGAACGGGAACAGGGCGCCGGCGAACACCGGGCCGCTGCCGTCGATGAAGCGCGAGACCGCCGGCATTTTCATCTCCGGCATGGCGAAGACGATGCCGATAGCCAGGCCGATGATGACGCCGATTTTCATAAAGGTGGAAAGGTAATCGCGCGGCGCCAGCAGCAGCCACACCGGCAGCACCGAGGCGACGAAGCCGTAGATCACCAGCACCCAGGTCAGGGTGGTACCGTGCAGCGTGAAGAACGGCCCCCAATAGGGATCTTGCGCGACGTTGCCGCCGTAAACGATCGCCAGCAGCATCAGCACGAAGCCAATCACCGAAATTTCAGCGATTTTGCCCGGCCGGATAAAGCGCATGTAGATGCCCATGAACAGGGCGATCGGGATGGTGGCGGCGATGGTGAACAGCCCCCACGGGCTGTCGGCCAACGCTTTTACCACCACCAGCGCCAGCGCCGACAGGATGATGATCATCACCCCCAGTGCGCCGAGCATGGTGATCACCCCGGCGAATGCGCCCAGCTCTTGCTTGGCCATTTCCCCCAGCGAACGGCCGTCGCGGCGTGTGGAGATGAACAGCACCAGGAAATCCTGCACCGCGCCGGCCAGCATGACGCCGATCAGGATCCAGATGGTTCCCGGCAGGAAGCCCATCTGCGCGGCCAGGATCGGCCCCACCAGCGGCCCGGCACCGGCGATGGCGGCGAAGTGGTGGCCGAACAGCACCCATTTGTTGGTGGGCACGTAGTCCAGGCCGTCGTTGTGACGTTCTGCCGGGGTCAGACTACGGTCATCCAGTTCAAAGACCTTGTCGGCAATGAACCGGCTGTAGAAGCGGTAGGCGATGCTGTAGCAGGCGACGGCGGCGACCACCAGCCAGACGGCGTTGACGTGCTCGCCACGGCTGAGCGCCAGCATGGCGAAAGCGAAGGCGCCGACCAACGCCACCAGCAGCCAGATAAATCCGGACCTGATGTTTTTCATGAAACAACTCCTTGGCGTGCAGAGGTAAAAATCAACGTTGTTATTAGGAATGACGTTTTAACAGTAGAAGTTTTGCCGCCGAACCGCGGCAGGTCGGATGAGAAATGTGAAGCAGGTGGGGTTTTAGTGTAAAAACAACGTGATGAAACCGCGTTGGCGCAGGCTGTCGCCCACACCATCCTGAGCAGTTATTCATTCTGCATTTTCACGGCGCGCACAGCGAATTATCGTCGTTTTTTATCTGGGCACGGCGTCTGGCGGATTATTATTTTATCTGTCGAGGCGTGCCGAAATAAAATTATTCATGCCGTGTTATACCTTTATTTTCACCCGCAGGCTTAATCATTCATCAAATAAATAATAAAGCTACGAAAGGAATTTAATTATGATAAATAAAATCATCGAAGGGTATTTACCGCAGCTCACGGCCATTCGGCACGATATTCATCAACACCCTGAATTGGGTTTCGAAGAGTTTCGCACCAGCGATCTGGTGGCGGATTATCTGAGTTCGTGGGGCTATGAGGTACACCGTGGGCTGGCGGGCACCGGCGTGGTGGGCACGCTGCGGGTGGGCGACGGCGTTAAGCGCCTTGGGCTGCGTGCCGATATGGACGCTCTGCCGATCGAAGAGAACAACGGCAAGCCCTGGAGCAGCAGCGTGGCCAACCGCATGCACGCCTGCGGCCATGATGGTCACACCACTATGTTGCTCGGTGCCGCCCGCTATCTGGCGCAAACGCGCAACTTCAACGGCACGCTGCACCTGATTTTCCAACCGGCGGAAGAGATGCTGAACGGCGGCGCGCGCATGGTGGAACAGGGGCTGTTCGAGCGCTTCCCCTGCGACGCCATCTTCGCCATGCACAACATGCCGGGGATGCCGCTCGGCGAGTTCTTCTTCCAACACGGTCCGTTTATGGCCTCGATGGATCAGTTCAACGTGCGGGTGCAGGGGCGTGGCGGCCACGGCGCCATCCCGCAGCTGGCGGTCGATCCCGTGCTGGTGGCCTCGCATATCACTGTCGCCCTACAGAGCATCGTTTCGCGTAATATCGATCCGCTGGAGGCGGCCGTGATCACCGTCGGCAGCATCAAGGCCGGTGAGGCGGCCAACGTGATCCCGGACAGCGCGGAAATGAAGCTCAGCGTACGCTCTCTGGATCGTCAGGCGCGCGCAATCCTGCTGGCACGCATTCCGGCGCTGATCGAGGCGCAGGCGGCAAGCTTCGGTGCCCACGCGGTGGTGGAGCACGTTAACGGTACGCCGGTGTTGGTCAACGACGAAGCGATGACCCGCTTTGCCCACCGTGTGGCGGAGCAGCAGTTCGGCGCCGCCCGCGCGCACTACGGTGCCCGGCCGCTGATGGGCAGCGAAGATTTCTCCTTCATGCTCGATGCACATCCGCAGGGCTGCTACCTGATCGTTGGCAACGGCGATGGCGAAGGCAGCTGCATGGTGCATAACCCGGGATATGACTTCAATGACGGCTGTCTGGCGGCCGGCAGCCAGTATTGGGGAGCGTTGGCGGAAGCGTATTTAAAATAAACGCGAAAAATAATAACAGGGAAGATAATGATGAGTGAAAATACGGCTGAAACCCAAACGGAAATAATATCGGCCCCGAAGGTCGGTGGCAAAAAGGTCATATTCGCCGCCTCCTTCGGTAATGCGCTGGAGTTTTTCGATTTCGGTATTTATAACTTCTTCGTTATTTATATCAGCGTATTGTTTTTTCCCCCGTCTAGCGATCCGCATCTGGCGTTGCTGTTGGCGTTTGCCACGTTCGGCGTCAGCTTTTTCATGCGGCCGCTGGGCGGCATTCTGATTGGCGCCTATGCCGATCGCTGTGGCCGCAAGCCGGCGATGATCCTGACGATTTCCTTGATGAGCCTGGGCACGGCGATGATCGGCTTTGCGCCGACCTACGCCAGCGCCGGCTATTGGGGAACCGCCACGCTGGTGGCCGCGCGTCTGATCCAGGGCGTAGCGGCGGGCGGCGAGGTGGGGGCGTCGATGTCGTTGCTGGTGGAGTCGGCGCCGCCCAATCGGCGCGGTTTCTATTCCAGCTGGTCACTGGCGACGCAGGGCATCGCCACCGTGGTTGGCGGCGTCACCGCGCTGGCGCTCAGTGCGGCCTTGCCGGTGCTTTCCGGCGAACCGAACGCCATGGCCGAGTGGGGATGGCGCATTCCATTCTTTATCGGCGTGGCGCTGGCGCCGCTCGGTTGCTGGCTGCGTCTCGGGCTGGAAAGCGATCGGCCGTCGGTGGCGCGGGCTCACGAGCCGCCTGCTCAGCTGCGCCAGCACTCGCGGGCGGTAGTGCTCGGTGTGATGCTGACCATCGGCGCTACCGTCGCCACTTACATCTCGATGTATTATCTCGGCACCTACGCGGTGAAATACCTGGGAATGGCGCAGGCCTACGGTTATGCCGCGATGCTATTGGCGGGGCTCATCACCTTCGGCGGCAGTCTGCTGGTCGGGCACTGGTGCGATCGTTACGGCCGTCTGCCGCTGATCCGCGGGTCGCGGATCGCGATTCTGATCGTGGCCCTGCCGGCGTTTTGGTGGCTGAGCGCGGTGCCGCATCCTGCGGTGCTGCTGCTGATCGTCGCGGTGCTGGTCGGGTTGACCACGCTCGGTTCGGTGCCGACCATGCTGATGATTTCGGAGCTGTTCCCGCAGCGCATTCGTGCGCTGGGGTTTGCGTTGGTCTACAGCCTCGGGGTGGCGATCTTCGGCGGCTTCGCCCAGTACATCGCTTCGCAGTCGATCGCGCTGAGCGGTTCGCTGCTGGCGCCCGCCGTCTATCTGATGGTGGCTACGCTGGCTTCGCTGGCGGTGCTGCCATTGCTGCGTGAAACCGGCGGAGAGCCGCTGCGCTAGCCGAAAAAAAACGCCGGCGGTTTTCACCGTCGGCGCTTTGCGTTGCGACCGTTTCAGGCTGGCGTTCAGGCCGCCGGGCGGGCGATCACGCTGCGGGTTTCCATGCGCACTTCGGCGATGGTGACCTGCAAGGTATCGCTCTGGCGGTAAACCACTTCGCCTTTAATCTGCACGGTGCCGGTTTCCTGGCTGCACTGCATCTCGTCACGCACCGCGTGAATGAACGGTGCCGGGATGAAGGCAACCGCGCCGTTGTCCAGCAGGCGTACACGCAGGCCGCCACGGGTCACGTCGATGATCTCGGCGTTGAAGCGGGTATCGGTACCGGCCTTGTCCTGCAGGAAGCGGGCGTACAGCCAGTCGCCGACGTCGCGCTCCGCCATGCGGTTCAGGCGGCGGCGCTCCGCCAGCTGCACCGTGACGTCATCCTGTGGCTTTTCCGCCGGTTGCTGGTTGATGATCGCCTTCAGCAGACGATGGTTGACCATATCGCCGTATTTACGGATCGGCGATGTCCAGGTGGCGTAAGCCTCCAGACCCAGACCGAAGTGTGGCCCCGGCGTAGTGCTGATCTCGGCGAAGGTCTGGAAGCGACGGATGCGGCTGTCGAGGAACTGGGTCGGCTGCGCATCCAGGTGGCGGCGCAGTTCGCAGAAACCGTCGAGGGTCAGCAGCTTCTCGGCTTCGGCTTCCACGCCGTTGGCCTGCAGCACGGTGACCGCTTGTTCAACCAGCGCAGGATCGAAACCGGTGTGCACGTTGTACACGCCGAAGCCCAGGCGATCGCGCAGCACGATGGCGGCGCAGACGTTGGCGGCGATCATGCACTCTTCAACGATGCGGTTGGCGCTGCGGCGCTGCTCGGTAACGATCTCCAGCACGTCGCCTTTTTCACCCAGCACGAAGCGGTAGTCCGGACGATCTTTGAACACCAGCGCATGCTGGTGGCGCCAGGCATTGCGCGCATCGCAAACGCGCTTCAGCAGGGTGATTTGTTGCGCGATGGCGTCGCTCGGCGGTTGCCAGCCGGCAATGCCGTCCAGCCAGTCGGAGACTTCGTCGTACACCAGTTTGGCTTTGGATTCGATCTCGGCGGCGAAGAACTGAATATCGTCGCCTAGCGCGCCGTCGGCGGCGATGGTCACGCGGCAAGCCAGCACCTGGCGGCGCTCGTTAGGGCGCAGCGAGCACAGGTTGTCCGACAGATCGCGCGGCAGCATCGGGATGTTGAAGCCCGGCAGGTAATTGGTGAAGGCGCGCACGCGGGCGATATCGTCCAGCTTGCTGCCTTGTTCGACGTAAGCAGTCGGATCGGCGATGGCGATGGTCAACTGCAGCGAACCGTCACCGTTGTCGGTCACGTACAGCGCATCGTCCATGTCCTCGGTGCTGGCGCTGTCGATGGTGACGAATTCGAGCGCGGTCAGATCTTCACGCACCAGCGCAGCGTCCGGCTCGCTGAGGGCCTGCATCTCCGGCGCCTCTTTTTCCAGGTTGTGACGCGCCAGCGTCACCCACCACGGGGCGAAATGGTCTTCGCCTTCGGTGATAAAGTGGGTCAGGTCGGCGTTGAAGCCGCGATCGCCTTTCAGCGGATGGCGGCGCATTTCCGCCACCGCCCAGTCGCCGGCCTGGAAGTTGTGGGTCAGTTCACGCACCGGGCGGCACGGAATCGCATCTTTCAGCAACGGATGATCGGGCACGATGGACAGGCGATCGTCGCGCTTTTGCACGCGGCCGACAAAGCGCGACAGGAACGGCTCGACCAGGGTTTCCGGCTCGGCGATTTCGCGCTCTTTCTCGGTGTGCAGGGTGGCGATAATGCGATCCCCGTGCATGACTTTCTTCATGTACGGCGGTGGAATGAAGTAGCTTTTTTGACCGTCTACTTCAAGAAAGCCAAAGCCTTTCTCGGTCCCTTTCACGACGCCTTCAACGCGCGGGGTCTGAGAGTGAAGTTGCTGTTTAAGCTGCGCCAGCAGCGGGTTATCTTGAAACATATCGTCCAGTGAATGGGTTGTGAGTGGCAAGATTTGCGGCTGACAGTTTTACGCGAATCACCCGCTGCGAGCAAGCCTAACGTCACGGAACCCCGCGTTGCCGCGCGATTTTGCGCAAGAATGGTCAATCGAAGGGCGAACGATGAAAAACCCCGGCGCGCAGGCCGGGGTGAAGGGCGTGGGACAATCAGTCCCGCAGCGGCGTCGGCTGCAGGATTTCAATCCAGTAATCGTCCGGATCGCGAATGAACGCCACGTAGTTCATGCGGCCTTCATGCAGGCGTTTCTGGAAGGTGACGCCCAGGCGCTCAAACCGCTCGCAGGCGGCGTGCACGTCCGGCACCGTGACGCACAGGTGGCCAAAGCCGCGCGGTTCGCTGTTGCCGTTGTGGTAGTGGAAATCCGCCTGATTTTCGGTGCCGTGGTTATGGGTCAGCTCGAGAATACCCGGCTGGCTCAGCGCCCAGCGTTTGCGTTCGTCGTCATCCTGCGGGATCTGCTCGCGCGGGCTGCGCGTCAGGTAGCAGATGGTGAAAGCGGCTTCTTTGAACTCTTCCAGATAGACCGGGGTAAAGCCCAGCACGCGCGTATAGAAATCCAGCGCTTTGGCCAGATCCTTCACGCGGATCATGGTGTGGTTGAACACGTAACCGTCGGTAACCGCGTCCGGTTGGGCCGCCACGCCGGGCAGCGTCAGTAAATCATTCAGTGGCATCAGTGATCCTCCTCAGGGTGTCGGCAGACTGTAGGTGAAATCGATGCTAATCTAAAGTAATTGTTTTTAACTAAAACACTAACTAAAAGTGAATGATAGATGAAGCTGAGCCAGCTGAAGTATTTCTGCACCGTGGTGGAACACAAAACCATCGCCGCCGCCGCCCGCGAGCTGCACTGCGTGCCTTCCAACGTCACGCTGCGGCTGCGCGAACTAGAGGAGTCGCTGGGCGGCGAGCTGTTTTTCCGCGACAAGAACCGGCTGTACGTCAATCCCAAAGGGCGGCTGTTCTACCAGCAGGCGCGCGACATCGTGGCGCAGGCGGAGCGCAGCAAGCAGCTGTTCGCCGGCGAGCATCAGCATGGGCTGCTGAACCTCGGGGCGCTGGATTTCTCGCTGGTCAGCCATTTACCGGCGCGTATTGCCCGGCTACGCCGTTTACAGCCTCATCTGCACATCAACGTACTGAGCCGCGACTCGCTGGTGCTGGAACGCATGCTGATCGACAGCGATCTCGACCTGGCGATCACCGACGGCCCGATTGAGCATCCGTTACTGGCCAGCCAAAAGGCATTCGATGAACGGCTGGTATTGCTGATGCCGGCCGATGTCGGGGAACCCGACGCCGCCACGCTGGTGCCGCTGGAGTTTTACACGTTCAGCCGCGAATGTTCGTTTCGCCTGAAGGTGGATCACTGGCTGGCCTCGCGCGGGCTGAAACCGCGCATGACGCTGGAAATGGAGTCTTATGCCGCGATGGCGGCCTGCGTGCAGGCCGGTTGCGGCGTGGCCTGCGTGCCCGGTTCGTTGCTGCCGCTGATCTTGCCGGCACCAGGGTTGAAGGTGGTGGAAATGGGTGAGGAGGGCGTGAGCGATCTGTACTTCGTCTGGCGACGGCATCAGCTGTCCGACGAGTTGCAGACTATCCTGGAAATATTGGCGCGCCCGGCGTGAACCGGGCGCGCATGTTCAGGCAATACGCAGCGAGGGTTGCTGCTCGCTGCGGCGAATCACCACCGGGATCGACTTCGAGGTCGGGGTGCCGGTACCGTCGCCGAAGCTGGCCAGCGGCACCAGCGGGTTGGTTTCCGGATAGTAGGCCGCCAGGTTGCCACGCGGAATGTCGTAACTCACCAGCTTGAACCCGTCCACTTTACGCACCACGCCATCGTTCCACAGGGTTTCTATCTCTACCCGTTCGCCATCCTGTAGGCCCAGTGCCGCCAGATCCTCCGGATGGATGAACAACACTTCGCGCTGGCCGTAAACGCCGCGATAGCGGTCATCCAGACCATAGATGGTGGTGTTGTACTGATCGTGCGAGCGCAGCGTCTGCAGGGTAAACGGCGCTTGCTCGTCGCCCAGCTGCGGGAACAGGGTGGTCGGCAGCGCGGCGGCGCTGAATTCCGCCTTGCCGCTCGGCGTGGCGAAGCGCAGTTCGGCGGCGGCATTGCCCAGGTAGAAACCGCCGGGCTGGTCGCAGCGCCGGTTGAAATCCTCGAAGCCGGGAATGGTGGCGGCGATATGATCGCGGATCAGCGAATAGTCGTCGGCCAGTTCCAGCCAGTCCAGCTGTTGCGTACCCAGCACGGCGTCGGCGATACCGCAGACGATCGCCGTCTCTGAACGTTGAGTATCCGCCAGCGGTTTGCCGATGCCTTCCGAAGCGTGAACCATGCTGAATGAATCCTCGACCGTGATGTACTGCGAGCCGCTGGCCTGCACGTCCAGTTCGGTGCGGCCGAGCGTCGGCAGGATCAGCGCGTCTTTGCCGGTCACCAGGTGGCTGCGGTTAAGCTTGGTGCTGATATGCACCGTCAAATCGCAGTTGCGCAGGGCGCGGGCGGTGCGCTCGGTGTCCGGCGCTGCGGCGGCCAGGTTGCCGCCCAGCGCGATCAGCACTTTCACTTCGCCGCGCAGCATCGCTTCGATCGCTTCCACCGTGTTGTGCCCCACCGCGCGATTGGCGGTGAAGTTAAAGTGGCGTTCCAGGCTGTCGAGCAGTGCCTTCGGCGACTTCTCATCAATCCCCATGGTGCGGTTACCCTGGACGTTGCTGTGGCCGCGCACCGGGCACAGACCGGCGCCCGGTTTGCCCAGTTGCCCGAACAGCAGCTGCAGGTTGGTGATTTCACGCACCGTCGCAATAGAGTGTTTATGCTGAGTCACGCCCATCGCCCAGGTGCAGATCACCCGTTCGGCACCCTGGTAGGTGGCCGCCGCCTGGCGCAATTGCGCTTCGCTCAGGCCCGATTGCGCGGTAATGGTCTGCCACTCGGTCGCGTCCACCTGCGCCAGGTAAGCCTCCACGCCGACGCTGTGCTGTTCGATAAATGCCAGGTCGAACAGGGCGGGTTCACCGGCGGCCATACGCTGGCGGTGAGTTTCCAGCAGCGCTTTCACCATGCCGCGCACCGCTGCCATATCGCCGCCCAGATTTGGCTGGTAATAGGAAGAGCTGATCGGCGAGGATTTTGGCGTCAGCATCTGTACCGGATCCTGCGGATCGGCGAACCTTTCCAGCCCACGTTCGCGCAGGGTGTTGAAACTGACGATACGCGCGCCGCGTCGGGCGGCGTTTTTCAGGCTGTGCAACATGCGCGGGTGGTTGGTGCCGGGGTTTTGACCGAACACGAAGATAGCGTCGGCCTTTTCGAAGTCATCGATGCGGATGGTGCCTTTGCCAACGCCGATGCTCTGCTTCAGCCCGACGCCGCTCGCTTCGTGACACATGTTGGAGCAGTCGGGGAAATTGCTGGTGCCGAGCATGCGGCCGAACAGCTGATAAAGGTACGACGCTTCGTTGCTGGCGCGGCCCGAGGTATACAGCTCGATCTGGTTCGGGTTGTCCATACCGTTGATGTGCTTGGCGATCAGCGCCAGCGCGTCCGGCCAATGGATAGGCTCATAGTGGTCGGTTTCGGCGTTGTAGCGCATCGGATGGGTGAGGCGACCCTGGTATTCGAGGAAATAGTCGCTCTGCTGCTGCAGGGTGCTGACGCTGTGGGCGGCGAAGAACTCAGGCTCCACGGCGCTGCGCGTCGCTTCCCAACTGACCGCTTTGGCGCCGTTTTCGCAGAAGCTGAAGGTGCTGTGGTTGTCGTCGCCCCAGGCGCAACCGGGGCAGTCGAAGCCGCGTGCCTTGTTGACGCGCATCAGGTTGCGCATGTTTTTTAGCGTTTGTTTACTGTCGAGGACAAAGCGGGTGGTGGCTTCAAGCGAACCCCAGCCGCCCGCTGGGCCGGTATAAGGCTTGATTGACGGTTTGAATTTCATGGTGACACTTCGCAGGTGGTTGTAGCTAAAAAGTAAACGCTTTTTTATGCGTCTTGCGTATTTATGTCACAAGTTTAGGGGCGTGGCAGGCAGGCGTCTAATCGAATGGGGCAATGGCGGCATAGAGCGTATCTATCGCAGGCGGACGCTGACCTAAACAAATGGTTGCATAAAGACACCCGCTGCAAAAGAGTAATGGTTTCGTCTGAAAGTGAATTCATGCAGTCTATCTCGCGGATTATATTGGCATTTTATTCAGCCTGCGGGCCTGAGGAACACAGCGTGAAGCGTTCAGTATCAGTGGTGATCGGCGGTATATTACTGCCTTTAGCGGCGCAGGCGGCGGAAACGACGCCCCATTTTCCCACCATGACCCCACCGGCGATAGACGCCGCCTCTTACGTTTTGATGGATTACACCACCGGCCAGGTACTGGCGGCCGGCAATGCCGACGAACGGCGCAACCCGGCCAGCTTGACCAAACTCATGACCGGGTTGGTGATCGACCACGCGCTCGATCAGCACAAGATTGGCCTCGACGATGTCGTCACCGTGGGGAAAGACGCCTGGGCGCAGGGCAACCCGGTGTTCAAAGGCTCTTCGTTGATGTTCCTGAAGCCTGGTGACAGGGTCACGGTTCGCGATCTCAGCCGCGGTATCATCATCGATTCCGGTAACGACGCCTGCGTGGCGATGGCGGACTATGTGGCGGGCAGCCAGGCCAACTTCGTCAAGCTGATGAACGAGAAGAGCGCGCAGCTGGGCCTGCAGAACACCCATTTCGAAACGGTACACGGGCTGGATGCACCGGGGCAATTCACCACCGCCGGCGATCTGGCGGTGATTGCGCGCGCCATCATCATGAGTGAGCCGGCGGAATACCACATGTACAGCGAGAAATCGCTGACCTGGAACGGTATCACGCAGCAGAACCGCAACGGCCTGCTGTGGGATAAGACGCTGCACGTCGATGGGTTGAAAACTGGGCACACCGCCTCTGCCGGCTTCAACATCATCGCCTCCGCCACCGAAGGGGATCGCCGCCTGATTGCCGTGGTGATGGGCGGCAAAAGTTCCAAAGGCCGCGAGGAACAGGCGCGCAAGCTGCTGAGCTGGGGGCTGCGCGACTTTACCACGGTACACCTGTTCAGCGCCGGCCAGAGCCTGGGGGAAGAGCCAGTCTGGTACGGCGAGAATCACCGGTTACCGGTCGGCAGCGTGCAAGAGCAGTCGCTCAGCCTGCCAAAAAACGAAGCGGACAAGCTGAAGGCGCAGTACGTGATCAATACCGCGCGGCTGGAAGCGCCGATTGGTAAAGGGCAAACCGTCGGCGAGATCCGCATCAGCGACAATGGCCAGGTAGTGAAAACCCTACCGCTGGTGGCGCTGCAGGCGGTACCGCAGGGCGGCGTGTTCTCGCGCCTGGTGGATTACGTGAAGCTGAGGCTCTGACTCGTCGGGCGGGCGGCGGCCCCCGGTGGTATACTGGTGCGAATGCCGATCATTGAGCTGCGCTATGGATATTAAACAACTGATTTATTTGTGCAATCTGGAACGAGAGCGCCACTTCGGCCGGGCGGCGGAGGCCAGCTTCGTCAGCCAGCCGACGCTATCCATGCGATTGAAAAATCTGGAAAAAGAGCTGGGCGTTTCGCTGATTAACCGCGGCAACCATTTCGGCGGTTTTACCGCCGAAGGCGAGCGGGTGTTGGCGTGGGCGCGTGAGATCGTCTCGGTTTATCAGGGGCTGAAGCTGGAAGTGGAGTCGCTCAAGCACGGTTTGCACGGCACGCTGCGCCTCGGCGTGGTGCCGCAGTGCAGTATCTCGGTATCGGAAATGCTCAAGGCGGTCAGCGAACGTTACCCGCATCTCGATTACCGGCTGGCGGTGCTGAGCGCTGATCAGCTGCTGGAGGCGCTGACGGCGCACACCGTCGACATCGGCATCGGCTTTTTCGAGCTGTCGACCTTGAAGGAGCTGCATTTCCAATCGCAACCGCTGGTGGAAACCGGCGTCGAGCTGGTATTTCATCCGCAACATTTCCCGAAGCTGGTGGGCGATACGCCGTTGCCGCTGGAGGCGGTGGCCGCCTTGCCGTTGTGTCTCGCCGAGCCGACGCGTTATTTCCGCCGCTATCTCGATCAACACTTTCGCGACGCCGGGTTGACGCTGCACACGCGGCTTGAGACCGCGTCGATCTTCCAACTGCTCGAAGGTATTTTCGTCGGTTTGGGCTGCGGACTGTTCCCGCGCGGCCAGCTGCAATCGCCGTTGATGCCGGCGTTGCAGCGGCGTCCGGTGGCCATCGGCGCTATGCCGCGTCATGCGGCGGTGGTCGTCGATATGGCGGAGCGCGCTACGCCGTTGGCGCAAAAGTTCTTCGATGCCGCCAGCGAGTGGCTGCGTCAGCAGAATGTCTAAAACGCGCCGTATTGCGGCCGGTAATAAGGCCGCATAGCGGTATTCAGTCGGCGGTGATGGAAGATGTTGCATCGCCCAACGTTTGGCGCAGGCGATTTTCCCAGGCGTAGAGTGCGGCGGTGAGGATCACTTCCAGCGCCTGCGCCTGATTCAGACCGCTGTTGAACAACGGCTGCACGCTCTGCGGGGTAAATTTCTCCGGTGCGCGCGTCAGCTCGGCGGCGGTGTGGATCACCGCGCGTTTGACCGTATCCTCGGTAGAGGCCAATCCCTGAGGCAGCCCGGTGAACAGCGCCTGTACCAATCCGTCATCCTGCATTTCATGCGCCACCGTGGCCGCGCAGTAACGGCTGCCGTTGATGCGCGAGACCACCAGCGTCGCCAGCGCCTTCAGGCGGCTCGATAACCCATACCCTTCGGCATTGATGCCATTGAACACGCCGTTGCGTTCGCGCAGTGCGGCGGCATCGTGCGCTAACAGCAGATAATAAGATTCGGCGCGCGCCTGCGGGTGGCTCTGATCCAACACGTCAAGCTGTTCGGCGGCGGCGGTTTCCGTGTCGATCGGCGACAGCCGCGCAGTCCAGCTCAATTCTTCGGTACTGAAAGCGACGCCATCGGCGTCTTCGACATTCGGGAAGCCGGGCACCACTACCGCCGGTCGGCCGGCTAACGCCGCGATGCCAGCTACCACACGCGCCTGATAGCTGACAAAACCGATGATTTGCGAAAAGGTGACGATATCCGCAGGGCTCAGCCCGACGTCGACAAGCTGTTGCAGCGCCTTGCGGCAAATCAGCGTGGGTTGGCTGGCAAGCTGGCGGGCATATTGGGTGATCTGGGCGAGCCGGATATTGCTTTCCCGGGAGGCGTCCGGGCTGTGCAGCGGGGCGAGGCGGGCGGCATAGTGGCTACAGAGGGACTGCACGCCGGTCACCTGAGCGACGGTCAGTGCGGTGCTGAGGCGATCGTAGGGTGACAATGTCACGTATCGTGATAGCGACACCTGGTCGGGAAACAGGGCGTGGTAACCGGCCAGTGAGGCGTTGAATACCCCGGCGCGGGCACCGAGCGCGCTGTTTAACGCTTCATCGGCGAAGGCACCCAGCCCCAGCAGAAAACGATCGCGCAGGGTAGCCGCCTGCGGCTCCAACGGCGTATCGCCCCGCACGCTGCTTTGGGTTTCGTGATACCACTGGGCATTATGTTGTCGACGGAGTCGTTCCATAGGGTCAATCCTTAATCATGATCAACAGCCACCGCTGCGTACGGCAGCGGTGGCTGGACAAAGAGGCAACATGCCCGCAGGCGGGGCGAAAGGCGGATTTAGCGCAGCTCATCGCAGTACAGCGCGTGGCCGTAAACAGAGAAACCGGTGGCCAGCGTGAGCAGAAACTGCGCGAGGCGGCGATGGCGAAGGCTGTTCATCAGTGCGATATCCTGTCGTATGAGAGGCTCAACGTAGGGGATATCCTCACCGATCGCCCTGGCGAGATAAAATAATGTTACGGACTAATCAATAACTGAAAGGAATAAAATATAAGGATATATAACAAGAATGTAATTTGTATGTGCATTTTCTCGCTAAGCGACCGAGGCGCGCAGCAATAAAAAACCCGCCGCAGCGGGTTTGTTGCAGGCCAGGACGGGGCTCAGAAACGGCCGCCGTCGCGTCGCCAGGCGTCGGCGGTCAGCGCCTCGCCGAAGTGGCTGGCGATAAGACGCTTGGTCAATTCGTGCAGCGGCGCCGCCAACACCTCGGCGGTGCTGCCGCGTTCGACGATTTCCCCTTCGTGCATCACCAGCACCTGGTCGCTGATATGCTTCATCATGCCGAGGTGCTGGGTGACGTAGATATAGGAAATGCCGTGTTTTTCCTGCAGTTCCAGCATCAGGTTGATGATTTGCGAGCGCATCGACATGTCCAGCGAGGCCAGCGCCTCATCGGCGACGATCACCTTCGGCTGCAGGATCAGCGCACGGGCCAGCGCGACGCGCTGTTTTTGCCCGGAAGCCAGCATGTGCGGATAGTAGTAAGCGTGATCCGGCAGCATGCCGACCTGGCGCAGCGTTTGGTTGATACGCTGCTCGCGCTCGGCGGGTTCCAGATCGGTGTTCAACCGCAGCGGCGCATCCAGCAGCTGGCCGATGCGCTGACGCGGGTTGAGCGAGGTGCTCGGATCCTGAAAAATCATGCGAATGCGCTGGCTGCGGTAGCGATAATCACCGAACGCCAGCGGATGATCGTCGATCAGCAGTTCGCCGGCGGTCGGTTCCACCATGCCGGAGAGCATTTTCGCCAACGTGGATTTGCCAGAGCCGTTCTCACCGATCACCGCCAGCGTCTGACCTTCACGCAGGGTAAAGCTGACGGATTTCACCGCCTCGACGTGCTGACGGCGGAACAGCCCGGTGCGGTAGCGGTAGGTTTTGCTCAGGTTGCGCACTTCCAACAGCGTTTCCATGTTATTGCTCCTCCATGTTCAGCGGGAAGTGGCAGGCGAAGAAGTGGTTTTTGACCGGGCGCAGGCGCGGCGTTTCGATGCACTTCTTCTGCGCGTAAGGGCAGCGCGGCCCCAGGCGGCAGCCGATCGGCAGGTGTTCCAGCGAAGGAATGGCGCCCGGTAGCGTGTTCAACCGGCTTTTGTGCGGCAGCGAGCGGCCGAAGTCCGGCATGGCGCGGATCAGCGCCTGGGTATAAGGGTGGTGCGGCGCCGCCAGCAGCTCTTCGCACTGGGCGCTCTCCACCGTTTGCCCGCAGTACAAGACGTTCACCCGGTCGGCCCACTTGCTCATCATCTGCAGGTCGTGACTGATCAGCAGAATGGTGGTGTTGTTGTTCTGATTGAGACGCGCCAACAGGCGGAAAATCTGCGCCTGGGTGGTCGGCTCCATGGCGTTGGTCGGCTCATCGGCGATCAGCAGGCGCGGCTGGTTGGCCAGCGCGATGGCGATCATCACTTTCTGGCACTCGCCCTCGGTCAGCTCGTACGGGAAGCTGCCCATGATGTCGTCGTGATCCTTGATGCCGACGCGGTGCAGCAGTTCGATGGCGCGGCGTTTGCGCCAGTTGAAGCGTTGCCACCAGCGGCCCTTGTAGGTCCAGCCCGGTATGGCCTGCGCCAGCTGGCGGCCGATGCTTTCGGAAGGATCGAGACAGGACTGCGGCTCCTGGAAGATCATCGAGACGTTGTGGCCCACCAGCCTGCGCCGCTCGCGCGGACTTAGCTGCAGCAGGTCGATGTCGTCGAAGCGAAAGCGATCGGCGGTAACGCGCCAGTTGTCTTTGGTCACGCCGCAGATGGCCTTGGCGATCAGGCTCTTGCCGGAGCCCGATTCACCCACCAGGCCGCGCACCTCGCCCTCGGTCAGCGTCATGCTGACGCGATCGACCGCCTTGACCGGCCCTTCGGCGGTCATAAATTCAATCGTCAGATTGCGGATATCGAGTAACGGCATTATTCCACCCCGGCATTGATTGCGCGGCGCATACCGTCGCCTAACAGGTTAACCAGCAGCACGCTGACGAGAATGGCCGCGCCGGGCAGCATCACCGTCCAGGGCGCAACATACACCAGCTCGAGCGAATCGCCGAGCATCGCTCCCCATTCCGGCGAAGGCAGCTGCGCGCCGAGATCGAGGAAGCCGAGTGCGGCGATATCCAAAATGGCCATCGACAGCGCGCGGGTGAACTCGGTCACCAACACCGCCGCGATGTTCGGCATGACCGCGTACCACAAGATCTGCAGCGTGGAAGCGCCGTCAAGCCGGGCCGCCACCACGTACTCTTTCTCCAGTTCGTCGTGCACCGCGCTGTAGATAGTGCGCACCATGCGCGGCAACAAGGCGAGCCACACCGCCAGCATGGCGTGTTCAAGTTTGGGGCCGATAAACGCCACCACCACGATCGCCAGCAGCAGCGAGGGAATCGACAGCAGGGTATCGAGGATGTGGTTGAGCACCGCAGAGCGCAGCCCGTGGGTGACGCCGGCGAACACGCCGAGGATCACCCCGCAGAACGCCGCGGCCAGCGTCACCGCCAGCGCGGAGCCGAAGGTGGCGGCGGTGCCGGTCAATAGGCGACTAAGGATGTCGCGCCCGAGATCGTCGGTGCCGAGGAAAAACGACACGTTGCCATAGCGCGACCACGACGGCGGCAGCAGCTGATAACCAAGGAACTGCTGATCCAGCGCGTAGGGCGCCAGCAGGCTGCCGAACAGCGACAGTAGCAGCAGGGCGATCACCCCGTAAAAACCGATCATCGCCAGCGCGTCGCCATAGAAAATCCGCCAGGTGTAGCGCAGCGGGCTCGGCATCTTTTTCTCGCGGTATACGTTATCGAAGGGCATACCATTCCTTATGTTTCAGCGGGTTGGTTGCCGCACCCAGAATGTCGGCCAGGACGTTAATGGTGATCACCAGCGTGCCGACCACCATGACGCCGGCGGAAATTGCCGCATAGTCCTGCTGGCGAATGGCGTTGATCAGCCACCGGCCGAGGCCCGGCCAACTGAACACCACTTCGGTGATCATTGCCAGCGTGAGCATGGTGGAGAACTGCAGCCCCAGCTTGGGCACAATTGGCGGCAGCGCATTGTGCAACACGTGGCGGCGAATGATAGTGAAGCGCGACAGGCCGCGGGTAGCGGCGGCCTTGATGTAGTTTTGGCTCAGCACATCGTCGGTGCTGATGCGCATCAGGCGCACCACTTCGGTGGTGGGCGCCACCGCCAGCGCGGCGATCGGCAGGATCATGTGACGCAGGGCGCTGCCGATCATCTCGGCACGATACGGCGAGTCCGACAGCCAGGCGTCGATCAGCGCGAAACCGGTGATAGGCTTCACCTGATACAGCAGATCGAAACGGCCGGAAACCGGCAGCCAGCCGAGATGCAGCGAGAAGAACAGCATCAGCAGCAGCGCCAGCCAGAACACCGGCATTGAAAAGCCCAGCAGCGCGAAGGTGCTGATGGCGGTGTCCTGCCACTTGCCGCGCAGCACGCCGGCGATGATGCCCATCGGAATGCCGATAAACAGCGCCAGGGCGAACGCCAGCAGGCACAGTTCCATGGTGGCCGGGAATACTTCGCGCAGCTGTTCGCTGATCGCCTGGCCGTTGATGCTGGAGACGCCGAAGTCCCAATGGAGCAGGCTGACGAAGTAGAACTGATAGGCGTCCAGCAGGGCGGCGCCGTTCAGCGGCGCGCGCGGCGTGAAATAGCTCAGGCTGAAGCTGACCAGCGTCAGGAAGAACAGCGTGATCAACAACAGCAGAATGCGGCGCAGGGTAAAGATAATCACTTGTTCACCTCCGGCGCGGATTCACGGTACACCCCGGCGAACGAGGCGTTGCCGAACGGGCTCAGCACCAATCCCTTGATGTCGTAGCGGTAGGCCTGCAGACGCAAAGAAGAGGCCAGCGGCAGCACCGGCAGTTGCTGCTCGAGGATTTTCTGCGCCTTGCGGTAGTTGTCGATGCGCTGAGACAGCTGCTGCGACAACAGCGCGTTCTGCAGCACCTCGTCGAAGCCTGGGTCACACCAGTGAGCATAGTTGGTTTGCGAACGGATTGCCGCGCAGCTCAGCAGCGGCCGGAAGAAGCTGTCCGGGTCGTTGCTGTCGGTGGCCCAGCCGGTCAGGGTCAGATCGTGGTTCATTTCCATCAGGCGCGCCTCTTGGAAACGGCCTTCTACCGGCACGATGGTGACGTTGATGCCCACCTGGCCGAGATCGGCCTGGATCAGCTCGGCGGTTTTCAGCGGGCTCGGGTTGTAAGACTGCGAGGCGGTCGGCACCCACAGCTTCAGGTTCAGCTGGCCGACGCCGGCCTGCCGCAGCATCTCGCGCGATTTGGCCGGATCGTACTCGGTGACGTGCGCGTCGTTGTCATAGGCCCAGGAGGCGCGCGGCAAGATTGAGGCGGCGGTTTCCGCCGTGCCGTAATAGATCGACTGCATCAATCGTTGGTTGTTGATCGCCAGCGAAATCGCCTGGCGCACATTGAGGTTGTCGAGCGGCGGTTTGCGGGTGTTGAACGCCAGATAGGCGATGTTCATCCCCGGACGCAGCGTCAGGCGCAGGCGCGGATCGTCGCGCAGGATCGACAGCTGGCTGGCCGCCGGATAAGCCAGTACGTCGCACTCGCCGGTCAGCAGCTTGGAGAGGCGGCCGGTGCCGCCGGCGCCCAGATCGATCACCACCTGCGGCATGCGCGGCAGGCCTTTCCAGTAGGCGGCGTTGCGCGCCAGGCGAATATATTGCCCCGAGCGGTATTCGTTGAGCAGGAACGGGCCGCTGCCGACCGGCTCGCGGTCGATCAGCTCCTGATGGCCTTGGCGCGTCAGCGTGTCGGCGTATTCGGCGGACAGCACCGGCGCGTAGTGGGTCGCCAGGTGCCACAGGAACGAGGCGTCCGGTGACTGCAGGCGAATCTCCACCGTGTAGTCGTCGAGCTTTCTCACGCTCTGCACCGAATCGCCGAACTGCAGGCTGTCGAAATAGGGGTATTCGCCACCGTTGACGTCGTGATACGGGTGTTTTTGGTCAAATACGCGCGCGAAGCTGAACACCACGTCGTCGGCGTTCATCTTGCGGGTGGGCGTAAACCAGGCGGTGGTCTGGAACGGTACGTCCTTGCGCAGATGGAAGCGGTAGGTGGCGCCGTTGTCCAGCACCTCCCAGCTTTGCGCCAGTTCGGGGATCAGCCGGTAGGTGTACGGGTCGACGTCCAGCAGGCGATCGTACAGCTGGGCGGCCAGGGTATCCACCGTCAGGCCGCTGCTGGCCATTTGCGGGTTGAAGGTATTCAGTATGCCGCTGACGCAATAAACAAAGCCGCTCTGGCGAATGTCCGGCAGCGGCGCCGCGCTGGGCGCGGGCGGTGTTGTCGCGGCCAGGGCAGAGCCCGTCAGGCACAACGACAGTATCCAAAAGGGTAAACCACGCATAGAGGCTCATGGGTTAATCAGCAATAGCGTTAGTGTATCGTACTCTGACCAGCAGCCCAATCCATTGAACAAAATCGCTGAGTTTTCTGCGACTTGATTAATCAGGCTGTTCAGCGGCAAGAAAAAAGTTTTTCATGTTATGTTATAATATAACAAAACCGTGTTACCGTTCCCCGGCAAAGTCACAATAACGCAAGGGGATGTATGAACGAAGTTGCACTTCCACCACGCCGTTCGCTGCCGGACGCTCAGGCATGGCGCGGCGAAATGAGTGATGTCGGGCTCGATTGGGTCGGGATGCAAGGGATCGCGCTGCCGCTGGAACTGGCTGGCAAGCCATTGATGGCGAAGGTCGACGCCGGCATCAACCTGCGCGCCGAAGCGGCGGGCGAACGCGGTATTCACATGTCGCGGCTGTATCTGGCGCTGGACGAATTGACGCAGGGCGAGCTGACGCCGCAGCGCATCGGCCGGACGCTGCAGGCCTTTCTGGATTCGCAGCCAGAACACAGCGATCGCGCCAGCTTGTCGATCGGCGGCGAGCTGTTGCTGTCACGTCCGGCGCTGCTGTCGCCACAGCGTGGCTGGAAGGCTTACCCGCTGCGCATCGAGGCCACCCTGGCAGACACGCTGGCGCTGGCGCTGACCGTCGGCGTGCCTTACTCCTCTACCTGCCCGAGTTCGGCGGCGCTCAGCCGTCAGTTGGCGCAGCAACAGTTTCAGTTTGATTTTGAACAGGCGGCGGAGCGGGTCAGCCAACGCCAGGTGAGCGAGTGGCTG
This sequence comes from Serratia sp. CY33802, assembly GCF_052169095.1. Classification (NCBI taxonomy): domain Bacteria; kingdom Pseudomonadati; phylum Pseudomonadota; class Gammaproteobacteria; order Enterobacterales; family Yersiniaceae; genus Serratia; species Serratia sp. CY33802. The sequence goes on from NZ_JBJNLL010000001.1 coordinate 1,011,843, forward strand.
CTGGAGCAAGGTATGCCGGCCACGCCCCACAGCCAACGCAGCTGGGCCTGGATCACCGTGACGCCCGAGAATGAACGGGCGTTCGAACCGGTGAAACTGATTGACCGCATCGAACACGCGCTGGGCACGCCGGTACAAACGCTGGTGAAACGCCGCGACGAACAGGCTTTCGCATTGGCCAACGGTCAGAACCTGATGTTTTGTGAGGACGCGGCGCGCCGTCTGTATGGCATGCTGCGCAGCCAGTGCGACTACCGCGCTTTTTCGCTGCGCGTCGAGCATCAGGAGAGCCTGCATGCCCACAATGCGGTGGCGGAGCTGAGCTGGCGGGGAGAACACCATGCTGCGTAAAAATCCCAGCGGCCATCTGCCGCAGGTCTCGCCGCTGGCCTACATCGATCCCACCGCCATTATTTGCGGCCGGGTGATCGTCGAAGATTTCGTCTACGTCGGGCCGTATGCGGTAATTCGCGCCGACGAGTTGAACGCTGCCGGCGACATGGAACCTATCGTCATCGGCTCGCACTCCAATATTCAGGACGGTGTGGTGATCCATTCCAAGAGCGGGGCGGCGGTCACCATTGGCCGTTACAGCTCTATCGCCCACCGCGCCATCGTTCACGGCCCGTGTCGCATCGACGATCGGGTGTTTATCGGTTTCAACAGCGTGCTGTTCAACTGCCACATCCAGTCCGGCTGCGTGGTGCGTTATAACGCGGTGGTGGATGGCGTGACGCTGCCGGAAAACCGCTATATCCCCTCGACCGAGCGCGTGGGGCCGGACAGTGATTTGTCGCGCTATCGCCAGGTCGACCGCGGCGCGCTGCAGTTTTCGGAAGAAGTGGCCGCCACCAACGTCGAGCTGGTGCGCGGTTACCAGGCATTACGCAATGAATTTTAGTGAGGCTCTCATGAAACAACTTCCCGTGACCGTGCTTTCCGGCTTTCTCGGCGCCGGCAAGACCACGGTGCTGAACCACATCCTGAACAACCGGCAGGGCATGCGCGTGGCGGTGATCGTCAACGACATGAGCGAGGTGAATATCGACGCCGCGCTGGTGGAGAATGAAGTGCACCTCGATCGCCAGCAGGAAAAGCTGGTGGAGATGAGCAACGGCTGCATCTGCTGTACGCTGCGCGAAGACCTGCTGGTGTCGGTGCGCGAGCTGGCGCAGGACGGGCGCTTCGATTATCTGCTGATCGAATCGAGCGGCATCTCCGAACCGCTGCCGGTGGCGGAAACCTTTACTTTCGAGGATGAAGAAGGGGAAAGCCTGTCGCAGTTCGCCCGGCTGGATACCCTGGTGACGGTGGTCGACGGGGTGAATTTCATCCAGCAATATCAGCAGGCGCAAAGCCTGCAGGAGGCCGGTCAAAGCCTGGGCGAGGACGATCTGCGCAGCGTGGCGGACCTGTTGATTGAGCAGATCGAATTCTGCGACGTGATCCTGATCAGCAAAACCGATCTATTGACGCCAACCCAGCAGGGCGAAGTGATGGCGCTGCTGGCCAGCCTGAACCCCGACGCCCGCATTGTGCCGATCGCGCCGGGCAAACTGCCGCTGGAGGTAGTGCTGAATACTGGCAGCTTCAGCTTTGAAAAGGCTCAGCAGGCACCCGGCTGGCTGAAAGAGCTGCGTGGCGAACACGTGCCGGAAACGGAAAGCTACGGCATCAGTAGCTTTGTCTATCAGGCGCGGCGGCCGTTTGCGCCAGACAAGTTCTACCGCGTGATCAACGGTGACTGGGGAGGCGGCAAGCTGCTGCGGTCGAAGGGCTTCTTCTGGCTGGCGACGCGGCCGCGGCAGGCCGGGCAGTGGAGCCAGGCGGGCGGCATCGCCCATTATGGCCTCGCGGGCACCTTTTGGCGCGCCATCCCGCAAGATAACTGGCCACAGGATCCCGAAACGCGGGCGCATATTCAGGAGAAATGGGTGGAACCGTTCGGCGACATGCGCCAGGAGCTAGTGTTTATCGGCCAGCATTTGCAGCAGGCGACGATCGTGCGTCTGCTGGACGACTGCCTGTTGAGCGACGATGAAATGGCCGCCGGCGTGGACTATTGGCTGGACATGGCAGACCCGTTCCCTGAGTGGTAATTGCGCAATCTTCGTGTGGAAATGAGAAAAATTCTCAACAAAGTGCTTTACAGACGATACTGATAACTATTATCATCGCCTGGCAGTTCACGGAAGGCCACAGTTTGCGGCTCTGATGTGGAAGGCACGACATTGCTCACATTGCTTCCAGTGTTTTTTAAGCCAGCTCGGGTGCTGGCTTTTTTTTTGCCTGTTATTCCTCGTCCGCTTCGCCGTTTTGCAGCAGCGCATGCTTTTTCAGCATACCGCGCAGCTGATGATAGGTGAGCCCCAGCAGCTGCGCCGCCTTGCGCTGATTGAACCGCCCCTGCTGCAGCGCCGCCTCGATCAATGCCTTCTCCTGCTCCAGCTGCCAGAGTTTCAAATCCAACGGCAACGGCGGTAACGCGCCGGCGTCTTCAGGAATGGGCGCGACCGGCGTGGCCTCGCGTGGCGCAAACGGGTTGATGACGATCTCATCCAGCGGGCTGTCGCTGTCGCCGTGGCGATAGACCGAACGCTCCACCACGTTTTTCAGTTCGCGCACGTTGCCCGGCCAGCCATACTCGAGCAACGTTTGCCTGGCACGTTCGGTAAAGCCGGGAAACAGCGGCAGCGCCAGCTCGCGGCACATTTGAATGGCGAAATGCTCGGCCAACAGCATGATATCGGGCCGCCGTTGGCGCAGTGGCGGCAGTTGCACCACGTCGAACGCCAGCCGATCTAGCAGATCGGCGCGGAACTTGCCCGCCGCCGCCAGCGCCGGCAGATCGTCGTTGGTGGCGCACACCAGGCGCACATCCACCCGCAGCGGCTGGCTGCCGCCCACGCGCTCCAACTGACCGTATTCGATCACCCGCAGCAATTTCTCCTGCACCAGCATCGGTGCGGTTGCCAGCTCATCGAGGAACAGCGTACCGCCGTCGGCGCGTTCGAAGCGGCCCAGATGGCGCTTTTGGGCGCCGGTAAACGCGCCGGCCTCGTGGCCGAACAGTTCGGAATCCAGCAGGTTTTCATTCAGCGCCGCGCAGTTAAGCGAGATGAACGGCCCTTGCCAACGGTTGGAGAGGTAGTGCAGACGGTGGGCGATCAACTCCTTGCCGGTGCCGCGTTCGCCGATCACCAGCACCGGCTTGTTCAGCTTTGCCACCTGGGAGACTTGCTCCAAGACTTCGACAAAGGCGTTTGCTTCGCCCAACAAATTCTCTGGCTGTTCGTTCATGATGAAATTCGCCAATGTTTGGTGAAAATAATCACTCTACAGCAAGCGCGCAGAGAGTCAAAAATAAAGAGTTGTTGTTTTTCAATAATTTAAAAGTTGGCACGGGTTTTGATTATCTCTTTGGGCAAGCTGTACGACTTAACGCGGCGCTTCAGACGCCATCAGAACCAAGAGGAAGTGAATTATGGGTATTTTTTCTCGTTTTGCCGACATCGTGAACGCCAACATCAACACCCTGCTGGACAAGGCGGAAGATCCGCAGAAGCTGGTGCGGTTGATGATCCAAGAGATGGAAGACACGCTGGTTGAAGTTCGCTCTACGTCGGCGCGTGCGCTGGCGGAGAAAAAGCAGCTGCTGCGTCGCATCGAGCAGGGTGAAAACCAGGTCAGTGACTGGCAGGAAAAAGCCGAACTGGCGCTGCGCAAAGATAAAGAAGACTTGGCCCGTGCGGCGCTGATCGAAAAACAAAAAGTGGCCGATCTGATCGCTACGCTGACGCAGGAAGTGGCGACCGTAGAAGAAACGCTGGCGCGCATGAAGAGCGAAATCGGCGAGCTGGAAAACAAACTGACCGAAACCCGTGCGCGGCAGCAGGCGTTGGCGCTGCGTCATCAGGCCGCATCTTCTTCTCGTGACGTGCGCCGCCAGCTCGACAGCGGCAAGCTGGATGAGGCGATGGCGCGTTTCGAACAGTTCGAACGTCGCATCGACCATATGGAAGCCGAAGCGGAAAGCATCAGCATTGGTAAAAAGAAGTCGCTGGACCAGGAGTTTGCCGAGCTGAAAGCCGACGACGCCATCAGTGAGCAGCTGGCGGCGCTGAAAGCCAAAATGAACCGCTCCGAGTAAGGCGAGCCGCGGCCACACGCCGGAGGTGGCCGCCTATCCAGGATCCGATAAGAAGGAACAACAATGAGTGCTTTATTACTTGCCATTCCGCTGACAATTTTCGTGCTGTTTGTCGCGCCGATTTGGCTTTGGCTGCATTACAGCAATCGGCAACAGACCGGCATCCAGCTGAGTCAGCAAGAAATGCAGCGCCTGGCGCAGCTGGCGGAAGATGCCAAACGCATGCGTGAACGCATTCAGGCGCTGGAAGAGATCCTCGATGCGGAACACCCGAACTGGAGACAGTCCTGATGAGCACGACGCTGGGCAGTAAAAAGCTTTATCGCGTTCCCGAAGAAGGCATGGTGAAAGGCGTCTGCGCCGGTTTGGCGCACTATTTCGACGTACCGGTGCGACTGATCCGCGTGATGGTGGTGCTGTCGCTGTTCTTCGGGCTGTTCTTCTTCACGCTGGTGGCCTATATCGCGCTGGTGTTCGTGTTGGATGAAGCGCCGGCCAGCCGTTTCGAAGGCGAGCATCAGAAGACGCCGCGCCAGCTGCTCGATCAGCTGGAGTATGAGTTGGGCAGCGGCGAGCAGCAGCTGCGTCAGGTCGAGCGCTACGTGACGTCCGATACCTTCGGCGTACAGAGCCGTTTCCGCAAGCTGTAACCCTTCTTGCGATACCCGGCCTGCGCAGGCCGGGTATCTTCGCCGCCGTTATCCCGTTGAATGTAACCTTAATCTCTTGTGCCGGAGGGCATTGTCATGAATAAAATCGATGTTGCAAACACCGCCAGAACGGGTGGATTTAAACGAGGAGCGGCGGCAATGTTGAAGACATTGGCTAAAGTCATCATCATAGCGTTATTGAACTATGGCCCGGCGGGCGCCGCCGGCTGGCTGCTGAAAACCGTCGGCCGTAAACCGGTGCGCGTCGTGCTGGCACTGGTGCTGGAACCGCTGTTCCGTAAAGGCCTGAACAAGGCATTCGGGCGTTACGTCAAGGAGAGCAATGAAACGACTGCAAAATGAGTTAACCTCGCTGGTCAACCGCGGAATGGATCGCCATCTGCGCCTGGCGGTGACCGGCCTGAGCCGCAGCGGCAAAACCGCCTTTATCACCGCCTTCGTCAACCAACTGCTGCATGTGCACAGCGGCGCGCGCATGCCGCTGTTTTCACCGGTGCGCGAAGAGCGCCTGCTGGGCGTCAAACGCATCCCGCAACGCGATCTCGGCATCCAGCGTTTCACCTATGACGAAGGGCTGGCGCAGCTGTACGGCACGCCGCCGGCCTGGCCGACGCCGACGCGCGGCGTCAGCGAAATCCGGCTGGCGCTGCGTTACCGCTCCAACGACTCGCTGCTGCGGCACTTCAAAGACACTTCCACGCTGTACCTGGAGATCGTCGATTATCCGGGCGAATGGTTGCTGGATCTGCCGATGCTCGAACAGGATTACCTGGCCTGGTCGCGCCAGATGACCGGGCTGCTGCAGGGCGAACGCGCCGAATGGGCCAAGCCCTGGCTTGAACTGTGCAAGGCCTGCGATCCGCTGGCTCCGGCCGACGAAAACCGGCTGGCGGCGATCGCCCAGGCCTACACCGATTATCTGTTGCGCTGCAAAAGCGAAGGGCTGCACTTCATTCAGCCAGGCCGTTTCGTGCTGCCGGGTGACATGGCCGGCGCGCCGGCGCTGCAGTTTTTCCCGTGGCCCGACGTGGCCGCGATCGGCGAATCGAAGCTGGCGCAGGCCGACAAACACACCAACATCGGCATGTTGCGCGCTCGCTTCAACTATTACTGCCAGTCGATCGTCAAAAACTTCTACAAAGAACACTTCGTTCGTTTCGATCGGCAAATCGTGCTGGTTGACTGCCTGCAGCCGCTCAACAGCGGCCCGCAGGCGTTCAACGACATGCGCCTGGCGCTGACCCAACTGATGCAGAGCTTCCATTACGGCAAGCGCACGCTGTTTCGCCGCTTGTTCTCGCCGACCATCGACAAACTGATGTTCGCCGCCACCAAGGCGGACCATATCACCGCCGATCAGCACGCCAATCTGGTGTCATTGCTGCAGCAGCTGGTGCAAGAGGCGTGGCAGAACGCGGCGTTCGAGGGCATTAGCATGGATTGCGTCGGCCTGGCCTCGGTGCAGGCGACCGAGAGCGGCATCGTCGATCACCAGGGGCAACGCATTCCGGCATTGAAGGGCAACCGCCTGAGCGACGGCGCACCGCTGACGGTGTTCCCCGGCGAAGTGCCCGCCCGCCTGCCGGGACCGGCGTTCTGGCAGAACCAGGGGTTCCACTTCGATGAGTTTCGTCCGCGCGCCATGAGCGTGGACAGCCCGTTGCCGCACATCCGCCTGGATGCGGTGATGGAGTTTTTATTGGGAGACAAATTGCGATGAGCGAGCCGATCAAACCGCGTATCGATTTTGACGAGCCGCTGCAGCCGCCGCAGGAGCCGGCGTTGCGCGCCGGCGTCGCTTTCGATGCCGAACAGGCAGAAAGCTTTTTCCCGGCGGCGCCGGAACTGCAGCAGGAAGAGGAAGAAGGGCGCGCCGAAGGCATCATCAACGCCGCGCTGAAACCTAAACGCAGCCTGTGGCGCAAAATGGTCACTGCCGGGCTGGCGCTGTTCGGCGTCAGCGTGGTGGCGCAGGGCGTGCAGTGGGTGCATACCGCTTGGGTGCAACAGGACTGGATCGCCATGGGCGGCGGCGTGGCCGGCGGCCTGATCGTGTTCGCCGGCGTCGGTTCGGTGGTCACCGAATGGCGGCGTTTGTATCGGCTGCGCCAGCGCGCGGAAGAGCGCGACGTGGCGCGCGAGCTGTTGCACAGCCACGGGCTGGGGCAAGGGCGCGAATTCTGCGAGAAGCTGGCGCGTCAGGCCGGGCTGGATCAGGGGCATCCGGCGTTGCAGCGCTGGCAGGCCTCGTTGCATGAAACCCAAAATGACCGTGAAGTGGTGGAGCTGTACACCAAGCTGGTACAGCCAGTGCTCGACAACCAGGCGCGGCGCGAAATCAGCCGCTCCGCCGCCGAATCGACGCTGATGATTGCCGTCAGCCCGTTGGCGCTGGTGGATATGGCGTTTATCGCCTGGCGCAACATCCGTTTGATTAACCGCATCGCGGCGCTGTACGGCATCGAACTGGGTTACTTCAGCCGCATTCGTCTGTTCCGGCTGGTGCTGCTCAACATCGCCTTCGCCGGCGCCTCTGAACTGGTGCGTGAAGTGGGCATGGACTGGATGTCGCAGGATCTGGCGGCGCGGCTGTCGGCGCGCGCGGCGCAGGGCATCGGCGCGGGGTTGTTGACCGCGCGGTTGGGCATCAAGGCGATGGAGCTGTGTCGCCCGCTGCCGTGGCTGGAAGGGGAAAAACCGAAGCTTGGCGATTTCCGCAGCCAGCTGATCGGCCAGTTGAAAGACACGCTGAAAAAGAGCGACGGCAAGGCCAAATAACCCCGCGACGGCGCTCCCAGGAGCGCCGTTTTCTCAACGGCACCGACGCCGGACGTAATCGAGACTTGACGACAGTCGATCCCCCTGTGATTGCGTGATAAATCTCTGCAAAATTAATTCTGGTTGTGATAACTCTCTGTTTGTAGGCTAAAATGACGCCGATACTGTTATCCGCTTGCGTTTAAAATCAGCAACCACGGCAATAAATCAGAGTTCTGTCAACTTTTGCTGACAGATCGCTTCTACCGCCCGGTGCGAGGGAGTATCATCATCGTCAACGATCCCCGCACCTGCAGAGATAAGGCCAACACTGATGCGTTTGGAAGTATTTTGCGAAGACCGCCTCGGTCTCACTCGAGAATTACTCGATCTTTTGGTATCGCGCAGCATTGACTTACGTGGCATCGAAATCGATCCCATCGGCCGCATTTACCTCAATTTCTCCCAGCTGGATTTCGATACTTTCCGCGCGCTGATGGCGGAGATCCGCCGCATCGCCGGCGTGACAGACGTGCGCACCGTCAGCTTTATGCCTTCCGAACGCGAACATCGCGCGCTGCGTGCGCTGCTGGAATCGATGCCGGAACCGGTGTTCTCTATCGACATGAAGGGCAAGGTCGAGCTGGCCAACCCGGCGGCGCAGGCGCTGTTCAGCCTGAACGAAGACAAGATCCGCAACCAGACCGCCGGGGCGCTGATCGGCGGCTATAACTTCAGCCGTTGGCTGGAGAGCGAGCATACGGCGCCGCACGCCGAGCGGGTGGTGATCCGCAGCCAGGACTTCCTGATGGACATCACGCCCATCTATCTGGAAGACGAACAGCAGCAGGCGGCCGCGGTCGGCGCGGTGGTGATGCTGAAGTCCACCGCGCGCATGGGCCGCCAGTTGCAAAATCTATCGGTGAACGACGATACCGAATTCGACCACATCGTGGCGGTGAGCGCCAAGATGCGTCACGTGCTGGAGCAGGCGCGCAAGCTGGCGATGCTCGATGCGCCGCTGCTGATCGTCGGCGATACCGGTACCGGCAAGGATATTCTGGCCCGCGCCTGCCATTTGCGCAGCCCGCGTGGCAAACAGCCGTTCCTGGCGCTGAACTGCGCCGCGCTGCCGGATGACGTGGTGGAGAGCGAACTGTTCGGCCATGCGCCGGGCGCTTATCCCAACGCGCTGGAAGGCAAGAAGGGCTTCTTCGAGCAGGCCAACGGCGGTTCGGTGCTGCTGGATGAGATCGGCGAAATGTCGCCGCGTATGCAGACCAAGCTGCTGCGTTTCCTCAACGACGGCACGTTCCGCCGCGTTGGCGAAGAGCATGAGGTGCACGTCGACGTGCGCGTGATCTGCGCCACCCAGAAAAACCTTACCGAGCTGGTGCAGCGCGGCGAATTCCGCGAAGATCTCTATTATCGCCTCAACGTACTGACCATCACCATCCCGCCGCTGCGCGAACGTCCGCAGGACATCATGCCGTTGACCGAGCTGTTCGTGGCGCGCTTCGCCGATGAGCAGGGGGTGGCGCGGCCCAAGCTGGCGAACGATCTGGGCGGCTTCCTCAGCAAGTACGGCTGGCCGGGCAACGTGCGTCAGCTGAAAAACGCTATCTACCGCGCGCTGACGCAAACCGAAGGCTACGAACTGCGGCCACAGGATATCGTGTTGCCGGAGTTTGAGGTGGAGATGTCGCTGGGCGACGAGGTGCTGGACGGTTCGCTGGACGACATCAGCAAGCGTTTCGAACGCTCGGTGCTGACGCGCCTGTATCGCACCTATCCCAGCACCCGCAAGCTGGCGAAGCGGCTGGGCGTTTCCCATACCGCCATCGCCAACAAGCTGCGCGAGTATGGCCTGAGCAGCCGCAAAGGCGGCGCTGAGGGCGAAGAATAAGAAAGGCGCCTTGCGGCGCCTTTAATGGGTATCCAAAGCCGGCGTTCGCCGGCTTTGTTATTTCAGCGCAGCCAGCGCCGCGTCGTAGTCAGGCTCGGTGGTGATTTCGTTCACCAGCTCGCTGTACAGCACGTTGTCCTGGCCATCCAGCACCACGACCGCACGCGCGGTCAGGCCTGCCAACGGGCCTTCGGCGATTTCGACGCCGTACGCCTGCTTGAACTCGGCGCCGCGCAGGGTAGACAGGGTAACCACGTTGCTCAGGCCTTCCGCGCCGCAGAAGCGAGACTGCGCGAACGGCAGATCGGCGGAGATGCACAGCACCACGGTGTTATCCAGGCCGCTGGCCAGCTGGTTGAATTTACGCACCGACGTCGCGCAGACGCCGGTATCGATGCTTGGGAAGATGTTCAGGACTTTGCGTTTACCCGCGAAGCTGCTCAGCGTCACGTCTGACAGGTCTTTGGCAACCAGCGAGAAGGCCTTGGCCTGTTCGCCCTGCTGTGGCAGTTTGCCTGCTACGCTGACCGGATTGCCTTGAAAATGTACTGTCTGAGTCATTGCTAGATTCCTTTTACAGGTGTTTATACAAAGGGTATGAACCTGATGAAACGGCGCGCCGGCAACGGCATTTAACATCAGGTTCACACCCTGGCGCCAGTTTATGACAACCGGGGCGGATTGGATATCAAAGTTTGCTAAATAGTTGTATATATTAGGCTGTTCTATAAAACATCACCGGCGCATCAGCCTGGCTGAATGCGCAGTTTTCGCTCAGGAGCCGTTATGAGAGACATGCGTTTTTACCCGGAAGCCTGGCCGCTGCATACTGCCTTCGTGATTGCGCGCGGCAGCCGCACCGAAGCCCGGGTGGTGGTGGTCGAAATCGAACAGCAGGGCGTGCGCGGCACCGGTGAATGTACGCCGTACCCGCGTTACGGCGAGAGCGAGGAATCGGTGATGGCACAGCTGGCAGAGATGGCGCCGGCGATCGCACAAGGCATGACCCGCGAACAGCTGCTGGTGCAGATGCCGGCGGGCGCCGCCCGCAACGCGCTGGATTCGGCGCTGTGGGATCTGGAGTGCCGCCTGCACGGGCAGAGCCTGTGGCAGCGCAGCGGTGTGACGGCCCCGGCGCATATCCGTATGGCGCAGACCGTCAGCATCGGCACGCCGGAAGCGATGGCCTTCGCCGCGCGTGAACTGGAGCAGCAGGGCGCCACGCTGCTGAAGATCAAACTCGACGATCACTATATCAGCGAACGATTGGTAGCGATCCGCGCCGCGGTACCGCAGGCGACGCTCATCGTCGACGCCAATGAGTCCTGGCAGGCGGAAGGGCTGGCGGCGCGCTGCCAGCTACTGGCCGATCTCGGCGTGGCGATGCTGGAGCAGCCGCTGCCGGCCGGTGACGACGCTGCGTTGGAGCACTTTATCCATCCGCTGCCGATCTGCGCCGATGAGAGCTGCCACACCCGTGCCGATCTGCCGCGGCTGGCGCAACGCTATCAGATGGTCAATATCAAACTGGACAAAACCGGCGGCTTGACCGAGGCGCTGGCGCTGGCGCAGGCCGCGCGCGAACAAGGGTTCGCCATCATGCTCGGCTGCATGTTGTGCACGTCACGGGCGATATCCGCCGCCTTGCCGCTGGCGCCGGCGGCGCGCTTCGTCGATCTGGACGGCCCGACCTGGCTGGCGCGGGACGTCGAACCGGGTCTGGCGTTCGAATGCGGGGCGATCGTCGATATCGCCCCGTAGGGATTAATTCGGGTAGGTCAGCAGCTCGATCATCGCGTCGATGTAGCGCTCGCTGGCGGCATCGGCGGAGATCGGCGGGAATTCGGCGGTGATGCACGGTAGCGACAGATCTGCGCACCAGCTGCCGAACGAACCGGGCGTTTCATAGCCGACGCTGGTCACCAGCGGCAGTTCGAACTTGTGCGACAGCCAAACGCCGAGCCGCGAGCTGGCGGGATCTTCGATGCAGGCCAGCGGTTCGTGGAACGACACCACCCAGTGCGGCTTCAGACGATGGATCAGATGACACAGCGCCTGGGTTTCCGGTTCGGAACCGGGGCGCCCACCGGTGGAGAGCTTGACGTCGCGCACCGGCGCCGCGCTGTTCCAGCGGTAGACGGTATCGCCGGAGCGCCAGTTGGCGGCCGGGAAGTTGCGATTCAGATCGACGCCGTTGGCATTGGCGCGCAGCCCCAGCTGACAGCCGTCGGGGTTGACCGCCAGCACCACGTGGTGACGCAGTCGTTCGGGGGCGATGCTGCGCAGCGCGCAAGACAGGGTCACGATGGCGGCGCTCTCATCGCCGTGGGTGCCGGCGATGATAAGCCCGGTCTCCGGGCCGCTGATCGCCGCCGGGAAATAGAGCAGCGGCGCGCCCAGCAGCGAGCTGCCGTAGTTCTCTCCTGCGATGGCCAACTGGCCACGTTCACTGCGTGGTCGATGTTCGGTCATGGTGTTGTCCCTGGATTAAAGGTCGAGAGTCATTGTCATTTTATTCAGTGTATTACGCTTTGAGGCATCTTTCCCATCGCAATTGTGCGACGTTTGCGCAATCTGTGACGCCGCGGCGGTGAAAACGCCAATTAAACCGCACCTGGCCTGACGCTGTTGTTATACTAACGGCAGAGCTAAGCCAATCACCCGCAAGAGGATTTAACATGCCAGTAGCCAGAATCATCGCCAGCTATAGCGAAAATGAAAATGACACCATCACGCTGCTGTGCGGCGTGGATGCTGAAAACCAGATCCGTCAGGGGGAATGGTTCGGCGTGGTGAAAAATGACGACGGGCGCGGGGACGAATCGAACTATCCGTTCACCCTGCATATCGATTACCAAAAAAATGTCTTCTACCTCGACTACGGCTACGACGACGCCGACGCGCGCCAGCTGCAAAAAACCGATATCTCGGCCCGTCCGCTGGCCGAGAAAGGCTTTTTCACCGTGTTCGATGAAGAAGAGGGTGAAGAGTTCAGCTACCGCATCAACAGCATCCACCTGTACGACTGACGGTCGCCGCTGCAAACACCGCCCGTGCCGCCCTGCGCCGCACGGGTTTTTTATTGCCTGAATCGCACTTTTTGCAACTTCTCGGCCGTGAGCGCTAGGCCGGACGGATCTTGTGCTATATGATAAAAAATTCAGAGGGTTAACGGGGGTAAATCATAATGACGGGAAGAAAAATGCAACGGGGTTTTCGTTTGGCGCTTTGCGCGGCGGCGATCGGCGCCTGTATGAGCAGCGCTATGGCGGCGCAGGTTCCCCCGGGCACCGCGTTGGCGGCCAAACAGGAAATCGTGCGCCACATTAAAGACGAACCGGCCTCGCTCGATCCGATTAAAGCGGTAGGCCTGCCGGAGGCCCAGCTGGCGCGCGACCTGTTCGAAGGGCTGGTCAATCAGGACGCCAATGGGAAAGTGATCCCCGGCGTCGCCACGCGCTGGCAGACCAGCGATAACCAGACTTATATTTTCCATCTGCGCAAAGATGCGCGGTGGTCAAACGGTGACCCTGTCACGGCAAAAGACTTCGTCTACAGCTGGCAGCGGCTGGTCGAACCGAAGAACCTGTCGCCGTTTGCCTGGTTCGCGCAGTTAGCGGGGATCCAGAACGCCGAGCAGATCATCAGCGGCAAACTGCCGGCCGATCGCTTGGGCGTGTCGGCGCCGGACGACTATACGCTTAAAGTACAGCTGGACAAGCCGGTGCCGTACTTCGTCAGCCTGACGGCTAACTTCAGCCTGTTCCCGGTGAATAAGGCGGTGGTGGAAAAATACGGCAACGACTGGACCAAGGTCGGCAATCTGGTGGGCAACGGCGCGTTCAAACTGCAAGAGCGGGTGGTGAACGAGAAGCTGGTGCTGACGCCTAACGATCATTACTGGGATCATGCGCAAACCGTGCTGACCAAAGTGACCTTCGTGCCGATCAATCAGGAATCCAACGCCACCAAGCGTTACCTGGCGGGCGATATCGACATCACCGAATCCTTCCCGAAAAACATGTATCAGAAGCTGCTGAAAGATATTCCGGGGCAGGTGTACACGCCGGATCAGCTCGGCACCTATTACTACGCGTTCAACACCCAGCGCGCGCCGACCAACGACGTGCGGGTGCGCCAGGCCTTGTCCTACGCCATCGATCGCAAGATTATCGCGGAAAAAGTGCTGGGCACCGGCGAAAAACCGGCCTATCACTTCACGCCGGACGTGACTGCCGGGTTCAAACCGGAGGCGAGTTTGCTGCAACAGCAATCGCAGGCGGAGCTGGATGCGCAGGCCAAGGCGTTGTTGCAGGCGGCCGGTTACGGCCCGAACAACCCGCTGAAGCTGACGCTGTTGTATAACACCTCGGAAAGCCACCAGAAGATCGCCATCGCCGTGGCCTCAATGTGGAAGAAAAAGCTCGGCATTGACGTCAAGCTGCAAAACCAGGAGTGGAAAACCTATATCGACAGCCGTAATACCGGTAATTTCGACGTGATCCGCGCCTCCTGGGTAGGTGACTATAACGAGGCGTCGACCTTCCTGTCGCTGTTGACCTCTACCCACAGCGGCAACATTGCCAAGTTCAAGAACGCGGACTACGACAAGCTGCTGGCGCAGGCGGGGCGGGAAACCAACCCGGCGGCGGTGACCGCCGATTACAACAAGATGGAGCAAATCATTGCCGATCAGGCACCGATCGCGCCGATTTACCAGTACACCAACGGCCGCCTGATCAAACCGTGGGTAAAAGGCTACCCGATCACCAATCCGGAAGACGTGGCCTATAGCCAAACGATGTATATTATCAAACACTGATTGGGCTTATTTTTCACCCCCGCATAACGCGGGGGATTTATTTTTATTGACGGTTAAATGAAGAAGGTAATTAATTTATCCACGCGATAAACCCCGTTTAATAATAAACAGGGTTGCCATCATCACATTATTTTTTTGCTATTTCAGAGAGCGGTTACGCTTATAGACAGTCCCGCATGGCATCCACCACCACACGGCCGCTCATGTCGGTTTGGGTGATGCGATAGCTGGTGGGATAAGAGCGGCGAGTGCTGAAACGATCGTGGACGGAGACCTTGCCAATCTGCAGGCCAGCGGCGTTTTTTACCACGAATTCACTGATCTCTTCCTGCCCCTGGTTTTGCAAATGGATATTGCTGATTTTTTCCAGCGTATCGCTGGCGTTTATTTTTAAATGGTCGCGTAACATAACTACCTCCTCGTAGTGAGAAAAGTATATGCCCCTAAAATTTGCGCTGAAACAGCTTTATGTTGATTTATTATTATCATTTTGAATTAAAAGTGATAGTAATATGTTAAGTCATAATAATAACGGCATTACCAGTGCTTTATCGGCGATATTGCCCGATTTATCGGCAATGGTTTATTTCATTACCGTTATTATTAGTCTGCATTAATCGGGAAAAGCGCCTGCCTGGCCGCCGGGGCGGGAAAGACGCAGGCGACGTTGTGCCCGCAGCCGGGAACGATCGTTAACCGATGCGGCTTCTTCGGCGCCAGGTAACGCCGGTCATAGTCGGCATAGGCCAGGGCGCGCTGCAACCGGTAGGGGCCCTGCAGCTGGGCGGCGCAGGATTTGTCGAGTATCCGATAGTAGGCGCCCGGCGCGGTGCCGGTATCCTCGGCGGCAGCCAGATAGGTGATATCGGCGGCGGCGTAACGCCGGCGCGCCGTGTCTGCGGGGCGCTGTAGATGAACGGGAAGCGCTTCCAGGCCGTATTTCCACTGGTTGGCCCGTGGACACTGGCCGGCGTCCAGCGTTTGCCAGCGGAAGCGGCAGGTTGTTTCACCGCCGCAGCCTCCCCAGCTTGTGGGCTGAGGGCGCAGGCGATCAAAGTAGAGCCAGCTGCCGGGATCGGCCACCACATAGCGCAAACGCACTCCGTTTGGCGGATGGGCAAAGCCGACATAGTGCTGCACGAACTGGGCGCCGGCGGAAAAACCGGCCACGGTGATCGACTGCAGCGATGGCCAGCGCCGTTTCAGATCGGCCAGCAGGTTATCCAGGGCGTTGAACGAACCGGTGTTCCCGCTATTATCCAAATCGCCTGCGATCCAGGAGCCGCAGCGCCACAGGGCATCGCCGTCTTGCGGTGACGGGAGCCCGGCGGAATGGCAATGAACGGCAAGTTTCTCCGGCACCTGGAACAGCGGGGCGACCAATAAGCCATTGTCTCCCGCTCCCTGCGCGGCATCGATCGCCGCTTGCAACGTCTTGGCGACATCGCGCGGGCGGCCGTGCATCACCACCAGTGCGGTGCGCGGCTGGCGGGAGTGAGCGTGAGCGACAAAATAAGGCAGTGAACCCGCCGCCGTCGGCGCGTGATAGGGCGTGGCGAGGCGTTCTAATACCGGCTCTGCACGAACCGATTGGCCGAACAGCAGCAGGGCGGCCATTGCGATGTAGCGCAGGCGGCGCATCCTCGTCAGGTTCGGCGCAGCGCAGTGCGCAGTTGTCTCAGGACTTCCCGGCATCGTTGTTCCTCACGCGCTCGTTGATAGTAGCGATAAAAGGCGCGTTCCGAACTGAGGTTACCCGCCAGCGCCAGTTGCCTGAAGATTAAGTATGTCAGACTGAGCATGATGATAATAAATATAAAGCCGGGGAACAGCAGCTGCCAGCCGTCGGTGATGCGCGCACCGGACATAAACACCAGCGACGGCGCGATAACCAGCACGCCAAGCTGCCGCAAGCCCCATTGCGCCAGCACAGGCATTAGCACCAACAGAGTGACGAATAGCAGGTATTTCAACAGATAGCGACAGGAAAGCAGCGAGCGTTTTAACGCACTGTTGGCGCGTCGTTGCAAAACGAAACCCTCGGACGTGGTGCGCAGGATCTGCTGTCGGCCGCCAGTAGGTCTGTAGCGCTCCAGTGCCGTTACGCCGTCCGGCAGTGCCAGCAATTGCTGCAACTCCGCCAGCCCGACGGTTTTGCTACCGATGTAATCCCTAAACAGTAAGAGCTGCATGCGCTCACTGTGGGGCTTCTCGACGGATTCGAGTAGCTTGAGCAGCTTGTCATGGTTTTCCCGCCGAATACGAAATGGTGTTTTAACAACGGCGATAAACAGGGTGATAACGGTCAAACTGACTTTGAGAATATCTGCGGCGCTGATCTCAAACATGGGGGCTTCCTGTCGTTGCGATGTGTTCCCTAAGGCCAGAAGTATAGAGCACGTTTTTCACCTGGCGTGAAAACTGGCGTTACAGCTTGGCCTTTGATCTCCAAGGCGTTAAGGCTAGACTCAGCAACATAAGTAAGACTGAGGGGATAAATGAATGGATGTGATTGAGGGGAGCGAGCTGCAGATCGCCGATGCGGTTTACGCCTACCAGATGGACGGCAAGGGCGGCGTCACGCCGATCGAGCAAGATGACAAGATCACCTGCGACGCGCCGTGCTGGCTGCATCTTGATTACGCGCACCCGGCCAGCGCCGAATGGCTGAGCACCACGCCGCTGCTGCCGGACTCGGTGCGCGAAGCGCTCTCCGGCGAAAGCTCTCGGCCACGCGTCAGCCGCCAGGGCGAAGGCACCATGATCACCCTGCGCAGCATCAACTTCAACGCCAACTCACGGCCGGACCAGTTGGTCACCATCCGTGTGTACATCACCGATAAACTGATTATCTCCACGCGGCACCGCAAGGTGTATTCCATCGATCAGGTGGTGAACGATTTGCAAAGCGGCGCCGGGCCGACCAACAGCGGCAACTGGCTGGTGGAGATTTCCGATGCATTGACCGATCACACCAGCGAATTCATTGAGGATCTGCACGACAAGATTATCGATCTGGAGGACGCCTTGCTGGAACAGCAGGTGCCGGAGCGTGGTCAGCTGGCGTTGATCCGTAAACAGCTTATCGTGCTGCGCCGTTACATGGCGCCGCAGCGTGACGTTTTCGCACGGCTGGCCAGCGACCGCCTGCCGTGGATGAGCGACGACGATCGCCGCCGCATGCAGGACATCGCCGATCGCCTGGGGCGCGGGTTGGACGATCTGGACGGCAGCATCGCGCGCACCGCTATCTTGTCCGACGAAATCACCACGGTGATGGCCGACGCGATGAACCGCCGCACTTACACCATGTCATTGTTAGCGATGGTCTTTTTACCTACCACCTTCCTGACCGGGCTGTTTGGCGTCAACCTTGGCGGCATACCGGGCGGCGGTAACCCCTTCGGTTTCGCGGCATTTTGCCTGATGTTGGTCGGGTTGGTGCTTGGCGTCGCCTGGTGGCTGAAGCGCAGCCGCTGGCTGTAGGTGAAAATGACGAAAACCCGGTTAACATTGAGCAAAATCAACATTTAGCCGGGGGAAATGGGGCATGATCTCTCTCGCAGGTGAATGCAACGTCAAGCGATGGGCGTTGCGCTCCATAATTGTCTTACTTTCTTATTTTTGAATTACTGCATAGCACATTTGATTCGTACAATGCCGGTTTAATCACCGGCATTTTTTTATTCGGCTTCCCTTCTTCTTCAGGCCGCGCTTTCATCCCAGAAGCTGGCTTCAATCTTGTGCCCATCCAAATCCCGGACAAAGCAGCCGTAGTAAGCCTCACCGTAATGCGGCCGCGAACCGGGCGCGCCTTCATCGACGGCACCGGCCAGCAGCGCCTGGCGATGGAATTCATCCACCTGTTGCTTACTGGTGGCGAAAAAACCGACGTGCGTACCGTTGCCGGGTGAGGCCGGGCGGCCGTCGATCGGCACCTGCAGCCAAAACTCCGGGTAGTCGCGGCCGTAACCGATGGCGCCGGGATGCTCCAGCACCCGTCGGCATCCCAAGGCGGCCAGCGCACGATCGTAAAAGGCGGCGGCGGCCTCGAAATCGTTGGAGCCCAGCGAGATGTGGGACAGGCAGGGGGTAATATTCATTGCGCGATCTCCATGTAACTGTATAAATAAACAGTATAGGGTAAAAACGGCACTGCCCAGTAAATTTTGCGCAAACTGTGAACAGGATCGAGATCGTCGAGAAAGGGAAATGTCGCCGCTCGCAGGATGGCAAGCGGCGAGGGGGCTTATTTGATTTCCAGCACGTTCAAACGTTCTGGCGCAGGTATCGCGTCGTCCGAGTCTTCCGGCTGCCAGCCGACCGGCTGCATCGGGATGTCTTCGCGATCGAAGGCCAAATCGCCGCCGTCTACCACGGCGCTCCCGTGGTGAATGCCCTTGAAATCGAACAGATTGATATCGCTCAGGTGCGAAGGCACCACGTTTTGCATGGCGCTGAACATGGTTTCCAGCCGGCCAGGATAACGTTTGTCCCAGTCACGCAGCATATCGCCGATCACCTGGCGCTGCAGGTTAGGCTGCGAGCCGCACAGGTTGCATGGAATGATCGGGAACGCTTTGGCGATCGAGAAACGCTCGATGTCTTTCTCGCGGCAATAGGCCAGCGGGCGAATGACCACGTGCTTGCCGTCGTCGCTCATCAGTTTGGGCGGCATGCCTTTCATCTTGCCGCCGTAGAACATGTTGAGGAACAGCGTCTGCAGAATGTCGTCACGGTGATGGCCCAGCGCGATCTTGGTGGCACCCAGTTCGGTGGCGGTGCGGTACAGAATGCCGCGGCGCAGGCGCGAGCACAGTGAACAGGTGGTTTTGCCTTCCGGGATCTTGTCTTTGACGATGCTGTAGGTGTTCTCTTCGACGATCTTGTATTCCACCCCCAGGCTTTCCAGGTAGGCAGGCAAAATATGCTCAGGGAAGCCGGGCTGTTTCTGATCGAGATTCACCGCGATCAGCGAGAAGTTGATCGGCGCGCTCTGCTGCAGGTTACGCAGGATCTCCAGCATGGTGTAGCTGTCTTTACCGCCGGACAGGCAGACCATGATGCGGTCGCCTTCTTCAATCATATTGAAATCGGCGATCGCTTCGCCCACGTTGCGGCGCAGGCGCTTTTGCAATTTGTTCAGGTTGTACTGCTCTTTTTGGCTAACGGATTGCTTTTCTGACATTTAAATCGTGCTCATTCTCAATAGGGGGCACTAGGGGCATGGCGTTGTAGACCGCGAGTTTACCATTCAACCGGCCGATTTTGATCATTATTCATCATCCAGCCGCCACGCACCCGACGCGAGGTCTGTATGGTACGGATTGTAGCGATGAATACCAGCAGGTTTTTCAGCTCGCCGCTTTATCGGTTTCCCTTAAAAGCCTTCGCCGTCATTTGAACGAAGGCCTTGAGGGAACGTTGTTTCGCGGTGCAGGTCTCATCTCAGACAGAACTTACTTCGAGAGGCACTGAGAGCATGAAAGGAATCGCTGTTGTTGGATTTTACGCATCGTTTTTTGCCTACGCAGAAAACGCACTGGCGTTTGACACGATACCTGTTGGTCTGAGCGAACCGACCGAAACCGTGGTACTGGTACCGCGCGAGCAAAAAGAGCGTCTTGATGGCAAGGATAAGGGAGATGCACTTTATTGTTATTATGACGGGAAATTATTCTCGCTGGGCGCCACGTTCAAAGACAAGGTTTGCGCTTTAGCGGAGATTAAAACGGATAAGCCGTTCTCAGCACGCGTCATGGCCCAATGGATAAAAGAAAAAAGTGCGGCTCGCTAAGTGTGAAACCCCTGAGCATTGAGGCCCACCGCTGATTCAAACGGTATGTGAAAAACAGGGCGCGAATCGTTCGCGCCCTGAGGGAGGTTACTCAGCAGCGGACTTTTCCGCCTTACCGGCCAGCAGGCTGAGGAAATCGTATTTCTCCTTCAGCTCTTTCTCGGCGGCCTGATACAGCGCGCTGGCCACCTCCGGCTGCTGCGCGTTCAGGCGGCGGAAGCGCTGTTCTTTCAGCAGCGTTTCCGACAGGTTGCTGTTTGGCGGCCGCGAATCCAACGCTAACGCGGCCTTGCCCTCGGCGCTACGGCGCGGATCGAAGCGGTACAGCGGCCAGAAGCCGGTGGCGGTCAGCTGTTTCATCTGATCGTGGCTGAGCGCCAGATCGTAGCCGTGTTCTTCGCACGGGCTGTAGGCGATGATCAGCGACGGGCCCGGATAGGCCTCGGCCTCCTGAATCGCTTTCACCGTTTGGTTAAGCTGCGCCCCCAGCGAGATCTGCGCGACGTAGACATGGCCGTACATCATCATGCTGACGCCCAGATCCTTGCGCGCCTTCCGCTTGCCGTGCTCGCCGAACTTGGTCACCGCGCCGAGCGGCGTGGCTTTCGACTGCTGGCCGCCGGTGTTGGAGTAGCATTGGGTGTCGAGCACCAGCACGTTGACGTTCTCCGTCAGGCTGAGGACGTGATCCAACCCGCCGAAGCCGATGTCGTAGGCCCAGCCGTCCCCGCCGATCAGCCAGATGGATTTATCGACCAGGTAATCGGCGTCGGCCGCCAGCTGGCGTGCGTCTTCACCTTCAATACTCGCCAGCAGCGTGCGCAGTTCGGCGATTTGCTTACGGCGCGGCTCCGGCGCCACATCTTCCATCTGCAGGGCATTGACCAACTGCTCCGGCAGCTGCGTCGCCAGCGAATTCAGCAGGCGCAGCACCCGTGCGCGATGTTGATCGACCGTCAGACGGAAGCCCAGGCCGAATTCGGCGTTGTCTTCGAACAGCGAGTTGGCCCACGCCGGCCCGCGCCCTTCGGCGTTGGTGGTGTACGGCGTGGTCGGCAGGTTGCCGCCGTAGATCGACGAACAGCCGGTGGCGTTGGCGATCAGCAAACGGTCGCCATAGAGCTGGGTCAGCAGCTTGATGTACGGCGTTTCGCCGCAGCCGGAGCAGGCGCCGGAGTATTCGAACAGCGGCGTGATCAGCTGCGAGGTGCGAATGTCGATGCGCTCCAGCTGCGCTGGATCGATTTCCGGCAGCTGTAGGAAGAAGTCGTAGTTGTCTTTTTCCGCCGTCAGATTATCGAGGCGCGAAGCCATGTTGATGGCCTTGATCTCTGGGTTCTGGCGATCTTTCGCCGGGCAGACCTCGACGCACAGGTTACAGCCGGTGCAATCTTCCGGCGCCACTTGCAGTACGTATTTCTGGCCGCGCATATCGCGTGATTTGACATCCAGAGACTGCAGGGAAGCGGGGGCGTGTTCCATCTCCGACGGCTGAACCACTTTGGCGCGAATGGCGGAGTGCGGGCAGGCGGCGACGCAGTGGTTGCACTGGGTGCACAGATCGGGCTGCCAGACCGGGATCTCTTCGGCGATGTTGCGCTTTTCCCACTGGGTGGTGCCCACCGGCCAGGTGCCGTCCGGCGGGAAGGCGGAAACCGGCAGCGCATCGCCCAGCCCGGCCAGCATCGCGGCGGTAACGGTTTTGACGAAGTCCGGCGCGGCGTCCGAGACCACCGGTGGGCGCATCGGGCTGCTGTCGTCGACCGGCTGCAGTGGAATTTCAATCAGTGCGCCACGGGTGGCGCCCAGCGCCTGCCAGTTGCGCTCGACGATCTCCTGGCCCTTGTTGCTGTAGCTGCGCGCGATGGCATCCTGCAGCTGTTGCAGCGCCACGTCGCTCGGCAGGATCTGCGTCAGGTGGAAGAACGCCATCTGCATTACGGTGTTGATGCGCGCGCCGAGCCGGCATTCGCGCGCCAGCTTGGCGGCGTTGATGATATAGAAACGCGCCTGGCGTTGATGCAGCAGCGCCTGTACCTCCTGCGGCAAGCGTGACCAGACCTCGTCGGCGCCGTAAGGGGTATTGAGCAGGAAGGTACCGCCGGGTTTGAGACGTTCAACCATCTGATACTTATCGATAAACTGCAGCTGGTGGCAGCCGACGAAATCCGCCTGGCTGACCAGATAGGCCGAATTGATCGGCTGCTCGCTGACGCGCAGATGCGACACCGTCAGGCCGCCGGCCTTTTTGGAGTCGTAGACGAAATAGCCCTGCGCATACAGCGGCGTGGCGTTGCCGATGATTTTGATGTTGTTCTTGGTGGCCGAGACCGAACCGTCGCTGCCCAAACCGTAGAACAGCGCTTCCAGCGAGGCGCGCTGCGGCAGGATTTCGTCGCTCAGCGGCAGTGAAAGCCCGGTGACATCATCGAAGATGCCGACGGTAAAGCGCGGGCGCGGCTGCGGCTGGGCCAGCTCGCGAAACACCGCCAGCGCACAGTCCGGGCCGAACTCTTTCGACGACAGGCCGTAACGGCCGCCGATCACCCGCGGCAGCGTGGCGCGCTCACCCCGGCTGTAGGCCTCCGCCAGCGCGGTCATCACGTCCAGATACAGCGGTTCGGCCAGCGCGCCCGGTTCTTTGGTGCGATCGAGCACCGCGACGTTGCGCACGCTGTCCGGCAGCGCGCCGAGCAGGTATTTGGCGGAGAACGGCCGGAACAACCGGACTTTCAGCACGCCGACTTTCTCGCCGCGGGCCAGCAGGGTGTCAATCACCTCTTCGCAGGTGCCGGCGGCGGATCCCATCACCACCACCACGCGCTCGGCCTGCGGGTGGCCGTAGTAGTCGAACGGCCGATAGTGGCGGCCGGTGAGGGCGGCGAAGGCCGCCATGGCGTCGATCACGTGTTGGCCGGTGGCGTCATACCACGGGTTGGTGGCTTCGCGCGACTGGAAATAGGTGTCCGGGTTGGCGGAAGTGCCGCGCACCACCGGATGATCGGGCGACAGCGCCCGGCTGCGGTGAGCGTCGATCGCCGCCTGAGGCAGCATTTGCCGCAGCGTATCGTCGCTGAGCGGCACGATCTTGTTGATTTCGTGCGAGGTGCGGAACCCGTCGAAGAAGTGGATAAACGGCACGCGCGCGTTGAGAGTGGCGGTCTGTGAGATCAGCGCGAAGTCCTGCGCCTCCTGCACGTTGCTGGCGCACAGCATGGCGCAGCCGGTTTGGCGCACCGCCATCACGTCCGAATGGTCGCCGAAGATCGACAGCGCGTGTGTGGCTACGGTGCGGGCGGCGACGTGCAGCACGAACGGCGTCAGCTCTCCGGCCAGTTTGTACAGCGTCGGGATCATCAGCAGCAGACCCTGCGATGAAGTGAACGAAGTCGACAGTGCGCCGGTTTGCAAGGCGCCGTGCACGGTGGCGATCGCGCCGCCCTCAGACTGCATTTCCACCACCCGCGGAGTATCGCCCCAGATGTTTTGCCGGCCATCGCCGGACCAAGCGTCTGCTTGCTCCGCCATGGTGGAACTTGGCGTGATAGGGTAGATGGCAATCACTTCGTTGGTGCGATAGGCCACGGAAGCGACTGCGTTATTACCATCTGTAGTTATCATCGACATTACCTTTTCATTGCTCACAAAGCCGCGAAAGCACACTTTCGCAGTAATGGGAAAAAGTCTAACAGAGGGTTTGAACGTGGCTTTATCGCGTTTGTGTGGCGGGTGATAAATCGTCAATGGCGTATTTCCTCGCCGAATGAGATGCAGTGGCAATAAATTGTTTTGACCGTTTAAAGACAATTTATTTCCGGCGCGTCATAATTGCGCATCGGCAAACTGACAGAAGAAAATCATGAGCGCATTTATGTATTTGACGATGGCGATAGTCGCGGAAGTGATCGCCACCACCATGTTGAAAGCCTCCGAGGGCTTTACCCGCCTGTGGCCGTCGCTGCTGGTGGTGCTGGGTTACGGCGTGGCCTTTTGGGGGCTGTCGATGGTGGTCAAGAGCATGCCGCTGGGCATCGTGTATGCGATTTGGTCGGGTATGGGCATCGTGCTGGTGTCGATCGCCGCGGTATTCGTTTACCAGCAAAAATTGGATTGGCCAGCGATTGTCGGCATGGGATTAATTATTGCCGGCGTGCTGGTGATTAATTTACTGTCTAAAGCCTCGGTGCACTGAGTGTTATTTTAATGTGAAAAAAGGCCGGCGTGACAGCAAGTCGCGCCGGTTGAAGAATTCAGCCATCATTCACTGAAAATAGTGGAATGCTAATTACTTAGCGCCGCCAGCATAGACGTAAATATCGTCCTCTCCGGTAGCAAAAAATGCGTCGTCTCACTGAAAGCACGTGAAGATAATGAATACCGATGTCGCGGGAGAAATCTCTTCGTCAGCAGCGGTGACGTTATCACTTTCTGCGTGCGGCCGGGGCCAGGCACAGGGTGGCGCTGTCACGTTTGGCGTATCGCGCCGGGGCGGAAATATTCTGCAAACAAAATAAATGTCCGGCCGGTGCAAAAAAATGACAAATAATGGCTGGAATATATTTTCATTATTTATATATCGAGCTAGATTAAACAAGTTTGCATCAAAGATAGCGAAACGTGTCCGCTAAGTGACGCGCGTTATCAGCAATGGCGATTTTACACAGCGCAGTTCCGGGTTCAGGAGTGGGATAATGACGACATCAAAATGGTTGCTTGCCAGCGCCGTGCTGCTTTTAGCCGCCTGCAGCAGCAATAACGAAGAGCCAGTACAGCAGGGCAACAGTGCCAGAATCAATACGTTGCAGACCAGCGCCGGTTGCGCGGCGGTCGGTGGCGTTACTACCATCGCGCATAACCTGAACGGTGAAGCGCTGCGCATGTGCCAAATGCCGAATGGCAAGCAGTGCGAAGAACGCACGCTGGGCCTGGGCAGCTGCGCCGGGTAAGCCCGCAGCGACAGGCCCGGATCAATACACCCAGTCGCGCAGGGTATAAACCAGCGTGTGGCCGCTGCCGTTGAGCGTCAGTTGCTGCGCGTTCAGCATCACGTCGGCGCCGTTTTCGAGCACGGTGCCGATCACCCGATCCCAGCGGTTGCGCTGCTCATCAGGGCACTGCTTGCGCGTCGAGGCCAACGGTTTTACCGTCAGCACGCCGTCGCGTAACTGCCCCTGGCCGAAGAAGCGGTTGCACATCGCGCCGGAGACATGCAGGTTCTCGCCAAATTCCAAATTGAGCAGGCCGCCATCCGTTCGTGATTGTGCCGCTTCACCATCTACGCTCTGCAACACGAAGTTGTGATGCAACAGATCGCCGGGTGTGACGGTAGACTGTGGTTTCATGCTGCATCCCCCTAGGACCAGCGTCGCAAGGGCGGCCACCGTGGTTTTTCTCATTGCGTTCTCTCAAATAAACAGGGCGCCGCAAGGGCGCCCCGAAGTTACGCTCAGGCGTTCAGCTGGTTCGGGCAGGCTTCGCCGCGATCCAACAGGCTGATGTTCTGCAGCGTGGTTTGCGAAATGCTGGTCAGCGCCTCTTCGGTCAGGAAAGCCTGATGGCCGGTGAACAGCACGTTGTGGCAGGCCGACAGGCGGCGGAACACGTCATCCTGAATCACGTCGTTAGACTTGTCTTCAAAGAATAGATCGCGTTCGTTCTCGTAGACGTCCATCCCGAGCGCGCCGATTTTTTGCTGCTTCAACGCGTCGATGGCGGCGGTAGAGTCGATCAGCGCGCCGCGGCTGGTGTTGATCACCATTACGCCGTTTTTCATCATCGCGAAGGCGTCGGCATTCAGCAGATGGTGGTTTTCCGGCGTCAACGGGCAGTGCAGGGTAATCACGTCGGATTGCGCGTACAGCGTTTTCAGGTCGACATACTCCGCGCCCAGCGCCAGCGCCTGTTCGCTCGGGAACGGATCGTATGCCAGCAGCTTCATGCCGAAGCCTTTCAAAATGCGCATCGTCGCCACGCCGATTTTACCGGTGCCGATCACGCCGGCGGTGCGGTTGTGCATGTTAAAACCGATCAGCCCTTCCAGCGAGAAGTTGGCGTCGCGAGTGCGTTGATAAGCGCGGTGAATACGGCGGTTCAGGCACATCATCATGCCTACCGCGTGTTCTGCCACGGCCTCCGGCGAGTAGGCCGGCACGCGCACCACCTTGATGCCCAGTTCTTTGGCGGCGTCCAGATCGACGTTATTAAAACCGGCGCAGCGCAGGGCGAGGATCTCGACGCCCAGTGCCGCCAGTTCTTCGAGCACTTCACGGCTGCCGTCGTCGTTGACGAAGATACACACCGCCTTGCAACCGGCGGCCGTTTTGGCGGTTTTTTTGCTGAGTAAAAAGTCGAAGAATTCCAGCTCATAGCCAAACTGCTGATTCACCAGTTCGAGATATTTACGGTCATACTGTTTGGTACTGTATATCGCCAATTTCATCGTGGTTTCTCCACCGTGATTTTGTGATCAATTTAACAGATTTTAGTAAATTCGACAATTGGTTAGCGGTTTGGCCAGCGTGGGGTTTGTTCGGTCAACCAAGAGGATGAAACCGGCCCCATAGGGCCGGTTCACGCGATGTTAGCGAGCGATTTCCGTGTAATGATGCTCATCGTAGTCATGGGTCAAGTACCCGTTGACGGCATCGTTAAAGGCGACCCAATGCGGGGTTTTCTGGTGTGCCGAAAGCGCCGCCTTATCGTCCCAGTTTTCGATCAGCGCGTAGCTGTTTTCATCGTTCTGGCATTGCCAAAGCTGGTAAAAAGAGCAGCCGGTTTCTTTATTGGATTCCTGCACCATGGTGTTGAGCAGGCTGAGAAACGCGGGGCGTTTGGCCGGATTGACCTGAAAAAAGACATTGAGCGTGATCATGGTTTATTTCCTCAGTCGATAATGAAACTGGAATTTCCAGGTGGCAGCAATGTGCTGACCGCGAGGATTCTACGGACTTGATGGTTGACTAAAAGTGAAATAAAGTTCCGTTGCTATTCATTTTTGGTGAAGGTTTGTGATGTTGAAACGTGCTCAGTTGGTGACTTTTTGCATGGTGGTTGAGTCAGAGAGTCTCACGGCAGCGGCTGAGAGGCTGTTTTGCGTGCCCTCTAACGTGACCAAGAAATTAAAAGAGTTGGAAATGGCGTGTGGCGTTACGCTATTTGATCGTGAGCGCAATCGACTGTCGCTCACACCGGAAGGTCGGGCGCTTTACCATAAAGCCAAGCGCTTTTTGGCTATCGAAGAGCGGGCGCGAGCGCAGCTTGAACAGGATCCGGTGCAGGGTGAACTGAAGCTTGGCGCGCTGGATATCGCCTTGAGTCATCATCTGCCGCAAAAGTTGGCGCATTACCGTGCGCAGAACCGCCGCGTTCAGTTGAGTGTGGTGCAGGGCTATTCGCTGGATCTGGAGTTTCAATTGCAAAAAGGAACTCTGGACGTGGTGTTTTCAGATGGGCCGATAGAACATCCGCAGCTGCAGAGCCGGCGTGCTTTTCAGGAGCGTTTGGTCTTCATTGGCGGGGCGTATCAGCCAGCGTTGTTGGCAAAAAGCGATCTCTATGTTTATTCGCGTCAATGTCACTATCGCCATCTGGTGGACGCCTGGCTGCAAAAGCAGCAAGTGATCCCCGCCGCGCTGCTGGAGGTGGAATGCTATGACGTGATATTCGCCTGCGTAAGCGCGGGGTTGGGGTATGCGTTTGTCCCTGAGAGCCTGGCGCGACAGCGGGAGGTTGCGTATACCGAGTGCGGGAATGAAATGCGCAGCAATATTTATGCTATCTGGCGTAAAGCGAGCGACAGCCGCATAGTACAGGCTTTTATTGAGGCCGTGATTTGAAATTAGCGGCAAAAAAATCCCCACGGGGGTGTGGGGAATGGCTTCTCTAGTACACAGTTAGCTAGCAGCTAAACTTTTATTAGAATGGTTGCAAGACTATTAATCATCAACGGTAACGACAATAACAAAAGTCTGAAAACCGTCCTATTTATGTGATGTATATGTAACGAAAATCTACAACTTCGCACACGTTTGCGCTAAAAAGGTGCAAGTCGCCTTTGCGACCCCGCTCAGCTTCACCCTATGTCAAATTCGTGCCATCATTATTGTCAATTCAGGCATAGACTTAACCAATGCCTAACTCAGGAACGAAGCAATCATTTAATGACCAGGCGATTGAAAGTATTCATAGGGACCGTGGCGGGCTGTGCAATTCTGGTGCTGGCGTTATGGCAAACTTTGCCGCGCTGGCTGCCGGGGGTGTTATCGCATTGGTTGCCGGCGGGAAGCCGACTTGAGTTACAGGGCAAGTTGCATTGGCGCCAAGGCGGCCTGGCGTTGCCGGGGGCACGTTTCACCGCGCAAGATTGCCTGCTGGCCAACGTCGGTCCGACGCGGCTGGCTTACCGCCAAGGCCGCTGGCAGCTGTCGAGCGATAAGGTCAGCGTCGATAGCGCCTGTTTGTCAAAACTGCCGGGCGGCGACGCCAACAGCGCGCCGCTCGCGCTCGATCAATTGCAGCGGCAACTGCCGGCGCTGGATCTCACCATTAATGATCTGACGCTTATTCCCTGGCAGCGCTATGCCGGCAAGCTACAGATTTCCTCCGGCCCCGACGGGCAACGTCTGCATTATCGGGGACCGAATCTCAGCGCCGAGGCGCGGCTGGATGAAAAACAGCAGCTGACGTTGCAGAGTCTGACCGTCGTCCCGCCCAACAGCGCGCAACCGCTGCACCTAGCCGGTAAGATAACTCTCCCGCTGGATCTGGCCAGCCTGCCGAAGCAGGGCGCGTTGCAGGGTGAAATGCAGACGGCCTATCTGGAAAAACCGGTTTTGCTGGATATGCGCTGGCAACACCAGCAGGGCGTGTTGACGGTGAGCGAGAAAGGCGACGATCGGCCGCTGGCGGTGCTGCCGTGGGAAGTGACCCCGCAGCGGGTCAGCATCAAGCAGGGCGAGTGGCGTTGGCCCTACAGCGGACAGCCGTTGAACGGCGGCCTCAGCATCGCGCTGCACGATTGGAGCAAGGGATTGGA
Organism: Serratia sp. CY33802; assembly: GCF_052169095.1. NCBI lineage: Bacteria > Pseudomonadati > Pseudomonadota > Gammaproteobacteria > Enterobacterales > Yersiniaceae > Serratia > Serratia sp. CY33802. The sequence goes on from NZ_JBJNLL010000001.1 coordinate 1,040,980, forward strand.
TGAAACGGAGATCAGCGCGCGGCTGAACGTGATCACCGCCGGCCACAACGGCAAGGGTAATGCGGTGCTCACCCTCGGGCCGGGCAAGGTGGGGTTGACCGACAGCGATCTGCGCTTCCAACTGACCGGGCAGGCCAATCTGGCCGATTTCTCCACCACCGCGTCGATCCCGGGCGTGATCGGCGGCAGCATTCTTAACCCGACGCTGGTTCTGCAGCCCGGTTCGCTGCTGCGTCTGTGGGGCAAAGCGACGCCGGAAATGACGTTGGAAGAGGCGCGTCTACCGCTGGCCGGCGTGAAGGTGACCGCCGCCGGCATCACCGGCCGCCTGCAGGCGATTTTGAGCGCCAGCGACAGTTATTGGGGGCGTTTCAAGCTCCACCTGGACGGCCAGGCGCAGGATTTCTGGCCGGACAAGGGCGACTGGCAGTGGCGTTACTGGGGCAACGGCCGGTTGCCGCCGCTGCAGGCCGCCTGGGACGTCGCCGGCAGCGGTCGTTGGCAGGACAGCGAGCTGGTGCTCGACAAGCTCTCCACCGGTTTCGACAAATTGAAGTACGGTCTGGTGACGGTCGCCGCGCCGCGCTTGAGCCTCAACCAGCCGCTGCGCTGGCAGCGTGATGAACAAAGCCCGCAGTTCAACGGCGAATTCCAGCTGGCGGCGGATAAGGTCAGCTTCAGCGACGGTGGCTATCTGCCGGCGCCGGTGCTGGCGCTGCAGGTGAACGGCCGTTCGCCGGACAGTTTCCAGCTGCAGGGCAAGCTGCAGGCGCAACAGATCGGGCCGATCGCGCTGCGCGGCCGTTGGGACGGCGAACGTCTGCGCGGCGAAGGCTGGTGGCCGAAACAGTCGCTGAAGGTCTTCCAACCGCTGTTGGCACCGGATCTCAATCTCACGCTGCGCGACGGCGAGTTTTACGCGCAGTCGGCGTTTTCCGCCGCCCGTGAACAAGGGTTCGAGGCCGGTGGCCACTGGGTGGTGAAAAACGGCGGCATGTGGCTGAAAGACGGCGAAATGAGCGGCCTGGATTTCATCCTGTCGTACCGTTTCAAGCAGCATCACTGGCAATTGGGAGCTAAACAGCCGGTATCGCTGCGCATCAAGTCTTTCACCAACCTGTTCGAGATGCAGAACATTTCCGCCGATCTGCAGGGCACCTATCCTTATAGCGAAGGGCAGCCACTGACGTTGAGCAACGTCGGCGTGGACATGCTCAACGGGCATATCAGCCTGTCGGCGCTGCGGTTGCCGCAGCATGACGCCGCGGTACTGAAGCTGGATAAGGTCGATCTCAGCGCGCTGTTTACCGCCCTGAAACCGAAGCAGTTCGCCATGTCCGGCCGGGTCGACGGCGAGCTGCCGCTGTTCCTGAACCATCCGAAGTGGTTGGTGCAAAACGGCTGGATCGCCAACGCCGGCACGTTGACGCTGCGCCTGGACAAAGACATGGCCGACGCCATCGGCAGCAATAACCTGGCGACCGGCGCGGCGATCGACTGGCTGCGCTACATGGAAATCAACCGTTCGCATGCCCGGGTCGATCTCAACAACCTGGGCGAGTTGACGCTAAGCGCGCGCATCGACGGCATCAACCCGCAGAAAAGCGCCAAGCGCGAGGTGATCCTGAACTATCGCCATCAGGAAAACGTGTTTCAGCTGTGGCGCAGTTTGCGCTTCGGCGACAATTTACAGGAGTGGCTGGAGCAGGCCCTCTCACAACCTGGGGAGCAACAATGAAAATCATGAGTGTGTCGACGCTGGCAGCGGTGCTGTGCGTTTCGCTGCTGAGCGGCTGCGTGCCGCGCATCGAGGTGGCGACGCCGAAGGATCCGATCACCATCAATATGAACGTCAAGATCGAGCATGAAATTCATATCAAGGTGGATAAGGACGTCGAAAACCTGCTGAAAACCCAAAGCGGTCTGTTCTAGGAGCCGACATGAAAAAACGTTATTTGTGGCTGGCCGGCGCCGCCTGGTTGTTCAGTGGCATGGCGATGGCGTTGACGCTGGATGAGGCGAAGCAGCAAGGGCGGGTAGGTGAAACCCTGAGCGGCTACATCGCGCCGGTGAAGCAGGACGCGGAAACCCTGGCGCTGGTGAAACGCATCAACGCCGGCCGCGCCGAGAAGTATCAGGAAGTGGCGAACGGCAACCATATCGCCGTCGACGAAGTGGCGCGCATGGCCGGGCAGAAGCTGGTGACGCGGGCGCAGAGCGGCGAGTATGTGCGCGGCATCAACGGGCAGTGGCTGAAGAAATAAAAAAAGCGCGCCGTCTGGCGCGCCAAAAGATACGGATAGATGATTATTATGAGGGTAGTGCAGGTTTGACAGGACTTTCCTCTTGTCCGGCAGGGGCTCGGCGCCCCTGCGCAGGGTCTTAGGCAGCAACCACCTGAGACAGGGCCGCCTTGGCGTCTTCCTGTGCTTTGGTCGCCACTTCCGGGCCATAGGCGATGCCTTCCGCGAAGACGAACTCCACGTCGGTGATGCCGATGAAGCCCAGGAACAGACGCAGGTAAGGTTCTACCAGGTCGGTCGGGGTGCCTTTATGGATGCCGCCGCGGCTGGTCAGGATCACGGCGCGTTTGTTTTTCACCAGGCCTTCCGGACCGTTTTCGGTGTAACGGAAGGTCACGCCGGCGCGGGCAACCAGGTCGAAATAGTTTTTCAGCTGGGTCGGAATGTTGAAGTTGTACATCGGTGCGGCAATCACGATGACGTCATTGGCCTGCAGCTCGGCGATCAGCTCGTCCGACAGGGCCAGCGCTTCTTGTTGACGTGGAGTCAACGGAGCATCGGAAGGACGCAGCGCGCCGACCAGTTCACCGTCCAGCACCGGGATTGGCTGTGCGGCCAGATCGCGCACGGTGATGGTGTCGCCGCTGTGGGCGTTGCTCCATTGCTCTACGAAGAAATCGGCCAGTTGGTTAGACTGAGAGTAGGTCGCCAGGATGCTTGATTTCAGAACCAATACGTTGCTCATCGATAATTCCTTACGTTGTGACAGTGACATCAGGACTCAGCGTCCCTTGCATGAAGTACATGCTATTCACATTCCCCCAACAGTGATAGCGCAATATTTCGAGATCTCCGTTCAATTTTATTGAATGACATGGCGACGCTTTACTCGCGGAAGTAGGGGGAGAAAGCCGTTTGTGATAGGCTGTGCGGCTAAAGCAAAAAAATCGCTAAAAAAACATTAAACCGTTGCCAAGCCTGGCCTTGGCGGCGAAGAAACAAGGAACACCGAACGTGAAATCTCCGCTCGAGGCACTGCCGGCCCAACTGGGCGAGCTGATGCTCCGCGATCAACAACGCCTGCGTCGTCGCCTGCAGGGCGCACGAAAAATCAAAAATCCCGATGCCCAGCTGGCGGTCGCCGCCGACGTGGAAAGCGACATCGCGACGGCGCGGCAAAAAGTGCAGGCGCGCGCCGCGTCTTGCCCGCGCATTACCTATCCGGAAAGCCTGCCGGTCAGCCAAAAAAAGCAGGACATCTTAAACGCTGTCCGCGACCACCAGGTGGTGATCGTCGCCGGGGAGACCGGCTCGGGAAAAACCACCCAGTTGCCGAAGATCTGTCTGGAGCTGGGGCGTGGGGTGAAAGGGCTGATCGGCCATACCCAGCCGCGCCGCCTGGCGGCGCGCACCGTCGCCAACCGCATCGCCGACGAGCTGGAAACCCCGCTCGGCGGCAGCGTGGGCTACAAGGTGCGCTTCAACGATCAGGTGGGGGAAAACACCCTGGTCAAGCTGATGACTGACGGTATCTTGCTGGCGGAGATTCAGCAGGATCGCCTGCTGATGCAGTACGACACGTTGATCATCGATGAAGCGCACGAGCGCAGCCTGAATATCGACTTTATTCTCGGCTACCTGCGCGAACTGCTGCCGAAGCGCCCGGATCTCAAGGTGATCATCACCTCGGCGACCATCGATCCGCAGCGTTTCTCGCGCCACTTCAACAATGCGCCGATCATCGAGGTTTCCGGCCGCACCTACCCGGTGGAGGTGCGTTACCGCCCGGTGGTGGACGACGGCGATGATACCGACCGCGACCAGCTGCAGGCGATTTTCGATGCGGTGGACGAGCTTGGGCGCGAAGGGCCGGGTGACATTCTGATCTTCATGAGCGGCGAGCGCGAGATCCGCGATACCGCCGACGCTTTGAACCGCCTCAATTTGCCTCACACCGAGGTGCTGCCGCTGTATGCGCGCCTGTCGAACAGCGAGCAGAACCGGGTTTTCCAGTCGCACCACGGCCGTCGCATCGTGCTGGCCACCAACGTGGCGGAAACCTCGCTGACGGTGCCGGGCATCAAATACGTCATCGATCCGGGCACCGCGCGCATCAGCCGCTACAGCTTCCGCACCAAGGTGCAGCGCCTGCCGATCGAGCCGGTGTCGCAGGCCTCCGCCAACCAGCGTAAAGGGCGCTGTGGCCGCGTGTCGGAGGGCGTGTGCATCCGTCTGTACTCTGAACAGGATTTCCTCTCGCGGCCGGCGTTTACCGATCCGGAAATTCTGCGCACCAACCTGGCGTCGGTCATTCTGCAGATGACCTCGCTGGGGCTGGGCGACATCGCCGCGTTTCCGTTTGTCGAGGCGCCGGACAAGCGCAACATTCAGGATGGCGTGCGTCTGCTGGAAGAGCTGGGGGCGATCACCACTGCCGATAACGGCCACTATCAGCTGACGCCGCAGGGCCGGCAGCTGGCGCAGTTGCCGATCGACCCGCGTCTGGCGCGCATGGTGCTGGAAGCGCAGAAGAGCGGCAGCGTGCGCGAGGTGATGATCATTACCGCCGCGCTGTCGATTCAGGATCCGCGCGAGCGCCCAATGGATAAGCAGCAGGCCTCGGATGAAAAACACCGCCGTTTTGCCGACAAAGACTCGGACTTCCTGGCGTTCGTCAACCTGTGGGACTATCTGCAGGAGCAGCAAAAGGCGAACTCTTCCAGTCAGTTCCGCCGGCTGTGCCGCAACGATTTTCTTAACTACCTGCGGGTGCGCGAGTGGCAGGATATCTATACCCAACTGCGCCAGGTGGTGAAAGAACTGGGGCTGCCGATCAACAGCACGCCTTCCGATTATCGCAGCGTCCACACCGCGCTGCTGACCGGCCTGCTGTCGCACATCGGCCAGAAGGATACGGACAAGCAGGAATTTACCGGCGCGCGCAACGCCCGCTTCTCGATCTTCCCCGGCTCCGGCCTGTTCAAGAAGCCACCGAAGTGGACCATGGTGGCCGAACTGGTGGAAACCAGCCGCCTGTGGGGACGCATCGCCGCGCGCATCGAACCGGAATGGATCGAGCCGCTGGCTCAGCACTTGGTGAAACACAGCTACAGCGAACCGCACTGGTCGAAGTCGCAGGGGGCGGTGATGGCCAGCGAAAAGGTCACGCTGTTTGGTCTGCCGATCGTTGCGGCGCGCCAGGTCAACTACGGCGCCATCGATCCGCTGCTGTGCCGTGAGCTGTTTATCCGCCATGCGCTGGTAGAGGGAGACTGGCAGACGCGCCACGCCTTCTTCCGCGAAAACCAAAAGCTGCGCGCCGAGGTGGAAGAACTGGAGCATAAATCGCGCCGCCGCGACATTCTGGTGGATGACGAAATGCTGTTCGGCTTCTACGATCGCCGCATCCCCAACGACGTGGTGTCCGGCCGTCATTTCGACAGCTGGTGGAAGAGCGCGGCCAAGCAGCAGCCGGATCTGCTGAACTTCGAAAAAGAGATGCTGATCAAAGACGGCGCCAACAAGATCAGCGCGCTGGATTACCCGAACTTCTGGCATCAGGGCAACCTCAAGCTGCGGCTGAGCTACCAGTTTGAACCAGGCACCGATGCTGACGGCGTGACGGTGCACATCCCGCTGCCGATCCTCAACCAGGTGGAAGAGCAGGGCTTCGAATGGCAGATCCCCGGCATCCGCCGTGAACTGGTGATTGCGCTGATCAAGTCGCTGCCGAAACCGGTGCGTCGCAACTTCGTGCCGGCACCGAACTACGCCGAGGCGTTCCTTGGCCGCGTAACGGCGCTGGAATTGCCGCTGCTGGACGCGCTGGAGCGCGAGCTGCGGCGCATGACTGGCGTGACCGTGTCACGTGATGACTGGCAGTGGGATCAGGTGCCCGATCATCTGAAGATGACCTTCCGCGTGGTGGGCGAGAAAAACCAGACGCTGCGCGAAGGCAAAGATCTGGCCGCCTTGCGCCTGCAGTTGAAAGAGAAGGTGCAGGAGACGCTGTCGGCGGTGGCCGATGACGGACTGGAGCAGAGCAATCTGCATGTCTGGAGCTTTGGCCAATTGCCGGCGTTTTACGAGCAGAAGCGCGGCGGCTATTCGATGAAGGCATACCCGGCGCTGGTGGATGAAAAGGACAGCGTGGCGATCCGCCTGTTCGACAGCGAAAGCGAGCAGCAACAGGCGATGTGGCAGGGCACGCGTCGCCTGCTGTTGTTGAATATTCCTTCACCGATCAAATACCTGCATGAGAAACTGCCGAACAAAGCCAAGCTGGGGCTCTATTTCAACCCGTACGGCAAGGTGCTGGAGCTGATCGACGACTGCATATCGTGCGGCATCGACAAGCTGATCGCCGAACACGGCGGCCCGGTCTGGCAAGAAGCAGACTTTGCACGGCTGCAGGAGCAGATCCGCGCCGAGCTGAACGACACGGTCGTCGAGGTGGCCAAGCAGGTTGAACAGATCCTGACGGCGGTCTTCAACATCAACAAACGGCTGAAAGGCCGGGTGGACATGTCGTTGGCGCTGGCGCTGTCGGACATCAAGACCCAGCTCGGCGGGCTGGTTTACCGCGGCTTCGTGACTGGCAACGGATGGAAGCGCCTGCCGGATACGCTGCGCTACCTGCAGGCGATCGAGCGGCGGTTGGAAAAACTGGCTATTGATCCGCACCGCGATCGCGCGCAGATGTTGCGGGTGGAGCAGGTGCAGCAGGCGTGGCAGCAGTGGCTGAACAAGCTGCCGCCGAAGCGACAGCAGGAGGAAGAAGTAAAAGCGGTGCGCTGGATGATAGAAGAGCTGCGCGTCAGCCTGTTCGCGCAACAGTTGGGCACGCCTTACCCGATCTCCGATAAGCGCATTTTGCAAACTATCGAGCAGCTTTCGAGCTAAGCTCAGCCGCACCGGCCGGCAAGCGGCCGGCGCAGCGCAAGTTGAAATTCGCAGAGCAGAGAAACAGCAACGGCGCATAATGCGCCGTTGAGAGAGGATTATTTGCCTGCCGCCAGCGCGTCCAGCGCTTCGCGGATACCGGGCACCGCCAGGGCACGGTTATCGGCGCGATAGCGATCTTTCGCCGCCGGTGCCGAGCTTTGGATGGCGATCAGTTGCCAGCCGTCGGCGGTTTTCAACAGCAACGGCGAACCGCTGTCGCCGGGCAGAGTATCGCACTGGTGCGACAGTACGCTTTGCTGGGCCCAGCCGGTGACCTTGCAGTTTTGGTGGCTGTAGAGGTCATCCAGATGATCCTCCGGGTAGCCCGCTTGAGTTATCAGCCGTTTGGCCTGTTTCAGGGCCTGAGTCAGCGCCTTGCTGTCGCCTTGCCACAGCGGCAAGGGTGCGATCGGCAGCGGTTTTTTGTCTTTCAGACGGATCAGCGCAAAGTCATAAGCGGCCGCGGCGGGCGGGACGATCCAGCCATCACCGTCCGGCTTCAGCTTTTTGCCCAGTTTGCTGTCGACCAGGGTCTCGATATTGTCGGTTTGATACTGCCACGACTTATCACCCGCCACGAAGCGCAGAGCGATGGCTTTATCCAATTGCCCCGGCGGTGCCAGCACGCAGTGGCCGGCGGTCAACGCCAGGTGTGGGGAGATCAGCGTGGCGGTACACAGATTGCCGCTGGCGGTTTCGACCTGGCCGATGGCCTGCCACGGCTTGGCGGCGGTATCCGTGACCTTGATTCGTTCATCTTTGCCGAAAAACAGACGCGTTTGCTCGGCCTTGGACGGGCCGTCTGCGCGTGCCGCCTGAGAAGCGATGAGCGGGAGTGAACACAGCAACAGTAAAACGGATATGCGCATAGATCTCTTGCCTGACAAATACGGATCATCCATAAACACACTGAATGCTAACTATAGACTGATTTAGCAGCCATGTGGATGGGCAATAATTGATTTTTCAATAATTTCCCGCCGGCGATGCGGCAGGCTACAGGTAAAAAAAGACGGCGATCAGTCCGCAAAGGATCAGGGCGGTCAGAACGATCTCGAACAGGTAGCGGCGCAGCATCAATGAGAACCCCCCGATGAAAAAACACCCGGTGAACCGGGTGTCGTACACGTCAAGCCTGAAACGGTGAGGGGACCCTCACGACATTACGCTTTTTTGTGGCTGGCTTTCTTGTGGTGCTTTTTAGCCGCCTGGGCTTTTTGCGCCGGGGCTTTCTTGCCGGCTTTTTTGTGATGCTTTTTGGCCGCCTGAGCTTTCTGAACCGGGGCTTTCTTGCCGTGGTGTTTCACCTGAGCTTTAGTCGGCGCAGCGGTGGCGGTGGTTGCGGTAGCCGCAGGTGCGGTGGTGGCAGCCTCGGCAGCGAAAGCCACGGAAGACAGACCCATTGCAGCGGCAACAACCAGAGCTAATACTTTTTTCATCGCAGAATCCTCAACATGACTTTTGGGTACCAACCCCACTGCGGGGCCGTTGAGATGATAGTAGGCAAACGGCGTCCGGCTTTCCGTGAGTGATTGGTTTCGGCATGTAACCTAATGTACAGGGCGGCGGTGGCGAGGGGGATTGCTGCTATAATGACCGCCAGACAAGGAAAAAGGGATTTAAAATTAACGAGATAACGATTCGTTGTGGCGTGACTGAACAGGGCGAGGTGCCGCTGGCCTATGAGGACTGGGGCGATGAGACGCACCCGCCGTTGTTGCTCATCATGGGCATCGGCGCGCAGCTCCTGTTGTGGCCTGACGACTTCTGCCGCGCCCTGGTGTCCATGGGGTTTCGGGTGATCCGTTATGACAACCGCGACGTCGGCCTTTCAGGAAAAACGCAGGCACAACGCTCACAGCCATTGTGGCTGCTGATGTTGCGCGCCCAGCTTGGCTGGCAAACGCCGGTGCCTTATACCCTGGCGGACATGGCAACGGACGCGGCGCATCTGCTCGATCATTTACGCATTCCGCAGGCTCACGTACTGGGCGCTTCGATGGGGGGGATGATCGCCCAGGTGCTGGCCGCCGAATACCCGCAGCGCGTCGCCTCGTTATGCATCTTGTTTTCCAGCACCAATCAGCCGCTGTTGCCGCCGCCGGCGCCTTCGCTGCTGTGGTTGCTGGTGCGCCGGCCTGCCGCCGATATGACGCTGCAGCAGCGCCAGGAAGGGATGAAGGCCTTTCTGCGCGCGCTTGGCACCGCGACTTATCCACCGGAGGAGGCGGAGCTGGATGCCCTGGTGACGCGGTTGCTGAAGCGGGGTGTGGATCCGGCAGGCATGCAGCGGCAACTTTCCGCGTTGCTCGGCAGCGGCGATCTGCGGCGTTACAGCCGGCGCATCGCCGCGCCGACGCTGGTGATTCACGGCGATCGCGATCGGCTGGTGCGCAAGGCCGGCGGGGTGGCGATCGCTCGGGCCGTCGCCAACGCCAGATTGCAGATTATGCCGGGCATGGGGCATGACCTGCCCGCCGCGTTGAGGCCGCAGCTGGCGGCGATGATCGCCCGCCATGCATTGGGATGAGAGGCCGGTTGGTTCGGTATTTTTGCTTTTTTAGTTACAACATACTAATGGTGGGTGGCCACCCGCCACTCTGTAGCCAAGGCGTTACCCGCAGGAAAGTGCACTATGGAACAGTGTCAGGTCAACCAGAGGAAAAAAGGGCGCGGCAGGGCCGCGCCAGGAGAGATTACAGGTAGCGGTTTTCCAAATGCTGACGGAAGTAGCGTGGGTTGAGCGCTTCGCCGGTCGCGTTGGCGATCAGCGTCTCGGTCGGGAAGCGGCTACCGTGGCGCCAGATGTTGTGCTGCAGCCAGTGGAACAGCGGCTGCAGATTGCCGGCGGCGATATCCTCGCTCAGCGAAGGCAGGGCCTGGCGCACGCTGTGGAACAGCTGCGCGGCGTACATCGCGCCGAGGGTGTAAGTCGGGAAGTAGCCGAACGCGCCGTCTGTCCAGTGGATATCCTGCATGCAGCCGTTGCGATAGTTGCCGATGGTGTCGAGGCCGAGGTAAGCGTGCATCTTTTCATTCCACAATGCCGGAATGTCTTCCACTTCGACCTCGCCTTCGATCAACGCTTTTTCAATTTCGTAGCGCAGGATGACGTGGGCAGGATAGCTCACCTCGTCGGCGTCGACGCGGATCAGGCCCGGTTTAACGCGCTGGTTGAGGCGAATGAAGTTGGCTTCTTCCAGCGCCGGCTGTTCGCCAAATTGCGCGGTGACCAGCGGACGCAAGATTTTCAGGAATTCATTGCCGCGCGCCAGCTGCATTTCGAACAGCAGGCTCTGCGATTCGTGGATGGCGGTAGAGCGGGCCAGGGCGACCGGCTGGCCGAGCAGATCGCGCGGCAGGTTCTGTTCGTAACGGGCGTGGCCGGTTTCGTGCACGATACCGAGCAGCGCGGTCAAAAACTCTTTCTCGTTGTAGCGCGTGGTGATGCGTACATCTTCCGGCACGCCGCCGCAGAACGGGTGGGCGCTGACGTCGACACGGCCGTTGTCGAAATTGAAACCGAGCAGTTTCATGACGCTCAGGCTCAGCTGACGCTGGGTGTCCACATTGAACGGGCCTTGTGGCGCCTGGCAGGGCTCATTAGCCTGTTTGGCCACCACGCGCTGCAGCAGATCCGGCAGCCAGGTTTTCAGATCGCCGAAGATGCGGTCGAGATCGCTGCTGCGCATGCCCGGTTCATACAGATTGAGCAGGGCGTCGTAACGGCTGGTGCCGGCCGCCTGCGCACGGATCTGCGCCTCTTCCCGGCTGAGTTTGACCACTTCGCGCAGGTTCTCGGCGAAGCCGTCCCAGTCGTTGGCCGGGCGCTGGGCGCGCCAGGCGTGTTCGCAGCGCGCGCCGGCGAGCGATTTGGCTTCGACCAGCGACGCCGGTAGCAGCACCGCGTCTTCATACTGGCGGCGCATTTCGCGCAGGTTGGCGCGGTCGATCTCGTCCAGCGTCTCTTGCTGCGCGCGATCCAACAGCGCGCCGGTGCTTTCCGCTGTTAAAAGCTGGTGCTGCAGCACGCTCAGCTCGGCCAGTGCTTCGGAGCGCGCCTTGCTGCCGCCCGGCGGCATCATGGTTTGCATGTCCCAACCGGCGATGGCGGACAGGTGGCCGAAACGCGACAGACGGCTAAAAAGCGCGCGCAGGTGATCGTAAGCAGACGTGTTGGAATGTGCAGATGTCATTATTATTCGACTCCAATGAGAAGGGTCCGGCGGTATTACGCCAGATCGGCTTTTAAACTGAATGTCGGCTTCACCGGCCAACAGAAACGGAAACTGGCGCCGCCGAGCGAACTGCTCTCGACGAACACCTGTCCCTGGTAGGCGACGGCGATGGAATGGACGATGGCCAGCCCCAGTCCGCAGCCGCCGGTGGCGCGATCGCGGCTGGGATCGAGGCGAACGAAAGGCTCGAATACCCGCTCGCGCTCTTCCGGCGGGATACCCGGCCCGTCATCTTCGACCTGCAAACAGGCGAGGTCGCCGTCGAACCACAGACCCACGCGCAGACGCTGCTCGGAATAGCGCAGCGCGTTATTGACCAGGTTATCGAGCACGCGTTCCATCAGGCGCAGATCGACGCCGCCAAAGTCGCCGACGTGCGGGATATCGAGCTGGATGTCGCGTTCCTGATGAATAAGACGGATATCGTCGATCTTGTCCTCCAGCCACTTTGGCAGATCGATGGGTTCAATGTTTAGCGCAACCTGCGGCCGGTCCAGGCGGGCATAGGTCAGCAGCTCGTCGATCAGCGACTCCAACTGGCCGATATCGCGGTTCAGCGCCTGCTGTTCGCCTTCGGACAGGTTATCGCTCATCTCGAGCCGATAGCGCAGGCGCACCAGCGGCGTGCGCAGCTCGTGCGCGATGCCGTCGATCAGCTGTTTCTTGCTGGCGATCAGGGTGTTGACGTTGTCGGCCATCTGGTTGAACGCCACGCCGAGCCGGCTCAGGCTGGAAGTGGGATCGAAGTGGGTGCGTTCATCCAGATGCCCGGCGCCGAGCCGCTGGGCGGCGTTTTCCAGTTTGAGCAGGTCTTGCCAGTGCGGCCGCATCCACAGAAACACCGGCAGCGCCAGCGACATGCCGATAAACACCAGCAACACCAGATCCAGCAGGCGCATCTGGTGCAGATAGAACAGATAAGGAATGGGGCCGACCACCAATACATAGTGGCTGCGCGGAATGCGCTGCATAAAGGTGTACTGATCGTCGAGGGCGATGATTTCACCCAGCCGCAGCCGCTTTTTCAGATCCTCGCTCAGTTCCTGTTTGCCGAGCGGTTCGATATGCAGCTTGAACGACAGATTGAGATCCAGCGTGGCGATAGTCTTGTTCCAGTCCTTCAGCGGGATTTCGCGCAGCTCGCTGCGCATCAGGTACAGCGAGCTTTTCATCAGATCGTCCATCGACTGGCGGCCGGCGCGCTCGGCTGTCACCTTGTACACCAGGCCGACCAGCATCGCCATCACCAGAAAACAGACGAATAGCAACAGGAAGAACTGGACGAAAAGTTTTCTCATTGTTGCACCGAAGCCCAGGCGTTAGGGGCGAACAGATAGCCCTTGTTGCGCACCGTCTTGATACGGAAAGGCTCCAGCGCATTGTCGTACAGCTTACGACGCAGGCGGGAGATCGCCACGTCGATGCTGCGATCCATACCGTCGTAGCTTACGCCGCGCAGGTTTTGCAACAACGCCTCGCGATCCATGATCTGCCCGGCGTGGGTCGCCAGCTCCCACAGCAGATCGAAATCCGAGGTGGACAGGGTGATGGTTTCTTCGCCCAGCGTAACCTGACGGTTGACCGGATCGATGCACAGCAGCCCGAAATGCAGCGCGTTATGCTGGGTGAGCGACTGAACCGACTCTTCTTTCGGCTGTTGGCTGTGTTGGCGCAGGTGCAAACGCAGGCGCGCCAGCAACACCGCCGGTGGCGTGGTTTTCAGGATATAGTCGTTGGCGCCCATCTCCAGCGACAGGATATGGTTCATGTCGCTGTCGAGCGAAGTGAGCAGCACGATCGGGCCGGGGAAGGTAGGGCGCAGATCGCGGCACAGCGTCATGCCGTCTTTGCCGGGCAGCATGATGTCCAGCAGCACCAAATCGGGTTGCTCGCGCTCGATGCGCGCCTGCGCGCTGTCGCCACGCGGTTCGATCAGCACCTCGATGTCATGTTTGCCCAGATAGGCGGCGATCAGTTTGCCGACTTCAGGATCGTCTTCCACAAAAACAATTTTATGCATATGCCCGTGTTTTAATATAAAAAGCGGATTTGAGCATAGCGCGGCCCGCGACGTTGCGCCATGCGGATCTTGGCGTCAGCGCAGCGGCCGGCCGCCGTCGACGCCGTGGGTGCGGCCGGTGACGTAGCGGCTTTCCAGCAGGTAGTTCACCAGATTGACCACTTCACTTTCGCCGGGCGCGACCTTCATCAGCGATTTCGCCAGCGCCTGCTGGCGATAGGCTTCGTCGTCGCCCGGATTGAAGATGATCAGCGCCGGCGCGATGGCGTTGACCTTGACCTCCGGCGCCAGCTTGCGGGCAAACGAACGAGTCATATTGTCCAGCGCAGCCTTGCTGGCGGCGTAGGCGATATGCTTGTCGCTGCCTTTTTCCACCACGTAGTCGGTGAGATGGATAATGTCGGCGCCAGCCTGGCCCTGGCCGGTCAGACAGGATTCGAGCAGCTGGTTGAGCAAATAGGGCGTGTAAACGTGAATTTGCAGCATTGCTGCCATTACCTGTTCCGGCGGCACCTCCGGTGACTCGGCCTGCCAGGCGCTGGCGTTGTGGATCATCGCGCGCAGCTTGGGCGCCACTTGCCGCACCTGGTCGGCGAAACGGTAGATACCTTCATGTGTGGCAAAGTCGCCCTGAATGCAGCGGGCGCCCAAGGCCTGCAACTCGGCCATCGCCGGATATTCGCTGCGATAGGCGATAATGACCGGAACGCCGCGCTGGAGAAACGCTCTGGCGAGCGCCAGCCCTATGCGCCGCGCGCCGCCGGTAATCAGCACCGGGGCAGAGTTGGGGTGTTCCATTGATTAAAGCTCCTGGACAGACTGGCAAACAATAGGGGAATTATGCCATCATACGGCGGAAAGTCGTTAAAGCTTCGCATGATTATCCATTTCTGGATGTAAGATCCCCAATGCATTTCAGGTTGCCGTCCGGCGGCGGCTTGAAAGACCACGGGTTAACACTGGCCATGAGAGGAATGAGGGGATGAACAGCAATCACCTTGCATCCATCGCGCGCAGTGAGAAAATCTGTTTTGACTACATGGATTTTCTGTCCGCATCGTGCAGGAAGCACTGGCGCTTTGTTGATGCTATTTATGGTGTGATGCCGATCTTCGGCATGGTGTTGAAATCGCGCGTGACCACGTCACAAACGCGCAAAGAGCAGTTGAAAGAGCTGGCGTTGCAGGTGGTGTCAACGCAGGTTAGCGATGAAACCAATATCGTGCGCCTGATTGACCTGGCGCAGCAGCAGGGCCTGACGGTATTTGATATTCAGCTGCCCTATGCGCTGGAGGCGCAACAGCTGGCGGCCATTCAAAAAGAGTGCGCGGAAGGCATTGCGATCGCCCTGGTGGGTGAGCGTATGACCGTCACCATTCCCCCTAAAAGCTGACCGGGAATCAACCCGGCCGCCCGTTCATGGTTAGGCAATTGACCTGCTGCGATCGCCTAACCATGAACGTGAAATCTCACGCCGCGTGACGCGTGCTGTCTAAAGTCGGGTCCCGGCATTGGGACCGGAACGCAGGGTGTAAATACTGTCTATATGTATTAACACCGCGTATTTCGGCGGATTCATCCCGTTTTTTTCTGCAAATGCCAGCGCCTCGTCAAACGGTTTGCCCGTCAGAAACAGTTCGGGTGTACCAACGAAGCGGTAGCCGTCCAGTGCCTCGCGGTCGATGACCACAACGGCCATTTTCGAGCCTTCCTTGATGTTTTGCAGCGTTTGGCCACCGGTATTTTCGTTGTAAATCAGTGTACGGTCATCATAGAGGCGCAGAGAACGCTTGGGGCCGATATCGGGCACGCCGCTCGGGCTGCTGGTTGCCTGCACTGGCAGCTGTTTAGCCAGCATCTTCTTCATCTCGTCATTCAATTCATTCATGGGCAGATTACCCCTCAGGTTGATGTGTCACTGTTAATGCACGGTGGCGGAATGGTGGGTAGCGGGCGCGCAGATGCTGGTTTCCGGCAGACGGTGCTCGCGCAGTAAGTGCAGGGTTTCAATCCTGAAGCGCAGCAGGTGCCGCTCAGC
Organism: Serratia sp. CY33802; assembly: GCF_052169095.1. NCBI lineage: Bacteria > Pseudomonadati > Pseudomonadota > Gammaproteobacteria > Enterobacterales > Yersiniaceae > Serratia > Serratia sp. CY33802. Next base: position 1,056,463 of record NZ_JBJNLL010000001.1, read on the forward strand.
GATCTGCTGCATCTGTTCGCACAGCGACGAATCGGCTAAGAGTTGCTCGATAGCGACTCGGGCCTGATGAACATGCAGCTCGACGCCGCGCAGAGGCTTCTGCCGCAGGCGCAGATGGGTGATGTTGTTGAACGTGACGATCAGCGCGGCAAGGGCAGACTCGAAAATATTCAGCGCTTCAAATCTGGCGGTATAGTCCGCATTCAGCCAAGGCTTCTCGGCGATGATCGCCTGAGCCCCCTCCAGCGCCTGTTGATAGCTGGTCATCGCCTGGCGATCGTGCCGCTGATTAAACGCCGTGTTGCCCTCGGCGATCAGCGCCTCCCAGGCGGCAAACAAAGGTAATGCGTGCAGCAGTTTCTCAGCCATGAAATGCCTTCCATTTTAGCCTGTCTTCATCCGCCGCCTGACGCCTCTCGCCAGGGGCACTCGCGTCTTACCATTAATCAATAAATGATAATGATAATTAATTGCATTTGAGATCGCAAGCGTGGCGCATGGCTGACTGTGCAAAGGGAGGGTAAGCGTGGTAGCAGGGGAAAAGAGGAAGCAAAATGCGGCTGACGGGCAGCCGCATTGACGGGGCACTTTAGTGCAGCATAAACCAGCCGGCGGGCAGCGTGGCCACCAGCAGCAGTAAGATACTGCCTTTTTCCAGGCGATTCAGCAGATTGATATCCTGATGGCCGCGACGGGCGTACATGAACACCAACAGGCCCGGCGCATACAGCAGCACCGACATCAGCAGGTGCATCAGACCGGAAGCGTACAGCAGCCACAAACCATAGACGCAGGCGCCGGTGGCGGCGAAGATCAGGCGTTTGTCGCGGCGGCGGTAAGCCACCTTAAACAGAAATGCGCCGACCAAGAAGTAAGGCACCAGGATCATTTCCGACGCGATGGTCAACAGCGAGTTGTAGTTGCTACCGGTCAGCCAGATCAGCACCAGCGCCAGCTGCACCGCGATGTTGGTCAGCCACAGCGAAGACGCTGGGGCGTGATGGCGGTTCTGCTTGCCGAACACGCGCGGAAACGCGCCGTGCTGTGCGGCCAGCAGCGGCACTTCCGCCGCCATGATGGTCCAGCTGAGGTAGGCGCCGCACACGGAGATGATAAGTCCAGCGGCGATGATCACGTCTCCCCACGGGCCAATCAGTTCCACCATCAGCACCGCCATCGACGGATTGCGCATGTCGGCCAGTTCGCTGCGTGGCACCACGCCCAGCGACAGCAAGGTGACCATCAGGTACACCGCCAGCGCCGACAGCACTGCCAGCATGGTGGCGCGGCCCACGTCTTTCTTATTGCGGGCGCGAGCAGAAACCACCACGGCGCCTTCCACGCCGATAAACACCCACAGGGTGATCAGCATGGTGTCCTTGACCTGCTCCCACACCGGCTTGCCGAGGGCGATACCTTTGAAATCCAGCGTGAACACGTCCATTTTGAAGGAGATCGCCGCCAAAACGGCGAACATCCCCAATGGCAGCAGCTTGGCGAGGGTGGCCGCCAGGTTAATGCTGGCGGCAGTTTGCACGCCGCGCAGTACCAACGCGTGCACGATCCACAGCAGGGCGGACTCGGCGATCAGCGCCTGCCAGGTATTGCCGTCACCGAGAATCACGTTGCCGCCGCGATCGGTGAAAATACTCAGCGCCGCAAACACGATCACCAGATACGAGACGTTGGCGATCACGGCGCACAGCCAGTAACCCCAGGCGGAGCAGAAGCCCATCAGCTCGCCGAATCCTTCTTTGGCGTAGGTGAAGATGCCGCCGTCCAGATCCGGGCGCAGACGCGTAAGCAACAGCATGGCGAACGCCAAAAACAGAATGCCGACGCCGGTGATCCCCCAACCCAGCAGCAACGCGGCGGGGCTGGCGACCTGCGCCATGTTTTGCGGCAGACTGAACACGCCGGCGCCCAGCATCGAGCTGAGCACCAAAGCGGTTAGCGCGGTAAGACCGAGTTTTTTTTCCAATGACGGATCCTGAACGCAGAATAAACAACTGGAAGGGAACTGCTTGGCGGCAACAATGTGTTAACAACCACTGCGCGAATAGACAATAGCCCTAAAAATTGGCGCAAATTCTACGGAGGGATGATTAGAGATGCAATGATTGAATATGCGGAATTTACAAAAAACTATTCAACGAGTGGCGAAAAGAACGGCAATAAAAACGGGCAGCTCAAGGGCTGCCCGATGGTAAACCGAAAAGCGGGTTTTATTTGAACAGATCGGCGCTGACGGTCAGGTTGCCGCCGCTCTTGTTCTGCCATTGGCGAGTGACGTGATAGTACTTGGCGCCTTTCTCGGCCGCGCGTTTCGCCACTTCGGTGGACACGTCGGTCATGCTGTTGAAGTGGCCGGTGAAGGTGACGGAATCGAACGGCACCATCTGCGCGGCGGTCACGTTGTTCACTTCCTGGATCTTGGTGCCGTTAGGCAGCGTGACGGTATAGCGCTGGCCGGTAGAGGACTGCGTTTCGAAGAAACGGCCCACTTCGCGGCTTGGCGAACCGGAAGACGCGACGCCAGGGATTTCGACTTTCGCGGCTGCGGCACCACCGGCGGCCAGTGCGGCGCGGCCGGCGTCAGAATCAGCCGGGATAGCGTCCGGGCTCTGCACGCGGCGTTTCGGCGCATCGGCCTTATAGATGTACGCGGTGACGAACTGGTTGCCGCCGGAGTTGGCGTCAACCTGGCGCACGATGAAGAACGAGGCGGCGCCTTTTTTCTGCGCTTCTTTGGAGATGGCGTCGTTGATGTCCGGCTGGCTGCGGTAGAAACCGCTGACGCTCACGGTATCGTAAGGCTCCAGCAGGTAGGCTTCCTCTTTAGGCAGTTCATTCACGCCGTTAAATACGCGGTATTTTGGTGTTTTGCTCACTTCTGGCGCATCTTTATGATAAAGGTCTGCGGTGACGCGCCAGTTGCCGCCGTTGTTGCTGTTGTTGCTGTCCTGGATATAGAAGGAATCGGCACCCAGTTTGTCTGCACGGCGGGATACGGCGTCGACGGCTTCATTGATGGCATTGAAGCGGCCGGTAATCGTGATGCGATCAAACGGCTTCAGCGCCGCTGCTTTCTCAGGAGTTAACTCTTGCGCCGCATGAGCAGACAGCGCGGTGAGTGATAACAAGGCTGACGCGATGATCGTGGTCTTCAGCTTCATAAAAAATCCTTTCGCCTAGCGCATTAACGTTTATAACGTACTGAACTGTTTAAGTGTAATTCAGCCGTCGATTATTACATGTAATTCTGAAAACTGTCTCAGCATTTTATGTTATCCCGTGCGACAAATCGGTGACGGTGACGCGTGTCGCACGGATGGCGCCACCGTCATAAGTTTCCATAATAACGGCTTGGGTGTCATTAATGTTAATTATTCACAAAATGATAACTTTTATGCTTTTCCGCCGCGCATGGCCATAATTCGTTACGCCGGGCGTAAACCTCTTGCCACGCAGAATACGCTGTTCTGTATGGATTTTTTCACAGTAAATTGCGATTTGTCATATCACGCGCGGCATTTTTATGTAAAAACAGAGCTGAATGCGTAAGCAATTATGGATCATCGACCTTATTTTCAGTAGGTTATAGTTGGCGTCTGAAATCAGTGCGGGCAAGTTAACGCCTTGCTCGCCGGTGGCGTCGTGCTATGGGCAGGAAAATAATAAACATCATCCAAGACAGGTGAGAAGGGAACATTATGCGTATTGGTGTACCAAGAGAGCGGTTGGCCAATGAAGCCCGGGTCGCAGCCACGCCGAAAACGGTGGAACAACTGCTGAAGCTGGGTTTTACCGTCGCGATTGAACGCGGGGCGGGCAAACTGGCCAGTTTTGACGACGTCGCCTACGAAGCCGCCGGTGCGGCGCTGGTCGACGAAAACGAAGTGTGGCAGTCGGATCTGATCCTGAAAGTCAACGCGCCGCAAGACGACGAGATCGCCTTGATGCGCGAAGGCAGCACGCTGGTCAGCTTTATCTGGCCGGCGCAAAACCCCGAGCTGATGGCCAAGCTGGCGGCGCGCAACGTCACCGCGCTGGCGATGGATTCGGTGCCACGCATCTCGCGCGCCCAGTCGATGGATGCGCTGAGCTCGATGGCCAACATCGCCGGCTACCGCGCGATCGTCGAAGCGGCGCATGAGTTCGGCCGCTTCTTCACCGGCCAGATCACCGCCGCCGGCAAAGTGCCGCCGGCTAAGGTGATGATCATCGGCGCCGGCGTGGCCGGCCTGGCGGCGATCGGCGCTGCGGGCAGCCTCGGCGCCATCGTGCGCGCCTTCGACACCCGCCCGGAAGTGAAAGAGCAGGTGCAGAGCATGGGCGCGGAATTCCTCGAGCTGGATTTTGAAGAGGAAGCGGGCAGCGGCGACGGTTACGCCAAAGTGATGTCCGAAGCCTTTATCAAGGCCGAGATGGCGCTGTTTGCCGCACAGGCGGCGGAGGTTGATATCATCGTCACCACCGCGCTGATCCCAGGCAAACCGGCGCCGAAGCTCATCACCAAAGAGATGGTGGCGTCGATGAAGCCGGGCAGCGTGATCGTCGATCTGGCGGCGCAAACCGGCGGCAACTGCGAACTGACCGTGGCCGACACCATTACCGTGACCGACAACGGCGTGAAAATCATCGGCTATACCGACCTGCCGAGCCGCTTGCCGACCCAATCTTCGCAGCTGTACGGCACCAACCTGGTCAACCTGTTGAAGCTGCTATCGAAAGAGAAAAACGGCGAGATCGACATCGATTTCGACGATACGGTGATCCGCGGCGTTACCGTGGTGCGCAGCGGTGAAGTCACCTGGCCAGCGCCGCCAATCCAGGTCTCCGCCCAGCCGAAAGCGGCACCTGCCGCTGCACCGGTCGCCAAACCCGAAGCCAAACCGACCTCGCCGTGGCTGAAGTACGGCCTGATGGCCCTGGCGATCCTGCTGTTCGGCTGGCTGGCGGACGCGGCGCCGAAAGAGTTCTTGTCGCACTTTACCGTGTTCGCGCTGGCCTGCGTGGTCGGTTACTACGTGGTCTGGAACGTCAGCCATGCGCTGCATACTCCGTTGATGTCGGTCACCAACGCGATATCAGGGATTATCGTGGTCGGTGCGCTGCTGCAAATTGGCCACGGCGGCTGGGTGAGTTTCCTCTCCTTTATCGCCGTGCTGATCGCCAGCATCAACATTTTTGGTGGATTCACCGTCACTCAGCGCATGCTGAAGATGTTCCGCAAGAACTAAGGGGTAACAAATGTCTGGAGGATTGGTTACAGCTGCATACATTGTTGCCGCTATTTTGTTTATTTTCAGCCTGGCGGGCCTGTCGCGTCATGAAACGTCGAAGCAGGGCAACCTGTTCGGCGTCGCCGGTATGGCGATCGCGCTGATCGCCACCATTCTGGGGCCGGATTCCGGCAACGTCGGCTGGATCATCATCGCCATGATCATCGGCGGTTCGATCGGCGTCTATCTGGCGAAGAAGGTCGAGATGACCGAAATGCCGGAACTGGTGGCGGTGCTGCACAGCTTCGTTGGCCTGGCCGCGGTGCTGGTCGGTTTCAACAGCTACCTGGATCACGGCGCGCCGATGGAGCCGGTGATGGCGAATATCCATCTGACCGAAGTGTTCCTCGGCATCTTTATCGGTGCGGTGACCTTCACCGGGTCGATCGTCGCCTTCGGCAAGCTGCGCGGCATCATTTCTTCCAAGCCGTTGATGCTGCCGAATCGCCACAAGCTGAACCTGGCGGCGCTGGTGATCTCGTTCCTGCTGCTGGTGGCGTTCGTGCGCACCGACAGCGTGGGCTGGCAGGTGGTGACGCTGCTGCTGATGACGGCGATCGCGCTGGCGTTCGGCTGGCATCTGGTCGCCTCGATCGGCGGCGCCGACATGCCGGTGGTGGTGTCGATGCTCAACTCCTACTCGGGGTGGGCGGCGGCCGCAGCGGGCTTCATGCTGAGCAACGATCTGCTGATCGTCACCGGCGCGTTGGTGGGCTCTTCGGGGGCGATCCTGTCTTACATCATGTGTAAGGCGATGAACCGTTCGTTTATCAGCGTGATCGCCGGCGGTTTCGGCAGTGACGGTTCATCCACCGGCGATGCCGAAGAGATGGGCGAATACCGTGAAACCACGGCGGAAGAGGTGGCCGAGCAGTTGAAGAACTCCACCTCGGTGATCATCACCCCGGGTTACGGCATGGCGGTGGCACAGGCGCAATATCCGGTGGCGGAAATCACCGAGAAACTGCGGGCGCGCGGCGTGAAGGTCCGTTTCGGTATTCACCCGGTCGCCGGGCGCTTGCCGGGCCACATGAACGTGCTGCTGGCGGAGGCGAAGGTGCCGTACGATGTGGTGCTGGAGATGGATGAAATCAACGAAGATTTCCCGGATACCGACACCGTGCTGGTGATCGGCGCCAACGACACGGTGAACCCGGCGGCGCTGGAAGATCCGCGCAGCCCGATCGCTGGCATGCCGGTACTGGAAGTGTGGAAAGCGCAGAACGTGATCGCGTTCAAACGGTCGATGAACACCGGCTACGCCGGCGTGCAAAACCCGCTGTTCTTCAAGGAGAACACTCAGATGCTGTTTGGCGACGCCAAAGACAGCGTGGAAGCGATTCTGCGGGCGTTGCAGAAGTAAAATTGGGCAACCAAAGAAAAACGGGCCGCTTAGCGGCCCGTTTTTTATGCGCGAAGCTTAATCTTCGTCGTCGTGTTCGTCGTCTTCATCCGCTTCGATCGGGCAGTTGAAGTTTTCCGGTTTAATCACCAGCAGGTCGCATTTCAGATGATCGATCACATGTTCCGCGGTGTTGCCGATAAAGGCGGCTGAAATGCCTGTGCGGCCCAGGGTGCCCAGCACCACCACGCCGGCCTGCAGGTGTTCGGCCAGATCGGGGATCACCTCTTCCGGCAGGCCTTTTTCTACGTGGGTGAACTCTTCCTTAATGCAGAATTTCTGCCGCAGCGCCTTCATGGCGATCAGGTGCTGGCCGCGAATGGCGTCGTTGTAGACGCTCGGGTCGAAGTCGGGCAGTTCGATGGCGATGTTGATCGGCGTGACGGGATAGGCGCCGACCAGGTGAACCTCGGTCTGGTTGACGTTTTGCGCCAGTTCGACGGTTTCTTGCACCAGTTTGATATTGAGCGGGTCGTGATAGGGTTCTTCGCTGGCCAGGTTGACCGCCACCAGCGCTTTGCCGCCTTCCGGCCAGGGCTGGTCTTTCACCATCCACACCGGGCAAGGGCATTTGCGCAGCAGGTGCCAGTCGGTGGGGGTAAAGATCACCGACTCCAACCGGTCGTGCTGGTGCGCCATTTTCAGCAGCAGGTCATGTTGGCCAGAAAGCACTTCCTGAATGATGGCTTCGAAGGGGCGGTTATGCCAGACCACTTTGATTTCGATCGGCACGCCGTCGTTGAGGTAGAAGCGGCACTGTTCATTGATCCAGGCGGCGCGTTGGCTGATCACACCTTGCCGCATCGCCGTTCTTTCGTCCGGGGAGAGCAGGGTCGTCATTTCGTAAGAGAAGTCGTAAATGGGCAGGAAGGCTTTGATGCGCCCGCCGTTCCGTTTTACCAGGTACACGGCGCGGCGCAATGCCGGCTGATCGTCCTGATTGGGGTCAATAGCCACCAGAAGATTCTGATACTTCGCCATAGGGCCTCCTTACAGCTGAAATCAACAGTCTGTTAATTTACAGAGTAACCCAACATTGAAAAACAGAACAACAACAGAAGCGTGCCGGATCAACAATTTCGGGGAAATGTTGATCCGGCAGGGGGATCAGGCGTTGACGGTCACGTTGATACGTGGCGTTCCGGCCAGCACCGACAGGGCGTCGGCATTTTCGATGGTGATGTATTTGCCTTTCACGCTGAGAATTTCGCTTTTCTGGAAGCGGCCCAGCAGGCGGCTGATGGTTTCCACCGTCAGGCCGAGGTAGTTGCCGATGTCGCCACGGGTCATGGTCAACCGGAACTCGCGCGGTGAGAAGCCACGTTCCGCGAAGCGACGCGACAGGTTGTAAACGAACGCCGCCAGGCGCTCTTCGGCATTTTTCTTCGACAGCAGCAGGATCATGTCCTGGTCGCCTTTGATCTCGCCGCTCATCAGCCGCATGATCTGCTGACGCAGGTTCGGCATTTTGCCGGACAGATCGTCGAGGGTCTCGAACGGGATCTCGCACACCATCGAGGTTTCCAGCGCCTGGGCGAAGCTCGGGTGCTTCAGGCCGCCGATGGCATCGAAGCCCACCAGGTCACCCGCCAGGTGGAAACCGGTGATTTGCTCGTCGCCTTGCTCGGTGATGGTGTAGCTTTTGATGGTCCCGGAACGGATCGCGTACAGCGATTTCAGCTCGTCGCCGGCCTTGAACAGGGTCTGGCCTTTCTGGATGGGCTTTTTCCTCTCGATAATGTTGTCGAGCTGGTCCAGCTCGTGAGCATTAAGGGTGAAAGGAATGCACAGCTGGCTGATGCTGCAGTCCTGGCAATGGATCGCACAACCACCAGACTGGATACGACGAATCACGCGTTTTTCCGGGATCATAGATTACGCTCATTCAATAATTGATATGAGTCAATTTTAACATCTTTTGCTGCAGCTGATAAGGGTGGCATTAGCATGAATAGGGGTATTGTGTGCGAATTTTGCGCACACATGCCGCCGATTATTCTGTATGGGACTGAAGTTATGAGTATTATTTGTGACTTATGCGTTTTATTCACACAAGCTATTAATAGTACCCAAGTGGTCACGCGCGCGGCGTAGAGCAATGTGTTTTATTAAGCAGCGCCAAACAATGGCGCTGGATAGGTGGCTACAGCAAATTTTTCGGCAGGTAGCCTTCGTGCTGCAGCAGCCACTGCTTGCGTTGTACGCCGCCGGCATAGCCGGTCAGCGCGCCCTGCGAACCGATCACTCGGTGGCAGGGCACCACGATGCTGATCGGATTTGAACCGTTGGCCATGCCGACCGCGCGCGAGGCGGTCGGACGGCCGATGCGTTGCGCCAGTTGGCCGTAGGTCAGGATCTCGCCGCAGGGGATTTGGCGCAGATGTTGCCACACGGTGCGTTGGAACTCGGTGCCGGCAGTCATCACCGGCAACCGATCGATAATGCTCAGTTCACCGGCGAAATAGCGCTGCATGGCGTCGGTCAGCCCGCTGGGATCGCGCTGTTCGCGCAGGGTGAAGCGATCGGCGCGGTAGTGGGTATTCAGCAGCTTCATGAGGCGCGCTTCGTGATCGGTCCAGTCAATCGCCCGCAGGCGCCCCTGTTCATCGGCAATCAGCACCAGTTCACCTACCGGCGTAGCGGTACGATCAATCAAAAAAGTCTGCATCTGGATCACTCCTCGGTTTAGTGTGGGGATTATCGCATGAAACGGAGGGAGACGATGGCGGAATTCGGACATGTTGATGGGCAACCGCAGGGTTACCCAAATAGGCGGCTCAGGGGAAGCCAGGGAGTCATTGTTCGACGAATTTATAAAATAAATTTATAAGTTATCAAGACAAGTTGTTTCTTGTTTATTATTTCATCAAGCATTGACACATTGGGGTTACTTATAGCTGATGGTCACACGCTTTAAATAGGGATTGTTATTCACCATTTCACTGGTGACGGCAGAGACTAATTCTTTTGGCATCTCTTTTAACGAAGAAGAAATATACCCGTTCTGATATTCCGTCACTTTGCCGAAACAGTTGGAGATAAGCTGTTCATCCTGATGTGTGATGGCGCAGGTTGGCGTAGTAATGGCGCCGGTGAAGCGCACGACGCCGGAGGCGACCTGGCTTCCGGAAAGCGGTTTTGCTTGCAGAGCGAAGGGCAGAATGACCAATGCGCTTAATACGGCTAAGTAATGGTTCATACGCTGTTCCTCTTAGAGTAAAGAATGCCGCCAATTAAAAACAAGCATGCTTGTTTTCATTAAATAAGCTATTTCGTGTGGCGAAATAAAAACGAATGGGCAAAATTCCTACTGCCTTCATCCAATGGGTTTGATAATAGGGAGGTAGGGTGAGCAAAACCATGATTTGGATCATAGTGAAGACCGGTTAATGGTTTCCGGTGCGGGCAGGGTAAAAGGCTGTGATCGTTCTCTCAGGAAAGCGGGGAATGGCGGGATGTTTTCGCCCCCGTGGTGTAACGGCAGGAACCGGGGGCGAGAGCGGGCTTACAGCATGCCGCTGCTGCCGCAGATGCGGATCTTTTCCGCTACCACTTCTTTCATCGCCAGCTTGCCGGGGACGATGTATTTGCGCGGATCGTTAGCATCCGGGTGCTGCGAAAAGTAGCTTTTTACCGCATCGGCGAAGGCGATTTTCAGTTCGGTAGCGACGTTGACCTTGCAGACGCCGAGCGAAATCGCGCGCTTGACCATCGCTTCCGGAATGCCGGAGGCGCCGTGCAGCACCAGGGGCACGTCCACCTGTTCGCGGATCAGCGCCAGGCGCTCGAAGTCCAGCTTCGGCTCGCCGTGATACAGGCCGTGGGCGGAACCGATCGCCACCGCCAGCGAATCGATGCCGGTGGCGGCGACAAACTCGCGTGCCGCCATCGGGTCGGTATAGAAGCTGTCCGCGGTATCGACGATCAGATCGTCTTCCTGCCCGCCCAGGCGGCCCAGCTCCGCCTCCACGCTGGCGCCATAGCGGTGGCACAGGGCCACTGCGGCGGCCACCTTGGCGATGTTCTGCTCGAACGGCAGATGGGAACCGTCGATCATCACCGAGCGGATACCGCTTTTCACCTTGTGCTCGATGTCGTCCAGCTCTTCGTGATGATCCAGATGCAGCGCCAGCGGCAAATCGTAGCGGTGCGCGGCCGATTGGCAAATGCCGATCAGGTAGTCGGTGCCGGCGTAGCTGAAGGTGCCGGGCGTGCCGGCCATGATCACCGGTGAGCGCAGCTCGGCGGCGGTCTCCGCCACCACCTGCACGGTTTCCAGATTGTGGACGTTAAACGCCGGAACGGCGTAACCCTGGCGCTGTGCCTTGAGCAGCATTTCTCGATTGGCTATCAGATACATGGGAGCTCCTTACAACTCAGGGGAGGGAAAACGGTAAATCGTCACGCCTTTCACCACCCGGTTGACCTCGCCGGTCGGGCAAGGGTTGTCCGGGGTCAGCCCCAGCGCCAGCGAACTCTCGAAGGCCAGCATCTGGGTGAACAGCAGATACGGGAACAGCAGCCAGATATCGTCAGCCGCGTCGTGCATATTCAGCAGAGCGTCGGACAGGGATTGGCGTTCGCCGGTCAATCCGACCAACTGCATCGCCAGCCCGTCGCGCTGCAGCTCGTTCCACAGATCGCGGTCATACTGGCGGGCGTAGTCGTCGTGGGAGAACATCAGCACCACCAACGTCTGGCCGTCGACCATGAATTTCGGGCCGTGGCGCAGGCCGAGCGGCGAGTCGTAGCGTGTAACGATGCGGCCGGCGGTCAGCTCCAGCATCTTGAGCGAGGCCTCTTCGGCGAGGCCGGTAAAGCAGCTGCCGCCGAGGGTGATGTAGCGGCGGAAACCGCTGGCGGCCAGCGCTTTCACCTGCGCCTGCAGCGTTTCACGCAGTTCTCGGCAGCGCTGCACCATGGCACTCAGCGGTGCCTGGGCGGCCTCGAGCGACGTTGGGCCGAGCAGCAGCGCGGCGCTCAGCATCATGCAGCTGAAGCTGGAGGTCATGGCGAAGCTCTGATCGTTGGAACCTTGCGGCATCACCAGCGAACAGACGTTGTCACGCCGATGCGCGTACTGCGCCAGCCGGCTGTCCGGGTTGCACACTAGCATTAGGTGATAGCTTTCCGGCAGCAGCTGGTCGGCCAGCTCCACCGTCGCCACGCTTTCCGGGCTGTTGCCCGAGCGGGCGAAAGAGACCAGCAGCGTCGGCCGATCAGGGTCGAGATACTGCAGCGGGTTGGCGACGATATCGGTGGTGCCGTAGGCTACCACGTCGCGGCCGGTGCGTTCGCGCAGCCAGGGCGCCAGGGCACGGCCGGCAAATGCCGAACTGCCGGCGCCGCACAGGACGATCTGCAGGCGCGGATTGGCCAGCAGCGGCGCCAGGAACGGCTGCCACTGCGCCTGTTGATCCTGCAGCTGCCGGTGCAGCGCTGCCCACAGATCCGGCTGTTGCCAAATTTCTGCGGCGGTGTGCCAGGCGTTGCGCTGCTTCAGCCAATCCGCCTCGTAAGAGAAATACGCGTTCATGATGACAGCTCCTTAAAAAGCCTCGGTTAACGGTCGGCGATAATCACGTCGATCCCTAAATGGTGCAGCGCCTGCAGGTAGTGCGCCGGAATGCGGCTGTCGGTGACCAGACGGTGGATCTGGCCGATTTCGCGGATCATGCAAAAACTGGTGCGGCCGAATTTGCTGGCGTCGGCGATGGCGATCACTTCACGCGCCACCTCGCACATCACGCGGTTCAGCTGCGCTTCGCCCGGATCCGGCGTGGTGATGCCGCTCGTGAGATCGAAACCGTCGACGCCGAGAAACAGCTTGTCGAACCGGTATTGGCGCAGCTGCTGTTCGGCGGCAGGGCCGTAAAGCGACCAGGCTTTGCGGCGCACGCTGCCCCCGACCACCATCAGATCGATCTGCTCGTTGCTGGCTAATTCGAAGGCGATGTTGAGCGCGTTGGTCATCACCACCAGATCCTTTTTCCCCGCCAACTGCGGCGCCATCTGGCTGGTGGTGGAGCCGGAGTCGAGGATGACGGCATCGCCGTCTTCAATCAGCGCCGCGGCCGCGCAGGCGATGACGTGTTTTACGTCGCGATTGAGGCGGCCCTTGTCCTGCAATGGGCGGTCGAAGGCGAACTGTTTGTTCAACATGGCGCCGCCGTAGGCGCGCACCGCGCAGCCGTGTTTTTCCAGCTGGCGCAGATCGCTGCGGATGGTGACGCTGGACACCGAAAACTGCTGGCTGAGCTGCTCCACGCGCACCGTGCCCTCGCGGCACAGCTGGTCGATAATTAATTCCCGGCGTTTTGCGGTATTGATCATTAACGCAGACTCCTGATTTACCTGTAGCCGTGCCCGACCGCGGCTTAATAAGCCGCAGCGATACCGACCGGAGCGCTTTCAGTAGTTCGTGGCGAATTACAGCAAACGAAACACTGAAATGCAATCGATTAATTTTAAAATATCTATATCTATCAGATGGTTATATTTAATTTTGCTTTCAGTTTAATGCCAACCGAAAGCGGTGTTAACGCAAAGTGAAAACGGCAAATTCGTTATTTTTCAGTCGCCAATTCCCGGCATTTAATTATTCAGCCCGTCGAGGCCGAAAGCCGCAACGATCGCTCGACAACCGCCAGGCTTTCACTGTTTTTTTATGCCGGCGCGCGTAAAAGCGCCGCGCCGCGTACTCCGCTGCTGTCACCGTGCACCGGCGGGAACACCGCCGCCGGTTCCACGCCCGGCAGCAGCCAGCGCCGCATCGCCGGCGGCAACAGCCGGTAAAGCTCGCCGACGTTGGACAAGCCACCGCCCAGCACGAAGGCATCAACATCCAGCAGCAGCTGTAAGCCGGCCAGCGCGCTGGCCAGAATGTCGACGTAAATCGTCATCAGCCGATGCGCGAGCGCATCACCGGCACGATAGCTGGCGACCAGCGCTGGCACGTCGGCGGCCGGATGGGCGAAATGGCGGCTCAGCGCCAGCAGTCCGCTGCCGGAGACGTAGCGCTCAAAGCAGCCGGTCAGCCCACAGTTGCAGCCGAACAGCGGCAGATCGTAACGCTGCGCCAACTGGGCCGAGATCGGCATATGGCCCCATTCACCCGCCACGCCGCTGCGTCCCTTATGCAGTTGCCGGTTCACCACCAGGCCACCGCCGGCGCCGGTGCCGATGATGGCGCCGAACACCAGCGGCAGGTGTGCGGTTTGCGGCGTACTGGCTTCCGACAGCGCGAAACAGCGGCAATCGTTCTCGATGGCGATCGGCCGCGCCAGCGCCCGCGTTAAATCATCCGCCAGGCAATGCCCGGTCAGGCAGGGCACGTTGACCGCCAGCTGGCGGCGGCTGACGGGATCGGTGATCCCCGGTAAACCGATGCCGATGCTGCCGCGCGTATGCAGTTCGCGATCCGCCTGCTCGACCAGCCCGGCGATGCAGGCCACGAATTCGCCGTAATCTCTGGTAGGGGTGCGCACCCGCTGGATCAGCACCTGATTGAGCCGGCGATCGTAAGCGGCCATTTCAATCTTGGTGCCGCCGATGTCGAAGCCGTAACGCATCTCTGTCGTGGCCATGCTTCAGGCTCCGTTCAGGGCGATCACCGCCGCTTCACGGCGTGCGCGTTCGGCGGCGAACACCATCAGGTGGCTCTCCAGCGCTTCGGCCGGGCCGGCCAGCACCTGGCTCGGATCGTTGGCGCGAATGGCCGCGATAAAGTGCTGCATCAGGTAGTAGTCGCCGCCGCCGTGGCCGCCCATCGCGTGCAGATCCTGGCCGGCGTCGGTGTCGTAATGCGTTTCGCCGTCGTCGAGGAACGAGGTGATGCGGATATGGCGGCCGTCGCCTTCCAGGCAGCCGCGGCTGCCGAAGATGCGGGTGTGGCGATCTTCGTGGCGAGTGAAGGCCGTCATGGTGAACGACGCAGTGCGGCCGCCGGCGAACTGCATGTTGACCACCTGATGGTCGACCACGTTATTGTCGCAGCGGTAGACGCAGCGGCCGTAGGGCCCGTCGCGCAGCGCCGCCCGCAGCGTCGTCTGGTCGGGTTCCGGCGTCAGCACCCGCAGAAAACCGGGCGTGGCCTTGTGATCGTCGCCCAGATAGATGCGTTTGGCGGAATAGGGACAGGCTGCCTCCACTGCGCAATCCAGGCAGTTGTCCGCCGCGCCGGCCGGTTGGTTTTCCCGGCGGAAGTGGTGCAGGTTGCCGAAGGAGCTGACCTGTTCGCAGGGCTGTTCCATCACGTAGCGGATCCAGTCGATGTCGTGGCAGGATTTCTGCAACAGCATAAACGCGGCCTGTTGATCGTTGCGCCAGTTGCCGCGCACGAAGGAGTGCGCCTGATGCCAGTAGCCAACCGGTTCTAAGTGTTGCAGGCTGACGATGTCGCCGATCGCGCCGTCGCGCAGCAGCTGTTTGAGCTTTTGGGTATAGCGGGTATAGCGCAGCACGTGGCCGACTGAGAAGATCAGCTTTTGGCGCACGACCTCGGCGACGATGGCCCGGCACTCGTCGGCGTCCGGCGACAGCGGTTTTTCCAGCAGCATGGCGTAGCCCTGACGGGCGAAGGCCAGCGCCGGCTCTAGGTGCATCTGATCCTGAGTGCAGATCAGCACCGCGTCGGCCAGCTTGCCGGCGTCGGCGGCCTGGCGCCAGTCGGTGAAGACGTTTTCCGGCGCGATGGCGTGCTGCACCACGAACGGCTCGCGGTAGGCATCGCGCGGTTCCGCCACCGCCACCACCTGCATCAAATCGGGGTGCGCCAGCGCATAGCGCGAGTAGATTTCACCGCGCGCACCGGCGCCGACGACCAGCACCCGCACCGGGCGCTGGGCAACGTTGTTGGGTTGTGTTGACGACATTGCTGATACTCCGCTGTTGTTATTTGAGGTTTTGGCCGCTGAGCTCGTCGAACAAATGCGCGCGCGTCAGATCGAATGCCAGATGAATGCTTTCGCCGAGGCGCGGCTCCCAGTCCGGCAGCGACGCCATGCGCAGCACGAAGCGCAGGTCAGCCAGTTCGCAGTGCAGCAACTCTTCGTTGCCCATGCGCTCGATGGTGACGATCTGCGCCGGGAAACAGTTGGCGCTGCCGGGCGCACACAGCCGCAGGGACTCCGGCCGGATGCCGAGACACACCCGCGCATGCGGGTAGTCGGCCAACTGCCGTTGCAGCGCCGGCGGCAGATCGAGCTGGTGCTGCAGGCCGATACGCAGCCGCACCGTTTGGCCGTCGCGCACGATCGCCAGATCGTGCAAATTCATCGACGGGCTGCCGATAAACTCGGCGACGAAACGGTTGGCGGGGTGGTGGTACAGAT
This sequence comes from Serratia sp. CY33802, assembly GCF_052169095.1. NCBI lineage: Bacteria > Pseudomonadati > Pseudomonadota > Gammaproteobacteria > Enterobacterales > Yersiniaceae > Serratia > Serratia sp. CY33802. The sequence goes on from NZ_JBJNLL010000001.1 coordinate 1,072,482, forward strand.
TGATCGGTTTATCCACCTGCATGATGGCGCCGCGATTCATCACGCAAATGCGATCGCCCATGGTCATCGCTTCGACCTGATCGTGGGTGACGTACACCATGGTGGCGGCGGCGCCTTCCTGCTTCAGCTGGTTGTGCAGTTCGATCAGCTGTACGCGCATCGACACTCGCAGCTTGGCGTCGAGGTTGGACAGCGGCTCATCGAACAGGAACACCTTGGGCTTGCGCACGATGGCTCGGCCGACCGCCACCCGCTGGCACTGGCCGCCGGAAAGCTGGCCCGGCTTGCGCTGCAGCAGGTTGGTGATCTCCAGTTTTTCCGCCGCGTCGCGCACCCGGCGGTCGATCTCGGCCTTGCTCTCTTTGCCGATCAGGCCGAACGCCATGTTCTTGTACACCGTCATGTGCGGGTACAGCGCATAGTTCTGGAACACCATGGCGATGCCGCGATCCTTCGGCATGCTGTCGTTGACGCAGCGATCGTGGATCAGGATCTGCCCCTCGCTGACGCTCTCCAGCCCGGCGATCATCCGCAGCAGGGTAGACTTAGCGCAGCCGGACGGGCCGACGAACACCATAAATTCCCCGTCTTCAATTTCCAGATCGACGCCGTGCAGCGCGTGGAAACCGTTGGGGTAGACTTTTTTAACGCTGTTTAACTGAATTCCGGCCATGTCGTTTACCTTGTCTGCGCGTTAGCCTTTCACCCCGGCGCTGGCGATGCCCTGGATGAAATAGCGTTGGAAAATAATGAACAGCATCAACATCGGGATCACCGCCATCAGCGCCCCGGCCATCAGCAACGGGTATTCCACCCCGGCGCGGCTGGAGAGCGAGGCGAGGCCAACCGGCAGCGTCAGCTTCTCGGTGGTGGTATTGACGATCAGCGGCCACATCAGGTTGTTCCAGCTCCACAGGCCATTGATGATGACGCAGGCGATAATGCCTGGCCGGATCAGCGGCAGCATGATGCGCCAGAAGATGGCGAAGTAGCTGTAGCCGTCGATCAAAGCCGCTTCTTCCATTTCCTTCGGTACCGCCAGGAAGAACTGGCGCAGCAGGAAGGTGGCGTAAACGCTGAAAATGCCCGGCAGCACCAACCCGGTGATGCTGTTGACCAGCCCCAGCTTCTGTACCACCAGGAATTGCGGGATCAGAAATGCCTGACCGGGCACCATCAGGATCGACACGCATACCAGAAACACCGCGTCGCGGCCGCGAAAATGCAGGCGCGAGAAGCCATAGGCGGCCAGGGTAGCGATCGCCATCTGCAGGGTGACGGTGAAGAAAGTCGCCAGCAGCGAGTTGAGGTAAAAGCCGGCGAACGGGATTTCGTGCATCACCCGACCGTAGGCCTGCAGGCTAGGGTGCGCCGGCAGCAGCGTCAGCGGGATCTGAATGCTCTCGGCCTGGGTTTTCAGCGAGGTCACCAGCATCCAGATAAAGGGCAGCACCGAGGCCAGCGCCGCCAGCCCCATAAACAGGTACACCAGCGTTTTCTTGCTTGCGTTCATGTGCAGCTCCTCAGCTGACTTTCAGGCGCTTGCCGATCGCCATTTGAATCAGGGTGATCACCAGCGTGACGGCGAACAGCACCACGGTGATGGCGGAAGCGTAGCCTTTTTCCTGCAGGTAAAACGCGTACTTGTAGAACAGGTTGGTGACGGTCATCACGTCGTTTTCCACCAGCGCGCGGTCGAACATCAGGAACACCACGTCGAAGATTTGCAGGATCTCGATAAAGCTCATCACCGACACGAAAAACAGCGTCGGCATCATCATCGGCAACGTGATACAGAAGAAGCGGCGCAGGGTGCCGATGCCGTCGATATCCGCCGCCTCGTATAGCTGGCGCGGAATGCTCTGCAGCCCGGCCAGCAAAATGATGATCTTCAGCGCCAGCGACGACCAGATGATGATGATGGACACGCTGATGCGCACCACGTCCGGATCGGACAGCCAGGCGACCGGCGCAATGTGCAGCAGGCCCAGCGCCTGGTTGATCAGGCCGAAATCCTTGTTGAACAGCCATTGCCACACCATGGCCACCGCCGCAGGCATGGTGACCGCCGGCAGGAACAGCAGGGTGCGCAGCAGGCCTTTGCCACGGATGTTCTGATTGAGGCCGATCGCCAGCAGCAGCGACAGGCTCAGGCTGATCGGCACGCACACCACCACGTAGAACAAGGTGTTGGCGGCGGCGGTGTAGAAGTCGTCGTCTTCGAACAGGTTGAGATAGTTATCGACGCTGATGCTGCTCCAGCGCATGAACTGGTTCAGATCGGTAAAGCTGTAAAAAATGTTTTGCAAAAAGGGGATCAGGTAAAACACCGTCACCCCCAACAACAGCGGCAGGATCATCACCCAGCCCCAGAAGCGTTCGGCGCGTTCGAGCCGATTGAGCGCGGGGCGGGCGGTGCGCCGGGATGGTTTCAGGGTGACCGTAGCCGTTTCTGCCAGCGACATGTTGCCATTCCTCACCTATGACGTTCAGCGTGGGTCCACCGCGGCGCGCGCTCGGGGCTGCGCGCCGCGGCGGGGCGATTACTGCTCCATGACGCGCGCGATCTTCTTGACCGATTTGTCCATTTCCTGCTTAGCGTCCGCGCCCATAAAGATCTTCTTCAGGCTGGCGATCCACATGTTCTGCCACTTCGGCGTATTGGTGCCGGCGGTGGGGTAAGCCTGGGTCACTTCAAGGGTCTGGATATAAGGCGAAACGTCGACTTTCTGAATCTGCTGCGCCCAGACCTTGGCCGCCGTCTTGTTGGCCGGGATCACCACCTTGGCCAGCTCAGCCTGTGAGGCTTCGCTGCTCATGAAGGCAATATATTTCCAGGCGGCCTGCTTATGGGCGCTTTTGGCCGACATGGCGAAGGCCAGGCTGTGCGCCACGCCGGACTGGCGTTCAATTTTGGGCATCATCACCACGCCGATGTGGTCGTTGATCAGCGGGTTATTGGCGAACGGTGCCGCCAGCCAGGAACCGGCATAGACCATCGCCGCGCGGTTGGACTGGAAGATGTTCTCGGTTTTGACTTCGCTCATCTGCTGGGCGCTTGGCATCAGGCCGTCTTTCATCATGCCCTGCAGCTGCTGGTAGACCCAGAGGGATTTGTCGTTGGCGATGTCGGTGGGCTGGCCGTCTTTCGGCACGATGTGATTGCCGTTTTGGAACAGCAGGTTCATGTAACTGTCCTGGCCGTCGATGCTGAGATCCATCACCAGCGGGAAGGCCGTGCCTTTCAGCCCGTTTTTCAGCGCGGTAGCCTTGCTTTTCAGATCGTCCCAGTTCCAGTCGCTGGTGGGGTAGCTGACGCCGGCCTGATCGAACAGTTTTTTGTTGTACCACACGGCGATGGAATCGACGTCGCGCGGGATGGCCATCTGCTGGCCGTCGTACTGGTAGGCTTTCACCGAGCTGGCGACCACGTCGTCCAGCTTAAGGCCGCTGTCTTTAATATAGGGTGCCAGCGGCTCCATAATGCCGTTTTTGGCGTACTGCACAAAATAAGGCATATTGATCCAGAATATATCCGGCGCCACGCCGCCGGCGGCTGCGGAATCTAATTTAACGAAATATTGCGCCGAGGGGGTTAATTCTATTTCTATTTTTATATCCGGGTTGGCCTGCTCAAATCGCTTAGCAATCTCCTGTTCGGATGATAATTGATTTCTGTCCCAAACGGCATAGCGCAATGTTATTTTATCTGCGGCGTGGAGCAGTGTGGGCAATAATAATGCGCTGGCAAGAATAGAGTGCGCCAGCAGGCGGCCGGTATTTTTTATCGGTGACATTGCTTTCCCCTCGGTGAGCGACGAATAGCGTTTTTCGCAACGTAAATTCTTTCTATCCCTTAACTTTCAATGTGTCAATACACCCCCAAACGCCCAAAAATGGGGCGTTGATGTTTCATTGTTGTTAAAATCGAAAGGCTTTGACGGCCAAGTGAAAGGTGTGTTTATTCACAATTCGTTAACCTTTTGACGGGTTTTTTCCCCGGTGGCGCGGCATTTAGCGGCCTTCGCAGGCATAGGAATAACTGATAACCCTTGCACCATAATGGGGATTAAAAACATTTTTATTGTGCAAGCTTCTGCTTCTTTCATTTTTGTGATGCAAATAAACAAAAAAAATCTTGCTGTGGCTGTCAGAGGAAGGTGCAGGAACGTTTTTTATTGCCGGCTATTGTCTGTGGCGATAAAAGACGTTAGCCTGAATTTCACAATATTGACTTATCCAAAATAAAGAGGCCCGATTATCATGCGCCTGTCTCTGGTATTTACGCATTGCCTGGAGAAAGTATTTCATTGCCAAAATATGCCGCCCGTTGCCGTAGAAAATCGGCTGAGCGGGTTAAATAACGAGGTGCTTTCCTGGCAGGCGGTGTACTGTTTGCAAACCCCGGGCAACGAGACTCGCCATGAGCTCAGTTATCAACTTGACGGACCGCTGGCGGCGTATATCAGCGTGCGCCAGGTGCAATCGGTACCGAGCGGTTTTCCCTGTTATCGCGAGACCGATGAGAATTACCTGACGACCGAGCCGGGCTTATTTCCCGATCCGCTGATGCCGCTGCCGCAACGGCGTTTTTTTGCCGCCTGCCGCTATTATGGCAGCCTGTGGCTGACCTTGACGCCGCCGGCCGACGCGCAACTGGCTGGTGACTTTCCGTTGACCCTGCGGCTGCGGGATGCCCAGAGCGGCGAGGCGCTGGCCGAGGCCACGCTGACGCTGCATCTGGTGCCGGCGGCGTTGCCGCCGCAAACGCTGTTGCACACCGAGTGGTTGCACACCGACTGCCTGGCGGATTACTACCGTCTGGCGGTGTTCAGCCCGGATTACTGGCGCGCGGTGCGCAACTTTGTGCGCTGTGCGGTTCAGGCCGGGGTTAATATGCTGCTGACGCCGCTGTTTACGCCGCCGCTGGATACCGCCGTCGGCGGTGAACGCACCACGGTGCAGTTGGTGAGGGTGTCGCGTTCGGCGCAGGGGTATGACTTCGATTTCAGTCTCCTGGCGCAGTGGATAGCGTTGGCGCAGGAAGAGGGCATCGAGCACTTCGAAATCGCGCCGCTGTTTACCCAATGGGGCGCGGCACATGCGCCGAAGATCGTGGTGGAGGAGCAGGGCGAGGCGCGACCGCTTTTCGGCTGGCACACCGATGCGCAGGGCGAAGCGTACCAGCGTTTTCTGCAGGCGCTGCTGCCGGCGTTGACCGCCTGGTTCCGCGAACGGGGGCTGGAACGGCAGGTGTGGTTCCATGTTTCCGATGAGCCGACGCTGGACAACCTGGCGGCCTACCAGCGCGCCAGCGCCGCGCTACGCCCATTGCTGGATGGCTTTCGCACCTTCGATGCGCTGTCGGATTTCGCTTTCTATCAGCGAGGACTGGTGGAAATCCCGGTCGCTGCCACCGATCATATCGAACCCTTTATCGAACACCGGGTGCCTGGCCTGTGGGCCTATTATTGCTGCGTACAGAAGACCGAGGTCGCCAACCGGTTCTTCGCCCAGCCTTCGGCGCGCAACCGCATATTGGGCGTGCAGCTCTATCTGTACCGCATCGCCGGCTTCCTGCATTGGGGATTCAACTTCTATAACAGCGCTCATTCGCGCGAGCGCATCAACCCTTACGCCGTGACCGACAGCGGCCATGCGTTTCCCTCCGGCGATCCGTTCGTGGTCTATCCGGGCGAGGATCTGCAGCCGCTGGAGTCGCTGCGCCTGCGGGTGCTGCATCAGGGGCTGCAGGACATGCGCGCGCTGCAGCTGCTGGAGAGTCTGACCGACCGGGCAACGGTTGAGGCGCTGATCGAACGCGAGCTGGGCATGCGCATTACCTTCAAACGTTATCCGCACCAGGCCGGGCCGCTGCTGCGCTTGCGCGAAGCGGTGAACCGCCGCATCGAAGCGCTGCTGGCGCCGATGTGAGGGCAAGTGGGGGCGAAAATGCGTCTTTCGCTCCCAATTCGTCATTACTTTGCTATACCTGATAGTCGATGGATTCATTTTATTGTCATGTAACTGACACGTCAGAGTCACGGCTCTGGCTTAAGTTTGCAGCGACTACGTCAGGAGATAACGCGATGTTCAGCCTGGATTCTCTGTTGCAAGATGCATTTCCACACCGCAATACCCCTGCCTGGCAGCGCAGCCTGCTAAGAACCCTTCTCTTCGAAAAAGAATTCAAACAGTTCGCTGCCGACTATCCCCACCTGAAAGGGCTCGATCTGATCGAGCAGGTGGTGGACTACTTCAACCTCAGCTGCGAGCTGGTGGACGGCGATCTGGAAAACATCCCGAGCCAGGGGCCGGTGGTGCTCGTCGCCAATCACCCGATCGGCTCGCTCGACGGCCTGGTGCTGCTGCGCGCCGTCGCGGCGGTGCGCCCGGATGTGAAAGTGGTGGCCAGCCAGCTGCTGACCTATATCGAACCGCTGCGCAACCTGTTCGTGCCGGTGGATAACGTCGCTTATAAAACCAGCCGCAAACAGATTGAAGGGATGCAGCAGCAACTGGACAATCAGGGCGCGCTGATCCTGTTCCCGGCTGGCGAAGTGTCGCGCATGAGCCCGAAAGGCATCCGCGATGGCCACTGGCATACCGGCTTTCTGCGCCTGGCCGCCAAGGCGCGCGCGCCGATCGTGCCGATCCACATCAGCGCGCGCAACAGCAACTTGTTCTACTTTACCTCGCTGGTTTATCGGCCGCTGTCGACGCTGCTGCTGGTGCGTGAAATGTTCCAGCAGCGGGGCGGGCGCATCAAGATCCGCGTCGGCGGCCGTGTGCCGTTCGCCAGCTGGCACGACGGCCACACCAGCGCCAAGGATCTGGCGGAGCGCTTTCGCCGCCACGTCTATCGCCTGGGCCAGGGCAAACCGGGGCTGTTCGCCAGCGAATCGCCGATCGCACTGCCGGAAGAGCGTCTGGAGCTGAAAAAGGCGTTGGCAAACTGCGAACGGTTGGGGGTAACGCCGGACGGTAAAACCATCTACCTCTATCGCCGCCGTGACGAAGCGCGTACGCCAATCCTGCGCGAGCTGGGGCGCCTGCGCGAGATCGCCTTCCGCGCGGTGGGGGAAGGATCCGGCCGCCGCCGCGATCTGGACAGCTACGACGACGATTACTACCACCTGGTGCTGTGGGATGAGGAGGAGCTGGAGATCGTCGGCGCCTATCGTTTTATTCCCACCGCCGAACAAATCGCGCGTAAGGGCCTGGAGAGCATCTACAGCAACAGCCTGTTCCACTATGACCGCGATATGGAACCGATCCTGGCGCAGGGCATCGAACTGGGGCGCAGCTTCATTCAGCCGGCCTATTGGGGCAAGCGCGGGCTGGACTATTTGTGGCTGGGCATCGGCGCCTATCTGTCGAAATACCCGCAATATCGCTATCTGTTCGGCCCGGTGTCGATCTCCGGCGGCATGCCGCTGGCGGCGCGCGATTTGCTGATCGCCTTCTACCGGCTCTATTTCTCGCCGGATCACGCCTTCGCGCAGTCGCGCCGGCCTTATCCGGCGTCGCTGCCGCAGGTGTTGGCGCAGTTTGCCGGGGACAACTACCAGGAAGATCTGGTACGGCTGAAGAGCCTGCTCAGCAACATCGGCTGCTCGATCCCGACGCTGTACAAGCAATACACCGAACTGTGCGAACCGGGTGGGGTGCAGTTCATCGACTTCGGCACCGATCCGGCGTTCAACAACTGTATCGACGGACTGGTGCTGGTGGATACCACGCGGCTCAAGCCGTCGCGCTATCAGCGTTATATCGCGGTGCACCAGCCACAGCCAGCCGAGACGGCATGACTACAGTCTGACTCATGCCTTTTTGATCTAAGCACGACCTTGGGGCCGGCGACGGGATAGCGCTACGATAAACGTTTTGCTTTCCACCGCCGGAGCCCGTCATGCCCCATTCGTTTATCCCGCCGTTATTGTCCGCCGATGAACCGCCCGCAGCTGCCGTTGAAATCCCGCGCGGCAAAGCGCCTTTTTTGCTGCTGTGCGATCACGCCGGCAAGGCGATACCGCAGTCCCTTGGCGACCTCGGTTTGCCGCCGGGGGAGATTGAACGCCACATCGGCTGGGATATCGGCGCGCTGAGCGTGTCGCGCCATCTGAGCCGCCAACTGGACGCCACGCTGATCCATCAGCGTTACTCACGGCTGGTGATCGACTGCAACCGGGCGCCCGGCATCGCCAGCTCGATCCCGCCTTTGTCCGAACTGACGCCCATCCCCGGCAATATCGGCATCGACGGCGAACACGCGCTGGCGCGCGAGCGTGAGGTATTTTTGCCGTATCACCACGCCATCGACGATCATCTGGGGCAACGCCAACTGCGCGAACTGCCGACGGCGGTGATCGCCATGCACAGCTTCACGCCGGTGTTCAAGGGCGAATCGCGCCCCTGGCAGGTGGGCCTGCTGTTTAACCGCTACCCGGAATTTGCGCTGCTGCTGGCCGAACTGCTGCGCGAAGAGGGGGATTTGCAGGTGGGGATCAACGAACCCTATGCGATGACCGACGCCACCGACTACACGTTGCCGGTGCATGCGGAACGTCGCGGTTTGCCTTATGTCGGCATCGAAATCCGCCAGGATCTGATCGCCGATGAACGCGGGCAGCAGGCGTGGGCGAAACGTTTCGCACGCCTGCTGCCGCAGGCCTGGCAGCGTTGGCAAATTTGACTTTAGGAATATTCCCAGAGATGATAACCGTAAGGAATACGTAATACGTCATTAGAAAAAAAGTCAGGAGAGACGTGTGGAGCACAGCGATAACGGACTGTTTATCAAACGGGAGCGTTTTGAAGTTCTGGCGATTCTGCGTGAAATTTGCAAACAACGCACGCCGCTGCGCGTAGAAAATCAGCAGCACCGGTTTCAAAGTCTGTTATTGAGCGTCGGGCCGGACAATATCGTGTTTAGCGGTGAGGAAGCGGAAAATGCCATCGACGGCGCCTGCACCATCGTGATTGAAAGCAACGACGCCAAAATCGAGTTTTCCGTCGGCCAGGCGGAACTGACCGAACATCAAGGCGTCCAGGCCTGCTCGACCCGGCTGCCGCAGGAGTTGGTCTACATCCAGCGCCGCCGTCAGTTCCGCATCACCACGCCACACTGGCGCCAATTCTTCTGTACCGGCGAATACCCGGACGGCACGCCTTATGAGCTGCGGATCCACGATCTGTCTGCCGGCGGCGTCGGTTTGCGCTTCGACGGGCCGCTACCGGATTTCTTCCAGCCGGGCCTGCAGTTCAAGAAAGCGGAGTTGGATCTGGGCAGCTACGGCAGCTTCAAGGTCAACATGGAGCTGGTGGTGGTCAACGACGATCAGGAAACCGACGATAACGATCAGGTGGTGCACTTCTCGCGCCTGTCATGCCGTTTCCTCAAGCTGGGGTTGGCGATGGAGCGCAAAATTCAGAGCGCCGTGTTCGCCTTCGAGCTGGATTTCAACAAAAAGAAAAAACGCTGATAGTGATCAGGGGCGGCACGCTGCCCCTGACTCTCCACCGGCCTTACGGCTTTAACGCCCGCAGGCTGCCGATTTCTTCCCAACCGAAATGTGCCGCTTCGGCCAGCACGTCGCACACTTCACCCCCGGCGGCGACCACGGCCGCGTCGAGCGCAGCGCCGTGCAGCAGATGGCTGACCAGCAATGCGGCGAACAGATCGCCGGTGCCTTTGACCGCCGATTTAACCTTCGGATGGGTAAAGCACTGTGTTTCCTGCCGGGTGACCAGCATCAATCCCACCTCGTCTTCGTGCTGCGTGACGCCCGGTGCGCTGGTGACCAGCACCCATTCGGTGGTGTCGTTCAACAGCGCCTGCGCGGCGTGCTGCGTCTGCTCCCGGCTGCTCAGTTGTCGGCCGCACAGCTGTTCCAGTTCAAAGCCGTTCGGCGTCAGGCCGTTGGCCAGCCGCAGGAACGGCGATCGATAGCAGTTGACGATGCGCTCATCCACGTAGATCCCTTCACCGTAATCGCCCATCACCGGATCGATATAGATTTTTATCTGAGGATTGAGCGAGCGCACCCGCTGCAGCCAGTTGGCCAGAATATGGCACTGCATCACATCGCCCAGGTAGCCGACAATCACCGCCCGGGTGCGCTTCATCACGCCGCGGGCAATCAGATCGTCGAGAAAGCCGCCGAACCACTCGCCGGAAATGACGCCGCCGTGCGGCTTGCCGTAATAGGGCGGGCAGCCGAACAGCACGCTCGGCACCTGCAGCGCTTCCAGCCCCTTTTTCAGCAGGGCGCGGTAGGCGATGCCGTTGCCGACGCTGCCGTAAACCACCTGAGATTGAATGCTGATCACGTCGATGGACGGTGACCGCAAGGGTGAAGACTGTTGCATGAGTTACATCCTTGGTTCGTTATTATCCAGCCAGCGTGCGAACACCTGCCGCGCGCGTTGTTCCAGCTGTGCGCCGTGGCACGCCGCCTGTTCGCGCAGGCTCTGTGGCGCAACGCCGGCCAGTTCCAGCTCGCAGGCATGGCCAATCAGCCAGCGTTCGATATCGCGATGATCCGCCTCCAGATGGAACTGCAGGCCGAGCGCGAACCCCTGATAGTCGAAAGCCTGATGTGGGCAAATCGCCGTGCCGGCCAGGCAGCGGGCACCGTCCGGGATCATGAACATATCGCCGTGCCAATGCAGCACCGGCGTATCGGCCAGCGGGGCCAGCACCGAGTCGTCTTCCGCCGCGAGCGTGCTCAGCGGGGCGAAGCCGATCTCTTTGACGCCGAGCGAGATCACGTCGGCGCCCAGTGCCTGGGCGATCACCTGCGCGCCGAGACAAACCCCGAGGGTCGGTCGCCGCTGCGCCAGGCGCTGTTTGACCAGCGCTAATTCATGGTCGAGAAAATCATAGCGCTGCTCACCGGAAAAGTGTTGGGCGGCGCTGATCGGCCCGCCGAGCACTACCAACAGATCGGTCTCTTCATTATTGATAGCACGAATATCATCGCGGCCGGCATCGTAATAGTCGATCTGATAGCCGCGCAGCGAGAGCAGAGAACCGAGGATACCCAGGTTTTCAAAATTGACGTGTCGAATGGCGACGGCTTTTTTCATTGTTCAACCTCGCTAGCGTGAGTGAAAGGGGTCAGCGCCAGCGACTCGCCCAGCACAGTGATGCCTTGCGCACCGCTCTGGTAGACGATGCGACGTTCGCTGACCTGGCTGAGCTGCACCTGATAACCCTGAGCGGCCGGGAACAGCGCGCACGCCTGTTCCAGCTGATCGGCTGCCCAGGGAGTGAACATCTGCAGGCGGGCAAAGGCTTTTCCTGCATACTGAATGTCGAGCACGTAATGTTTATCCATGGAACCCCTTACTTTTGGCCGCGGAAACGGGTAATCTATTTTGAACTAGTACAAAAGGATTTATGTATGAATTCATTGTATGCAAAAGGCGGCGGCGCTGTCCAGATTGCCGAGCAGATCGCCGCACGCATCAAAGACGGCGCGCTGCGGCCAGGTGAGCTGTTGCCGCCGGTACGCCAACTGGCGGCGGAGCTGGAGGTCAATCCGAATACCGTCGCCAGCGCTTACGCCCGATTGCGCGACGCCGGTCTGGTGGCGACGCGCGGGCGGGCCGGAACGGTGGTGCTGGAGCCGCCGCTGGCGGCGGTGAGTGCGGCCTATGTGCCGCGTCAGGTGCCTGCAGGGATGTGCGATCTGGCCAGCGGTAACCTGGATGCCGCATTGTTGCCGGTGCTGGCGCTTGGCACGGCGGAGGTGTTCCCGCAGCAAAACGGCTATGACATCAGCGGTGATCTGCCGATATTGACCGGTCTGGGTCGCGAGTGGCTCGGCCGCCAGGGCGTCGCGCTGGGGGAGCCGGCGGTGTTCTCCGGCGCGCTGGATGCGATGGAAAAGGCGCTGCGCTGCCATGTGCAGCCGGGCGCGGCGGTGTGGGTGGAAGATCCCTGCTGGCCGCCGCTATTGACGCTGTTGCGCCACCTGCGCCTGCGGCCGCTGCCGCTGGCGGTAGATGAACAGGGCTGTCGGTTGCCGGAAAGCGGGGCGGCCGCTGCGGTGATCCTGACGCCGCGCGCCCACAATCCGACCGGCGCCTCGCTCTCTGCGCAACGCGCGCAGCAGTGGCGGCGTTTTCTGCACGACAACCCGCAGTGTCTGGCGATCGTCGACGATTTCTGGGGGCCGCTGTCGCAGCAGCCGCTGCATCTGCCGTTCGACGGCGATCGCGGCCTGTACGTGCTGTCGCTGAGCAAGTTTCTCAGCCCGGATCTGCGTATCGCGCTGGCCTGCGGCGACCCGACGTTGCTGCAGGCGATGCGCGCCGATCAGTACATCAGCGAACGCTGGGTCAGCCATATCTTGCAGCAGATCGCCGCCAGACTGTGGGGACAGGCGTTGCAGGAAGGGCAACTGCAGCGGGCTCAACAGGCGTATCAGGCCAGAAGGGATGAACTGGTACAGCGGCTCAATACGTTGAATCACACGGCGCTGGCGGCGGGTGAAGGGCTGCATCTGTGGTTGCCGGTGAGATCAGAAACCGCCGCCGCGCAGCTGATGGCGCAGCGGGGGTGGTTGGTGCAGGGCGGTGAACCTTTCCGCCTGAAGGGCGGCCCGGCGCTCCGCGTCAGCCTGGCTAACGTCACGCCGGCGCAGTTGGCGCCGCTGGCGCAGGATCTGACCGACGCCATGCGGGCCAGCGCGGCGATCAACTAGGCCGGCGTCAGGCTCTCCTCCGCCAGCAGCTGTAGCGAAGTGAGCCGGGCGCTCGGTTCGCCGATCGGCGTGTCGATGATGAACTCGTCCACGTCGTACCGCTGCTGCAGCTGCGCCAGTTGCTGATGTACCTGCGGCGCGGTACCAAGCAGGATATGGCTTTCCCGCGGCTCGATGCGGTAGTCGGTCGCGCCGGCCTGCTGCACGAAACTCTCTGCCTGCGCCAGGCTACCGACGGTCACGCTCTGCTCACCGGCGACGTGCACGCGGTATTGCTGAATATCCGCCGCCAGCGTCGCGGCCTGCTCCGGGCTCTGCGCCACGATCGCCGCCACCGCCAGCAGCGCCTTGCGGCCGCCGCTCAGTGCGGTGTAGTGCGCCAGCGCCTCGCGGATATCTTGCGGATTGCCGTTCAGATGCGCGGCAAACACGAAGGCCCAGCCGGATTCGGCCGCCAGCGTCGCGCTCTCTTTACTGGCGCCGAGCAGAAAGCGCTGGGCGGCGTGCGGCGGCAGCGGTGTGGCGCTCAGGCCCGGTTCGGCGTCGTCGTTCAGGTAGGCGGTCAGCTGCGACAGCTGCTGCGGGAATGCCGGTTTGTTTTGTCGGTCATGGGCGGCCTGCAGCGCCTGGGTGGCGAGCGGCAGCCCGCCGGGCGCTTTGCCTACCCCGAGATCGACGCGCCCCGGCGCCAGCGCCGCCAGCAGGTTAAAGTTTTCGGCTACCTTGTAGGCGCTGTAGTGTTGCAGCATCACGCCGCCAGAGCCGATGCGAATGCGCGACGTCTGGCCGAGCAGGTAGCCGATCAGTATTTCCGGCGACGGGCAGGCGAGCTGCGGCGTGTTGTGGTGTTCCGCCAGCCAGAAACGCCGATAGCCCCAGCGTTCCGCCTGTTGCGCCAGATGCAGCGTGCGTGCCAACGCCTGCGCGGCGCTTTCCCCGTCGGCGATCGGACTTTTTTCCAATATGCTCAAGGCATAAGCCATTTTCCCGCTCCTTTGATCATCAGATATGCCTGACAAATACCATGCGGGCGGCGTGAGGCTTAATACTGATTGGCGATAGGATATTCCATTGATCCAAAACGGATTTGGATATGCGTGGGACGGTAAAGCGCCACGGTGTTACCCCTCGAGCCAGGCCTTCAGGCGAATGGCGTCACGGTAGTGGCCGTAGCGCGGCTGCGCGCCGAGCAGGATCATCACCACCGGTTGGCCTTTGATGGTGGTGCGCATCACCAGGCAGTGACCGGCCTCGTCGGTAAAGCCGGTTTTCTGCAGCTGGATCTTCCAGGCCGGGTTATTGATTAAGCCATTGGAGCTGCGGTAGACCAGTTGGCCGCGGCCGGGGCGTACGATCTGCTGCTTGTCGGTGCTGAAGCGGCGGATCGACTGATAGCGATAGGCGTGATTGACCATCTTCAGCAGATCGTTGGCGCTCGCCACGTTGCGCGGCGTTAGCCCGGTCGGATCGTAGAAGCGGGCGCGTTTCATGCCGATGGCGCGCGCTTTCTGATTCATTTTCGCCACGAAGGCCTTGCGCCCGCCGGGATAGCTGCGGCTCAGCGCCGCGGCGGCGCGGTTCTCCGAAGACATCAGGGCGATGTGCAGCATGTCGCGGCGGCTGAGCACCGAGCCGATGGTCAGCCGCGAATGGGTTTTCTTCAGCAGATCGCGATCGGCGGCGGTGACTTTGAGCTTGCCGCCCATCGGACGTTTGCTGTCCAGGGCGACCATGGCGGTCATCAGCTTGGTGAGTGAGGCGATCGGCAGTACGCGGTTCGGCTGCTTCTGATAGAGGGTCTTTCCGGTGCGTTGATTGACGACCAGCACCGATTTGGCATTCAGCACCAGCGGTGGCGCAGCGGCATACACGGGCGCCAAAACGAACAGCAGGCTGAACAGAAGGGCGGCGCCGAAGCGCCGGACAGGCAGACGGAGAAAAGCGTGAGATAAAAGCATAACGGCGGAAATAGTGACCCTAAGTGATTAAAAAATATCAAAAGAGTCTGCCCGGCAAATGTGAAGGAAATAGGGCGATAATCGCTCAAACTGTTACAACAATCCCTTTTGCTGCAGCGTGAAGCGGGTAGCCTCGTTCAAATCGTAGTCCCCCAGGCGCTCGCGCGGCACCCAGGCGTAGTCGTCGAACTCGTCGTTGATCGTTACGTCGCGGTTGGCGGCATGGCAGTCGAAAATCAGGTAAATCATGTAGATTTGCTCCTGGCGGCCGTCGGCGTAGGTTTTCATACGCACGTCGTCGCGGAAGGTCCAGGGCGTGATGTTGTCGAGGATCAGCGCGGCGCCCAGCTCTTCGCGCACTTCGCGCCGCAGCGCCTGTTCTATTCGTTCACCCGGCTCGACGCCGCCGCCGGACAGCGCCCACTGGCCGGGAAACACGCCCTTGTGCGCCGCCATTTTGCACAGCAGGAAGGCGTTATCGTTTTCAATCAGCGGGCAAACAATGATGCGTTGGCGCATGGAAGACTCCTGTCAAAATGGAAAACAACCACTTTAACATGGGGTTTGGCACAGTAGCGTGAGAGAAATCAAAGCGTTGTCCTCGTACAGAGAAGCGGCAACCGCTTCTCTGCGCTAAGGTCAGTAGATTTCCGGCACCACCATGTTGTCCGGCACCGGGCTACGGTGGTATTCCGGGCTGCGTTTGCGCTGCGGCAGCGTGATGACGTTGCCTTCGGCCTCCTCATAAGACACCTGCTGCAGCAGGTGAGTGATGCAGTTCAAGCGGGCCTTTTTCTTGTCGACGCCCTGAACTACCCACCAGGGTGCCTCGGCAATGTTAGTGCGCGCTAACATGATCTCTTTGGCTTCGGTGTAGTCTTCCGAGCGGCGGCGGCTTTCCAGATCCATCGGGCTGAGCTTCCACTGTTTGAGCGGATCGTGAATGCGGCTGAGGAACCGCAGCTCCTGCTCGTCATCGGTGATCGAAAACCAATATTTGACGATTTGGATGCCGCTGCGCGTCAGCATTTTTTCGAATTCCGGCACGCTGCGGAAAAACTCCTCATACTCTTCGTCGTTGCAAAAGCCCATCACGCGTTCCACGCCGGCGCGGTTATACCAGCTGCGGTCGAACAGCACTATTTCGCCGGCGGCGGGCAGATGCGCGATGTAACGCTGAAAATACCACTGGGTGCGTTCGCGATCGTTTGGCGCCGGCAGCGCCGCCACGCGGCAAGTGCGCGGGTTGAGGCGCTGGGTGATGCGTTTGATCACGCCACCCTTGCCGGCGGCGTCGCGGCCTTCGAAGATGATCACCAGCCGGTGGCCGGTGCGCATCACCCAATCCTGCAGCTTCACCAGTTCGCCCTGCAGGCGCAGCAGTTCGCGGAAGTATTGTTTGCGCCAGGCTTTTTTCGCGTCGCTGTCGACTTCTGCCGCGTCGAAGCGCAGGTCGTCCAGCTCCATTTCCAGCTCTTCATCGTAGCTGTCGTAAAATTCTTGCAGCAGGCGCTGGTTGAAACCGTCATCGCGGTTGAATTCATGCATGGTCATCAGATTTTCTCCGTATCAGCCCGGTGTTAGAAATGGTTGAAGATCCAGTACAGCACCGCCGACAGCAGCACCGAGGCCGGCAGCGTCAGCACCCAGGCCATCAGTAGATTACGCAGGGTGGCCATCTGTAGGCCGGAGCGGTTGGCGGCCATGGTGCCGGCGATGCCGGACGAGAGTACGTGAGTGGTCGAAACCGGCAAACCGAAGGCGTCGGCCGCGCCGATGGTGGTCATCGCCACCAGTTCGGCGCTGGCGCCCTGGGCGTAGGTCAGGTGCGATTTACCGATCTTTTCGCCCACCGTCACCACGATACGGCGCCAGCCGACCATGGTGCCGAGCCCCAGTGCAATCGCCACCACCACTTTCACCCAGAAGGGAATGAAGCGGGTGGCATTATCGAGTTCACCCTTCAGCGCGTCGAGGTTGCGCTGCGCATCGGGATTGATCTGCAGCTGACGCTCTGCTTTGAGGTGCTTGATGGTCTCGGACGCCAGGTACATGTCGTTGCGGGTGTTCGACACCGCCTGCGCCGGGATCTTGTCGACCGAGCCGTACTGACGGATTTGATCGCCGATCGCGCCGGCCAGCTGCGCCAGCGCCGGTACGACTTCCGGCGTCAGTTCGCTGGTGCGCACATAGCCGGTCAACACCTCACGCGGCGGGGTTTGGCCGCCGGCCGGGAACTGGCGCAGCAGCTCGTTTTTGGTCACCTCCGCCAGCGCCGCCACCCGGGGGATCTGCTCCGGCGGCATCGAACGGTTCAGGGCGTAGGCGATCGGCATGGTGCCCACCAGGATCAGCATGATAAGGCCCATGCCTTTCTGCCCGTCGTTGGAGCCGTGGGCAAAGGAAACGCCGGTG
The DNA here is from genome assembly GCF_052169095.1 of Serratia sp. CY33802. Classification (NCBI taxonomy): domain Bacteria; kingdom Pseudomonadati; phylum Pseudomonadota; class Gammaproteobacteria; order Enterobacterales; family Yersiniaceae; genus Serratia; species Serratia sp. CY33802. Next base: position 1,089,568 of record NZ_JBJNLL010000001.1, read on the forward strand.
CAGGTGAGGATCAGCAGCCCGCGGATCCACAGCGGCGGCGGGGTATTGCCTTTAGGCGCGCTGTACAACTGGCGGTTCTTGACGAACAGCTTTAGCGCCAGCAGCAGCAGGCCGGCGAACACGAAGCCGATCACCGGCGACAGCAGCAGCGCATAGCCCACCTTGATCGCCTGGCCCCAGTCCACGCCGCTGGTGCCGGTGCGGCCGTGGATCAGGGCATTGGCCACGCCGACGCCGATAATCGAGCCGATGAGCGTATGCGACGACGAGGCGGGCAGCCCGAGCCACCAGGTGCCGAGGTTCCAGATGATGGCGGAGAACAGCAGGGCGTACACCATGGCGAAACCGTTGCCGGTGCCGGCTTGCAGGATCAGCTCGACCGGCAGCAGTGAAATGATGCCGAAGGCCACCACGCCGCTGGAGAGCAACACGCCGAGAAAGTTGAAGAAACCGGACCACACCACGGCGACCATCGGCGACAGCGAGTGGGTGTAAATCACCGTCGCGACCGCATTGGCGGTATCGTGGAAGCCGTTGACGAATTCAAAGCCCAGCGCGATCAGCAGCGCCAGCCCCAATAATAAAAACGGAATGTAACTGGTATAGACGGCGCCGGCATCGCTGACGTCGTTAAATAAGTTCACTCCGGCAAACGCGATCCCCAGAATTAATAAGAAAACAAAAAAAAGAACAGTGAGTCGACTGTTCTTTTGATGCAGCTTGGGCAGGCTGGATGCGGCCGGCACACCCGTTTGAACGGCGCTGTTATCGCTCATAATGACCTTCCTGAAAGGATTGAATGCGGTAGCTGTCGCCTGAAAAGTATTCTGAATGAATGTGGCCTTTTTATGACGAAAATATTAATCATCGGGAACGGCGAAAATCATTAACGCCGATAAATAAAGATTGTTATAACAGCGGGGAAGGTCTTGGGTTAACGGCAACAGGCAGGATATGGCGTTATGGTGCAACGGTTAGCGGAAAAGATGCACAAGCTGGATTTTGATGATGAGGTGACCGGGCTGATCTACGGCCATGTGTTCCGCTCCGGTGAGGCGCCGGCGCGCCTGAACTCGCAGCAGGTTTGTCAGGCCTACCAAGCGTTGCCGCCCGGCGACGGTTTTGTCTGGCTGCACCTCAATCTCAACCACGCGGCGGCGGAGAAGTGGTTGAAAAACCATTTCGCCATTTCCGATTTTTTCTTTCACGAGATCCGCCACGGCTCCCACACCACGCGCATCGAGCGCCAGGGCGACGATCTGTTCGCCGTACTCAACGACGTGATTTTCCACCCCGAGGACAGTAACCCGGAAACGGCGACGCTGTGGCTCTATTGCTGCCGTGGGCTGGTGGTCACCGTGCGTCACAAACCGGTGCGACTGATTGAACGGCTGCTCGGCCGCCTGACGGCGCTGCAGCTGGCGTCGTCTACCGAGCTGCTGGCGCACCTGCTGGAAGAGCAGGAGGACGTGCTGGAGCAGGTGGTGCGGCAGGCCAACCAGTATGTCGATGCCATCGAGGATCGTCTGCTGACGAGCCGCGTTAAACGCAACCGCGCCGAGCTGGGGCGCATGCGCCGCATGCTATTGCGCTTTCAGCGCCTGTTGGCGCCTGAGCCGGCCGCGCTGTTTCGCCTGTTGAACCGGCCGCCGAGCTGGCTGAGCCGTGAGGTGGTGCAGGATCTGCGGCAGTTTACCGAAGAGTTCACCGTGGTGTTGAACGATCTGGCCAGTTTGACCGAACGCATTCGGCTGCTGCAGGAGGAGCTGAGCGCCAAGCTGATGGAGCAGAATAACCGCACGCTCTATACGCTGACGGTGATCACCGTGCTGGCATTGCCGATCAATATCGTCGCCGGTTTCTTTGGCATGAACGTGGGGGGGATCCCGCTGGCCAGCAATCACCACGGTTTTATCCTGCTGGTGTTGCTGGTCGGCAGTTTTACGCTGATCGCCGGTTATTTGGCGTTCAGGCGCAGGGACGAGACGTAATTACAGGCGGGCGCGGTACTCTTCTTCCAGCCGGGCATGGGTGCTCCAGAACGGCTGCGGCGCCCGGTCGTGCAGGCGATCCAGCAGGATATCCAGATGAGTGTGCCAGCCGCCGGCGACGCTGAGCATCTCGTCGCGGTTGGCCAAGCGCCGGTGGGTGACCGTCAGCAGCACCGCGTTTCCCTGCTCCGTCAGTTCGAAGGTCACTTCGGAAGGGCGCCCCTGATCCTGTTCGGCCCAGGTAAAGCTCAGCAGGCGCGGCGGGAACAGGCAGGTGATGTGGCCGCGGTTGCTGACACAGCCGCCGTGCTGTTTGTACTTGGCCGGCGGTTGCTCGTGCTCGCCGGCCAGATCGGAGTTGCGAAACTCCAGCTCCAGCGGCGCGCCGTTTTCCAACTTCATGGCGCCGGACGCCAGCCAGGTGGCGCGCTTGTCGGATTCGGTCAGGTAAGCCCACACCCGCTCGATGGGCCCAGGCAGCAAGCGCTGGATGCGCAGCGTGCCGGGTTCGATAATCATGCCGTAATCATTCATGGTTCACTCCTTGGGAGGAAGCTGTTCGGGCTGTAGCAGCGCCTGTTCGAGCGCATCCAGCCGTTCAGTCCAGAAATGTTCATAGGTTTGCAGCCAGTGCATGGCCTGCGCCATAGGCTCGGGTTCGAGCCGGCAGATATGGTTTCTTCCTTGCACGGTGCGTTGCACCAGGCCCGCATGTTCCAGTGCTTTCACGTGCTTGGAGGCGCCGGCGAACGACATCTGCAACGGCGCGGCCAGTTCGCCGATGCTGCGCTCACCGCCGGCCAGCACGCGTAACATCGAACGGCGGGTCGGGTCGGCCAGCGCATGAAAAATGGCGTCCAGCTGTGAGGAAGATAATTCAACCATATGGTTGAATATAGAACAGGTGGGCTAATATTCAACCGTTTTGTTGAATATTTTTTTGCCCCGGCGAGAAACCGGGGCGAGGATCAGGCGTAGGTGTGCGCCAGCAGGGCGTTGAGCAACACGTCGGCGCCTGCGGCTGCCCAGGCGGGGGTGATATCTTCCCGCTCGTTGTGGCTGATGCCGTCCACGCAGGGAATGAAAATCATGGCGGTCGGGGCGACGCGGTTAAGGTAACAGGCATCGTGGCCGGCGCCGGAAATCATGTCGCGATGGCGATAGCCCAATGCTTGCGCGGCGTGGCGTACGCTGTCGATGCAGCCCCGATCAAAAGCGATAGGGGGATACTGGAAGATGCGGTCGGCGCGGGCGGTCAGACCGTCGCCGTTGACGTGGTTTACCGCCGTCAGCAGACGCTGCTCCATCTGCTCCAGGGTAGACTCTTGCGGATGGCGGAATTCGACGCTGAAAAAGACGCGTCCCGGCACCACGTTGCGTGAATTGGGGGTAATTTGCGCCATGCCCACCGTGGCGCGCGCATCGGGCGCAAAATCCCAACCGATGCGGTTGACCGCCGTGACCAGCGCCGTAAAGCCCAGCAGGGCATCGCGGCGCCGATCCATTGGCGTGGTGCCGGCATGGGCGCTGAAGCCGACGACCTCCAGCTCATACCAGCGCTGCCCTTGTGCGGCGGTCACCACGCCGATGTCGAGATGTTCCGCTTCCAGAATCGGCCCCTGTTCGATGTGCAGTTCGAAGGCCGCGTGGATCGGCGTGCCGCCCACCGGGTGCTCGCCGGCGTAACCAATGCGTTCCAGTGCGTCGCCAAGGCTGACGCCGTGCTCGTCGCGGCGCGTCAGGCCGTATTCCAGGTCGAATACCCCGGCGAACACCCCGGAGGCGATCATCGCCGGCGCAAAGCGTGCGCCTTCTTCGTTAGTCCAGTTGATCACTTCAATCGGGCGTTCGGTGACGATCTGCCGATCGTTAAGGGTACGAATAACCTCCAATCCGGCCAGCACGCCGTAGATGCCGTCGAAACGGCCGCCGCGGGGCTGCGAGTCGCCGTGAGAACCGGTGACGACCGGCGGCAATTCGGGGCGCGCGCCTTCACGGCGCAGGAACATGTTGCCCATCCGATCGACGCGCACGTTACAACCTGCCTCCAGCGCCCAGGCGCGCAGCTGCTCGCGCGCTTGGCGATCTTCTTCACTCAGCGCCAGCCGGGTGACGCCGTTATCGGCGATGGCGCCGAACTGCGCCATCGCGTGCAGGCTTTGCCACAGGCGCTCGCCGTTGACCCGATACGTCATTGTTCTTCTCCCGACGTTTTGGCGGTGTAGCGAAAATCGCAGCAGGGAGCGCCGGACATGATGGTTTGGCTGCGCTGCAGGTCAACCTCTGGGGCATAGCCGACGATGAACTGGCTGTCGCGGGCGCAGGAGAGCAGGTGGCCGATCTCCCCCAGCCCCATCTCGTGATACATCTCGGCGTAGCGGCAGCGGGTGACGTTATAGTCGAAGTGCTGCGCGTCCTGATTGATCACCTCGACGCGCAGCGCATCGTCTTTTTCCCACAGGTACTGCAAGGCGGCGAAGCTGCGCAGATCCGCGCCGTTCGGTTCCTGGGCGGCGAACTGTTTGCCCGCCTCGATGGCGGCATTCTCGATGGCTTCGCCGATCACCGCCTGAGCACGCGTCTTGCCGATTTCACGCACCAGGATCTGGTAGATCGGCTTGATGATCTCCGCCTCGATCTTTCTGCGGGCCAAAATGCCCAATTCGTTTTTTGCACAGCTCATCGCCTTGCTCCTCTTGATTTATTGTGACTTGGCGCCGCCCAACACGGTTTGCGGCTGCCATTTGCCGTCAACCACCCGGTACAGGGTGAAGCTCGGCTGTTGCAGGTTGCCTTGCGCATCGAAGGCGATGTCGCCGGTCACGCCCTGGTAATGTATGGCGCGCAGTTTCGGCAGGTAATCGGCCGGATTGGCCGAGCCGGCTTGTTCGATGGCGGCGATCAGCACCCGGGTGGCATCGTAGGCGAAGGGCGCATGCAGTTCGATGTGGGTGTGATAACGATCGCGGTAGGCTTGTTCAAACGCCTTGCCGCCCGGCATCTGTTCCAGCGGCAGCCCCGGCTCCAGCGCGACGACGCCTTCGCCTTCCCGCTGCGCCAACGTCAGGAAGGTTTGGCTGACAAAGCCGCCGGCGCCCATCAGCTGCGCGTTCATGCCCAGCTGTTTCAGCTTGCGCGCCAACGGCGCCGCTTGAGAATCCACGCCGCCGAAGAAAATCAGATCGGCGTTTTTACTGCGCACGGTGGTCAGCACGGCGCTGAAATCGACGGTCTTGTCATCTACATACTCGCGGGTGACCGGCTGCACGCCCTGGGCCTGCAGCGATTTGATAAACTCGTCCGCCAGCCCCTGGCCGAAAGCGGTGCGATCGTCGATTACCGCGATACGCTTGGCTTTCAGCGTTTTCACCGCATATTGCCCGGCGTAGTTGCCGCCGTCGTCGTCGTGGCCCATCACGCGGAAGCTGGTGTCAAAGCCTTGCTGCGTGTAGCCGTGACCGGTCGCCACCGGCGCCACCTGAGCGATGCCGGCGTCGTGGTAGATGCGCGCCGCCGGGATGCTGGTGCCGGTGTTCCAGTGGCCGACCACGCCGGCGACGCCTTCGTCGACCAAGCGCTGCGCCACGGCCACGGCGGTGCGCGGGTCGGACTGATCGTCCTCGGACAGTAATTTGAAGGTGACCGGTTTGCCGTTCAGCGTCGGTTTCTGTGCGTTAGCGTCGGCGATCGCCAGCCGTGCGCCGTTTTCGAGATCTTTGCCGATGCGCGCGGAAGGGCCGGTCAGCGGCCCGGCCAGGCCGATCAGCACGGTGTCGTCCGCCAGCGCCGGGAGGCTCAGGATCATTGTCATGGCGGCCAGCGCCAACGGCTTGATGCGAATGTTCTGCTGCATGTCATACTCCTGGTGCGGTTAAAGGTAACAACGGTTATTCACCCAAATAGATCTGTTTGATTTTTTCATCGTCCAGCATGTCGGCGGAGCGGCCGCTGTGGCTCAGGCTGCCGCTGTCCAATACGTAGGCGCGATCGGTGGACGCCAGCGCCAGGCGGGCGTTCTGCTCGACCAACAGCAGCGTGACACCGTCACGGGCTAACTGCTTGATGACCGAGAAAATGGCCTCCACCACAATCGGCGCCAGCCCCATCGACGGTTCGTCCAATATCAGCAGCCGCGGGCGGCTGAGCAGCGCGCGGCCCATCGCCACCATCTGTTGTTCACCGCCGGAAAGCAACCCGGCCGGTTGATGCAGGCGCTCGCTCAGCCGTGGGAAGGTGGCGCACACGCGTTCGAAATCTTGCCGCACCGCCGATGCGTCACGCCGCGCATAGGCACCCAGCTGCAGGTTTTCTCGCACCGTCAGGCGGGTGAAAATGCCGCGTCCCTCCGGCACCATCACCAGCCCTTGTTGCAGCAAGCGGTGCGGCGGCATGCCGCGAATCGAACGGCCGTCGAACAGGATGTCGCCCTCAAACGGCTGCAGGCCGGTCAGCGCCCGCAGGCTCGAGGTTTTTCCCGCGCCATTGGCGCCGATCAGCGTCACCTGTTCGCCGGCGTTCACCGTGAAATCGATGCCTTTGACCGCATGAATGCCGCCATAAGACACTTTGAGTCGTTTAACGCTCAGCAGGGCTTCAGACATGCGCGCCACCTCCCAGATAGGCCTGAATGACCGCCGGTTCGCGCCGCACCTGCGCCGGTTCGCCTTCGGCGATCGCTTTACCGTAATCCAGCACCGTCAGCCGATCGCACAGGCCCATCACCAGCTTGACGTCATGTTCAATCAGCAGCAGCGTTTTGCCGCTGTCGCGGATGCGCAGCAGCAGTTCGCGCAGCGCCACTTTTTCTCCGGCGTTCATGCCGGCCGCCGGTTCGTCCAGCGCCAGCAACCGGGGCTCGGTCGCCAGCGCGCGGGCAATCTCCAGCCGCCGCTGATGGCCGTAGGCGAGATCGCCGGCGCGGTAATGAGCGAATTGGCTGATGCCGACGTACTCCAGCAGCGCATGAGATTTATCGCGCACCGCCTGTTCCTCCTCCCTGGCGCGACGGTGCCGGGCGATCGCCGCCCACAGGCCGTTGCGGGTGCGCACGTGGCAGCCGACCATCACGTTTTCCAGCACGCTCATTTCATTGAACAACCGCAGGTTTTGGAAGGTGCGGGCAATGCCGGCCTGCGCCACTTTGTCGATCGCCTGGGGCTTATAGCGCTGGCCCGCCAGGCGGAACTCGCCCGCGTCGGCGCGATACAGGCCGGTGATCAGGTTGAAGCAGGTGGTCTTACCGGCGCCGTTCGGCCCGATCAGGCCGTGGATTTCCCCCTGGCGGATGCTCATGCTGACGTCATCCACCGCCGTCAGGCCGCCGAAGCGTTTGCTGATATGGTGTAAAGCGAGCAGCGGCGTCATGCGGCGGTCCTCCCAGCATGGCGAGCCGGCCACAGGCCCGCCGGGCGATACAGCATCACCAGGATCAGCGCCAGGCCGTAAAACAGTTGGCGAATGATTTCCGGGTCGATCAGCACCTGGCCGAACAGCGCCTGCTGCAGCGGCCCCATGCTGCTGCGCAGCAGCTCCGGCAGGGCGGCCAGCAGCAGCGCGCCCAGGATCACGCCGGGGATGTGCCCCATGCCGCCGAGCACCACCATCGCCAGTACGGCGATCGATTCCTGCAGAGTGAACGATTCCGGCGACACGAAGCCCTGAAACGCGGCAAACAACGCGCCGGCCACACCGCCAAAGGTGGCGCCGATGGCGAAGGCCAGCAGCTTGAAGTTGCGGGTATTGATGCCCATCGCCCGCGCGGCGTCCTCGTCTTCGCGGATCGCTGTCCATGCGCGGCCAATGCGCGAGTTTTGCAGCCGCAGGCTGATAAACAGGATCGCCAGCAGCAGCGCGGCGAACAGGTAGTAATAGAGATACAGCCCGGAGAAACGCACGCCGAACCACTCATGCATGCCGGAAAACTTCAGGCCGAACAGGCTGACCGGGTCGATGCCGGAAATGCCTTTAGGGCCGTTGGTGAGGTTGACCGGGCGATCGAGGTTACGCATCAGAATGCGCACGATCTCGCCGAAACCGAGCGTGACGATCGCCAGATAGTCGCCGCGCAGCCGCAGCGTCGGCGCGCCAAGCAGGATGCCGCACGCCGCCGCCAGCAGCGCCGCCAGCGGGATCAGCCACAGCATCGACAGGTGCAGCCCGTCGGGGAACCACTGCAGCAGCAGCGGGAATTGCTGCGTCAGATGCGGTGATGACAGCAGCGCGGCCAAATAGGCGCCGACGGCGTAAAAGGCGATAAAACCCATGTCCAGCAACCCGGTCATGCCCACCACGATGTTCAGCCCGAGCGCCAGCATCAGGTACAGCAGGGCGAAGTCGACGACCCGCACCCAGTAGTTGCCGCCGGCGGCGCCCGCCACCCAGGGCGCCAGCAGCAGCGTGAGAATGAACAGCGTCAGCCCCAGCCTGGCGCGACGCGGCGTGGCCAGAGGAACGGGGGGAGTCAAAACGGTCATGGTGATGTCCTTATGCGCGCGTGGCGATGCGTTCGCCCAAGAGCCCGGAGGGGCGGAAGACCAGCACGGCGATCAGCACCAGAAACGCGAACACGTCCTGGTAGTTGCTGCCGAACACGCCGCCGGTCAGCTCGCCGAGATAGCCGGTGCCTAGCGATTCGAACAGGCCCAGCAGCAATCCGCCGAGCATCGCGCCGCGCAGGTTGCCGATGCCGCCGAGCACGGCGGCGGTAAACGCCTTGATGCCCGGCAGAAAGCCCATCGAGAAACCGGCGTTGCCGTAGTTGCTGGCCATCATGATGCCGGCCACCGCCGCCAGCGCGCCGCCGAGCGCAAAGGTCAGAACGATGATGCGGTCAGGACTGATGCCCATCAGGCCGGCGACCTGCGGGTTTTCCGCCGTAGCGCGCATGGCGCGGCCGAAACGGCTGTGTTCGACCAGCAGCCAGAGGCCGGCCATGACCGCCACGGCCACCGCCAGCGTGACGATCGCCGTGCCGGTGATCACCGCCGGCGCATGCCCGCCGCTGCCTGCGGTCAGGGCGATGGGGGTCATTGGCAGCAGCTGCGGAAACATCAGGGGATTACGTGACCAGATCAGCATCGCCAGGGTTTGCAGCAGCAGCGAGACGCCGATGCCGCTGATCAGCGGAGCCAGGCGCGGCGCAGTGCGCAACCGGCGGTAGGCGAAACGCTCGATCGCCATCGAGGTAATGGCGCAGACCGCCATGGCGAACAGGGCCGCCAGCAGCAGCGTGGCGTACGGCGATAACGCGGGAAAGTGGTGTTGCAACACGCCGATCGCCGACAACGCGCTCAGGGCACCGACCATCAGCACGTCGCCGTGCGCGAAATTGATGATGCGCAGGATGCCGTACACCATGGTGTAACCGAGCGCGATCAGCGCATAGATGCTGCCGAGCATCAAACCGTTGACGGTTTGCTGTACCAGCGTATCCATAAGGAGAGTCCGGAGATAATGAGTCAGGAGGCTCACAGTAGAGAATTTAAAAAAATTGTAAAATACGGAAAAATACTTTCTTATACAAAAAACGAGTGATTTTAATACGTTGATTTTTATGTATATTGAACCCATCCCTTCAGTGTCGATCTCCCAAAAACAGTCAATATATGAAAAAAACAGAACAGTACGATGAGCCATTGCCGATGCTGCCGAACGATCCGCCGCTGCGCGCCGTGCGGGCGTTCGAAGCCATCGCGCGCCTGGGTGGCATCAGCGCGGCGGCTAACGAGCTGATGATTTCGCCTTCGGCGGTCAGTCATCAACTCAAAACGCTGGAGGCATTTTTGCAGATGCCGTTGACCGAACGGCAGGGGCGTAACCTGGTGCTGCGCAGCGAGGGGCGGGAGTATTACCGTTCGATTCGCTCGGCGTTCAACGTGCTGCGCCAGGCGACCGAACACGTGCGCGAGCAGTCCGCATCGCGGCAGGTCACCATCAGCCTGATCCCGCTGTTCGGCATGGGCTGGTTCATTCCGCGGCTGCGTGGCTTTTTGCGCGAAAATCCGGATATCGACATCAATGTGGTTTACGCCAACCACCGCAATTACCTGAGCGACGCCGCCGATCTGTCGATCCGCTTCGGGGTTGGGCAGTGGACCGGCTATCGCAGCGAAAAGCTGATGTCTGGCCAAATGGTGCCGGTGTGCAGCCGGGCATTCAGTAAACTGCACGGTTTGCTGGATACGCCGGATCAGCTGGCGACGCTGCCGCTGCTGCACGACGAGGAGCGCAATACCTGGATGCAATGGTTTCAGCTGGCCGGCGTTAAACGCCCGCTGCGCAGCATCGGGCCGATGTTTGAAGACGGATTGTTGACACTGGCGGCGGTGCAGGCGGGGCTAGGGTGCGCGTTGATGCGTGAACCGTTAATCGCCCAGTACCTTGAGAGCGGTGAGTTGATCAAAATGTTCGATCTGCCGATCGACGACGGCCGCGATTATTACCTGTGCGCTCGACTGGATAGCGAGCTGTCGCAGGAAGGCGAAAATCTGCGGCAGTGGCTGCGGCGTGAGGCGGCGGCTCAGAACGTCGGGGAATAATCTACAACCAACGCGTCTTTCAGCACCTGGCGGCTTGCAGTAGAGTGCGGGTTCCTGTGTCGCGATAAGGTATGACGATGCTGTTCGATTTAAACCAGCAGGCGGACGAACTGCCCGAGGCCTGGCGTTCTGCCGTGCTGGGCCGCGTCGGTGCGGCCAATATCAAAGTGCTGCGCATGGACGCGCGCAGCATTGCGGATGAAGTGCATGATTACAGCGAAGGATTGCTGGTGATCAGCGGCCACCTGCGGCTGCAGGTGGCGGGGGAAGTGGTGGTGGTGCGCGCCGGCCAGCTGTATCAGGCCGCGGCCGGCGTGCCGCATCGCGTGTTGCCGGGCAGCGAAGGCACGCTGGTGATTGTCGATCTGCCGGAGGATTAAGCGGCGCCCAGGACCGCCAGCGCCACCTTTACCGCTGCCAATAGCCGCTCTTCAGTGACGCCGTCACGTGCCTGAATCGACAGGCCGTGCAGGAAGACGGCGAAATAGTCACCCAGGCTGTCGGCGTCGGTATCGGCCGGCAATTCGCCGGTTTGCACCGCCTGCCGCAGCCGTTCGACGATCTGCTGCGTACGCTGCAACCGATGCTCTGCCAGCCAGGTTTTGAGCCCATCGTTTTCCGCACTGACACTGGCGGCGGCGGAGACCACCATGCAGCCCTGCGGCAGATCTGGCCGGCTGTAGAGGCGCACGGCATCTTCCAGCATACGTTGGATCGCCGGGCGAATGCCGCTTTCCTGCGCGAAGGCGCGATCGGCGAAGCCGCCTTCCTCGGTTTCGTAACTGGCGATTGCCTCGCGGAACAGCTGCTCTTTGGAGCCGAACGCCTTGTAGATGCGTGCGGAAGCAATGCCCAATTCCGCCACCAGATCCGACATCGAGGTGCCTTCGTAACCTTGCCGCCAAAATAAGTTTCGCGCCTTCAAGAGCGCCTGTTCGCGGTCGAACTCACGCGGTCTGCCAGCCATTCTCTGCTCCAATTTACCTGCCATTCAGCGACATAGGATCGCTTAAATCGGCGGGAATACCAATGTCTTTATAAATTTCGCTTGCGGTGAACTCGCTTTGCTCCTATTGTTTGTCAATCGACAACTAATAGGAGTTTACGATGAAAACCCTCAAAGGTCCAAGCCTGCATCTCGCGCAGTTCAGCGATGAGACAGTGCCGTTCAACAGCCTGCCGGCCATCGCCGAGTGGGCGACGCAAACCGGTTTTACCGCCTTGCAGATCCCGGCCTGGGATCGGCGTTTATTCGACGTGGCCACCGCCGCGGAAAGCCAAACATACTGCGACGATCTGACCGGGATGTTGGCGGAGCAGGGGTTGGTGGTCAGTGAATTGACCAGCCATATCTTCGGCCAGCTGATGGCGGTACACCCGGCTTACGATACGCTGTTTGACAGCTTCGCGCCGCCGGCGCTGCAGGGCAATCCGCAGGCGCGCGGCGAGTGGGCGCGGCAGCAAATGCTGCTGGCGGTGAAGGCGTCGGCGCGGCTCGGGCTCAGCGAGCTGGGCACCTTTTCCGGTTCGCTGGCCTGGCCCTATCTGTTCCCGTTCCCACAGCGCCCGGAAGGATTGATCGACACCGCGTTCGACGAACTCGCCAAACGCTGGCTGCCGGTGCTCGACGCCTGCGAAGAACAGGGCATCAACCTGTGTTATGAAATTCACCCGAGTGAGGATCTGCACGACGGCGTGACGTTCGAGAGGTTTCTTGAGCGCGTCGGTAACCACCCGCGTTGTCGGGTGCTGTTCGATCCGAGCCATATGGTGCTGCAGCAGCTTAACTATCTGGAGTTTATCGATATCTATAAGGACGTTATCGGCATGTTCCACGTCAAGGACGCCGAGTTCAATCCGACCGGTCGCCAGGGCATTTACGGCGGCTATCAATCCTGGATCGATCGCGCCGGCCGCTTCCGCTCGCTGGGCGACGGCCAGGTTGATTTCAACGGCATCTTTTCGCGCCTGACGCAGTACGGCTATTCGGGCTGGGCGGCATTGGAGTGGGAATGTTGCCTGAAAGACCCGCAGGACGGCGCGCGCGAAGGCGCAGCCTTCATTCGCGATCGCATTATCCGCGTCACCGACAAAGTGTTCGATGACTTCGCCGGTGCGCCGGTCAGCCCGCAGCAGATCAACGCCTTGCTCGGCATTCGCTGAGCCCAACTTTTCAGGGAGTCACCCATGCAATATCTACAGAACGAGGTCCCGTTGGCGGATCTCGCGGCGGAACACGTCTATCTCCAGGTGAACGGCCGGCGCCTTCACTGCGTGGTGGCCGGTGAAGGGCGGCCGGTGCTGCTGATCCCCGGCTGGCCGCAAACCTGGTACACCTGGCGCCATGTGATGCAAGCGCTGGCGGCGGCCGGTTTTCAGGCGATCGCCGTCGATCCGCCGGGCATCGGCGATTCTGACAAGCCCGCTGGCGGCTACGACACCGGCAGCATCGGCGCGGTGTTGCACACAATGATGGCGCAACTGGGCCATGGACGTTACCAACTGGTTGGCCACGACATCGGCATGTGGATCGGTTACGCCATGGCGAGCGATTTCCCGCAGGCGGTGGAGCGTCTGGTGCTGACGGAGGCCGTGATCCCCGGGCTGGCGCCGCCGCCGCCGATTTTCGTTGCGCCGGAGGAGAACATCTTCCTGTGGCATTTCATGTTCAATCAACTGGCGGATTTGCCGGAGACCCTGACCCAGGGGCGCGAACGGGAGTATCTTGGCTATATCTTCAACCGCTGGTCCTATCGGCGCGATCGGGTGGCGGCGGAGGTGTATATCGCCGCCTATTCGGCACCGGGCGGCCTGCGCGCCGGATTCGACTATTACCGGGCGATCCCGGAGACCGTGCGGCAGAACCGGCTGCGCGCCGCCACGCCCTTGACGATGCCGGTGTTGACGGTGGGAGCGGAGCACGCCACCGGCGACGCGCCGCTGACGACGCTACAGGGCAATGCGCACGATCTGCGGGGCGAAACCGTCGCCGGCTGCGGCCATTTCATCACCGAGGAGTGTCATGAGGAATTTATTGCACTGATTACGCCGTTCCTGGCGGGAGAGCCGTATGCCGCTTGATGAACGCATCGCCGCCTTTTTGACGGCATCGGCCGACGTGCCACCGCCCGCTTCGCTGGCGGCAATGCGCGCGGCCACGGAAACCGGTTTACGCCAGCTGCAGGGCGAGGCGGAACCGAGCGGCGGCGTCAGGGACCATACGGTGGTCGCCGCCGATGGACACCGGATTGCACTGCGCGCCTATCTACCGGCGGGGGAAAACGGCACGACCGCGCAGCCGGCGATGCTGTTCGCCCACGGCGGCGGCTGGTGCCTCGGCTCACTGGCGTTGTACGATCGGCCCTGTCAGGCGTTGGCTAACGCCACCGGCCGGGTGATCCTGTCGGTTGACTATCGTCTGGCGCCGGAATACCCGTTTCCACAGCCGCTGGAAGATGTCTATCAGGCGCTCTGCTGGGTGGCACAACGGGCGCCGCAGTTGGGGATTGACGCGCAGCGCCTGGCAGTGGGCGGTGATAGCGCAGGGGGCAATCTGGCGGCGGCGGTCGCACTGTTGGCGCGGGATCGCAGCGGCCCGTACATCGAACGTCAACTGCTGCTCTACCCGGCGCTCAGCCGCGAGATGACGACGATGAGCTATCACGAGTTTGCCGAGGGGCACTTTCTGACGCGCGACGCGATGGGGTTTTGTTGGCAGCAGTATCTGGGCCAGCGGCGCGATCCCGGCGCGGAACCGTTGTATGCCGCCACGCTGCGCGGGTTACCGCCGGCCACCATCCTGAGCTGCGAATACGATCCGCTGCGCGATGAGGCCGAGCAGTATGCGCAGCGGCTACGCGAGGCGGGCGTGCCGGTGCGCTGCGAACGGTTGCCGGGCATGGTGCATGCCTGTATTCACATGCTGGGGCTGACCCCGGCGGCGCGGCAGCTGTTCGAACTGGCCGGTGAGTAAAAAAAAGCCCCGCATTGCGGGGCTTCTGGCTATTCATCCGCCGGGCGATTATCGGCCGGCGACGGTGACAAAGCGCGTTTCCAGGTAGGATTCGATCGCTTCGCTGCCGCCTTCGGTGCCGTGGCCGGAGTCTTTCACGCCACCAAACGGCGTTTCCGGCAGGCCGAAACCGATGTGGTTGATGCTCAGCATGCCGCTCTCCACGTCACGCCCCAGCGCATTGACGGTGGCGATGTTGCGGCTGTAAGCGTAGGCGGCCAGCCCGTACGGCAGGCGGTTGGCTTCGGCGATCGCCTCGTCATAGGTAGCGAACGGGCGCAGCAGGGCGACCGGGCCAAACGGCTCTTCCGACATGGCGCGCGCGCTCAGCGGCACGTCGCGTAGCACCGTCGGCTCGAAGAAGTTGCCTTTGCCCGCCACGCGTTTGCCGCCGGTGCTGGCCTTCGCCCCGTGGGCGACGGCATCCTGCACCAGCGCCTCGATATTGTCGACGCTGCGGCCCAGCACCATCGGGCCCATCGTCACGCCGTCTTCCAGCCCGTTGCCGAGCTTGAGCTCACGCACCGCGGCGGTGAATTTCTCCACGAAGGCCTCATAAACGCCTTGTTGGATCAGGAAGCGGGTCGGGGCGATACAGACCTGGCCGGCGTTGCGGAACTTGGACTGCGCCAGCTCTTTGGCCGCCGCGTCGAGATCGGCATCGTCGAAGATCAGCACCGGCGCGTGGCCGCCCAGCTCCATGGTGGCCTTTTTCATATGCTGGCCGGCCAGCGCCGCCAAATGCTTGCCCACGCGAGTGGAGCCGGTGAAGGAGATCTTGCGAATGGTCGGATGGGGGATCAGGTATTCCGAAATGTCCGCCGGGGTGCCATACACCAGCGCGATCACCCCGGCCGGAATACCGGCGTCGGCGAAGGCTTTGATCAGTTCAGCCGGTGAGGCCGGCGTTTCTTCCGGGCCTTTGACGATGATGGAACAGCCCGCCGCCAGCGCGGCGGACAGCTTGCGCACGATCTGGTTGATCGGGAAGTTCCACGGCGTGAAGGCGGCCACCGGGCCGACCGGCAGCTTGAGGGTTTGCTGCTGTACATCGCGGGCGCGGGAAGGAATGATCTGCCCGTAGGTGCGGGTGGCTTCGCCGGCGAACCAGTCGATAACGTCGGCGGCGTTGAGAATTTCGACTTTGGCCTGCGCCACCGGTTTGCCCTGTTCCTGCGTCATGACGGCGGCGATGGCGTTGGCGCGTTCGCGCAGCAGCGCCGCGGCTTTGCGCATCAGGTTGGCGCGCTGGTGCGCGGCGGTGTCGCGCCAAACGTTAAACCCGCGCTCGGTGGCGGCCAGCGCCAGATCGAGATCCTCTGTGGCGGCATGCGCCACTTGACCGATTATCTCGTCGGTAGCGGGATTGGTGACCGGCAGGGTTTTTCCGGCCAGTGCGCTGCGCCATTGTCCATCGATATACAGTTGAGTATCCGGATACATTGTTGCCTCTTGTTTGCGGAGTGTCAGGGGCCGATGAGCTTCGCGATGCGGCCCGTCTGAAAGGGACAGGGACCTTAACCCTACGCCGAATGGCGGCGATCGTCCAGGCGAGGGGCACGAAAGGAGCAGGGCGGCTACTCAACCGGCGATGTTTTGGCTATGCTGAGCAGATTGTCAGCACGGATGAGGAGGTCGGGTGCAAGGGGTTCCACAACAGTTTCCGTTCGAGAAGGACTGCGCGCAGTTCCGGCATTTGTCGCATCTGCCCGGCGTCGAACTCTATCAGGCGCATATCGAACGCTATGCCTTCGAGCCGCATACCCACGACGCCTTCGCCATCGGCACCGTGGACACCGGGGCGGAGCGTTTTCGCTATCGCGGGGCGCAGCACCTGGCGGCGCCGGGCGCGCTGGTGCTGATGAACCCGGACGAGCTGCACACCGGCGAAGCCGAAACGCCGGGCGGCTGGTGTTATCGCATGCTCTACCTGGCGCCCGAGGCGCTGGAGCAGTTGTCCGGCGATCGGTGCCAGTGGTTTACCGATGCGGTGCGCCACGATCCGCGGGCGGCGCAGCGCCTGTCCGCCATTCTCGCCACGCTGTGGCAAACCGACGATCCGCTCACGCTCGACGGCCTGCTGTTGGAGGCGGTCGAGGTGTTGCACCCGCACATCCGCACCGGGCGGCGAGAGAAAGCCGAGGCGGCGCACCGTTTCGAGGTGGTGAAAAGCTACCTGCACGATAACTTCGCCGAGGCCGTGACCCTCAACCAGCTGGCCGATCTGGTATCGCTCAGCCCGTACCATTTCCTGCGCAAGTTCAAGGCCGAATACCACGTCTCGCCGCAGCAGATGCTGATGGCGATCCGGCTGTCGCAGGCCAAACGCATGCTGGAGCGCGGCATGCCCGCTGCACAGGTGGCGGCGGCGGCGGGGCTGACCGATCAGGCTCACCTGACGCGCGCCTTCGCCAACCGTTACGGCGTCACGCCAGTGCGTTTCCAGAAACAGGTGAAATTGGGCTAAAACAGCAACCTGCTACAATAATTCCTCCCCGCGTTTTCGTTACTCTGCCGCTGTCTTGTCGGGCGGGTTGGCCGCGCCGGCCGTTTGTCGGAGTCGTTATGTTCATTGGCGTTGTGTTTGCCCTGGCCGCCGGGCTGATGTGGGGACTGATTTTCGTCGGCCCGCTGCTGGTGCCGGATTATCCCGCCGCGCTGCAGTCCACCGGGCGCTATCTGGCCTTCGGGCTGATCACCTTGCCGCTGGCGTGGTTCGATCGCCGCCGCCTGCGCAAGCTGCGGCGCCAGGATTGGCTGGAAGCGCTCAAACTGACGGCCATCGGCAATCTACTGTACTACCTGTGCCTGGCCAGCGCCATTCAGCGTACCGGCGCACCGGTATCGACCATGATCATCGGCACCTTGCCGGTGGTGATCGCCATCTGCGCCAATCTGTTTTACGGCAGGCACGACGGGCGGCTGGCCTGGAGCAAGCTGGCGCCGGCGCTGCTGCTGATCGTCTGCGGGTTAGCGTGCGTAAACATCGCCGAACTGCGCGGCAATGCGGTGCCGATCGACGGCTGGCGCTATCTCAGCGGCCTTGGGCTGGCCGCGTTGGCGGTGGCCTGCTGGACCTGGTTCCCGCTGCGCAATTCGCGTTGGCTGCGGGAGAACCCGACGCAGCGGCCGGCCACCTGGGCCACGGCGCAGGGGCTGGTGACGCTGCCGCTGGCGCTGCTGGGCTATCTGGCGGTCTGCGGCCAATTGGCGCTGAGCGAACCGGCGTTTGCCTTGCCGTTCGGCCCGCGCCCTGAGGTGTTTATCCCCCTGATGCTGGTTATTGGCGTGTTCTGCTCCTGGCTGGGGGCGCTGTGCTGGAACGAAGCCAGCCAGCGGCTGCCGACGGTGTTGGTGGGGCCGCTTATCGTGTTCGAAATTCTGGCGGGGTTGGCCTATACCTTTCTGCTGCGCCAGGCCTGGCCGCCGCTGCTGACATTGGCCGGCATCGTTTGCCTGATCGCCGGCGTGGTGTACGCCATGCGTATCAAGCCGCAGCCGGTGGTGGTGGCGTTGGAGGACAAGCCGAGGTGACGCCCGCCGCGAAGGCGGGCGCGAGGGTTAACGCTTGCTGTGGTGAATGATTTCTTCGGCCACGTTGCGCGGCGCTTCGGCGTAGTGGCTAAATTCCATGGTGTAGGTGGCGCGGCCCTGCGACATCGAACGCAGGGTGGTCGAGTAACCGAACATCTCGGACAGCGGCACCTTGGCGCGAATTTCCTTGCCGCCGCCGCCCGGGATCTCTTCCATACCCTGTACCAGACCGCGGCGTGAGGAGAGGTCGCCCATCACGTTGCCGGCATAATCCTCCGGCGTTTCCACTTCTACCGACATGATCGGCTCAAGGATCACCGGGTCCGCCAGGCGGCAGGCGTCCTTGAAGCCGAAGATCGCCGCCATGCGGAACGCCTGTTCCGACGAGTCGACATCATGGTAAGAACCGAAGGTCAGGTGTACCTTGACGTCCACCACCTGATAACCGGCCAGCACGCCGTTATTCAGCGCCTCAAGCACGCCTTTTTTCACCGCCGGGATAAACTCGCCCGGAATGACGCCGCCCTTGATCTCATCGAAAAACTCGAAGCCTTTGCCGGGTTCGTTCGGCTCGACGGTCAGCACCACGTGGCCGTATTGCCCTTTACCGCCGGATTGGCGCACGAACTTGCCTTCCACGTCGGCCACCCGTTTGCGGATGGTTTCGCGGTAAGACACCTGCGGTTTGCCGGTGGTGGTCTCCACACCGAACTCGCGGCGCATGCGATCGACGATGATCTCCAGGTGCAGCTCGCCCATGCCGTAGATAATGGTTTGGCCGGATTCTTCATCGGTGCGCACGCGGAACGACGGATCTTCCG
Source organism: Serratia sp. CY33802 (assembly GCF_052169095.1). Lineage (NCBI taxonomy): Bacteria > Pseudomonadati > Pseudomonadota > Gammaproteobacteria > Enterobacterales > Yersiniaceae > Serratia > Serratia sp. CY33802. The sequence continues at coordinate 1,108,463 of NZ_JBJNLL010000001.1, forward strand.
AAGAGAGCCGCTGCAGCGCGATGCCCATTTTCTCCTGGTCGCCCTTGGTCTTCGGCTCGATCGCTTGGGCGATCACCGGCTCGGGGAAGGTCATGCGCTCCAGCGTGATGATGGCGCCAGGGTCGCACAGCGTATCGCCGGTGGTGACGTCCTTCAGGCCGACGCAGGCGGCGATGTCGCCGGCGTGTAGTTCGTCGATGTCCTTACGATCGTTGGCGTGCATCTGCACGATGCGGCCGATACGCTCCTTTTTGCCCTTGATTGGGTTGTAAACGCTGCTGCCTTTGGCCAGCACCCCGGAGTAGACGCGCACGAAGGTGAGTTGGCCGACGAACGGATCGGTCATCAGCTTGAACGCCAGCGCCGAGAATTTTTCGTTGTCGTCGGCTTTGCGAGTGATGATTTCATCGTGTTCACCGTGGCCTTCCATCGGCGGCACGTCGAGCGGCGAGGGCATCAGCTCGATCACCGCATCCAGCATGCGCTGCACCCCTTTGTTGCGGAACGCCGACCCGCACAGCATCGGCTGGATTTCGCCGGCGACGGTGCGCACCCGCAGCCCGTGAACGATCTCCTCTTCGCTCAGCGGCACCTGGTTGAGGTATTTCTCCATCAGTTCTTCCGACGCTTCGGCGGCGGCCTCAATCATGTTTTCACGCCACTCCTGCGCCGAGTCGCGCAGCTCTGCCGGGATCTCTTCGAAGCTGAAGTTCATGCCCTGCGAGGCCTCGTCCCACAGAATGGCTTTCATCCGCACCAGATCCACCACGCCGCTGAAGTGATCTTCGGCGCCGATAGGGATAACGATCGGCACCGGGTTGGCTTTCAGGCGCTCGATCATCATTTTGCGCACGCGGAAAAAATCCGCGCCGATGCGGTCCATCTTGTTGACGAACGCCAGCCGCGGCACTTTGTACTTGTTGGCCTGGCGCCAGACGGTTTCCGACTGCGGCTGCACGCCGCCCACCGAGTCATAGACCATCACGGCGCCGTCCAGCACGCGCATCGAACGCTCCACTTCAATGGTGAAATCGACGTGCCCGGGGGTGTCGATGATATTGATGCGGTGCTGCGGATAATTATGCTGCATGCCGTTCCAGAAGCAGGTGGTGGCCGCCGAGGTGATGGTGATGCCGCGCTCCTGTTCCTGCGCCATCCAGTCCATGGTCGCCGCGCCGTCATGCACTTCACCCAGCTTGTGGCTGACCCCGGTGTAAAACAGAATCCGCTCGGTGGTGGTGGTCTTGCCGGCATCGATATGCGCGGAGATGCCGATATTGCGGTAACGTTCGATAGGGGTGGTGCGAGCCATAATTAACCTTTCTTAGCCGCATGAAGGAGAGCGGCTTAAACAGCATGGATAATGATGATAATCCTCATAGGGTTATCCGCCGGATTGCAGAGCCTCGCTCTGGTCACAAACTAATCGTAGTTGAAGGCGTTGGTTTTTTTAAGCGATGGCTGTGATAGATGAAAGTTTGCGCGCATAACGGCGCCGGTGCAGAAAAGGGCGAAAAAAAAGGCCCGTAACGGGCCTGTTGTCGTAGGGCGCATTCGCCGCTTATTTGCGTCCCAGCAGGAAGCCGAAAACGATGCCGACCGCTGCTGCAACGGCTACGCCGGCCAGCGGGTTGGCTTCCACCTGCGTTCTTACGCTGTCCGCTGCGTCACGGGCGGCATAGCTGGCCTGGGAGGCGTATTTGCGCGCCGCGCCGCGCACCTGATGCTCCGGCGAATCAACGGCTTTGCCGAACGCTTCTTGTACCGCGCCTGCGGCTTCATTGGCTTTGTCTTCCGCTTTACCAAACATGCTGCTCTCCTGTTCCTTGTGGGTTAACGAACACTAAGCCTAGCAGGTGAATGGCATTTTTTGCAGCATTCTGTGCGTTATAAGATCAATCTGAGCAAAGAAAAGTCTTTCCATACGCACGGCGTCGGCTTCACCCGCGCGTTTTTTTATGTTCTATTGGCTAGCGGTTTAACCGAGTATCTTTACCCTTTGACCGATTCGTTGAGTTGAAAGGACTCCCCATGTCAGTACTGCGTATTCTGGCGCTGTTCGCCGCGACCGCCGCCGCGTTGCCCGCCCTGGCCAAGCCGGCGGCTCACGGCATGGCGGTCGAGAACGGCATTCGTTGGCAATCTTGTCTCAACAGCGGTTTTCAGCGCTGGTTCGATGAGGCGCCACCGCCGGGGCTGCGCTGCGGTTACCTCGAGGTGCCGTTAGCCTACGCCACGCCGCCCGCCCATGCGGCGCAGGCGGGCGAACAGACCGTGCGTCTGGCACTGACCCTGCAGCCCGCTACCGGGCCGAAAAAGGGCAGCGTAGTAATGATCAGCGGGGGCCCAGGCCTGCCGGGCATCAACCCCTATCTGGGCAACGACGCCCACGTCGCCAGACTGCGAAAATCCTACGATATCATCGGTTACGATCCGCGCGGCGTCGGTCAGTCGACGCCGAAAATTTCTTGTCAGCTGGCCGAAGGCGACGAAACCCCGACGCCGGACGATAACGACGTTGCCGGCGCGGAGAATCAGACGCGCACCCTGATTGCCGCCTGCATCAAACAGACCGGCGCGGACGTGTTGCAACACATCGGCACCGACGAGGCGGTCAACGATCTGAACGCGATCCGCCACGCGCTGGGCGAACCGGGGCTGACGGCGGTGGCATACTCTTACGGCACCAAGGTGGCGGCGCTGTATGCCGAACGTTTTCCGAAGAAGACGCGCGCGCTGGTGCTGGACGGGGTGGTGGATCTGGCGGAGGACGACTTCACCCAGCGCATGAACCAGGAGCGGGGCTTCCAGCAAAGCTTCCTGCGCTTCGCCGCCTACTGCGGCAAAACCGACAGCTGCCAGCTGGGCGGCGGCGCTAATCAGGCGCTGCAGCGCTATCATGCCTTACTGCGCAAGCTGCACGATCAACCGTTCGTCACTGCGGCGGGCTATGAAATCTCCGCCGACGATGTGCTGACGGTCACGCGTTCGCTGCTGCTGTGGCCGGAGCGCTGGCATGAGCTGGCGACCGTGCTGCGTCAACTCGATGCCGGCATCGCCGGGCAGCAGGTTTCCGATCTGATTGACGAAAGCTATTCGCCGGATGCCGATGATGCCCTGAACGTCATCACCTGCGCCGACGTCGCCAACCCGACGGCCGATCCGCAGCAGTTGCGCAGGCAGCGGCAGGAGATCAATACCGCCGCTTTGTACGCTCACTACCTGCCGCTACACGAGTATCCGCTGGAAATGTGCGATCTATGGCCGTACCGCGGCAAAGATCGGCCGCACACCCCGGTGGCGTCCGCCGCGCTGCCGCCGCTGCTGTTCGTCGCCCAGCGCTACGATCCGACCACGCCGTACCGCAACGCCCAGGTGATGGCCGCCGCCTTTAAAAGCCCGCTGATCACCCGCGAACGCGACGGACATACGCTGGCGCTGAACGGCATCGACAGCTGCGTTGACGAAAGCGTGGTGGAGTATCTGCTTGCGCCGAAAAAGCCGCGCCGCGACAAGGTTTGCCGCTGAGGAGGCCGGGGCAGCCCGGCCACAAGAGAGTCAGCCGGCGAAAATATGCGCCTGGCCCATCACGTTGAGATTGACCTGTGCACCGGGCCGCAGGCCTTCGCGGCTGACGGTTTTGATCTCGAGCTGTGCGCCGGTGGCCGCCATTTGCAGATTGAGGGTGGAGACGAAGCCGGCGAAATCGATGCCGGTGATCACCGCCTGGCCGCGCTGCGCCGGATCGGATAAACCGATTTGAATCTGCTCCGGGCGCAGCATGATGCGCGCTGAGCCGCTGCGTTGGCGATCGTCGACGGCGATGCGCCCCAATGCGCAGTCTGCCCAGCCCTGCGCCAGTTCGGCGGTCAGCACCAGCGTTTCGCCAAGGAAACTGGCGGTCGGTTCATCGACCGGGCGCAGATAGAGATCTTGCGGCGCGCCCACCTGCGCCAGCCGGCCGTTGCGCATCACCGCCACCTGATCGGCGAACGACAGCGCCTCGCTCTGATCGTGCGTAACCAGAATCGACGCCACTTTGGCCTCCGTCAGCAGTTCGGCCACCGCTTTGCGGGTGGCGGCGCGCAGGCCGGTATCCAACGCCGAGAACGGCTCATCCAGCAACATCAGCCGAGGTTGTTGCGACAAAGCGCGCGCCAGCGCGACCCGCTACTGCTGTCCGCCGGACAACTCGTGCGGCCACAGCGCGGCCAGGCGGCGATCCAGCGCTACCATTTCCATCAGCGCCTCAATACGGTGCTGTTTCTCGCGTTTGCTTCCTTTAAGGCCAAAACCGATGTTGCCGGCAACGGTAAAGTGCGGGAACAGTGCGCCATCCTGCGGGACGAAGCCGATGCCGCGCAGATGCGCCGGCACCCAGCCGCCGCCGTTGCCCATGGCTTGCCCTTGCAGCAGGATCTGGCCGCCGTCGGGGATTTCAAAGCCGGCGATGATGCGCAGCAGGGTGGTTTTGCCGGAGCCGGAAGGGCCGACGATCGCCGTGCGGCTGCCGGCGGCAACCTGCAGGTCGATGTGTTCCAGCACCCTGATGGCATTGTAAGATTTTCCGATACCGTGCAGTTCGAGCGTGCTCATAGTCCCGCCGTACGTTTAGATTGAGAGTAAAGAAGCCAGGTGAGCGGCAGCGACAGCGCCACCATAATCAGCGCATAAGGCGCGGCGGCGACATAGTCTATCTCGCTGGTCAGCGCCCAAAATCCGGTGGCCAGCGTGCGGGTGCCGTTCGGCGCCAGCAGCAGCGTGGCGGTCAGTTCATTGGCGATCGCCAGAAACACCAGCGCGGCGCCCGCAGCGGCGCCCGGCGCCGCCAGCCGCAGCGTGGTGCTCCACAGCGCCTGCGCCGGCGATTTGCCGAGGCTGCGCGCCACGTTTTCCAATTCCACCGGCGCCTGTGCGATACCGGCGCGCAGATTGATCAGCGCCCGCGGCATAAACATCAGCAGATATGCCAGCAGCAGGGTGATTTCGGTCTGGTAAATCGGCCGGAAGCTGTGAATGGTGATGGTCACCAGCGCCAGCGCCACCACGATACCAGGCAGCGAGCTGGTCACGTAGTTGCAGCCTTCCAGCACCCGATACAGCCGGGCCGGATAGCGTACCGACAGCCAGGCCATCGGAATGGCGCACAGCGTAATCAACAATGCGCCAGCGGCGGACAGCGACAGCGTTTGCCACAGCGCGGGCCACAGCTCGGCGTTACGCCACACCTCGAATCCACCCAGCCAAAGCCAGCGGGCCAGGGTGATGAAAGGCACGCCCAGCGCCAACGCGGTCAGCGCGATCGGCAGCAGCAGCGCCAGTGCGGCGAACGGCGCTGACAGGCGACGCGGCGTTTGGCTGCGGGCGCTGCCGGAACCGACGCGGGCATAGCGCGCGCGGCCGCGGCTTATCGCCTCAAGCAACAGTAACCCCAGGCAGCACAGCACCAACACGCCGGCCAGCATGTTGGCCGCCGGGCCGTTGAAGGTCGACTGGAACTGATCGAAGATCGCGGTGGTAAAGGTATCGAAACGGATCATGGCGTACAGGCCATACTCCGCCAGCAGGTGCAGCGCGATCAGCAACGAACCGCCCCAGACCGCCAGCTTCAGCTGCGGCAGCACCACGCGGAAAAACACCGCCGGCGGCCGCGAGCCGAGTGAGGTAGCGACGTCTTCGATACCGGGATCCAGACGGCGCAAGACCGCGGCGGCCGGTAGGTAAATGAACGGGAAATAGGCGAGCACCGAGATGAAAACGCCGGCGCCCAGGCCGTGCATCGACGGCACCAGGCTGATCCAGGCATAGCTTTGCACAAAGGCCGGCACCGCCAACGGCGCGGTGGCCAATACCGCCCAGAGACGGCGGCCCGGCAGCGTGGTGCGTTCGGTCAACCAGGCCAGGGCCACGCCCAGCACGGCGCAGATCGGCAGCGTTAACACCACCAACAGCAGAGTATTCAACAGCAGTTCCGCCACGCGTGGGCGGAAAACCAGTGCTTTGACCGTTTGCCAGCCGGTTTCAAACGCCACGCCGATAACGAATCCCAGCGGCAACAGCGCCAGCAGCGACAGTAACACAGCGCTGGCCATCACGATCGCCCCTGGCCGCGGATGAAGGGGGACAACAGAATAACGCCGCGCGGTCTGCGCGGCGTGGGTACTCAGGTTTGACATAACGATCAAAAACTCTCGGTTTGCCGGCGGGCCTTACAGCAGGCCGGCCTCGGTCATCAGTTCGACCACTTTTTTACTGTTCAGCTGCGCGGCGTCTACTTTCGGTGCGTCCAGATCTTTCAGCGGCACCAGTTTCGGGTTGGAGGCCGCACCGACGCCGACGGCGTATTCGAAGGCATTGTTGGTGCGCAGGATCTCCTGGCCCTGTTTGCCGGTGATCCACTTGATGAAGGCCTGCGCCTGCTGCTGATGCTTGCTGGAAGCCAGCACGCCGCCGCCGGAGATGCTGACGAATGCGCCCGGATCCTGATGTTTGAAGTAATACAGCTTGATGTTGTTGCTGTTCTCGCCGGTTTTAGCGCCGTCGACGAACGGGTAGTAATGATAGATCACGCCGCTGTCGATCTGGCCGGCATTGACCGCTTTCATCACCGTGCTGTTGCCTTTATAGGCGGTAAAGTTGGTTTTCATCGCTTTCAGCCACTCCAGCGTGGCTTTCTCGCCTTTCAGCGCCAGCAGCGCGCTGACGATCGCCTGGAAATCGGCGCCCGATGGCGAAGCGGCCCAGCGGCCTTTCCATTCCGGCTTGGCCAGATCCAGCAGCGACTTCGGCAACTGCGCGTCGGTCAGTTTGGCCGGGTTGTAGACGAACACGGTAGAACGGGCGGCGATGCCGGTCCAGCGGCCGTGGCTGGGGCGATATTGCGGCTCTACCTGGGCCAACGTCGCGGCGTCCAGCGGGGCGAACAGCTTGGCGTTATCCACCAACACCATCGCCGGGGAGTTTTCCGTCAGGAACACGTCGGCAGGCGAGGCGCTGCCTTCCTGCACCAGCTGATTGCCCAGCTCGCTGTCGCCGCCGTTGCGCAGCGTGACTTTGATGCCGGTGTCTTTGGTAAACCCGTCGACCCAGGATTTCACCAGATTTTCATGCTGGGCGTTGTAAATAACGATGCCCTGGTCGGCGGAGGCCGCCTGAGCGCCAAAGGCCAGCATCATCGAGGAGGCGAGCAGGGCGACGGGGCCGAGAGATGAAATACGCAGCTTCATGCAGTTATCCTTTTTAGCGTTCGAATGAAGAAAATGAATATCGCCTGGCAAGCGCAAGCAGGCCGATTTTAGCCAAGAACATCAATAATGATAGTGAAAACGATTCGTATTAAATTATTTTTGACGATCGCTCACAAAATGAATTGCCCTAAGGATACGTTAAGCTTCGGCTGGAATAATCTATATTGATTGCCTGAATTTATGTCACCGCCGATTCACGGCGTTCCCGGCGGCAATGCCGGTCTCCGCGTTTATCCTCGTGTTCTTTATCGTTCCGTCACCAGTACTCCTTTGATAATGAAAGAAATTCAACACCGCTTTTGGTTATGACTCATAGCGATTAATGATTTAATTTATTCCACTGCCTCATTGCATATTGAACGCGATAAAACACTCATCAGGGATATCGACGTGAAATATTCATTCAATAGCAAGAAATTGGTTGGTTTAATCATCCTGGCTTTTAACGCGACGGTCGCACAGGCGGCCGAGGTGCCGGCGGGCGCTAAACTGGCGGCGGCGCAAGAACTGGTGCGCGCCAACGGGTATGAACCGGCGACGCTGGATCCAAACCTGGCCGAGAGCAATGTGGAGTTCTACATCTTCAACGATCTGTTCGAAGGCTTGCTGCGCGTCGGAAAAGACGGCGAAGTGATCCCGGCGCTGGCACAGAAGTGGGAGCACCAGGGCAACGTCTGGACTTTCCATCTGCGGCCGCAGGCCAAGTGGTCGAACGGCGATCCGGTCACCGCCGACGATTTCGTCTACAGTTGGCAGCGCCTCACCGATCCGAAAACCGCGTCGCCGTACGGCAGCTATCTGGCTTCGGCCTACGTGCTGAACGCGGCGGCGATCAACGCCGGCAGCAAGCCACCGAGCGAGCTGGGCGTCAAGGCGCTGGATGCGCACACCCTGCAGGTGACGCTGTCGGAGCCCAACTCCTATCTGCTCAAACAACTGGTGCATTTTCCGGTCTTGCCGGTTAACCGCAAGGTGGTGGAGCAGTACGGCAAAAACTGGACTCAACCGGCGCATTTTGTCGGCAACGGCGCGTTCCGCCTCAGCCAGTGGGTGGTGAACGAAAAGGTGGTGGTGGAACGCAATCCGCAGTATTGGGACAACGCCAACACCGTGCTCAACAAGGTGACGTTCTTGCCGATACAGGGATTCCCGGAAGTGGCGCGTTTTCGCGCCGGCGAGGTGGAATTGGGGTATACCACGCCGCCGGAGCTGTATCAGCAGCTGAAAAAAACGCTCGGTGAGCAACAGCTGGTGACCTATCCGCTGCTCTCCACCAGCTATTTCGCCTTCAACAACCGCCAGGCGCCGTTCAACGACGTGCGGGTGCGTCAGGCGCTGAATCTGGCGCTGGATAAAGAGATCATCGCCGGCAAGGTGCTGGGATATGGCCAGCAGCCGGCCTGGACCTTTACCCCAACGGGGGCGGGCGGCTATCGCCTGCAGCCCGGCGCCGCGGCCGGCTGGACGCCGGAACAACGGCACGCCCAGGCGAAGCAACTGCTGGCGCAGGCCGGTTTCAACGCCGAGCATCCGCTGCGCTTTACCGTGCTGTACAGTAACGACGCCACCATCAAGAAGATCGTCATCGCCGCCGCCGCCATGTGGAAAAAGAACCTCGGGGTAGAGGCCACCTTGCAAAGCCAGGAGCGTAAAGTGACGCTGGATAATATCAACCGCGGGCAGTACGGCGTGGCCTTTACTCGATGGCTGGCGGATTACAACGATCCGTCTACTTTCCTGAACGTGTTCCGTTCCGACAGCAGCGAAAACAGCCCCAAATACCGCAATCCGGAGTACGACCGCATTCTGCATCAGGCGACGGCGGCGCCGACACCGCAGCAGGTGCAGCAGTATTTCCAGCAGGCCGAGGCGGTGCTGGCCGTCGATACGCCGGTCGCGCCGGTGTACTACGAAGCCAACGCCACGCTGGTCAAACCTTACGTGAAGGGGATCGACTTTACCCGTCAGGGCGCGCTATACGATAAAAACGTCTACATTCTCGCGCACTGAGAAATAAAAAAACGGCTGATTTATATCAGCCGTTTTTATAGATTCACATTTAATAAAATTATCCTAAATACTCCATAAACGACGGGCAATCTTTTCTTCCCGCCGGATAAAACAACGCCTATACTGCGCCGGTAGTTTATATGCAGTATCTCGTTTGGCGAGGCTCCTATACAAACACAGGTTACTGATCTGACGACATCGAGAGATGCCCAAGGTTAAGACAGGCTTTATCGGATTAAGGTTCAGCCCAAAGTAACTTCCGAGCAACAATTCGGATACGTTGTATAGTGCTAAAACCTGGACGCGGAGATAGGCAGTCTGCACTCCCTCTGTGGTTACGCCCCTATGCGATTCGCTGTTGAAGTTCACAACAGAAATAGGGACTGACAAAATGATCAAGTCACATCAATACTCTTCTTCTCCGGCGCTGCGCGCGACTGAAACTCTCGATGAAACTTCAGTTGCCGGTTATATGAACGCCGATTTTATTACCGTTCCCGCGACGATGACGGTCACGCATGCCCGGGAATATTTACTCTCGCAGCTAAAAACGGACGAAATTCCCACCCGGGTCTTTATTACCGCGGACGACTATCATTTGCGCGGCACGCTGTCGGTGAAAAAACTGCTGCAGTGCGACGATGAGGATAAAGCGGTCGGCGTAATGATGGATTACAGCTATTTCCAGGTTTCACCCGACGACGATCGCAATGACGTGGCGCATCTGCTGGGCAAAGGCGGTTTGGACGTGGTGCCGGTCGTGGCGAACAACACGCTGGTCGGCGTGCTGGGCGAGCGCGAGATCGCTCGGCTGGTCGAAGATGAAAACACCGAAGACGCGCAGCGTCAGGGCGCGAGCCTGCCGCTGGACAAGCCTTATCTGGAGACCAGCCCGTGGGCGCTGTGGCGCAAACGCTCGGTGTGGCTGCTGATGTTGTTCGTGGCCGAAGCTTACACCGGCAACGTGCTGAAAGCGTTTGAAGATCAGCTCGAAGCGGCGATTGCGCTGGCGTTCTTCATCCCGTTGCTGATCGGCACCGGCGGCAACAGCGGCACTCAGATCACCTCGACGCTGGTGCGTGCTATGGCGCTGGGCGAGGTCAGCCTGCGCAATCTGGGCGCAGTGATCCGCAAAGAGGTCACGACCTCGCTGCTGATCGCCGTCACCATCGGTCTGGCGGCCTGGGTGCGCGCCTGGATCATGGGCGTCGGCATGGAGGTGACGCTGGTGGTCAGCCTGTCGCTGGTGGCGATCACCGTATGGAGCGCCATTGTTTCGTCGATCATCCCGATGCTGCTGAAACGGCTCGGTATCGATCCAGCGGTGGTGTCGGCGCCGTTTATCGCCACCTTTATCGACGGCACCGGCCTGATTATTTATTTCAAAATCGCCCAGCACGTCCTGGGAATTTAAACGGGTCCCGCGCTTGAAAGCGCGGGAATGTTGCCAAAAAGAGGAGGACGTTAAAAAACCATGGATACCGACCAACCCCGATATTTAACGCAAGGGGCTTTTATCGATAACATTTAACCTGAGGACAAAATAATGGGAAACATGACTATTTTTATGGGATTCCTGGCAATGATCAGCTCGCTGGGCCTGTTGGCGGCCTATATGAGCACCAAATGGGATGATTGATGAACGCTAAAGATCCGCCTAGATGCATCCTCCCCGTAACCGCTATTTATTATGGGGAGGATTTAGTGGCGCGCTGAACGCGCGGCCTGATACGGGAGTTGATAATAATGACGATTCTTATTTTGGGATTGCTCTACGCCATTTTAATGATCTCGGTGGGCGTTAATGAGATTTATTTTTATTCCACCGGAAAATCCAATTTTCTTACTAGCCTCATGCTGACATTCTCTGGCAGTATGCTGCTGATCGCCTTTGTCTGGCAATTATCCGCTAAAGTAAAAAAATAAATCACCGTCTGAATGTGAGCAGCATCATGCAGAATGAAAAACAGGCCGTGGCCAGAAACTCGATGATTGCCAGCGGGGTGCTGGCCACGGGCAAATTCGTCGCCGGCATTTTTACCGGCAGTATTGGCCTGATATCCGAAGGGATCCACTCTTTCACCGATTTTATCGCCACCAGCATCACCTGGCTGGCGGTGCGCATCAGCGATAAACCCGCCGATGACGATCACCACTTCGGCCACGGCAAAGTGGAAAACCTGGCGGCGCTGTTCGAAGTGCTGTTGTTGCTGGGCGCCGCCGGTTGGATTGTCTATGAGGCGGGCAGCAGCCTGCTCGGGCAACCGCATGAGATTGTCGCGGCGCCGGTGGTGATCGCGGTGTTGCTGATCTCCATCTGCGTCGATTTCTTCCGCGTGCGGGCGCTCAACCGCGTCGCCAAAGCCACCGACAGCGCGGCGCTGGAGGCGGATGCGCTGCATTTCTTCTCCGACATGCTTTCATCCGGCGTGGTGCTGCTGGGCATGGTGTTTGTGCTGCTAGGCTTTGGCCGTGCGGACGCCATCGCCGCGCTGATCGTCGCCGGTTTTATCTTTGTCGCCGCAATCAAGCTCGGTAAACGCTCCTTCGACTCGTTGATGGATACTGCGCCCGCCGGAGCCACCGAAGCGATTCGCGCCACGCTGGACAGCTTTCCGGCGGTGCTGGCCTGCGACAGCGTGCGCATTCGCAACGCCGGCGCCGTAATGTTTGTCGAGATCACGGTGGCGGTGTGCCGCACCTTGCCGCTGGAGCGCATCGATACGTTGAAGCGAGAAATCATCGAACGGCTGCGGGAGCAGTACGCCAGGGCGGAATTCACCGTCATCGCGGTGCCGCAGACCCGCAGCGACGAAGACATGGCGACGCGCATTCGGGCGATTGCCGCCAACCACGGCGCGCAGGTGCAGAATGTGACCTTGCAGCAGTTGCCGACGCGTATGGCGATCGGCATGGATTTGGCGGTGCCGGCCCACGTCAGCGTGGCGCAGGCGCATGACATCGCCACGGAAATAGAAGGGATCCTGCGCCAGGCGATCGGCGAAGACACTGAAATAGAGACGCACCTGGAGCCGCAGACGCCGCACTGGCTGACCAGCGAGGATGTCGATGCGGTGGAGCTGGCCGCTATTCGCCGCATCCTGCAATCGGCGCTGGAGCAGGGGGAGAATGTGCAAGACGTACACAACATCCGTGCGCGCAAGACCGACGGCGGCATCATCGTCAACTTCCACTGCCGCGTGTCGCCGGTGGTAACCATCGCCGCCGCGCACGATGCGGTCGATCGGGTCGAGCGGCGGCTGCGCGCGCTTTATCCGGCCATCACGCGCGCGATAGGGCACGTCGAGCCGATCAAGCCCGGCATTTGAATCAGCGCGGCCAACTGCGGGTAGAGCACCGCGTTGGCCAGCAGCAGCGGGTTGCCGCGCCGCAGCCCGTTGTTGTGCATAAAGTCATTCGCCACGCCGCCGGCTTCGCGCGTCAGCACCAGTCCAGGCAGACTGTCCCAGGCATTCATGTGCGGTTCGTAATAGCCCAGCAGCCGTCCGGCGGCCACCTGGGCGGTCATCAACGCGCCGGAGCCGCTGCGCACAAACATTCCTCCCGCCTGCAGCAGGCGACAGAGAAAGCCGCTGAATTCCGCCGCCGAGGCGCGCGGTGATATCCCGACGCCCATCACGCCATCCGCAACGCTGCGCCCGGCATGCACGCCTATCGGTTCCCCGTTGAGGAAGGCGCCGCCGCCGCGGCAGGCGCGGAACATCTCGCGGTGGTTGGGATCGTAGACCACACCGATCGTCGGCTCGCCGTCGATCACCACGCCTATCGCGATACACCAGGTATGCAATCCGTTCAGGAAGCAGGCGGTGCCATCGATAGGATCGACGACCCAAACGCAGGCGGCGTGCTCGCCGCTGCTGCCGCTCTTTTCGCCGAGAAAGCCATCCTGGGGAAACCGGCGATTGATCATGCGGCGGATCAGCGCTTCGACGCGGCGGTCGGCTTCGCTGACCACGTCCTGCAGCCCCTGTTTAAAGTCGACCGCCAGGCTTTGCCGCCGTTGATAAAAGCTGAAAGCGAGATCGGCGGCGGCGCGGGCGATCTCACGCGCGAAGCGGTAGCGCGCCTCGATGTCCCGTGGGGAAAGTGAAGTCATGGCAGGCTCGATAGCAAAGAACGAATCGATTTACTCTGCCATAAAAGAATGAACGTAATGTGTCGTTCAACGCGGCGGATAATAAAAACGTAGCAGTATCAGGGCGTCGTGGGCTGAAAGCGGTTCGGTCTTGGCCTCGGCCGGTATTATCGAGCGCCAAAACGCCAGCCCGCGCGGATTATCCTGGCTGACCGACAGCGACCAACCGCCGGGATGCTGCGCGAACAAGGAATGAGCGGCCCGTTGTCCCAGCCCGTTGCGTCGCCATTCGGGTTTGATGTAGAACTCCGCCATTTCGACGGTGGCGCTATCCAGACGCCTGACCAACGCGAAACCGGCGGTTTGCCGATCGCTCAACATCAAATAAGGGTAGCGGCCGACCTCGCGCCAGTAGAGCGGCAGATAGGGGTAATCTCCATCGGCGCCCAACTCGCGAAGGCAATCGGACAGCATGGCCGCCAGCAGTGGCCGCTGCGAGAGTGAGGCTTGCTCAAGGGAAAATGCCATGTCGCACTCCATCAAAAAACAGGCCGCCGGATGGCGGCCTGTCAAGGTTAGCCCAGATGCAACCGGGCGGTGATGTCGGCAATCTCGCGGCGCCAGCGCGCCTGAAGCTCCGGTTTCTGATGCTTCGGCTTGCGCGCCAGGTCGGCCTCCAATTTGCTTTCGAGGGCAAACAGAGCGGTCAACAGCGCTTCTTCGCCTTCCAATCGATCGTCCGGCGTCGGGCCATCAGCATTAGCCCTGTCCGCCGTCGGCAGTACCGGCGCTTCGCCCGCCAGGCGCTGATACACCGGCGCCAGATCGTGCCACTCCTCCAGTTTTTGCTGGTCGATCAGCCAAAAGCGGTTGCAGCTCTGTTCGATCAGCATCCTGTCGTGGGTAACCAGCATGACGGCGCCGGGGAACTGGCGCAGCGTTTCCGCCAGCTCCTCTTTGCCCGCCATGTCCAGGTGGTTGGTGGGCTCGTCCAGCAGCAGCAGCGAATGGTTGGCCAGCGTCAGACCGACGAACAGCAGCCGCGAACGCTCGCCACCGCTCAGCGAACGGATCTGCTGATGGTGGCGCAGGTAAGGAAAACCGGCGCCGATCAGCGCCATTTTCCGCTGTTCCTCGGTCAGCGGTGCAAACTGCGCCAACGCGTCGCTCAACGTGTCTTCATCGCGCAGCTGTTGCAGGCTCTGATCGTAATAGCCGATGCGCACGCGCGGATGGAACAGCGCCGGGCGCTGCGTTTGTTGCTGATACTCACGCCACAACAGGCGCAGCAGCGACGATTTACCGCAGCCGTTGCGCCCGACGATGGCGATGCGATCGCCGCTTTTCACGCGCAGATGTTCGAGGCTGAACAGCACCGGCGCATCCGGCGCCGGGCGCACCGCCCAGTGCGGCAGCGCCAGCAGGCGATCGGCATCCAGCGCTTCTCCCTGCAGCCGCAACCGCCACGGGCTGCCGGCGGTCAGGGTGGTCTGTTCTTCCTTCAACCGATCGACGCGCTTCTCCATTTGCTTGGCCTTGCGCGCCAGATCTTCGTTGTCGTAGACCTTGCCCCAGGTCGCCAGGCGTTTGGCGCTTTTTTCCACCCGGTCTATCTCTTTCTGCTCGGCGTAGCGCCGCTGTTCGTCCGCGGCGTCCTGTTCCGCCAGCGCGGTGCGCGCCGCAGAGCAGGGCAAACGGAAGAACTGCAGCGTTTTGTCGCGCAGGATCCAGGTGCAGTTAGTCACCTGATCGAGCAGGTAGCGATCGTGCGACACCAGCACGAAGCTGCCGGCCCAGCTGCGCAAGAACTGTTCCAGCCACAGCAGCGTGGGCAGGTCCAGGTGGTTGCTGGGTTCGTCGAGCAACAGCAGATCGGGTTGGCGGATCAACGCGCGCGCCAACAGCAGCCGCGTATGCTGGCCGCCGCTGAGGGTGCTGGCGGTCAACGTCCAGCTCGCCGGTTCAAACCCCAGCTCGGCCAGTAACGCTTCACAGCGCCAGCGTTCACTGAGGTGTTGGCCCACAGGCAGCCGCGCCAGCACCGCATCCAGCAGGGTGCAGGTGTGCAGCTCCGGCGGCAGGTGCTGCTCGATGCGCGCCATCAGACATTGGTGTGACAATGTCACTGAACCGGTGTGCGCAGGTAGGTCGCCGCTGAGAATTTGCAGCAGGGTGCTTTTGCCGCAGCCGTTATCGCCGATCAAACCGATGCGATCGCCTTTTTTCAGGCTGAAGGATATCTCGCTCAGCAGGACGCCGAACGCGTTGTCGTAACCGACAGATTGTGCAGACAGTAATGTGCTCATTGCTTACTCAAGAGTTACAGGCATGACAATGCCTATCGTCAAACATCGCTGACGACAACCCGGTAAGCCGGAGGGAAGATCCTGGATTTTAGTAAGCTTCGCTCAAGCTGGGTTATCGCAGCACGATACCGGTAATGCTTGAGCGGCGACGATTACCAAAGAAGTGTGAGTGAAAAACCAATTCACACGTCAGCATAGTAAGTCTCCTTTTATTCGTTGCAGGTTAATCGGTGGCTGGAGTATAGAGCGCTTTATGCCGTATCGCCAGTGTAAAAGCGCCTGAATAATCAGCAGGCTAAGGCGAGCACGGGCGCGTGGCACACAATGGGAATAATTACTGTATTTCGGCCGACATTAAGCAGCTATTATAATTAGCGTTTATGGTTAAGCGACGGTTCATCCGCCGCCTTTTCGTCTGTCTATCAGATAATGATGCTGAGCACTGAATTTATGTTAAAGCCCCGTTCGTTCCTGCTGTTGTTGTTATTGCTGTTGGGTTTGCAGCTGACGCCGCTCGGCGCCGTCGCCGCCCCCCAGGATGATCCCACCGCCGAAAGCGCGCCCGATCCCGCTACGCAGCTGAAAGCCGCGCAAAAGCAGTTGGACAGCATGAAGCAGCTGGTTTCAAAGGCTACCACCGACACCCAGCTCAGCAAGCTGCGGCTGGCGACCGACGATCTGGTCGCCAGCATGGATAAATTGTCTGCCGATCTGCAGCCGCTGCAGGAAAAGCTGCAGGCGCAGTTGGACGTGTTGGGGCCGGCCCCGGCGGCCGGCGCGCTGCCGGAAACCCCGGCTGTCGCCCAGCAGCGTAATGCGCTGAACAGCAGCAAGAAGCAGCTGGACGATGCGGTAAAACGCGCGCAGGCCATCAAGACCAGCGCTTTCGACCTTGGGCAGCAGATCAGCGATCTGCGCCGGGTAGCGTTTAAAACCCAGCTGGCGCTGAACACCGGCAGCATTTTGGGCGTCAAGTTCTGGACGCCGGTGGTGCAGCCGTCAGCGGATGACGTGCAGCGGCTGGACCAGTTCAACGCCGAGATGAAAGCGGCCTGGGACGCCAGTTGGCAGGACGAATGGCGGTACGGCACGCTGGCGTTGCTGGCGCTGGCGGTGATCGTCTGGTCCTGGGGGCGCTATTTGTCCGAGCGTTTCCTCGCCTGGGTCAGCATTCGCTTCCTGCCGGACGGGCGCCTGCGCCGCAGCTTTATGGCGATCATCACCGTGGCCGTGACGGTGTTCACTACCTCGATCGCGCTGAATTTGCTGTATTACGTTTTTATCCGCGTGCAGCCGCTGCCGGTGATGCTGGAAGACTTCGCCGAAGGCTTTAACCGTCTGGGGATTTTCTGCGCGCTGATCGCCGGGCTGGGGCGTGCGGCGCTGTCGCTGAATCGTCCGTCGTGGCGTTTGGCTTCGCTGGACAATGAAGTGGCCGCCGGGCTGCGTTACTTCTCGCCGCTGCTGGCCGGTCTGGCGCTGGCGTTCGGCACCGTTGAGCTGATCAACAACGTCGTCAGCGCCTCATTGGCCACCACCATCTTCGGCAACGGCCTGGTAGCGGGGCTGATCGGCATGGTGCTGC
Source organism: Serratia sp. CY33802 (assembly GCF_052169095.1). Taxonomy (NCBI): domain Bacteria; kingdom Pseudomonadati; phylum Pseudomonadota; class Gammaproteobacteria; order Enterobacterales; family Yersiniaceae; genus Serratia; species Serratia sp. CY33802. The sequence continues at coordinate 1,125,707 of NZ_JBJNLL010000001.1, forward strand.
TGGCGGCGCCGCTGCGCGGCCAGCGCATTCGTCGCCGTCTGGAGCAGCAGGGCGCGCACCTGGAAAAACGCACGCTGGTCGGCGGGCTGGTGCACATCGTCACCCTGGTGTGTTCGGTGGTGATCCTGCTTTCCTTGCTTGTGGGTTACATCGCCTTCGCCCGCTTCCTGACCTACCAGCTGATCTGGGTGGTGCTGGTGCTGATGGCGTTCTACTTCATGGTGTTGTTCGCCACTGACCTGTGCGCCGCGCTGTTTTCGCCGCAGACCGTCAGCGGCAAGATGCTGAAGAAAACGCTCAGCTTCAAGGATCGCCATCTCGAACAGGTGGCGATCATCACCACCGCGCTGGCCAAATGTTCGCTGTTGCTGTTGATGATCGTCGCGTTGTTCAACGGCTCGTTCGGCAGCACCACGCCAGGCTCGCTGATGGAGAAAATCGTCTCGATCCTGACCGGCGAAGGCTTGCAGCGTTTCAACATCGTGCCCGGCAACCTGCTCAACGCCGTGATCTGTCTGGCGATCGGTATCTACATTCTGCGCGCGGTGCGGCGCTGGCTGGGCTCTGAGCTGCTGCCGAAAACCATTTCGGACGTCGGCATCCGGGCCTCGCTGGTGACGCTGTTCAGCAATATCGGTTATGTGCTGGTGATTCTGATCACCCTGGCGGCGCTCGGCATCCAGTGGAGCAACCTGGCGTGGATCGTCAGCGCCTTGTCGGTCGGTATCGGTTTCGGTTTACAGGAGATCGTGAAGAACTTTATTTCCGGCCTGATCCTGCTAACCGAGCGCCCGGTGAAGGTCGGGGATATGATCGGCATCGGCGGCGTGGAAGGCGACGTGCGGCGCATCAACGTGCGCGCCACCGAAATCCAGCTCAGCGACCGTTCCACCATGATCGTACCGAACTCGCAGCTGATCTCGCAGAACGTGCGCAACGCCACCATGGGCAACGCGCAAGGGGTAGTGACCATCGCGCTGACGTTCCCGACCTCGATCGATCCGGAGCAGGTGCGCAATATCTTGCTCAGCGCCTATAACGAGTACGAAACCATTCTGGAGACGCCGGCACCTTATGTGCGCTTTAGCCAGCTGGGGCCGGACGGTATTATCCTGAGCGTGACTGGCTACGTGCCGAGCCCGCGCATGGTCGGCGCCACCAAGAGCGAACTGCTGTTCAATATCCTCAAGCTGCTGCGCGCGCAGGAAGTGAGCCTGTCCAGCCCGCAAGAAGTGGTGTTTATGAAACAGCAGGCGACGCGGTATCAGGCCAACGAAGAGGAACATTCCTCCTAATCCAGCCCTGAGGCGGCGGGCCGTTAAGTGACGGCCCGCCGAACGTGGCTAGTACATCGACGGCTCCACCGATTGCGAGCAGTCGCTGTTGGCGCTGGATTTGGTGCAGGTGTAAGGTTCATTCGGCGATGCCGAAGGCGCATTCGATGGGCCGCCGCCTCCGCCGATACAACCGCTCAGCATCAGCATCAAAAACACGAGAATTATCTTCTTCATCTCACCGTCCTCCATTGCGATTCCTCCCTTAAGTATATGTCGGGAAAGCGAACGGCACCGCTCACCGGTGCAATCTATACTCCTATGATAACTTTTCGGCGCACAACGGCGGCGAACGAGGAGGGAAAGATGCAAACCGACGACGATTTGACCCACTTTGCCGCGCAGGGTGCGCCGCCGTTGCCGCCCTTTACCAAGCAGGGTGATGTCGAACATGACGGCGCGCGCATCTGGTATGCGGCCTATGGCGCGGATCCGACGGTGATCCTGCTGCACGGCGGCCTGGGCCACAGCGGCAACTGGGGGTATCAGCTGCCGACGCTGCTGGCCGCCGGGTACGGCGTGCTGGTCATCGACAGCCGCGGGCACGGGCGCAGCACTCGCGACGCCCGGCCGTATCGTTACGCTCGCATGGCCGATGATCTGTTGGCGGTGATGGACGCGTTGCGGATCCCGCACGCCGCGCTGGCGGGCTGGAGCGATGGCGCCTGTGTTGCGCTTATCGCTGCCCATCGGGCGCCGCAGCGGGTGGACGGCGTTTTTTTCTTCGGTTGCAATATGGACGCCAGCGGCGTTAAACCGCCCGCGTCCAACCCCATCGTGGAGCGCTGTTTTGCGCGTCATGCGCAGGACTATGCCGCCTTGTCGTCGACGCCGGAGGAGTTCGACGCGTTCGTCGCTGCCGTGAGCCTGATGATGAGCAGCCAGCCAGACTACCGCGTACAGGAATTGGCAGCCATTCGCGTGCCGGTGACGATCGTTCATAGCGAGCACGATGAGTTTATCCGCGTCGAGCATGCCGCCTACCTGAGCGACAGCATCCCTGGCGCCCGTCTGGTGATGCTGCCGGGTGTCAGCCACTTCGCGCCGCTGCAGCGGCCGGCGGTGTTCAACCGCGCGCTGTTGGATTTTCTCGCCGATGTGATGTGTCGCAAGGCGTTTTGAGGGCCGCCGCAAAGAAAACGGGCGCCAAACGGCGCCCAAGGCGTGACAGGTTAGAAATCGACCGTCGCCTGCAGGCTCAGGCTGCGCGGCTCACCCTCAATCACGCGTAAATTACCGGCGCTGGAAGCATAGTATTCGCGGTTGAACAGGTTTTTCACATTCAGTTTCAGCTGAGTATGTTTCCCCAGCAGCTTGCTGTCCCAGGCGACAAAGGCATCCGCCACGGTATAGGCCGGCATGGTGAAACTGTTCTCCGGATCGCCGGCGCGGCGACCGACGTAGCGCGCGCCGCCGCCAATGCGCACCTCGCCGGGCACCACCGGCAGCGTCATGCGGTGGCTGAGGTACAGGCCGCCCATGTTGGTCGGGGCGTTGACCAGCCGATTGCCGACGTTGGTCGGATTGAGGTTGTCTTCGACGATCTCGGTTTTGTCGTAGCTGTAGTTGGCGGTGAGATCCCAGTTGGGCGCCACTTCGCCGTTCAACTCCAATTCCGCACCGGTGGAGCGCGCTTTGGGAATGCTGCGGGTCACGCCGTTGATAAAGATCGACATATTGCTTTCATCGATGCGATAGAGCGCCAGCGTGGCGTCGAACGCCGGGGTGATCTGCCATTTTCCGCCCACCTCATAGGTGGTGCCGGTTTCCGGCGTGGCGACGTCGCCATTGTCGTCGATGGCGGTGGACGGCGTGAACGAACGGCTGTAATTGCCGTATAGCGACAGGCTCGGCGTCAGCTTATACACCAACCCTGCCTGCGGCAAAAACTGGTCGTCTTTGTCATTGAGCGTATTTTTCGGTTTCTGGAAACCGTTGCTGTTGTTCTGGTAATACGACTGATAGCGCGCGCCCAGCACCGCGATCCATTGATCGGTGAGATGAATGCTGTCCTTGGCGTACAGGGAACGGCTGAACAGCGTGGCGCGCAGGTTGCTTGACGCGTCACTGTAAGTGGTGCTGTCGGTGACCGGCGTTTCGCCATACACCGGATCGTACATGTTGAAGGTCTTCGAGACCTTGCCGCGGTAGGAATAGGCCTTGTAGGTCTGATTTTTCTCGTAGTCCACGCCCAGCAGCAGGTCGTGCTGCATGCCGAACAGCTGCGGCGAACCGGTCAGATCCCAGGAGTAATAGTGGGTTTGATGATTGAAACCGCGATTGGCGTCGGCGCGGCGCGAGACGATGCCGGTCGTGGTGTCGACCGCGGTGGCGCGCACTTCGTTGCTGTCGTAACGGCGTTGCAGCCAGGCGTAGTTGAAGCGGGTCGTCCAGATCGGATCCAGCGCGTACTCATAATGGGCGTTCAGACGTTTGTTCTTGCCCCAGGCATGGTTAGCGTAGTCATCCAAGCGGCGGTCATAGGGCACATCGACCGGTTTGCCGTCGATAAATGCGGTGCCGCGATCGTAAGGAATGTCGTACTTGTATTCGCTGTAGGCGATGTTAAAGGAAGCCTGGTCGCCGAACCAACTGAGCGAGGGGGCGATCAGCGTGTGTTCGTCGCTGCCGAAATTGCGCCAGTAATCTGCGTGCTGGCGTTCGGCGATCAGGCGAAAGGCGAAGCCGCCGCCCAGCGGGCCGGTCACATCGACGCTGCCGCTGCCGCCGCCAACACTGTTGGTGGCGCCGCTGATGCGGGTGTTCCAGTCATATTGCGGTTTTTTGCTGATCAGATTGATGACGCCGCCGGGGCTGAGGATGCCATACAGCAGCGAAGCGGAACCTTTCAGGACCTCAACGCGATCGGTGGTGGCGTCCATGCTCAACCCCTGGTTGCTGCGCACGCCGTCGATGAAGACCGAGCCGTCGGAGTTAACCCCGAACCCGCGTTTGACGAAGCCATCCTCCGTGCCGCCGAGCGTGTTGCCCTGGGTGACGCCGCTGACGAACTTCATCGCGTCATTGACGCTTTTGACCTGGAAGTCGTCAATGACCTGAGAGGTGACGACGCTGACTGATTGTGGCACCTCGTCGATCGGCGCTGCGCTCTTGCCGGCGGTCGAGGCGGTGTCGGCGCTATAGCTGCCAGAAGGCTGGGCCGCGGCGGTCACCGTAATGGATTCCTCCGTTTTTGCGCCGGGTGCGGCGGCGATCGCCAGGGCGGGGAACAGGCCGGCGAACAGGGGCAGCGAGCGAAAAACGTGATTTTTTTTGTTTTTGTTGGGGTGGCGAAGAACTGACTGGCGCATATAATTCCGTAAAAAATAATAAATAGTAACGATTATCATTATAATTATCATTTATCCGTTTTGAATAGTGGGGAATGCCTGTATCCCTTCACTGCGCGATTTAATTTTGTCTTTACGGTAAAAGACGGCCATTTTGCCGGTAAAAAATCGGCTGGGTGGCAATAACGATCGTAGTGACGGGAGGGGCACGGCAGTTTGTTCGCCGGAAGGGGGATTCCTGTCAATATATTGATACACAAATATATTTTCCCTTGATGAATAAACAGGTGTCCGGGCAGGCAAAACTGGCAATAATAGGCGGGTCGGCCGTTTATCTTCGCCTCATCGCCGACGGTTGTGACGCGAACAGACTGTCACTTTATGCTAGCGGAAGTCTCTGGATCCAAGATGCAAACCACCTCGTTGTCCGATACCCGGAAAATCTGGCCCGCGCTCATCATTTTTTTGCTGGTGTTCACCCTGTGTCTGCTGGGCATCGTGAGTCGCCCCGGCAGCTTTCTGGCGATATTCTGGCCGGTGAACGCCGTACTGCTGGCCGTTTTGGTGCGGCGGCCACAGTGGGCTACGCGGGCCGGCTGGGGCATGGCGGTGCTGGGCTATCTGGCGGCGGATCTGTTGACCGGCAGTTCGCTGCAAAAGACGCTGCTGCTGAACGTCGCCAATCTGACCGGCGTCGTGGTGGGGTATCTGTTGTTCATGCGGCTGTCGCTGCCGGCGCGCACGTTGCAGCGCGGCACGTCCAGCATGTACCTGTTCGGTATCTGCCTGGCTGCCGCCGCCGCGACCGGCGCGGTGGGCGCCGCAACTTCGCAGTGGCTGTTCGGCAGACCGTATCTGACCTCGCTGGCGCTGTGGTTCTCGTCCGAATTCACCAACTACGTCACGCTGATGCCGTTTATTCTGGCGTTTCCCGCCGATTGGCGACGTCGCCTTGCGGCGGCCGGCGCCCTGTTCACCCAGCGCAGCCACTGGCCGCGCGCGGGGCGAAAACTCACGGTATTGGCGCTGCTGTTGCTGGCGGCGGTGTGCAGCGTGCTGATCGGCGGCCCCGGGGCGGTGATCTTTCCCATGCCGGTGCTGCTATGGCTGGCGATGTCCTTCTCATTGTTCTGCACCATGATTGCGGTGCTGATTTATGTGCTGTGGTGCCATCTGGCGATCGATTTCGGGTTGCTTAGCACGACGCTCGACATGAAGGTGTTGCAAAACGCGGTATCGATGCGTTTGGGCATCGCGCTGCTGGCGCTGGGGCCCATCGCCGTGGCCAGCATGAACTATGCGCGTAATGCGCTGCTGCGCACGCTGGAGCACGTGGCGAATCACGATGCGTTAACGCACGTGCTGACGCGCAATGCGTTTATGCAGCGCGGCGAACGGTTGATAGACCAAAAGGGCGAGCTGGTGTGCGTCATGATGCTCGATATCGACTATTTCAAATCGATTAATGACCGTTTTGGCCATGCCGGCGGCGATCAGGCACTGATGGCCTTTACCCGCGCGATCGCCGCCGATCTGAGCGTCGGTGACCTGTTCGGCCGCATGGGGGGCGAAGAGTTCGCCATCGTTTCGACGCTCGGCCAGCCGCAGCAAGGATGGCAATTGGCCGAACGCCTGCGGCAACGCATCGAAACGGAGTCTATCCTCATGCCGGCCGGGCATCCGCTGCAGATCACCGTCAGCATCGGCATGGTGACCTGCCCGGGCGGCGCCGGCCAAAGCCTGGCGGATCTGCTGAAGCTGGCGGATCTGGCGGTGTACAAAGCGAAAAACGCCGGCCGTAACCGGGTTGCCACACCGGAATCGTCTCCGCCGGCTGCTCATGGCCGCTGAACTTCCGATCCGCGCTCTGCCCCGGCCGTCTAAACTGGTAGGGGGCGCGGGCATTTCCGCCTGCGCCGAACCGACTGTCCTTAATCAGACAAGAGGATGCCAGAATGAAATACGTAGACGGGTTTGTGGTGGCGGTACCGGCCGCCAATAAGGAGGCCTATCACCGGTTGGCGGCCGCAGCGGCGCCGCTGTTCAAAGAGTTTGGTGCCACGCGCATCGTGGAATGTTGGGGCGATGACGTGCCCGACGGCAAACTTACCGACTTTCGCGGCGCGGTGAAAGCCCAGGAAGACGAAGTGGTGGTGTTCAGTTGGATAGAGTACCCCTCCAAGGCGGTACGCGACGCCGCCAACGAAAAAATGATGAACGACCCGCGCATGAAAGCGCTGGGCGAGATGCCGTTCGACGGCAAACGCATGATCTTCGGCGGTTTCGCGCCGATCCTCGATGCGTAAAGGAGGCACAGATGGCCAGAATTACGCAACATCTGTGGTTTGAAAAAGACATGGAAGCGGCGCTGAATTGCTATGTCGCGTTGATCCCCGGTTCGTCCGTGAACTGGTTTTCCGAGCTGCCGGCGGATACGCCGAGCGGCCCGGCCGGCAGCGTGAAGCTGGCTTCCTTCACGTTGGGCGACCAGCGCTATGCGGCGATCGAAGCCGGGCCGTTGGATCCGTTCAATCACAGCTTCTCCGTGATGGTGGAATGTGACGATCAGGCGGAGGTCGACAGGCTGTGGGGCGCGCTGAGCGAGGGCGGCGAGGCGGAGCAGTGCGGCTGGCTGCGCGATCGCTGGGGGCTGTGCTGGCAGATCGTGCCGCGGCGCCTGACGGAGTTGATGAACGATCCCGACGCCGCCCGCGTGCGGCGTGTCACGGAAGCGATGCTGTTGATGGGCAAAATCGACATCGCCGGGTTGGAAGCGGCGGCGCGCGAGTAGTGCAACGCTCACTGAGGGAGAGAACGGATGCACCGAGAACGGCACAGTATTGAACGCATCGGCTGGCTGCGGGCGGCGGTGCTCGGCGCCAACGACGGCATCGTTTCAACGGCCAGCCTGCTGCTGGGCGTCGCGGCGGCCAGCGCCTCGCATTCCGCGCTGATGATCGCCGGTGTCGCCGGGTGGGTGGCCGGCGCAATGTCGATGGCCACCGGCGAGTATGTGTCGGTCTCATCTCAGGCGGATACCGAAAAGGCCGCGCTGGCGGAGGAACAGGCGGAACTGCTTGAAGACTACCCGGGGGAGTTTCGCGAACTGACGTCAATCTACGTGCATCGCGGTCTGGATCCGGCGTTGGCCCGGCAGGTGGCGGAAAAGCTGATGGCGCATGATGCGCTGGAGGCCCACGCGCGCGACGAGCTGGGCATTTCCTCTGCCACCCGCGCCCGGCCGCTGCAGGCCGCGTTGGCGTCGGCCCTGAGTTTCTCTCTCGGCGCGCTGTTGCCGCTGCTGGTGGCGCTGTGGGTACCGGTCGCCTGGACGCGGCCGGCGCTGGTGGCGTCGGCGCTGATTTCCCTCGGCGTTCTCGGCGGCATCGCCGCGAAAACCGGCGGGGCGCCGATCTTGCCAGGCGTGGCGCGCATCCTCATCTGGAGCGCACTGGCGATGGCAGTTTCTTCCGGCGTCGGCCTGCTGTTTGGCGTTACGGCCGGCTAACGTCGCACTTGCATCAATCTATTGCACCTCAAGCTCAGAATTTATCATTTGTCAGCCGCCGGCGTTCGCGGCAAGGTGACGGCAACGCCAACCTCAGTCAGGGACACTTATGCAGAAATCACAGATCCTATCGTGGGTCGCCCAGCATCCGCTGTTGCAACGCATGGTCGCGCTAGAGCCGATCACCTGGTTCAATCCACGCGCGACAACGCTGGCCGCAGGCTTGCCCCACGTCGGGTTGACCGCCGCCGACGTCGCCGACGCGGAGCAGCGCCTGGCGCGCTTCGCGCCTTATCTCGCCGCGGCCTTCCCGGAAACCCAACCCACAAAGGGGATCATCGAATCCGAGCTGGTGGCGATCCCTGCCATGCAGCTCGCGTTGGATCGGCGCTATGGGCAGACGTTGGGCGGACGTCTGCTGTTGAAAAAGGACAGCCATCTGCCGATTTCCGGTTCAATCAAGGCGCGCGGCGGCATCTATGAGGTGCTGACGCACGCGGAAAAGCTGGCGCTGGAGGCGGGGCTGCTGCAGATCGGCGACGACTACGCCCGGCTGTTTTCCGACGAGTTCCGTCAATTCTTCAGCCAGTACCGCATCGCCGTCGGATCGACCGGCAATCTGGGATTATCCATCGGCATCATCAGCGCCCGGTTGGGGTTTGACGTCAGCGTGCACATGTCGGCGGATGCGCGAGAGTGGAAAAAACAGAAGCTGCGCGAAAATGGCGTGACGGTGGTGGAGTACGCCGACGATTACGGCGTGGCGGTCGAACAAGGGCGCAAACAGGCGGCGGACGATCCGAGTTGCTTCTTTATCGATGATGAAAACTCGCAAACCCTGTTCCTCGGCTACGCGGTGGCCGGCGGTCGCCTGAAGCGGCAATTTGCCGAACAGGGCATTGTGGTGGACGCGCAGCATCCGCTGTTCGTGTATCTGCCGTGCGGCGTTGGCGGCGGGCCGGGCGGTGTGGCCTTTGGCCTCAAGCTGGCGTTCGGCGATCACGTTCACTGCATTTTTGCCGAACCGACCCATTCGCCCTGCATGCTGCTCGGCGTCTACAGCGGGTTGCATGACGGCATTGCGGTGCAAGATCTCGGCATCGACAACCGCACGGCGGCGGACGGGCTGGCGGTGGGGCGCGCCTCCGGCTTTGTCGGCCGGGCGATGGAACGTCTGCTGAACGCGTTTTACACTCTCAGCGATGAAGAGATGTTTGCGCTGCTCGGGTTGTTGGACCGGTACGAGCATATCCAACTGGAGCCGTCCGCGTTGGCGGGCATGGCCGGACCGTGGCGCGTTGCCGCCCATGCGAAGGCGCTCAGCGAGCAAGGCATCAGCGCCGAGCACCTGGCGCAGGCGACGCATCTGGTGTGGGCGACCGGCGGCGGCATGGTGCCGTCGGCGGAAATGGCGACGTACCTCGCCGCCGGGCAGGCGGCGGAGTAAGGCACAGTAAAAAGGGGCGAAAATCGCCCCTGATTGTCTGTCGTGCGGTTACAGCTGTTCGCCGTTGCTGGCGATCACCTGGCGATACCAGTCGAAGCTTTTCTTGCGCGAACGTTCGAGCGTGCCGGTGCCGTCGTCGTGTTTGTCGACGTAGATAAAGCCGTAGCGTTTGCTGTACTCACCGGTGGTGAACGACACGCAGTCGATGCAGCCCCACGGCGTGTAGCCGATCAGATCTACACCGTCTTCAATCACCGCTTTCTTCATCTCTTCGATATGGGCGCGCAGATAGTCGATGCGATAGTCATCGTTGATCTGGCCGTCCGCCTCCACCTTGTCGAAGGCGCCGAAGCCGTTTTCCACGATAAACAGCGGCTTCTGGTAACGTTCATACAGCACGTTCAGCGAATAGCGCAGCCCGACCGGATCGATCTGCCAGCCCCAGTCGGAGGCCTTGACGTGCGGGTTCGGCACGTTGCCCGGGAAGCCGAACATGCCGTCGCTGCCGTCCACCGCGTTGGCCTGCAGCGCATTGCTCATGTAGTAGCTGAAACCGATGTAGTCGGTGCAGCCCTCGCGCAGGATCTGCGCGTCCTGCGGCTGCATCTCGATCTTCAGCCCTTTGCGTTCCCAATCGCGCAGCAGGTAGCTTGGGTAGTAGCCGCGCATCTGCACGTCGGTATACAGATAGCGCTGGTGCATCGCTTCCACGGCGTACATCACGTCGTCCGGTTTACAGGAATAAGGATAGAACGGCACGCAGGCCAGCATGCAGCCGATTTTGAATTCCGGGTTGATCTGATGGCCGAGTTTGACCACCTGCGCGCTGGCGACGAACTGGTGGTGCAACACCTGGTACAGCGCCTGTTCCGGATTGTCTTCCTGGGTGTAATCCACGCCGGAACAGCAGTAGCCGAACAGCGGGTAGCGGTAGTTGCTCTGGTTGTTGATCTCGTTGAAGGTCATCCAGTACTTCACTTTTTCGCGGTAGCGACGCATCACCACCTCGCTAAAGCGCACGAAGAACTCCACCACCCGGCGATTTTTCCAGCCGCCGTAAGCTTTCACCAAGTGGTAAGGCATTTCGAAGTGGGACAGGGTGATCACCGGCTGGATGCCGTATTTCAGCAGTTCGTCGAACAGGTCGTCGTAAAACTGCAGGCCGGCCTCGTTCGGCGTCGCTTCGTCGCCGTTCGGGAAAATGCGCGTCCAGGCGATCGAGGTGCGAAAACACTTGAAGCCCATCTCGGCGAACAGTGCCACGTCCTGCTTGTAGCGGCCGTAGAAGTCCACCGCTTCGTGGTTGGGGTAACGATAGCCGTCAAGCACGCCGTCGGTCATCACGCGATCCACGCCGTGTGAGCCGCCGGACAGCACGTCGGCGATGCTTGGCCCTTTGCCGCCCCGATCCCAACCGCCTTCAACCTGGTGCGCGGCGACCGCGCCCCCCCACAGAAAATCCTTCGGCAACTGTTTCATCGTCAATGTCTCATCGGTTTATTTAATGAAGGGTAATAACGCTGCGTTGAGAACAGAGTAGCAAGACCGAAAGAAATGTCACGATATAACAAATCACCGTGAAAAGTGATTTGTTACAATAAAAAAACAGCCTGTTTTATTTTTCCGAATTAATATGCCCGAGCCGTTTTCCGATGGTTTCAATAATGTAAAGTACGGGGATCTGCGTGGTAATATTGTGATGCCCGCCGATCAAATGCTGCGGAACGTGGTAGGAGAGGTTGAAGTCCGCCAGCCGCGCCAGCGAAGAGGTTTCGTTGTTGGTGATGCTGATGATCTTGCAGTGGTGCAGGCTGAACTGGCTGGCCAAACGCAGGATCTCTTCGGTCTCGCCAGAGACCGACAGCATGATCGCCACCGCGTTTTTATACATATCGCTGTTGACGGGATAATAAGGATCGTCGATATGGGTGCTGAATTTCCCGACGTTGGAAAAGAAACGCGCGCCATATTTCCCCAATGCGCCCGACGTACTGATGCCGACGAAAATAATTCGCTCGGCGGCGGCGATATGTTGCACCGCCTGATCGATCAGCTGATTAAATTCTTCGTTGCTGACGCTTTTAAAAAAGCTGAGGATTTCGCCGATGCCAGAATCGACCGGTGGCGCATCGGTTTGTTCCAGATACAGCTTGAAACGGATGCGAAATTCCGAATAGCCGTCACAGCCCATTTTCTTGCAAAACCGCAGCACGGTGGTGGTGGAGACGCCGGCGGCCTCGGCCAGCTCGCGGATGGTCATGTACATCACTTGATTCTTGTGTTTGCTGACGTAGGTATAAACCATCAGCTCCAGGGCGTTGAGCTCGGCGATTGCTTTATGGGTAAACATGAGTCGGTCCGGCGGCTGAAAACGGGAAGCTTATCTGCGGGTTAACATAGCAAAATTCACCGCCGCTGGCACTGCCGGGCAAAAAGAAAAGCCGCACCAGTCAGGCGCGGCCCAGGGTTCACGACGAACAAATTAAAGCAAAACGTTCCGGAAGACATGCCATGAAAACGCGTTTCATCACACAGGGTTAGCATAGGTCAGCTTATTCCGGTGGCAAAATGCCGGTTTCTGCTTTCTAAAGCCAAAGCGCGGCAAAGGCTATGGCGTCTCGGGTTTATCTTCGGACCAGCGGGCGGCGTTGACGTCCACCTTAACCGGCAGCAGCCCGATGGCGGTGAATTTATCCGCCAACTGCTGTTGCTGCCTGAACACCTCCGGCGACATGCGCTGGCTGCCGAACGGCATGCGGGCGATGGCTCTGGCCCAAATGGCCTGATCCAGGCCGGTGCTCTGAGCGAGGATCGCCGCCGCTTCCTGCGGATGGCCGTTGGCCCAGTCGCTCAGCACGCCGAGCTGTTGAATCACCTGCTTGGCGCTGTCCGGGTAGGTTTCGGCAAAGCGGCGGCTGGCGAGATAGAAGGTGTAGTGCGGCACGAGGCCTTCCGCGTCTTTCAGCAGGCGGGCGTTGGCATGGGTTTCCACCTCGGCGTAGTAGGGATCCCAAATCACCCAGGCGTCGACGCTGCCGCGCTGGAAGGCGGCGCGGGCATCGCTCGGCGGCAGATAGACCGGCGTGATGTCCTTGTAGCTCAAGCCGGCCTGTTCCAGCGCGCTCACCAGCAGGTAATTGACGTCAGACCCTTTGTTCAACGCCACGCGTTTCCCTTTCAGATCGGCCACGGAGCGGATCGCCGAATCCTGCGGCACCACGATGGCTTCGGTTTTCGGGCTGGGCGGCGAATGCGCCAAATAAACCAGATCGGCCTTGGCGGCTTGCGCGAAGGCCGGCGGAGCGTCGCCGGTCGCCGCCAGATCGATGCTGCCGACGTTCAACCCTTCCAACATCTGTGGGCCGGCGGGGAATTCTATCCAGCGAACCTTGATACCCTGCGGCTCCAGGGTTTTTTCCAGCGTACCGCGGTATTTCAGCAGCGCAAAAATGTTGGCTTTCTGGTAACCGATGGTGATTTGCTGCGGTTTCTCCTGCGCGCCGGCCGGCAGGCTAAACAGGCCGAGCAGCAGGGCGGCGATCAGCGGCGTTGTGAGTTTTCTCATCATGATCTTCCGATAGGCGAAGTGAACGGTAGCGATGACGCGCTGGGCGTAACGCCATGAAACGGCATTTAAATTTTCCTGCGGCGGGATAAGGGCGATGATAATGAGCGGCGCAGTGGCGTGTAAAGCGCCCGCTTATGCTGAATAATGCCTTGCTTAGCCATAAATGAGCTTAATCGGGAGAGGGTGAGCTCGACGCTACGCCGCGTCACGCTCACGCGAACGCGCCAGTAACAGCGGAACCAACAGATACAGGGCGGCGGCCAACGCCCAGACCAGGCCGGGCCAGACATCGCGCGTGGCGGCGTACAGCGCCGTCGCGACCAGCGGTCCCGCGACGCCGATCAGGCTGCCCATGCTGGCCAGCGTCCCTTGCAGCTCGCCCTGATGATCGTCGTCCACCTTGTGCGCCATCAACGCCTGCAGCGCCGGCAGCGCCATACCGCCCGCGGCGAAGAACGGCAGCAGCGCAAAGGGCGCCCAGCCGCGGGTGGCGATCGATAACAGCACCAGACCCAGCGCGTCGGCCGCCAGGCCGATCAGCAGTGCCTTGCGCTCGCCGAGCCGTGCGACCAGCGGGCCGATGGCGAAGGCCTGCGACAGCGCGTGGCAGGCGCCGTAACCGGCCAGCGACAGGCCCGCCACCATCATGCTCCAGCCGAAACGATCCTGACCGTATAAAATCCACAGCGTGGCCGGCGCCTGTGAAACCAGCGCCATGATCAGGTAAATACCGGCCAGCGGCAGCAGGCCCGGTTTGCCGTGCAGCCGACGCAATGACGAAAATGGATTAAGGCGGATTTTCTCGGCGGCGCGGGCGCGGGGTTTACGCGATTCCGGCAGCAGGAAAAACGCCATGATCAGGTTGAGGGCATTCATCGCCGCCGCCGCCAGGAAGGGGGCATGCAGATGCCATTCGCCCAGCGATCCACCGAGCAGCGGACCGACGATAAAACCGACGCCGAACACCGCGCCCACCAGGCCAAAACGCCGCGCGCGCTGGCCGGCGGGGGTAATATCGGTGACGTAAGCGGTGGCGACCGCCATGTTGGCGCCGGTGATGCCCGCCAGCAACCGGCCCAGATAGAGCCAGGCCAGCGTCGGCGCGAACGCCATCAGCAGATAGTCGGCCGCCGCGCCGGCGAGCGAAATCAACAGCACCGGACGCCGGCCGAAACGATCGCTCAGTGCACCGAGGATCGGTGAAAACAGGAATTGCATCAACGCATACGCCGCCAGCAGCGCGCCGTAATGCACGCTGCCGGCGTCGAGGCCGCCCAGTGAGCGCAACAGCGCCGGCAGGATAGGCATGATCAGGCCGATGCCTACCGCATCCAGCAATACCGTCAACAAAATAACCAGCATAGGTTTTTTCAAAATTGCGACTCTAACAGTGATAGAGTATTGAGTATTCCATAGTAACCCTATCAGTGATAGAGAGATGAGCGAAAAAAATACCGCGACGCGTTTAACGCGAGAGACCGTCCTGCGCGGGGCGCTAGCGTTGTTGAATGACATCGGCATCGATGCCCTGAGCACCCGTCGCCTGGCACAACATTTGGGGGTGCAATCTCCCACGCTCTATTGGCATTTCAAGAACAAGGCCGAACTGCTGAAGGCGATGGCGGAAACCATCATGTTGGATCACCGTGAAGAGGTGCCCGCCGACATGCCCTGGCAGGATTGGGTCGTTACCAATGCGAGCCATTTCCGTCGGGCGCTGCTGGCTTACCGCGACGGCGCGCGTCTGCATGCCGGCACCCGGCCGCAGGAACCGCAATTCGCCATCATTGAGGCCAAGGTGGCGCTGCTGTGTCGGGCGGGGTTGACGCCGGAACGCGCCGTTAATCTGCTGTTCGCCGTCGGACGTTTCGTGGTGGGCTGGGTGCTGGAAGAGCAACAAATGCAGTCGGACGATGCGCTGAATGACGCCGATCGCCGGCGTTACCCGCTGCTGTGCGAAGGCTGGGAAACATTGCAGGATAAGGGGGCAGACGCGCTGTTCGAAGCCAGCGTGCGGCTGTTGGTTGACGGCGCCGAGGCCGAATTGACGATCGACAATAATCACGGCCAGCAATCATAAAACCGGGCTTATCTATAGGAAATTTATAGGAAATACCCACTTTTCGTTAAAGCCATGGCGGCTACATTCCCTTAACATTATCATGTCTTTTGATGATAATTATTAGCACGCTGCTCAATTGTTCTTCGCAGTGATGTTACGGATTAAATCCGTTTGTTTAAGGGATAGTTTCACCATGGAAATCAATGTTAATGGCCGGGTGGTTCCACTCGGCAATCTCGCGCCCGACACGCCGCTGCTGTACGTTTTACGCAACGATCTGCAATTGAATGGCCCCAAATACGGCTGCGGCCTGGGGGAATGCGGCGCCTGCACGGTGCTGATCGACGGCGTCGCCGCGCGCTCTTGTTCAATGCCGCTGTCCGCCGTAGGAAGCAAATCCGTCACTACCCTGGAAGGCTTAGGCACACCGGACGCGCTGCATCCAGTGCAGCAGGGGTTTGTCGATGAGCAGGCGGCGCAGTGCGGTTACTGCATCAACGGCATGATCATGACGCTGGTCGCGTTGTTCGAACGCGAGCCGGAGGCGGACGAGCAAACGATCAAGAAAGCGCTGGCCTACAACCTGTGCCGCTGCGGCACTCACCTTGAGATCTTGCACGCCGCCGAGCGCGCCCGCGACCTGTTGGCAGCACGGAGGCAAGCATGAGCCGCCTCGAACTGACTCGCCGCCAGTTGTTGCAGGCCGGCGGGGTGGTGATGGTCAGCAGCCTGCTGCCCGCGCCGTTTAACGCCTTCGCCGCCGAGGCGGTTGTAGCGCCTGCCGATCTGCCGCTGGATCGGGTGGACAGCTTTATCAGCCTCACCGCCGACGGCCGGGTAACGGCCTTCAATGGTCACGTCGATCTGGGTACCGGCATTCGCACCGCGCTGGCGCAGATCGTCGCCGAAGAAATTTGCGTGCCGTTCGAGCACGTCACGATGATCCTTGGCGATACGCAGCGCACGCCGGATCAGGGGCCGACCATCGCCAGCGCCACCATTCAGGTCACGTCGGTGCCGCTGCGACAGGCGGCGGCGCAGGTGCGGCACATGCTGACGGCGTTGGCGGCCAAAGCCTTCGAACTGCCGGCCGAACAGCTGACTGCGGCGGCGGGGCAGGTATTTGTGACCAAAAACCCGGGGCGCTCACTGAGCTATGCGCAGCTGGCGAGTGGGCAGAATCTGCACGTGATGCTGGATAAAAACGTTCAGTTGAACAGCGAACACCAGAATCGCTACGTCGGCCGCGCCGTTGCCCGGGTCGACATTCCGGCCAAAGTGAGCGGTGGGCTGACCTACGTGCACGACCTGCGCTTGCCCGGCATGCTGCATGGCCGGGTGGTGCGCCCGCCTTACGTAGGCGCCGACAGCAGCGCCCCGCTGGGCGGCGGCCTGCTGTCGGTGGATGAAAATTCGATCGCGCACCTGCCGGGCATCGTGAAACTGGTAGTGATCAACGATTTCATCGGCATCGTGGCCGAGCGCGAGGAGCAGGCGATCGCCGCCATGCGCCAGCTGAAAACCAAATGGAAACCCTGGGCCGGGTTGCCGGATCTGTCGCCGGAAGCGCTGCCCGCCGCGCTGGAAGCCAACCCGAAAACCGACCGCGTCCTGCGCGACGATGCGGGCACGGACGCCGCGCTGGCGGCGCTGCATACCGCAGTGCAGGCCGACTATGTCTGGCCCTACCATCAGCACGCCTCGATCGGCCCTTCCTGCGCGGTGGCGGAGGTTAAAGACGGGCGGGCGCAGGTGTGGTCCGGCACGCAAAACCCGCACGATCTGCGCAAAGACATCGCCACGCTGCTGGAATTGCCGCCTGAGCAGGTGCACATCATCCGCATGGAGGCCTCCGGCTGCTATGGCCGCAACTGCGCCGACGACGTCTCGGCGGACGCGGCGCTGTTGGCACGGGCCACCGGCCGCCCGGTGCGGGTGCAGCTGATGCGCGAACAGGAATCCGGCTGGGAGCCGAAGGGCACCGGCCAGCTGATCCGGGTGCGCGGCGGCCTCGACGCGCAAAACCGGGTGGCGGCCTACGAATTGAAAACCAGCTATCCCTCCAACAATGCGGTGACCTTGCCGCTGGTGTTGACCGGCAAGGTGGCCAACCGGGCCGATGTGCAACAGATGGGCGATCGCACCGCCATTCCGCAATACGCGTATCCGCACATGCGGGTGATCTGTCAGGACGCCGCGCCGATCGTGCGGGCGTCGTGGATGCGCGGCGTTTCGGCGCTGCCCAACGTGTTCGCCCATGAATCCTGGATCGACGAACTGGCCTGGCACGCCGGCGAGGACCCGATCGCGTTTCGCCTGCGTTACCTGAGCGATCCGCGCGCGGTGGCCTTGATTGAGGCCCTGAAGCGGCAAGCCAACTGGCAAGACGGCCCGGCGTACCGGTCGCACGCCGCCGGCGCCGAAGTGGTGAGCGGCCGCGGCTTTGCCTATGCCCGCTACTTCCACAGCAAATTCCCCGGCTTTGGCGCCGCCTGGGCGGCCTGGGTGTGCGATCTCAGCGTCAACCGCCTTTCCGGGCAGATCACGCTCGATAAAATCTTCGTGGCGCATGACTGCGGGCGCATGATCAACCCGGCCGGGGTGCGCCATCAGGTGCACGGCAACATTATCCAATCCGCCAGCCGGGTACTGAAAGAGTTTGTGACCTTTAACGAGACGGGGGTGACGTCATTGGACTGGGGCGGCTATCCGATCCTGCGCTTCGACGAATTGCCGCAGATCGATATCCAGCTGATTGACCGCCCGGACGAAGCGCCGATGGGTGCCGGCGAGTCCGCCTCGGTACCGAGTGCGGCGGCGATCGGCAACGCGCTGTTTGACGCGCTCGGCGTGCGTCTGCGCGAGGTGCCGTTTACGCCGGCACGGGTGCTCGCCGCGCTGCGCGCCCAGGCCGGCCATTAATCCCCCGTAACGAACAAGGACAGCAAAGATGAGTAAGATGAAAAAAATCGTCGGGTGGGGCGGCGTCACGGTGATCGCCGTTGTGGTGGCCGGCGTGGTCGCCAGTTGGCAGCCGGAAATCGCGCCGCTCGCCGCCGATGCGACCCACCGTTTCAGCGAGGCGCAGATCGCGCGCGGCAAAACGCTGGCCGACCTCGGCGACTGCGCCGTGTGCCACACCCGTGCGGGCGGCGAGCGCAACACCGGCGGGCTGGCGATGGAGATCCCCTTCGGCACCATTTACACCACCAACATCACGCCGGACGTGGAAACCGGCATCGGAAGCTGGAGTTACGCGGCGTTCGAACGCGCCATGCGCCACGGCGTCGATCGCCAGGGCCGCTATCTCTATCCGGCGTTTCCCTATACCGCCTTTACCCGCACTCGCGACGAGGATCTGCAGGCGCTGTACGCCTACCTGATGTCGCAGCCGCCGGTCAAGTACCGGCCGCCGGCCACCGATTTGCACTTTCCGTTCAATATTCGCCAGGGCATCTTTGCCTGGAACCGGCTGTTCCTGACGCCGGGCGCGATGCCGGAACAGGCGGCCCAAAGCGCCGACTGGAACCGCGGCGCGTACCTGGTCGAAGGGCTGGGGCACTGCAGCGCCTGCCATTCGCCGCGCAACGTACTGTTCGGCGAGAAAACCGGTGACGAGCACCTGGCCGGCGGCGTGGCGGAAGGCTGGACGGCGCCAGCGTTGACCGGCCGCTCACCCGCGCCGCTCGCCTGGACGCAGCAGGATCTGGTCGATTTCATGCGCACCGGCTACTCGGCCAACCACGGCGTCGCCGCCGGCCCGATGGCGCCGGTGATCGAAGAAGGGCTGTCGCGCTTGCCGCAGGCCGATCTGCAGGCGATCGCCGTCTATCTGCGCAGCTATCATCCTGAAACGGCGGCGGGCGCTACGGCGGCCACGTTAAACGCTCAGGCGGAACGGCAGGTGGAGCCTCTGAGTTCGGAAGGGGCACGGCTGTTTTCCGGCGCCTGCATGGCATGCCATGCGCAGGAAAAAGGCGCGCAGATGGCGGGGGTGCGACCGTCTCTGGCGCTGAACACCAACCTGTTCGCCGATGCGCCGGACAACGCCATTCGTGTGGTGCTGGACGGCATACAGCGGCCGGCGAACGCCGAGCTGGGCTATATGCCGGGTTTTCGCCATAACCTGAATGACGCGCAGATCGCCATTCTGCTCAACTACCTGCGGCAACATTACGCCGGTCAGGCGCCGTGGCCGGACTTGGCGGCGCAGGTCAGCCGTTTGCGCGCCGAAACCGCGCAGAAATAGCCGCCTGGGGCTGGACAGCCGCGCCGCGGTGACGACAATAGACCTTTTCACATGGACAGAGGCAGTAAAATGAATACGTTAGACGCGATCCGCCAACGCCGCGCCACCAAGCAGTTCGATACGCAGTACGTGATGACGCTCGAAGAGAAAAAAGCGCTGTTGAACATTGCGCTGCAGGGCGCACCCAGCGCGTTTAACCTGCAGCACTGGCGCCCGCTGCTGATCGAAGATCGCGCGCAGCGCGAGAAAATTCGCGAAGCGGCGTGGGGGCAGGCGCAGGTGACCGACGCATCGATGCTGGTCGTGCTGTGCGGCGATCTGTCGAGCTGGGAGTCACAGGTTAAAAACGTCTGGGCCGAGGCGGCGGAGCCGGTACAGCAGTTCATGATCCCGGCCGTCGATCAGTATTATCGCGGTAAGCCGCAGGTGCAGCGCGACGAAGTGATGCGCAGCAGCGGCATCTTCGCCCAGACGCTGATGCTGGCGGCCAAGGCGCAGGGCTACGACTCTTGCCCGATGGACGGATTTGATTTCGACGCGGTGGGTGAGATTATCAATAAGCCGGCGCACTATCAGATCGCGCTGATGGTCGCCATCGGCAAGGCGGCGGGGCAGCCTTATCCGCGCATCGGCAAACTGCCGTTCGACGACGTGGTGAAAACCGACCGTTTCTGATCTGAGCGGTGAATGACAAAAGGGAAGGCTTGCGCCTTCCCTTATTTTTTGGTGACGCACAGTTCGTTCCAGTAGCTGAAACGGATGCGCCGTTGCAGGCGGTGATGCCACATAGAAAACTCCTTCTACCCTACACGGTTTAAATAAATAGCACCGCGCCGGACACAAGGCGAATGCCTTATTGTGCATAGCTTGCCCGTCGGGCGGGATTAACCGATTTTACCGGCCCGGTGCGCGGCGAGCGTCCATCGCCAGCCGAAGTTCATGCCCGCTGCCGCGCCGAGAATGGCCAACGTGCCCAGCAACTGCAGCAGGCTGAGACGGTGCCCGAACACTGCCCAGTCCACCACGATCGCCACCGCCGGGTAGATGAACGACAGGGCGCCGACCAGGGCCGCGGGGATCTTCTGAATGGCGCCATAGAGCAACGTGGACATCAAACCGGTATGCACCAGGCCGAGGGTTGCCAGCAGCAGCCAGTCGATGGGGGCCGCAGGCGGCGTGGCCAGGCCGGCGAACGGTGCCAGTGCCAACGTGCCAACGGTCAGTTGAATCAACACGATGAGCTGCGGCGGCAACGCGGCCAGCCGTTTGACGATCGCCGCCGCAATGGCGTACATCAGGGCCGCACCGAGCGCCAGTACCACGCCGAGCAGGTAGTCATCGCCGCTGCCGCCGCTTTGCCGGCCGGCGACGATCAACACCATCCCCGCGAACGCCAGCAGAAGCCAGCCCAGCCGGTTAGCCGTTAGTTTTTCGCCGAACAGCAGCGCCCCCAGCGCCACCAACATAAACGGCTGAACATGGTAGGTCACGGTGGCGACAGCGATCGAAGCATGCTGATAGGCAGCAAACAATAGCGTCCAGTTGAGCACCAGCGCGATACCCCCGAGGATGGCGACAGCCAGCTGCCGCCGGTTGATTGCGCCGGGTTTCAACTGCCCAAGCGCGGCGCAGGTCGCCAGCATGGCCAGCGCGCCGAACGCGCAGCGCCAAAACACCACCGTTGTGGGCGGCTGCCCTAAAACGAGTACCGGCCAACCGACGGTGCCTGAGATGGTCATGGCGAGGATCATTTGCACTGCGCCGCGCGTCTTTGTTTTCATGTTGTTGCCCTCGCTGCCTGACCGTACTTGTGGTGAAGCCGCTTAATCATTAAAATGAACAATTGGACATTATGATGAACACGCATGCAGCCGTTCGTCAAGTCGAACAATCGGATGATATAGCGAACGATGAGCAATAACCTGATGCAGAACATTACGCCGATCGGCCTCTTGTCGGCGGCGATCCGCCGCGAGCGTGAGCGATTGAACCTGTCGGTGACCGAGCTGGCGAAGCGCGCGGGCATCGCCAAGTCCACGCTGTCGCAGCTCGAAGCCGGCAGCGGTAATCCCAGCCTGGAAACGCTGTGGGCGTTGGCGATGGCGCTGGACGTGCCGGTCAGCCGACTGATTTCGCAACCCAGCAGGCCGGTGCAAGTGATCCGCGCCCATGAGGGAACGCCGGCGCTGTCGGAGCAGGGCAACTACGCCGCCACGCTGCTGGCCACCTGCCCGCCGGGCGCGCAGCGCGACATTTACCGGCTGCGGGTGCAACCCGGAGAGGCGAAACTTTCCCGGCCACATCCCCCCGGCACCGTCGAGCATGTGATCATCAGCAGCGGGCGAGCGCGCCTCGGGCCGGCGGAGCAGCCGCTGGAGCTGAGCGCCGGCGATTACATCAGCTACTCCGCCGATCGCGAGCACGTTTTCGAAGCGCTGGAGCCGGAGACCACCGCCGTGATGTTGATAGAACAGGGTTAGCCCGGGCGTTGAAGGTCCGTTTATTGAAAATGATTCTCAATTATATTAGTGTGCCCGCCTGTTTTGACGCCGGGGCAGGCGCGTAGCCCGGCGTCGCCGTTTATTGCCCTTCAAGGACCGAAGATGAAAATCGCTATTCCTTCCCTGCTGTTATTCGCCGGTTTGACGGCAACGCACCCGGCCACCGTGTTGGCCGCTACACCGCCCGTCGCGGCGGATCAGGGCCAGAACGACACGGCCAACAACGATTTCAGCTTCGTGCGCTATCGCGCGGATTACCGCGTCAACGCCAACGCCACCAACGTGAAGACGGAAAGCTACGAAGTGCTGCTGAAGACCAAGGCGGCGGTCGAAAAATTCAGCCAGATCCGCCTGAGCTACAGCGAAAAAATGGAAACGCTGGAGGTGGTCGCCGCCTACACGCTGACTGCCGACGGCCAGCGGCACGACGTGGCGCCCGATCGCATCTATACCCAGGAGAGTTACACCAGCGCCACGGCCCCGCTGTATGCCGACCGCAAAGTGCGCGTCATCGTGTTCTCCAACCTGGCGCCGGGCTCGCGGGTGGTGTATGAGCTGCGCCGCACGCAAAACACCCCGTATTTCCCCGACTATTTCGGCCTGTGGGAGACGTTCAGCGTTTTCGATCAGTTCGACGACGCCGAAGTGACCCTGCAGGCACCGGCCAAGCTGCCGATGCATATCTTCACGCGTGGCGTGGAAGGCGGGGACAAGCCGCAGATCCGCAACGGCCAAGCGCACTGGCGCTGGCATTATTCGCGCAGCGCGCCGATGAAATCACAAAACTGGGCAGCGGACAGCTGGACCTTCAGCCCGACCATCATGGCGAGCACCTACCGCGAGTGGCCGCAGTTGGCCAAGGCCTATCAGCTGAAGGCCGGTGCGGCGGCGAAGGTGACGCCGGGCATCCAGGCACTGGCAGACAACATCACCGCCGGCATCAGCGATCGGCGCGAGCAGGCGGAGGCCCTCTATCGCTGGGTGGCGCAAAACATTCGCTACGTGGCGGTGTATCTTGGCAACGGTGGGCTGGAGCCGAATTCGGCGCAGAGCATTCTCGACAACCACTACGGCGACTGTAAGGACCACGTGGTGATCCTGGAGGCGCTGCTCGCTGCCAAGGGTATTGAAAGCTCACCGGTGCTGATCGGTATGGATGAAGGCCCGTTACTGCCTAAAGTGCCGCTGCTCAGCCGCTTTAATCACGCCATCACCTATGTGCCGGAGTTCAAACTGTACCTGGACTCCACCAATCCCTGGGCGCGGTTCGGGCAACTGCCGCAAGGCGATCTGGGGGCGCCGGTGCTGCTGACGCGCGACGCCAAGCTGGCGCGCACGCCGGGCAGCGATGAGCAGCCGGTCAAGAGCGCGCTGAGCGTCGATTTCGTGTTTGACAAAGCGGGCAATCTGCACGGACAAACCGAGCGTCGGCTGAGCGAAGTGGAAGAAATTGACCTGCGGGGCTATTTCTCGCAGATCAACCGGCAGAACCGGGCGCAGGCCGAAGCGTCGATCATGTCCGCCTCCGGTATCGACGGCAGCGGCGAAGTGGCGATGAACAGCGATCCGCTGGATCTCAAAAAACAGTTCGGTTACCGTTTCCGCTTCAAGGCGGACGACTACGTCGATTTCGGCGTGGTGGGCGGCATGACGCTACCTAATCCGCCCGGTGGCAAATCGTTCCGCACGCTGTATACCACCACGGCGGCACCGGACAACGAAACGCCGTTCTACTGCAGCGCGCAGCGCTACGACGAAACCTACCGTCTGCAGCTGCCGGCCAACGTGCCGATCATTGCCATTCCGCAAGACAGACAGTTCCGCAATGCGGCGGGCGACTATCGCGTGGCGTGGCGGCGCGACGGGCAGCAGGTGATCGTCAATCACCACCTGCAGGTGAACGCCATTCGCGGCAAGGAAGCGCTGTGCCAGGCGCAGGATTACCCGGCGTTCCGCGAGCTGTTCCAGCAGGTGCGGCGCGGTTTCCGCGGCCAGGTGGTGTACGGCGAATTGGCCCACGGCAAATAAGCCGCGGCCCCGTAGTCGGATAAAAATGGCCCCCACTCAGATACCAGTGGGGGCCGTAGCGTTCCCACTAAGCGATCTTAACCGCGCGCACCTCTTTGGATCTCAACTTCACGCGGATCGGCACCGATTTATACGAAGGCGTGCCGCTCTCCTCATCGATGTAATGCAGCGGCACCAGCACGTTGGCCTCCGGGTAGTAGGCGCCGACCGAACCGGCTGAGATGTTGTAGGCGATCACCGTGATGCCTTCCAGGCGCTGGGTGCTGCCGGGCAGCGCCGTTTCCAGATCGACCACGTCGCCATGTTCCAGCCCCAAACGTTGCAGATCGCTGTCATTCATGAACAGCACGTCGCGCCGGCCGAAGACCCCGCGGTAACGGTCATCCAGGGCATAGATGGTGGTGTTGTACTGATCGTGGCTGCGCAGCGTTATGAGCCGCAGCGTGTCTTTGTCTGTCGTTATCTCGTCCTCATGCAGCCCGCTGAACACGGAAAACATCGCTTTGCCCGTCGCCGTCGGCCACTGGCGTTCGGTCGGCGGCAGCGGCATGCGGAAACCGCCGGGTTGACGAATGCGCACGTTGTAATCGTCGAAGCCGGGGATGGTTTTTTCGATCAGCTCGCGGATCACGTCGTAATCTTCGATCAGTTCATCCCAGGGCACCTTGCTGGCGGGCATCACCGCTTTGGCCATGCCGGCCACAATGGCGGGTTCCGAACGCAGCAGTTCCGACGCCGGTTTTAATTTGCCGGATGACGCATGCACCATCGACATCGAATCCTCCACCGTCACCGATTGCCGCCCGCCGGCCTGCATGTCCAGTTCGGTGCGGCCCAGGCAGGGCAGAATGAGGGTTTCTTTTGCCACCAACAGATGGCTGCGGTTGAGTTTGGTGCCGATATGCACGCTTAACTCCAGGGCTTTCATCGCCGGGAAGCTCTGCTCGGGGTCCGGCAATGCTACGGCGAAGTTGCCGCCCAGGCAGATCAACGCCTTCGAGGCACCATCGATCATCGCCTGCATGCATTTCACGGCATCGTGACCATGGGCTTTGGGCGGCGTGAAGCCAAACACCGTTTCCAGCTTTGCCAAAAAATCGGCCGACGGTTTTTCGGTGATGCCGACGGTGCGGTTGCCCTGCACATTGGAGTGGCCGCGCAGCGGGCAGATGCCGGCGCCCGGTTTGCCGATGTTGCCGCGTAGCAGCAGCAGATCGGCGATCAGGCGCACATTGGCCGTCCCTTTATTGTGCTGCGTAATGCCCATGCCGTAGGTCACGATGGTGGCGTTGGATTTTGCGTAGGCGGTGGCGACCCGTTCCAGGTCCTGGCGCGCCAGGCCGCTCTCCGCTTCGATAGCCTCCCAATGGGTGGCCGCCAGATCGGCGGCGAAAGCGGCAAAGCCTTGCGTGTGCTCGGCAATAAAGGCGTGATCCACGGCGTTGCCTTGTGTTTCATCCAGCTGCAGCAGCGCTTTGGCGATGCCTTTGAGCGCTGCGGCGTCGCCGCCGGCCTTGACCTGATAGTAGGTGGACGCGATAGGGGTCGAACTGTAGGTCGCCATTTCGATGACGTTTTGCGGATCGGTGAAACGCTCGAGCGCCCGCTCGCGCAGCGGGTTAAACACGATAATCGGCACCTTTTTACGCGCCAGTTCATGCAGCGTGCCCATCATGCGCGGGTGATTGGTGCCCGGATTGTGCCCGATGGAGATAATCAGCTCCGCGCTGTCAAAGTCGTCCAGCGACACGGTGCCTTTACCGATGCCGATCGACTGGGGCAGGCCAACGCTGGTCGGCTCATGGCACATATTGGAACAGTCGGGGAAGTTATTGCTGCCGAACTCCCGCGCAAACAGCTGGAACAGATAGGCCGCCTCATTGGACGCCCGGCCGGAGGTATAAAACTCCACCTGCTCCGGCGGCAGCGTTTGCAAAACGGCGGCGATGCGTTGAAACGCCTCATCCCAGGCCAGCGGGCGCAAGGTGTCCGTCCCGGCGTCATAGCACAGAGGGGTTGTCAGGCGGCCATAGTCTTCCAACTGGTAATCGGTTTTCTGCAGCAGCGACGTTACGGTGTTCTGCGCCAGAAATTCGGGCGTCACGCGCTTGCTGGTCGCTTCCCAGGTCACGGCTTTGGCGCCGTTTTCACAGAACTGGAAGGTAGATCGATGTTCTTTATCCGGCCATGCGCACCCCGGACAATCAAAACCGTCGGGTTGATTGGTGCGCATCAGCGTCACCGGCGCTTCTAAGGTGTCCATCTGCGTGCGCACGGCGATGGCCGTCGCTTTTAGTGCGCCCCAACCGCCGGCGGGCCCATCGTAGGGATGCACCCCGGGTACTGCTCGTCTTTTCGCCATTGTTGATTGCCTCCGACATCGCTTACGATAAATGCAGGTGATTGATTTACTGAAAATATTATTTTTATCGTCCAAGATGGAACGCAAGCGCCGTCGCCGTTAAACGCGAGCCTGTCGATTCAGTATAGATGAGTGAAAAAGGGAGCAACGTCAGTCTGTGCGGGGAGAACGGCGGCCCGGCGTGGCTGAAGCGGGCCGCCGGCGCGTTACTTTTTCACCACCAGTCCGACGCCGCGGCCGCGCGGATCTGATGCGGTTTCCGGCGTGCGGCCATCGATGCGGATAGCCTGAATATCCCCCATGTTCCAGCCCTGGTCTTCGAGGGTGTAACCCACGGCCTTCAGCTCGTCTGCCGGTTTGCCGGTCAGCGGCGCAAAGCTGTCATAGTAGACGGTGTCCTTCGGCAACAGCTGATGGTGCACGCGCTGGGCGGCCACCGCCTGCGCCAGCGGCAGGTGGTAATCGTAGAGGTTGTTGATCACCTGGAAGATCGAGGTGAAGATGCGTGAACCGCCCGGGGTGCCGATCACCAGAGTGACGTCGCCGTCGCGGGTGATGATGGTCGGGCTCATCGAGGAGAGCATGCGCTTGCCCGGCTCGATGGCGTTGGCGTCGCTGCCCACCACGCCGAAGGCGTTGGCGACGCCGGGTTTGGCGCTGAAGTCGTCCATCTCGTCGTTAAGCAGGAAGCCGGCGCCTTTGACCACCACGCCGCTGCCGAAGTCCCAGTTGAGCGTATAGGTGTTGCTGACCGCGTTGCCGGCGGCATCGACGATCGAGAAGTGGGTGGTTTGGTGGGTTTCCAGCCCCGGCCGCACCTTTTCGGTCGGCGAGATCGCCGTCGGGTTGATCTCGGCGGCGCGTTTTTTCAGGTAGTCGGGGGCGATCAGCTGCGCTTCCGGCACCTGGGTGAAGTCCGGATCGCCGAGGTAGTCGGCGCGATCGGCGAACACGCGTTTTTCGATTTCCGCCAGCAGGTGGATGTAGCGCGCCGAGTTCAGCGGCACGCCCTTGAAGTCGGCGGCGCGATCTTCTTTGATCCCCAGCAGCTGCGCCAGCGCGATGCCGCCGGAGCTGGGCAGCGGGGCGGTATACACGGTGTTGCCGCGCCAGCTGATGCGCATCGGTTCACGCCATTTCACCCGATAGTCGGCCAAATCCGCCGCGCCGATCAGCCCGTTGTCGCGCTGCATTTGCGCCACCAGCAGGCGAGCGGTTTCGCCGTGATAAAAATCGTCGGCGCCCGATTTGGCGATGCGCTCAAGGGTGGCGGCCAGCTCCGGCTGCTTGAACACCGTGCCGGGCTTCATGGCGCCGAAATAGTCGCCGAAGTTGGTTTTACCGGCGAACAGCTTGTTGGCGTCTTCACGGTACTGATACTGCTGATCCGCCACGGTGAAACCTTGCCGGGCGTAACCGATCGCCGGCGTCAGCAGCTCGGCCCAGGGCAACTTGCCGAAGCGTTTATGCGCTTCCCACAATCCCAGCACGGTGCCCGGCACGCCGGCGGCGCGGCTGCCCACCAGGCTGAGATTCTCGATCACTTCGCCTTTCTCGTTCAGATACATAGTTTTGCCGGCGGCCTTGGGCGCCACTTCGCGGTAGTCGAGGAAATAGGGTTTGCCGTCGACGTACAGCGTCATAAAGCCGCCGCCGCCGATATTGCCGGCTTCAGGGTAGGTAACGGCCAGGGTAAAGGCGGTGGCGACCGCCGCATCGACCGCATTGCCGCCGGCCTGCAGAATGTGCGCGGCGACCTTGGCGCCATACTGATCCGGGGCGGCGACCGCGCCGGCGGTCAGTTCGGCGGCAAAGGCAGCGGGAACGGTGCAGGCAAGGGCCACGCTCAGAGCTATCGTTTTCAATAAACCGGCAGACATAGAAGATCCTTTTAGCGATGTTCAGTTATCAGGTGAATTCAACTAATTATTTTGAAACAGCAGGTTAGCGCGTTTTCTTCGGGCTGTTGCGACGCTTTATTGAAAGTAGCAGCGGGCAGGCGGGGCCGCCTGACCAGAGTAGCAAATCGTGACGTGGCGCGTTATGCGCCGGCGGGCAGCGCCGACTGCAGCCATTGGCAGAAGTGCCGGACGAGCGGATTGTGTTCGCTGTCGCGGTGCAGCAGCCACGCCCAGTTGGCGCCGCGCACGCGTTGCTCGGTTAACGGTTGCAGCAGCCCGGCGTCGCGCGCGTGTTGCGCCAGCAGTTGGCTGACCAACGCGATGCCGAGGCCGTTGCAGGCGGCGTCCAGCAGCAGACCAGGATCGGAGAAGTTCAGCCCGCTGTCTCGCTGGCCGACGTGCGCGCCGCCCGCCACCGCCCAGTGGCTCCAATCCATCTCGTGTTCGCCGTGCAAGGTCACGCGCTGCTCCGGCGTCAACGCCAGCAGGCTGGGGTGGCAGGCGGGGTAGAGTCGGTCGGTACAGAGAACGTTAAAGGTGCAGTCCGCCTGCGCGCTGAGATCGTCACGGATCGCCAGATCGATGCTGTCCGTCGCCATATCCGGCGGTTCAAAGCTGGTGAACAGCCACAGATCGATCTGCGGATGCTGCCGATTGAAATCGCCCAGCCGCGGCGTCAGCCAGTGGCGGGCAAAGGCCGGGGTGGTGTTAACGATCAGTTGGTTGGGTTTGCGGTACTGATCCAAACGGCGAATGCCGACGGCCAGCTGTTGCAGCATCACCTGTGCGGTGCTGAACAGATCGTGGCCGGCGTCGGTCAGCGCCACGCTGCGGCCGGTGCGGAAGAACAGCGGTTGCTCCAGAAACGCCTCGAGGCTGCGGATTTGCTGGCTGATCGCCGACTGAGTCAGGTGCAGCTCTTCGGCAGCCTGATGAAAACTGCCCAGGCGCGCCGCCGCTTCGAAACCGCGCAGGGCGCTCAAGGGGGGCCAGTGTTTTAACATTATCGATAAGCCTGTCTAATCAGATATCCGCTAAATATATCGTTTGTCGCGGTGGCAGGGGAAGACTAGCATGGGATTCAAGCGCTGGAGCGTAAAAAAACCGGCTAACAGTTTGAATTTAAATCAATTTAAAGAGGCTATTTATGTCAACGCGTCGCACCTTTATCAAGCAGCTTTCGGCGGTGGCCGGTGTGAGCTTGACGGCATCATTGGGCATCCCGTTACGCGGTCACGCGAAAGCTGCGCTTAATCCGGCCTGGCGGATGCCCGACGAAGGGGAACCGCAACAGCGGGCGTTTCTCGCTTTCGGCGCGCAGCGTGCGATTTGGGGCGGGTTCACCGCGGACGTGCAGGCAGCGCAGGGGCGCATCGCCCGCGCCATCGCCGACTTTCAGCCGTTGACGGTTTTTTGCCGCGGCAATGAACGGCAATTGGCTGAGGCCACCTGCGGCAGTCACAACGTCAGCTATGTTGTCACTGAGCTGGATGATATCTGGATGCGCGACATCGGCGCCAATTTCGTCGTCAATGACGCCGGCGAACTGGGCGCGGTGGATTTCAACTTCAACGGCTGGGGAGATAAGCAGCAACATGCCAGGGATGCGCGTCTGGCAGGGTTTGTCGCCAGGCGATACGGCGTCGCTCAACCGCGCTGCAGCGCGCTGGTAGGCGAAGGCGGCGGCATCGAGGTGGATGGGCACGGCACCGGCATCATGACCGAGAGCAGTTGGGTGAATACGAACCGCAACCCGGGCTGGAGCCGAGACCGGGTTGAGCAAGAGCTGAAGGCGATGCTCGGCCTGCGCAAAATTATCTGGCTGCCGGGCATTAAAGGCCGGGACATCACCGATGCCCACGTCGATTTTTATGCCCGTTTCGTGCGGCCTGGCGTGGTGGTGGCCAACCTGGATACCGATCCGGCCTCTTATGATCATGCGGTTACCCAAGCGCATCTGGCGATCCTCAAAGCAGCGACCGACGCCGACGGCCGCACGCTGCAGGTACATACGCTTTCGCCGCCGCGGGCACCGCGCGAAAGCCGATTCAGTCGCCGCAACCCCGATTTCGCGGCGGGCTACATCAACTATTTCGTCATCAACGGCGCGGTGATCGCCCCGGAGTTTGGCGACCTGCAGGCGGACAAGGCGGCGTTTGAACTGCTGTCGGCGCTCTATCCGCAGCGCAAGGTGGTGCAGCTGGAGATCGACGCCATCGCCGCCGGCGGCGGCGGCATTCACTGCGTGACCAGCCAATTGCCGGTGCATGGCAAGCCAGACCAGTGAATGTTCAAAAAATGCGCACGCGGTTGTTTGTCGCCATAGGGTGTGATTGGCTGAGTGGAAACATAAGGAGGCCATAATGAACGACTCACCCTTGAGCATTCCCACCTGGTATCGCGATCCGCACGCAGAACAGGCCATGGCCGAAGGCCATGCGCCCATCTGGCGGCATCTGCTGAGCCTGGTGCCGGAACACGAATTGTCCGGCGTCAAGGTGCTGGACTTCGGCTGCAATCAGGGCGGTTTTCTGCGTCTGTTGCACCAAATCCGGCCATTTCGTGAAGGGCTCGGCGTTGATATCGCCCGCCAATCCGTCGAACACGCCAACCGCCTGAAAGGAAACCTGCCGATCGGTTATCAAACCGACACGCGGTTGACGGGTTATGAGAACCACTTCGATATCGCCTTCAGCCATGAGGTCATCTACCTGATCGAAGATATCGCGCAGCATGCCGCCGATATGCTGCGGGTGCTGAAGCCGGGTGGCGTTTATTATGCGGTGACCGGTTGCCACACCGACAACCCGCTGTGGCCGCAATGGCGTGAAAGGGTGGCTGAACAGACGCATACCGTGGTGCAGGATCGCGCTCTGGACGACTATGCGCGCATTTTC
This sequence comes from Serratia sp. CY33802, assembly GCF_052169095.1. NCBI lineage: Bacteria > Pseudomonadati > Pseudomonadota > Gammaproteobacteria > Enterobacterales > Yersiniaceae > Serratia > Serratia sp. CY33802. The sequence goes on from NZ_JBJNLL010000001.1 coordinate 1,156,854, forward strand.
TCCGCCGCGGGATTCCAGGTCTCTGCCCGCCGGCTGGGCTTTTCCGGCTTCGTGCCCTATGAGCCGGACGGCTGGATGCCGAATATCGCGGCGGCGATCGACTACTATTGGCACACCAAAACGGTGTTTAGACTGGTTAAACCCCCAGTGCCGGTGAGTTAACGCGCCGGGCCGATGCCGTAGCGCAGCAGGGCAATGGCGTGGCGGGCGATATCCTCGGCGTTTAGCTGGCCTTTATCCCGTTCGCGCCGCCATTTGGGTGCGGTGGCCAGCGGCAGCAGCGTGATGCCGAACAGCGTAAAGAACAGCAGGGCAGGCTCGAGATCGGGATTGAGTTTACCCTGCGCCTGCCAGCGTGCGATGGCTTGCAACGCGATCTGATGGCGTTCATTACCGAATCGTTCATCCATTCTCTGTTTCAATACGCCACTTTCACTCATGACCTCCCGCAGCCACAGCGGGGCGAACCAAGGGTGTTCCAACGCGATGTCGATAAAACGTTGCGCTAGCTGGGTGAACGCGGTGACGGGATCGTCCGCGTTGGCGTCGAACACCTCGCCGGCCATCTTGCGCACTGGCAGAAAGCGCTCTTCGATCAGCACGTCCAGCAACTGTTCCCGGTTATGAAAGTAGTAGTGCAGCATGGCCGGGGTGACGTTTGCTTCGCGCGCAATGGCATTCAATGAGGTGTCTACGATCCCCTGGCGGGCAAACAGGTTCAGCGCGGTATCAAGCAAATGCTCGCGTTTGTCCGCCCCTTTGGCACCGCCGCTCGGCCGGCCGGGGCGGCGAGGCTTGGCGGGAGTTTGAACGTTTCGTGCTGTCATCGCGATAAGATCCATTGACCGGAAAAAAGGATGACTCATATATTAATTATGTGATTAATTAATTACAAGTGAACTGACTCCGATGACGATTGAAAACCCGACAATCCGGCCCGATCACGGCGGGGCGCCTGCCAAGGCGCCTTCGCTCCCGTTGCTGTTTTCCGCGTTGCTGCTGGTGATGCTACTGGCGGCGCTGGATCAAACCATTGTCTCCACCGCGCTGCCGACCATCGTCGGCGAGTTTGGTGGTCTTGAGAAACTGTCCTGGGTGGTGACAGCCTATCTGCTGTCTTCCACTATCGTGGTGCCGCTGTACGGCAAATTCGGCGATCTTTTCGGCCGCAAGATTGTGCTGCAAATCGCTATTTTGCTGTTTTTGCTTGGGTCGGTACTGTGTGGGCTAGCGCAAAACATGACACAGCTGATTATGATGCGCGCGCTGCAAGGGTTGGGCGGCGGCGGGCTGTTGGTGGTCACTTTGGCGGTGGTCGGCGACGTGATCCCGCCGGCGGAACGCGGCCGTTATCAGGGGCTGTTCGGTGGGGTATTCGGCCTGGCCACGGTGGTGGGGCCGTTGATCGGCGGCTTACTGGTGCAGCATTTTTCCTGGCGCTGGATTTTCTACATCAATCTGCCGCTGGGCCTGTTCGCCCTGCTGGTGATTGGCGCGGTATTTCAGTCGCAGGTTAATCGAGTGCGACATGAAATCGACTTCCTCGGCGCCGGTTACCTGGCGATGGCGCTCACCTGTATCATCCTGTTCACCAGCCAGGGCGGCACGGTAATGGCCTGGTCGGACGGCCAGCTGTGGTGCATTCTGGCCTTTGGCCTGGTGTCGCTGGGCGGCTTTATCTATGAGGAACGTCTGGCCGGTGAACCGATCATTCCCCTCGGGCTGTTTCGCAACCGCACCTTCGTGCTGTGCGGCCTGATCGGCTTTATCGTCGGCATGTCGCTGTTCGGCTCCGTAACTTTCCTGCCGCTGTATCTGCAGGTGGTAAAAGGCTCGACGCCATCGCAGGCCGGGATGCAGCTGCTGCCGTTGATGGGCGGCCTTATGGTCAGCTCGATCATCAGCGGGCGGATCATCAGCAAACGCGGTAAATATCGCCTGTTCCCGATCGTCGGTACCCTGTGTGCGCTGGGGGCGATGACGCTGCTCGGCACCCTGACCAATAACACGCCGGTGCAACAACTGTATCTGTACCTTTGCCTGCTGGGATTGGGGCTTGGCATGGTGATGCAAGTGATGATTTTGGCGGCGCAAAACAGCGTGGAGCCCCGACATATCGGGGTCGCGACGTCCAGCGCCACGCTGTTCCGCTCTATCGGCGGTTCGATAGGCGTGGCGGTGTTCGGGGCAATTTTCACGCAGGTGTTGCACACCCGTTTGGCGGCGCTGTTGCCGGAAGGCGCGCAGCTGCCGCGCGCGCTCGGCGCAGAAGCGGTGCACCATTTGCCGGCGGCGCTGCAGCAGGATTACCTGCAGGCCTTCGGCGGGGCGATCCATTCGGTGTATCAAATTGCCGCCGGGGTGATGGCGCTGGCTTTTGCGCTGACCTGGCTCTTGAAAGATGTGCCGCTGCGGCACAAATAATCCCGATACCGGCCGCTCCGGCCGGCTCAGCCCGACGGACTTTTACCGAATCCTTACGCAACCCTTTCAGAAGCGAATGTCTGCATTCGATATATTGAGAATAGTCATTCTCAATGGGATCGTATTGCAATGCAGAGAAAAACGCTTTTGGTGCTTGGGCTGTCGCTGTTGCTGGCTGCCTGCGATGGGCAAAACGCCGGTGCGCCGACGGGCGCAGGCGGTGAGCAGGAGGTCGGCGTCGTCACGCTGCGCGGCCAGTCAGTGACCCTGAGCAGCGAGTTGACCGGCCGGGTCAACGCCACCATGACTTCCGACGTGCGGCCGCAGGTCGACGGCATCATCAAGCAGCGGCTGTTTACCGAAGGGGCCGAGGTGAAAGCCGGGCAGGTATTGTACCAAATTGACCCCGCCAGCTATCAGGCCAGCTACGATCAGGCCGCCGCCCAGCTGAAAAACGCCCAGGCCACGGTGCAATCCACCCGGCTCAAATCACAGCGCTATGCGGCGCTGGTGAAAGAGAACGGCGTTTCTCAGCAGGATGCGGACGATGCCAAAGCCGCCTATTTGGCGGCCGTGGCGTCGGTGGCCCAGTATCAGGCAGCGCTGGAGACGGCGCGCATCAACCTCGCCTATACCCAGGTGCGGGCACCGATCGCCGGCCGCATCGGCATCTCATCGGTGACGCCGGGCGCGCTGGTCACCGCCAGCCAGACCGATGCGTTGGCCACCATCCGCGCGTTGGATCCGATCTATGTCGATCTGACCCAGTCCAGCGCCCAGTTGCTTAAACTGCGCCGTCAGCAGGCCGCTTTGCAGCGCGGTGCGGTCACGCCGGTCGCCATCAAGCTGGAGGACGGCACGCCTTATGCCCACGCCGGCAAGCTGGAGTTGACCGAGGTGGCGGTGGATGAGGCCACCGGTTCGGTCACGCTGCGTGCGGTGTTCCCCAACCCCGAGCATGAGCTGCTGCCCGGCATGTACGTCCACGCCACGGTGGATAACGGCGTCGATCCCAAAGCCATTCTGGCGCCGCAGCAGGGCATCACCCGCAACGCCAAAGGGGAAGCCACCGCGTTGGTGGTGGACGAGCAAAACAACGTGGCGCAGCGCACCGTCAGCGCCGAACGGGTGGTGGGCAGCAACTGGCTGATCGGCAGCGGGCTGAACGAAGGCGATCGCCTGATCGTCGAAGGCACCGGCAAGGTCACGATCGGCGCCGCGGTGAAGCCGGTTGAGGTTTCAGTCGACAAAACCCAACGCGGGGAGCAGTGATATGGCGCAGTTCTTTATCCGGCGGCCGGTATTCGCCTGGGTGATTGCCATCATCATCATGCTGTGCGGCCTGATGTCGATCAATTCATTGCCCGTCTCGCAGTACCCGGATGTCTCACCGCCGCAGATTTCCATCTCCGCCACTTACCCGGGCGCGGACGCGGAAACGCTGGAAAACAGCGTCACGCAGGTGATTGAGCAGCAGCTCACCGGCCTGGACGGCCTGCTGTATTTCTCTTCGACCAGCAGCTCCAGCGGCTCGGTCAGCATCAACGTCACCTTTGATCAGGGCACCGATCCGGATATCGCTCAGGTGCAGGTGCAAAACAAGGTGCAGCAGGCGGAAAGCCGTTTGCCGAGCGCGGTCACTGCGCAGGGCGTGACGGTCAAGAAATCCCAGAGCAGCTTCCTGCTGATCGTCGGGCTGTATGACGAAAGCGACAAGGCGACAATGGCCGATATCTCCGACTATCTGGTCAGCAACCTGCAGGATCCGCTGTCGCGCATCGAGGGCGTGGGGGACGTGCAGGTGTTCGGCTCGGAATATGCGATGCGTATCTGGCTGGATCCGACCAAGCTGGCGAGCTATGCGCTGATGCCTTCCGACGTGCAGACGGCGATCGAGGCACAAAACACCCAGGTGTCTGCCGGCAAGATCGGCGATCTACCGGCCGCCGCCGATCAGCAGCTGACCGCCACGGTAAAGGCGCAGTCGCGGCTGCAAACGCCGGAACAGTTTCGCAATATCATCCTGAAAAGCGACAGCAGCGGCGCGCTGGTGCGGCTGGGTGACGTGGCGCGGGTTGAGCTGGGCAACGAAGACTACTCCGCCAGCGCGCACCTCAATGGCCACCCGGCGGCGGGGATCGCGGTCAAGCTGGCGGCGGGCGCCAACGCCCTGAGCACCGCCAAACTGGTTAAGGCCAAGGTGGCGGAATACCAAAGCGCGATGCCGCAGGGCTACAAGGTGGCCTACCCGAAAGACAGCACCGACTTCATCAACATCTCGATCGAAGAGGTGGTGAAAACGCTGTTCGAAGCGGTGGTGTTAGTGGTGGTGGTGATGTTCGTGTTCCTGCAAAACCTGCGCACCACGCTGATCCCGACCATCACCGTACCGGTGGTGTTGCTGGGCACCTTCGGCGTCTTGGCGGCGTTCGGCTATTCGATCAATACCTTGACGCTGTTCGGCATGGTGCTTGCGATCGGGCTGTTGGTGGACGATGCCATCGTGGTGGTGGAAAACGTCGAACGCGTGATGCGTGAGGATAAGTTGCCGCCACGCGAGGCGACGGAGAAATCGATGCGCGAGATCACCGGCGCGCTGGTCGGCATCGCGCTGGTGCTGTCGGCGGTGTTTCTGCCGATGGCATTCTTCGGCGGCTCCACCGGGGTGATCTACCGTCAGTTTTCAATCACCGTCGTCTCCTCGATGGTGCTGTCGGTGGTGCTGGCGTTGACGCTGGCGCCGGCGCTGTGCGCCACATTGCTGAAATCGACGCATGAAGAACAGACCGACAAAGGGCTGCTGGGTAGATTCAACCGCGGTTATAACCGGCTGCAGGAGAAGTACGCCGACAAGGTCGGCGCAGTGATCCACCGGCCAACGCGCTATCTGCTGCTGTACGGTCTGCTGCTGATCGCCGCGGCCGTGATGTATCTGCGTTTGCCGACCGGCTTTCTGCCCAACGAGGATCAGGGTTCGGTGATGGTGCAGTACACCTTGCCGGCCGGCGCCACCAACGCGCGCACCTCGGCGGTGAGCGAGGCGGTGACCGCCTATTTCCTCGATCAGGAAAAGACCAACGTCAGCACCATTTTCACCATCAACGGTTTCGGTTTCAGCGGCAGCGGGCAAAACGCCGGCATGGCGTTCGTCAGCCTCAAAGACTGGAGCCAGCGCAGCGGCAGCGAGAACAGCGCCGACGCCATCGCCAAACGCGCCATGGCGCACTTCGCTTCGCTGCGCGACGCCCAGGTGTTCTCCATGAGCCCACCGGCGATCGACGGTTTCGGTCAGTCCGACGGCTTCACCTTCGAGCTGCAGGCCAAAGGGGCGACCACCCGCGCCGAGCTGCAGGCGATGCGCGACCAGATCGTCGCCGCCGCCGGCAACAATCCGGCATTGCTGGCAGTGCGCGCCAACACCTTGCCAGATACCCCGCAGCTGCAGGTGGAGATCGACAACGGCAAGCTGCAGGCGCTCGGCTTGAGCGCCGGCGACGTCAACAGCACACTCAGCAGCGCGTTCGGCAGCACCTACGTCAACGACTTTATCGACCGCAACCGAGTGAAAAAGGTCTATATGCAGGGCGACGTAGAGTATCGCGCCAAGCCGGAAGACCTCGACCGCTGGTTTGTGCGCGGCACCAATGCGTCGGGCGCCAGCAGCATGACGCCGTTCTCCGCCTTTGCGTCTTCGCACTGGATCTACGGGCCGGAAAACCTGTCGCGCTATAACGGGCTGTCGTCGTTCGAGATCACCGGGCAGGGCGCCGCCGGCGTCAGCTCCGGTACGGCGATGAGCGAGATGGAGAAACTGGCGGCGAAATACTCCGCCGGCAGCAGCTATTCCTGGAGCGGGCTGTCCTATCAGGAACGGCTGACCAGCGGCCAGGCGTCGTCGCTGTACGCCATTTCGCTCATCGTGGTGTTCCTGTGCCTGGCGGCGCTGTATGAGAGCTGGTCGATTCCATTCGCGGTGATGTTGGTGGTGCCGATGGGTGTGGTGGGCTCGCTGCTGGCGATCACGCTGCGCGGGCTGGAAAACGACATCTACTTCCAAGTGGCGCTGCTCACCATCATCGGCCTGTCGGCGAAGAACGCCATTTTGATCGTCGAGTTCGCCGAGGAGATGCACCAGCGGGGGGAAACGCTGATTGGCGCGGCGGTCCACGCGGCACGCATGCGCCTGCGGCCGATCCTGATGACCTCGCTGGCGTTCACCGCCGGGGTGCTGCCGCTGGCGGTATCCAGCGGCGCCGGCGCCAACAGCCGAATCGCCATCGGTACCGGCATTATCGGCGGTACGATCACCGCCACCGCATTGGCCATCTTTTTCGTACCGCTGTTTTATGTGTTGGTGCGCCGCATGTTTACCCGCCGGCCCACCAACTCGCCGTCTCAGGCAGGAGAATAACGTGTTGCAACGAGTCATGATGTTAACTTTACCGCTGCTGCTGAGCGGGTGTCTGTCGCTGGATCCACACTACCAGCGCCCAGCGGCGCCGGTGCCCGCCAACCTGCCGCAGGGCGAGGCCGCCGGCAAGCAGGCGTTGAGCTACCCGGACGTCGCCTGGCGCGACTATGTGCAGGACGCCAGGCTGCGGCAGGTGGTGGCGCTGGGGCTGGACAGCAGCCGCGATCTGCGCGAGGCGATCGCCAATATCGCCTCGGCGCGCGCCCTGTACGGTGAGCAGCGCTCGGCGCTGTTCCCGACGATCAACGCCACCGCCGACGGCAGCCGCGGGCGTTCGCTGACCGGTAGCGGCAATGCCACCGCCATCAGTCAGAGTTATGAAGCGCAGGCCGGCGTCAGCGCGTTCGAGCTGGATCTGTTCGGCAAAAACGCCAGCCTGTCGCGCGCGGCGTTCGAAACCTATCTGGCCAATTCGGAGGCGGCGAAAAGTACTCGCCTGACGCTGATCGCCGATATCGTCACCGACTGGGTGGCGGTGGCGGCCGAGCGCAGCAATCTGGCGGTGGCGCAGCAGACGATGGAAAGCGCCAAACGTTCGCTGGACGTGACGCGTAAGAACCAGCAGCACGGCATTGCGTCGCTGGTTGACGTGGCGTCGGCGGAGACCGTTTATCAACAGGCGCGATCGGACGCCGCCAGCTATGCGACCAGCGCCGCGCAGGCGAAAAACGCGCTGGATTTGGCGGTGGGGCAAAGCGTGCCGGAAAATCTGCTGCCGAGCGGTATCGATGGGCTCGGCGAAATCATGCGCAATCTGCCGGCTGGGGTGTCTTCGCAGGTGCTGCTGACGCGGCCGGACGTGCTGCAGGCTGAGCATAACCTGAAATCCGCCAACGCCAACATCGGCTCGGCGCGGGCGGCGTTTTTCCCGTCGATCAGCCTGACCGCCAGCGGCGGCGTGGGCAGCGGTGAACTCTCGTCGCTGTTCAGCCACGGCGCGGGCGTCTGGTCGTTCGCCCCGAGCATCAGCCTGCCGATCTTCAGCGGTGGCTATAACACGTCGCAACTGAACTACAGCAAAGCGCAGAGAGATCTGTATGTCGCCACCTATGAGAAAGCGGTGCAGACGGCATTTCAGGAAACCGCCGACGCGTTGGCGCGTAAAGCGACTCTGCAGGAACAGCTGGCGGCGCAAACCGGCTATGTGGCGGCGGCGCAGCAATATTATCGCCTGGCCGAGTTGCGTTACCGCCAGGGCGTGGACAGCTACCTGACGCTGCTGGACGCGCAGCGCACGCTGTACACGGCGCAGCAGTCGCTGATCGCCGCGCAGCAGACCGCGTACGACAATCAGGCCACCCTGTATAAAGTGTTGGGCGGCGGCATTGCCGCCGAGCGGCAGGGGGACGGCGTCATCGCCGACAAGACGACGCTAAGCCGCTAACCATCGACCGCACGCGCCAGAAGTGTGGCTGCGCGCGGTTTTTTATGGAAAGTGTAAAGAAACAGAAAACCCGGCCGGCATCCCGAACTCGCTGCAGTGAGCAGAGTCAGACAGAGAACCGCATTCATCTTTATTCATACCGGCTTGAGGTCGTCATGGCAGAAGACATTCAGCAACAGGTCATCGCGCTTATCGCCGCATTCAACGCGCCTGGGCGGCAGAAGAAGGGCGTGGTCATCACCCCGGAAACCGAGATCAACACCGCGCTCAGTCTGTCGTTCAGCGACTCCAACACGCTGATGCGCCGCTACTTCGATACCTTCGGCGTCGACAGCAGCAATTACAACCACGAGCTGTATTTCCAGCCGCCGGCCAACACCGGGCGCTGGTTTTCCCCCTCCGCCTGCAAAGAACACCCCCGGCCGCTGTGCGTGTCGATGCTGGTACGCTCCGCACGCGCCAAACGCTGGCTGTACGACATCCATTTCCTGATCGAGCAATTGCGCTAAGCCTGATGCGGCGCTTAATCCGCCTCGGCCGGAGGAAAACCGGCTTCGTCCAGCGCGGCGATGAAGGTATCGCTGTGTAACAGACTCTCGATGAGCACTTCCCGTTTGGCCGGCTCGGTTTGAATGCGCGCCTGCGGGTCAACGCTCAGCAGCGTCTGGGTGACGGATTTAGCGCAGCCGCCGCAGGTCATGGCGGGAATATGAAAACGAATCATTTTACTCTCCTCGTCGATTACGGTGTTTGATAACGGTAAAGCTTGCCAGCATGGCAGGGTCAAACTCTTTTTACGGCGATTCACGCAGCCGCCTTGGTTTCGGCTCGCGCATCAGCCCGAAACGCGGCGTTTGGCGCGGTATGGCGGCGGCTTCCGGCTCCGCCAAATCGGCCAGAATAGGGCAGTCGGGGCGCGCATTGCCGCGGCAATGGCCGGCAAGGCGTTCCAGCGTTTGCGCCATCGCCTGCAGTTCAACAATCTTGGTTTTCAGCACCGCGATATGTGACAGCGCGACGGCTTTAACATCAGCGCTGGCACGTTCGCGGTCGTGCCACAGCAGCAGCAATGCAGATATCTGCTCAACGGAAAAACCCAGGTCGCGTGAGCGCCGGATAAAGCGCAGGCTATGCACCTCAGGCATACCGTAGTGGCGATATCCCGCATCGGAGCGAGCCTCTCTCGGGATCAGGCCTATTTGCTCGTAATAGCGAATCATCTTCGCCGAAACGCCGGATAATTTGGCGGCTTGTCCGATATTCATCCTGTCCTCCTGCTACGATGATGCCGATATCCCGGTGGGGGGAGCTGTTTCTGCCACCGCTGCTGCGCGGCTCTCGACGGCCATCGGCGCGTGGAAACGTTTTAGCCGCAGCGCATTGCCAAGGACGAACACGCTGGAAAGTGCCATCGCGGCGGCGGCGAAGATCGGTGAAAGCAACGTGCCGTTCAACGGATAGAGCAGGCCCGCCGCCACCGGGATCAGTATGGCGTTGTAGGCGAAGGCCCAAAACAGGTTCTGCTGAATGTTGCGGATCGTCGCCTGGCTGAGCGCAATGGCGTTCGCTACGCCGCGCAGATCGCCCGACATCAACACCACGTCGGCCGCTTCTATCGCCACATCGGTGCCTGTGCCGATAGCCAACCCAACGTCCGCTTCCGCCAGCGCCGGCGCATCGTTGATGCCGTCGCCGACGAAGGCGACTTTCGCGCCGCGACTGCGGAAGGATTTCAACGCTGTCACCTTGCCCTCGGGGAGCACTTCGGCCGCGATTTCATCAATCCCCAGTTGCCGGGCGATCGCCGCCGCCGTTGCGGCGTTGTCGCCGGTGATCATCGCAACCTTGAGCCCGAGCGCATGCAATGCCGCGATGGCTTCCGGCGTTGTTTCCTTAATCGGATCGGCAACGGCGATCACCGCAGCCAAACGGCCGTCGATGGCGGCATAAAGCGGGCTTTTACCTTGGGCGCCGAGGCGTTCGGCGACGGACTGAAAACTTGTCACATCAAGCCCGAGCCGTGTCATGAAGCGATCCGCACCGACGGAAACCGCCCGGCCGCCGAGGCTGGCCGAGACGCCGAAACCCGGTACGGCATCAAAACTGTCGACGATGGCGAGCGTGAGATCACGCTGTTTTGCCGCCGCGACGATCGCTTCCGCGATGGGGTGTTCGGATCGCGTCTCGACCGCGGCAACCAGGGCCAACACCTCGTCATAGTCGAAGCCCTCTGCGGGTTCGAGGTCGGTCAGCTCCGGGCGGCCTTTGGTCAGCGTGCCGGTTTTATCGAGAGCGATAACGCTGACATCGCGCAGCGCCTGCAGAGCCTCACCTTTGCGGAACAATACGCCCAGTTCGGCGGCGCGCCCGGTGCCGACCATGATCGAGGTTGGCGTCGCCAGGCCCATGGCGCAAGGGCAGGCGATGATCAGCACCGCGACCGCATTGACCAGTGCGAACGTCAGCGCCGGGGTGGGGCCGAGGACCAGCCAGATCAGGAACGTCAGCGCCGCAGCGGCCATCACCGCAGGAACGAACCACATGGTGACCTTATCGACCAGCGCCTGAATCGGCAGCTTGGACCCCTGCGCTTCTTCCACCAGTCGGATGATTTGCGCCAGGACGGTATTCGCGCCGACTTTTGTCGCCCGGAAACTGAACGCGCCGGTTTTGTTGATGGTGCCGCCGACCACGTCGGCCCCCACGATTTTCTCGACCGGCACCGGTTCACCGCTGATCATGCTTTCATCGACATAAGACGCGCCTTCGATGACCTCGCCATCCACCGCGATTTTCTCCCCCGGCCGGACGAACACCACATCGCCGGCAACCACCTGCTCGAGTGGGATTTCGACCGTTTCGCCATGCCGCTGGACGCGCGCGACCTTGGGTTGAAGGCCGACGAGCCGTTTGATGGCCTGCGAGGTACGCCCCTTGGCGCGCGCCTCCAGCACGCGTCCGAGCAGGATCAGAGTGATGATGACGGCGGCGGCTTCGAAATAAACGTTGGCGGTGCCCTGCGGCAACACCTCGGGGGCGAAGGTGGCGACCAGCGAATAGCCGTAAGCCGCCGCCGTGCCGACCGCAACCAGCGAATTCATATCGGGGGCGCCGCGCAGCAGCGCCGGAACGCCTTTGCGGAAGAAGCGCAGGCCGGGGCCAAATAAAACCAAGGTGGTGAGGACAAACTGGATGTACCAGCTCGTCTGCGCGCCCAACACCTGCATGACCCACTCATGTATGGCGGGAATGAGGTGCGAGCCCATTTCCAACAGGAATACCGGCAGGGTAAACAGGGCGGCACCGAACAGGGCGCGCCGCAACGCGCGCGCCTCGTTTTCGCGCTGTTCGGCGGCCTGGTCGCCCGCGCTGGCGCTATCCGCCGTCAAGCGACGAGACGTATAACCGGCACGGGTGACGGCGGCTTCCAGATCGCCTGCGGATACGGTGCCGGCCAGGTAGCGCACCCGCGCGCGTTCGGTCGCCAGGTTGACATTGGCCTCGATCACGCCGGCAACCTGGGCCAACGCTTTCTCCACCCGGCCGACACAGGAGGCGCAGGTCATGTTTTCGATCGCCAGTTCGGCGGTTTCCTCTCGCACCGTATAGCCGGCGCCTTCAATAGCGCGAACGGCTGCCTGCGGATTGGCCTGACCGTTGAACGTGATGTCGGCGCGTTCGGTCGCGAGATTAACCGTTGCCGCCTGTACGCCTTGAATCGCGGTCAAGGCACGCTCGACGCGCCCGACGCATGAGGCGCACGTCATGCCTTCAACCGGCAGGCTCAGACGCGCGGACGAAGGCTCAGGTAAGTGGGTATGGGATGAGTTCATGTTACGTGCCCTTAAAAGAGTAACGGATATCAAAAGGCTAGAGCTTCCCATCGCGGGAAGGTCAAGGTTTACCGCCAACTTTTTTCGCTATGGCCGAATTGCCTGCGCCGCGGCAGTCGCTCATCGCCGTTGCGCACACTTCCCAGCCACCGCCGAGCGCTTTATAGATGCTCACCACGGCAAGCCGCTGCCGGGTGTGTGCGAGCGCCACAGCCCGCCGACTGCTGAAGTCGGCCCGTTCGGCTTCGAGCACCTCCAGGTAAATGCCCTGTCCCGCCGCAAAGCGCAGCCGTGAGAGCCTTGCCGCTTCGCGGTTCGCCGCCGCTTCGAGCAACCGCAGAGCAAGCAGGTCGGCCGCTTCGGCGTAGGCTTTGAAGGCATCATCCGTTTCACGCAGCGCACGCAGCACCGTCTGGTCATAAATCAATAACGCCTGTCGCGCCTGCGCCTCGCTGGCGGCGATCCTGGCGCGCACGCGGCCGATATCAAGAAATGACCAACGAATGATTGGCGCGATGAAGCCAGACAGCACGCCGGCGCCATTTATCGCATCGAGATTGCCGGCGACCAGCCCGATCGAGCCTCGTGCCTCAACATGCGGGTAGAGATCTGCTGTTTCAACGCCAATCCGGGCGGTGGCCGCGGCCAGCTCCCGCTCCGCCGTCGCAATGTCGGCGCGTCGGGCAAGCAGGGCGCCGGGCGTACCCACGGCGATAGTCCGCAGCGCAGGCAGCTGACTCCCCCGTTCGGTGGCCGGAGGACGGAATGTTTGGGGCGTTTCGCCAAGCAGCGTCGCCAATACGTTGACGGCGGCGGATCGGCGGCGTTCCAGTTCCGGCGTCGTCGCCTCGACGCTGAGCAAGAGCGCCTCGGCGCGCAATCGGTCAACTTCGCTGGCGACGCCGGCGCGCATTTGTCTTTCAACCTGCGCCAGGCTTTCACGCTGGCTTTGGTTGATGTCGGCGACCACCTTAAGTTCGGCCTCAAAACCGCGCAGTTCGAACCAGGTGGCGGCCACTTCGGCGGCGACGCCCGCCTGAACGCCCCGCAGCACTGCTTCACGGCTCCCTGCTTGCGCCTGAGCGAGTTCAACCGAGCGCCGAACGCGCCCAAAGAGGTCGATTTCCCATGCGGCGTCAAGCGCGCCGCGGTAGGTTTCCGCATGGCGCGGCTGGGCGGCCATTTTTTCTGCCTCCCCCCGTCGACGCGTCTCATAACTCAACGCGACGTCGCCGCGCGGCAGGAAATCCTGCCGTTGTTCACGCAACAGGGCCTTGGCTTCGTCTAACCGGGCGACGGCGATGCCGACATCATGGTTCGCCGCCAACGCGCGCCGAATCAATTCGGTGAGCGCCGGATCGTCGAAGATGCGCCACCATGCGATCTCGACATCGCCGGCGCCGAGTCCCACCGGCGATGGGCCGAAGCCGGAGAGAGCCCGGGGGGCGGGCGGCGAGTAATCTGGACCGACCGCTGCACACCCGGCTAACAAGGCGATCGCACTCAGCGGCAATAAAAAGGTTCTACGAAGATTTCTCATCAGACTCGCTCCTTACGCTGGCTTTGCCTTTGGTACGGTATTGCTCGAATCGCGCCGTCAGGCCGCGAATCACCACATAAAACACCGGTGTCAGGAACAGGCCGAACAAGGTCACGCCCAGCATGCCGGCGAATACCGCAACCCCCATGGCATGGCGCATTTCCGCACCCGCGCCGCTGGCGAAGATCAACGGAATGACGCCGGCAATAAACGCGATCGAAGTCATCACGATCGGTCTTAACCGCAGCCGGCAAGCCTTAATCACAGCCTCGAGCGTGTTAGCACCTTCATCCTCCAGACCGCGGGCAAACTCGACGATCAGGATGGCGTTTTTAGCGGCCAAACCGACCAGCACAATGAGGCCTATTTGCACGAAAACGTTGTTGTCGCCCCCCAACAGCCAGACGCCAATCATGGCGCTCAACAGACACATCGGCACGATCAGCAGTACGGCCAGAGGCAGCAGCCAGCTGTTGTATTGCGTGGCCAGAATGAGATAAGCGAGCAGTACGCACAGTGGGAAAATGAACAGCGCCGCGTTGCCCGCGAGCTTTTGCTGATAGGTGAGATCGGTCCATTCGACGGTCATGCCTTCCGGCAGCGTCTCTTTTGCCAGTTGCTCCATCAAGGCCACCGCTTGACCGGAACTGACACCTATCGCCGCGCCGCCCGAGATATCAGCCGATGGGTAGCCGTTGTAACGGATGATGCGATCCGGGCCGGAGCCGGGCGTCACGGTAACAAAGGAAGACAGCGGCAGCATGTCACCGGCCGCGTTGCGCACCTGCAGTCGGCCGATGGCTTCCGCCTGCATGCGATGGTCGGCATCGGCCTGGGCGGTCACCTTGTAAGTGCGGCCAAATCGGTTGAAGTCGTTGATGTAAAGCGAGCCGAGGTAAATTTGAAGCGACTCGAACACATCCGCCAGGCTGACACCCTGACTTTTCGCCTGCGTACGGTCGATAACCACATCAAGTTGCGGCGCATTGATGTCCAGGCTGGTCATCAGACCGGCGACCTGTCCCGATTCGGTGGCTTTCACCATCAGGAGCCGCGTGTGCTCAACCAGAGACTCAAGCCCCACGCCGCCGCGATCTTCCACCTGCATCTTGAATCCGCCGGTGGCGCCGAGACCGGGGACGGGCGGTGGCGGAAATACGCCGAGGAAACCATCGGGAATGTCGGCGAACTTCGCCTGCAGCCGACCCGCTATGGCTGACGCGGCCAGATCGGGCGTGGCGCGCTCTTTAAACGGATCGAGCATAACGAACATCACGGCGGCGTTCGGCACATTGACGAAGCCGTTGATAGACAGCCCCGGAAAGGCCACGACGCTTTCCACGCCGGGTTCCGCCAGCGCGATCTTCGACATCTGTTTAACGACCGCATCGGTGCGATCCAGCGAGGCCGAGTTGGGCAGTTGGGCGATGCCGACGAGATAGTACTTATCCTGCATGGGCACGAAGCCCGGCGGTACGGCCTGGAAGCCGAAAAACGTCAGAACGAGCAGCCCGCCGTAAATGGCCAGCGCCACGCCGCTGACGCGCACCGTTTTACGTACGGCATTGGCATACGCGTCCGGCGCGCGTTGGAAAGGCCGGACGGCGGCTTGCAAGATACGCTGAATGCGGCCGGGAGCGCGATGTTCCGCCGGGTGCGGCCGCAGCAGCAAGCCGGCCAGCGCCGGGCTGAGCGTCAGGGAATTGAGCGCCGACAGCAGGGAAGAAATGGCGATAGTCAGTGCGAACTGCCGGTAAAATTCCCCTTGTAAACCGCTCAGGAACGCCGTTGGGATGAACACAGCGGCCAACACCGAGGTGATGGCGACGATCGGCCCGGTGACTTCATCCATGGCGAGCCGTGCGGCTTGCTGCGGCGTTTTACCGTTTTCGATGTGCCGTTCGACGTTTTCCACCACCACGATCGCGTCATCGACGACGATGCCGATAGACAATACCAAACCGAACAGAGACAGCGTATTGAGAGAGAAGCCCATCAAATGCATGATGGCGAACGTGCCGACCAGCGAGACCGGCACCGCGAGCAGCGGAATGAGTGAGGCTCGCCAGCTACGCAGGAACACCACCACCACGATCACCACCAGCAGGATCGCTTCCAACAGGGTCGTCACCACCGACTCGAGCGATGCCCGCACGAAAACCGTGGGATCATAGGCGATTCGTGAGCTGAGCCCGGCTGGGAAGTCGCCTTCCAGGCGTTTGACGGTCGCTCTGACCGCCTGAGCGACGTCCAGCGCGTTGGCGCCCGGGCTCTGAATGATTTGCAGCGCGACGGCCGGCTCGCCGTCGAGCAGGCTGCGCAGCGCATACGCATCGGCGCCCATGTCTATACGGGCGACGTCGCGCAAGCGGGTCACCTGGCCGTCGCTGCCGGTGCGGATGATGATATCGCCAAACTGTTTCTCATCGGCCAGCCGCCCCAGGGTATTGACCGTAACCTGAAATGCGGCATTGGAATCGGGCGCCTGACCGACGGAACCGGCCGCCACCTGCACGTTTTGCTCGCGCACCGCAGCGATCACATCACCGGCGGTTAGCCCGCGTGCGGCGATCAGATCCGGATCCAGCCAGAGCCGCATGCTGTATTCGCCGGCTCCCCAAACCTGGACATCGCTGACGCCCGGAATACGGGACAGCTCATCACGAACCTGCAGGTAAGCGTAATTCGAGATATACAGCGGATCGTAGCGTTGGTCGGGCGACAGAAGATGCACCACCATCAGGATGTCCGGTGAGGTTTTCTGCGTCACCACGCCCTGATGCTGCACCTCTGCAGGCAACCGGGGTAACGCGCGCGCCACCCGGTTTTGCACCTGGATCTGCGCCATGTCGGCATTCGTTCCTTGCGCAAACGTGACGGTCAACGTCATTCGGCCGTCGGTCGCCGCCTGTGAAGACATATAAAGCATACCTTCGACGCCGGTGATGGCTTGCTCCAGCGGCGCGGCCACCGTTTCCGCGATCACATTGGGATTGGCGCCGGGGTAAGAGGCGGTCACTTGGACGGTGGGCGGCGTGACCGCCGGATATTCGCTCAGCGGCAATTGGAACAGCGCCACGATGCCGGCGATCAACGTCAAGATGGAAAGAACAATGGCGAAGATCGGGCGTTTGATGAAGAAGCGGGGAAACGTCATGTCGCATCTCCCATCGTGTTCGGTTGTGTTGCAGGCGTGCCGTCAATCATCGAAGGGCGGGGTGTGACCGCCATGCCGGGGCGCACCAGCCCTTTCACCACGATGCGTTCTCCCGGTTGCAGCCCTCGCTCTATCACGCGCATTCCATCAACAACCGGGCCAAGTTCTACCGGGCGGTATTCGGTCTGGTTGTTTTTATCGACGACCAGGACATAACGACGGCTTTGATCGGTGCCAATCGACAGATCGGCGATCAACACCTTGGCCTGTGGCGCGCCGGTTTCCAGCTTGATCTTGGCGAACAGCCCCGGGGACAGCCGTCCATCGGGGTTATCGATCACCGCGCGCAGGCGTACCGTGCCGGTCGTCCGTTCAGCAGCATTGGCGATAAAGTCGACGCGGCCGGGACGTGAGTATGTTTTGTCGCCGATCAACGCCGTCATGACCTTGATCTCATGCGTTGCCGTCTTGTCGCGCCAGGCGGCCAGCGATTGCAAATAGGTGCGTTCATCGACGTCAAAGTAGATGTGGAGTGGGGTGACGGAAACGATGGTGGTGAGCGCCGTGACGCCGCTGGCGACATAGTTGCCTTCGGTGATGAGCGTCCGCCCGACTCGCCCGGTGATTGGCGCGGTGACGCGCGTAAAGGTCATGTCCAGTTGCGCCGCCGTCAACGCCGCCTTTGCCGCGTTGACCTGCGCTTTACTCACATTCATCGCGGCAGTGGCGGCATCAAAACGCTCGCGGGCGATGACTTTTTGGTTGAACAGCGTTCGGGCGCGCGCAAAGTCGGCCTGGGCGAGCATAGCGGTGGCTTCAGCCTCTTGCAGCCGCGCCGCTGCGGCGTCCAGCGCCGCCTGGAAGGGCCGCGGATCGATACGAAAGAGCGGATGGCCTTTTTCAATGACGCGCCCTTCAGGGACGTTCACGGCCTGTATGTACCCGGCGACCCGCGGCCGCAGCTCAACGCGCTGGACGGCGGTCAGGGAACCGCTGAATTCGATAAAAGGGGTGACCGGACGCACCAGCACCTCGGCCACCGGTACGGCGGGTGGCGGCAGTGCGGTGGCGGACGGTGCGCTGTCGTTGCATCCGGCAACGGCGAAAGCGATGCTTACCGCCGCTGCCGTCGAGAGGAGAGTTTTGGCTTTCATCATTTGACCTTTTCTACCGACGTCGACTGTGGAATTTACTGCGTAGCAGCAGCTCATCCTGCGTTATCCGGCTTCCAACGTTGGCAAGGTCAAGCGATTTAGGGCGGGGGCACTGATACCCGCATGACGAGTGACAATAACCTCGTGCCGCAAGAGCGGTACGAGGTTGCGCGTTTACTGCTCCAATACCTCGGCGAATTTCGCCAGCCACTGCGGATGCGCCGGCCAGGCCGGGGCGGTGACCAGATTGCCGTCGACGTGGGCCTGATCGATGCCGATCTCCGCATAATGGCCGCCGCCGAGTCGCACCTCCGGGGCGCAAGCCGGGTAGGCGCTGCAGGTGCGGCCCTTCAACACCCCGGCCGCTGCCAGCAGCTGCGGGCCGTGGCAAACGGCGGCGATCGGTTTTTTCGCGGCGTCAAACGCCTGCACCAGCGCGATCACCTCGGGGTTCAGACGCAGGTATTCGGGCGCCCGACCGCCGGGGATCAAGAGCGCATCGTAGTGCTCTTCTTTGGCGGCGGCGAAGTCGGCGTTCAGGGTGAAACGGTGGCCGGGCTTCTCGCTGTAGGTCTGCGCGCCGTCGAAGTCGTGGATTGCGGTCTGAATGTAGTCGCCGACGGCTTTGCCGGGGCACACGGCGTCCACCCAATGGCCAAGCATTTGCAATGCCTGAAACGGCACCATGGTTTCGTAATCTTCGGCGTAGTCGCCGACCAGCATCAGGATCTTTTTCTTGCTCATGATCACAACTCCTGCAGGAGGGGGAATGCCTAAGGTATAGCCCAGCCCCCCTGGGAACGCGAACCGCAAAGTGCTGTGGAATACACGATAAAAAAGCGTAAAAATTGAGTTGACTTTCGTGGTAAGAATAAAGGCCGTAATTATCCTGGCGGTCTGATCAGTAATGAATTTGATTTTCGTTTGTTTCCTATGATAGAAAAACGGTTCCCCACTAAAATGGAAAGGAAATCTGTTAGCACGCTTCATACGAATACATCAGAACTCTGTGATCATTACCATTGCGTAATAATGGAAAGCACTTGTTTAATTTTTTTATTATTTTGAAGGAACAAAAAATGCCTATTTTAAATCGCTGTGCTACAGCCTGCGCACTGGCGCTGAGCCTGCTGGGGAGCTCGGTTGCAGCACACGCTGGGGAACAAGAGGAACTCACCCAAAAACTGGATGAGTCGGTAATGACGTATGCTTACTCTAAGAGCAGTAGCGATATGGACACCATTAATGAACTGATAAAAAATGGCGCTCACCCTACTATTCAAACGTTATGGTATGCCGCCTATTACAAACAGCCGGCGCTGCTCGATCGTTTTCTTGATATGTCGGTGAATGTGAATCAAGCCATCAGTGACAATGGAGAAACCGTATTGTTGTCAGCGTTGGGAAATACCGACAAGTCTGAATTATCCGATGATGACCTTCACATTTTACAGAGCTTGCTAAAAGCAGGTGCCAATACCAATGTCATTGCACAAGGGGGGACTAATACACCACTTATTGCCGCCGCCCAAAGCCAAGAAGCCGCGCCCGCGCTGGTGAAACTGTTGCTGCAATTTGGTGCGGATGCCAAGCAGGTTACCCCGCAAGGATTCTCACCGATAATGGGGGAAGGGGCGGCTAATCTGGAGGTCATCAAACTGCTGGTAGCCGCCGGAACAGACCCTTATGGCGTCAGCAAGGTAGGATCAACGCCTTTGCACTTTGTTTGCACGCGGGACTCTTCCCAGGACGGCCAGCCGGACCCGCAAGCGGCACAGCGTATCGCCTTGTTGCATAAACCCGGAACCTCTATCGATGCTCAACCGCCCCAGCAACAGGCCTGGCCTGTTGGCACACCACTGCTGGAAAGCCTGACCAGCAATAATCCTGACTGCGTCAAGGCGTTGTTGGCTGCGGGTGCCGATAAAGATGCGCTGGCTTTCCCGGCAGAGTATGTGGCAGCAGATCCAAGCGTAAAAGGTAAAACGGTTCGTCAGAATATACTCGGGTCGGCAGAAAAATATCCCGACCTGTATTCGCCAGAAATCGTGGCCTTGTTTCAAAAATAGGTGAAACGAAAAAGGGGGCTTTCGCCCCCTGAAACAATGGCCCGCTCGCAGGCCAAATAAGCCGGCATCAACCTGGGTAGATGCCGCGCTCTTTACGTGCGGTCAGGATGCGCTCACAGGCCACGATGTAAGCCGCGGTGCGCAGGCTGCACTCTTTCTCTGCGGCCTTGTTCCAGACGTGGACCATCGCGTCGGTCATGATCTTGTCCATACGCTCGTTGATCTCGGACTCGCTCCAGAAGTAGCTCGCCATATCCTGCACCCACTCGAAGTAACTGACCGTTACGCCGCCGGCGTTACAGATAACGTCCGGAACTACGGTGATGTTACGGGAGCGCAGAATGTCGTCCGCTTCTGGGAAGGTTGGGCCGTTAGCCCCTTCCAGCACCAGCTTGGCGCTGAGGATTTCGGCGCGCTGGCGGGTGATCTGGCCTTCCAGCGCCGCAGGGATCAGGATGTCCATGTCAACCGACCAGAACGCTTCGCTCTCGATCTCGCTGGCACCCGGGAAGCCGGCGATCTGCTTGTGCTTGGCCTGGTATTCGGTCAGCGCGACCAGATCGATACCGTTGGCGTTGAACAGGGTAGCGGAGTGGTCCTGGATGGTGACGACGCGAGCGCCGACGCCGACGAACAGACGGGCCGCTTCGCTGCCCACGTTACCGAAGCCTTGTACCGCCACTTTGGCGCCTTCGATCTGCACGCCCAGACGCTTGGCCACTTCGCTGCCGGTGACGAACACGCCGCGGCCGGTCGCTTTCTCACGGCCCAGGGAACCGCCGAGGTGGATTGGCTTGCCTGTCACTACGCCGGTGATGGTGGTGCCGTGGTTCATGGAGTAGGTATCCATCATCCAGGCCATCACTTTGGCGTTGGTGCCGACGTCCGGCGCAGGGATGTCTTTCTGTGGCCCGATGATGAAGCCGATTTCGCTGGTGTAGCGGCGGGTCAGTCGCTCCAGTTCACCTTCAGACAGTTTGAACGGATCGACGCGGATGCCGCCCTTGGCGCCGCCGTACGGCAGGTTGACTGCGGCACACTTGATGGTCATCCAGGCGGACAGGGCCATCACTTCGTTCAGATCGACGTCAGGGTGGAAGCGGATACCGCCTTTACCCGGCCCGCGCGACAGGTTGTGCTGTACGCGGAAACCTTCGAAGTGACGGATGGTGCCATCGTCCATCTGCAGCGGGATATCAACAATCAAAGCGCGTTTAGGGTGACGCAGCGTATCAACCCAGCGTGAGAGGTCGCCGAGGTAAGGGGCGACGCGATCGATTTGTTGCAGATATGTAGCCCAAGCGGTGGTGCTGCTGTCTGAAGCGTAGGATAGCTTTTCCATAACCAACCTTTATATTTTAGAGGTATTTATTTCGTTTAACCGTGGATTAGCAAGCGCATAACACTTTGCGACGCTAAATTTACCACTAATTATGCCGGTTGTTAGCCCCCCTCTCATCGGGCCAGCGGACGGTTTTTCGCCGCCTGCAGGGCGGCAAATGAATAGTTAATTACTTTTTGTCGACGATGAGCGAGCTCATGCATATTTTATGCATATAAAGCGCATAAAAACCCTTTTTATCTATTTTTCAGAAGCTTGAATGTGATCAAAAAGTTTCATTTTATTTAACTGCCATGTTGACAATGGCATTTCCCCTCGCCAGAGTTAAATTAATGTTAAAACGACTCCGGCGTCGTTTTTTTGTTGCACAAGGGAAAGTATAACCATTTGATATTGTAGTGTTTACCCACCACGCTCAGGCTATGTTCGCCAAACGTGGGCGATACGACGGCTCACGAGAGCATTTTCTCGGTACCCATTATTATTACCTCCCTGTCACAACAGGGCGGGCAGCGTTCGGTCTCACTTTTTTGCCGGTTAGAACGCCCACGGGCGTTTCACTCCTGCTGCAGCCGCATATCGGTTGCTTAATCGCCTTAATGACGGACAGGTAACACCATGACAAAAAATCACTGTGATCGGCTGAACCCAGGTTCAGCCGAGGGGCCAAACTGTGCCCAAACCTTGCAGCGCGGGCTGAGCGCGCGCCACATTCAACTGATTTCGATCGGCGGCGCCATCGGCACCGGGCTGTTTATGGGCGCCGGGAAAACCCTCGCGCTGTCGGGCACCTCCATCGTACTGACTTACGCCATCGTCGGCTTTTTCATGTTCATGGTCATGAGGGCGATGGGGGAGTTGCTGCTCACGCGGCTCGATTACCGTTCGTTCGCCGATTTCGTCTCCGAATACCTGGGGCCGCGCGCCAGCTTTTTTCTCGGCTGGTCCTACTGGCTGAGCTGGGTCGTGACCTGCATTGCCGACGTGGTGGTGTGCGGCGGCTACGTGCAGTATTGGCTGCCTAACGTCTCGCCCTGGCTGCCGGCGCTGCTGACGCTGGGGTTTCTGTGTCTGTTCAACATGCTGTCGGTCAAGATGTTCGGCGAAGCCGAATTCTGGTTTGCGATGATCAAGGTGGTGGCGATCGTCGCGTTGATCGCCACCGGCGCCTGGATGGTGTTCAGCGGATGGACCTCGCCGGACGGCGTGACCGCTTCGCTGCATAACGTCACCGATCCCGCCATTTTCATGCCGCACGGCATCTTCGGCTTTTTCGCCGGGTTCCAGATCGCCATTTTCTCCTGTACCGGCATCGAGCTGTTGGGCACGATGTCGGCGGAGACCAAAAACCCGCAGAAGGTGTTGCCGAAGGCGATCAACGCGATCCCGGCGCGCATCATCGTCTTCTACGTGTGCTCGATGCTGACCATTATCGCCGTCACCTCGTGGAGCCACATCTCGCCGGACAGCAGCCCGTTCGTGATGCTGTTCGATCGGGCGGGGCTGCCGGCTGCCGCCGCGGTGATCAACTTCGTGGTGCTGACTTCGGCGATGTCCTCGGCCAACAGCGGGGTGTATTCCAGCACCCGCATGCTGTACAGCCTGTCGATGGAAAAGCACGCCCACGGTCAATTCCGCATTCTGTCTCGCACCACGGCCATTCCGATCCGCAGCCTGCTGTTTTCCTGCTTCTGCATGGTGGCCGGCACCTTGCTGCTGATACTGGTGCCGAACGTCATGACGCTGTTCACCATCGTCTCTACCGTGGCGGCGATCCTGGTGGTTTACAGCTGGGGCATGATTTTGGTCGCCTACCTGGTGTATCGCCAGAAGCGACCGGATCTGCACGCCGATTCCAATTTCAAAATGCCAGGCGGGGTCGCGATGGCCTGGCTGACGCTGGCATTTTTCGCCTTTACGCTGGTACTGATGGTGTTCGATAGCGATACGCTGATCGCGCTGTGCAGCATGCCGCTGTGGTTTACCACGCTCGGGCTGATCTGGCGCTATCGGGTCCGCGACAGCGTGGCGCACGAGAGCTACGTGTTTTATCGGCGTGGCGCCGAGGCGGAATAACCGGCGAAGGATACGCCGCTTGCCGCCGCTCCACTCGGCAAGCGGCGGCAACTGCGGTATGCTAAGCGGCTGAACAGCAAACCAAACCGGGCCATACGGAGACCCCCAGCGTGCCGAACTCTTCTTCTCAACTCGAACTTTTGCGCTCGGTCGCTGACGGCATCGCGGCGCTGTTTTTCCCGAATGCGGAAGTGGTGATCCACGATCTGGCCACCAACAAGATTGCCTATCTGGCGAACAACCTGTCGAAGCGCAAACCGGGCGACGACGCCGGGCTGGAAGACTTCGAGCTCGATGGCGGCGCCGGCGTGACCGGCCCCTATGAGAAGCTGAACTGGGACGGCAAAAAGATGCGTTCGGTGAGCATTGCCGCACGCGACGAACAGGGCAAGCCCAGCTATCTGCTGTGCATCAACCTGAGCACCGCGATGTTCGAGGACGCCCGCAACGCGCTGGACATGTTCCTGTCGGTCACGCGATTGCAACCTCAGCCACAAGAGCTGTTCAAAGACGACTGGCAGGAGAAGATCAACACCTTCCTGCACGATTGGCTGCGGCGCGAAAACGCCGCGCTCGGCGCGCTGAGCCGCGAACAAAAACGGCGACTGGTCAGCGATCTCTACCATCAGGGCGCGTTCAAGGCCAAAAGCGCCGCGGACTACATCGCCAACGTGCTGTCGATGGGGCGCGCCACGGTGTACAAGCACTTGCGGGAATTGAAGCAGGAGTAAAGGCGGCGGGAAAGGGCACGACGCCCCAGGGCGAATGCCGAGGTAGCGCAATAGCTGCGATGATCGTTTATGAACGGTCTGAGACGACGTCCTGAAGAAGCCAGTCGTGGAAAATTTTCACTTCATCACGCATGACATGTTGCTGCGGGGTGACCAGATAGTAGGACCATCTAAGTGGCCAGCGATGGTCGGGATGGAGATGAACCAACTGCCCGGTCTCGATAAGCTGCTTTACCAGAGCGTTTCGAACGATGGCCACGCCCCTGCCGCTCAGCGCCGACAGGATCACTGCTGAAGTAGAATTGATATGCAGCCCGCTTTCCCGCGTTTCGGGCGCACCGACCGCTCTCAGTACATCACCCCATGATGGAAAATCCGCACCAGGATGCGGCGTGTCATCGTGAATGAGTTTTTGCGTGGCGAGCCATTCACTGCAGGCCATTTTCTCGGGGGGAGCCAGGCGTGGACTGCAGACCAGCACGGCTTCCTCATCCATTAGCCAGGTTTTACTCACGCCGGGCCACTCTCCCTGTCCACAGCGAATGCCGATATCTGCCTCGCCATACGACACGTCCATCAGCTTTTCCGTGACGTTAAGCCGCAGATCGATATTCTCATGCGTTTCCGCAAACCGGTTCAGGCGGTCCATCAGCCAGTTCATCATCAGTACCTGGGATGCCGTCACCACGACCACCGAGCGTGACCGGCGACCACGAAGCTTACTTAAACCGATTTCCAGTTTATCGAGCCCCTGAGTGATATCTTGTAGGGCCTCCTGCGCTTCGTCTACCAGCGTCAGTCGCTCCTTGCCGGAACGGGTGCGGTGAAGAAGCGGGTGTCCGACCCAGTCTTCCAGCGAACGGACCAACTGACCTACGGCGGCGGGTGTGACACCCAGCTCCTGTGCCGCGCCGGTAAAACTGCCATGCCTGGCGGTGGCTTCAAAAGCGTGCAGCCATTTAAGTCGGTTTAACGATCGCATTGTGATCATCCTGATTCATTCTTTTCCTCAGTATACGCCGGCGAGAAAGATTTTCTTTCCTGTGTCGCAATTTCTTCTCAGTCGTCAATCGGTTTTCAGGGTGGCAATCTGGTTTCACACGATGAGAAGCCAGGCTTCTTATTAATGACAACCAGATGAATGTAAAGAGGTTAGCGATGAATACATCTTTTGCTGGCAAAAAACTGTTAGTGGTCGGCGGTACAAGCGGTATGGGCTTCGAAACGGCGAAGCGGGTCCTGAAAAGCGGCGGCAGCGTGGTGCTTGTTGGCCATCGTCAGGACAAAGCCGAGCAGGCCCGTCAGGCACTGGCTGCAGACGGCCAGGTTTCCGTCATCGTTGCAGACCTTATGAAAAAAGAAGGTCTGCAGCATGTAGTGAACATCATTAACGCCGAACACAAAGATATCAGCCTGCTGGTCAATGCGGCTGGCGTGTTCTTCCCGAAACCGTTTACAGAACATGAAGCGTCAGACTATGACATGTACATGAGCATTAACCGCGCCACGTTTTTTATCACCCGCGACGTAGTGCGCAATATGGTCGAGGCCGATATCAAAGGCGCTATCGTCAATATTGGCTCTATGTGGGCACGACAGGCCATCGGTGCCACACCGTCTTCAGCCTACTCAATGGCCAAAGCCGGTCTGCACGCGCTGACCAAAAACCTGGCTATTGAACTGGGTGAAAAAGGGATCCGTGTGAATGCGGTTTCTCCAGCTGTCGTTCACACGCCGATTTATGAGGGCTTCATTCCGAAAGACGACGTGAAGGATGTGATGAACAGCTTCGACAGCTTTCATCCGATCGGACGCGTGGGTTCACCGGTCGACATCGCGGAAACCATCACTTTCCTGCTTTCTGACAAGACTGGCTGGGTGACCGGCGCTATCTGGGATATCGATGGCGGCGTGATGGCGGGGCGTAACGCCTGATGACCATGCCGCACGAGTTAACCCGCGTGCGGCATGGGGATTGGACAAAGGCGTGGGTTGCAAGGGGCAGCATCTTACGGCCCCTTGCTCATTTTCATTTATCGCCCGAAAACGTCATCAATACCTTCAGAAAAACGCTAACTGACAAACATTACGATGTTGGCCACCCCTTTTTGTTACCAGCGGTAGTTGACCGAAGCGATGATGCTGCGGCCGCTGCCGTAGAAGCAGGCGTACTCGCCGCTGCAGGATGAGACGTATTTCTTGTCCGTCAGGTTCTGCACGTTGAGCTGGAGCGCCGCACCGCGCAGCGCCGACGAAGCCTGGCCGAGGTCATATTTCACCATGGCATCGTACAGCGTGTAGTGCGGCACGTCGTACTGGCCGGTGGCGTCGGCCGGCGCATCGCCGATGTAACGCACGCCGCTGCCGACGGTCAGGCCGTTCAGCGCACCGCTCAGGACGCTGTAGCTGCCCCAGGCGGAGGCCGCGTGGCGCGGGATGCCCGCCGGGCTGTGGCCAATTTCATCCGCCGAGTTGGAGTCTTTGGTCACTACGTCGGTGTAGGTATAAGCGGCGGTCAGCGTGATCTCCGGCGTAGGCTGAGCGTGCACTTCCGCCTCAATCCCTTTGGATTTCACCTCACCGATCTGCTCGTAGGCGGAGGTGAGACGGTTGTAAGACGCCACATTGCGTTGGGTGATGTCGAACCAGGAGAGGGTCAGCAGGGTGTTGCCGCCCGGGATCTGGTACTTCACGCCCACCTCGGTTTGTTTGCCGGTGGTCGGCTTGAGCGGATCGGCGCCCGCGGCACTTGGGTACAGGTTAGGATCGAACGAGGTACTGTAGCTGACATACGGTGAAATGCCGTTGTCGAAGGCGTAGAGCAGGCCCGCGCGGCCGGTGAACTGGGCATCGTTATAGGTCTGCTCTTTGCCGCCGCTGGTGCGATCGCGGGTGTTGACCTGCGACCAGTCCTGACGGCCGGACAGCAGCAGGTTCCAGTTATTCCACTCCAACTGGTCCTGCAGATACACCCCGACCTGATTCAGCGTCTTCAAATCGCTGGAAGCCAGCGCCAACGTGCTGCCATCGATGCTGGGGCGAACCGGGTTGGCCCAGTCGATCGGGTAATCGTTACCGCGATCGCGATACATCTTCGAATCGATATGGCTGTAGCGGTAATCCAACCCGCCCAGCACCGTGTGCTTCACCTCGCCGGTGTCGAACAACCCCTTCAGCTGGTTATCCACGCCAAACTCGTTGGTCATCTGCGTTTCATGCTGCGCCATGCGGGTGACGGTGTGGTCGTTGACCGTCGAGTTTATGTTGTAAACCAGATATTTATAGTCTTCATCACGGTGGGTGAAGCGCAGGTTCTGGGTAAACGACAGCGCATCGCTGAAGTTATGCTCGAGGCTGTAGCCGATCGACGCCTGTTCGCGCCGCGACTTGTTGAAGCTGGGCTCGCTGATGTTGAAGTCATAGGGTACATAGCCCGCGCTGGTCGGGAACAGCGTGCCGGCGCGCGGCAGGAAGTTGCGCGATCCGGCTTTCGGATCGTTCTGGTAGCTGGTCAACAGCGTAAAGCTGGTGTCTTCGTTCGGCAGCCAGGTGAAGGCCGGGGCGATGGCCACCCGTTGCTGCTTGCTGTCTTTGACAAACTCATGTTCGGTTCGGGCGATACCGTTCAGGCGGTAGAACAGGGTGTTGTCGTCGTTAAGTTTGCCGCCAAAATCAAACGCCGTTTCCGCCAGATGGCGGTTGCCGGTGCTGAATTTGACTTCGTGAATGCTCTGGGCGGTGGGGCGTTTACTGGTCATCACCACCACGCCGCCGGGGCTGACCTGGCCGTACAGCACGCCGGCCGGGCCGTGCACCATCTCCACGCGCTCCAACAGCCAGGGATCGATCTGCCCGGCGCCGCCATTTTGGCTCGAGAGGCCAAAGTGCAGGCCGTCGAGCAGCTTGGGCGCATAACGGAAGCCGCGGCTGATCACTTCGTCATTGCGGTTGGAGTTGCCGCGGTAGGTGGTGATCACCCCGCTGGTGTAGTTCAATGCGTCGGCGACCGACGCCGGCTCCTGGTCGTTCATCTGCTCGCGCGTGACCACCGAGATGGCCTGCGGCGTCTTACGCAGAGCGGTGGCGGTCTTGGTGCCAGCGGCGCTCTCTTTGGCGACGATCCCTTTGACTGGCGCGGTCACGCTGTTTTGCGCGTCGGCGGTCACCAAAATCGTTTCGTCCGCTGCGGCGGACGCGTGTGGCGCCAAGGGCAATAAGGCCAGCGCCGATCCCAGCAACAGACGCTTGGCGGACATCGCCTCCGCGTTCGCGTTTTCTATCCCTTTGTTTTTAGTCTTCATTATCTCTCCTGAATACCTGCTTTTGTGTGTCATGCCACCCTGATAAACCCCGAAATGCCGACAAGCGGTCTTGTCCCGTCGACGTGGAGACGTCGTGTTTGCACGACGGTAAAAATCCGACAAATAGTATTGAAAATGATAATGAGTATCAATACGATTGTCAGGTTTTGTAAAAGACACTCATGTTATGTAAGGGGCGCTATGGAGTTTTTGCCGGAAAAGAGGCCAGAAAACGGTCGTGAGGGATTGGCGGCGCAGTGGCTGCGTGAAGAGGCGGCAGGGCAATCCGCGTGGTGGCAGAAGGTTGCCGCTCAGGGCACGCCTGTCGTCGAACCGCACGATGACAGTCACGTCAAAATGACCTGGCTATGGCGCGATCCCGCCGGCGATGAACGGCACTCGCCGATATGCCGCGTTTACGCCGATATCAACGGCATTACCGATCACCACAGCACGTCCCCCAGCGGCCTGACCCGGCTCCCCGGCACCGACGTTTGGTACGGCTCGGCCGTAGTCGATCGCCGCTGGCGCGGTAGCTACAGCCTGATCCCCATTACCGACCGGGATCTTCCCCCCGCATTCAGCGACGACGAAACGTTGCGCGACCGCCAGCAGCGTGCCTGGTGGGTATCGCTGTTCCCGTTGGCGATTGCCGATCCGCTGAATCGTCTCTCGTTGGGACCGTCTCATCGCCCGCGGCCCGTATCCCTGGCGCAAGGGCCGGATGCCGACGATCAAAGCGCCTGGCAGGCCGTCGATCGGCCACTGGAGGAGGCGCGGCTGCAGCTTTTCCAGTGGCAGAGCGAACGGCTGGATAACCAGCGGCGAGTTTGGCTGTATGCCAGCGGCGACGCGGCGATGAAAGCGAATCGCCCGCTGGTGCTGCTGCTCGATGGCCAAAACTGGATCGAAAAGCACGCGCTGTTGCCGGTGATCGAGCACGAAACCGCACAAGGGCACCTGCCGCCTGCATGTTGGCTGCTGATCGATGCGATCGATGGCGAACACCGGGAAAACGAGCTGCCTTGCAACGCCGCATTCTGGCAGGCGGTGATCGACGAACTGTTGCCGCAGGCGCAGCGGCGCGAACCGTTCAGCGAGGCAGGGGCGCGCACCGTCGTCGCCGGCCAGAGCTACGGCGGGCTGGCGGCGTTATATGCCGGTTTGCACTGGCCAGAGCGCTTCGGCCACGTGCTGAGCCAGTCCGGCTCCTTCTGGTGGCCTACGGTGCAATTCGTTACCCAGTTCGAAAAACGCCACGAGCTGGAAGAAGGCTGGCTGATACGCCAGGTTCGGCAACGCAACCCGGCGGCGCCCAAGCTCACCGTGATTCAGCAAGCCGGCGATCGGGAGGCGGACATCGAATTCGTTAATCGCCAGATGCATCAGGCTCTGGCAGCGGCAGGGCACCGCGCCGAATACCGCGTGTTTTCCGGCGGGCACGATGCGCTCTGCTGGCGCGGTGGCCTGGTGGACGGCGTGCGCCAACTGCTTTCCGCAATGAAGTAATCCCACATTTTGACAGACAGGTAAGGCAAATGACTCAGGAACAACAAAACCCGTTCGATGACGAAAATCTCCGTTTCTCCGTGCTGATCAACACGCAACAGCAGTACTCGCTGTGGCCGCAGTTTGCCGATACGCCGCAGGGGTGGCGCGTGCTGATGGGGCCGGCGTCGCGCGGCGAATGCATCGACTACATCGAAACGCACTGGCAGGACATGCGGCCGGCGGCGCTGAAAGCGGCGGATGCGCCGCGTTAATCGCCGCACAGCCACATCGATACATTCCGTTTGAGGGAAAGGACAGACACCATGTCAGAAACGCTTTCTTTACCGGATACTCAGGTCGAGTATCGGGATTATCCGCTGGTTGCGGCGCAACCGGGGATCTGGATCGCCGACCAAATCGCGCTGCGGCGCAACAGCTTCGCCGTGGCGCACTACACCGAATTGCACGGCGCAATCGATCGTTCGGCGCTGGAGCGCGCGATCCGTCAGGGGCTGGCCGAAGCGGATACGGTTCAGGCGCGGTTCTTTGAGGCGCAGGACGGCCAGCCGGTGCAGCGTCTCCCGTTGATAGCCGACCCTGCGCGCGTACAGGCGCCGGAGTGGTTCGATTTCAGCGCGCAGCCGGACGCCGAACAGGCGGCGCTGGCGCTGATGAACGACGATCTGGCGCAGGATTTGCCTGCGGACGGCGAACGGTCGCTTTATCGCCATGCGATAGTCCGCGTCAGCGCCGATCGTTGGTTTTGGTACCAGCGCTTTCATCATCTGACCCTGGACGGCTTCAGTTTCGAAGCCATCACCCGCCGGATCGCCGATATCTATCGCGCGCTGCGCCACGGGCTGTCGCCGGTGTCCTCGCCGTTTACCCCGTTCGGCAAGGTAGTGGAAGAGTTTCAGCAATGGCAAACGTCGCCCGCACGTGAGCGGGCGGCCGAATTTTGGCGCCAGCATCTGCGCGAACTGCCGTCGCCGCTGTCATTATCGACGGAAAGCCGGGAGGTTGAACCGGGCGCCCGGCCGCTCAAACAGGTGCTGGTGCTGCCGGAGTCACTGTTTGACGAAGCGCTGCGCGACGACGCGTTGCAGGCGCTGCAACCGGCCGACATCGTCACGGCGGCGCTGGCGATGTATCTGGCGCGCATGAGCGGCGAAACCCGCTTCTCAGTCGGTTTTCCTTTCATGCGGCGGATGGGGTCGCAGGCGCTGGCGGCGGTCGGCCCGGTGGTCAACGTGCTGCCGCTGCTGCTGAACGTGACGCCGGAGCTGTCGCTGGCGGACGTCTGCCAGGCGACCGTAGCGCAGATCAAACAGGCGCGCCGCCATCAACGCTATGAGGCGGAGCAGATCAAGCGCGATCTCGGCCTGGTCGGTGGCCATCAGGAACTGTACGGGCCGGTGATCAACGTCAAGGTCTACCACAGCGCCTTGTCGTTCGACGGCCAAGCGGCCGTTACCCATACGCTGGCGATGGGGCCGGTCGATGACTTGGAGTTTGAGATCGGCTTTCGCAACGGCGTGCTGACGCTGTCTTTGGTGGCCAACCCGGCCAAATACTCGCCGCGTACCTTGCATCATCACGCGGAGCGCATCGGCCATTGGCTGCAGCAGTTGGCGCGACAGCCGCACCAGCCGAACGCTCAACTGGCGCTGATCGGCGAAGGGGAGCTAAGGCAACTCGCGGCCTGGGGGCGCGGCGCCGATCTGACGCCGCCAACGGGCATGGTGTCAATCATGGATGCATTCCAGCGCCAGGTTGAGCACCAGCCCGAGGCATTGGCGGTGGCCTGCGGCGACGAGCGCCTCAGCTACCGGCAGCTCTCCGAACGGGTGATGCAGCTGGGGCGCGTGCTGATCGACAGCGGCATCGGCGCCGAAGACGTGGTGGCCATCGGCATTCCGCGCTCGGTGGACACGCTGGTCGCGCTGTTCGGCGTTTTGGCCAGCGGCGCGGCCTATATGCCGCTCGATCTGGACTATCCGCGTGAACGTTTGGCGCTGATGTGCGACGACGCGCGGCCGGTAATGTTGCTGACCCACCGCGCCACGCTGACCAACATGCCGGACCTGCCACAAGTATTGTGCCTGGACGACGCAGCGTGCCTGGCGCGCTGCGCGGCTGCCGAGGCCACGCCGATAACGGACGACGAGCGGCGCATGCCGCTGAGCGAGGCGCATCTCGCCTACATGATTTACACCTCCGGCTCGACCGGCAAACCCAAGGGCGTCATGTCCACGCATCGCGGGCTGCTGAACCTGTTCCTGTCGCACCAGGCCTCTCTGTTCGGCCCGGCGATCGAAAAATTCCAGGCTCGCCACGCGCGCCGCTTGCGTGCCGGCCATACCGCCTCGTTTTCTTTCGACTCCTCCTGGGAACCGCTGTTCTGCATGATGATGGGCAGCGAACTGGTTATCTTCGACGAGGAGCTGCGCCGCGACCCCTGGGCGCTGCTGGAACAAACCCAACAGACGCCGATCGATCTGCTGGACATCACGCCGTCATTCTTCTCGCAACTGGTGGACTGCGGCCTGCTGAAGGGGCAGTTCCCGCTGCCGGCGTTCGTGATGATCGGCGGTGAGGCGGCGACGCCGACGCTGTGGAACCTGATGCAGCAGCATCCGGAGGTGGAGATCCACAACTATTACGGCCCGTCCGAATACACCGTCGATACCCTGGGCGCGCCGGTCACGGCCGCCGATCAGCCGGTGATCGGTCGCCCCCTCGCCAATACCGCCGTCTGGCTGCTCGACAGCCGGCTGCAGCCGGTGCCGATCGGCGCGGCGGGCGAGCTGTACATTTCCGGCAAAGGCATCGCGCGCGGTTACCTGCGGCGCCCGGATCTGACGGCGGCGCGCTTTGTCGCCAACCCGTTCGCCGAAGGCGAGGTGATGTACCGCAGCGGCGATCTGATGCGCTGGAGCGCGGAGGGTCAGCTGGTATTCATTGGCCGTACCGATCACCAAATCAAGGTGCGCGGCTTCCGCGTCGAGCTGGGTGAGGTGGAAAGCGCCTTGGCCGCCTTGCCGGACGTGGGGCGGGCGGTGGTGATCGCCGAGCCGATCGGCGCCACCTATCGTTTGATCGGTTACTGCTCGGTGCAGGATGACGCGCGTCGCGCTTCGCCAACGTTGCAAAGCGAGCTGCTGGGGCAATTGGCGCAGCGTCTGCCGGATTATATGGTGCCGGCGATCCTGGTGGTGATGCCGGAGCTGCCGCTTAACGTCAACGGCAAGATTGACCGTCAGGCGCTGCCCAAACCGCAGGAAACGCTGGCGCAAAGCATTCGCGAGCCGGCCACCGAACAGGAAAGGCTGATTTGCGGCGCCATGGCGCAGCTGCTGGGGATGGAGCGCGTCGGCGCCGACGACGATTTCTTCGCGCTTGGCGGCGACAGCATCTCGGCGATGGGGTTGGGCACCGCCCTGCGGCGTAAAGGCTATCTGCTGCGGCCGCGCGAGATCTTCGCGCTGCACACCCCCGCACGCATGGCGCAGGCGATGCAGCCGCTGGTCGTAGACTCTCAGGCTGCACGCAGCGTGCAGCAAGGCCCGATCGACGGGCTGCCGATCCTGCACTGGTTTGCCGAGACGGGCGATATGCATCGCCGCTTCGCGCACGGCGTTTTCCTGCGCGTACCTGCCGAGCTGCAGCCGCAACAGCTGCGTGATGCGTTGGAACAACTGCGCACGGCACACCCGGCGTTGGGCGCGCGGATCCGCGACGGTCAGTTGGTGGTTGAAACTGCCGCCGCCGGTGAACTGATGCAGGTTAATACCGTGTCCGGTGAGCTGGAATCAGCGGCAGAACAGGCATTTGATGCCGCACTTGACCTTCTCGATCCGGCGGCCGGCGCCATGATGCAAGCCATCCTGTTGCAGCGCGACGAGCAGAGCCTGGGGCTGGTGCTGGCGATCCACCACTTGGTGGTCGACGGCGTTTCCTGGCGCATCCTGCTCGACGAACTGC
This sequence comes from Serratia sp. CY33802, assembly GCF_052169095.1. Classification (NCBI taxonomy): domain Bacteria; kingdom Pseudomonadati; phylum Pseudomonadota; class Gammaproteobacteria; order Enterobacterales; family Yersiniaceae; genus Serratia; species Serratia sp. CY33802. Next base: position 1,190,811 of record NZ_JBJNLL010000001.1, read on the forward strand.
GTCAAGTGGCCGACGGCGCCATGCAGGGGCAGCCGATCACGCTGCCGCCGGAAGAAACTTCGCTCTATGAGTGGTCCGCGCGTTTACGGGCCGACGTCGAACGCCGCGAAGCCGAGCTGCCGTTCTGGCGGCAGATGCTGGCGGACGAGGTGCCGCGTTTGGGGCGGCGCGCGCTGGATCCGCAGACCGATCGCCTCGCCTCGGTGAGCGAACGGCGCACGCTGATCGACAGCCGGCTGACCGCCGCGCTGCTCGGCACCTTGCCGCAGGGATACCGCGCGCAGGTTGAAGAGATCATGCTGTGCGCGCTGGCTCAGGCCTGCCGCCGCCGTTTCCAGGCCGCTTCGCTGCGTTTCTCTCTGGAGTCGCACGGCCGCGCCGAACTGGACGACGGCCTCGATCTGGCCCGCACCGTCGGCTGGCTGACGGCGGAGTATCCGCTGTGCATCGAACTGCATGACGCCGAACACAATGAGGCCGTGCGTGCGGTGAAACGGGCGACGCGTGCGGTGGCCGATCGCGGCGTCGGTTACGGCCAGCTGCGTTATCTGCATCCGCGGCGTGACGAACTGGCGGCGCTGGCGCAGCGCAATGCGCCGGAGATCTTGTTCAACTACCTCGGGCGCTTCAGCCAGGACGAGGGGAACTGGGCGCCGCAACGCAGCCAAACCCGCTTCCGCGACGCCTTCGCCGTGGCGCAGGATGCGCAGCAGGCGCTGTCGTATGGCCTGGAGGTGAATATCTTTGTCGAAGAGCGGCGCGACGGCGCGTGCCTGGCGATCAACTGGAGCTGGCTGGAGGGGATTTTCAGCGAGAGCGACATTACGCAGCTGCACAGCGGCATCGAGCAAGCAGTACGTGCACTGTGCGAATTTGCCGAACGGCATCCCGATCGCGCGGCGGCGACGTTGGTAGCGGCCGAGATCGCCCAGCCGGGCGCCGACGATGAGGCGGTGCGCGCCTGGGAGCGGGAGTGCGGGCCGTTAGCCGCGGCGCTGCCGCTGTTGCCGTTGCAACACGGCCTGCTGTTCCATGCGCAGACCGCGCAGCAGGGCGGCAGCTATAACTCGCTGACGCGCCTGAGCCTTTGCGGCGAACTGGACGCGCATCGCCTTCAGCAGGCGCTGGATGTGGTGATCCGCCGCCATCCGCAGCTGGCCGCCCGATTCAACCGCGAGGGTGAGCCGCTGCAGCTGATACCGCAGGAAAGCCATTGGCCGCTGGACAGCCACAGGCTGCCGCCGCTGTCCGCCGAACAAGAAGCGCTGGCGCTGAATCAATTGGAGCAGCAGGAACTGCAGCGCGATCTGTTCAACCAGCCGGGCGCAATGCTGCATGCGCTGCGGGTCAAACACGGCGATAGCGAACGCTACACGCTGTTCCTTAACGCGCACCACCTGATTGTCGACGGCTGGTCGACGCCGGTGGTGCTCAACGATCTGATGCTGGCCTTGCGTGAAGGCGAGCAGGCGCTGCCGCCGCTGCGTTCGAACTACGCCGATATCGTGCGCCGCCTGGCCGCGCGGGATGCCGAAGCCTCACGCCGCATCTGGCGCGAGACGCTGCAAGATGTGCGTCCGACGTTGCTGTTCGGTGAAACGCAGGACGATCGCGTGCATGAGCTGGAAATGACGCTGCCGCCGGCCGAGGAAAGGCGCTTGCTGACCCTGTGCCGCGAACGCGGGTTGACGCTAAATACCGTGATGCAGGGCATTTGGGCGCTGCAGCTGGCCAGCTGTTGCGGCCATCAGGACGTGGTGTTCGGCTCGCCGGTTTCCGGCCGCTTTGGCCAGATAGAAGGGGTCGAGGAACACGTAGGCCTGTTCAGCAACACGCTGCCGGTGCGGGTTCGTCTGCAGCATGACCGTTCGTTGACGGAACAGCTGACCGAACTGCAGCACCGGCAGATTGAACTGCTGGAGCACGACGATTTGGGGTTGGGGGAGATCCAGCACCTGGCCGGGGCGGGCACGCTGTTCGATACGCTGTTGGTGGTAGAGAACTACCCGGACAACGACGCCCTGCTGGGCGGCGCAGGTTCCTTGCGCTGCGACGCTATCCACAACAAAGGCTATACCCACTATCCGCTGACGCTGCTGGTGCTGCCGGGAGACCGTCTGCGCCTGCTGATGGAGTACCGTGCCTCGGTGCCGCAGCCTGAGCGCTTCGCCGCGCGGCTGATGGCGCTGCTGCAACAGTGGATTGCCCAGCCGGATCTGCCGCTGCCACGCTGGCAATTGCAAACGCCGCAGGAACAGACGCTGATCGCGGCGGTCAACTGCACCGGGCAGGCGGTGGCGAACACCACCTTGCATCAGGCGATCGCCGATCAAGCGCGGCGCACGCCGGAACGCATCGCGCTGCAGGATGCCGGGCACAGCCTCAGCTACCGTGACATGCAGCGCCAGGCCGCGCTGTTGGCCGAACGGTTGACGGCGGCCGGCATTCAGCCGGGCGATATCGTCGCGGTGGCGTTACCACGCTCCGTGCGCCTCAGCCTGGCGCTGACGGCGATTGTGCAAACCGGCGCCGCCTGGTTGCCGCTGGACACCGGCTACCCGGACGAGCGGTTGGCCTACATGGTGGAGGACGCCAAGCCACGGTTGATTATCACCGAAAGCGCGTTGGACGCCCGCTTTGCCGCACTGGCGCCGACGCTGCGGTTCGATGTGCTGGACGACAGCGGGCGCGAACCGGCGCCGCGCCCACCGGCGGGGAACGGCGATTATCCCGCCTACGTGCTGTATACCTCCGGCTCTACCGGGCGGCCGAAAGGCGTGGTGGTGAACCACCGGGCGATCGTCAACCGCCTGTTCTGGATGCAGCACGAGTATGCGCTCGATGCGCAGGACGTGGTCTTGCAGAAAACGCCGTGCAGCTTCGACGTTTCCGTCTGGGAGTTCTTCTGGCCGCTGATGGTCGGCGCGCGCCTGGTGATGGCGCCGCCGGAGGCGCACCGCGATCCGCAGGCGCTGACGACGTTGATTGACGACTATGGGGTGACCACGCTGCATTTCGTTCCATCCATGTTGGCTATCTGGGTGGAGGCCTTGAACGAGCGGGCGCCACAGCGCGCCGCCGCCAGCCTGAAACGCGTGTTCTGCAGCGGCGAAGCGCTGTCGTGTGAACTGGCTTCCCGCTATCAGGCGTTGGTTACCGCACCGCTGCACAACCTGTATGGCCCGACGGAGGCGGCGGTCGATGTCACCTATCAACCGGCGTCCGGCGCGGCATTGGCGGCGGTGAACGGCGCCGGCGTGCCGATCGGCAAACCGGTCTGGAACACCCAACTGAGCATTCTCGACGCCATGCTGCGGCCGGTACCCGTCGGCTGCGCCGGCGATCTCTACCTGCGCGGCATTCAGCTGGCCGATGGTTATCTGCATCGGCCGGGATTGACGGCGCAGCGGTTTGTCGCCGATCCCGCCGGCAACGGCGCGCGCATGTATCGCACCGGCGATATCGCCCGCTGGCTGGAAGACGGCAGCGTCGAGTATTTGGGGCGCAGCGACGATCAGCTGAAGATCCGTGGCCAGCGTATCGAGCTGGGCGAAATCGAGCAGGCGCTGCTGGCACAGCCGGGGGTAGCGCAAGCGGCGGTGCACGCCATCGAACTGGGCGAGGGCGCGACGGGGCTGGGCGGGGCCGATATGCGCCAGCTGGTTGCCTGGCTGATCGCCCAACCGGGCGTGACGCTGGATACCGGCGCGCTGCATCAGGCGCTGGAGCAACGTTTGCCGGCGCACATGATGCCGGTCAGCTATGTCATGACCGACAGCTTCCCGCTCAGTGCCAGCGGCAAACTGGATCGCAAGGCATTGCCACGGCCGCAGCTGAGCCACCAGAGCGGCCGCACGCCGGAGAGCGACAGCGAGCGCCTGCTGGCAGCGCTGTTCGGGGAACTGCTGGGGCGTGAGACGGTGTATGCCGACGACGACTTCTTCGCGCTGGGCGGCCATTCGCTGCTGGCGATGCGTCTGGCGGCGGAGCTGCGTCGGCGCGTCCCTCGGCCACTGAGCGTCGGGCAGATCATGTTTGCCCGTAGCCTAGAGAAGATGGCGCACCTGCTCGATGACGCGCAGGCCGCCAACTCGGCCGAGAGCCGTGGCGTCGGCGAGTGCCTGCAGCTGCGGGCGGGTCAAGGCCCCGCGCTGTTCTGCCTGCATCCGGCTTCCGGTTTCGCCTGGCAGTACTCGGGGCTGAGCCGTTATCTGCCGGGGAACTACCCGATCATCGGCCTACAGTCGCCAAGGCCGGATGGCGCTATCGCCACCTGCGAGGACATTGAGCAGATGGTCGATCGTCATCTGGCCAATCTGCGCCGCCTGCAGCCGCAGGGACCTTATTACCTGCTGGGCTATTCGCTCGGCGGCACGCTGGCACACTCGATGGCCGCGCGCCTGCAGCAGCAGGGTGAAGAGGTGGCGTTCCTCGGCATGCTGGATACCTATCCGCCGGAAGGCCAGGATTGGACCGGCCCCAGCGAGGAGGACGCGCAGAAAGAGGTGGCGCAGGAGCAGGCCGAGTTTATGGCGGAAGATCATGGCGATCCGGCGCTGATGGCGGAGAAGGCGGCGATGTTCGACAGCATCGTCGCCAACTACCGCGATGCGGTGCGCATTCTGTCCCAGGCGCGCAGCCAGCGTTTCCACGGCACGGCAACGCTGTTTGTCGCCGACCAGACGCTGCCGCCGGAGATGGATATCGACGCCGTGTGGGCGCCGTATCTGGATGGGCTGATCTGCCATCACCAGCGCTGCGAACACGCGGACATTCTGTCGCCGGCTTCGCTGGAGACGCTCGGCCCGCTATTGCACGAGCTGCTGACGCGGCAATACGGGTTGGTATAACGCAACCGGGCCGGGGGACGTGCGTCCCGGCCCGTACAAAAACATTATGCAGGACACTATGGCCAGACCTTCTTTTTTTCTTGATTTCAGTTTGCTGAGAAGCAATGCGCATTTTCGCGCGATTTTCTGCGCCCGCATGCTGTCGGTGTTTTCCCTCGGCATGTTGGCGGTAGGGGTGCCGATTCAGATCCAGGCGATGACTGGCTCCACCTTGCAGGTGGGCGTGGCGGTGGCGCTGGACGGGGTGGGCATGTTTATCGGCCTGATGCTGGGCGGGGTGCTGGCCGATCGCTACGATCGCCGCAAGCTTATCCTGTTTGCGCGCGGCACCTGCGGGCTGGGCTTTGTCGCCCTGAGCCTGAACGCCTTCGCCCCGGCACCGTCGCTGTGGGCGCTCTACCTGCTGGCGGCCTGGGACGGCTTCTTCGGCGCGCTGGGTATGACGGCGCTGATGGCGGTGATCCCGCTGCTGGTCGGGCGTGAAAACCTGGCGGCGGCGGGGGCCTTGAGCATGGTGACGGTGCGCATCGGCGCGATCCTCGCACCGGCGCTGGGCGGGATTATCATCGTGTTCGGGGGTGTCGGTCTCGCCTTCGCCGTCGCGGCGGCAGGGACGCTGGGCACCTTGGTCCCGCTGGTGCGCTTGCCGACGCTGCTGCCGCAGCAGCAGGAGCCGGAACACCCGCTGCGTGCGCTCGCCAGCGGCTTCCAGTTTGTCTGGCGCAATAAGGTGGTCGGCTCGGTGGTGCTGCTGGGGATGCTGATGAGCATCGTCGGCGCCGTCAGGGTGCTGTTCCCGGCGCTGGCGCAGGACGCTTACCACGTTGGCGCGTCCTCTATCGGCCTGATGTACTCCGCGGTGCCGCTCGGTGCGATGCTGGGCGCGCTGACCAGCGGCTGGGTGGGGCGATACGCTCGCCCTGGCGTGCTGATCCTGGTCGCCGCTATCGTCGCGTTCACCGCCATCGCGTCACTGGGGCTGTTCAGCCACCTGGCGCCGGCGCTGCTGGCGCTGGTGTGCTACGGCTACGCCAACGCTATCGCCTCACTTCTGCAGTTCATGCTGATCCAGAGCAACACGCCGGATCATTTGCTTGGGCGGGTGAACAGCCTGGGCACCGCGCAGGACGTGACCGGCGACTCGATCGGTGCGCTGGGGCTCGGCGTACTGGGCAGGGTGTTCACCCCGTTGATGAGCGTGCTGTCGTTTGGTGCATTCGCCGCCGTGCTCGGCGTGCTGGTGGCTTTCAGCGTACGTACGCTGCGCCAGTGCCGGCCGGCGGACGCGTTGGTTGAGCACGACGATCCCGCTCCGGCAACCTCAGCGGCGGCGGACAACTAACCCCTCACGGCGCCGGCTGTTCCGGCCGGTGCCGCTCTCCCCAGTCGCACATCATGTCGATCACCGGGATCAGCGAACGCCCGCGCTCGGACAGGCTGTACTCCACCTTGGGCGGGATCTGCGGATACTCCTTTCTCACCACTAGCCGATCTTTTTCCAGCTCTTTCAGCGTCGAACTGAGCGTTTTATACGAAATGGTGCCGATGCAGCGCTGCAGTTCGTTGAACCGCAATACCGGCTTATACAGCGCCAGCCAGTAGAGAATTATCATTTTATATTTGCCGTTGATCACCGACAGGGTGTAGCCATAGCCGGTGTCTTCGAGACTGATGCCCGTTGGGCTGCAGTGAGATTCGGCGGTCATTTTATACTTTCTCCAAGGTAAGTATGTATCGTGAGTGTGCGTATTTTACATTCTGTCAGCATACCCTAAGATGCGTCGAAACACCTGACTGGAGAAATCAGTATGAAAACCTTGGTGATCGTGGCCCATCCCGATATGGCGAACTCGGTGGTTAACAAACGTTGGCTGGAGGAACTGCGTCGCTATCCGGAGCGGTATACCGTGCACGAATTGCATCAGGCCTATCCGGACTGGCAGATCGACGTCGCCAAAGAACAGCAGTTGATTGAAGCGCATGACAACATCGTGCTGCAGTTCCCGATTTACTGGTTCAGCAGCCCGCCGCTGCTGAAAAAATGGCTGGACGACGTGCTCACTTACGGCTGGGCCTACGGTTCCCGCAGCGGCTATAAGATGCAGAACAAGAAACTGGCGCTGGCGGTCACGGCGGGCGTGCGCGCAGAAGATTACGCGCGTGAAGGGCGTTATCGCTACTCGCTGGAGGAGATCTTCCGGCCGTTTGAAGTGACCGCCGATTACGTGCGGGCTGATTATGCCTCGTTCTTTGCCTTTTACGGCAAGGAAGCCGCTTCGGACGGGACGGTGGAACCGCTGCAATCCCACGAATTGGATAGCAGCGCGCAAGGCTATCAGGCATTTCTCGCCGCCCTGAGTTAACGACACTCCCCGGATGCGCCTGATAGTGCTGTTGCGAATGTCCGGGGAGGAATATGATTGCCGTATCCTTTGACTCGCCGGTGATAACCCCCATGCCTTTAGCCGAAACGTTTATTGCTTTTCTTGTTGCACTCACCCTTCTGGAACTCTCTCCCGGACCGGACATGATGCTCACGCTGGCCCGGGGTATCGGCCAAGGCCGTCGCATCGCGCTGCTCAATGTTTTCGGCATGGTTTTTGTCGCCGGTATGGTGCAGGTTTCCATGCTGGTGCTCGGCCTCGCCACGCTGCTGCATAGTTATCCGCTGGCGTTGGACGTATTGCGTTGGGTTGGGGCCGCCTATCTGGTCTGGCTGGGGATAAAAATGCTGAAGGTAAGCCGGCAGCGTTCCGATGCCGTGCTGAAACCCCGGATGATGACCGGGTGGCAGGCGGTGAAAGAAGGGGCAATTAACAGCCTGACCAACCCTAAGTCGCTGCTGTTCATGTTTGCTTTCCTCCCGCAGTTTGTTAACCCTGAAACCGGGCCGGTTTGGTTGCAATTGCTCGTTTTAGGTTCCATTCAGAAGCTGGCCGGGATCCTTTCGCTGGGCTCTGTCGCTATGGCCTCCGGCACCGTGGGGCAATGGCTCGCCCGCAATCCTAGGTTGTTGGTGTGGCAGCAGAGATTTACGGGCTTGGTCATGATGGGATTGGGCGCCAAACTCCTCCTCGGGGGCGGCGCTGCGTCAGCGCCGCGATAAGAGGAGCGGTTCGCGCTATTTCAGGTGAATGCTAAAACCGTCTTGCCCCGGCGCGAGATGTGCTTTCAGCGTCAGCTGCGGGATCAGGTAGTCACCGGCGTTCTGCCGCCGAAACGGAATCGGCTCAGTGTGCCACAGATTATCGAGCCGCTGTCCGAGCTGTTCACACAGGGCGGCGAAGCGCGTCTCGTCGGTCTTTCCGGCACGATAGGTGACAAACGGCGGTAACACCTCGAATCCCGGGTAATGCAGTATGCCGTGCTGGATCGGAAACAGGATATCGTCGATCGGCCCGTTGACACCGCGCGGGGCGTAATGGGATTCCCACCCGCCGGCGCTGACGATCAGCATCGCCCGTTTGCCCGCCAACATACCCTCGCCGTAACGGTCGCCCCAATGCGTATCGGAATGCTCACCGACGCCATAGGCAAAACCATAGGCATAGACACGCTCGAACCAGCCTTTCAGAATCGCCGGCATCGAGAACCACCACAGCGGAAACTGTAGCAGCACCGCGTCCGCCCAGCGCAATTTTTGCTGCTCCCGTTCGATATCGGCGCTCTGCACGCCGTTGGCAAACGCGCGCTGGGAATCCAACGAAGGATCGAAACGGGGCCCTGATGCACCTTCCAGGCTGTCGTTGGCGTCAAGTGCCGCTTTCCACTTCATGGCGTACAGATCGGACACCTGTACCTGATGACCGGCCTGCGTCAGGCGCTCAACGGCGAAGTTTTTCAGTGAGCCGGTCAGCGACTGCGGCTCCGGGTGGGCGTAAACAATCAGCACATTCATAGCAACTCTCCTTGGTGTGAGAGCTGCAGGTTAGGGCGTCACAAGGTATATTAGAAATGAATTACCGTTATCCCAGGTATAACCATGAATAATTTAAGGCGGCTGGATCTCAATCTGCTGGTGACGCTCGACGCGCTGCTGGCGGAGCACAACGTTACGCGCGCGGCGCAGCGGCTCAATTTCTCTCAGCCGGCGGTCAGCGTGCATCTCGCCAAACTGCGGGCGATCTTTGACGATCCGCTGCTGTTGCCCGGCCCGCGCGGCATGCGTCCTACCGCCAGAGCGGAGCAGCTGCGGGAACCGCTGCGCCAGGCGCTGGCGGCGCTTGAGTTGGCGGTAACGCCGGCGACGCCGTTCGATCCCGCCGTGGCGACCGATACCTGGCGTGTGGCCGCCTTCGACTACGGCGAATCCACCATCGTCCTGCCGGCGCTGAACGGTTTGCGCACGGCGGCGCCCGGCACCCGGCTGGCGGTGCTGGAAACCGCGCCGTCACGCATCGCCAAACTGGCGGAACAGGGAGAGATCGATCTGGCGTTTCACACCCGTGAAGGGGCGCCGCCCGGTTTGCGTCAGCGCACGCTGTTCAGTGAACGCTATGTGCTGGTGGGCAGAGTCGGCCATCCTAAACTGCATGAAAACCTGACGCTAACGCAATTTTGCCAATTGGAGCAGGTGATGGTCTCACCGGACGGCGGCGGTTTCTACGGCATCACCGACCAAGCGCTGGCGGACGTGGGGCTGACGCGGCGCGTGGTGCTTTCCGTGCCGCATTTTCTCTTCGTGATCTCGGTGCTGGCGCAGTCCGATTTGGTGGCGATGCTGCCGGAGCGGCTGGTGCGCAACCAGCCTTTATTGCAACAACTCGAGCCGCCGCTGGCGGTGCCGGGGTTTGAAATGACCATGCTGTGGCACGAACGATCGCATCGAGATCCCGCTCACCGGTGGCTGCGCGAACATATCGTGCGGTCAGTGTAAGCGGGTTAAACAGCGCGGGAAATTACATGAACAGGAAGCGGTCGGCCAGCGGAACGCCGCGTTCGAGGCGCGGTGGCAACGCGTCGTCGCGATCGTCTGGCTGAGTAGCCTGTGGCGCGACATCGTCGGCTTTTTCGATCATCAGCTCGCCGAGCAGGGCCAGAAAACGAGTGAGCTTTTGCATATTCCCTCCGGATCGTTGATTACGTTGAGGGTGATAGTAATCGCCGCTAAACCGAATGGGAAAAACTTAAAACTCATATCCTAAGAACCGGATCGCATATCGCATGACCGGGCGACGGTTGCCCATCGCCCGGTGGATGGCTTAGAAGGTGACGTTAACCTTGGCCCACAGGGTGCGGCCCGGTTCATTCACCGCGCTGTTGGCCGAATAGCCGAAGGCGCTGTTGCCCGCCAGGTTGAGGTGCTCGCTGTAGGTCTTGTTCAGGATATTATCCAGACCGGCGCTCAGCTTGACGTTTTTATTCACCTTGTAGGCGGCGTTGGCGGAGAGCACGCCGAAGCCGGCGCTTTCGGCAAAGTCTTTGCCCACCACGTTGCCTTCGTTGATCGCCACGCGGTGCTGGCTGCTGACCAGACGCCACAGACCGGTGCCGCTCCAGTCGCCGTACTCATAGGTCAGCCCCAAGCGTGCCTCCAGCGGCGGGATCTGCGGCAGCGGGCGACCGTCGCTGGTGTTTTTCCCCCAGGAGTAGGCCAGGCTGGCGTCGGTTTTCCAGTGCTCGCTCAGTTGGTAACCCATGCCCATTTCGCCGCCCATGATGTTAGCGTTGACGTTATCGGCCTGGCTGAGACGCGCATTGTGCGGATCGTATTTGAACAGGATGAAATCATCGACGCGGCCCACATAAGCGGAGACCCAGCCGTTGAAGCGCTTGCCGTTGTACTGCGCGCCGATGTCGAGCTGCGTGGTTTTCTCGCTCTTGACGCTGGAGAACGGATCCTTGCTGCCGTTCGGGCCTCGCTTCGGCGAGAATAACTCCCAGTAATCCGGGAAGCGCTCGGTATAACCGACGCCGGCATACAACATCAGCGGCAGGTCGACCAGCGTATGCTCAAGACGCATAAAGCCGCTAGGCAGGGTGTCTGAACGCTCCCCATCGCTACCGCTGCGGAAATTCTCCACCAGGGTGCGGTCAAGACGCGCGCCGCCGATCAGTTTATCCTGCTCGCTGGTGGACCAGGTCAGCTCACTGAAGGCGCCGTAGCTGTTGAACTGGGCGTCTTTTTCCCAACTGCCGCGGCTCATGCTGCGGTGGGTGTTGGTCTGCGTGTCCAGGCCGCTTTCAAGCTTCACGTCCTGCCACTGCCAGGTGCCCATCACGCGGCCGCCGACGGTGCGGCGATCGAGCTGCATCGTCATGCCGGAAGACATCATGTGCCCGCCGTGACCGCCCATGCTCATACCGCCATGGCCGCCGTGCCCCCCCATGCCACCGCTGCCCGGCGAGCGCAGGGTGACGTTGTCCATCACGTGGTTGGCGTAGTTGTAGTAGACCTGCGCTTCCAGCTTATCCAGCACCTCGCCGATGTTGTATTTTTCCACCCGCATGCCCAGGCTTTCGCGCTTGAACTGCGAACCGTCCATGCTGCGGCCGGCATAGCGAGCTTCGCCGTTGCCGCGGCCCATGGTCACTTCCAGCAGCGTATCGTTGTCCGGCGTCCAGCCGAGCGCCAGATCGCCGTTCCACTTGTCCCAGCGCGACGGCACGCGTGTATTGGTGCCGTCCTGATAATCGTTGGAGCGGGATTTGTTGGCCATCACCCGCAAGTAACCTTGCTCGGCGCCGAGGCTGGCGTCGATATTCTCGTCCCAGCGGCCATTGGAGCCGGTCAGCACGCTGGCGTTGCCCTTGATACCCGGCTCGTCGAAGCGCGGACGTTCACGTTCGAAACGCACGGTGCCCGCCGACGAACCCGGCCCCCACAGCACCGTCTGCGGCCCTTTGGTGATGGTCAGCAGATCGAAGCTTTCCGGCGAGATGTAAGAGGTGGGCGCATCCATTCTCGATGGGCAGGCGCCCAGCATTTCCGAACCGTCGGTGAGGATCTTCAACCGCGAACCGAACATGCCGCGGAACACCGGATCGCCGTTGGTGCCGCCGTTGCGGATCTGAGAAAAGCCGGGAATGGTTTTCAGGTAGTCCGAGCCATCGCTGGCCGGCACCGGCTGGCGCGGAGTTTTCGGTGACGTCACGATGGTCAGCGGAGAGTAGAGCGGTGCGGTAACGGTGATCACGTCGCCATCATTAACCTGGGCGCCGGTAGGGGGTTGATGCGCCTGCGCCGCGTGGCCAGCCAGCAGGAACAACGGCATGGCGGTGGTAATGGCGCGGGTGACAGCGTTCTTTTTATAAGTCGGTTTAAACATCATCTTTCCTTAAGCTAACTCTATTCCGTTCTTGGCCGAGGGATTATTCAGGCGTAGGGCGGCCTGGCGAAAATCACCATCGGTAAATACGGGAGGTTAATTCCATCGACGTGGAAATAACCGGACTAATAATGTCGTCTCGATGATTAACCGTTGGGCGAGTTAATTCCGCCGGGTTGAAGCAATCAACGGCAATACAGAGAACGGCAATGGGCTTATTGTTAAATCAGAGGAAAGAGACGGGGGGCGCGCGCGGCTGTAATTCGGTGTGAACGACGTGGGCAAACAGGGGAACGAGGTAATGGATCGGCGGCGGGCGCGAAGCCAGCGACTGGGACCAGAACAGCGGGGCGTGGCTCACGTCCAGCAGCGGCGCGTGCAGCAACAGCACGCAGTAGCCGCAGGCGCTGTCGTCCATCATCATCGCCATGTTGTGGTGGCCGCCGCCGTGCTGCATCAGCGCCTGCGAGGCTTTTTCAGGTTCAGACGGCGGCGAGTGCATCCCGTGATGCATCGGCATATCCATGCCGCAATCCGCCATGGCGGTCGTTCCAGCACTTCCGGCGCGTACATGCTCCAGGGATCGCGAGACCACCGGCGCAATGAACAGCATCAGAATGGCAAACATCCCTAACCAGGCGGCGGCCCGATTTCGCGATGCAGAGGGCTGAATTAACGACACAATCAACCTAAAAAAAGGGTTAACACAGGGTAGGGAATTGTACTGGTTTATGTCGAAATGTTAAAACCTTTTATTTCTGGTCAACGCTCTGTTGATGAATATATTATCGGATAAGCGCTTTAATTCTGACCAAAGGCTATTTTTTTGCGCCAATGACATGACGGGGACAATATTAATGACGGAAAAACTGGCGAGCACGATTATTCCGCTTTATGACGATCTGGCTGGCGCAGAGGGATGAGTGACAATGTCACGGGCGAGTTCACCGGAACCCGCCCGTAACCTTACTTCGCGCTGACGCGCCAGACGGTGTTGCCGACGTCATCCGCAACCAGCAAAGCGCCGGTCTTGTCGATCGCCAGGCCCACAGGGGCGCCATAGAGTTCCTTCTCATCATCGGAGACAAAACCTGTCACCACGGCTTTGAGCTTGCCGACCGGCTTGCCTTGTTCAAACGCCACGTAGCTGACTCGGTAGCCGTTCAGCGGCGAGCGATCCCAGCTGCCGTGCTCGCTGACAAAGGCGCCGCCGCGATACTCGGCCGGCAGAGCGCTCGCGGTGTAGAACAGCAGCCCCAGCGGTGCGACGTGCGAGCTGAGGGCGTAGTCCGGTTTGATGGCTTTCGCCACCAGATCCGGCCGCGCCGGCTGCACCCGACGATCGACGTGCTGGCCGAAATAGCTGTAAGGCCAGCCGTAGAAGCCGCCGTCCTGCACCGAGGTCAGGTAGTCCGGCACCAGATCGGCGCCGATCTCGTCACGCTCGTTGACGATGGCCCACAGCTTGCCGCTGTGCGGTTCCCACTGTAGCCCGGTCGGGTTGCGCAGCCCGCTGGCGAAGATGCGGCTGGCGCCGGAGGCGGTGTCCACTTCCAGTACCGCGGCGCGCCGGTACTCTACGGCCAGGCCATTTTCGGTGATGTTGCTGTTGGAGCCGACGCCAACATACAGCTTTTTGCCGTCCGGGCTGGCCAGCAGAGCTTTGGTCCAGTGGTGATTGATAGTGTTCGGCAGATCGGCCAGCTCTTTACCCGGATCGCTGATGCGCGTTTCGCCCGGTTGATAGGCGTACTGCATGATATTGCCGGTGTTGGCCACGTACAGCGTATTGCCAATCAGCTGGACGCCGAACGGGGAATCGAGCCCCTCGAGGAAGACATGCTTTTCCCAGTTGCCGCCGGCGGTCGGGCGCAGAAGGGTGATACGATTGCCCCCTTTACCGCCTTTACCGGACTGGCCTTTCACCAGGCCGGCGATCAGCTGCTTGGGCGTGCTCACCGCTTCCGTGCCCGGCCCGTTGGCCTCCACGACCAACACATCGCCATTGGGCAGCGCGAGCAACTGACGCGGATGAAGCAAATCGTCCGCCACCTTATCGATTTTCAAGCCTTCCGCCACTTTCGGCGTCTGATCTTGTTGCCAGCCAACGCCCTTAGGCACCTGCATCGGCGGCATCAGAAAGTCTTGCGCCGCCGGCAACGTCGGGTCCGGGCCCATTTGTTGCTCTGGCGAAATGACGGCGCTGTTATCGCAGCCGGCCAAGGCCAATACGGCGGAAAGGGTGAGCGCCAGAGATGAGAGCTTCATGAAAACCTCCTTATTTTGCGCGGGCGCCAAGGGCCAGCAGAATATTCGCCAGGCTGAGCAGCGCGACCACGATCGCAGACAGCACCAGGCCTTGGGGCACCACGGCATACGCATCCCGGCTATGCACGAAAGCGTTGATAATGGCGAGAACGATGGCCAACAGGTTCAGCCAGAAATGGAGTTTGACCGACGAACCCAGCAGCCGGCCGCTGCCGAACCATACTTGCACCAGGTTAATCAGGCGAGGAATGATGGCAAAAATCAGGCCGATGGCGATTAGCCAACTGGCGCCATTAACCCACTGAATATTGGCAGTGCAGGCATAAATGATGTCGAAAATTAGCGCCGCGGTGAAAAATCCATAAGGTATCGGGTTGAGCCATTCATAGACGGCCACTGCGGCCGCTGAGGGCCTTGCTGTCGTTTGCGTGGTCATGCAGGCATCTCCATGAAAAATGATGGGTAAAAAGGCCATTGGCCCCTTAAAGCTTTGTTCAGATCCAGCGATTTGAACAATTTTGATTCTCATTTTTAGCATGCGATGTTAAAACCGAAACCATCACTGCGGCATTATCAATGGCTTAGCAATATCAGGAGGAAGGGCATGAGTATAGAGCGCGTTCAGCGATTTCTGGCCGAGCACGCACCGGAGACGACGGTGACGGTGCTGGCAAAGAACACCGCGACGGTAGCGCTGGCGGCGGAAGCCTTTGGCGTGGAGAGCGGGCAGATCGCCAAGACGCTGTCGTTTCGCGTGAACGATGGCGTGGTGCTGCTGGTGATGGCGGGAACCGCCAGAATCGACAACAAGAAGTACAAGCAATTCTTCGGCGTGAAGGCGCGTATGCTGCCGGCGGAAGAGGTTGAAGCATTAACCGGCTATCCGCCCGGCGGCGTTTGCCCCTTTGCCGCACCGGAAACGGTGAGAATTTACTGCGACCGCAGCCTGTGCAGTTACGGTGAAGTGCTTCCGGCAGGCGGCAGCGATAACTCAGGCGTGAGAATTGCGCCGCAACGTCTGGCCAGCATCACCGGAGCGGAGTGGATTGACGTGACAGGGTAACTATAGGTGACCGTGTCACAATTACATTATGTTAAATAGATTGTATCAATTCTTAATTAATAGACTGTTTTAACAGGGGAAATTACTAATCCATCGGGTGATGGCAAACCGCCTCGATATTGTGGCCATCCGGGTCGATCACAAATGCCGCATAGTAATGGGCATGGTAATTGGGCCGCAAGCCGGGCGCGCCATTGTCTTTGCCGCCGGCGTTTAACGCGGCGTGATAGGTAGGCGCCATAGAAAATCATGTCCGGTCATCATTACTGGAGCGGGAAATGGCAGAGCGCATACCGGCCGGCATGATAACCGCAATTCATCAGCAGGCCGGAGCTGCCGGCCAAACCAGCGATTGATATCTTGCTAGAAGTTGAAAGCCTGGCGGCGTTGGATGGTTTGAATGACAGGATGCATGATATGAGAGCTACGCTGCGCGGCGAGAACGGCATAGCCGGCAGGCGTTACTACATCAAGGGAAACGGCAATCATGTATTTACTGCAGTAAGTGAACAGGCAATCTGACATTTGGTGTTCAGAGATTATCTGCGCAAGCATCAGGGTGTTGCTCAGCAATATGCGGCAATCAAACGTCAGGCAGCAGAAGACAGCCGGCAAAACCCGGCGGCTTATGGCCGGTTGAAAAACGAATTTGTTAAGCGGCATGAGCAGCTGGCGCTGATATGGTTAACCGCAGGAGAAAGCCCATGATCAGACCTGGACGGCAGAATCCACATATCATTACTTAGGTGCGCATAATGTATATTATGTTAAATGTAATTACTGGGTACGCACCGGGGTTATCCTGCCCGTCCTTTCTCACCTCACCTTCAAGGCTTATCAGGCTGACATCCTTTTTTATGTTTTAAGCCCATCTGTCAACCCATCTCAGTTTAGCCCTTAGTCGGCGTACCTTGATGAAAGCGCATCTGCCAACCCGCCTTTTCCGTCAGGAGCCAAACCGATGAGCGTTCGGTGCAACGAACGACGCGGCCCTGCGCGTCACGCTGAAAACTTTTATACGTCAGCAACACGGCGCCTTCACTGATTTTCGCCAGCTTAAACCCTTCGGCGAAAATCGGCGGATAATCCGTTTCCATCTCCAGCGCCGCAACGGTTTGGCATTTGTCATAACGTAGGCCTGAACGACCAATCTCTTCAAAGTCTTCATGCAACAATGCCGCGACATGTTTCGGATCGCAGCGCGTTGTTGGCTGGTGCAGTTCAACCTCAAGCGCCTGAATTTGGCTAAGCCACTGTGCAAAATGGGTCAAAATGCCCTCCTTTTTTGATCGCGCTACGTGAAATCTGGCAAACTTCGGCAGTCAATCTACACCAGAATGACACTCGTGAAACCTGACTATTCCCAGGATTCCTTCTCATAGGGTTTTTGCCAGTTCTTTTCCGTGACGGGTACGAGTTCCCCGTTGAACGTATAGGTACAACAGCGGCATCTCACCGGCACATCTTCTGCGGTGAATGCCGGGTTCACTTTCTGCAGTATCCCGTGATCATCTATGCATAGTCCGCTGTAATAGCTCGACTCACCACAGCGGACATAGCTCTGCCAGTTTTTACGGTGCAGCGCCACCAGGTAAAAAATAGGCGCTTCTTTATCCAACCGACTTACCGCTTCGCTATGTACTTCATTCCAGGGTTGGCCCACTTTACTGAGCAGAAATTGAAATAGCGGCGTGTAATCCATGCCATGTTGTATCTGCCCATGCATACTTTCACGCAGTGGCAACTGCTCATCGTCTGCCTGTTTACCATGGCGTTCCCAGCGGTACTTACCACCGCTGGCGATGGGCCCTCTGGATGTAACGCTTTCTCTTCTATAGAGTTTCTTCTTTACATCTCGATGTGCTCTCATCAAGCCTCAATAGTGACATTGTCACACAAAAAGAAATCCTTACGCCGGTTTCCCAGCCAAATGCGACCGCCGAACTCGCAACTCTCCATGCCGCCAGGCGCCGTCTGCCGTGGTGCGATTGTCGATCAGGCGATTCAAGGCCTCCTCGACTAACCGGTCAATGCGTTGGCTGTAGCTGGTCAGCGCCCAATTGGCTGAGCCGGCTTCGTCGATATCGTCGAAACCTACCACGGCCATGGCTGACGACGGTGCTACTTGCCTGAGCGCTTCGAGCGCCCCCAGTGCCAGCACGTCGTTCTCGCAGAACAGCGCTTCAACCCGCTCACTTTCCGGCGTTGCCTGCAGGTATTCACTCATCAGTTGGAAACCGCGCTGGCGATCGTAGTGGCCAGCGGTGAGCACCCGATCCAGCTGAAAACCGGCGGCCATCAGTTTGTCGCGGTAGCCTTCCATACGCAGCAAATGGCTGCTTTGCGTGTCTGGCCCCTTCATGTAGCCAAAGCGCCGATGCCCTTGTTCTATCAGCAACCCAGCGATCTCTTCGCCGGCGCGGTAGCCGTCGATGTTCACCACATCAATGTGTTCACTTTCCGTATTGCGGCACACCTGCACCAGCGGGATCTGATGCAGATCTTGCGCGATCGCCGCCCACTCTTGGGTTAACACCGTCGCCAGGAACAAAATGCCATCGACCTGCAGCTGATCGGCCATCGCCATCACCGCCCGGTAGTTTTCCCCCGCGGTGATGTTCAGCAGCAGCGCCATATAGCCGCGGGTTTGCAGCTGTTTGGTGACCATATCGAGCATCATCATCGAATGCGGGTTCTTCATTTCGTCGATGGCCACGCCGATGATGTGCGTGCGTTTTTGCGACAGGCTGCGCGCCAGCAGATTGGGTCGATAGCCCAGCTCGGCCGCCGCCGCCAGTACGCTTTCACGCGCGTTGTCTGAGATCGACGCGCCGGGCGTAAAGGCGCGCGATACCGTCCATTTAGAGACGCCGGCCTTTTCGGCGACATCGCTGGCGGTGGCTTTGTGGTGTTTCGTCATGGTTGCGTCGATCTCTGCTTCGGTGAAGTCACACTATACCCTGCTCGCTCAGATCCCCTAAGCGCCTGCCGGCATACCTGCTGCGATTATGTCCCGTTTTTGCACCCGATTGCAATTTGTTATGCAACCGGGTGCAAAAGGTAAAGAGTTTGTGATCGTCCGCGCTGTTTTCACCTTTCCCCTGTTGACCAAATTTTCTTCATGGCCGACATTCACGGTGGCATTCAGAGACTCATCGCGGTTTTGTCTCCTGCTTTGCACCCGGTTGCAAAAGAACTGTTTTTACATAACACCTCTCTTCTCAACAGGATACCGTAATGAAAAAAACCAGACTGCTGTTGATGTTAGCCTGCTCGCTGTTTGTCGTGACCGCCCAGGCCAAGACCTACCAGGTCGGCGTGGCGCTGGCCAACTTCGATCTCAACTTCGTCTCCATCCTGCGCAGCCAAATGGCGCGAGAACTGGCTGCGCAACAGCTGCAAGGCCAGTTCGTCGATGCCAAAGGCGATGTCGCCCTGCAGGTGCAGCAGGTAGACGATCTGATTAATCAGGGCGTGGACGCCATTATCCTCAACCCAGTCGATACGCAAGGCGTCCAGCCGATGATAGCGGCCGCCCAACGCGCCGCGGTCCCCCTTATCTTCGTCAACCGCAAACCCGAAGTGCCGCTCAGCGGCGCGACGGCCTACGTCGGCTCCGACTCGGCGCTCAGCGGCCGCCTGCAGATGGAGGCCCTGGCGAAAAAAATGAATTACCGCGGCAACGTGGCGATCCTGATGGGCGCCCTCTCCAACGAAGAAACTCGCGAACGCACCCGTGCAGTGGAAACGGTGATCGCCAAATACAAAGACCTGAAAGTGGTAGAGAAACAGACCGCCAAATGGCAACGCAATGAAGCGGTCGACGTGGTTTCCGGCTGGTTGCTGAACGGCGCGGCGATCGATGCGATCGCCGCCAACAACGATGAGATGGCCATCGGCGCGATCATGGCGCTGAAACAGGCCAAAAAGCGCGACGTGCTGGTTGCCGGTATCGACGGCACACCCGACGGCCTGCAATTTATCAAAAATGGCGACCTGGCGGTGACCATTTTCCAGGATGCCAAAGCCCAGGCGATCGGTGCGGTGCAGGTGACCCGAGCGATGTTGGATCACGCCAAAACCGAGCCCTATAACTGGGTACCCTACGCCACCGTGACGCGAGAAAACTACCCGCAATTTGCACAGATGAATCAGAAATAAGCCGTTGCCACTCTCTTTTTCAACCCACTTTGCACCCGAGTGCAAAACCACAGTATCAGGAGTCAGCATGTTAAATGGTGAAAGAAGCATCCCTCGCCCGCTGCGTTGGGCGATGATCGGCGGCGGCCGCCTCAGCCAGGTGGGCTACAAACACCGTTCCGGCGCACTGCGCGACAACACCGCCTATCGGCTGGTTGCCGGCGCCTTTGATATCGACGCGGCGCGCGGACGTGAGTTTGGCGTCAATCTCGGCGTGCCCGCCGAACGCTGCTATGACAACTATCAACAGCTGCTGGAGCAAGAAGCTAACCGCGAAGATGGCGTTGAGGTGGTGACCATCGCCACCCCTAACGGCACCCACTATGAAATCACGCGCGCCGCGCTGAATGCCGGACTGCATGTCATCTGCGAAAAGCCGCTGTTCTTCACCACGGCGGAGGCGAGAGAAATCAAGGCGCTGGCGGCGGAGAAAGGCCTTATCGTCGGCGTAACCTACGGCTTCTCCGGCCATCCGCTGCTGATGCAGATGCGCGCCATGATCGCGAACGGCGACATCGGCGAAATACGCATGGTCGAATTGCAGTACACCCACGGCTTCAATGCCAACGAAAGCGCGGACACGTTCGAGGCACAAAAGTGGCGCGTCGATCCGAAAATCGCCGGCCCCTCTTTTGTGCTGGGCGACATCTCCACCCACACCTTCTACATCTCGCAGCTGGTGATGCCCGATATGAAGATTGCCTCCCTGCTGTGCGATCGCCAGAGCTTTATTCCTTCCCGCGCCCCGCTGGAAGACAACGCCATGGTGCTCATGCACTACGAAAACGGCGCCGTCGGCCGCATGTGGGCTTCTGCCATCAACGCCGGCGCGATGGACAGCCAAAGCATCCGCGTGGTGGGCTCACGCGCCAGCCTGCAATGGAGCGATTCCACGCCCGGCGAATTACGCTATGAGATCCAGGGGCGGCCCAGCCAAACGCTGCACCACGGCATGCCCTATCTGGACGACAGCGCGCTGGCCGAAGAGCGGCTCGGCGCGCTGCATACCGAAGGGCTGGCCGAATCCTGGGCCAATATCTACCTCAAGTTCGCCATCGCGATCAGCGCCAGTCAGCGCGGCGATCGGCAGACGCTGGCCGCGCTGATCTATCCGGGTATCGATGCCGGATTGGAAGGCGTACGCTGGATTGAAAACTGCGTTCGCTCCGCCGACAACGGCGCCACCTGGGTCAATTACCAATAAGGAAAGCACCATGAAACTTTCGTTCTGTACCGACAGCCTGGGCCATTTACCCTTCGAGCCGATGCTGGATCGGCTGCTGGAGCTGGGGGTGCGCGGCGTGGAAATGACCACCGGCGGTTGGTCCCCGGCGCCCCATCTGGATGCCGACGATCTGCTGGCCAATCCCGCCAAACGCCGGCAGCTGCAACAGGCGCTGGCCAGCCGCGGCATGGAGATTGCCGCGCTCAATGTCTCCGGCAATCCGCTCGATCCGGGCGAGCTGGGGCAGCGCCATCTGCGCCAAACCGACAATACGCTGGAACTGGCTGGCCTGTTGGGGGTGAAGAAGATCGTCATGATGAGCGGCCTGCCGCCGGCCAGCCCGCATGACACCATCCCCAACTGGATCACCTATACCGTCAGCTGGCCGCCGACGGTGAAAAACTGTCTGGATTATCAATGGAATGAGGTGGCGATCCCCTATTGGCAGGCACTGGTCGCCCGAGCCAAAGCGTGCGGCGTTGAGCGCTTTGCGCTGGAAAACTTCAGCGCCATGCTGGTGTGGAACCCGGAAACGCTGTTCCGGCTGCGCGAGGCCGTTGGCCCGATGGTGGGCCTGAACCTCGATCCCAGCCATTTGATCTGGATGGGCGCGGATCCCATCGCGGTCGCTCGCGCCCTTGGTCCCGCCATTCACCATGTACACGGCAAAGACGTTCGCCTGGAACGCGGTGTCGTCGAAGTTAACGGACTGCTGGAAACCAAACCGATCGACGAGGTGGCCGGCCGCGCCTGGAACTATGTCGCCGTCGGCTGCGGCCGGGATCTGCAGTGGTGGAAGGAATTCTTCTCGGTGGTGCGCATGATAGGCTACAACGACTGGGTGTCGTTGGAAATGGAAGACTTGACCATGTCGGTCGATGCCGGCATCGTCTCTTCCGTTCAGGCGCTACAGCAGACGATCAGCCAATAACACCCTGCGCGGCGGCCACGGCCGCTGCGCAGAGTTCATCACGTTACGGGGTTATCGCCAACTTAATCACGCCATCGCGCTTTTCGGAGAACAGGTGGTAAGCCTCGGCAATATTCTCCAGTTGAAAACGATGCGTCACGAACGGCGTGAGATCCAAACCGCCATGCTGAATCACGTTCATCATTCTGCGCATCCGTTCCTTGCCGCCGGGGCACAGAGCCGACCGAATCGTATGATCGCCAAGACCATAGGCAAACGCCTCGACAGGCAATTGAATATCGTCGCTATAGACGCCAAGGCTGGACAATGTGCCACCGGGTTTTAAGACTCGCAGCGCCTGATTAAAGGTGGCCTGCGTCCCCAAACACTCGATGCTGGCATCCACGCCGCGCCCTGCCGTAATCTTGAATATTTCATCAATCACATCGGTTTCCTTGTAATTCAACAAGACGTTTGCCCCCATTTTTCCCGCCATCATCAGCTTTTCGGGAGAGCTGCTGATGGCAATAATCAGGCTGGCGCCCCGCAGGCGAGCCCCCGCGGTGGCACATAAGCCGATCGGGCCCTGGGCGAAAATGGCTACCGTATCGCCAATGTTAATGTTGGCATTTTCTGCCCCTTTGAAACCGGTAGACATCACATCCGGACACATTAGCACCTGTTCATCCGTCAGACCGTCGGGGATGAGCGCCAGATTAGCTTCCGCATCAGGCACCAAGACATATTCAGCCTGAGTGCCGTCGATAACGTTGCCGAAGCGCCAACCCGCCGTGGCTTTATAGCCATGGCAGCGGCATTCAGGTAAATAGGAACCGTCCTGCGCGGGAAAGCCGTCCTGACATGAATAGGAGGTAAAAGAGGGGCAAATAGCCCCAGCCAATGCCCGCTGCCCCTCTTGAAAGCCTTTAACATTGCTTCCCAACTTTTCAATAATGCCGACCGGCTCATGGCCAATGGTCAACCTACGCGGCACCGCGTACTCTCCCTTGAGGATATGAATATCCGTGCCGCAGATTGTCGTCGTGGTTATTTTGAGCAAGGCATCGTTGGGACCAGGGGAAGGAATAGGTTTTTCAATGAGTTCTATTCGCCCCTTTTCGATAAAGGCAGCGGCTTTCATCATGCGCATGGCGGAAGATCCTTTGGTTTCTGCCGAAGTGGCTACAGAAAAGAATAATCCAATCGGTCATTTTTTCCGATTTTACCGCCTTGGGAAATAATTAAACACGCCAGTAATCTTTATCGGTAAATAATATAAAAAATATAATTCAATAAAATAACATCCAATAAAATCTGCTTTGTCACGCTGCCGAAAAACACGGTCGATTTATATCGACAGACGCTGCATCATTTCTCTTTCCAAATACTCTACGCTCAGCGAAAATATACGTTATCTGATTGATAAGTCATGCAGGAAATGCCATGTCACGACTCACCCTCCTCCCGCTGAGCCTGGCACTTGCCGGCTGCGTGCCAATGCAGCCTGATGGCTGTGAAAAAGCCAGTGCGGTGAATGATTGCGTTTATGCCTGGCGTGCAGGCAGCGATGTTCCAACGGCAAAGCAACCGCCTAACTTGGGATGCGACGGACAAGTTTTTTATGAGCGGCCGCACTATTCCGCCTCTGCGAAGGCAGAAAAACGCGAAGGCGAAGTGAGCGCAACGTTTGATGTTGATGATAAGGGTAAAGCCAGAAATATCGTGCTGACGGGCACCCCAGAGTTCTATCGCGACACCAAAAGCGCCATCGCACGCAGCTGCTGGACACCGGGCCGTGTTCATGAAACGGCGTTGTTTACTTTTAAACTCTCTGGTGATGCGGACGCCAACCGATAAGCGAATCTCGGCCGGCGATCAACGCCCTGTTCACTTCGGCGCGTAAATCTCTCTGAGCGTGGCGATCACTTTCGCCACGTTTGGGTTATCGATGCGGTAAAACAAGGTTTGCGCTTCGCGTCGGTACGTCACCAGACCTTCATTGCGCATTTTCGCCAGGTGCTGCGACAGCGCCGATTGGCTTAGCGGCACCAATTGTTGTAGCTCCCCCACGGCAATCTCATCGTGTTTCAATAGCAGGCAAAGCACCAGCAAGCGGTGTTCGTTGCCTATCGCTTTCAACAGCCTGGCGGCTTCAATCGCCCCTTCGATCAGAAAGGGATCTTGGCTAGCTTTTGCATTCATGGTCAATCACGGCCCCGTCATCATTCAGCCGCATTATAGCGGCTTTCAGACGCTGGCACAGCATTATATTAGCACCATTTAAATTAGATGTTGCTAATTTATATAAATCTAATATAACCTTGTATTCATGCCAAGTGGCTCTCCCTGAGGCCGCAGGCCTTCCCCAACACAAGTGAGAATGCATTATGAATATGCCAACCCTGGTACTGCTGGCGTTTGCCGGCTGGACCTTATTGATTCTATTCGGCACCGTCGGCGTTTATCGCTGGTCCAGAATTTTAACCGGCCGTGCCACGGTGAGCGAATGGCAAGCGAACAAACCACAGGGCAGCGATAGCTACCAGCGCGCCATTGCGGCGCATCGCAACTGCATTGAAAATTTGCCGGTTTATACGGCCCTCGTCGTGGCGATAGCTGTATTTCAGGTGGAAAGCACGACGCTGAATGTCTTGTCTCTGGTGCTACTCGGCGCGCGCATGGCGCAGAGTCTGGTTCACATCGGTTTCGAGCAGACGGAAAACGTCGCCACATGGCGTTTCGCTTTCTTTTTCACACAAATCGTCACGATGTTTTGGATGGGGATAGAGATCGTCGGGAGCCTGCCATGACGATCACGAACCTGGCAGAGCCCCATGAGGTGGCCCATTTCCTCTATGATGCGGATAAACCCAAGGGGCAGCGGGCCATCCTCTACTTTTCCGCCTCCTGGTGTCGCCCCTGCCAGAATATGCAGGGGATCGTTGAACAGCTGCACCGTCACACCAACGAGATCGCCTTCGGCAGCATTGACGTCGCGCAGGCGCCGACGCTCGCCCCTGCATTCGGTATTAAATCCGTGCCCTCCCTCGCCCTGTTTGAGGATGCGCGCCTCGTTGCGATCATCGCGGGCGAGGTTCCCTTGCAGCGGTTGACTCAACAGGTGTTGGCGGCCTTCGCCGGCGTTACAACATCCACTCGATAGGCAACCAGCCGGCCACGGTAAGAACGATGCGTTTTACCCAGCCGGCACCGGGTTCTTGCTGGTGTACCTCGGTATGGCCGTCTTCGAAGGCTTCTTTCCACACCATTTTGCCTTCGGGCGTCAATGCCGGCCGATAGGCGGCGTACTCGAGCGGGCCATCAAACAGTTGGCGGGTGTCGGCCGCCAGCGCCGGGCTGTCGATCAAGAATCCCATTTCGCAGTTCAGGTGCGCCGAGCGCGGATCGAAATTGAACGAGCCGATAAACACCCGCTTATCGTCGATGGCGAAGGTTTTGGCATGCAGCGCCGCGCCGGACAGCCCCAGCGGCTTGAGCTCCTTGCGCCCGGTCGGTTGACCGGCGCGCAGCTTCAGCTCGAACAGTTCGACGCCCGCCTGCAGCAGCTCACGTCGGTATTTGGCGTAGCCCGCATGCACCACCAGCACGTCGGTGGTGTTCATCGCGTTGGTCAGCACGCGAATGGATTTCCCCTGTTTGGCAAGCGATTCAAAGAAAGTCGCCCCTTCTCGCCCCGGCACGAAATAGGCGGAGACCAGATCCAATTGCTGGCTGACGCCGCCGATGATCTTACCCAGTTGTGTCACCATCAAACGATCGCGCGAAGCCTTGCCCAACCCTTTCGCCGGATCGTCGGCCACCAGCTCTACCTGGGTGAATTCCGGCTGTATGGCGCCATCGCGAAAGCGCACCGCGCTGGTTTCCAGCTGCACCGCCAGTTTACGGGCGCGCTCGCTGGTTTCGGTGGCGGCGGCCTGCGTCAGGAAGGCGGAAAGATCGCCTTTTCCCCGAATAATCTGCTCAACGCCGAACACCGAGGCGCTGTTCCAGTAGCGATCGAAGACCTCGGCGGTCTCCGCCACCACGTTGCCGACGCTCAACACGTCGAGATCGAGGAAATAGTTTTCGTCACCGACCTGAAAATACTCGTCGCCGATGTTGCGGCCGCCGATGATCGCCACGGCGCCGTCGACGATGTAGGACTTGTTATGCATGCGCCGGTTCATGCGCATAAAGTCGAAGGCGTAACCGGCCAGCTTCGGCGTACGTACGGTGGACGGATTGAACAGACGGATCTCGACGTTTTCCTGGGCGTTCAGCGCCGCCAGCGTCTCATCCATGGCGACGCCGTTATCGTCCAGCAGCAGCCGCACGCGCACCCCACGTTGGGCCGCGTCATACAGGGTTTTCAGCAGGATCTGCCCGGAGGTGTCGTTATGCCAGATGTAGTACTGAGCGTCGATAGACCTTTCCGCCATCCGCGCCAGCGCCAGGCGGCTGGCGAACGCATCGTGGCCGCTGACCAGCGGCACCACGCCGCTCAGGCCGGAATGTGCCGCCATCTGTTCGGCGGCCCGCGCCGGCAATAGCGCGGTAGGATCCGCCGGCAATGCCGCCTGCGGCAGACGCTGCGAAATATCCGGCAAACGAAAGATGACTCTTGCCGCAATAATGGCGATCGTCACGGCGATAATCAGATACACGACAATTTTTATCACGGGAGGCGGCCTCGGAGGTTGACTGCTTTGCTTTATACGTCATTAGGTTGCTTCAATCTATAGGAGAAGCGCGCTATGCGCGAGGTCCGCTTGGAAAACGAAAAATATCTTACGTTACTATCCAAATCATGCCAGTTGCGCCGTATTGCGCAACTGGCATATCTATCGGCTTTAATTTATTCCAGCTTAGGCATGATGCTTAAATGACGAACATCCATTTCTGTCAGCGCAACGCCATTCAACGGCGAAGCGCCATCGATATCCCTGACGGTACCAACCTCTGGCTTTAAGGGCCAAGGCGGCAGCCCTGCCAATGCCTGATGAAACGCCGGCAATCAGAACAGCTTTATATTCAGACATTTTTTAATCCTTCAGACGTGGAATGGCTTTCGGTTGGCAAGGTTGCCGTTGGGCTCTTTATCCGGAACCAGATAGCATACATAGCAGGCAGGAACACCAGCGTAATAATGGTTCCACCCAGTGTCCCGCCTATCAGGGTATAGGCCAGGGTTCCCCAGAATACCGAGTGGGTTAACGGGATAAAGGCCAGAATGGCCGCCATCGCCGTCAGCAGTACAGGCCTGGAGCGCTGTACCGTTGCCTCAATGACCGCATGATAGGGTTCAAGCCCTTCCTGCTCGTTGTGATGAATCTGCCCAATGAGGATCAGCGTGTTACGCATCAAGATCCCTGACAGGGCAATCAAACCAACCAGCGCGTTGATACCAAAGGGCTGGTTGAAGAGCAGCAAGGTTGGCACCACACCGATCAGCCCCAGAGGTGCGGTCATAAAGACCATCACCATCGCCGACATCGAACGCACCTGAAGGATAATGATCAGCAATGTCATGGCTATCATGATAGGGAATAACGGCACCATCGCTTGGGTAGCTTTCCCTGACTCCTCAATAGAGCCCGCCTGTTCAACCCGGTATCCATTCGGAAGCGTTGTGATGATGGGCTGCAGTTGTTTAAAAATCGCAGTGGAAACATCAGGTGCCTGAAGGGATTCGGCAATATCGCCTCGCACGGTAATGGTTAGCATACGGTCACGACGTCGCAGGACCGGGTCTTCCATGCGCACTTCGACCTCGCCAACCTGCGATAACGGAATACGCTGCCCTGCAGAACCGACCAGGGTGAAACCCTCTATTTTCGCCGGATCAAGTCTGATATCGCCGGCAGCGCGTCCCACGACCTGCACCGAACGGATATCTTCGCGCACCGCGGTGATAGGAACACCCGAAAGCAAGAATTGAAGCTGCTGGGCCACGGCATTTGACGTCAGCCCCACGGCCTGCAGGCGGTCCTGATTCAGGGTGAAATGCAGTGTTGGCACGCGTGAGCCCCAATCCGTGTTGACCGTTCTCATCAGCGGGCTGGCCTGCATCAGCATTTTCACCTTGTCCGCGATGTCTCGTAATACCGTCGGATCAGGCCCTGTCACACGGAAGGCAACCGGATAGGGTGAGTAAGGGCCAAACACCAGTTGGGTCACGCGAACTCGCGCCTCAGGAGCCAGTCCATCAGCCGCAGCTTGGCGAAGACGGAACTTGAGCGCCTCACGGGCTCCCTCACTGTCCGTCAGGATAACAATTTTCGCAAAAGAGGGATCAGGTAGCTCGGGTGCCATGGCGAGATAAAAACGAGGAGCCCCTTGCCCGATATAAGCCGTCACGATTTTTGCTTCTTTCTGGTGCTTCAGCCAGTCCTCAATTTTCGTCACGGCGGCGCTGGTTTGTTCAATGGACGAGCCATACGGCATCTGGACGTCCACAAGGACCTCTGGCCGGTCAGACGTCGGGAAAAACTGTTTTTTCACCAGCGCCATGCCGAGAACAGCAACGGTGAATACCGCAACGACAGAAGCCGCGACCAGCCATTTTCGCGCGATGACCTGCGCCAGCAACTGACGAAAACGGTTGTAGCGGCGGGTGTTGTAGATAGCTGTGTGCCCCCCTTGAACCGTTTTGATATCCGGCAGCATTTTCACCCCAAGGTAAGGGGTGAACACCACTGCCACCACCCAGGAGGCAATCAATGCAATTCCCACAATCCAGAACATATTGCTGGTATATTCACCCGCCGTGGATTGTGCAAAACCGTTGGGCATAAAGCCAACGGCCGTCACCAGGGTGCCTGCCAGCATCGGCGCAGCAGTGTGGCTCCATGCATAGGCTGAGGCTTTGATTCGGTCGTACCCCTCCTCCATTTTCACCACCATCATTTCAATGGCAATGATGGCGTCATCCACCAACAACCCCAGGGCCAGGATGAGCGAGCCCAGGGTAATACGGTCGAAGTTTTTACCTGACGCCTCCATGACCACAAAGACGACAGCCAGCGTCAGGGGCACAGCAGCAGCGACCACCACACCCACACGCCAACCCATACTGAGAAAGCAGACCACCATCACGACCAGCAACGCGACGAAAAATTTGATCATGAACTCATCTACGGCGGAACTGATGTTAACTGACTGATCGGTGACTTTCACGAATGTCATGCCGAGTGGCATGTCCGCATTGATGCTGACGGCTTCCTTATCCAGCGCTTTACCCAGCTCCAGACCATTCCAGCCCTCACGCATCACGATACCCAGCAGAAGTGCAGGTTCGCCCTGATTACGCACCATAAAGGTCGCCGGATCTTCGTAGCCACGCTCGACCGTCGCCACATCGGAAAGCTTCAGCGTCCTCCCTTGCACCACAACCGGCGTTTCACGAATTTTTTCCAGTGTGTCAAAAGCCCCATCCAGACGGATAAAAACCTGCGGCCCACGGGTATCTATCGAGCCCGCAGGTGTCAGCACGTTCTGGTTGTTCAGGGCTGCAAAGATATCCTGGGCAGAGACCCCCAGGGTTGCCAGACGGTCATGGGAAAATGAGACAAATATCCGCTCGGCCTGCTCACCGATAATATTGACTTTTTTTACCCCGGGAACATGTAATAAGCGCTGGCGTAATGACTCGGCATCGCGCACCAGTAGCCGCTGTGACTCGCCTTTTGCCTTCAGCGCAAAGAGCGCAAACGTGACATCCGAAAACTCATCGTTAACCATCGGCCCAGACACCCCTGCCGGCAAGTTTTTAGCCTCGTCGCTGAGTTTTTTGCGTGCCTGATAGAACGCTTCCTGGACCTCTGAGGGGGGAGTGCTGTCCAACAATGAGAGCATGGTAAAAGCCAGACCGGGACGCGTGTAGGTCTCTGTGCGGTCATACCACTTGAGCTCCTGGAGACGCTTCTCCAGCGGTTCGGCCACCTGATCCTGCATTTCCTTAGCCGTTGCTCCAGGCCAGGCGGAAATGATGGTCATCTGCTTGACCGTAAAAGGCGGGTCTTCTGCGCGCCCCAGCCCAAGGAACGAGAGAATACCGGCAACGGTGATCAACAGGATAAGAAACAGCGTAACGGAACGCTCGCGTACGGCGAGCGCGGAAAGATTGAAACGTCCGCGACTCATGGACGACTCCCGACGACACGGATATCGCTCTGCTTCGCCAGCCGGACTGTCTCACCATCATGCAGTAGATGAGCGCCCAGCGCTACGACCTGTTCGCCAGGCTTAAGGCTGCCGGTTACGCTTGCTGCATCATCCCCGAGGCTCACGACCTGCACGGACCGCCAGGTCACTCTGGCGGGATTTCCTGAAATGCTCCAGACCCCCGGACCTTTACCCGCGTCAAAAACAGCCGCTAAAGGCACCTGCAGCAACGGCTGCGATGCTCTGCTCTGCGCAATATGGATGGTGACAGTGGCCCCCAGAGGGGCACCAGACAATGGACCGTCGAGCACGTACCTTGCTTCAAACGTGCGCGTCAGCGGATCGGCTGCATCAGAGAGTAACCGTAGCTTCGCGGAAACAGAGGGTGTATCGCTGCCGTACAGAGAGGCCTGTGCCACGCTTCCAATTACCGGGCGCAGCGTCTCAGGCAGTTGGACGACCGCTTCGCGTTGTCCAGCCCTCGCCAGCCTGATAACTGGCTGTCCGGCACTGACCACCTGACCTGGCTCGGCCAGCGTGTCCATCACCACTCCGTCGGCGTCAGCGACCAGGACTGCATAGCCCATGGCGTTTTGCGCCACATTCGCCTGCGCCTGGGCGGCACTGAGGTCAGCCCTGGCCGTCTCTGCGGCAGCCTTAACCTGATCGTAAGCGGATGCCGACACAGCACCTGTAGTGACCAGACCGCGATAACGCGATTCATCATCCGCTGTCTGTCGGGCTCGCGCTTTTGCTGCGGCGACTGCCTGCTGTTGAGCCTGAGCCTGTAGGCTCAGATCAACCGGGTCCAGACGCATTAACGGCTGGCCACGTTTCACGGCCTGGCCGGTATCGACGAGACGTTCCAGGATTTTGCCTTGAACCCTGAAACCAAGGTCGCTCTGAATTCGTGCAACCACCACCCCCGTAAAAGCACGGGAAAAGTCGGTTGCATTGATCGCTGCGGCAGACCTGACCAGAGGTGGCAGACTGCGTGGATCGCGGTTATCGGAAGCCTCACCGCAGGCCACAAGGGCAAACGGCAACAGACAGACAGCAAAGGTGACAGGTTTAAGTCCGAGCATGGGTTCCCTTAATTAATTAACAGGACAGGAACCCATACTTATACTTGTGACCATTATTGTCAATGGTCACAAAGTCAGGGTGACAAACTTCTCAAGATCAGTGATGGCAGCAACACCGCCGCTGCTTGGACGGTGTCCAAATTATATTGCAGCTGAACCGGGCTGATATAGGGACGCATGACCATAAAAATCGCATCCGCCGCCTCATCCAGTGGCGTTTTTCTTTCGAACTCACCTGCCTGGCGCCCTTCAACAATGATCTGCTCGATTAGCTGCCGCAGGTGCTGCTCATGAGCTTGTGCTGAGGGCCATTTATCACGCACAGCAACAGCCGCAATATCGTGCAACTTACGGTCATGAAAAAATAAATCACAGCCAGATTCTGACAATGCCTTGAATAACCGCCTTATTTTCTCTGCAGCTGTCGGCGCATCCGCAATCGCTGCGTGGACAATATCCCTTATGATCGCCAGCCGATTAGCGCAGATCACTTCTCCAATCGCCTGCTTGGAATCGAAAAATTTATAGATATAAGCTTTTGAAAAACCAATTGCTTTGGCGAGGTCGGAAACCGTTGTTTTTTC
Source organism: Serratia sp. CY33802 (assembly GCF_052169095.1). Lineage (NCBI taxonomy): Bacteria > Pseudomonadati > Pseudomonadota > Gammaproteobacteria > Enterobacterales > Yersiniaceae > Serratia > Serratia sp. CY33802. The sequence goes on from NZ_JBJNLL010000001.1 coordinate 1,222,427, forward strand.
GTAGCCATAGTGACCGAAATGCTCAGTGGCCGCGTCAACGACCTGATCGCGGACACTGTGGTCGGAAGGTCCCCTGGAAGGGGTTTCATTCATCTGTTTAGTCATTTTCCCATCCTAGCTCAATGAAGCCCGGCTGACAACGAGTGACCAATTGGTAATATGGTCACAATTCAAATTCGGTTCAAGGCTTCTTCCTGTTTGCCCTAAATACACTTGCACTCTGGCAGACTTTTCGCCGGATGATACAGCGCCCCCGGGCACTCCCCTTAATCAACAAAACGGAACATCTCACCATGAATAATGACGTCATCATCATCGGCGGCAGCTTTGCCGGTCTCGCCGCAGCCCTGCTATCAATATGGTTAATGCCCGCGCGGACAGCCTCTCTGATACTCCCTCAGTCACCACGGCGCGATGGCGGGTATCTTCGCTCGGCAGTCGATGCTCACCTGAGTGCAAGCAACAACAATCTCCAAGCGGATCACTGCCATAAGGCTATAGCGTAAAGCGCGAAGGCGAAACGCCAAACAGTTTTTTGAACGCCACCGAATAGGCGCTGTGGCTCTCATAACCGCTTTCGAAGGCGGCGTGGATGATCGAGTTGCCCGCCAGCAGCAGCGGGATGGACGACAACAGCCGTAGACGCTGTTTCCACTGACCAAAGGTGATGCCGGTTTGTTGAGTGAAGTGACGCTGGAAGGTTTTCGCGCTGATCGACAATGAATCCGCCCAGATCTCAATGCCGCGATCGTCGGCCGGCGTGATGACCAACTGCCGGCAAATGTCAGCCATTCTCGCTTCCATCGGCCAAGGGAGATGCAGCGCCAGCTGCGGCTGCAGGCTCAGTTCCTCGAGGAACAATGCTCTGAGCAACGCGTGGCGTTTGGTCTCCTCGCCCTCGGGCGCCAGCGTCGCCAACTGGGCGATCAGCTCGCGCAGCAGCGGCGACACCTGCAAGACGCCGTCGCGCAACGGCAACCGCGCGGCGGTGAATTCATCAACAAAAATCCCGTAAACGCAAATGTTGCTCTGCATGACCAACTGATGTTCTACCCCCGGCCGCAGCCAGACTGCGGTGGTAGGCGGTACGATCCAGCGTCCGCAGCTCGCCTCGACCGCCATAACACCCTGTTGCGAATAGAGCAAATGGCAGCGTTTATGCGAGTGGTAAGGAATGACAAAGCCCGCCGGGTAGTGTTTCACCAGCCCCGTCACCTCGAACGCAGAGTTTTCGTGGCTGCTGAGGTCGATGCGTTTCGTTTCGGCGTTGTCGACGTCGAATCCCATGGTCGTTTGTCCCTTTTGATAACGCGAATGTCTTTTATTTGATAGAGAGGCCGCATGATCCTCCATATAGTGACGTTCTCGCAAGCCACACCAGGGGCCTTATGCGAAGAAACTCACTATTTACACCAAAATTTCATCGTTCTGCTTAAAACGAAGGCGATGACGTTGCGCATGCGCTGCGCAATGGCGGCTCGTTGCGGGGGCGACGCGGCCGAAAGTGATGGAAAGGGAAAGCGCGGTGGCTTAAATCAGGAGGTATGCGCATCAATCAGCAGGTAGCTCAGCCTGGGGGGCGGCTTAATGCTAAAGGGATAGGGAGAGCGCCTAGGCTCTCCTCCATCCAGAATGGTTATCTCGTCAACGGGCCAACTCGGCGCCGTCCAGCTCGGAAATCGCCAGACAAATCACTTCCGTGATGGCCTGTACCGTATAGGCGGTCTTGGCAGGAATGATTAACATCTCATGGGGTTGCAACGTCTGATCGTCAACCTTCAGTTCACCGCTCAGCACCATCAGTTTCACCCAGCCCGGATGAAAACGCGCCGGTTGTTGGCTGCCCGCATCGAGCTTCAGCAACGCCGTATGGCCAGGCGTCTCCCGTTTCAAAATGTGAAAGTGTACCCCATCGTAAGGCATGTTTTCGTAATGCAGTGACGCCAGTGTTCTCTTATGCATGGTAAGTGTCCTCGTGACCTGTGAGTAGCTGCTCCGCCTTCGGTCGCCGTAAAAACGATTGGCGGCTGTCCCTACCGAAAGCACCGGCTCGCAGCCTCTTGGCGAACGGATTAACTGTCGTACTTGCAGCGGCCAGATCGACCGCCGTTTCATGCCTAACCTGCCTCAGGCATGCTACTAAATATATAAGAGCCTCGCCGAGGGCGCAAAAAACCGCTGCAGGGTTGAGCGTATTACGGTGCTGATCCGTAGTCGGAAAACCTGAACGGCGAGACCAAGGCGCCGTCTGCCGGAGATCGCGATGGTCTCCCCCTTCACACCCCATCATTAATAAATCGCGCCGGGCGATAAGCGTGCGGAATGGCGGAATTGACGCCATGCAGCAGCTCGTCTCCGATCAGCCGGCCAAGCGTCGGTGCGCACATCACGGCCGGATGCATCACCGCCACATAGAGGCAGGTGGCGCCCAGCGGCCCAACGATGGGATAACCGTCGCGCGGCCGGGGGCGCATCCCCACCGAACACGCCTGCAGTTTCAAGGGCGCCGTGCCTGGCAGGCGCCCTTCAATCGCCGATTGCGCTTCGCCCTCCACGCGATTTTCATCGCCGTGCGCAGGATAATCTTCCGCCGCCAGCAGATCGCCATTTTGTGCATGACGCACTTCGATGTCGTCGCCCGCAATCAGCGTGTTCACCACCTGCGCCGCCGCGTGATAGCGTAACAAAATGGCCGGCGACGCCTCGATCGGCAGCGAGAATCCGCTACCGTCCAACAGCGCCGAGATCCCCGTGCCACAGGCGAGCACCACCCGATCGGCGGTAATCGCGCCTTCCTCGGTAACGATGCCGATTATCTGCCCGTCTTCACGCAAAAATCCGCTGACGGTTCGCCCCAGGAACAACTCCCCGCCCCACGCGCGAACGCATTCGAGCAACCGCTGCGTCACTTCTTGCGGATCGACGGCGCCGTCACGCGCCGCAAAATAGGCTTGGCTATCGGGCTGCCTGAGCCCCGGTTCCAGCGCGGTCACCTCGGCGGAGGGCAAAAGCCGATTATCGGGGTTTTGCGTCGCCGGCGCCTGACCATAGCTGAGCGCGCCGGACCAATTCACCCAGAGATCCGGGATCTCCTGCGCCAGGCGTATCCAGTCAGCCACGATCTCGCGCCGCAGAAACGCGTCGGGCGCGCCCTCAGGCACGCCTTCGCTGATCCAGCCAAACGAGCGGCCTGTGGCTCCCGCCGCGGGATGCGCCTGCTCAACCACGATAACGTGCTGCCCTTGGCGCGCGAGATGATAGGCGATCGATGCGCCGACAATCCCGGCGCCCACGATAACCATGCGTGATGATGTTCCATTCATTTAATGATGTCCGAACCTCATTTCAAGTGTTGTCGCCAAAGCAATCCTGCCGCCAGGCAGGCTACCCCGCCGCCGCAGGCCAACACGGCATAAGACGTGCCCCAGCTCTGGGTGGTATCCATCACGATGCCAAAGGATAACGGGGCGAACGAACCGATGCCGAACCCCAGCAACGATCGCCAGCCCATCACGCTGCCGAGCTGTTGCGGCGGCACGTTGTCCGCCATCGCCGCCGACAGCACGCCGGAGTCGCCAAGAATAAAGAAACTGCCGATGCTGACGAACAGCAGCGTCCAGCCCGGCCCCCAGTTCGCCGACCACCCCATCAGCAGCGATCCCAACGCACCGGCGGCGCCCACAAACGTCAGCACCGAGGCACGATTGAAATAGTCGGAAACGGTGCCGACAATCAGCGTGGAGATCATGCCGGCCAGGTGGATCACCGCCGCGGCGATCAATCCGGCGCTGAGCGGATCCAGAGAGAAACCGCTCAACGCCTCGCTGACCAGGCTGGGTGCCCAGGCCCAGTTACCGAGCAGTTCCCAGCTGTGAGCGATATACCCGATCAGCAACAGCAGGGTCGCATAGGTGATAGCATAGCTTTCTCGTTTCGTCTTCCTCCCCAGCGTGCGCGGTTGCGGTTCCTGATAACCGACCAGGGCCAACGAACCCGCCAGCGCCCCCAGTAGCGCACCGGCGGCGCACAGGGCAAACGCCACGCCGGTGCCCCAGCGCATGGCGCTCCAACCGGCGATGAAAACCGACAGAAAATACCCCAACGAACTGGCCGCCAGGATCATACCGATGGCGTAACCGCGTCGGGCCGGGCCGTTCATCCCCATCGCTAACAGCAGCGCCGGCGTATAGGCGCCGCCCTGCGTCAGGCCGACGAAGGCCATCAACACCAGTGCGCCGATATACGAATGGGCAAACACGGCGAACAGCATCAGCGCACCGGCACCCAGCCAGGAAAACAGCAGATACACCCGACGCGCGCCCAGCGAATCACACCACCAGGAAGCCACCAGCAACGCCAGGGCGTTGGTCAGGCTGAACACCGTCTGCACTGTACCGGCGGAGGCGGCGTCGAGCTGCCACTCGCTTCTGATGGTCGGCAGCGCGCCGGCGAACATCATGGTGCCCAGGCAGAGGCCGGCCCGGCTCACGCAAAGCAAAAAGAAAGCTCGCATCTCAGGGGCGCCTCCCTGTCAACCGCAGGGTGAGGATAACGCCATTAACACGCATGACCGATAGCCAAAAGATCCGCATCATAAACTCAGCAATCAGAAGGAGATGCCTCATCATAGTGAGCAAAATCAACGGCTGACAAACGATCTTTCCTCCCTCACTTGGTTGAGCTAGACTCAACCTATGAAAAAAATTCACTCCCTGCCGCACCTGTCCGCTTTCGAAGCCGCCGCCCGTCTCGGCAGCTTCAGCGCCGCTGCGGATGAGCTGTTTCTCACCACCGGCGCGGTCAGTCGCCACATCCGCAGCCTGGAAGAACAGCTGCAGCTCAAACTGTTTTATCGCGGACACAAGTCCGTGCGGCTGACGCAGGCCGGCGAGAATTTTTCCCGCACTGCGTCCCGAGTGATAAGCGAATTGTTTTCGGCGGAAAGCGCACTGAAAGCGAGCGTCGGCCGGCAGCGGCTGGTGGTACACAGCCTGCCGACGTTCACCATGCACTGGCTGATGCCGAAATTGGCAGCGTTCAACGAGATTCATCCGGAGGTCGCGATTGATATCACCACCGCCACTGGGGCCGTCGATCGCAATATGCCGTTTGACCTGGCGATCCGGCGCGATCCCGCGCACTTCTCCGGACTGAAAGCGATCCCTTTTTTGCAGGAAGACAGCCTGTTGGTCTGCAGCCAGAGCTATTTGCGCACCATGCCGATCAGCGCGCCAGACAATCTGGCCGGGCATACCGCCATTCGCATCCGCGCCCGTGAGGATTTATGGCACAGTTGGTTGAATACCTATCCGACGGCGCTGGACGCCTCGCCGCCGCCGCTGACGCTCGACCATACCTTCGCCGCCATTCAGGCGGCCGAAGACGGCCTGGGACTGGCCGTCGTGCCTTACCTGTTCTGCGCCAAACATCTGTCGTCTGGCCGGCTGGTGTCGCCTTTCCCAGCGTTGACTATCCGAACCGGCGTTTATTCCCTGCTGCTGCGCGATCGGGACGATGAGGTCGTGAGCCAATTCGCCGCCTGGCTGCAAACGTTCCAGGCGTAAGCGCCGTATCGGAAACGCGTCACCCTCCTGGACATGCGCGAGCGTTTCGCGCGTCCACTCGGTAAACCAGGCAAAGACATTCTCAGGCGTGGAGCGTCAGGCCTTTTATCGCCTTATCCACCGCTTTCTTCGGCCCGCGCAGCGCCAGGCCGACCAAATCCAGATTGTCCGCGTCTTCAGCGAGAAAAACCTGCCGGTTGGCTGCATCGTGCCCGGTCGCAAACATGGCGTGCACATAGGGAACCAACGTCAATTCCCGCTCAAGCCCTTTGCGATGCACATTTTGCAGGCCCGGCAGATCCGCGGCAAAAATCAGCATCGGCTGCCCGGAAATGCCGCCGTAGCGTCTGCCTTGCGCATCCACATAACACTCGCCGATGATTTCCGGGGCGGCGGCGGCGATGCCCGTCGCCAGAAAGGCCACCACATTCAGCCGCTGCCAGGTCTGCAGATCGTCGCGTACGATAAACGCTATCTTGGTATCAAACATGTTTCGCTCTACTCCGTTGTGCTCTTAAAATAAAAGCGCATCATCGGCGATGGGCGAATCAGCGGTATAGAACGTTTGTGCACTGACGTTGATAGGCCGCCGGCGATAAACGGTAGGCGCGCTGGAACCAGCGGCCCAAGTGGCTCTGATCGGCAAAGCCCACCTGCATCGCGACCTGCGCCGGTTCTTCCCCCTGCGCCAACAACAAGCGTGCAGCCCGTAGCCTCAGCCGGATCAGGTAAGCATGCGGCGACTGGCCGAAGGCCCGGGTGAACTGGCGAGTCAGGCGGAAGCGGTCCAGGCCGCACTGAAGCGCAAGTTCATCCAGGCTGGGGTTACCCGCCATGTGCTCGTGCAGGTAGTCTCGTAAGCGATTCATCACAATCAAAGCATCATCGCTTTGGGACGTTGGCCTGACGCGTATATGCCGCGCCAAAAGCGTCAGCAGTTGATCCAGGCTTTGATCGCGCGCCAGCCGGCCTTCCCCCTGATGCAACGCAAAAAAAGCCTGTTGTATCGCGGTCGCCAGCATCGGATCGTCGGTCAACGTGCTGTGGAAGGCGCCTTCCAGCACAGAAACGTCCCCTAATCCGCGGCGGTTCATCGCATCGGAAACCCAATGCTGCGGCAGATAAAGCATGGCATAGGTAAACCCTTCGGCCTGCGGCGCATGACCATCGTGCACCGCGCCCGGCTCGATCAGCATGGCACGTCCCGGCCGGCTGGTATGCAAGGAACGATGACAGTTGAAACGTTGTAAACCTTGCTGCGTCACGCCCACCAGCATTTCGTCATGATCGTGGGGATCGTAGGCATGCCCCTGAAAGTGGGCATTGACGCTTTCGATGCCGGTTTCGTCATCGCGCCGCAGTTCCAGCCAGTCTTTGTGTTGATGATTAGACGCCATGCAGTCAGTCCGGAGTTCTGCCCATAGGAAAGAAGAAAACAGCTTACCCTGAGACGGTCACCGTTTCACGCTCATAACTCGCAGATGGCATAAGTGCCCTTACCGGCCGATTTCGCCTGATACATCGCGCCGTCGGCGCGGGTCAACAGCATCTCCTCCGTCACGTCAGTGTGTGAGGAAATCGCCGCCCCCAGGCTGGCGGACAGGCTCACCGTCTGCTGCCCGATCTGCGAAATATCAGCCAGCCGCGCCAACACGTTTTCGCAAAATTCGCTGACCTCGCGCTGCGGTTCCGCCAACGGCCACAGGATGACCGTGAATTCGTCACCGGCCAGGCGCGAAACGCTATGGCGCTCGCCGGCGCAGGCGCTGAGCAACCTGGCGAACGTCTTGAGGATCAGATCGCCGAAGTCATGGCCATAGCTGTCATTGAGGGCTTTGAAACCATCGAGATCGATGAACACCAGCGCCATTTGCCGCTGTTCGCAACAGGCCTGCACCGTGCTGGACAACCGACGCAGAAAAGCGCGGCGGTTGGTCAATCCGGTCAGCATGTCGTGCGTAGCATCGTACTCCAGCCGTTGCTGCAGGCGCTTCAACTCGGTAATATCCATGGACAGAATGTAAAACCCCTGAGCCTCGCACGGCACCAGCGTAGTGTGGATCATCAGCAACCCCTTCTGGGTCTGGAGCTCATTTTCGAAGCTCACCATTTCCCCCGCCAGGGCCCTGTCTATCATCGGTTTCGCTATCTGATAAACGTTCTCCCCCATAAAATCGCGCACCGTCATTCCTCTAAGGCGGCTTTCTTCCAGGCCAAACCAGGTTTTATAGGCGCTGTTAGCGAACAGGTAGCGTTCATTACCGTCGATTTGGCTGATCAACGCCGGCATGTTGTCAGTAATGGCCCGCAGGCGTTCCTTCTCCGTGCTGAGCTGATATTCGGCGAGTACCCGGGTTTCAATCTCTTCGTTGAGTTTCTTGACGACCACGTTCAGCTCCCGCGTGCGGATTTCGACGCGTTGTTCCAGCTCGTGTTGCAGAGCGAACAGATCGGCCTCCGCCGCCTTGCGCTCGCTGATATCGACGATAACCGAGATGAAATGATCCGGTTTGCCGTTAGGCAGCCGGTTTAACGCCACCGTCAGCTGCACCCAGACGATCGAGCCATCGGCACGGAAATAGCGTTTCTCCAGCGAGTAAGTACTGATCTCGTTTCTCAGCAGTTGCTGCAGTTTTTCTAGATCGGTGTTGAGATCGAGCGGATAGGTAATGTCCTGAAAGGTGCGATCCATCAGCTCGCGCTCGGAATAGTGCAACATTTCGCAGATGCGCGGATTGACCCGCAGCCAATACCCCTGCAGCGACACCAGCGCCATCCCTACCGCCGCCTGGGCGAAGGTCTGTTCGAACAAGGCTTCCGAGCGTTGCAGGTTGGACTTCAGGTTTTCGGTATAGACATGGCGTTCAATGCTCTGCAGGTACTCTTCCACCACGGCGGCGAAGTCGTGCAGGTCGGCCACCTGTTCCGGAGAAAACGGCTGCGGCTGGCTGTCGATAATGCACAGGGTGCCGAGCGGCAAACCGTCGAGCGACAGCAGCGGTTGCCCAACGTAGAAACCGATTCGCGGCCCGCCGATCACCAGCGGATTGTCGAAAAAACGCGGGTCGTTGGCGGTATCGGGCACCACCAGCGCTTCACGTTGCAAGATCGCATGGCCACAAAATGAGATGTTACGCGGCGTTTCCCGGACATCCAGACCGTAGCGCGATAGAAACCATTGGCGATCCCGGTCGATCAATGACACCAGCGCAATGGTGACGCCGAAGTATTTCGCCGCCAGCCGTGTAATACGATCCAGTTTTTCCACCGAGTTCGAATCCAGCACGTTCAGCGAGTTCAGTACCGACAGACGTTCGGCTTCGTTTTCGGGGAAGCAGGGTTCAAGCATGTTGTCTCCCATTGTGTCACCCACGGATCCGGCGCAGCCAGCCTGCGTGATTCCGTTCAGCCTATCCGTCGGTTAGCGGCAAATATCCTTGTCCATCATAGACTCACTCAGTATCAATCCGATTGCGCATTCTCGCCAGCTTTGCCGGGCATTGCGTTTGCCACCGCGCTGCGCTACAGTCGTTCACAAGGTGATGGTGTTCCACCTTTCCCAACCGCCGCGTTCGCTCGAACCGGATGATGACGCCTGATATACAACTTCGCTTTATTTTTTAGGCAGGTATGTCAGGAGTCGCTATGAATGAAATCTCACGTATTACCCCTTTTCCATCCCAGCCTGATCTCGCCGTGCGGGAAATGCCGCTGTACGTTTTCGGCCATAAAAATCCCGACAGCGACAGCATCTGCAGCGCGCTGGTGGTCGCGGACTGGCTCAATCACCTCGGCAAACCGGCCGTCGCTTTCCGCCTTGGCGAATTGACGCCGGAAACCCGCTACATACTGGCCGCCGCCGGCGTACAAACGCCTGCGCTGCTGAAAGGCGATCTCCGTGACCGCAAAGTCTGGCTGGTGGATTTTACCGACGTCGAACAAGGGCCGGCCTCATTGCCCGACAGCGATGTGGTCGGCATTATCGATCATCACCGGCTGGGCACCTTGATCACCCGCAACCCGCCCGATGTCTGGATCCGCGCCGTTGGCTGTTGCGCCACCGTGATCCTGTCCATACTGACGTCAGATACGCCGATGCCGCTTTCTTCCGCCCAGGCCACGCTGCTGCTGGGCGCGATTTTGAGCGATACCGTTGCGCTGAGCGCACCGACCACCACCGAACAGGATCGGGTGGCGGTCGCGCGGTTATGCGCAATCTCTCACGTTGACTATGACGCCTTCACCGCCGGATTGCTTGCCGCCAAAACCGATCTTTCGGGGCAATCCGCCCCGCAGTTGCTGCACCGTGACGCTAAGAATTACCGCATCCATAGCGTCTCGCTGCTGCTGTCGCAGATAGAAGTGCGGGCTATGAGCGATATCGATCCGCTGTTGCCCGCGCTGCAACAGGCGCTCGATCAGGCTAAGCAGGAGGCCGGGCTGGAGATGGCCGCGCTGCTGGTTACCGATATCACCCGCCACCGCTCTACCCTGTATTTCTCGTCGAACCGGGTGCTCGCCATTCGGCAGGTGTCGCTGCCCGGCATGACGAGCCGGAAAAAAGAGGTTTTACCGTGGTTAACCCTACAGATTGCTAACGCAGGGAGATAAGTCATGTCGCTCTATCAACATGCTTTACTGCTGGTGCAGGATGAACGCGACGGCCGGCTGCTGTTGCGCCATGCCGAACGCCTCAATCAGCAGATGAATACGCGCATTACCGTGGCGCACATCAGCGCCGACTATGCCGAGCTGGACTACCTCAGCGATGCACAAACCAAAGATCGCCAGTCCAGCGAGGTGATCGCTGCCAAAGCCATGCTCAGCCGGCTGGTGGAAGACTGCACAATCCCCCTGGAGGTGCGCGCAATTGTCAGTATTCACCGCTTCAAAGACATCGAGGCCCTGATTGCCCGTGAAGGCGTCGATCTGTTGCTGCTCGGCCATCAGAACCGTCCGTTCGGCGTCTTTGCCTCCTTCGGCTTCGAGTTCATTAACCATTTGTCGATCGACGTGCTGATAAAGCACGTGCCCACTCCCTAGAATGAGGTGATCATCCATGAGCTATGAAATTGAAGACGTAACCGCCAGAGAGATCCTGGATTCGCGCGGCAACCCCACCGTCGAAGTTGAAATGACTGCGGCGGGCGTCGTGGCACGGGCTTCGGTTCCCTCCGGCGCCAGCACCGGTTCACGCGAGGCGGTGGAACACCGCGACGGCGATCCGCACCGTTACGGCGGCAGAGGCGTACTGGAGGCGGTGCAAAGCGTCAAAACGGCGATCAATGAAGCGCTGCGCGGGGTGGATGTACGCCAACAAGGGGAGATTGACCGCCGGTTGATCGCACTGGACGGCAGCGAGAACAAGAGCCGATTGGGGGCCAACGCCCTGCTCGGCGTTTCTCTGGCCGCCGCCCGCCTCGCGGCGCAATTGTCGCAGCTGCCGCTGTATCGTTATCTGGGCGGTCTCGGCGCCAACCTGCTGCCGGTGCCCTGCATGAATATCATCAACGGCGGCGTGCATGCCCGCTGGCAAGGTGCGGACTTTCAGGAATTTATGATAGCGCCGCTGGGCGCGCCGTCGCTGCGCGAGGCCGTGCGCTGGGGCAGTGAAGTTTATCAGGCGCTGCGCCAAATTCTGTTGGAGAAAGGCCTGTCGGTCGGCGTTGGCGACGAAGGCGGTTTTGCGCCGGCGGTTGCCTCGAACCGGCAACCGCTGGAGCTGATCGTGCAGGCGATAGAGAAAGCCGGTTATCAACCGGGAGACGATATCGCCATTTGCATGGACCCGGCCTCGAGTGAATTCTATGCCAACGGCAAATACCGCCTGCGCAGCGAAAACGCTGAACTGGATGCCGAACAGATGACGGCCTATTACCAGCGGCTGGTGCAAGATTTTCCCATCGTGCTGATTGAAGACGGTTTGGCCGAGGACGACTGGGCGGGCTGGCGCATTCTCAGCGACGCCCTGGGCGATCAGGTGGAACTGGTCGGTGACGATCTGTTCGTCACCAACGTGAAATACATCCAGCGCGGGATTGATGAAAGATTGGCCAATGCGGCGCTGATCAAGCTGAACCAGATTGGCACGCTGAGCGAAACTTTCGCCGCCGTGCAGCTTTGCCAGGCAAATGGCTGGGGCGCCTTTATCTCACACCGCAGCGGCGAAACCGTCGACAGCTTTATCGCCGATATGACGGTTGCGATGCGAGCTGGCCATGTGAAAACCGGCGCGCCGTGCCGCGGCGAGCGGATCGAAAAATACAATCAGCTGATGCGCATCGAAGACCAATTGGGCATCGCGGCGGTATATGCCGGGCGCGCCGCCTTTAAACACCGTTAATCTTTGCAGGCCGGCCACGCACCGGCCTGTTTTTCATTTTTTACGCGGCATAATCCCGCCACGCCGGATTCCAACAGAATACGCCGCGTCGCCATCAACGTCTCACGCTGCTCGTTCAGCGTCGCCATCATCCGCTCGATTTCCGCCAGCCGGCTGTCGACGCCCTGTATCAACCCATCCTGATAGGCGCTGCCCTGCAGCGCCAATACCCCGCGGATCGCCTGCAGCGAAAACCCCAGATTCTGGCCGATTTGGATCAGGTGCAGCCGCTCCAGCGCGCTTTCGCTATACACCCGATATCCGTTAACGCCGCGCACCGCTTTGGGCAGCAGACCCTGCTGTTCGTAGTAACGTATCGCCGACGCGGCCATGCCGGCGCGCTCCGCCAACTCTCCGATTTTCATGCCCTATTGACCTTAAAGTTAACTTTAACCCTAGTATAGCGCCATTCCCCCTGCGACAGGAACGTACCCGATGTTTACCCCACTGATTCTGCCCAACGGCAGCCGCTTACCCAACCGTCTGGCCAAGGCCGCGTTGGAAGAAAATCTGGCCGATGAAGGCCAACTGCCCGGCCCCGCGCTATGGCGCCTGTATCGCCACTGGGGTATCGGCGGCGCCGGCCTCATCATCACCGGCAACGTGATGATCGACGGACGCGCCATGACCGGCCCCGGCGGCGTAGTGCTGGAACAGGATACGCCGCTCGAGGCGTTCAAAACCTGGGCGGCGGCCTCGCGCCAAGAAGGCGCGCAGGTATGGATGCAGCTCAGCCACCCGGGCCGTCAGGTGATGGCCAACATGGGCGGCAACGCCTGGGCACCCTCCGCCATCCCAATGGCGATGGGCAAGTACAGCAAGCAGTTTGCCCCGCCGCAGGCCATGAGCGAAGCGCAGATTGCCGAGGTGATCGCCCGCTTCGCCGCCAGCGCGCACGCCGCCGAACAGGCCGGGTTTACCGGCGTGCAGATCCATGCGGCGCACGGCTACCTCATCTCCCAGTTCTTGTCGCCGTTGTCCAACCAGCGCAGCGATCGTTGGGGGGGCGAGCTGGCGAATCGCGCCCGCCTGCTGCTGGAGGTGGTGCGCGCGGTGCGCCAGCGTGTCTCGCCAGGCTTTTGCGTGGCGGTCAAACTGAACTCCGCCGATTTTCAGCGTGGCGGCTTTTCGCCGGACGAGGCCCGACAGGTATTGTTGATGCTCAACGAACTGCCGGTCGATCTGGTGGAGTTGTCAGGCGGGAGTTATGAGAGCCCGGCGATGCAGGGCGAAGCGGCGGACGACAGCACGCTGGCGCGCGAAGCCTATTTTCTGACCTTCGCCCGCGATCTCGCCGCAGTGGCCCGCATGCCAGTGATGACTACTGGCGGCATCGCCCGCCCGTCGGTGGCGCAACGGGTGCTGAACAGCGGCATCGCGGTGGTCGGCATCGCCACCGCCATGGCGGAAATTCCCGATCTGCCGCACCGCTGGCAAACCGGCGAAGCCCCTCATGCGCTGCCCGCACCGGTAAAATGGCGCGATAAAACGCTGACGCTGCTCGCCCGTATGGCGCTGATCAAGCGCCGCATGCACGCCCTGAGCCGCGATCGGACGCGCAACGTGCGTTACTCCCCGCTGTGGTCGCTGCTCATCGACCGGTGGCGCACCCGCCGCACTCTGCGGCGCTATCACGCCTGGTTACGGCAACGTTAATAACCGCGGTGCCGGCAGACTCGCCGGCACCGCACAAAAATCCCGCTTTTTTGATCGCGCTACGTAAAATCTGCAAGAAATCACCACTCTGGGTACTGCGCTTTTAACGCTCGACCGCTTATATTCATCACAAATTTTGTGTATATAACCGCTATAGGACTTAAGGTGGTGAATAGATGAAAATAAGCCGCTATTTTCTATTTATGTTATTAATCGGAAATTCACCTTAATAATAAATGCATTAAAGAAGTAGCCAAAGGAAAGCAGAAAAGGATTTTTACGCAATGTTAAAGAAATGTTGTTTTTTGCTGGCAAAACCAACGGTCAACAAATCAACAACATATTGATGAGCCTAAGAAAAAACTAAACAATTCAAAACAAAATCGGCTATTGAGTCCCAGGCAAAAAAGCCATATATTGGTCGCGCTTTTCACAAGGCAGTTACTTTTCTAATTCATTAATTCAATCGTTGCGTCTTGAGACCTTCGGTTGTAGGAGAGATATGATGACGGATAAAGTCCGTATTGATACTTTAGTTGCAAACTCATTAAACGGAAACAATGAAACCTATTTGGCGCGTCAAGCCGAATTTGAGTCGAATGTTAGGAGTTATCCGCGCAAATTGCCGTTGGCAATTGCGAAAGCCCAGGGCGTTTGGATCACTGATGTTGAGAATAATCAATATCTTGATTGCCTGGCCGGGGCGGGAACGTTGGCTCTTGGACATAATCACCCCGACGTCCTGCAAAGCATCCAAAATGTCATTACCAGCGGCTTGCCGTTACATACTCTCGATCTCACGACCCCGTTGAAAGATCGTTTCTCCGATTACCTGCTCTCTCTGTTGCCTGGCGAAGGCAAAGGGTATTGCCTGCAGTTCTGCGGCCCGTCCGGCGCCGATGCGGTGGAAGCCGCGCTGAAGCTGGCGAAAAAGCACACCGGCCGTTCCGGCGTGATCAGCTTCTCCGGCGGCTATCACGGCATGACCCACGGCGCGCTGTCAGTCACCGGCAACCTGTCGCCGAAGGCGGCCATCAACGGCATGATGCCGGAAGTGCAGTTCATGCCTTATCCGCATGAATACCGCTGCCCGCTGGGCATCGGCGGCGAAGCCGGCGTCAAGGCGCTGACCTACTACTTCGACAACCTGATCAACGACGTGGAAAGCGGCGTGCGTAAACCGGCGGCGGTGATCCTGGAAGCCGTTCAGGGCGAAGGCGGGGTTAACCCGGCGCCGGCCGAGTGGCTGCAGCGCATTCGCAAAGTGACGCAGGAGCATGGCATTCTGCTGATCATCGACGAAGTTCAGGCCGGTTTCGCCCGTACGGGCAAGCTGTTCGCCTTCGAACACGCCGGCATCGAGCCGGACATCATCGTGATGTCGAAAGCGGTCGGCGGCGGCTTGCCGCTCGCGGTGCTGGGCATCAAAAAAGAGTTCGATGCCTGGGAACCGGGCCACCACACCGGCACCTTCCGCGGCAACCAGCTGGCGATGGCCACCGGCCTGACCACCCTGCAGTACCTGAAAGAGCATAAGGTCGCCGATAAAGTGGCCGCTCAGGGCGAATGGCTCAAAGGCAAGCTAACCGAGCTGCAGAAACGTTATCCGGTGATCGGTCACGTCCGCGGTCTGGGCCTGATGATCGGCATCGAGATCGTCAAGCCGAACGAAGCGCAGGATCACATGGGCTGTTACCCGGCCGATGGCGAGCTGTCCGCGCTGCTGCAGAAAAAATGCTTCGAATCCGGCTTGATCCTGGAGCGCGGCGGGCGCAACGGCTGTGTGCTGCGCCTGTTGCCTTCCCTGCTGATCACCAATGATGAGCTGGGTATTTTCCTGGATAAATTTGAGCAGGCGCTGTTGGCCGCCGGCGTCAAGCCTGTCTGATTGGAGCGAATGACCGCGATGTCCAAGTTAAACCCGATTCTGGCTTCCTCGGCGCACAGCGCCGAGGCTTACCGCCAGGCGATCGCACAGAGCAGTGAAGCCGTCGTGCAGTGGCTGCAACAGCCCGAGATGTATCAGGGCAAAAGCGTTGCCGAACTGCGCGAGCGCATCCAGCTAGACTTTACCCCGCAAGGCCTGGGCAACCAGGCGGCGATCGAGCGCGCCATCGAGTACTTTTTGAAAGACAGCCTGTCGGTGCACCACCCGCAGTGCGTGGCGCACCTGCACTGCCCGAGCCTGGTGATTAGCCAGGCTGCCGAAGTGCTGATCAACGCCACCAACCAGAGCATGGACTCCTGGGATCAGAGCCCGTCGGCCACGCTGATCGAAATGAAATTGATCGAGTGGCTCCGCGCCCAGGTCGGTTACCCGTCCGGCGACGCCGGGGTGTTCACCAGCGGCGGCACCCAGAGCAACCTGATGGGGCTGATGCTGGCGCGCGACGCGTTCTTCGCGCGTCAGGGCCACTCCGTGCAGCAGGACGGTCTGGTGGGCGATCTGCGCAAGCTGAAGGTGTTCTGTTCTGAAAACGCCCACTTCTCGGTGCAGAAGAACATGGCGCTGATGGGCCTCGGCTATCAGTCCGTCACCCTGGTGAAAACCGATCGCTTCGCCCGCATGGACGTGAACGATCTGGCGGAAAAACTGGCGCAGGCCAAGGCCAACGGCGAGCAGGTGATGGCGATTGTCGCCACCGCCGGCACCACCGACGCCGGTGCCATTGACCCGCTGCGCGACATCGCACGGCTGGCGGCGGAGCAGCAGATTTGGGTGCACGTGGATGCGGCCTGGGGCGGCGCGCTGCTGCTTTCCGAGCAGTACCGCGACTACCTGGACGGCCTGGAGCTGGTGGACTCCATCACCCTGGACTTCCATAAACAGTTCTTCCAGACCATCAGCTGCGGCGCCTTCCTGCTGAAAGACGAGCGCCACTACGAGCTGATGCGCTATCAGGCGGCCTACCTGAACTCCGAGTTCGACGAAGCGCAAGGCGTGCCGAACCTGGTGTCCAAGTCGCTACAGACCACCCGCCGCTTCGATGCGTTGAAGCTGTGGATGGGGCTGGAAGCGCTCGGGCAGAAGCAATACGCCGAGATCATCGATCATGGCGTGACGCTGGCGCAACAGGTGGCGCGCTACATCGCCGATCAAGAAGCACTGGAACTGGTGATGCAGCCGCAGCTGGCCAGCGTGCTGTTCCGCTACCGTCCGGCGCAGCTGGCGGCGAACGGCGATGCGGCCGTCGCGCTGTTCAACCAGCGTATCGGTGACGCCCTGTTGGAATCGGGCCGCGCCAACGTCGGCGTGACCGAGTTCGATGGCGTGACCTGCCTGAAGATGACGCTGCTGAACCCGATCGTGACGCTGGAAGACATCAAGCTGTTGCTGGCGCTGGTCGAGAAAACCGCCCAGCAGCTGCCCGCGTAACCCTCTGCCACTGCGCATTAAAAGCCGATAACCCCAGGTTATCGGCTTTTTTATCGCGCTCACGCCGTGCGCGTATTCAATCCGTTGACATGTTTTCCCAGGATGTCGCTTGTAGGTCCAGATCGATTTCCAGCGTTTCCAAAAAGCGCGCCGTCATCATGTAGTGCCCAATCATTAATGCCAGTTCAGCCAGTTGAACCTCGTCATAATAGCGCCTGACCGCGTTAAATGTGTCGGCAGAGACCTTCACCTGCTTCACGCATTCATCGACAAAATGCAAGATGGCCGTCCCTCTGGCGTCGATGCCCACACCCTGCTCTATTTTCTCGATGTCGTCATCGCGCCACCCCGCAAGGATCGCCAGCGGATAGTGTTGCATACGCTCATAAGCGCTGTGGCTTAACGCGCCAACCCTTAATATGATCATTTCCCGATCTTTATCACACAGTCGCCCGGCCGGAAAAGAAGCGCCCAGGGACAGATATCCCTGCGCCGAACGGCTGGTTTTCAACAGACCCAGCGTAAGATTGGCGGGAAAACGGGCATATTGCTGCTGCTGCTCAGCCGTTAATTCACTCACTACCGGCAGTTTTATTCTGGCCATCGTTTATTCCCCTGCGCGTTCATCGATAATTGCAACCGGCCGAGCCCAGCCGGCGGATGCCTTATAAACCTTCACCGGCAGACTGATCACGTTAAATCCGCAGGGCGGCAGCAATTCAAGATTGCACAGTTTTTCAATCTGGCAATAAGGATATTGACTGCCGGCATAGTGCCCTTCCCAAATAAGCGAAATATCGCCGCTTTGTTCAAATTTGGTGCGCGTATGGCTGAATGGCGCGTCCCAGCTCCAGGCATCGGTGCCCACCACCCTGACACCACGTTCAGTAAGATACAGCGTCGCTTCACGGCCCATGCCGCAACCGCGATGAATAAAATCTTCGCTGCCGTAACGCCCGCCGGCCGCCGTGTTGACCAGGACAATATCGCCGGCGGCGATAGGATGGCCGATCCTCGCTAATTCACGCTCAATATCATGTGCAGTGGCTACATAGCCGTCGGGAAAATGCCGAAAATCCAATTTGACGCCAGGGCCGATACACCATTCCAGCGGTATTTCATCAATGGTTTTTGATGCAGAGCCGTCGTCCATATGCGAATGGTAGTGATACGGGGCGTCCATATGCGTCCCCGCGTGGGTGCTCATGCGGACAAATTCCACCGCCCAGCCCTCCTGACGCGGCAGCGCTAAGGGATCCAGGCCGGGAAATGATTCCGCCAGCTGCAACGCTCCGCGCTTGTTGTCAACATACTCGATTTCCGGCAGAAACCGCTCCGGATCGGAAGCGATCCCGCTCATCAGCGGCACCGAAAGATCAATGATTTTACCGTACATATTGTTACCTTTATCCAGGGGAATGACCTGCCCAGAGTAAGCTTTCCCCATAGAATAGAAATGCCGATTATCAGACAACTTATTGTTATAATAGGAAGGCGCAGCCATGAACGGACAGGAAGGCGTCATGAAACCGTCAGAATTGACCGGGGAAATCCCAATATCGATTTGGTTCAGAAATAAATCCTGGCCGGCAGGAACGCAATTCCCTTTACAGGCGTTGCCATGGGGCAAACTGATGTATTCCATGAAAGGGTTGGCGGAAATAAATATTGAGAACAATATTTATTTATCCACACCGGAATATGCCATTTGGCTCCCCGTTAATACCGAACATGAATCCGTAGCAAAGAGTGCAATTGACTATGTCATTCTTCATGTCAGCCCCTCGCTATGCCAATCCTTACCGAGCAGACCGCAAACCCTGCGGCTGAATAAGATCGTCAAAGCGGTGCTGGCCGATTTTTCAGAAAGGCTTATTGGCTATCCGCACACGCCTCAGGACCAGACGCTGGTTACCGCGTTGCTTGAGCAGCTGGCGCTGTCGGAGCGTTTTGACAGCTACCTGCCGCTCGGCAGCGATGACGTTGTCAAGATCATGACCGAAAAGATGAGCGCCGCGCCGCACGATCTCAACACCCTGACACAATGGTCGGGCATGCTGGGCTTGAGTGAGCGTACGCTGTCGCGGCGATTTCTCGCCGCTACCGGCATCTCTTTCAATGAATGGAAGCTGAGAAGCAAAACCCTCATGGCGATGACGCTGTTACAGGAAGGGAAAGCCGTCAAATATGTCGCCTCTACCCTGGGATATAACGATCCGTCCGCGTTTATCGCCATGTTCAGACGGCAAACGGGCCAGTCCCCCTCCGGTTTTTTAGCGGTAAGTCATGGCACAGCGAAAACAGGCTCAGGCATAATGCATGGCGACTGATGCAGCATTCGCACGCACAAACTGCATCGAACGCCTTTCCCCCTATTCAGCATGACAGGATGCGCACGCATGACCGACCCTGATTTCAACCTGCTGATCGCACTCGACGCGCTGCTGACGGCGGGCAGCGTTGCCGGCGCGGCGCGGCGTCTCGGTTTAAGCGCCTCGGCGATGAGCCGCACCCTCAGCCGGCTGCGCACGGCCACCGGTGATCCTCTGTTGGTGCGCGCCGGCCGTCATATGGTGCTGACGCCTTATGCCGAAACGCTGCGCGAACGGGCGCGAAACGCGGCATTCGAAGCCCGCGCTGTGTTGCGTCCGGCGCAGGGAGCATTGGATCCCGCCGCGCTGGATCGTACCTTCACGCTGCGCGCCAATGACGGCTTCGTCGAGGCCTTCGGCCCGGCGCTGATCGCCGCCGCCGCCGAACAGGCGCCGCGGGTGCGGTTGCGCTTTGCGCCCAAGCCGGAGAAAAGCGACCGCACCCTGCGTGAAGGTCTGGTCGATCTGGAGATCGGCGTGTTGGGTGACATGGGCCCGGAAATCCGCCTGCAGGCGCTGTTCCGCGATCGCTTCGTTGGCGTGATGAGAACCGCACATCCGCTGGCGCAACAGCCAGAGATTGGCGTCGCCGACTACGCCGCTTGCGGCCACGTGGTGGCCTCGCGCAGCGGGCGCATTCTCGGGCCGGTAGACGCTGCGCTGGCGGAGCTGGGGCTGGCACGCCATATCGCCGCCGTGGTGCCAAGCTTTCCCGCCGCGCTGGCGGTGGCGCAAGCCTCAAACCTGTTGGCGTTGCTGCCCACCTCTTTCCTGCAGGCTCAACCTGCCGATGGCCCGCTGCGCGTCTTCGAGCTGCCGGTGAAAACGCCGCCCATTACCGTCTCGCAAATGTGGCACCCGCGCCTGGACGCCGAGGCGGATCACCGCTGGCTGCGGCAGTTGGTGTTGTCGGTTTGTCATTAAAGAAAAACGGAGTGACATCGTCACTCCATTCATAGCCGTAGGGTAAACAGCGAAGGTTTAAACAGATAATGGGGATTTCAGGAGGAATATCCCTGAAATCCCACGGGCAAGGAGCATTAGCTATCGCAACGGCCGCCCTTGGCAAGCTTTACCGCAGCTTTAGAAATAACACGTTTGCCTTCATCCTCTGTCGATTGACTCAGACCGGCACCGCCGACGAATACACCCATCTTAATATATTGTCTTACGAAGTAATTTTTCCCCGCTTCGGTATAAATGGAAAGATCGTTAGGAGAAAATTCAGATTCGGTAGAGATTTTATGCTGTTGTCCGCCGTCAACCTGGGTATAGAAAAACGTTTTATCCGCGGTCTCACCCACGCATTTGCCGTCAAGATAAACATCTTTCTTCAACGCCTTGCCGACAAAACTGTCACGATAAATATAGAGGCCCGCTTTGTTTTCATCCAACGCAGGGAAGCTTTTGGCATGCGCTGATTCTTGATCTGTTGCGAGAGGGATGCTTGCACACCCGCTTAATAATAATGCGCTCGCCAGTGAGGCGGAGAGGAGTAGTCTTTTGGTCATGATCAATCCTTCGGTATAAAAATGTAGCAAGGAACAACGCTTAATTCACTGTGAACATTTAATTATCACATTAAATATAACCAACAGTTATTATATTGATAGTGGTGAAATTCATTTTCAAACAGTGAGTTAGGGGGGGGGGCGTGCCCAACACACAAGCGATAACGATATTGCCACAAATAAAATTTGATTCAAGAAATCAATGTCTAAAATATTACAGAACCATCAATTTTATTGGCATAATCAACGCTGATCCACACGTTTAAATTACCTTGACCGCTGGCTGAAAATAATTTCGGTCAGGTTAATCTCCGTATGTTCACTGCATTCGAATCTCCCCATCGAGCGAGGGTTGTTCCCCCTCGCTCGATGGGAGAACATAGCGTTCACGATGCCTGACTCAGTGAAACGCCCATGACGCTTCCCCCTCTCTGGCCGGTCTTCGACGGCCATAACGACCTGCTGCTCAATCTGTGGCTGCAGCATGACGACGATCCGGTCGCCGCCTTTTATTCCCGCGTCACGCCGGGCCACCTCGATTTCTCCCGCATGCGGCGCGGCGGATTTTTCGGCGGGCTGTTCGCGGTATTTATTCCTCCGGTCAGCTATATCGCCCAGATGCGTAATCAAACGCAGGACGAGGCGCAGGCCGCCTTCGATCCGCTGGCGATCGCCGAACGGCAGATCGCCATCCTGCAGCAGCTGGAGCAGGCTTCTCAGGGGCAGCTGCGCATCTGTCGCACCGCCACCGAAATAGAACAGTGCCGCCTCAACCGGCAAATCGCCGCGGTGCTGCATATCGAAGGCGCCGGCATGATCGATGCAGAACTGACGCAGTTGGAGGCCTTCTACCGGCTGGGCGTGCGCAGCATCGGGCCATTCTGGAATCTGCCAAACGCCTTTGGTACCGGCGTCAGCGGGTCGTTCCCCGGCTCACCCGATACCGGCCCCGGCCTGACGCCGGCCGGCGAGGCGCTGATCCGTGCCTGCAATCAGCGCCGCATCATGATAGACGTCTCGCACATGAACGAGAAAGCCTTCTGGCAAACCGCCGCGTTGAGCACCGCACCGCTGGTCGCTACCCACTCCAATGCCCATGCCCTCTGCCCGCAGCCACGCAACCTGACCGACGCGCAGCTGGACGCCATCGCCCAGAGCGGCGGGATGGTCGGCGTCAATTTCGGCACCGCCTTCCTGCGGGCGGACGGTAAACGTGACAGTGCAACGACCGGCTTAACAGAAATTGTTAAACACGTTGAGTATTTGATCGCTAAACTTGGTGAAGATCGCGTGGGGTTTGGCTCTGATTTTGACGGGGTCAACGTACCGCAACCGTTGGAGGACGCCGCAGGCCTGCCGCGCCTGACGCAAGCGCTGGCGCAGGCCGGGTTCGATAACCGGCTGCTGGAGAAGCTGACCTGGCGCAACTGGCTGAACGTGCTCGCCGCCACCTGGGGTGAATAACCCGGTTACGCTTTAAAGGTTGCGATCTCCGTCACATTTCGCCAACATTGGGCCGGCCGAATGCGAACGTTTCTCATTGGGTTCGACATATTACGATGCATGCTAAGGAGCACCGCTATGACTACCTGGACTAAACCTGAGTTTGTTGACCTGCGTCTGGGGCTGGAAGTAACGCTGTACATTTCCAACCGTTAATCGCCCGTCTGCCCGCCCTTCGCGCGGGCATTTCTTTCCCTCTCTTTCTGGTTTAGACATGCAGATAAAAGTTCTCGGCTCGGCGGCGGGCGGCGGCTTTCCCCAGTGGAATTGCAACTGCGACAACTGTCGGGGCGTTCGCGACCACAGCATCAGCGCCACGCGCCGCACGCAGTCTTCCATCGCTATCAGCGACGACGGTAAAAACTGGGTTCTGTGCAACGTTTCCCCGGACATTTGCCATCAACTGTTGGCCTCGCCCGAATTGAATAACCCCGAGGTGCTGCGTGGCACCGGCATCGGCGCGATCGTGCTGACCGACAGCCAGATCGATCACAGCGCGGGCTTGCTCAATTTGCGTGAGGGCTGTCCGCACCAGGTCTGGTGCACGCCTGAAGTACATGACGATCTCAGCACTGGCTTCCCGGTGTTTCCCATGCTATCCCACTGGAACGGCGGGCTGATTCACCACCCGGTGACGCCCGGCGAGCCGTTCCACACGGCGGTCTGCCCGACCGTGCGCTTTACCGCCATTCCGCTGCTCAGCAACGCGCCGCCCTATTCGCCGTACCGCGATCGTCCGTTGCCGGGCCACAACGTGGCGCTGTTTATCGAAGATACCGCACGCGGGGTCGGGCTGCTGTACGCACCGGGCCTGGGTGAGCCGGACGAGGCGCTGATGCCGTGGCTGCACCGCGCGGACTGCCTGCTGATCGACGGCACGCTGTGGCGCGACAACGAGCTGGCCAACGCCGGCGTGGGCCGCAATACCGGCAAGGACATGGGGCATCTGGCGCTGGCGGAAGAACACGGGCTGGCGGCCCTGCTCGCCACCTTGCCCGCCAGGCGCAAAATCCTGATCCACATTAACAATACCAACCCTATCCTCAATGAAAACTCGGCAGAGCGGCAAAGCCTGACCGCCGCCGGCATTGAAGTGAGCTGGGACGGCATGAATATCGAACTGTAGGGAACCGCCATGACGCAACCACTCCCCCTTGACCCACAGGCGTTTGAAGCGGCGCTGCGCGCCAAAGGCGCTTATTACCATATCCACCACCCGTACCACATCGCGATGCACAACGGCGAAGCGACCCGCGAGCAGATCCAGGGCTGGGTGGCCAACCGGTTCTACTACCAGACCAGCATTCCGATTAAGGATGCAGCGATCATGGCCAACTGCCCACAACCGGAAACACGCCGCAAATGGGTACAGCGCATCCTGGATCACGACGGCTACGGCGGCAGCGAAGGCGGCATCGAGGCCTGGCTGCGCCTGGGCGAAGCCGTTGGGCTGCAGCGCGACACTTTGCTCTCTGAAGAGCGGGTACTGCCGGGCGTGCGCTTCGCGGTGGACGCCTACGTCAACTTCGCGCGCCGCGCCTGCTGGCAGGAAGCAGCCTGCAGCTCACTGACCGAACTGTTCGCGCCGCAAATCCACCAATCGCGCCTCGACAGCTGGCCGCAGCACTACCCGTGGATCGACGCCGCCGGCTACGACTATTTCCGCAGCCGCCTCGGCCAGGCCAACCGCGATGTGGAACACGGCCTGGCGCTGGCGCTTGACTATTGCGACACCGTTGAAAAGCAGCAGCGCATGCTGGAGATCCTGCAGTTCAAGCTGGACATTCTGTGGAGCATGCTGGACGCCATGAGCATGGCCTACACCCTGAACCGCCCGCCTTACCACAGCGTGACCGCCGCGCGGGTATGGCACAACCAGAGGCTGGTGTAATGACGCTGAACCCTGAACACACCCCCGTCTTCCGCCGCGGTTACCGCCTGCAATGGGAGCAGGTGCAAAACAGCCATGTGATCCTCTACCCGGAAGGCATGGCCAAGCTGAACGACAGCGCCGCCGCCATTTTGCAACTGGTCGACGGCCACACTACGCTGAACGGCATCATCGCCCAGTTGAACGCCCGCTTCCCCGGCGCCGAAGGGTTAGCGGACGACGTGCTGGAATTTTTCCAGCGCGCCTACGAACAAAAATGGGTGACCTTCCGTGACTGAACCACGTGCGCCGGCGGTGAATCCGCCGCTCTGGCTGCTGGCGGAGCTGACCTACCGCTGCCCGCTGCAGTGCCCCTATTGCTCTAACCCGCTCGATTTTGCCACGCAGGAAAAAGAGCTGACCACCGCGCAGTGGATCGAGGTGTTTCGCCAAGCGCGGGCGATGGGCAGCGTGCAGCTCGGCTTCTCCGGCGGCGAGCCGCTGGTGCGTAAAGACCTGCCCGAGCTGATCGCCGCCGCCCGCGATCTCGGGTTTTACACCAACCTGATCACCTCCGGCATCGGCCTGACCGAGAAAAAGCTGCAGACCTTCGCCGACGCCGGGCTGGATCACATTCAGATCAGTTTTCAGGCCAGCGATGAAACGTTGAACGCCGCGCTGGCGGGCTCCGCCAAAGCATTTCAGCAGAAGTTGTCCATGGCCAAGGCGGTCAAGGCGCTCGGCTATCCGATGGTGCTCAACTTCGTGCTGCATCGCCATAATATCGGCCAGATCGACCGCATTATCGAACTGGCTATCCAGCTGGACGCCGACGACGTCGAGCTGGCGACCTGCCAGTTCTACGGCTGGGCGCACCTGAACCGTGAAGGTCTGCTGCCGACCCGCGAACAGATCGCCGATGCGGAAACCGTGGTGAAACGCTACCGCGAATGCATGGCCGCCGACGGCAAGCTGGCCAACCTGCTGTTCGTCACGCCGGACTACTACGAGGAGCGCCCCAAAGGCTGCATGGGTGGCTGGGGCGCCATCTTCATGAGCGTGACGCCGGAAGGCATGGCGTTACCCTGTCACAGCGCCCGTCAGTTACCGATCGCCTTCCCGTCGGTGCTGGAGCACGATCTGCAGCATATCTGGTACCACTCGTTCGGTTTTAACCGCTATCGCGGCTATGACTGGATGCCGGAGCCCTGCCGTTCCTGCTCGGAGAAAGAGCAAGACTACGGCGGCTGCCGCTGTCAGGCGTTCATGCTAACCGGCAACGCCGACAACGCCGACCCGGTCTGCGGCAAATCGCCGCACCACGGCACCATTCTGGCGGCGCGGGAAGCGGCGAACCGTTCGCAGATCGGTATCGATCAGCTGCGTTTTCGCAATCAGACCAACTCCCGACTGATCTTCAAGGGTTGACGATGGCACTCGCCGGCGCCTCTTGGCAGCTCGATAACGGTTTGGCCGTCAAGGCGATAAGTGACCCTGCTGCCGACTGCGCCGCCGCGCTGGTGCGCATTGAGGCGGGCAGTTTTCAGGCGCCCGTCGCCTGGCCGGGCCTGGCGCACCTGCTGGAGCATATGTTGTTTCGCGGCAGCGCGAACTTCAGCGCGCAAGAGGGCCTGATGAGCTGGGTACCGTCGGTCACTGGCCGACTGAACGCCACCACCCAGGCTACGCAAACCGCGTTTTTCTTCGAGGTGGGCACCGAACATTTGGCGCAGGGGTTGGCGCGGCTAAGCGATATGCTCGCCGCCCCACAGCTGGCGACCGAGGCGATTGAGCAGGAGATCGAGGTCATCGACGCCGAATACCGCCTGCTGCGCGCCGAGGTAGAAACCCGCTGCGAAGCGGCGCAGCGGCAGATGTTCGGCGGCCTTGGTGCAATGCATCGCTTTCATATCGGCAGCCGCGCCGCTTTCGGCAACGACATTTCCGCGTTGCAGCAGGCGCTGCGGCAGTTTCACCAGTGCTATTTTCGCGCGCCAAACATGACGCTGTGGCTGCAAGGCCCGCAATCGCTGGCGCAGCTGCATGCGCTGGCACAGCGCTACGGCAGCCGCTTGCCATCGGGCAGCGCCATACCGCACGAAGCCTCACCGTCGCTGACCGCTGCGAAAGATTACACCCTGTCTCTTCCCGGCACGCCGCAGCTGAGGCTGGTGTTTGCCCTGTCGCGTTCCCATTCACGCGGTTGGCTGCGGCGGCTGGAGCGCCTGCTGTTGGACGAAGCCCCCGGCGGGCTGCTGGCGCGGCTGCGCGCTCAGGCGTGGTGTGACGCCGTTCGGCTGGATTATTCGCGCTGCAGTGAGAACAACGCCCTGCTGAGTTTTATCTTTACCGTTAATCACGGTTCAGCCGCTGAAGCTGCCCACATCGAAAGCGCCCTGCTGGCGTGGCTACAGGCGCTGCAGGTGCTGACACCGGCTCAGCTTGCGCATTACGAGCGGCTGGCAAATCGCGATTTCCACCGTTTGGCGCCGCTCGATCAGCTGCGGGCCAGAGCGCTTGGGCTACCGCCGGTGGAGTCGAACGACGATTGGCCGCGGCATATTGCGGCGCTGATTAGCGCGCCGCGCCGTCGCCTGGCCGTGCGGTCTGATGGCCACGGCGAAACCCGTGAAATTCAAGGGCTGCCTCTGGCGCTTGGCCCCTTCGTCGGCGCCGCGCTGACGTCTGCCGCGGAACCATTCCGCTTTTTCGCCACCTCGGCGGCGCTGCCGAGCCCGAGATTGCCTTCCGGCCTGGCGCCGCTGCGGCATCTGCTCCCCGGCGAAGCGCAGCCTGTGCTGCTGCTGCGGCCGACGCCGTCGAGCCGCTTCAGCGATGGACAGGCCTACGGCTTACAGGCGGCGCTGCGCACCGGGGCGGCAGAACTGACGCATCGGGAGGGACATTTGAGCTTCGAGCGCCATCAGGGCGTGTGGCTGCTGCAACTGGCGGGCAGCCACGCGCTGATCTGCCACGGGCTGAGTGAGGTGAACCGAGCGCTGGCGGTGTTGCCGCCGACCGTTCTCAGCGAAGCGGCGAGAAACCTGCGCCATACGCAGCTGAAAGAACAAAGCGATATCGCCATTCGCCGCCTGTTAGCTCAATTGCCGGCGGCGCTCAGTGCGCCAACCGAAGCAGCACAATGGCATGCCACCTTGATCGGCGGCGATGACGAGTTAAAACGGCAGCTGTCGCACCTGCTGTACGACTTCCCCTATTTCGTGGCCGCGGAGCCGCCGCTGCCGACACATCAACATCATTGCCCCATCACGCTGACGGAAAGCGGCGCCGAAAGTGCCTTACTGCAGTTTTACCCGCTGCAAAACGATGAAGCCGAAGGCCGTTGGGCGCTGCGGGTGCTGGCCCAGCTTTACGCGCCGCGCTATTTTCAGCGGCTGCGCGTGGAACGCAACGTGGGTTACGTGGTGCAATGCGCCTTCCACCGCTGCGCCGATGCCGAAGGCCTGCTGTTCGCGCTGCAATCCCCGACGTTCACCGTTGAACAGCTGAGGCAGTTAACCGACGAATTCTTATTGCAGATGCGTCATGAGTTGCCGCACGTTAGCGCGGGTGAACTGGCGCAAATACAACAGGCGACGCAACAAAACTTGCAGCGCCTCAGCACCGAATCGTTGCAGCGCGCCCGAGAAATTGCCTTGGAAGATCGCGCGGCCATGGCTGCCGCGGCGCCAGTCACGCTGACCCAACTGTTGCACTGGCAGCAGCGTTTGCTTTCCTCTGATTGATTAACCCGACGGGGAACACCGGCCAGGGGGAATAGGACGCGGAGAAAGTATCACCTCATGCCAAAGAAGGCCGGCTGGCCGCGAAAAAAACCCCCATCGTCACGATGAGGGCTGAATAAAGCGAAGCACGCTAACCGCGATCAGAAGCGCCAGGTCAGACCGGCGTTGACGCTGTTATCCTGGTGGTTGGACGACAGCTGCCCGCCGTAGCCAAGGGACAGGACGGCGTTTTTGTTAATCGACACATCGACGCCCGCTTTCAGAATCGCCCCATCGCGGGAAACCGGCACGCTGTTTACGTCGAACGCCGCATCGGTACGTTTGAACATCAGCTGCGTTTTGCGCTCCAGCTTGCCGTATTGATGCTGCCAACCCAGCTCGCCGCGCAGCGCGATCGCCACACTGTCGGTTTGCCACTCGGTGTCGGCGCGGAGACCCAGCGTCGAGGCGGTGGCGGACTGACTTTGTTTGTCGCCGCGCAGTGCCGCTGCCCCGCCTTGCTCGTTGATCTCCTCGTTACGGTAATGGGTATACGCCAGGTTGGCGAACGGCTCAAGGTTGACCGCATCGCTCGACCAATCGTAGCCGCTTTCGATGAACAGCTGACCGGTACGCGCGTTATACTTGGCCTTCTCGCGATCCGACTGCGCGCCGTAGTTCACCGAGCGCGAGGTGTCGATGCGATGCCAGGTATAGGTGCCGCCTGCTCGCAGGGCCAACGCACCGAAGCGTTTGTCGCCGTACAGCCCCAGATGGTAGTTGTCGCTGTGGGCATCTGACTGATAACCGCCATCCAGCGAAGTGCGGGTATACCCGGTCATCACCCCAAGCCGGCCGTCGTCAAACAGTTCGCTGTCCAGACCTAACAGTACGCCATAGGTAGAGGTCTGGTAGCCGGTGGCGTTGTCGTTGCCGGA
Source organism: Serratia sp. CY33802 (assembly GCF_052169095.1). NCBI lineage: Bacteria > Pseudomonadati > Pseudomonadota > Gammaproteobacteria > Enterobacterales > Yersiniaceae > Serratia > Serratia sp. CY33802. Next base: position 1,251,324 of record NZ_JBJNLL010000001.1, read on the forward strand.
AGCATGCCCCCAGTTGCCCAGCAGTTTCGCCCAGGCCCCATTATCATCCGCCTTGATATCGGAAGCGATACGGCGGCCTTCCGCCTGGCGCAAGCGCTCGGTGGCGGCATCGCGCAGGTAACGGCTTTCGTTAATCTGGGCGGAAGCCATATCCGCGTGGATCTGGCCGGACAGTTGACGGGTCGCCTGTTGCAGCTCTCTGGCCGACGTGAAGCCGAGGAAGCTTTCATACACCGGATGGCCGGTTACGACGCCCGCATCTTCGGTAGCGGCTTGCGCTTTGCCTTCATCACCTTGCAGTGCGCTTAGCGCCTCAGCGGTAGGGGCCGCCACGCTGCGCTTCACCGTTTCCGTGACTGGTTCCGTCGCGTTGAGCGTCTCCACCGCACGAGCTACCGCTTTCTCGTTCTCAGTGCTGGCCAGGCTGTCAAAGCTGGCGTCGGTGCGCGTGATGCCAAGGCCGACGTCATTGCCCTGATAATCCAGCGCGACTTTAACAAACGGATACGATGGGTTGGCGTTTTCGAACCGGCCGTTGACGCCGTCCGTCGTGGTCAGGATGGTGTACTTGTTGCCCAGCAGACTCTGCGCCTCATTCTGCGACAGCAGGTTTTGGCTGCGCTCCAGGCTGACATTCACACTGCCGCCGTTGAGGAAAGCGCGCCGCGCGGCGATCTTATCGCTGCGGCCATTGTCCGCCACTTCCACGTTATACTGCGAACCGCGATCAAAAATGGCGTCGTGCAACACATGCAGCGTGCCGATGCCGTTACCCGGCGCGACGCTGCCGCCCCGAACCGCTCTGAAGGCGCCTACGGTACCCTCACCGGACAACGTGCCGCTATTTTCGATATAGACGTTGGAGGCCACCGAACCGTTGATCGCCAACACGCCCTGTTTCACCCAGGTATCACCGCGATAGGTGTTATTACCCAACAACGCCAGCGTACCGGCGCCCGTTTTGGTCAAGCCGCCGTGACCGCTGATGTCGTTACTCCACGAATCGAAGTCGCATTCGCTCGACGTGCAGCGCCGCTCAACAGAGGTACCGGGTTCGACGATATTTCCCAGGCCGGGGATATTCACCACGAACTGTTTTTCACTGTAGGAGCCCGGTACATAATATTCCTGCGGGATATCCTCTTGGGTAATAAACATTTTCGGACCGTTGATCGCATCGCGTAAATTGACACGTCCCCAGCCGAACAGATTATCAATACCGGCAACACCCAAATCGGTGGCGGTGGTTTTAATTACCGCGGATATTTGATCGGCGCTCATATAAGGGAAACGTTGCATCAATACGGCGGCAACGCCGGTAACGTGCGGCGCCGCCATTGAGGTGCCGGATTTATTGCCGTAGCCGGGATTAACCGACAACTCGCCCTTATTATAAGCTTCGCGATTCACGGTGCCACCGGTATTGGATTCCAGCCGGCCAACGGTGCTGTAAATATCAGAACCCGGCGCGGAAACGCAGTAGCTGGCCGTTTGTCCGCAGCTGGTCGAGGAAACGCTTAACTGATTTTCGTCACTCAGGTTGGTCACAATCAGGTAATTATTCAGTACGTCCGGGAAAGCGTAAGGCAGTGACTTTTGCGCTTCCGGGATATTGTAGTTGTTGTAATTTCCTGCCGAGAAGACGATCAGCTTGCCATGCCTGGCCGCCCGCAGCAGCGTCGACATGGCGCTGTGCCCGCCGGTGGGCACCGGTTGTTCGCTGCCCCATTCCACGCTGGATTTGCTGCGCATCATCTCGGCGATCACTTCGCTTTTTACAAATGCCACGTAGTCCGGCCTGCCGTTCGGCAACCAGATGATATCGCCTTTGGCGTCTCGCCGTATATCTGGCGCGATCCCCCAGCTGTTATTGATGACGCGGGCTGCGCTCTGAATCAGCTCTTCACGGCCGTTGCGATTACCGTAATCATTCAATTTGGTGCCGATAATATCCGCGTCGAAAGCAACGCCGTGCATACCTGCGCCATCTCTTTTAGCCGCCGCGATACCGGCTACGTGCGTGCCGTGATCGCCGAAAGACATATTATCTTGTTTATCATACGAGAAATTATAACTGCCGTTGTCCAGGCGCGTCAGTTTACCGGCGAATTCAGAATGGGAAAGAATGGCGTTATCGATAATGCCGATGGTTATACCTTTACCGGTATAGCCTCTGGCATAGGCGAATTCGGCGGAAATAGCCTTAAGCCCCCATTGGCGATTAAACTCCGCGGTTTTCCAACTGTCAGGCACGCCCAATCGACCGGGATCCTGATAAGCGGCAAGAGAAGAATGAATGGATAAGCCATAACAACCCAGAAAAACGCAATACGCTAACTTCAATCTTTTATTAAGTATCATTTTACGCTCCATGTTTATTTATACCCAGAAGAAAACTTACGTTTTAACCGCGCTGAAACCTCCTATGATCGTGAAACGACGGATAACACATGCGGGCCCGACGCGGGCCGCGCGAACAGACAGGCTGAGAGATGCAAATGGGCGCAGACAGACAAAGAGATGCCATCGCGCCGGGCGCCTATGGCGCAGACGTTTGGAGAGGAGGCGAATGTACGCTTGCCGGCGCCGTTGCGCCGAAATGCCCCGACCATCGGGTGCGGGCGTAAGGATCAGGCTGTGGGTGCATTTCGCCTCACCATCCAGTTTTGCTAATGATTATCATTCGCGAGGCTATCTTATACGTAAGTAAAGTGTCAACAGATGAAACAAAACATTTCTTGATTTGCATCATAACTTTTCTCTAAACGCCGGGCGACGGTGCTGCGACAACCGCTGAAGAGTGCATAAAATGGCGGTTATTGCCGCCATAAGTGAGATTTTCGTCAGTGAAGACGCATAGCGCCGGCAGAGCAGCCGGTGGAAGAGCATAAAAACACCTGAACATTTCATCAAATAGAAACATCAGATTGATTAACTTTTATGGCAAAACCCCATCGTGGTCCGATCACTTATTTTTCGTTGCAATATAAGGGGGGCTTATAAATAACAGGAGTATTCCTAATGCGTTCACGCTGGATGTATTCCATGCTAGCGGGCTGATTTTTAGCCGCGCCCGCTGGCTATTCCCAATTTCATTGGCAAGACTATATTGAAAGAGGCTCTGCTAGAGAGCGAGAATATGGGTAATTTTCCGAGGAAATGCCGCATGACCCTGTTGCCCAAGCAGACCAATAACAAAAATCCGATTGATCTCTATAGCGAAATCGTAGACGACTTGCCCGGTCTGATTTGCTTCGGCAACCGCCTTGGCGGCTACTTCAATAAACAGTGGCGCGACTATACCGGCGCAATCGCCGGTGAACACGGCGCCGCTGATTGGCTCGATACCCTGCACCCCGACGATCGCGTTCGGCTGGCCACACAATGGCGCCAGGCGATCGTTGCCCTCTCCTCATTCGCCGGCGAGGCACGCCTGCGCGATCGCAGCGGCGCCTACCGTTGGTTTATGCTGGCGTTTAACGCCCGTCAGGACGGCATGGCACTGGAGCCCAGCTGGTACCTCACCGCTACCGACATCCACCCGCAAATGCTGCAACGTCAGCAAAACGTTCAGGCGCTCTCTATCCAGCAAGACATGCTGGACGCCAGCGTCGACTGCATCAAAGTGATCAATCGCGACGGCACGCTGCGGCACATGAACCGCTCCGGCAGCCTGGCGCTCGGCCTGGATCCGGCGCAAAAAGAGTTTGGCATGCCCTGGCTGGGGCTGTTGTCGCCCGAAGTCCGCCGCCGTGGCAGCAAGGCGCTGCACAGCGTCAGAGCCGGTAAAAATGCGCGCTTCGCGGGATTAAGCGTGACGCCGCAAGGAAAAAAACAGCATTGGGACAACATTCTCTCGCCCGTCAGCGATGAACACGGCGCCGTGGCCGAGATCTTGTGCGTCTCGCGCGACGTGACGTCGCAACGCGTGATGGAACAGCGTCTGTTGCTCGCCAGCGAATATGACGAATTGACCGGCCTGCCCAACCGGCGCTTATTCAAGAAAAAGCTGAAGCAAGAGATGAAGCGCGCCCTGCATGGCAACAAGTCCCTCGGGCTGATGCTGCTGGATCTTGACCACTTCAAGCTGGTGAACGACACGCTGGGCCACGCGGCGGGCGACCATCTGCTGCGGGTTCTGGGTAAAAGGCTCAGCGCCTGCATGAATACGCATTCGTTCGTCTCCCGCCTCGGGGGGGACGAATTCGCGGTGGTAATCAGCGACGTTGAAAACGAGCAGGATATTTTCCGCATCGCCAACAAGTTTCTGCTGCAGCTGGAGACGCCGATCACCCACGGTGGCAAGACGCTGCATTGCGGCATGAGCATCGGCGGCGCCATCTACCCCAAAGATGCCCGCGACGCTTCGGAACTGATGAAATGCGCCGATACCGCGCTGTATGAGCTGAAAGACGGCGGCCGCGGCGGCGTCTATATGTTCGATCGCAAGATGATGGACAAGGCCCGCGCGCGCGCCAGCCAGCTCAACTACGCGCGCCAGATCGTGCGCGACAACTGCATCCGTCCCAGCTACCAGCCGAAGGTCAGCCTCTCCGACGGCAGCATCGTCGGCTTCGAAGCGTTGCTGCGCTGGCATTGCCCGCAAAACGGCATACAGCTGCCGGCGACGGTCAGCGAAGCCTTCAACGACTACGAGCTGGCGACCAAGATCAGCGAAGCCATGCAGCTGAAGGTCTTCGCCGATATCGCCCGCTGGCGCACGGCCGGCGTGGCGGTACGCCCTATCTCGCTGAACGTGTCGCCGATCGAATTTTTACGCGACAACTACGCCGAAACCTTCCTGCAGCGCCTGCTGAAATTCCATATTCCCCACCACCTGATCGAACTGGAAGTGACCGAGCACGCGTTCAACAAACATGGCTCCAAGTACGTGCTGCGCGCGCTGCAAATGCTCAAAGAGATGGGCATCCGCATCGCACTGGACGACTTCGGCACCGGACATTCCTCATTCAGCCATATCATGGATTACCCGCTGGACTGCATTAAGCTGGACTGCGATTTCGTTCAACGCATGAACACCGAACCAGCGATCCTGGCGATCGTGGAAAGCATCGGTATCCTCGGTCAGAAGCTGTCGATCGATATCATCGCCGAGGGCGTGGAAACCGAGCAGCAGCGGCAAACGCTGTGCGAAGCCGGTTTCCATATTGGCCAGGGTTTTCTGTTCAGCCGGGCGGTGGAATCCCAGCGGGTGCCCGAGCTGCTGCAAGCGGTGCCGCAATCTGTCGAGGGCCGTTAAGCCCCCTGCCGTGCGCCAAACGGCGCCAGTTGCATACCGATAAGCGTCACTACGCAGATGAGTGCCCCGGCGTAGAAGGTGGAGGCGGAACCGAACAGCTCCCACAAGGTTCCAGCCCCAAGACTCGCCAGCAGCAGCGCCACGCCGCTGATCAGATTGAACATGCCAAACGCGGTGCCGCGCAGATGAGCCGGCGCTGTATGCGCCACCATCGCCGCCAATAGCCCCTGGGTCATGCCCATGTGCACCCCCCACAGCGCTACGCCAAACAGCACCCCGCCCCAATGATCGCTCAGCGCCAATACCAGGTCGGCGGCGATCAGCACCAGCAACCCGGCTTTCAGCAATCCTTCATGGCTCATGCGGTCAGACAGTTTTCCGAACGGATAGGCCGAGCAGGCGTAGACCAGATTCATGGCGACCATCACCAGTGGGATCAGCGCCAGCGGCGTGCCGCCCTGCTGCGCCTTCAACACCAGGAACGCTTCGCTGAAGCGCGCCAGCGTAAAGATCGCGCCGATGCTCACCACCCACCAATAGCTGCGCCCCAGCAGCCGCAGGTTGGCGCGGGTGATCGGGTTGGTGCGCTTGTGGGTTATCGCGGCGGTCGGCTCTTTCAGGCCGAAAAACAGCAGCGCAATCGCCAGCGCCGCCGGGACCGTCGCCACCCAAAAGATGGCGCGAAAATCGTTGTGCCACAGCAGCATCAGGCCGACGGCCAGCAGCGGCCCTAAAAAGGCGCCGACGGTATCCAGCGACTGCCGCAGCCCGAAGGCCGCGCCGCGAATTTCCGGCGGCGTCACGTCGGCCACCAGGGCATCGCGCGGCGCCCCGCGGATGCCTTTGCCCACGCGATCCAGCAGGCGCGCGCTCATCACCATGCCGGACGACGATGCGATAGCGAAAAACGGCTTGCTGATGGCGCCCAGCCCGTAGCCCAGCAGCGCCAGCCCTTTACGTTTACCGAGGTAATCGCTGAGCACGCCGGAGAACACCTTGACGATCAATGCCGTCGCCTCCGCGAGCCCTTCGATCAGCCCGATGACGATCACGCTGGCACCGAGCGTCGTCGCCATAAACAGCGGCAGCAGGCTATGGATCATTTCCGAGGAAACGTCCATCAGCAGGCTCACGCCACCCAATACCCACACGCCGCGCGGTATGCGGCCCAACGTAGCGAAACGCGACGACATGCTTCATCCTCGATCGATTCAGCGCCGCCAGAGGCGCCTCATGATTTTTCCAAGATTGGTTAGTTGATTTTGTTCGTTCACAGATCTGCAGCCTTTAGAGATAGTGCAACGACCGTGTGACACCCATAATAATGAAGGTAATTAACATAATGATATATAGCAAAAAGATGATAGTGATTGCGGCGCTGCTGAGTTTTTCCGCCGCCGCCGCACCGGGCGTGGATCTCGTCGCTAACGAAACGCCGATCCACACGGTGAAGAGCGCCGAAGCCGTGGCCAAAATCCCCGCCGGCTTCCGGTTCGTGGAACCCGGCACGCTGACGGTGGCCATTTCCCTGCTGGGCAGCGGCCCGCCGTTCGGCCTGTACGCCCGAGACAATAAAACGGTGATCGGCAGCGAGGCGGACATCGCACGCCTGGTGGCCGACGGCTTGGGGTTGAAACTCAAACTGGTGCCCACGTCGTGGGAAGACTGGCCGCTGGGGGTGGCCTCCGGCAAATATGACGCCGCGGTTTACAACATCACCGTAACCAACGAACGCAAGACCAAATTCGATTTCGCCACCTATCGGCAGGATACGCTGGGCTTCTACGTCAAGTCCGACAGTAAAATCACCCAGATCAAAACGGCGCCGGATATCGCCGGTAAAAAAATCATCGTCGATTCCGGCACCAATCAGGAAGCGGTGCTGCTGGCCTGGGACAAGGAGAACCGCGCCAAGGGATTAGCGCCGCTGCAGCCGGTGTACGTCACCGATAAGGCCGCCTCCACGTTGGCCATTCAGTCTGGCCGCGCCGACGCCACCTTCGGGCCCAACGTCTCCGGCGCTTATCAGGCGCGGCTGACCGGCAAAACCCGGCTGGTGGGCATTGTGCCCGGCGGCTGGCCGAAGACCGCCAACATCGCCGTCACACTGAAGAAAGGCAACGGCCTGGTGGACGCGGTGCAGGCTTCGCTCAACAGCGCCATCGCCAACGGCAGCTATCTGCAGGTGCTGGATCGCTGGGCGGAAAGCGACGAGAAGATTGCCCATTCGGAGATTAACCCGCCGGGACTGGGGGACTAGAGCATGAACCGGCCCCGCATCGAGGGGCCGGTTATTGATGAGCAATCATGACGTTTCATTCCGCCACCGCTTTCTGCCTCCACAACTTGCGGTACAGCGTGCTGCGCGAAACGCCCAGCGCCTTCGCCGCCCGGCTGAGATTGCCGCCCGCCCTGTCGATCGCCGTCTGCAGATCCGCCTGGCCGGTATCGGCGTTCTCCTGACGCGGCGCCAGCACCGCGATGGACTGAGGCAGATCGTCCAGGGTGAGCACCGCATGATCGTCCGCCAATGCCAGCAGCACCTTGAGCGTACTCAACAGCTGCCGCACGTTGCCGGGCCATGGATAGCGCGCCAGCATCGCCAGCGCCTCCGGCAACAGGCGAATGTCACGCCGATCGCCGCCCAGCTCTCGCCACAACTGCAAAATGAAGGTCTCCAGCTGCGCCCGCTCTCTGAGCGGCGGGATGCACAGGCTGTATTCCTGTATGCGGTACAGCAAATCCTCACGAAACGCCCCCGCCTCTACCTGCCGATGCAGATCGTGGTGCGTGGCGCAGACCAGCGCGAAATCGACCGGATAAGCGCTGCGGCTACCGAGCGGCGTGACCGTTTTTTCCTGTAACACCCGCAGCAGGCGCGTTTGCAGGCCCGCCGGCATGTCGCCGATTTCATCGAGGAACAGCACGCCGCCGTCCGCCTCGCGGATCTTGCCGATATACCCTTTCGGGTTGGCGCCGGTAAACGCCCCCGGCGCATAGCCGAACAGTTCGGATTCGATCAGCGGCTCAGGCAGCGCCGCGCAGTTGATCGCCACGAAGTTGCCGTTGCGCCAGCGGCTCTGTTGAAACAAGCGTCGGCTGAAATGCTCTTTACCGCAGCCGGTTTCGCCGGTCACGCACAGCGAAAGGCCGGCGTTGAGAATGCGTAGCGCCTTCTGATGCTGTTCGTCATGCCTTTCCGCCGGCGGCGGAACCGAACGCAGGGCGCTAACGCGGCGCTGCGGCGCCTCGAGCAGCGAATAATAATGCCGTTGATTGCCGGCCAGCGTCTGGTGCGGTGCGCCGGAGGGCTGTCGCAGCAGGTCGGGAAACAGCTGGGCAAACTCAACCGAGCCTAATGCGGCCGGTGAAAGCCGGAACTCCAGCATCGCCAGCCGATTGGCGGCGACCAGCACTTCGTCGTGAAACACCAGCAGCAGCTCCTGCGCGCTGCCCAGGCTCCCGGCGTTGGCGTGCAGGCGCAGCGTCCAGTGACGGTCGGCGATCGCGCTTCTGACCCAGCGGTGTTCGATATGCCGCACCGCCTGCATGATCAGGCGCTGTGCATCACGGTACGGGCGCTGCGCGGGGGCGGAGAGATCCAGTATGCCGGCAATGCGGCCATCCGGCCGATAGATCGGTGCGGCAGTGCAGTTCAAACCGGCATTTTGGTTGAGGAAATGCTGGTCGCCGCGGACCTCGCAGAACGCGCCGAGTGCCAGCGCGGTGCCGATGGCATTGGTACCCCGATCCGCTTCGCCCCACTGGTTGCCCGGCGCCAGCGCAAAGCGCGACGCCTTGTGCAGAAAGTCGGTATTGCCGCGGGTTTCCAGCACCAGTCCGTCGGCGTCGGCGATCACCACGATGGCGGGCTGGCGCGTAATTTGCGCGCCCAGCTGCTCGATCAGCGGCTGTACCCGTTGCGGCACCCAGTCATTGCGGCTGCGTAGCTCTTCGAGTAATCCGGCTTTGATAAAAGGGATATGTTGATCGGCGCGCGTCAGGCCGTAGCCCCAGCTGCGCTGCCAGGATTCCGCCAGCGGGCGGGTCAACAAACTGGCGCCCTCGGTGGGCAAGCGGTCATCAGGCAACATGCGTTTCTCCCCCCGTTTACGAGTGTTGCAAATATGTATCACAGATGTGTATCAGGCGTTGCGACACGGAACACAAAAACCCATCGCCAGCGGCGGTACCGCATGATTCGTCACGTCATATCAATTTTTAACGCGTTAATAAATAAGATCTTTTAACGATCATCTTCGCCATTCATCAATCTGGCACGGGCCGTGCTTCTCCGTGCTGCGGCGACATGCCGCACTCACAGGCGCAGCCCAATAGCGCCGGTTATCATCTGCAGAGAGGTGCTTCACATGAAATATGTCCACCCCGGTTTGCCTGGCTCGCTGGTTTCGTTCCGCAAACGCTATGGCAACTACATTGGCGGTAAATTCGTCGAACCGGTATCCGGCAACTACTTCACCAACACCTCGCCGGTGACCGGCCAGCCGATCGCCGAATTCCCACGTTCCGACGCCAAAGACATCGAACTGGCGCTCGACGCGGCGCATGCGGCGGCGGACGCCTGGGGCAAAACCAGCGTGCAAGAACGCGCCAACGTGCTGCTGGCGATCGCCGATCGCATCGAGTCGCGGCTGGAGATGCTGGCGCTGACCGAAACCTGGGACAACGGCAAACCGATCCGCGAAACCCTGAATGCCGATTTGCCGCTGGCGGTCGACCATTTCCGCTACTTCGCCGGCTGCCTGCGCGCGCAGGAAGGCGCTGCGGCGGAGATCGACCAAAATACCGTGGCCTACCATATCTATGAACCGCTGGGCGTAGTCGGTCAGATCATACCGTGGAACTTCCCGCTGCTGATGGCCGCCTGGAAACTGGCGCCGGCGCTGGCGGGCGGTAACTGCGTGGTGCTGAAACCGGCGGAACAGACGCCGCTCGGCATCAGCGTGCTGATGGAAGAGATCGGCGATCTGCTGCCGCCGGGGGTGCTCAACGTGGTGCAAGGCTTCGGCGCCGAGGCCGGCGAAGCGCTGGCGCGCAGCAAACGCATCGAAAAAATCGCCTTCACCGGCTCCACGCCGGTCGGCCGCCACATCCTCGCCTGTGCGGCGGAGAACATCATCCCCAGCACCGTCGAGCTGGGCGGCAAATCGCCGAACATTTATTTTGAAGACATCATGCAGGCGGAGCCGGAGTTTATCGACAAGGCGGTTGAGGGGCTGGTGCTGGGCTTCTTCAATCAGGGGGAGGTGTGCACCTGCCCTTCACGCGCGTTGATCCAGGAATCCATCTACCCGCAGTTTATGGAGAAAGTGCTGGCACGCATCGCCACCATCCGCCAGGGCGATCCCTTCGACACCGAGACCATGATCGGTGCCCAGGCGTCAAAACAGCAGTATGACAAGATCCTGTCGTACATCGACATCGCTAAAAACGAGGGAGGCAAAATCGTTGCGGGCGGCGAACCCGCTCAGCGCGGCGACGAAGTGCAAAACGGTTTCTACCTGCAGCCGACGCTGATTACCGGCAACAACAGTATGCGTTTCTTCCGTGAGGAAATCTTCGGGCCGGTGATTGGCGTCACCACCTTCAAGGATGAGGCCGAAGCTCTAGCGTTGGCCAACGACACCGAGTTCGGACTGGGCGCCGGGCTCTGGACCCGCGACATCAACCGCGCCTACCGCATGGGGCGCGCGATCAAGGCCGGGCGCGTGTGGACCAACTGCTACCACCTGTACCCGGCGCACGCCGCGTTCGGCGGCTACAAGAACTCCGGTATCGGGCGCGAAACCCACAAGGCGGCGTTGTCGCACTATCAACAGGTGAAAAACCTGCTGGTCAGCTACGACGCCAAACCGCTGGGCCTGTTCTGAGCCGGGCATAGCGATAAGAAGGCCACCCGCGGGTGGCCTTTTTTAGCGATGCTTATTTCGCCATGCCGAGATCGATCACCATGCGACCGCGAATGGTGCCCGCCTTCATCTCGTCGAAGATGGCGTTGATATCGCCCAATGGCCGTTTGGTCACTTTCGGCGTCACTTTGCCTTCGGCAGCGAACTGGAACGCCTCTTTCAGATCTTCGCGTGTACCGACCAGCGACCCCACCACCTGAATGCCGTCCAGCACCAGGCGCGGAATGCTCAGATCCATGCTCTCCGGCGGCAGCCCCACGGCCACCACTTTACCGCCGGCGCGCACCGCATTGACCGCCGAGTTGAAGGCGGCTTTCGCCACCGCCGTCACCACCGCCGCGTGAGCGCCGCCGGTTTGCTGCTGAATGATCTCCTCCGCATTTTGCGTTTTGGAGTTGATGGTCAGATCGGCGCCAATCTGTTTGGCGAACTCCAACTGGCCGTCGTTGACGTCGATGGCAATCACTTTGGCGTTAAACACGTTTTTGGCGTACTGCAACGCCAGGTTGCCCAGCCCGCCCAGGCCATAGATGGCGATCCACTGCCCCGGCTTGATATCGGAAATTTTCACCGCCTTGTAGGTGGTGACCCCGGCGCAGGTGATACTGCTGGCGGCGAAAGAATCGAGCCCGTCCGGCACTTTCACCGCGTAGTCCGCCACCACGATGCACTCTTCCGCCATGCCGCCGTCAACGCTGTAGCCGGCATTTTTCACCGAGCGGCACAGGGTCTCGTTGCCGCTGACGCAATATTCGCAATGGCCGCAACCCTGGTAAAACCAGGCGACGCTAGCGCGGTCACCCACTTTTAACGAGGTAACGCCCTCACCGACGGCGGAGACCACGCCGATACCCTCATGTCCCAACGTAATGCCCGGCACCTCGCCGAAATCGCCGTTTTTCACGTGCAAGTCGGTGTGGCACACCCCGCAACACTCCATTTTTAACGCCGCCTCGCCGTGCTTCAGCGGGCGCAGCACTTTATCCTGAATGTCTACGGTATGGTTTTTCGTCACTACGGCAGCTTTCATGCTGTATTCCTCCAGCCGGATTATAAAAACGGTCTTGATCACGGTCGTTACTGTCACCCAGGGCGACAATTCACATTCTCTTTTTCCGCTAAACGGTTAGCTTTAAAATATAGCAGAGAAATTTTTTTTATTGAATTAATTGCACGGCATTGCAGAAGCATGAGTGCCATTCACTTAACACAATAAAAACAACGCCCTCTAATTAATGTAACACCACCTGTCACAGAAATACCCTTAGTTTAATAACGACTGAATAAGATTATAATTAACACGCTTAACATCATTGATAAAAAAGTTATTTTATTTATCATCATGATTTTGAAATGGTTTAATTTTATTTATGCTTTCATTGACAGAATCAATTACCTCCCCTAGTTTTAACTATGCTGTTTATCTCTGATAAGACTTTTCTTCACCTTCTATTTTTCATCGCCGCTATTTTTAGCGGCGCTACCCACAGCCGTCTAAAAATTCGAGGTTATATATGTCGACGACACAATTTAAAGTTATTAGCGTCAGTTCCGGCTCCACTCAAAGTTTGGATTTTGGTTCACGGGTGATTAATGCTTCCGTCGCCGTTCAGGGGTTTAACGTTTCTTACGGCAACACCGACCACCACCTGAAAACAATCGACGTCTCCAGCGCGATCGCCGGCCTCAGCGGCAGCAGTGTCACGGTGTCCGCCACCTGCTTTATGGAGGACAAATCCAACAATAAAACCTCAGGTACGGTAAGGGTGCTGGTGATCGCCGAATGCGAATCCTGAGACGTTGAGCGGCCGCTGGCCCGCCGTTTGGGCGCAGAGGCGCATCGCCTGGCTTTCAATCGCCCCTGGCGATTGAAAGCCATTTTGTTTCCCTGCGCTTTATCGATGAGGGTATTTAAAAATGAGTGACAAAACCAACGGTCAGATCCCGCCAGTACGGCCAAGCCAATTCGAAAGCAATGAAAAAAACATATTCGAAGACAGCGTCAATCTGTTTCGCGGCGATGTGAATTTATCGCTTGATTTGGTTGCGTTAACCGGAAGGAATCAACTCGACGTCAAAGTCACTGCATTTTATGGCAGCAACATCAAAAATGAAATTTATCAATCAAATGTTAGCGCACCAACCGGAATTATGGGATTAGGCTGGCAATTGCCTTTCGAACGCATTGAAGTCGATCACCGGGATAATGCAACACCCGGTGACAACCTTTATCGAATTTATACCAACAACGCCTCATCAGAATTAATTCGCGCGCCCAACGATTGGCTGAGAGCGAAATTACCAATCGCCGCCACCACCGCGCTCAATAGCGGCAAAGTGGACACCGAAATCCAATCCGCTTTCATCGCCGCCGGCCTGCAGTTGGGTTGCCATGCTCAGGTCGTCACGCGGTTCGACGATCGACAATGGGAAATTATCGACCCAGTCTATCAGCGCACCTTCAACGTGCTGCGCCAGGACGCCGAACTCGCCGTCTTCTCCGGCGGTGAAGCGTTTGAGTGCTTCCACTATGATTTCAGCAAGGTCCTGTATTATCCGCAGTTCGAACGCTGGGAGCTGGTCAAGGACAACGGGGTCAGCTACTTCTACGGCGGCAACGCGCAGGATGATCAGAGCATTCAATGGAAAGTGCGCTGGGGCAACTGGTCGGGACAATCCGCTTTGACCCACTCTCCCCAGGGCGATGCCTTGCAGTCTCGCTTTGCGGCAATCTGGAATCTGGCGCAGGTGGAAAGCCTGTGGGGCGATCGGATCGCCTTCCGTTACGAGGCCGTTGAACAGCCGGTTGGCGAACGAGGCTTAAGTTTTACCAAAGCCTGCTACCTGACGCGCATCACCGACATGTTCGATCGCACCGTCGATTTTGGCTATCAGGAGAAGCGGTACGACACGCAGTCGCCCGCAGGCCCACGGGAATACCTGTCTCCGCATTGGGATACCCCCTACAGCAAGGCCCCCGGCAACGCCGCTTCAGCCTATCAGGATCGCTACGAAACGCGCTATCTGGACAACATCGTCGTCAAAAACTCGCAGGGCACATTGCTCTATGCGGTGCAGCTGAGCTACGACACGCAGAGTAATTTCAGCGGTTACCCGCAAAGCGATCCGCTTTACGGTGATACCGTCAAACGCACGCTCACCGGCGTCCAGCGGCGCTATGCGGAAAATTGTGCGCTGCCGCAGATGCAGTTCAACTACTGGCCGGCGGGTACGGTCAATGCCGGCGCGCTCAGTGGCGCCGTCACGCCGGACGGTGCGAAAATCGCCTACCGGTATAAGCAACAAACGATGCCGCTGTGCGATCGCCAGCGGCAGATCGTCAGTCCCTGGCCGCGCAGCGCCAAACCGCGCGTATGGTTCGGCGGCGATTACGCGGTCTGCCTGTGGCTTAACGAGTCGAGCGACCAAATCCACGTCACGTTTTACACCTGGCTTGGGCGCTGGCAATGCTGGGCTCCCGAGCAGCAAACGATCAAGGCCGCTTTCGACATCAACAGTGTCAACGTCGTCACTGCCGGTGATTTCGCCTGCCTGACCTATGCCACCCCGCAGAGCGGCAAATCCTATGCGCATGTCTATCACAAGGATAACCGCAAATGGGGCGAGTGGTTCGACAGCGCGCCAATCGCCGCCAACACCACCCAACTGCAGCTGGCCGCCGGCGACAACTTTTTTGTGGTCTGCGACAAGGATCAACGGACGCTGCTGCGCTACACCTGGGATAACTTCACCAAACGGTGGGCGATCGCCGATAGGTCTGGCGATCTCAACGCCACCGCCCGCCCCTACATCGCGGCGGCCAACGGCTATTACGCCGTCCTGGATTATGCCCCCCTCACCGGCGGCGAACACCGTAATCGGCTGGCGCTTTATTATCAGGATAGCCAAGAACAATGGCGAAACGGCGCCTCACTCCCGCTGGTGTTCACCCTCGGCGGCGATGCGTCGGCCACCCGTTTCGGTTTTGCCGCCGGCGCCTCGTTTATCGCGCTGACCTACATCACGCAGGAGGTTTCGCTCAGCGTTGATTACACCGTCAAGGTCATCGGATGGGACGCGGCATTCGGCGCCATGACCAGCACTGACTTTCCCTGCCGCCTGCCGAAAAGCGCGCCGTCGCAAACCCTCACCATTCCGTTCCTGGCAAAATTCGTCAACAACGCCATGATTGCGTCCGGCCCCTATCTGCTGCGCTATAACGGCGCAGACTGGCTGCGTAACGACAGCCTGCTGTTACGCAGTACCTGCAGCGATCAGGACATCAACTGGTTCGCCTACGGCGCCGATTACGCAATCGCCGTCAGCAACCGCGAATTCGCGGCTCAGGCGCGCATGGTAGCCTACGATCCCAACCGGCAAATCACCGCCTGGAACGATGCGGCGCGCGATCTCTATACCCGTGACGATCCGACTTCGGAAAGAAAAAGACACTACTTCCCGACGGCAGGCGCGGATATCGCCACCATGGGCAACCGCGTCTATCACCGCGGTTCCTGGTGCAATTGGTTGGACGCGGCAGCCGGATATGCCGAAGTGCCCTACGCGATAGACAGCACCACCATGATCAATCAGGGACCGCGCTTTATCTCTTATCTGAACCTGGACGGCACGGCAGCCAAAAACACCACCGTGAAAACCTTCCGCAATCAGGCCTTCGCCGGCGATGACACGCTCACGCAACGTTATTTCACGCAGATTGGCGTCTCCGGCATGGTCAAACCCAATATCAACGGCCAATATCCCGCCGGCCTGTCCGCGTTCGTTACCTATCTACCGCTTAACAAAGACTTCGATAATGCGGAAAGCCTGACGCTGAATCGCTACCTCGACAACACGCTGCAAGGCGCACTGGTGGATTACTGCGTCGACACGGTCAGCATCGATGACGGCTACGCCGTCAGCACCACCTGCTACGTGTTCGACATTGCGACAGCGACCTGCGACCCTACCGGCGCGGTCTTCAAGTACTACAAGAGTGCCAGCTATCCCGGCAGCGAGAGCATGTCCGCGCCGCGCTTCGGCTATCGCGAGAACTATTACTTCAATGGCCTGACGCGCCAGGATCCGCAGGTCGGCGAGCGAGTTCGCGCTGCAGATCAAGCGTCATCCGGGCTGTTGGACGGCCAATTGATCGAGCAAAAGGTGTTTGACGCCGACGGCAATCTGTTGGTTCACGAACAAAAAAACCTGATGGCCTTCACCTCCGTAGCGATCGACGGCGTCGAGCGACCGCTGTTCGGCGGTTATACGCGCTGCATCGCCGACAACAGCCTTAATGATGGCCTGGCGATACGTACCGATTATCGCTATGACTCACGCTTCGGCAAATTGATCCGCGAGCGCTTTGACAATGTGACCGCCACCGGAGAAACGCAGGGCGTTGCCAAACTCTACGGCTATGCGTTCGAAGCCTATCCCTGGTTCTTACTGAAAAATGCGATCGACGCGCCCTTCAGCCAATTCGACGCAGCGGGGAGCGCGGCGCTGGGAGAGGCGCTGCCAATCTACGCCGGCAGTCTGCAACGCTACGGCGCTCTGCAACGGCAACAGCCGCTTGCCGATGAAGCTGCGCCGACAGTGTGGGCCGCCACGCAAGCCTATGTGCTGCAAGCCGCGATTGGCGCCCAGCCCCCCAGCCCGCCGGCGCTGGCAAGCGATCCGGGTGACGCGTGGTTGCCGGTAGGCACAATACTGGCCAGAACATTCTATGGTGCGATCCTCTCCCAGAAAAACAGCGAAAGCCAGGTCGAAAGCACGCTGTGGGACAACAACCAGATCCTGCCGGTGGCGGCGTTCGTCAGCGGCGCGGCGGATGAGTGCGATTTCATCGGTTTCGAACCCTATCAACACAGCACCGATCCCTGGCGGCTCGACGGCGATACGGCGATCGTCGACGACGACGCCTATGTCGGCAGCCGCAGCCTCAAACTCGGCGTCGGTGCGACCCTGACCCGAACGGCGCCGCTGCGGCAAACGCAGCCGGTCGTTGTCTCCGCCTGGATCAAAACCTCGCCCGGTTTCAACGCGGCGCCCGGTGCGGCAAACTTGATCAGCCGTAGTGGCAACGCCGCGCCGCACACCACGCCGATCGTCCCCACGGCAGAAGGCGCTTGGGTTTACTGGCAAAGCGTCATCCCCTATAGCGGCGATCCGGAGCGTCCGCTCGCGCTCGCCTTCGACAACCAAAAAACGGTCGGCTATGTGCTGTTCAACACCGTCAGCGTCACGCCGTTGGCCAGCAAGATGGAGGCCCGCTGCTACGATCCGCTGTATCTGGATGAGATCGCCGTTATGGGCAACAACGCCGATGTCCAGCGCTGCGGCTACGATCCGCTGCGGCAAAAGTTCGTTGAGACCGGGCCACAAGGCGAAAGCAAGAAAGGCGTGGTGAACTATGCGCCACGCAGTTGGCACGATACGCTGCCATTCAGCTACCCGCAGCACGATCCCGCCAGCAGCTGCGAAATTCTGGCCGCCGACGGTGGGCAATACGAAACCTTCACGCAGGGCGAACAAACCTGGACGCGCTGGCGGCGCGACGACGACAGCGCCTGGCGTCTCAGCCAGGGCCGGCTACTGCATTGCGGTACGACGCTCAACCGCCTGCGTTGGTTGGCCACCGCCGGCCGCTACGCGGTGGGCTTCACCCTTTCGTCGCCGGCGACGCAGAACCTCGCCTTCGGCCTGACGATCGGCGACAGTCTGAGCGCCCAGTGGGACGCCATCGCGGGATGGCGGCTGACGCTGGCGGGCAACACCTACACTGACGACGCGACCAACGGCTGCCTGCCCACCTCGGTGCTGCTGGTACCGGGCGACGATGCCGTTCTGTTATATGCCGACGGTCGTCAGGTTTTCGCCCTTCAGACCGATGCGAGGATCGACGGTGAATTCAGCCTGCAGGCACAGGGGGAAATCTATTTTGCCAATGCGGTTACCTTCCGTTCGCCACAGCTGGCCATCACGTATAAAAACGCCAACCGGCAGGAAACGCAGCATCAGGTGCTGAACGAAGGACGATGCCTGGTGCGTGAAACGCTGTACGACGCGCTGGGCAATACGGTTGCCGAAACCAAGATCGCCGCCTTTGAACGCACGTTGTTCGGCTACCGGGCGGCCTTTGTCCGCACACTGGACGCCGCAAACGGCGTGATGACCGGTGAAGTGAGTGATTATTACCCGCAGGACGAAGGTTACCCCTATAGCGGCACCCGTTATGAGGCTTCCTCGCTGAAACGCCCGGTGGCCAAAGGCATGCCAGGCAAAATCTTCGCCATTACCGGCGACAACCCGCATATTACACGGTTCATTTACGCCGTCACCGATCACACGCAGGTGGCAGGTATCGCCTGTCGCCCTGGAGAATTGCGGGTGAGCGCCCTGTACGATGCCGATGGCACCGGCGTGCTGTCACTCAACGATCGCCGTGGCCAGACGCTGAGCAAGCAGACCGAGGCCGGCGGCGTTGTTCGCGACGCTGTCCAACAGATCTTCGACGCGGCGGGCAATATCGTGCAGGTTCGCCACCCGTCGTCTTCCCCGGCGGATGACGCCTTCATCAGCCACAATCGCTACAACTTCCTGTGTCAGCTCGCTGCACGCGTCACGCCGGATGCCGGAGAAACGACGTATATCTACGATCCTGCCGGACGTCTGCGTTTCAGCTCAACGCCGCTGAGCCGCGCGAAAGACCGCGTGTTGTATAAAAAATATGACGTTCTGGGGCGCCTGAGCGAGGATGGCGAAGTGGCGCAAGCCTGGGGTGACGGTTCGGCGCTGCAGGCGATCGCCGATAACGATCCGCACTACCCGCACCATGATGACTGGCAAACGCAAAACGTCTATGACGGCGAAGGCGACGAGCCGACTCTGCGCGGCCGCCTGTGGAAAATGTACCGTCGCGCCGCTGACGGACTCTGCGTCGAAAACTGCTATGGCTACGATACGGGAGGCAATGCGACCCTGTCGCAACTGCGTCTGCCGGACGCTGGCGATTACATCACGGGCTATGCCTACGACAACCTCGGCAACGTCATCCGCATCGATTATCCCGCCGGCGCGCCGCTCGCCAGCGTGGCCTATCGCTATAACGACATGGGACAAACCGCCGCCATCGGCACGCCGGACGATCCGGAGAAGTTCGTTCGCTACCGTTACCATGCCGACGGCAGCCTGGCTGAAGAGCAGCTGAATTCACAGGGGGGGCGGGCGCTGCGGCGCACCATGAGTTATAACTCTCCCGGCTGGTTGAATGAAATCAACAACCACTATGCCGACGGCGCACCGCTGTTGAAACAACGCTTCAGCTACACCGACGGCGGCTACGAGGGCGCCGGTTACTTCAACGGCAATATCGCCGGCGTAGTGCACGACAATGCGGTCAGGCCCGAAAACAGCTTCGCTTATCGCTATCGCTACGATCCGCGCGGCCAATTGACGGTCGCCGAGCACAGCGTCAATTCCGCTTACAGCCTCGGCGTCGGCGCGCCGCTGACCTTCGACGCCGGCGGCAACATCCTCCGGCTGCAACAGGGAGACACCCTCTTCAGCTACGAGTATCAGCCGAACAGCGGCAAAGTCGCCGCCGTGCTCGCCAATGACGCGGTCGCGCAGCGTTACGAGTATGACGTCGTCGGTAACGTCACGCTCTCCGCCAGTCGCGGTATTCAGCGTATCGATTACAACCCACTGAATAATCTTCCGTTAACGATCGCACTGGATGACGGCCGCCAGCTTGCGCTGTGCTACAACGGCATCAATCAGCGGGTGCAAAAGCGGTTCGCCGACGGCAGCAAACTCGCTTACGTACACGGCCTGAGCGACGCGCCGCTGATGGAGTTCGGCGCTCGTACGACGCAATATCTCTATGGCGTCGGCGGATTGCTGCTGCTCATCGACGGTGGTGAGGCCCAGTACGTGCTGAAGGATCAGCAAGGTTCGATCCGTGCCGTAGTGGCGGAAAACGGTCAGGTCAACGCATTGCTCGACTACATGCCCTTCGGCCAATCTTTGCCGACTGGCGTCGGCACGTCCTCGTTACTGCGCTATCGCTACACCGGCCAGGAGTTGGATGAAGATTTGGGACTCTATAACTATCGGGCGCGCTTCTACGATCCGCAATTGGGGCGCTTTTACTCCTGCGATCCTAGATTCCAGTATGGCGGCCCTTACGTCTACTGCGGCAACAACCCGGTTAATCAGACCGACCCTTCCGGTGAGATCGCCCCAATCATTATCATCTTGCTGATCGGGGCCGCCGTCGGCGCCGTGCTGGGCGGCGGGGTCGCCCTGTACAGCGGCTATCAGTCCGGATTGCGCGGTGGCGCGCTAGCCGGTTATGTATTCGCCGGCGCAGGGATAGGAGCCCTCGCCGGGGCTCTGTCCGCCGCCGGCGGAGTCGGCGCCTTTGCCGCAGGGTCGGCAGCGGCGGCGGCGGCTTCCACCACCGCCGGCGGCATTGCGGCGGGCCTGGCGGCCGGCGCAGGGGTCGGAGCCACCGTAGGCGCGGCAGTAGGTGCGGCGCAGGGAGTGAGCCAATTCTTCATCAACGACGCCTTTGGCGTCGCCAACAGCGGCAGTTGGCAACAGTCGCTGCTGAAAGGCGCCGTTACCGGTGCCGTCGGCGGCGCGATCAGTGGCGGCGCCGCAGGGGTTGGCGGTGCGGCCGCCTTCCAGCAGGCTGCGCGTTTCGCCGAGCTGACCGGCGGCAACGGCTGGGCCTTCAGCCCGACCTCGCTCACCCAGGTCAGCAACGCCTACAACGCTTTCGGTAGCCTGGGCATCGTGCCGTTGCCAGCCTTCGTCAGCCGCATCCCCAACTACAACCTGCCACTGGTCGGGGGAATGCAAAGTTTCGTCCTGGGGAAATTCAGCCTGCCAACTTTCAGCAGTCTCGGCGGTGCGGTGGCCAAGCAGACCGTCTCGCCGCTGCTGCCGAGCGGCGGTGGCACGGCGACAGGAACCCCGCCGACGGCCTTCTATGGACAACAGGCCTACAGCCCGGCGATGACCGGCAGCATCGGGCTGCAAACGGCGCTGGTATTGGATCCCGCCGGCTGGAGCAACGGCAAAGCATAACCCACGCAGGGTGCGGGACTGCGCGTCCCGTCCCTGCGTCTTGATGAGAGGCAACGTCATGAATGATGCAACGATTCGCTACCATCAGGTGCGGCAAAAGAGCACCCACAACTCGTATCAACGCACGGAAAGCTACCCGGCTCAGGCGCTGTACTGGCGCATCCGTTCCCTTGAGATCGATATCCACAACAGTAATAACGCCGCCGGTTGGCCGCAGTTAAACGGCAACTGGTACGTTTATCATCTGGCGGTCATCGATCAGGTCAGCTCAGTCAACACCTTGGCGGATGCACTGGACGCGCTGTTGGCGTTTCATCGCGCGGTGCCGCAGCACGAAGTCGTCACCCTGTGGCTGGATTTGAAAGACGACTTCAACGCCGCCCGAGATCAAACACCCGAATCGCTCGATCGTTTGTTGGCCGAGCGCCTGGGGCGCGAACACATTTGGGGACCACCCGATCTGATCGGCGACTGCACCGATCTGCAAGCAGCGATCGCCGCCTATGGGTGGCCGTCGCTCGACACCCTGCGCGGCAAGTTCATTGTTGGCTGCACCACCGGCGATCTCGCCTCGCCGAATTCGGTGCTCAATCAGTATGTGCAAAACGGCGCCACCGCCAATCAACGGCTGGCGTTCGTCACGCCGGAAATCACCCAGGCGCAACAAATCGACCAACACGCCTGCGCCGTGATGTTCAACCTCTCGGCCGCCCACACCGCCCTGGCGAACGCGGTGTTTACCGCCGGCTTTGTCGGCCGCGCCTACGGCCTGAACGACGCAAACAGTTGGGCTACCGGCTGGAACAGTCGCGCGCACCGATCTGCCGATGACCGGCTATCCGTTTACCGGCATCGACGTCACGCTACCGCCGGATCTGACCGAATCCGGTGCACTCTGCGCCATCAAGGTCGACTCCGGCGATATCTGGAATAAACGCGACAGCGGCTATTTTCGTTTCGATCGTGCCACTATCGGTGCCGAACGCACGCTCAGCGCCTTCGTCACCAACCCGCAGTCACATACCGACGGCTTTATCAAAGGCGGAGTGATGGCGCGGGCCACGACCGCCGATGACGCCGCCTATATCGCAATATTTCAAACCGCTGCTCACGAAATCCGCATGCAGTACCGGCGGGATAACGGCGCCGGTACGGAAAAAATCGATGCCCGTCTGCCAAATGGCGTCAACGGCAAGCCCGTCGTCAGCAGCAATACGCCGATATGGCTGAAGCTGACGGTTCGGGGCGATGGCCACCAGGCACAAGGCAGTTATTCAATCGACGGCCTGATCTGGCACGCCGTAGGGGAGATCGGCGTCAGCCAAACGCTGCCGCTGCAAGGCTGGGCGTCCTCTTCACACGGCGCCGGCTCCGTAAAATGGCTGTTCGGCGGCGCAAAGACGCCGACAGAGAGCACCGTCTTCGGCAACTCGGCCACCGGCGAATTCATCGCCGACAGCGCCCCTGCCGCGAGCCTCGGCCCCTACCGTTAGGAAAATTGACAACGGCGGTGCGGCAGCTGATGATGCAAGCACCGCTTCCTACTCGATCCGCCAACGATGAAAAATGCCCCCGCAGTGACGATCCACTACTGTTCGCAATGCAACTGGCTGCTGCGCGCCGGCTGGATGGCGCAAGAGCTGCTAAACACCTTTGGTGACGATCTCGCCTCCGTCACCCTGATGCCGGGCACCGGCGGGGTCTACCAAATCAGCGTCGATGGCGTGATGATTTGGGATCGCAAGATTGACGGCGGCTTCCCCGATGCGGCGCAGTTAAAGCAGCGGCTGCGCGATCACAGCTTCCCCGATCGCTCTCTCGGCCACAGCGACGGTAAAAAAGCCAGGCACTGAAGGCCGTCAGCGCCCCGTCGGCGGCTGCGCGCCGATAATGCGCGGCATCGTTTCTTTCATCATTTCCATGAATTTGCGTAAACGCGCGGGATAATAGCTGGCGTAAGGATACAGCAGGTAGATAGGCAGTGGCTCGGCTCGCCACAGGGGCAACAGCGTCTGCAGAGATCCTTGCGCCAACTCTTCTTTCACCACCCAAGACGACACGATCGCTACGCCCAGCCCTTCCAGCGCCGCTTTACGCGCCGCATAAAGGCTGTCGGTGCTCAACCTGGGTGCGATGCCGAAACGCCGCTGCTCGCCGCTGGTCGCGTGGGTCAGGACGACCTCATTGCGATAAAAACTGTTTACCGCCAGCCACGGCAATGATGCCAAATCGTCGAGATCGACGATCGCCGGTCGTTCAGTCAACAGTGCGGGTGACGCCACCGTGCTGCGCGGCACTTCCGCCAACAGCACCGCCACCACCGAAGGATCGGTCACCGCACCAACGTGAATGGCGCAGTCTACGCCTTCGGAAATGAAATCGGGAGAGTGGTCGTTCAGCGTCCACTCCACGCTGGTTTGGGGATAGCGCCGCAAATACTCCCCGAGCGGCCCGATCAGCTGATCCTGCCCAAAGGCGTGCGGAGCGCGCACGCGCAGTGCGCCAACCGGTTCGTCGCGCGCGCCGCGCAGCGCATCTTCCAGGCTTTGCCATTGCGCGAGCAAGCCGCGCGCTTGCTGATAGCAGCGTTCGCCGTCATCGGTAAGATGGAGCGCATGCGTCGTCCGTTGGATCAACCTGGTGCCCAACAGCTGTTCCAACGCCCGCAGACGTCGGCTGATGGTCGGCTGCGAGGTGCCCAGCTGCTGCGCCGCCGCCGACAGGCTCCCGCTCTCGACAATACGCACCAGGGTTTGCAGCAGGATTATACGGTCGCCGTTGGGTAAATTAATTTTATTCATACGTGTTACGTATAACAGTTCTACCCATATCGGGTCTACCCGCCGATAACATTCACGACAAAAATAGCCGCACATCCACCTTGTCAGGAATTATCGAATGAGCCTCTCACCCACCGGCGGTGCGCTTTCCGCCAAAACCGTTTTCCTGTTGGCCACCGGCGCCGGCCTTAGCGTCGCCTCTATTTACTACAGTCAGCCGATGTTGAGCGTCATGGGTGCCGACTTCCATGTCGGCGTTGGCGATACCGGATTCGTGCCGACCCTGACCCAATTGGGGTATGCCTTGGGTATTCTGTTACTGGCGCCGCTGGGCGATCGCCACGATCGCCGCGGGATCATTCTGGTGAAGGGCGTGCTGCTGGCCATGATGCTGCTGTTGTGCAGCCTGGTTTCCTCTTTTTCGCTGCTGTTGCTCAGCAGCCTGACGCTCGGCCTGGCCGCCACCGTCGCGCAGGACATCATCCCCGCCGCCGCGGCTCTGGCTCCTGATGCCCGACGCGGTAAAATCGTCGGCACCGTGATGACCGGGTTGCTGGCCGGTATTTTGCTGTCGCGCGTGTTCAGCGGGCTGGTCGCCGATTATTTCGGCTGGCGCAGTGTTTATGCGTTAGCCGCGCTGGCCGTTTTACCGATCACGCTGGTGATAGGGCGAGCTTTGCCGCGCTTTCAGCCTCACAGCACGCTGAGTTATCCCGCCTTGCTGCGTTCGATGAGCCGGCTTTGGGCCACCTACCCTGAATTGCGGCGCGCGGCGTTGTCTCAGGCCTTTTTGTCCGTCGCCTTCAGCGCCTTCTGGTCCACGCTCGCGGTGATGCTGGCCGCTCGCTATCAGCTGGGCAGCGCAGTCGCCGGCGCGTTCGGCCTGGCCGGCGCAGCGGGTGCACTGGCGGCACCGTTGGCGGGCAGTCTGGCTGACCGATACGGCCCAGACGCCGTCACTAAAATCGGCGCTGCGTTGGTAACGGTTTCTTTCGCCCTGATGTTTTTACTGCCGTTACTACCGCAATCGGTGCAATGGGGGCTGATTGCGCTGAGCGCCATCGGGTTTGATCTCGGCATTCAGGCCACGCTGATCGCGCACCAGACCATTATTTACGGCCTCGATCCGGCTGCCCGCAGCCGCCTTAACGCCATTCTGTTCACGCTGGTATTCATCGGCATGGCCACCGGCGCCGCACTGGGCAGCCGCGTACTGGAACACCTGGGATGGCCGGGCGTAGTGGCGCTGACGACGGCCGCGGCGGGTGTTGCTTTGCTGATCCGCATGACGCGCCACTCTTTGCGTGCAACAGCCTGATCCGCGCCGTGATAGGCGCTCGGATAACGCAACCGGTTGATTTCGCCCGGGCCACCTGCGCTATACTGAGCGCCCTTTTTGCCACGCATTTAAAACAATTTTATGATGGAACGCTTGCTAGAAAACGCGATGTACGCCTCCCGCTGGTTGCTCGCACCGGTTTATTTCGGCCTTTCACTGGCCCTGGTCGCCCTGTCGATCAAATTTTTTCAGGAGATCCTGCACGTCCTGCCCAACATTTTTTCTGTCGCGGAAGCCGATCTGATCCTGACCCTGCTGTCGCTGGTCGATATGGCGCTGGTGGGCGGGTTGTTGGTGATGGTGATGTTCTCCGGGTATGAAAACTTCGTCTCGCAGCTGGATATCACCGAAGGGAAAGAAAAACTGAGCTGGCTGGGCAAAATGGACGCCACCTCGCTGAAAAACAAAGTCGCCGCGTCTATCGTCGCCATTTCCTCCATTCACCTGCTGCGGGTGTTTATGGACGCCAAGAACGTGCCGGACAACAAGCTGATGTGGTATGTGATCATCCACCTTACCTTTGTGCTGTCCGCCTTCGTGATGGGCTACCTGGATAAAGTGACCCGCTCCAAGCACTAAAACGTACTGCCACACCCGGTCGTCATGATCGGGTGCCTCCCTCACGCGCCCTTCTTCGCCTGTTTCCCCGCCGTCGTTTTTTTCATCTGGCACATCTGATGATAATTTTATTATAATGTTATTACACTCATCATGGACTGAACGCCGGCCCTTGCACCGGTTTCGCCGCAGACAGGATCACGCTCTCTCATGCCATTGACTGGTCACCCCCTGCAATTCAACGATATTCAGGCGATTTTGCCTCATCGTTATCCCTGCCTGTTGGTCGATCGCGTGCTTCCCGCCGGCACCTGCATTGCCGAAGGGAGGCTGAGCGCCATCAAGAACATCACCGCCAATGAGCCAACGTTCTGGAACGGCCACGCGCACTTCGCCGGTTTTCCCGGCGTGCTGTTGGTGGAAGCGCTGGCGCAAAGCACCGGACTGCTGGCGCATTACTATCTCGGGGCGCTAAACGAGGGGGAGCATTACTATTTTGCGGCCATTCAGCGTGCGCGGTTTTATCGCGCCGCCCGCCCCGGCGACCAGGTGCTGATGGAGGTGGCCTTTGTGCGCCGCCGCGGGGCGATCGCCCGCTTTACCGGCCGCGCCAGCATCGATGGCCAGCGCATTTGCACCGCCGATTTCATGTGCGCCCGTAAATAGGCCGCTTGCCGAAGGAGCCCTGCGAATACCATGTCTCTGGTTGACAGCTTACTCAAAACCCTTGATTTCTCTCCGCGCGGCCAGGTGATCGCTCGCGAAACCGACGCCTGGGGCGAAATCATCGTTTCCGACCACAAGGACTACCGCACGCTGCGGTTTGACGGCATCTGCGAACAGAGCAAGATGAGCCTCAGCAACCCCGCGCAGCCGATCCACAACTACATCAAAGCGATGCTGATGGCGGTGGCCTGGCAGCCGCCGGCCTCGGCGTTGATTTTGGGGTTGGGCGGCGGCAGCTTGCTGCGTGCGCTG
The DNA here is from genome assembly GCF_052169095.1 of Serratia sp. CY33802. Taxonomy (NCBI): domain Bacteria; kingdom Pseudomonadati; phylum Pseudomonadota; class Gammaproteobacteria; order Enterobacterales; family Yersiniaceae; genus Serratia; species Serratia sp. CY33802. Next base: position 1,278,267 of record NZ_JBJNLL010000001.1, read on the forward strand.
CACGCGCTCGATCCGGCGATGCGCCTCGACGTCGTCGAGCTGCGCGCTGCGGTGATCGCCGTCGCACGCCGCTATTTTACGCTGCCGGCCACCGACACCATCAGCCTGCGCACCGCCGACGCCATGGACTTTGTGCGCCCGCCCGCCGAGACGCGTTACGATCTGATCTTCTCCGATCTCTATTCGGCGTTCGCCATGGATCCGCAGCAAGGCACCCAGACATTCCTGGAAAACTGCGCCGCGCGGCTGAACGACGGGGGCTGGCTGGTGCTGAATTACCACGATCTGCCCGACGAAAACAGCCTGCTGTACCACAGCCTGCACCGGATATTCGGCACCGTATTGTTTTGCGTCGCCCCCAGCGGCAACGTGATCATTTACGCCACGCCGGCCCAGGTGACATTGCCGCTGAGCGCGCTGCGCAACCTGGCCGCCGGCAGCGGCGAGCTGTTCAACTGCGAACTCGGCTACCTGTCACGCAAAATAGAGCGGCTGCATTTCCGCTAAAGACGAGAGGCGACGCGGTCTGGCTGGCCGCTTCGCCCACGTGGTATTATCATTCAGTTATCATTCTCTGGAGGATCCTGATGGAAAAGAAAACGGCGCGGCTAACGGTGCTGATTGACCCGGACAAGAAGAAAGCTCTGGAAGAACTGTGCCTACAGCAGGACGTCACTCCTTCCCAGGTGGTACGCCAGCTGATCCGCGATTATCTGCACAAGCATCAGGTTGACTATCCCAGCCAGCCGACTCACGCCAATCCACGCGTCGAAAGCAATTGAGCGGCTGCCTGTTCCGCCTACTGTGAAGCGCGCGTTGCTCCTGCGCGCGTCCCTAATCCGAATCCTCCGTTACGGTCTGTCCATTCTGCAATATCGCTGCTACTGTTTGCGTTCATACTCTCTCTTCGGAAAGGAAGCGCCATGTTCAGCCATATTACCGTCGGCGTCAGCGATCTGGACGCCGCCGCCGCCTTCTACGACGCCATTCTGTTGCCGCTGGGATTACAGCGGCGGGAAGTGACGCCGGACGGCGGTCCCGCTGCCCGCTGCTGGGTGAAGCCGGGCCAAACGCTGCCGCGTTTCTATGCTTACCAACCCTTCGACAGGCAGCCAGCCAGCGCTGGCAACGGCAGCATGCTGGCCTTTCTCGCCGCCGATGAGCTGGAGGTTAAACGCGCCTACGCTGCTGGCCTGCTGGCGGGCGGCAGCAGTGAAGGTGAGCCCGGCGAACGCGCGCATTACGGCAAGGGCTATTACGGCGCTTACCTGCGCGACCCCGACGGCAACAAGGTCCATGTGGTGTACCGGGGAGATCTCGCCTGATGAAATGTTCGGTTTATATCGCCACCAGCGTAGACGGATTCATCGCCGGCGCGGACGGCGACATCGACTGGCTGCTGCGCCCCGAGTACGCGGTTTCGTTGCTAAACGGCCTGAGTTATGAGGCATTTATCGCCGACATCGACGCACTGGTAATGGGGCGCCATACCTATGAAAAAGTCCGCGCCTTTCCCGAATGGCCCTATGGTGACCTGCCGGTGGTGGTGCTGTCGACGCAGCCGCCCTCGCCGCACGAGACAGGCCACGTTCGCTGGATGAATGGCGAACCGGCGGCCATCGTGGAGCAGTTGGCCGAGCAAGGCTGCGGTCACCTGTATATCGACGGCGGCCAGACCGTACAGCGTTTCTTGCAGGCCGGATTGATCGACGAACTGACGATTACCCGCGTGCCGCTGCTGCTGGGTGGCGGCATTCCCTTGTTCGGCGCCGATGGCCCGGAGCAACGCCTGCGCCTGCTCGCCGTCACCCAGTCGGACAATGGTTTCGTGCAAGAACGCTACGCGGTTCAGCGCGCATCGTAACGCAGCATCCGTCGGCGGCCGCCGAAGGCGATGAGCAACGCAGCCAGCGCCAACAGCGCCGCCACGCCGTAAGTCACCCGCATGCCGTCAACCGCGGCCGCCGCCGCAGTACCCGCCACCTGCTGCGAAGCCAGATAAAACAGCGCCCCCATCGCCGAAGCGCCGGTGATCGCCCCGAGATTGCGCGCCAGGTTCACCATGCCGGCGATCAGCCCGCGCCGTTCAGGAAACAGATCCTTCATCAGCATGGTGTTGTTGGCCACCTGAAACAGCGCATAGCCGGCGGTCAGCAGCGCGATGGGGGCGATATAGCCGAGCACGCCCCAGCGGTTAAGCAACGACAGCAATGCCGCCCCGGCTGCCACCGCCGCCAGCCCAAACTGGGCGATGCGCTGCGAGCCAAAACGATCCACCAGATAACCGGCCGGTATGCCGGTCAGGATCGCCACCGCCGGCCCCGCCGACATCACCAGCCCGACCTGCGCAGCGCTTAACCCCAGCGCGCGTGACAGATAGAACGGCCCGACCACCAGCGTGGCGGTCATCACCGTCATCACCAGCGCGCTGGCCGCCAGCCCCGCCGTCAGGGCCGGATGGCGGAACAGCGTCGGCGCCAACAGCGGCGATACGGCGCGGCGTTCCACACCGATGAACAGCGCCCCCGCCAACAGCGCCCCCAGCATCAACGCCAGGTTGAGCGCGCCAAAATTGCCGCGCCCAAGGGTCATCGCCAGTGAATAGCAGAGCAATGCGCCGCCCAGCAGCAGCGTACCGGCGCGATCGAACGGTTCCGGGGGCGCTGCCGCGCGCGGCCCATTCGGCAAGTATCGCCAGGCGAGCCACAGCGCCAGCAGCCCCAGCGGCAGGTTGATCAGGAACATCGCCCGCCAGCCGAAACCGACGATCAGCGCGCCGCCCAACGACGGCCCCAGCGCGGTGCCCACGGCCGACATAGTGCCGAGCAGCCCCATCGCGCGGCCGATTTTTTCCGTGCCCAGCGCCTCGCCCGCCAGCGCCATGGCGATTGACATCATGACTGCGCCCCCCAGCCCCTGCGCCAGGCGCGCCGCCAGCAGCAGCCAAAGCTGCGGAGCCAACGCACAAGCCAACGAAGCGGCGGTAAACAGCGCGATGCCCGCCAGCAGCAGGCGGCGGCGATTGAGGCTGTCGCCCAAGCGGCCGATGCCGATGATGCAGGTGGTGACGGCCAGCAAATAACAGAGCAATACCCACTGCACCGCTTGGAACGAGGCATGGAACGCGGTGGCGAGCGCCGGCAGCCCGACATTGGCGATGCTGATGCCGAGCGATGACAGCAGCATGCTCAAAGACAGTGCGGCCAGTATGCCGCGGACGCCCTGCGGCGAAGGATGGGATAACATGATAAGCACTCCTGACATAGACTGAGGATTAGCCTATGTCAGGAGGTAGGATGGCGGAAGACGCACGGTGTGCACTGTATCCATGCGCCTGACGCCTTATCTGACGCGAGCCGTTACCAGGCGGCGATTTCCGCCTCGGTGAGCGGCAACGGCTGAGTCACACCGGTTTCCGCCGCCAGGGTGGCCGCCTCCAGCACCGCCATTACCGCCAGCGCCTGCGGTGCGGTAACCGGATTGCTGCCGGCGCCGCGCAGCGCGTCGCGCACCTGGACGTAATATTGACGCTGGTCGCCATCCGGCGTCGGCAGCGTACGCACCGGCTCCGTGCCGATAAACAGGCTCATCGCATCGTCGTCTTTGCCCCACTCCGCCGAGCCCGGCGTCACGCCAGCCAGCAGTTGGCTCTCCTGCCCGTCGGCGCGCGCTTTGACCACGCTGCCTTTCTCGCCGTGCACGGTAAAGCGTGAGACGCCGCCCGCCACCAGCATGCTGCCGTGCAGGATCACGCGGTGCGTCGGGTAGTTGAGCACCACGTGGGCCCAGTCGTTAATCTGCGCGTTGGGGCGCAGCGTAGCGATGTTGGCCTGCACGCTGTGCGGTAAACCGAACAGCTGCAGCGCCTGATCGACCATGTGTGGCCCCAGATCAAACCACAGCCCGCTGCCCGGCAGGTTCTGCTCGCGCCAGCGCACCCGCACTTCTGGGCGGTAACGATCGATGTGCGACTCAAAGTGCGTCACCTTGCCGATCAGCCCCTGTTCGATCACTTGCTTCACGCCCAGGAAATCGCTGTCCCAGCGGCGGTTCTGGAATACCGACAACAGGCGATCGTGTTTTTCCGCCGCCGCAATCAGCGTACGCGCCTGCGCCAAATCCAGCGTAAACGGCTTATCCACCACCACGTGCTTGCCCGCCTCCAGTGCGGCCAGCGCCAGCGGCGCATGGGTGTCGTTCGGCGATGCGATCACCACCAAATCCACCTCCGGCCGGCGGATGGCCTCCAGCGGATCGGCGATCACCTGCACGTGCGGCAGATCGGCATGCACCTTGGCGGCATCGCGCGAAGCCACCACGCTCAGTTCCAGCCCCGGCACCGCGTTAATCAGCGGCGCGTGAAACGCCTTGCCGACAAAGCCGTAGCCAATCAGCGCCACCTGCAACGGTCGAGCAGTATCGTTCATCAGTGTTCTCCTCTAGCGGTCGTCGGCGACGACACAAAGTTCAATCAATGATTGTTCGTCCAGGTTGTCCCACGGGCGATCGGTAAACAGACGTTGGATCTGCGCCAGATCCGCAACGTGATGCGGCTCGCAGCGGTCCAGTTTCATATGGTCGGCCACCAGCCAGCGCTCGCCGCTGTTGGCCAACATGGCGCGTTTGACCTCTGCATCGGCCTCTTCGCCGGCGCTCAGTCCCAACTGGGGATGCACCGCACAGGCGCCCAGTAAGGCGATGTCCGCGCGGTAGCGCGCCAGCAACGCCAGCGTGGCGCTGCCGGCGAATAGCCGCTGACGCACATCCCACTGGCCGCCAAGCAGGATCAGGTTAATCTCCGGCCTGTCGCTCAGGCACTGCGCGATATCCAGCGAAGCGGTGATCACCGTCGCCGGGCCGCGCAACGCCTGCGCCACCGCCAACAGCGTACTGCCCGCATCCAGCATCAGGGTGCTGCCGGGCGGGATCTGCGCAGCCACCGCGCGGCCGAGCCGCTGCTTGATCTGCGGCAACAGCGCCGCGCGCGCCTGACGTGGCATGCCGGACGGTTCGAGCGCGATCGCCCCGCCGTGATTTTTCTGCGCCAACCCTTGCCGCTCGAGATCGGCCAGATCGCGGCGCACGGTATCGACCGAAACGCCGATGGCGCCGGCCAATTCCGCCACCGCCGCCTGCCCGCGTTCGCTGAGCAAATCCAGTAAATGGCGCTGTCGTGCCGCTTTGTGCATGGGCTTATTCCGCCGTAAAAAGCATAAAACAGCAATATACAGCAGATAACAGCAATGGAGAAGCCGCAATTGTGCGCACCGGCGATCAAACATCTTTTCGCCTGTGGGACGATGATGATGAAGACATAACGCATAACAATCCGGAGAAACGCATGAACATCGATCTGACGTTTGAAGACCTGAACGCACGCGCCGTGCAATACAATGCCCGCGCTTCGGTGGAGGATTTTGACGCCTGCATGGCGGAATACGCCGCGCTGGCCCAGCGCGCCAAGGCCCAGACGCCGGGCATTTACGATCTGCGCTACGGCATGAGCGCCGCCGAGCGCCTCGACCTGTTCCCGGCCAGCGCACAACCCGCCCCGCTGCTGATCTTTATTCATGGCGGCTATTGGCATTCACAGCGCAAAGAGGAAGCCTGTTCGATGGCCGCCGCGTTCGCCCGCCGCGGCGTGGCGGTCGCCACGCTGGAATACACGCTGGCGCCGGAAGCGACGCTCGCGGAGATCGTACATGAGGTGCGCAGCGCCGTCGCCTGGATCTATCATCACGGGGCACCCTTCGGCATCGATCCGGCGCGCATTTTCGTCAGCGGCAGTTCGGCCGGCGGTCACCTGTGCGGCATGCTGATCGCCGACGGTTGGCAGCAACGCTATCGCCTGCCGCCCGACGCGATCAAAGGCGCGCTGGCGCTGAGCGGCCTCTACGATCTGCGCCCGCTGTGCGATATCTACATCAACGACTGGTTGCACCTGACGCCCGAGCAGGCGCAAACCCTCAGCCCGCTGTTTTTACTGCCGGCGAAAGACCATGCGCCGCAGATCCTGCTCGACGTCGGCCAACGGGAAACGCAAGGTTTCAAAAACCAGACGCAGGCCTATTATGACGCTTGCCGGGCGCATGGCCTCGACGTCCAGCTGCTGGCCGACCGTCACTGCAATCACTTTACGCTGGTCAACGAGCTGGCGGATGCGGAAAGCGCGATGTTCCGGCAGGTGATGGCGATGATCGACGCAACGCAACGGTAGCCTGCCGCTGCAACCGCAGCCTGGCGGCGATCGTAATCACCGCCAGCGCGGCGAACAAGGCTCCGCACAGCAGGCTGCCCTGTAGCCCCCACGCGGTAATAAACCCGCCGCCCGCCAGCGAGCCCAGCGCCACGCCCAGATTGATAAAGGCGATATACAGCCCGGTGGCGAACGCCGGCGCTTGCGGGGCTTCGGAGGTCAGCCAAATCTGCGTGACAATCAAACCGCTGGTGTGCGCCGCTCCCCAATACAGGCAAAGCGCCGTCATCGAGCCAATATTCACGCTGCCATAGCGATACAGCAGCGCATAAGCCGCAATCAAGGCTATCGGATGCAGCAGCACCGTCACCGCACGATGGCGGCTCAGCCATCTGCCGGCCAACAGGTTGCCCACGACACCGCCCACACCGAACGCCACCAGAAGAAAGCCGATGACGCCGCCGCTGAGACCGATTTCGCGGCTGAGGTACTCGGCCGCATAAGCATAGACGGCAAACATGGCGGCAAAGATCAGCACGCAGGTAGTGATATTCAGCCACAGCGTACCGCTGCGCAGGATCGCCAACTGCTTGCCATAGCTGAGGCGCTGTACGGCCGCATCAGGCAAACGCCACAGTAATCCCAGCGCCGCCAGAAGGTTCACCCACGCACAGAACCTGAACGACGCTTCATAGCTGAACTGTCCGGCGATCCATTGCGTCAACGGTATCCCCAGCACCATGCCCATGCTGGTGCCGATGAACGCATAGGCGGTTGCTTTGGTGGCCTGATGCGGCGGATAAAGCGCCGCGGCCGCCACCATGGCCAGTGAAAAATAGATCGGATGAAACAACGCCGGCACAATGCGCAGCAGCATGAGCATGGCGAAGCTGTCCACCTGTGCGGACAGCGCGCTGGCCGCCGCAAACACGGTCAACGCGATCAACAGCATGCGTTTGCGATTGAACCGCGACGCCAACAGCACCAACAGCGGCCCGAGCAGCGCAATGGTCAGGGCGAAGATCCCGACCAGCCAGCCGGCCTGCGCCGTGGAAATGCCATACCGTGCAATGATCAGCGGCAAAATGCCCACCACGCCGAACTCGATGCAGTAAACGCCGAACAGCCCCAGCGCGAGGAAGAAAATCGGTGGCATCAGACCCATCACCTCGCTCCCATCGCGGCATAAACCGCCTGACAAATCTCGCCGACAAAGGCGCCGGACATTCCTTCCAGCGCCGTGTTGGTAAACGCCACTACGCTGAGCTGCCGGACTGGATCGACGAACCACGAGTGGCCATAGGTGCCGCCCATCCGCCAGCTGCCAACGGACTCCGGCGTTTGCGCGGCGACGGGATCTTTCAGCACGGTGATGCCCAGGCCGAAGCCGCGCCCTGGCCAAAACGGCATCGGCAGATCGCCGATTTGGTTGGTGGTCAGCGCCGCCACCCACTCGGTTGGCAGTACCGGCTTTCCTCCCTGACGCAACGCTTCCAGCAGGCGCAGAAAATCCTCGGCCGATCCGACCATGCCGGCCCCGCCGGAGGCATACGCCTGCGGATCGAGCGCACGCGCCGGTGACAGATGAAAACCGGCGCTGCCGTCGATGAACGGTAAACGATCCGGCTGGCACAGGCGGCGTGGCTCGCCGGGATGGTCAGCGTAAGCGGCCGCCAGGCGCGCGGCGTCCACCGCCAGGAAATCGGTATCCGTCATCGCCAGCGGCCCGGTCACCCATTTTTTGACCGCCTGCGCCAGCGGCAGGCCGCTCGCCCGTTCAATAACCGCGCCCAACACATCGGTGGCGATGGAATAACGCCACTCCGCGCCGGGCGGTGCCAACAACGGCGCGGAAGCAATGCGCCGCACGTTTTCCTGCAGGCTGACGGACGCGTCATCCATACCGTCGGAGACCGCCGACTGAGCGTAGAATCCCCCTTCCGGCTGGAAAAATCGGTAGCTTAACCCGGCGGTGTGGGTCATCAAATGGCGCAGCGTCAACAACGGGACAGTGCCGTCCGCCAGCCGCGGGCGAAAATCCGGCAGCCAGCGGGTAACGGGCTCGTCCAACCGCATGTCTCCTCGTGCCATCAGCGCCAGCGCCGCCGTGGACACGATCGGTTTGGACACCGAAGCCAACCTGAACAGCGTATTGCACGCCATCGGTTTGCCCGCTTCGCGATCTGCCATGCCCGCCGCGCGTCGATAAACAATCTCACCGCCCTGCGCCACCAAAACGACCGCGCCAACCAATCGTTTTTCGCGTAAGGCTTTCTCTATCGCGCCGTCAATCGCGTTGGCGATGGATCCGTATTCATTCATCTTTATTACCCCAGGTAGTCAGCCCATGCTGTCGCCACCGAGCATAGGGCGTGGCGATTAACGAAAAAACAGGCTAGATTTCCTTTCATAGCGGACACTCACGTCCGTAATGGGGCAAGCAATGGATAATCTGTCTGGGGTAAGCGTCTTTGTGCAGGCCGCGGAGACGCTGAGTTTCGTTGAGGCCGGGCGCGTGCTCGGCATTTCCGCTTCCGCGGTGGGGAAAAGCATCGCCCGCCTGGAAAACCGGCTGGGCACGCGCCTGTTTCACCGCAGCACGCGCAGCATGACCCTGACCGCCGAAGGCCGGCTGTTTCTGCACCGCTGCCAACGCATTCTGGAGGAATTGGCGGCGGCGGAACGGGAAATCAGCGATACGCACAGCGCGCCGCGCGGCAAGCTGCGTGTCAGTTTGCCGCTGGTGGGCGGCCTGCTGAATCCGGTGCTGGCGGAATTTGTTCGGCGTTACCCGGAGATTGAGCTGGAAACCGATTTTTCCGACCGTCGAGTCGCGGTGATTGAAGAAGGGTTCGATGCGGTGATCCGCGTGGGCGATACCGAGGACTCTCGCTTAATGAGCCGCCAACTGGGCACGTTTCACCTACAGCTAGTGGCGGCGCCGGACTATCTGCGCCGGGCGGGAATACCCCGCCAGCCGGCAGAACTCCGCGATCACGCCTGCCTGTTATACAGATTCCCCACCACCGGCAAAGTCGAGACCTGGCCGGTGGCGGGCGGAGATAAACTGCTCGACGAAGGTCTGGGCAAGCGCACGGTATGCAACACCGTCGATACGCTGATTTACCTGGCGGAACAGGGCCTGGGCATCGCCTGCCTGCCCGATTTCGCGGTGCGACAGGCGCTGGAGCAGCAGCGGCTCCAACCCGTGCTTGGCGACCAATGCCGACACAGTGGCAGTCTCAAAATCCTCTGGCCTTCAAGCAAACATCTTACACCGCGTCTCAGGGCATTTATCGACATCATGAGCGTTCGCCTTTTCTCAGCCTAAGTCCTCTACCGTGTTAGAACAAATTCAGCTTTGTTTTGCACAAAAATAGCTAAAGCGCAGCCTGCCGCGCCTGCCAGCAGCCCTGACGGCGGCGCAGTGCCGTCGTGATATTCCATTCAGCGATATAGAAGCGCCGTTCGTTCTTTCGGGACAAAGAAAACCGCCACACAATACCTTTCACCCCGCACTCGTGCATAACCATCTATAAATTCAGGTGTTAACGCCTTGTCATTATCGATAACCGCCCAATTCGCTCATCTGATATTGAACAGCCAGCCGGATCAAACCGCCCTGTCAGCCGCTCGCCGCGGCGTGAAAGATTACTTCGCCTGCGCATTGCCGATTGCCCGCGGGGCGTTGAGCGATGCCGGTCTGGCAGCGATCGGCACGACGTTTCCGCCGACCAGCAGTGAGAACCGTGCACTGCGCTATGGCTATGTCAGCCACTCGTTGGACTTCGATGATTACCATCCTGCGCTGCGTGGCCATCCTAGCACCGTAGTGCTCTCCGCCCTGCTGGCGCTGAACGGTGAGAGTGACAATGTCACTGAGCTATTAACCGCCTATGTCATCGGCGTAGAGGCCGCTGGCCGGCTGGGATTGGCCGCTGGCACGCAACATTACGTGCTGGGTTTTCACAGCACCGCCACCCTGGGCGCGGTCGCCGCCTGCGCCGCCGTGGCGCGTTATCTGCAGCTTGACCAGCGGCAAACGCAGATTGCTCTCGGCCTGGCGGCCACCCAGGCGGCGGGCCTGCGCAGCCAGTTCGGTTCGGCGGCCAAACCGCTGCACGCAGGGCTGGCGGCACGCAACGCGGTCAATGCCGCCCTGCTGGCTCAGGCCGGTTTCATCGGCCAACCGGAGGGCGTGCTGGACAGCCTGCTGACTTCCCACGGCGGCGGCAGGCAAAAACCGGAATGCCTGACCGCCGACTGGGGCACGCCCTGGCGCATCCTGCAGCCGGGGCTGGAGTTTAAGCGGTATCCGACCTGCGGTGGCACTCACAGCGCGGCCGAGGCGGCGCTCGCCCTGCGCGCGCGGCTGCTGGAACAAGGCGACGCCCTTGCGGAGATCGCACTGGTTGAGGTCAGTTTTCCGCCCGGCGCAGATACCGCACCCTATATTCGCCAGCCGGCCACCGGTGTGGAAGCGCGCTTTAGCCTCGAATACGTCATAGCCGATGCGCTATACCACGGCGAGGTCCCGCTGACGCATTACGGCGAACAGCCGGTCGATGCGGCTATCGCCGCCCTGGCGGCAAAAGTTGAGCGCCATGTCGATCCCGCAGCCCCGCCGGACGCGCTCGATCCGGAGATGCGCTTCCATCGCCTGACCCTGACGCTGCAGGACGGAAGGCAAATAAGTGACATGGTCACAAGAAAGCAAACCGCCGCCCGGCCGACAGACCTCGACGCCAAGCTGCACGCCATTCTGCAGCTGCTTCCGGGCCTCGAAGGCGAAAGCGTTATCCGCGACTGCGCCCTCATGTCCCCTGGCGCGCTGCCGCGACTGATTGCATTGTTAAATTAATAATAAAACAGGAATAATTATGAGTACTTCACCTTTAACACCATCGCGCCAACTCCGTCTCGGCCTGTTCGTTCAGGCGCTGGGACACCACATCGGAGGATGGCGCGCACAAGGCGCCAGCGGTTCACCGACCGATATCGACTGGTTCACCTGGATCGCAAAAAAAGCCGAAGAAGGCACCTTCGATATGTTCTTCGTCGGCGACGCGTTGGCAACCAGCGTGCACCGCCTGCCCTCGACGATGTCACGCCTGGAGCCGCTGACGCTGCTGGCGGCGCTGGCGGTTAACACCCGCCATATCGGGCTGGCGGCGACCGCCTCCACCACTTTCGATCAACCTTTCCACCTGGCACGCGCCATGGCCTCCATCGACCATATCAGCCACGGCCGCGCCGCCTGGAACGTGGTGACCTCTTTCTCCAGCGATGCGGCGCGCAATTTCAGTCGTGAAGACCTGCCGTCGCACGCCGAACGCTATGAAGTGGCGCGGGAATTCCTCGAGGCCAGCTACAAACTGTGGGACGGCTGGGAAAAAGACGCCATCGTGCGCGATAAGCAAAATGGCGTATACGCTATCGACGAGAAAATCCACGCCGCCAACCATAAGGGCAAGCATTTCTCGGTGCAGGGCCCGCTGAATATTTCCCGCTCGCCGCAGGGGCGGCCAGTGATCATTGAGGCCGGCTCTTCCCCGGCCGGCCAACAGTTGGCGGCGGAAACCGCCGAAGTGGTGTTCACCGCCGCCGCCAGCCTGGAAGAAGGACAAGCTTTCTACCGCAGCCAGAAAAAATACGTGGCCGACGCCGGCCGCAACCCGGACCACCTGCTGATCCTGCCAGGTGTGATGCCGATTGTCGGCCGTACCAAAGAAGAAGCGCAGGAAACCTGGTATCAGCTGAATCAACTGGTGGATATCGATAACGGCATTGAGCAGCTGTCGGCGCGCTTTGGCTTCGATTTGAGCGATTACCCGCTGGACGGCCCGGTGCCGAACGTGGGCGCCACCGAAGGCGGCCAAAGCCGCGTGAAACTGCTGACCGATCTGGCCGCGCGGGAAAACCTGACGCTGCGCGAGCTGGCGGCCGTCGCGGCCGGTTCGCGTGGCCACCGCGTGGTGGTAGGCACCGCCGCAGAGATCGCCGACGACTTCCAGCTGTGGCTGGAACAGCAAGGCGCAGACGGCTTCAACATCATGCCGGCGGTGTTGCCCAACCAACTGGAACTGTTCGTCGAGCTGGTGATCCCGGAGCTGCGCCGCCGTGGCCTGTTCCGTGAAGAGTATCAGCATGCAACCCTGCGTGAAAACCTGGGCCTGCCGGAACCGGCAATCAACTTCGCTAACGTAAAATCGGCTTAATCCGCAGGGAAATCATGATGAAAAACACATTCAAACGCACCGTACTGTCCCTGCTGTTGGCTTCCTCCACGCTGGCGCCGTTGGCCGCCGGTCATGCCGCTGAAGGCGATGTTCCCTTCAAGGCGGCGGTGAAAGCTGCCGCCGATCCGGCGCTGCACGACAGCCTGCCTGACGCTATCAAAAAGGCCGGCTATATCGTTGCCGGCACCAACCCGAACACCCCGCCGACCACCTTTTACCAGGCGGACAACAAAACGCTGGCCGGGCGTGAAATCGACGTGATGAGCGCAATTGCCGATCGCCTGGGCGTGGCGATCCATTGGAAGGACACCGGCGGTTTCGACAACATCATCCCCGGCCTGAAGTCCGGCCGTTATGACGTCGCGCTGGCCAACATTGACGCCAACAAAAAGCGCTTCCAGCAGGTGGACTTCGTCGGCTATTACAACGCTTCCAAACTGGCCTTGATCGCCCGCAAAGACGCTGCGCTTGGCCCTTACACCGAGCTGGCCCAGCTGTGCGGCCAGACCGTCGGCGCCGGCGCAGGTACCTCGCAAATCACCCGCCTGCAGCAGGCCAGCGATCAATGCGTCGCCGCCGGCAAGCCGGCCATCACCATGCCGATCTTCCCGGACCGTCCGGCCGGGGTGCAGGCGGTGATCAGCGGCCGCGTGCCGATGTTTTTCGGCCCGTATGAAGGGCTGCGCTACCAGGCCACCCACGTCAAACCGCTGACGCTGGCCGGTGATATCAACATCGACGGTACCACGGTGGCCATCGCCCTGCCGAAAGGCTCCGAACTGGTGAAACCGGTGCAGGCGGCGCTAAATTCGCTGATCGCCGACGGTAGCTACCAGAAAATCCTCGACGGCTGGGATATCGGTTTTGGTGCCGTGAAAACCGCCGGCATCAATGAAGAGATCGCAAAATGAGTGGGCAATACCCTGTCGACGACGCGGAACTGAGCATCGTTGGCCACCGGCATTACGGGCGCTGGCTCAGCGCCCTGGTTGTACTGCTGATCGTCGGCGTTATCGTCAATTCCATGCTGCACAACCCGCGCTTTGAATGGTCGGTGGTGGCGGAAAATCTTACCGAGGCGTCCATCCTCAACGGCGTGCTCATGACGCTGAAGCTGACGGTAATTTCGGTGGTGTTCGGCTTCGCCGGCGGCGTGCTGCTGGCGCTGATGCGCCTGTCGGCCAATCCGGTATTGGTGGCGGTAAGCTGGTTCTACACCTGGTTCTTCCGTGCAGTGCCGATGCTGGTACAGCTGTTCCTGTGGTACAACATCGCCGCGCTTTATCCCCGCATCAGCTTGTGGATCCCGTTTCTGGGCGAAGTCGCCAGCGCACCGACCAATACCCTTATCAGCACCTTCAGCGCCGCGGTGATTGCGCTGGTGATGCATCAGTCGGCCTATGCGGCGGAGATCGTGCGTGCAGGCATCCAAAGCGTCGGCAGCGGCCAGTTGGAAGCCGCCAAAGCGCTGGGCTACCGTCGTGGGCAAATCCTGTGGCGCGTGGTATTGCCGCAGGCGATGCGCACCATCCTGCCGCCGGCGGGCAATGAGGTGATCGGGCAGTTGAAAACCACCGCGGTGGTGTCGGTGATTGCCCTGCAGGACGTGCTGTATTCGGCGCAGATCATTTACCAACGCACCTACGAGGTCATCCCGCTGCTGCTGGTCGCCACCCTGTGGTATCTGGCCATGACTTCGATTCTGTCGATTGGTCAATACTACGTGGAGCGCTATTTTGGCCGCGGCACGCAGGCAACGCGCAGCGGCCGGTTCTTCCTCAACCGCAAAGCCCCTCAGGGAGGTGAACAATGAGCGCATCTATCCACATCAACCGGGTGCGGAAATCCTTTTCCGGCACCGACGTGTTGAAAAACATCAGCCTGACCATTCCGGCAGGTTCGGTAACGGTGATCCTCGGCCCTTCCGGCTCCGGCAAATCCACCCTGTTGCGCTGCATCAACCACCTGGAAAAGCTGGACGGCGGCACCATTCGTGTTGGCGAACAGCTGATCGGCTATCGCCAAAAAGGCCGGCATCTGTACGAGCTGAAAGAAGCCGAGGTGGCCGAACAGCGTAAAAGCATTGGCATGGTATTTCAGCAGTTCAACTTGTTTGCACACCGCACCGTGTTGCAAAACGTCAGCGACGCGCCGCTGCGGGTGAAAAAGGAAAAAAAAGCCGAGGTGCAGGAACGGGCGAAACAGCTGCTGACCCGCGTCGGGCTGGAACATCGCATCAACGCCTGGCCGCGTGAACTGTCCGGCGGCCAGCAGCAGCGCGTCGCCATCGCCCGCGCGCTGGCAATGAACCCACAGGTGTTGCTGTTTGATGAACCGACCTCCGCCCTCGATCCTGAATTGGTTGGCGAAGTGCTGCAGGTGATGAAAGACTTGGCGCATTCGGGCATGACCATGGTGGTGGTCACGCACGAAATCGGCTTCGCCCGCGAAGTGGCCGACCAGATTGTCTTTATGGATCAGGGAAAGGTGGTTGAAACGGGCAGCGTGCAGCAGGTTCTGGATGCGCCGGGACATGAGAGGACGCGCAACTTCCTGGCGACGGTATTGTAACCCTCCGTCAGGGGGCGTTGCGTCCCCTGACGTTCAAATTCAGCCGTTATTTTTTCTGCCGATAGCGGAAAAGACGTTGAACACTTCACCCAGGCCGTAAATCGCGCCGAGCAAGACGGCCACCATTACCGGCACCAGGACCACCACGGTGGCCAAGCTTTCAATCATTTCTAACATCGTTCTCTCCTGGTTTATAAGCACAGCGAATCTACGCCGGAAGAAAAGGTTTCCGGCCAATCGATCGATTATCGTGGGGAGGCAGTCTAAAACGTGAGCTACATCACACTTGATGCGAGCTAATGTAACTTACACAATTACATTAACGCAATGCAAAAAATGCTCTGCGCGTAGCGGGAATTTGCGTGGTTTTTTATTGCGTATCCGCTTGATATTGCGGTGAACAAGGGACAAAAGGATAGCCTGCGCACCGTTCGACCTGCCCGGCCATTTCGGCGATGCTGGTTTGCGCCAGGCTGGCTTCCAGCGCGTGACCGACGCGTGCAAATTCTTGCTCCAGCACCGGGGTAATGGCGTGGCCGATATAGCACGCATCGTTAGGCCGGGTACGGTGCAGCATGAAATACGGTTGATCCTCTACCGCGCGATACACGTCCAGCAGCGAGATCGTTTCCGCCGGCCGCGCCAGCAGCGCCCCACCGCCTTGTCCCATCTGTGAATAGGTCAGCCCGGCCTCCGCCAGCGCGCCGAGGATGCGCCGTACTACCGTCGGATTCGTGTTGACGCTGCGCGCGATGTCTTCGGAACGCACCGTCTGGCCACGACACAGCGTGATATTGGTCAGAATATGGATGGCAACGGCAAATCGCGTAGAGGTAGACACCTTGGCACCTGCTCAGAGTTTCGTTTATGTCGGATTAAAACATAAGGAAAGCGTATCAATTTACGGTAATACACATAATGAGTAGGGATAATGAGAATGTCAACCTGCCCCGCCCGATGGCGGCGGCGGCTCACGCTTCTGTGCGGATCTCCGTCACTTTATCGGGATAAAATGCCAGATGATCCTTGATCGCTACCACGGCGTTGTAGGGCATTTCATAACTCCAGGCCACATTGGCCTCCTGCTCGCCGTTAAGCACAAGGGAGAAATAACTGCAGTCGCCCTTATAAGGGCAGTAGCTGACGTGCTCGTTTTTCTGCAACAGCGCCCGATTCACATCCTCACGCGGAAAGTAAAACACCGGCGGATAGGTGGCTTCCTGCAGGATGAGCACGTTGCGGCTGTCGGCCAGGGTCTGACCGGCTGCACGCACGACAACCCGCGCCGGATGGCGGGTCAAGGTGATTGGGTGGTCCGGGCCGGGGGTTTTCACCGGTTTGCCGGATGCGGAAACGAGATCGGACATGGCGGCCTCCAGCGTGTGCGCCCCGCACCCCGCGAGGCGTCTTTCCAGTATAGACCCACGATTTTACCGGCGGCCGCACATTCGGCGAGCAATCGCTTTTCACCGCCGCAAAATTAAGAATTTTTACCTGTTCGATTTTCTTACGGAGGAATACATTCATCCCAACTTCTACCGGCAGGTTAATCGGATTATTTTTAATCCATTAATCAGTCAATTTACCAGGAACTCATTATGAATATTAAACGTGCCGCAGGTGTGTTGGTGGTGGTGATGGCAACGCTTTCCGTTACCGCATGTGGGCATATGTCCAATCGCGATCGCAACACGGCGATCGGCGCGGGCGTCGGTGCAGTCGGCGGTGCGGTGCTGACCGACGGCAGCACGCTGGGTACCCTCGGTGGCGCGGCGCTGGGTGGCATTATCGGCCACCAGACCAGCCGTTAATCATCGCGTTAAAATAATCTCTGCAGGCCGGCATTTTTTTAATCCATAAGCGCCGGTCTGTTTTTTATTTATCGAAATAACGTCCCTCAGCGGTGGAAAATAATAAATAACGTTTAGCGCAGCTTTATTATTCATTAACCTGCGTCAGGGTTATTTATTGCACAGGCAGCCTGAAACGCGCCATCGCTTTTTCCAACCGTTCCGATTCGCCCTGCAGCGACTGAGAAGCGTCGGTCACCGCGTTCACCACGGCGCCGGTTTGTTGCACCACCTGATTCAGCGCCGCAATGCGCGCCGTCACGTCCTGAATGCTCTCCCCCTGATTGAAAGACGCCTGCGAGATTTCCCCCATCAGGGCACTGCATTTGTTCACCAGATCGATAATCTGGCGCAGGTTGCCGGTCAGCAGATCCACCGCCTGCGAACCTTGATCGATTTGCTGCAGTGAACGGTTGATCAACTGCTGAATATCGCGCGTCGAATGGCTGCTCTTTTGCGCCAACAGACCCACCTCTTTGGCTACGATGGCAAAGCCGCGGCCGTGAACGCCGGCATGCGCGGCCTCGATTGCCGCATTCAGCGCCAGAATATGGGTCTGGAACGCCACGCTGTCGATCAGCGCGACGATGCCACGCATCTCGGCCGATTGGTTGACGATCCCTTGGATTGAAACATTGACGGTTTCCATCATCTGCTCACCGGCGCCGGCGTACTGCCGGGCTTGTTCGGTTCGTTGGCTGGCCTGCTGGGCGTATTGGCCGTTTTCTTCCACCCGCGCCGCCAGCTGCTGCACGTGCTCGGTCGCCAACTGCAATTCGCCGTCCTGCTTCGCCGATTGTGCCGTCAACTGGCGATTGCCGTCCGCCAGCCGGCCGACGCCACTCAGGATCCCGCTCGCCGCATTGCGCACCTCGCTCACCAGCCGCTGCAGGCCGTTTTGCATATGGCCAATGCTGGTCTGCAGCTGACGCATCTCGCGGTTCAACGCCCGCTCAGGCGGCAGCGGCCGCGAAAGATCGCCGGCGGCCAGCACGTTGAGGTGCGCGATTGCCCGCTGCAGCGGTGCGATAACCCAGCGAGAGACGCCGACCCAGACCCCCACGGCAATCAGCGCCAGCGCCGCCAGCGCGCCAAACGCAAAGATCTTGGCCTGCTCCAGCGCCGCCAATTGCCGCACGTTGACGTCATCGCCACGCCGCTCGTTCAGCGTCTGGTAGGCAAGATACTTCTCGTTGAAATCCGCCTGAAACGCCTGGATCGGCACGGCGAAAAACGCATCGACGCTGGCGCTGCTTTGCAACCCTTGCGCCTGTTCCTTCAGGCCGTCATAGAACAGACGATAGCTGTCTTTCAGGGCGCCCGTCGCTTCGGGCGCAGCCGTGCTCAAGCGCTCGAACCGGGCAAAGGCCTGCTTTGAAGCCGCCAACGCCGCCAACGATTCATCCAGCAGGCTATGCCAACTGCCCTCGGAGCCGGTGGCTTTATCCTGCAGATAATAGATGCCCGCACGGTTCAGGGTATCGCTGGCCGTCAGCAGCGACAGTCAGGCGCGATCCATTGTCGCCTGCTGGCGATGCAACGCATCGCCTGTCACCAGATTAACCTTGGCGTCGCGCAAAATATTGGAAATAAATAGGGTGGAAAACAATTGCAGCAGAGAAAATAGCGCGATAACGCAAATTACCCCGCTTAATAAGCCCATGCTCTTGCCGAAGCCAAACGCACGCGGTAGCGCTGCCGCAGGTTTTACCCTGCGGCCCAGTGTCAGTTTTATGTTCATGATTTTTAGTCAGTCATACCAGGATGCCGCGAGTCTAACGGGCATTGATGACACGACTATTTCAGCCTGCTCTGTATTGCCCCCTCCGGCCAAGACAACCCAATAATCGGTATTGCCCGTCAACTCTCATTTTTATTTCTTGACTTGTTTAATACCGGATTTATAGTTTTCCTATTAAAAAATAAACAAAGTTTCATATATTAACCGGCGCGGAATTTAATATATGAAACGCTCAATAAAATCGTCTCAAATATAAAACCGATGAGCGTAAATGCCCTGTTCACAGGTGAAACTCGCTCGCCTTAATAAACAGTCTATTTTCTTCAGGGGCCTGCTATGCGCAAGATCACGCTTTGTTTTTTCCTTGTTTCACCAGTGAGTTATGCAACCGTCGCCGCATTGCCCAACGATGCTGCCACCACCGCAGCGCCGGTAAAAAAAAGCCGTCCGGCATTTCCGCATATTCATTGGCAAAGCGAGGATAATAAAAAGAATATTGATATCGGCGGCGCACTGCGCGCCAATTATCGCTATGAAGACTGGCACAGCAGCAATTATCGGAATCCTCCGCATTTACGCTTTGACGCTTTTCGCATCGATGCCGTCGGCCAGGTAAACGATGCATTTTTCGATGGCGGATTCTGGTTTCAGGATCGGCGCAAATACGCCATCGACCGCGCCTATGTCGGCTATCACCTGTCTGAACGTTCCGCCGTGCAACTGGGCGCGCCGTTCAAACCGTTCGGCCTGATGCCCTACCCGCAGTTCGGCTGGTCGTACGGCATTCCGTTTTACCTCGGCTTTGGCGTCAACACCGGGCTGGGCGCCAAATACCAATATCAGCATGACGATTGGGCCTTCGACGCCGCCTATTACCCGCGCATGATGCCGACCGGCGTGCGTTACGCCCCCGACGTCGCCAGCTACGACGATTTGAAAAACACCAACTATGCGTCACAGCACCTGCAGCGCAACGAAAAACGCGATCAGATAAACCTGCGGCTGACGCGCGCTTTCCACCAGGGCGGCTGGGACAATGAGCTCGGCGGTTCGCTGGCAGCCTCACGGCTCTACAACCAGGCTACCGGCGATAACGGCAGCTTCTGGGC
This sequence comes from Serratia sp. CY33802, assembly GCF_052169095.1. Classification (NCBI taxonomy): domain Bacteria; kingdom Pseudomonadati; phylum Pseudomonadota; class Gammaproteobacteria; order Enterobacterales; family Yersiniaceae; genus Serratia; species Serratia sp. CY33802. The sequence continues at coordinate 1,297,973 of NZ_JBJNLL010000001.1, forward strand.
GGCGGGCCTGCATACGCTGGTGAATAACGATCCCTGGCATCTGTCCGGCCAGGTGATCCGCTACGGTTACGACGCCAAAGGCCCGGCCGGGGCCAACAATTCGGTGATCCGGATGGGCGGCAACGGCCTGACGCCGGCCTATCTGATCCCGTCGCAGGCCACCACCGCCGCCATCAACCTGGCGCGCGACGTCGACGTACCTTGGGGGCCGGTGAAAAAGCTGCGGTTCTACAACGATTACAGCGTGCTCTGGAAGGATAAGCACGGCGGTTCCGACTCCAAAATGAATACGCTGGGGGTGCAGGTGTTCGCCATGCCGGTGATGCTGTGGGTGGATCTGACCTGGGCGCAGAACGCCAACCCGTGGGGCGGCGTGGAAAACGCCACCGGCTGGACCGGCACCCAGTCCTCCGGCAGCAATAAATGGTATTTTCGCACCAACGTAAACATCGGTTACTACTTCTGAGCGCGGCGGGATCTACACTGAAGTATCACCGCCAACCGGAGAAGCCACGATGCTGAGCGCGCAAACGCTGCATATTGCCATCAACCGCCCCTGTGACGAGGTGTACGCCTTTCTCAGCCAGCCGGAAAATTTCCCCTTGTGGGCCAAAGGGTTGGCCAACAGTTTACGGCAGGAAGATGAAGAATGGGTGGCAGACACCCCACAGGGAAACCTTCGTATTCGCTTCAGCGCGCCGAATGCCTTCGGCGTGCTGGATCATTGGGTGACGCTGCCGAACGGCGGCGTGGTCTACGTGCCGCTGCGCGCGCTCGCCAACCGGCACGGCACCGAGGTGATCTTCACCCTGTTCCGCCAGCCGGACATGGACGACGCGCTGTTCGCCCGCGACGCCGGGCTGGTGAACGCCGATCTGCAGGCGCTAAAGCGCCTGCTGGAATCGCGCTAATCCCCATCAGCCCTTGACCGACGACACCACGTTAAGCGGTTGGGCATCCGGCAGGATATTCATGTGCTCCAGCACCTGGGCCATGATCTTGCCGAACACCGGCCCCGCCACCGAACCGCCGAAGTGCTTGCCGGCTTTCGGGTTGTTGACCATCACCACCAGCGCCACCTGCGGATCGCTGGCCGGCGCCACACCGGCGGTGTAGTTGATGTAGCCGCCGTCGTATTTGCCGCTGGGGCCCATTTTCTCGGCGGTACCGGTTTTGATCGCCAGCCTATAGCCCGGTACCGCGGCGCTCACCCCGCTGCCGCCAGGCAAGGCGTCGCTCTCCATCATATGCACCACGGACCGTACCGTATCCGCCGGCAGAATACGTTGCCCCATCACCGGCGGCGTCACCTTGGTGATCGACAGCGGGCGATAAATGCCGAAGGAACCGATAGCAGCATATTCGCGTGCCATCTGCAGCGGCGTCACGCGCAGCCCATAGCCGAAGGAGAAGGTAGCGCGTTCGATATCGGCCCAGCGTTCACGGTGCTGCGGCAGATAGCCGCTGCTCTCGTTGCCGATGCCAAGCTCGGTTGGCCGCCCCAGGCCAAAGCTACGGTAGACCGCCGGCAGCACGGTGGCCGGCAGCGCCAGCGCAATGTGCGATACCGCGATGTCGCTCGATTTTTGCAGCACGCCGGTGATGGTCAGTTTCGACCAGTGGCCGACGTCTTTGATCAGGTGACCGTTCACCCGATACGGCGTGGTGTCCAACACGGTATCCGGCCGGATCAGCTTATGTTCCAACCCCACCATCACCACCACCGGTTTCACCGTCGAACCCGGTTCGAAGCTGTCGCTGCTGCACACGTTGCGAATGTCTTTCGCCGGCGTGCTGCCATAGTTGTTCGGGTTGAACGACGGATAGCTGGCCATGCCGAGGATTTCGCCGGTGTCGATCTTGACCAGTACCGCACAGCCGGAGTCGGCCTGGTTAGCCACCACGCCGTCGCGGATCTGCGCATAGAGCACGTACTGGATAAATTTGTCGATGCTGAGCGTCACGTTCGGCGGTGGCACCGGATCCACGCTTTTGAGCACGCCGATCACCGCGCCGCTGCCATCCTTCTGATAGACCCGCAGGCCGTTTTTTCCCTGCAACAGCGGGTTGAAGCCCAGCTCGATGCCCTCCAGCCCCTGATTGTCCTGGCCGACGATACCGATCAGCCCGGCGGCATCCTGGCCCATCGGATAAAAGCGGCTGAAATCCTGCTCGGCGCTGACGCCGGTCAGGTGCAGTTTGCTGATGTAGGCGGCGTTGTCGTCCTCCACCTTGCGCGCCAGGTAGACAAAACGTTTGTGCGCGTTGCTCTGGATCAGATGCTGTACGTCCGCCAGCGGGATCTTCAGCACGTTGGCCATACTCTGCCAGCGTTCGTTACCGGTATCGGTCTGGGTATCGAGAATATGCTTCGGGTCCAGCACGATGTCTTTGGACGACACGCTGACCGCCAGCGCCTCATCGTTGCGATCGGTGATCATAGCGCGGTTGGTCGGCACCACCTGGGTGCGGATCGAACGCTGGTCGGCCTGATCCGCCAACTGCTGGTGTTCCAGCAGCTGCAGGTAGCCGACCCTGAACGCCAACAGAAAAAAACAGACCAGCATGCCGGCGCAAATCCAGCCGAAACGAACTGTGGAATAGGTTTTACCGCTCTTTTTGGTCGATGGCGCCACTGTTGTGTTAACCCTACGTTTTTATTCGGTTTATGGTGTTATTTCAGTCTACCTTGCCGGAAATGGTCAGGAGATTGCAGTTTGTAAGAAAGTAAAAACAAACCGCATCACCGTTGCACATCCGCACTGTCGTTTAACTGCGGTTTACTTTGCGGCATATCACCGGGCTGTAGCGCGTTGGCCGGGTCAAAAATATGGTCGAGGATCGCGCGTGCGGTCGGCCCCGCCACCACGCCGTCGCCACCGCCGTTTTCCAGGATCAGCGCCATCGCCACCCGGGGGTTTTTGTAAGGCGCGAACAGCGTATAGAAGATGTGATCGCGTAGCCGCACCGGGATCATTTTGGCGTTGTAGGTCTGGTTTTGCTTCAGGCTGAACACCTGCGAGGTGCCGGATTTGGCGGCGATCTGGTACGGCGCGGTATGGAACAGCTTGTAACCGGTGCCGTTCGGCAGGTTGGCCATGCCGTACATGCCGTTGCGCACAATGCCCCAGTAAGGCGAGTGGGGATCACCGATCTGCGCCGCTTGCGCCGGCGGCTGGTAGCGCGTCACCCGGTTGCCCTGCTGCAGCGAATACAGCAGATGCGGCGTTTTCACCTGGCCGTTGTTGATCAGCGTGGTCAGCGCTTTTACCATCTGGATTGGCGTCGCCACCCAATACCCCTGGCCGATGCCCACCGAAACCGTATCCCCCTGATACCAGCCTTTTTTGTGCACCTTCAGCTTCCAGTCGCGGCTCGGCAGCACGCCGCGATACTCTTCGTTCAGATCGATGCCGGTGGACTGGCCGTAGCCGAACTGGCTCAGCCAGTGGTGAATACGATCGATGCCCATCTCATACGCCACCTGATAAAAGAAGGTGTCGGCGGACTCCTCGATCGCTTTGGTGACGTTGAGCATGCCGTGGCCGGTTTTCAGCCAGTCGCGGTAGCGGCGCTCAGTGCCGGGCAGCGTCCAGGTCGGCGCGCCGAAAAAGGTGGTGGTGGGCGTGATCACCCCGGCGAACAGCGCCGAAACGGCCATGTAGGGCTTCACCGTCGACGCCGGCGGGTACAGCCCCTGGGTGACGCGGTTGATTAGGGGCAGATCCGGGTTGGTCAGCAGCGCCTTATAGGCCTGATAGCCGATGCCTTTGACGAAAGGATTGGGATCGTAGCTGGGGCTGGAGACCATCGCCAGGATGCCGCCGTCGCGCGGATCTTCCACCACCACCGCGGCGCGCTGCCCCTTCAGCACCGATTCGATGTACTGCTGCAGCGGCAAATCCAGCGTCAGGTAGATGTTCTTGCCGGCCTTCGGCGGCTGCTCCTTCAGCAGGCGGATCACGCGCCCATGGTTATCCACCTCCACCTCCTGATAGCCGGTGGTGCCGTGCAGCTCGGACTCGTAATAGGCCTCGATGCCCTGTTTGCCGATGTTGCGATCGGCGGCATAGTTCTCGCTCAGCCCGGCCTTGTCCAGGCGCTTGAGATCGCTGTCGTTGATCTTCGACACATAGCCCAGCACGTGCGCCAGCTGAGCGCCGTAAGGATATTCACGCTGTTGATAGGTATCGATGGTCACCCCATCGAAACGGTATTGATTGACGGCAAAGCGCGCCACCTCGGTGTCGCTCAGACCGGTTTTTAGCGTCACCGGCTTGTAACGGCTGTTGTGGTGCATGTCATCGCGAAACGCGCTGATGTCCTCCGGCGTCAGGTCGACGATCGGCGTCAGCGCCTGCAGCAGCGCCGCCATGTCGGTGATTTTGCTGGGCGTGATCTCGATACGATACAGTGTCACGTTTCGTACCAGCGGAATGCCGTTGCGATCGAAGATCAGCCCGCGGCTCGGGGCGATCGGCAACATCTTGATGTCATTCTGGTTGGAGCGCGTCTGGTAAAAGCCGTGCTGGCGAATTTGCAGCCGGTAGAGATTGACGACCAGCGCGCCGAAACAGACCACCACCAGCGCCAGCGCCACGGCCGCCCGGCGGATAAACAGCATCTCTTCCGCGGAGTGGTCGCGAATTTTTTCTTTTAACAGGGCCATGCGGAGCCGATACCTTTTGCGTCACATTTCCCCGCAAAATCAGGGAACTGAAAAGCCGGCAAGCATAGCGTTATCGGGCGCGACGCCCCATGAAAAGGTTGCTAATGAAATGGCATAACTGTTTCAGCATATTGGAATGTTACCGGCGGCGATTTTTTCACCGCGCGCCCCATTGAGCCGCCGTTCCTCTCAATGCTACAATGTGATCCTTATCACACTATTACCGTTATTCTCCTCCGCATTTTCCTGTCGGCGCCCTGCCGGATGCGGCTTTTTGTTACATAGGATCGAGTTCGATGAGTACCATTGCCACCGGTTTAATCATGATGCGCTGGGAGTTGCTGAGCGCCGTGATGATGTTCTTCGCCAGCCAGTTAAACGTCGTTTGCCGTAAAACCAGCCGCAATGGCATGGCGTTCATGTTCAGCAGCCTGGGCCTGTTTACCGCCTGCTGGTTCGTGATGGGCCTGATGGGCATTCACTTCACCCTCGAAGCCTTCGCCCAATTCTGGTCATCGGCCTGGGATCGCTACGTGGACGTGGTCAGCACCATGCCGGTCGATTGGCCGATGCCGTAATCTCGCCGCTGGGGGGCAACTCAGGCCGCCCCTGCAATCAGTCCGCTTCCGCAGACGGCGCCGCCGCCAGCCGCGCCATCAGCGCCCCCGCCTCAACCAACAGCGCCTGTTCTTGCTCCGTTAAACAACTTTCCATCGCCGCCAGCAGCCACGCCTCGCGTCGGCTGCGGCTTTGCTGCAGCAGGCCCAGCCCGGCGGGCGTCAGGCGTACCCGCACCCGGCGTTTATCTTCGGCATCCGGCGTGCGCACCAGCAGCCCGTCGGCCTCCAGCTCACGCAACGCGGCCGCCAGATTAGAGGAACGCATGCGCTCCGATTCCGCCAGCAGCGACGGCGTCGCCTCGCCGCCGTGGCGATCGATAGCCCCCAACAGCATCAGCTGGGCCCAGGATTTTTCGTCGCTACGCGACTCGCGCCGTAAACGGCGCACCAGCGACATTAACTGCGTGCGCAGCAGCGTCACGTCTTCAGGGTGATCTTTTTTCATTGGCATCAATCTAGCGTTCAGTTTATCCCTGCTTTCACACCGCCGGATCGCGCAGTGCCCTGCCTGGCTACCGCGCCGCTCTGGCTTAACCTAGTTACCTATGATAATATAGCTATTAATATATAGCAAAAAAGACACTGCATCGGCAGGGTTACGTTTGCTCACGCATTTGCCCCTCGCCGATTAATTTGCAGTGTTATTATTATTTTGCTTAATAAATCCCTCCTTATTCAACGTGGTACGGTAAGCCGATGGAAGCGTGGAAAGTCAATCTGATCTCGGTCTGGCTCGGGTGTTTCTTCACCGGGCTGGCGATGAGCCAAATCCTCCCTTTTCTGCCGCTGTACGTCGAACAGCTCGGCGTCAGCGATCACCAATCCCTCAGCCTGTGGTCCGGGCTGGTGTTCAGCGGCACCTTTTTGGTCTCGGCGGTGGTCTCGCCGCTGTGGGGCAGCCTGGCCGACCGCAAAGGCCGCAAGCTGATGCTGCTGCGCGCCTCGCTGGGCATGGCGATCGTCATCGCGCTGCAGGGGCTGGCCACTAACGTGTGGCAGCTGTTCGCGCTGCGCGCCCTGATGGGGCTGACGTCCGGCTATATTCCCAACGCCATGGCGCTGGTCGCCTCGCAGGCGCCGCGCGATAAAAGCGGCTGGGCGCTGGGCACACTCTCGACCGGGCAGATCTCCGGCGTGATCGCCGGGCCGCTGCTGGGCGGGTTGATGGCCGACCATCTGGGGCTGCGGGTGGTGTTTTTCGTCACTTCCGGGCTGATGTTCGTCAGTTTCCTGGTGACGCTGTTCCTGATTAAAGAGCGGCGCATCACGGTGAAAAAAGCGGATCAGCTGAGCGGCAAGGCGGTATTCCGGTCGCTGCCCTATCCGGCGCTGATCGTCACCCTGTTCGTTTGCACCCTGATGATCCAGCTGGCCAACTCCTCCATCAGCCCGATCCTGACGCTGTTCATTCGCGAACTGTCGGGCAACGTCAGCAATATCGCCTTCGTCAGCGGCATGATCGCCGCCGTGCCCGGCATCGCGGCGCTGATCTCCGCGCCGCGCCTCGGGCGGCTCGGCGATCGCATCGGTACCGCGCGCATTCTGATCGCCGCGCTGCTGTTCACCACCGGCCTGTTCGCCGTGATGGCCTGGGTGAATACGCCGCTGCAGCTGGGCATTCTGCGCTTCCTGCTGGGTTTTGCCGACGGTGCGCTGATGCCGGCGGTGCAGGCGCTGCTGCTGAAGTATTCCTCCGATCAGGTGACCGGGCGCATCTTCGGCTATAACCAATCCTTCATGTACCTGGGGAACGTGGTTGGCCCGCTGCTGGGATCGGGCATTTCGGCGATGATGGGGTTCCGTTGGGTGTTCGCCGTCACGGCAGTCTTGGTGCTTTGCAATGCGCTGCAGCTGCGCCATCAGTTCAAAAAAGTGGAAAATCAACGTGCGGGATAACGGGGAATGTGGGGAAACGCCTCAAGCAGTGGCGGGACAATGACGCCCATCAACCGTACCACCACTGCCAAAGGCGGCCGTAGCCTACTCGACGCGGCGGTCATTTAATATTTATGTAAGTAAATAAAGTGTTGCAGGCGCGTAGAGGGCCGCCGCAGCGGCCCTTGTGGCTCAGAACATGGTATTGTCGTTAGCCGATTTTTCCGGCACATCCTGATTGACGTCCCAATGCTCGGTGATTTTCCCCTGATCGTTCACCCGATAAATATCCACGCTGGCGGTGCCGCGATCCTGCGGGTTATTTTGGTATTTGACGTGAACGTAGACCAGATCGCCGTTGACCGCGCTGCGGTATATTTTGGCGCTGTATTGCGGATTGTCTTTAAAGGTCTGGCTGAAGAAATCGAGGAACGGCTTGATGCCGTCGCCGACGAACGGGTTATGCTGCTTGTAGTTTTCCACAATCAGCCTCTGCGCCACGCCGATGTCGTGGCGGTTGAAGAAGCCCGCGTACAGATCTTCCACCACCTTCAGCTTTTGCTGGGCATGATGATAGCCGCCCTTGCCGGCCGACTTTTGCGACGCCGCCTGATCCGTTGACAACGCCGGGTAACTCGCCAGCAAGCCGCCGACGATCGCACAGGCGATCAATGCCTTTTTCATAACTGCTCCTTAGTTTCCTGAGTGACCTACGATTTTCAGCTGCCCTTTCAGATGGGTGAAGCTGCCGTCCTTGGCGGCGATGTTGGTGTACACCTCGCCGCGCTCAAAGTCCTCGATATGCGTCACGTTGTCGCCGGACTGCGGTTCGTGCCAATAGACCATGTAGACCTTCGGCCGAATCTCCACTGCGGTGTACTGTACCGTGTCGGTAATGCCCTGCGACGCCTCGCCGATACCGGTGAAGGTCATGGTATTGTCATCGGTAAAATCCAGCTTGAAGGCGAAATCGCCGAAGGTCACCTGCACCACTTTACCGACCGCAATAAACTGCCCGTGTTTTTCCGTCATCGTCGCCGCCTTACTGTTTGTCAGGGAGGGTTGCGCCGCCATAGCGGCAGGCAATGCCAGGGGGAAAGTCAGGGCTATCGCCAGCGCGATGCCCGTTCGTTTCACTGTTTTCATCGTTCCTTCTCCTTTCCGTGGTTGAAAACGAGAATCATTATTATTTCTTAAGCATTGATGGAAATATAAGAATAATCTCTATTCCCATCAGGCACCTGGCGACAAAAAAAGACGAGGGAAAATCGCCGTAAAATGGCATGGCAATAGCGCGTTCTGGCCCTTGGTTTTTACGCAATGAACGGGATTACTGCTTTCAGGGAAGGAAACAACTCGGGGATTCGATAGGTCTATAGCGCAGATCGCTTTAAGCTAATGCGTATTTGTTCTTAGGCCGCCCGCCGCTGCGAAACGGCGGCGAACAGCACGGCGTTTAACGCAACCAGGGCGTGTAGGTGACGCCAACCAGCAGTCCTTCCGGGCTGAGCAACCGAGTAACGCTTTGCCCCCACGGCTCTTCGCGGTTGGCGACCAACAGCCGATAACCGCGATCGACCAGCCTCTGGGTGGCTACCGCCATGTCGGCTACGTCAAACTCGATCCACGCCTGCGGCACCGCGAGATCCGCCGGCCAGCGATCGTCGCCAAAGCAGGACTGCGCCGCTTGCGCCAGCGGCCACAGGGCAAAATGCTTCACCCCGTCCAGCGCGCCTTGCTCCGACAGCAGATAGGTTTCGTTGCCCAGCATCGGCTTGAGCGGCAGCCCCAGCGCCTCGACATAAAACGCCTTGCTCTCGTCGCTCTCACGCGTGATGGGCCCGAATCCGGCGACAAACAACACGCCCAGCCCGGCAAATTGTTGATCCATGTTGCACTCCCTTTCGGTTAGCGCCCCTGCCGCACCTGCAGCGGAGCAAATCCATAGGCCGCCTTGAAGCGGTTGCTGAAATGGCTGGCGGAACTGAAGCCGCACGCCAGCGCGATCTCGGTGATCGGCTGTTGGCTATGCCGCAACAGCTGTTCCGCCCGCTGCAGCCGGGCGCGCATCACGAACTGGTGCGGCGCCAGGCCGGTGGCGTGCTTGAACATGCGGGCGAAATGGTATTCGCTCAACCCGGCCTGCGCCGCCAGATCCGCCAACAGCAAAGGCCGATCGAGGTGGCTTGCGATATATTCCCGCACCCGCCGGGCTACCGCAGGGGCCAGGCCGCCGCGCACCGGCGGCAGCTTCCACTGCAGCTGGCTGTAGCACTGGATCAGGTGTGACATCAGCAGGTTCGACGCGCTGCTGAGCGCCAGCAGATTGGCGCTGTCTTGCCAATCGCAGTTGAGCAAAAACTGGCGGTACAGCAGCGTGATCTGCGGATCTTCGCCGAAGCTGCGCGGCTCCACGTTGATCGCCGCCGGGCGGCGATCCCAGGTTTGCTCCGCCAGCTGCCGCAGATGCCCGTCGGTGCAGTACAGATGCACGAACGACAGATCGCTGCGCACATCCCAGGTGGAGGCGTATTGGCGCGGCATGATGCAGAACCGATCCGGCCCGCCGCCGTTGCGCCAGCCGCCCGGCACCTGCTGGTAGCACTCATAGCCGTCGGCGACGTACAGGCTCAGGGTATGGTGGTCGGCGCTTTCCTGCGTGACGCGATCGTTGCAGTTGGACCAGGCCGCCAGCTCCACGCCGGTGCCCAGCAGCACGCTGCCGTGCAGCCGCGCCTTGTGCTCACGCAGTGTTTCAAACGCCTGATAGTTGGACATCGCCGGCCCCGTTGTTCGACATGCCGACAGTGTAAAGAGTGGCGCCGCCGCATACCAGCCGCCGCCCCGCGCTTTTGGCAAAAAAAGCGCAAGAATATGCAACTGAGCGCAAAGCGCTGCAAGCGCCGCCGCGCGCCAAAGCGGATACTGCGCCATCGGTTTTTTCGGAGTAACAAATAGAATGAATGCGCTGTTGTACCTCGCCGTGGTGCTGATTTGGGGCACCACCTGGATTGCGATCACCCTGCAACAGGAAGGGCCGGTGGCCATTCCCGTCTCGATCGCTTACCGCTTCGCCATTGCCGCCGCGGTGATGTTCGCCGTGCTGTTGCTAACGCGCCGCCTGCGCCGCCTCGCCCCGCGCGATCATCTGTTCTGCGTGCTGCAGGGCTGCTGCGTATTCGGCTTCAACTTCTTCTGCTTCTACCACGCGGCCGCCTACATCAGCAGCGGGCTGGAATCGGTGATCTTCTCGATGGCGGTGCTGTTCAACGCCCTCAACAGCCTGCTGTTTTTCCGCCAGCGCCCCAGTCCCACCCTGCTGCCGGCGGCGCTGCTGGGGTTGACCGGCATCGTGGCGCTGTTCTGGCAAGATCTGGCCGCCACCCGCATGGCGCCGGAGCTGCTTAAAGGCATCGGCCTGAGTGCGCTCGGCACCTACGGTTTCTCGCTGGGCAACATGATCAGCACGCGCCATCAGCGCCGCGGGCTGGATATCTTTTCCACCAATACCTACGCCATGACCTACGGCGCGCTGTTGATGGCGCTGATCGCCTGGGCGCAGGGCGCGTCGTTCCAGATGGAATACAGCAGCCGCTATATCGGCTCCCTGCTGTACCTGGCGATTTTCGGATCGGTGATCGCCTTCGCCGCTTACTTCAGCCTGCTCGGCCGCATCGGCGCTGGCGCGGCGGCCTACAGCACCCTGTTGTTCCCGCTGGTGGCGCTGACCATCTCAACGATCTACGAAGGCTATCAGTGGCACTTCAACGCCGTGCTGGGGCTGTGCCTGATCCTGCTGGGCAACCTGGTGATGTTCGCCAAGCCGACGCTGAAATGGCGGCGGGCGGATATCTCAAAACAAAACTCAACCCTTTGAAGCCATTGGCGAATATCGTTATCATCAGGTTTTGTTGATAATGGATGATGGCAAATGCTCAGAAGTGATGATGTGACACCCCGCGCCTACAAACAGGTGGACGTGTTTACCCGTACGCCGCTGCAGGGCAACCCCGTGGCGGTGGTGCTGGAGGCCGAGGGGCTGAGCAGCGCGCAGATGCTGGCACTGGCCCGCTGGACCAACCTTTCGGAAACCACCTTTGTGCTTAAACCGACGCACCCGGCGGCGGATTATAAGGTGCGCATTTTCACCACCGAAAAAGAGCTGCCCTTCGCCGGCCACCCGACGCTGGGCACCGCCCACGCCCTGCTGGAAGCCGGATTGACACCTAAACGGCCTGGAACGGTGATGCAGGAATGCGGCGTCGGCCTGGTGGCGGTCAATATCCAGCCGGAAGGCACCTTGGCGTTCGCCGCGCCCGAAGTTGAGTTTCGCCCAATGGCGGCTGAGGAAACAGAACGGCTGATGGCCGCTTTACGGCCCGCGATGATTGAAGGAGGCCCCCTGCCGGTGATTGCCGAGATGGGCATTCGCTGGCTGATGGTGCGCCTGCCGGACGCGCAGTCCTGCCTGGCGGTGACGCCAGATCAGGCAACGATTAAACAGCTGCAAACGGCTTGTGAAGTGGATGGCGTAGTGATTTATGGCGCCTGCCCCGCAACCGAACCGGCCGATTACGAAATGCGCGCGTTTATGGTGGAATGCGGTGTTTTGATTGAAGATCCGGTAACCGGCAGCGCCAACGCCTGCCTGGCGCGCTTGCTGCAAGCCAGCCGCTTCCCCGACGGCGGCCAGACCGCACAGGGTTACCAGGTGCGCCAGGGCACCCAACTGAATCGAGATGGCCGCGTGAGCGTGCGCTTTATTAACGGCGAACCCTGGATCGGCGGGCAGTGCTGCACCCTGATTAACGGCACATTGGGTATTTAGTTTGTCGGCGGTCGGCGCCAGCGGCAGGTGCGCGTCGATGTAATTCTGCAGGCTGCGCTCGCCCAGCAGGTTATCCGCCAGATCGTACACCAGCCGCGCGCCCGGTTTACCCTGATTGGGTTCGCGGTGTTGCAGCAGGCGGCCTTTGATGCAACTAACAATCTAATGCTTTTACTCTTCCTCTTTTTTATTTATAAAGAACCTAACATTTCCTTTTCAGGCATCTACCTTACATCTCATATTCAATGTTTCTCATATTTGTTGTAAAACACTAACAATCTTTATCGCCATTTATTATCTTATTAATCTCAGGTCGCCACACACGCCCCCATTTTCTCTCCAAATTCACAGAATAGTTTTCAATTGAATAATAGTCATTTTTATCATTATGGGATGTGAAACATTGATCAACACCATTAACAATCCATGATAGCAAGTTTAAAATATCCGTATCATACTCATTTTATTTCAAAAACGCCTCTGAATTATTTACTAAGTCACTTAATAGCTTCTCATCAAAGAACGACCTCTCAAAAAGAGAGTAGCAAAAAGTCCCTTCAACCAAGTCATTTCTGTTTTTCATAACATCAAGCTTTAACTCCTTGCTCACATTGCCCCCTAATCATTCTGTAATTTTTCTATGAAATCAAAAATCCAAAAAAATTCTTTGGCTCTAAATACAGTAATTTTTCATGGTCACCATCTTTATACCTTACGATGAACACTGAGAACGGTTCTTCACTATAATTCACTGCAATTATTTTAACCTCCAGTTCAGTTTTAAAAACCTGTGGATAAATTGACATCATAGAAAACTGATCATCCACATCCACCTCAAACCACGGAGCGATTTTTTCAACTAAATGTGAATTAACAATCCCCTCATCATCAATGTAAAATTCAAATACAGCTTCATCTGATATAAAGTAAACTCTATCATACATCGGGTGAAAAATCGGTGGTGTATCCGAATCTATGTAGACAGTGACAACTATATCACTCACCCCAAATTTAATTTCATGCTCACTAAACCCACTCATATATTCAATAAGCTAACGCCAGAATGAAAAATCAGATACGAAAATTTCGTTTATCATCACCCCACCAGGGATATGGTTTATCGCATCGGAAATCTCATCATATGGGGATGGGAGGATAAACGAAACACCAAAGTCATCATTAATAATGATGGAGCCATTGTATATTTTCTGCGACCTCGTCAGCTTTATTATATCTATCACACTCATTCCGGGAAATATGATTCCATTGTAGCCCCCTTGATAATGAGCATTACATCCAAGTGACAAAATGACACCGTCTTTATCAGTTACGACGGTCAAGGCATTATCGACTATATATGAATTTCGCTCATTCCCGTCAGGTAGGAAGTGGCTTTTAATCTTGACACTAAATCTGGAGTGCATCTCATTAATATATAATGAAATATTTTCATTTAAAGCGACATTACCCATGGAGACACCCGACACAATCCTAGCGTTAAAATCAATCATGTTAGATACCGTAATATTAAATTATTTATCAATGTGTACGGATGGATATTTGAAAATTATCAAATCTGCTCGTTTAGATACTTTTCATTCTAAACATTTAGAACCGACTGAGAATTGTCGGCTCTAACGCAGATTTAGAAATGGTTACATTGTTAACGTGAACACTAAGAGTCAGGATAGACGACTCTATAATCCTCATCCCTATGAAGCTTAGTCCAAATTCCATCCTTCCACTTCACATCTCCATCTCTTAGTATTTTTTTATTTTTCTCTCAAAGTCTGGATTAAAAAAATCATTAGATTTTATTTTCACGTCGATCACATGATTATCATCACAAAGAACATCCCCTAATCTATCAACTCTATCTATAACCTCTATATTATAATCATCTAGTTCTGCTTTTGCCACATAGCGCCCCTTATCATCTTCACAAGGAAGTGAAACACCAAACGCCCTTTCCAGCTTAATAAGCAGCTTATCAAATGGAATGTCTTCCAATAATAAAATACCTAATTGCCTATTCTCGTTCACAGCCACTCTCCATTTCATGAACATCCGGAACGCCCTAACCTTCACCACGGGCTTGACCATACTTAACGGCTTCGTAGTTTTAACACGCTACCGCCCACGCCGTTATTGGTTTAACAGCTAATAGGTACAGGTACCTACTCGATGGTATGGAGGCATCAAGTAGTCCTGTTTCGTGGTGTTCTATCAATCCAAAGGCGTCGCGCAGCGACTGTTGTTACTATGCCTCCTACCACTTCGATCTTTTTCTGCGATTCAAAACGCCCCGTTATTCATACAATATTTTAAAATTACCTGTAACATCGAAAACATGATCATAAGTACTTAACGCAACTCTTTTTTTTCCTGAACTGTATTCTTCCAGCAAATCAAAGCTTGACTCTGAATACCTCTCATAAGGGTAGTCATCAACTTTATAAATAGACATCCTTTCTATTTCACTAAAAAAGAACTCTATTTTCACATCTGCCTCATTCAAAACCTCTGGCTCGCATGCCGATAACGAAAGCAACGCTTTAACTTTAAATGTAAAAGGAGAAAGACTGATTTCATGTTCAGAAATGATCAAGGCATCTCGTCCTAGTATGATTCCATACTTAGTTTTTATTGCTTGTACATTCATTTTAAGCACATCCTCTAGTTCTAATTGACCTACCTGAATTCTTAGTTGAAAAACGCCTATTAAGATTAATTTTCGACAATTCTTCCTGTGTTGCCCACCTAGAAGGGATTTTGGCTACACCAGCCTCTTTAGCTGCATAAAGACGCCGGTTATCAAGACTAAAGACAGAATCCTTATGTGCACCTTGGGAAATTAACCTTTCTTGTACATTTTCTGGTAAATCACGCATTCTTACTTTTCTAATAGGTTCTACTTGATTGATATATGACGGATCGTTTTTCAATCTATGAATTAACTCATTAACATTCCTGCCATCATCGAAGACAGGATTAATACTGTCTTGTGAGAAAAGAACAGTTTTTGGGCTTACTGGAGATAACCCCAGCGGATCCACCCACATCAGCGGGTTCGGCGCATACTGATAAAGGTTCAACCCGCCGCGCAGCCCTATCGGATCCTGTGTGGTGAAACGCCCCACCTCGGGTTCGTAGTAGCGGAACAGGTTGTAGTGCAGGCCGCTTTCGTCGTCCTGATATTGCCCGGCGTAGCGCAGCGGCTGCTGATACTGCGCGCCATGCCGCTTCGCCGCGCCGGCCACCGTCTGGCCCTGCAGCTTGCCGAAGGTGTCGTATTGCCCGGACCAGCACAGGTTGCCCGCTGCATCGGTCACTTCCAGCGGCGCGCTGTTCAGATCGGTGTGGTACCAGTAAATATCCGCCGAGCGGCTGTCGCCCGCCTGCTCCAGCGCCGCCAGCGGGCTCCACGGGCTGGCCGGATCGTAGCTCCAGCTGCGGCGGCTGCCGTCGTCGCGCTGCTCCTGCAGCAACCGGTAACCCTGCCACAGGAAACGGGTCGTCTGTTCGGTTTTGCCCTTGTAGCGCACCGCCTTGCGGCTGCGGCGGCCCAGCGCGTCGTAATGGTACTGCGCCTCGAACTCGCCCTGCGGGCCGCGGCCGTGCGCCTGCACCAGCCGATTGTCGGCGTCGTAGCGGTAGTGCTGTTCATACAGGCCGTTGCGCCGGCTGATCAGGTTGCCCCAGGCATCGTAACGGTAAAACAGTTTTTGCCAGTGCGTCAGGCGATTGTCGGCGATCGGCGCCAGCGGCAGGTGCGCGTCGATATCGCTCTGCGGGCTGCGCTCGCCCAGCAGGTTATCCGCCAGGTCGTACACCAGCCGCGCGCCCGGTTTGCCCTGATTGGGTTCGCGGTGTTGCAGCAGGCGGCCTTCGGCGTCGTAACCGTAGTGCACTTCGCCGCGCAGCGCGTCGCTCACCCCGGCCAGCTCGCCGCGGCCGGTGTAGCGATAAGCGCGCCACAGCACGCCGTCTTCCGGCCGGGTCAGTTTGTCGTGGCCGAAGGCGCTGCTCTGCCAGCTGCGGCGGCCCATGGCGTCGTAACGCCGCTGCTGCTGCAGCGCGCCCTGGCTGCGGCCGGTTTCCCGGTGCAGGCGATCGCGAGTGAATTCGCTCACCACCTGCTGGTTGAATTTGATGGCGCTGGCGTGGCCGGAGCCGTAATACAGCCACTGCAGGCGATCGCCCTGCGGCAGCGTCAGCGCCTGCAGGTTGGCCAATGCATCCCATTGGTATTGCAGCTCGCCGTTGACGCCTTGCTCGCCGAGCAGCCGCCCGGCGGCGTCATAGCGCATCTGCACGCTGTCCGGCTCGATGCCCAGCGCCACGCCGCTCGCCGTCGGCAGGCGGTTCAGCTCACGCAGCCGCCCCATGGCGTCGAAACGGTAATGCCATTCCGCACTGGCGTTACTGCGCCAGACCAGCTGCCCGGCCTCGTCGAAGCGGAAGCGCTGTTCGCGCTGAGTCAGCTCGCCCGCGCCGCCCGGCAGGCCGACCTCACGGTGCTCTTCCAGCAGCCCGGCCGCGCCGTAACGATAATAGTGGCGGGTGTCGTCCGGGCGCTCTTCGGCCACCACACGGCCCACCGCATCGTAGCTGAAGCGGTAGTCGCCGCCGTTGCCGTTCTCCAGCCGCGTCAGCCAGCCCTGCGGGCTGTAGTGATAGCGCCGGGTGCGGTTGATGCGATCGGTGATGCTGACCGGCAGCCCCAGGGCGTTGTACTGCCAGCGGGTCAGGCTGCCCAGCGCGTCCTGATGTTCGGCCAGCTGGCCGTGCGCATTCCAGTTAAAACGCTCTTCGCCGCCGTCCGGGTGGATCAGGGTGTGCAGGCGCCCGCCGTTATCCCACCGGTAGCGCGTCTGGTGGCCTTCGGCATCGGTCTGCGCCGTCAGTTGCCCCAGCGCATCGTAGGTATAAGCCGTGACGCTGCCGGAACAGTCGGTGTAGCGCGTCAGCTGGCCGCGGGCGTCCCACTCCAGCTTCACTTCCCCGCCCAGCGCGTCGATCACACTGGCCGGCAGGCTCTCTTCGTCATCCGGATAGCGGTACAGCGTGGCATTGCCCAGGGCATCGACATAACGCGTCGGGCGCCCCAGCGTGTCCCAGTGCTGCGCCTCGCTGCTGCCATCCGGGTACGCGACGGCGAACAGCCGGCCGCTGTTGCGCGAATATTGATAGCGCGTCACGCGGCCGAGCGGATCGGTCTCCGACAGCAGGCGGCCATAAGGATCCCATTCGCTCTGGCGCTGCGCGCCGCCGGGCAGCAGCACGCTGCACAGCTCGCCGCGTTGGTAGATAAAACCGTAGCGGCGCTGGTCGAAATCGGTGTACTGCGCCACGTTGTCGTCGTCATCCAGCCGCCACTCCGCGCGCTTGCCGTCGCCGCGCACCGCGCTGCGGCGCCCGCCGGCGAAGTCGTAACCGAACTCAAGGGATTCTCCGGCGCTGTTGCGGTAGGCCGTCACGCGCGGCACGCCGTCGATCTCTTGCCATTGGTATTCGTTCAGCAGCCCGGCGGCGTCCTGGTGGCTGATCATCAGGCCGTCGCGCCAGCCAAAGCGGCGCGTCACCTCACCGGCGCGGTTGCTCACCGTCGTCAGTTGGCCCTGCTCATCGTAACCGTAGCGCGCCAGCGTCCGTTCGCCTTCGGCGGTTTGCAGCGCCACTTCGCGCAGGCGGCCCTGCGCATAGCGGCACATCAGGCGCTGCCCGGCGCTGTCCACCAGTTCGCTCAGCAGCCCCTCGTCGTCGTAAAACAGCGAGGTGGCGTTGCCGATGGCGTCGGTGATCATGCTGAGCCGGCTCGGCTGCTCGCCCGCCAGCGGCGGGTAGTGGAAAATCTGTTCGCCGACGTCAAACAGCTGCCAGCTGCCGTCATCGTTATGCATCAGCCAGCATTTTTCGGCTTCGCAGTAAGTTTTGTGGCCGCACGGCACCATAGGGAAAGCGACGAAGTCGCCGGAAGGGGCGCGCCACACCAGGCCGTCCTGATACGGCTGCAGGCTGCTCTCCCAGAACAGGTTCCAGCCGCGGCCCAGTACGCTGTCGCCGGGGTTGCCGCTGCGCCAATAGCGCTGCCAGGCGACCGGCAGGCGCGATGGCAGCACGAAATCGAGATCGTCTTCGCCGTCGAGGAATTTCTGGCCGCTGACGATATCCACCGGCCGGGCGATAATGCCAACCGCGGCGGTCGCGGTCATCAGGGTGCCGGCGCGGCAGGCGATGCGCGCCAGTTTGTTGATGCCGGGCAGCTTGCCCAGCAGTTTGCCGAGCGCCCCCAACTTGCCGGCGGCGCCGCCCACGCCGCCCACCAGGCCGGCGAACAGCAGCGTCAGGTCAGAGACCTTGTACAGCCAATCCGGCACTTCGGGCTTGATCGGCAAGGTGGTGACGGTGCCGCCGCCGATAAACACGTTGGGCGAACCTTCCATCACCTGCGCGTCGCAGTTGGTTTTGTCCCCCACGCGCGAGGCGGGCTGGCCGTTGATGCTGACCTTGTCGGAGCCCTGCGCCATCTGCATGCTCGGGCCGTCGTCGCTGCAGGCCACCTGGCTATTGGTGGCGAGCGCGGCGGGTTTGCCGTTGATGAAAACGTTGGGGGAACCGGTGACGATATTGCCTTTGGGGGTCAGGCTACCGGCACCGGCGTCGGCAATGCCGTCGCGCGCCGCGGTGGCCGCCTCCCCGGTGAGATACCCCACCGCCAGGCTGGCGCCGATAAGCAGCACGCCGACGCCGATACAGGAGGCCGCCAGGCCGGCGACGAACAGCGCCCCCGCCGCCACCGCGCCTGCGGCGGCGATCAGGCCGCCGACAAGGGTGCCGGCAATCATGCCGGCCAGGGCATGGGAATGCCCGATAATATCGCCGACGCGAGCCGCTTCGGTCATCGTAAGGTCCTTTTACGCAAAGAGTTCATCGTTAGGCCGCCCGGTAGCTGCTCAGCACCTGCTGCAGCAGCGCGTCGTCTTGTGGCGTCAGCTTGCGCGCCATCGCCAGGGTGAACACCAGCACCCGGCCTTCCGCCAGGGCGAACACCGCCTGGTTCTGCCAGATGCGTTTGCCGTCGCGCAGGTAGCTGGCGCGCACCCATTCACCGGCGGCCAGCCCATCGCCCAGCGTCGCCGGCTCGCGGCTTTTGAACGCCCAACCTTTCAGCCCCTGTGCCAGCGCATCGAGCTGGCGGGTGACGTAGCCTTCCAGGTTCTCCTCCGGCTGCAGCGCATCGCGGGAAATATTGACTGAGGGGGAAACATCATCGCCGGCCAACAGGACGTTGACCGTGCGATCGGCATAGCCTTCCGGCAAAGCGACGCTGCCTTCGCTGAAAGCGCAGCGGGATAAAGCGGACATGCGAGGATCCTTTTGCATAAATAATGCTTAAGCATCGCATAACTTAGCCTTGAAATAAAACCATCAGGCGCCGCCAATGTTGCGCGGCGTGACCGCGTTCACTGTGAAAAAGAGCGTTGCCCGGAATCTGGCCGGGAATCAAACCGTCATATACAGAATTATCTGAAACCACTGGCGCGCCGCCGCGCCGATTATGGCTATACTCGGCTCTCGTCCGTTTTCAGGAGATCAGGATGCTGAGATTCACCCGTAGTGCGCTGCTGTGCGCCGCGCTGGCCGCGTTCAACGCCGGCGCCGCCGAAACGCCGACGTTCGGCCCGGAGCTGCAGGGCTTTCACTACCCCTACCCGTTGCAGCAGTTCAGCTTCACCTCGCAGGGGCAGCCGTTAAAAATGGGCTATATGGACGTGCCGCCGGAAGGCGCCGCCAACGGCCGCACCGCGCTGTTGCTGCACGGTAAAAACTTCTGCGCCGCCACCTGGCAGGACACCATCAAGGCGCTGAGCAAGGCCGGCTACCGCGTGATCGCGCCGGACCAAATCGGCTTTTGCTCCTCTACCAAGCCGGCGCATTACCAGTACAGCTTCCAGCAGCTGGCGCAAAATACCCACGGCCTGCTGCAGAACCTGAACATCAGCAAGGCCATCGTCATCGGCCACTCCACCGGCGGCATGCTGGCCACGCGCTACAGCCTGATGTATCCGCAGGCGGTGGAACAGCTGGTGATGGTCAACCCGATCGGCCTCGAGGACTGGAAGGCGAAAGGCGTGCCGTGGCGCAGCGTCGATCAATGGTTCGCGCGCGAGCTGAACACCACCGCCGAGGGCATCCGCAATTATGAGCAGCACACCTACTACGGCGGCCGCTGGAAGCCGGAGTACGATCGCTGGGTGGATATGCTGGCCGGGCTGAACAACGGGCCGGGCCACCGCCTGGTGGCGTGGAACTCGGCGCTGATCTACGACATGATCTTCACCCAGCCGGTGTACTACGAGTTCAAGGATCTGCAAACCCCCACCACGCTGATGATCGGCACCGCCGACACCACCGCCATCGGCAGCGATATCGCCCCGCCGGCAGTCAAGGCCAAAATCGGGCATTACGCGGTGCTGGGCAAACAGGCGGCGAAACTCATCCCGCACGCCACGCTGATCGAGTTCGCCGGGCTGGGCCATGCGCCGCAAATGGAGGAGCCGGCGCGCTTCCATCAGGCGTTGCTCAAGGCGCTGCAACCCTGAGCGGCCGGTTGGCGCAGCCGCCGCGCGGCGGCTAAACTTTCAGCTGGCACTCAATTGCAGGAGACAGCCATGCGACAGATTATTGCCAGCGCGTTCGTCAGCCTCGACGGCGTGATGCAGGCGCCCGGTGGGCAGGACGAAGACCGCAGCGGCGGCTTTCGCTTCGGCGGTTGGACCGCCCCCTACTGGGATGACGCCGTCGCGGAAACGATGAGCGATCTTTTCTCTGCGCCTTTCGATCTGCTGCTCGGGCGGCGCACCTACGATATCTTCGCCGGCTACTGGCCGCATATCACCGACGAGGCCGACCCGTTTTCCGCCGACATCGCCCGCGTGTTCAATCAGGCCATCAAGTACGTCGCCACCCACCACGGCGAGACGCTGGCGTGGGAGAACAGCCAGTGGCTGGGGCGAGACATTCTCGCCCGGCTGCGCGAACTGAAGCGTGCCCAGGGGCCGGTGCTGCTGGTGCAGGGCAGCAGCACGCTGATGCAACAGCTGCTGGCCAACGACCTGGTGGACGAACTGCGCTTGCTCACCTACCCGGTGCTGCTCGGCGGCGGCAAGCGGCTGTTCGATGATAACGCGGCGCCGGCAGCCTTCACGCTGACCCAATCGGTGGTCTCACCCGGCGGCGTGATCGTGGCTCATTACCGCCGTTCCGGCGAGGTGACGACCGGTTCCTTCGTGGCGGAAAGCGCGGCGGCGGCCCAGCCGTAAAAAAAGGGCCGTTCGGCCCTTTTCTCTTCCCCTTCATCACCTCAGGCAAACAAGATATCGCTCTGCTCGACCTGCCCGACCACGTGGATCTTGAAGTCGGCGGCGTAGCTGTTGCTCTGGGTGTTCATCAGCAGATCGGTGGTGCCGTTGAAGGCGTCGAAGTTGAGCTGGATCTCGCCTTTCTGGCCGCTGAAGGCGCTGCCGCTGTCGATAAAGCGCAGCTCGCTCAGGCTGTTGTTGAAGCGCAGGCCGGAGAGATCGATCTTGTCGATGCCGTGCTCGAAGTCTTCAATCACGTCGAACGCCGCCACCGTGGACTCTTTGGCATTGAGATAGACGAAATAGTCGGTGAAGTTATTGGCATCTTTGCCGCCCCACAGATGATCCGCCCCCAGGCCGCCGTACAGGATATCGGAGCCGGCGTTGCCCGCCAGCAGGTTGTCCTGATCGTTGCCGATGATCACATCGCGCCCGCTGCCGCCGATGGCGTTCTCGATGATCGCCCCGCGCGCGATGGCGACGTTCTGCGTGCCGCCGCCGACGCTGGAGAACGCGCCGTCGTTCAGATTGATCATCTGCTGCTGGCTGTAGCCAGAGAAGTCCAGCGTGTCGTTGCCGCCGGCGTCCCACACCGCGAAGTTGACCGGTTTGCCGTTGTCCGCCGTGGCGGTCAGGAAATCGCGCCCGGTGTTGGAGTTGAAGCCGTACACCGTGTCGCCGGTGCGGGTGCTCATGTTGGCGCCGTACAATTTTTGGATCGCGGCGATGTCATCCACCATCGGGCCATAGCCATAGACCCCTTTGGTGTCGGCGCCGGTGTAACCGGCGTTGAAATAGCTCATGATCGAGTATTGCAACGAATCCTGATAATAGGCGGCATCGTTCTGGTAGCTCGGGTTGCCCAGCGACGCGTCATAAGATCCCGGGTGTGCCAGCCCCAGGGCATGCCCCAGCTCGTGGGTGAAGGTCTGGCTGCTGAAGTCACCGCTAACCGGCGCCTGATGGGTGGCAAAGTTCTTGTTGAACCACACCGTGCCCGCAAAGGCGTTATCGCTGCCCGATTTGGAACTCGGCGGGTAATAGGCGTACGCGTTGATGGCATTCGGGCCGCTGCCGGCGGCGGTGCTGCCGTCGGCGCGCTGGGTGAAGTAAGCGAAGGTGATGTCCGCTCGGTGGTTGATATCGGTGGACGCCGCCTCGGTAAAGGTCACGTTCGCCACGTCGGCCCACGCCTGCATCGATTTCAGCGCCTGAGCCTGCGCCGCCTGGGTCAACGGCTGCAACCCCTTGTCGCCGTCACCGGTCTGGCCGATGCGGTTCAGCGCACTCTGCGTCAGGAAGGAATAGGTCAGCGCGACCGGCTGGTGATACACCTGGTCGCCGTTGTGCGTCAGGCCCGGCCGCGTCAACTGATCGGCGGCGCGATCGAAGCTGAAGTTATCGCGGATTTTACCCAAATTATTAATCGCCGCCCCGCCGCGCTGGTTGCTGTACAGGTTAGCGTTGTCCAGCGTGAACAGCGCGCCGTAGCCCAATCCGTCATAGGGGCTGCCGGGCTGGTGATAGTAAAACTGATAGTTATGATCGTTGGGGGATGTGGCGGCCAGGCTGGTGAACTCATCGTCATCTTGCAAAATGTCGTTGTGGCGACTGCGCATTGTATTCTCCTTTTACACAATAGGAACCCACTCGCTTTGTAAGACTATTCATCAGTCGTTCTAATCTAAGCCAAGGCTTAGGAATGACCAGTATAGTGACTCACCCCGCTGGCGCGAGCCCACCCGGCCTGGCTTCACCGCGCCGGGCATAGAGATGGAGATACGCATAACAATTTGTATTCTCACTATATTAATGAGAAAAATGAGCGCATTAACGGGTTAATTATTCGTCTTTTTGCGTATTTTATCACCGATCAGATCAGAATAATCGAGGATTAAAAAACCTAATCCTTCCCTCATCATCAAGATAGGTACGTGCTAAAGTGTGAACGGACAGCCGAAAGGAGTGACCCGATGCCAACCCATTTCCTTATGCGCGCCTTGCGCCGCGCCAGCCTGACAGGAGTCGTTATGAGCATATTGTGCAGCAGTGCCCTGGGCAGTTCACTGCCGTTGCTGGAACCCGCCGCGCTGAAGGGCGACTGGCAGCTCGCCGCCATCGGCGACGGTAAAACCGTCTGCGAGGTGCAGCTGAGCGACGAAGCGGTGGCCAACACCAACGCTTTCCGTTTCAGCGCCTCCGCCCAATGCCTGCAGCCGCTGGCGCTGCACGCGCTGCCGGTCGCCTGGCGGCCGACGCCGGACGGCATGACGCTGACCGACGCCGAAGGGAGCATGGTGGCGTTTCTGGCCCTGACCGCGCCGAAGCGCTATGAGCTGATCGACCGCAACGGCCCTTCGCGCTTTGTACTGATCCCGCGCTAACCCTTCAGGCGAACAGTAACCCGAGCAGCGCGCCGCCCGCCAGCACCCACAGCGGATGGAGGCGCTTGCTCATGCTCAACCCCGTCGCCAGCGCCACGATTGCCGCCAGCCGCCAGCTGGGCGCGGAAGCCTCGGCGATCAAGATACCGCTGGCCGCCACCAACCCCACGGTCAGCGGCACCAGTCCGGCCTGCACGATGCGGCGCCACGGGCGATCCTTAAAGCGCCGCCAGGCGCCCATCACCAATAGCGTAACGATGGAAGACGGCCCGAACTTGGCGATCGAAGACACTAACAGCCCCGCCCAGCCGGCGACGTGCCAGCCGACCAGCGGCACGATCATCATGTTCGGCCCCGGCGCGGCCTGCGCCATGGCGAACAGCGCGCTGAACTCCTGGGCGCTCATCCACTGATGCACCTCAACCACCTGCCGCTGCATTTCCGGCAGAATGGTCATGCCGCCGCCGAACGCCAATAAAGAAAGCTCGGTGAAGATCAGCGCCAACGCAATCAACACCCCGCTCATGACGGCCACCGCCACATCAGCAAAATGCTCAGCGGCGCCAGCACCAGCATGGTCGGCAACAGCGGCAGGCGCAGCCAGGCGATGGCGATCAGCGCCAGCGCGACGATCGCCAGCGCCGGCCATTTACCGCGCAGCGGCAGCAGCATCTTGAGCCCGGTCGACAGCAGCAGCCCGGCGGCGGCGGCGGCCAGCCCGGCGAACACATGCTGCACATGCGGATCGTTTTGGAAGCGGGCGTACACCACGCCTAGCCCCACCACGATCGCCGTCGGCGCGCTGATGAGGCCCAGCAAGGCGCACAGCGCGCCGCGCAGCCCGCGAAACTCCATGCCCACCGCCACCGACAGGTTGATCACATTGCCGCCGGGTAGGAACTGGCACAGACCGAGCAGCTCGGTAAACTGTTCGCCGCTCAGCCAGCGCCGGCGCTCCACCAGCATACTGCGCGCCATCGGCAGCACGCCGCCGAAGCCGATCAGCCCCAGCCAGAGAAAGCCCAAAAACAGCTCCGCATTACCCGGCGCTGCCGCCGGGTGCGGTTTTAACGTATTGATATCTGACATGACATTGCCGTTCCACATCGCTTGTTTTGATGTCTGGTATCATGCGCGCCGCCGTGCCATGATGTCTAATGCATTCCGGAGAAACTAACAATACCTTTGAGGTATGGCTATGATCGAACTGCGTCGCCTGCGGGCATTCGTCACCGTGGTGGAAGAAGGCAACATCACCCGCGCCGCCGAGCGGCTGTTTATCCAACAGCCGCCGCTGACCCGCCTGCTGCAGGGGCTGGAAGACGAACTGGGCGTAACCTTGTTGCAGCGTCTGCCGCGCGGCGTGCGCGTCACCGAAGCGGGGGGCGTGCTGTTTGAAGAGGCCCGCGCCCTGCTGGCGCGCGCCGAACGCCTGCGCGAAGCGGTACAGCGCGCCGCCCGCGGCGAGCAGGGCCACATCGCCATCGGTTTCACCAGCTCCGCGGCGCTGCACCCGTTCGTGCCCAACCTGCTGCGCCGCTATCGCGATATCCTGCCGGGCATCACCACCCAGTTGGAAGAAGCCGGCAGCGGCGAACTGATGGAGGCGTTGCTGGAACAGCGCCTCGACGCCGCCTTCGTGCGTTCGCCGGCCAACGGCATTCCCGGCCTGAGCGTCGAGCCGGTGCTCAGCGAGCCGATGATCGTCGCCCTGCCGCTGGGCCACCGGCTGGCGCAAGAAACGCAGCAGCCGCTGCCGCTGGCCGAACTGGCCCACGAGGCGTTTATTCTCTATCGCCGCCCGGCCGGCCAGGGGCTGTACGACGCCATCCTGGCCGCCTGCCACCGCGCCGGCTTCAGCCCGCGCATCGTGCAGGAAGCGCCACGCCTGCCGGCCACCCTCAGCCTGGTCGGCGCCGGGCTGGGGTTGTCAATCGTGCCCGGCTCGATGCGGCGGCTGGGCGGCGACGGCATCGTCTACCGCACTCTCGCCGCAGAAGCGCAGCTCAGCGCCCCGCTTTACCTGGCGCTGCGCCGCAGCCCGGCCTCGCCGATCGTCGAGCGCTTTCGCGAACTGGTCGCCGAGGCGGTTCAGGCCTCGGGCTGATCGGTGATGCGCGTCAGATGGATCATCAAATACAGCAGCTCATCGTTCGACATCTCCATTTGCAGCAGATTCTTCACGTAATCGCGGATCAATAGCGCGCCACGATAGGCATGCGGGTACTCGGCCGTCATCTGGGCAAACAGAAAATCGGCCTTCGAGGTCATCTGTTTGCCGTCGAGCATGCGCTGGATAAAGAACTGCATATGCACTAAAAAGCGCGCGTAGTTCAGCGAATCGGTGTCGATATTGAGGCGAAAGTGATACTTGATGATATTGAAAATATCTTTCAGCATCTTCACCGCCAGCAACGTGTGCTCCATGTTTTGCACTTCGGTCTGGCCGTTGACCAGGTGAAAGGCGATATTGCCCGCTTCCTCTTCAGGCAGATGGATATTCAGCCGCTGGTTAATGTAGGCCAACGCTTGCAGCCCCACCGCAAACTCTCGCGGGTAGAAACGCTTCACCTCGAACAGCAAGCGGTTTTGGATGGCGATACCCTTGTGATGACGTTCGATAGCAAAACTGACGTGATCCACTAGCGTAAAGAAAATCTGTTCATTAATGTTGCCGTTCAGTTGGCGGTTGGCCTCACTGAGGATCATCTGCACAATTTCGATGTGCTCCGTCGGGGCAGTTTCAATCAGCCGCAGATAATCGCGCCCTTTTTGCCCCTCCTGCACCACATACACTTTCTCAATGGCGGCCGAGTTGATCTCGTCTCCGGTTTTGCTGTTAAAACCAATTCCCTTGCCCATGACGATAACCTCACGGTTATCGTCGTCCGCGGTTAACACCAGACTGTTGTTGAGCACCTTAATGACTTTCATCGTCTCGGCCGTCACCTTGCTTATTTGCCCAACCGGCCATTGGCGGCGATAAGCTGCCGATACCAGTCAAAACTGCGTTTTTTGATGCGCCGCAGATCCTTAAGATCCCGTTCTCCGCGGTTCACGTAGATAAATCCATAGCGCTTGGCGTAACCTTGATGCGTACTGACTACGTCAATCGCCGCCCACGGGCAGTAACCGAGCAGCTCGACGCCATCGTTGATCGCCAGCCGCATCTGTTCGACATGCTGCCGCATGAATTCAATGCGATAGTCGTCGTCGATGGTCTCATCCGCCCGCAATTCATCCAGCGCGCCAATGCCGTTCTCCGTGATGAGAATCGGCAGGTGATAGCGTTCGAAGGTCTTGCGCAGCGTTAAGCGCAGGCCAACCGGATCGATCACCCATCCGTAGCGCGTCTTGCCGACAAACGGGTTTTCCGCCGCACGATACACACCCGGTTCGCCGAGCATAATTTGCTGATCGCCGGCGCGTGCGCTCACGTCTGAACCGTCGCCGCGGCTAGCGGCGATCGTGGCGGTGGAATAGTAATTGATCGCCACATAATCCGGTCGTGCCGCCAACAGCAGCGCCGCGTCCTCCGGCTCCCTGTCCGGCGCCCACCCCCGATCCTCGAGATAACGCCAGGCCAGGGCGTTGTAGCGGCCATGCACCGCCACATCGAGAAAACTCCAACAGCGCAACGTCTCCCAGTTATGAGCGGCAATGGCATCCAGCGGATTGCAGGTCTCCTGATACATCGAGGTGGTATTGATCGCCGGGCCAATTTTCCCGCCGGGACAGCGCTGATGGCATAATGCCATGACTTTGGCCTGAGCGACCAACATATGATGACTCTGCTGATACAGCGTCCGTTTGTCAGGCAACGCACCGCCTTTGGGCGTGCCGATAGCGCCGGGGTGCAGGATCATGGTGTTCTGTTCATTGATGGTGAGCCAATACTTCACCCGATCGCCGAAGGCGTCGAACAGCACGCCGGCGTAAGTGACAAAAGCCTCGATGGTGGCGCGATTGGACCAGCCGCCCTGCTGCTCCAGCACATAAGGCAGATCGAAATGATACAGCGTCACCACCGGCTCGATGCCGTGCGCCAGCAATTCGTCGATCAACTGCCGGTAAAACGCCAGCCCCGGCGCATTGACTACGCCGACGCCATCGGGCAACACGCGCGTCCACGCAACCGAAAACCGGTAGGCCTTTAACCCCAGTTCTGCGAACAGCTTCACATCCTCGCGAAAGCGATGATAGTGATCGCTGGCCACCGTAAAATCCGCCGTGCCTGCGGGATGTTCAAGCATATCGACGATCGACGGGCTTTTGCCGTCTTCATTCCATGCGCCCTCCACCTGATAGGCGGAAGTCGACGCGCCCCAGAGAAACTCGGCGGGGAAATCGTGCAAGCGTTGATAAATCATGCCGGCTCCTTATTGGCCTTCAGCGCCATAATCGTCTCACCGGCATGAACGCCATGCGGCTTAGGTAACACCTGAACCTGAAACGCTTCGCTGTTGACGATCAATACCGGCGTCGTCAGATCGAAGCCCAATGCGGCGATCGCGCCGATGTCAAAACGCACCAGCTCGTCGCCGGCCTTCACGCGATCGCCAATCTGCAGTCCGGAGTCAAAGTGTTGGCCACCCAGGTTTACCGTGTCGATGCCGATATGCAGCAACAGCTCCGCACCGTTGTCCCCCTTGATGCCGACCGCATGTTTTGACGGCAGGAAAGTCACGATCTCGCCGTCCAGCGGCGCACGCAGCACCCCTTCCGACGGTATGATCGCCATGCCCTGGCCCAACAAGCCCTGTGAGAAGACGTCATCGTTGACCTGATCCAACGTCACGGCTTTGCCAGTCAGCGGGCTGAAAACCGGCGATACCTCGTCGGCCGCCACCTGAGTCACTTCGGTCGCCTCCTCGACCGGATCGTCGAAGCCAAGGATCCAGGTCAGGGCAAAGGTCACGACGATGGCAATGGCGCAAGTGATCAGCGCATGCACGATATTCATCGGGTTCTCACCGATAAACGCCGGCAAAGCAGCCAGGCCAGGAGAAACGAAGGCATAGCGCACCAACCCGCTCAACCCGGCGTAAATGCCGGCGCAGCCACCGCCGATCATCGCTGCGATCAACGGCTTGCGCAGTTTCAGTGTCACCCCGTACAGCGAGGGTTCAGTGATCCCCAACAACGCGGTAAAACCGGCGGAGGACGCCAACTGGCGCAAATTCGTGTTCTTGGTGCGGAATGCCACACATAGCGTCGCCGCACCTTGCGCAATATTGGACGCCAACATGCCCGGCCCGTTAATCATCTCAAAACCATTCTTGGTCAATTGGCCGGTGGCTATCGGTGTCATCGCCCAGGCGGTGCCGGTGATCACCAAAAATGGCTGCAGCCCGCCCATCAACATAGGAATCAGCCAGCTAGCCCTACCATCGACGATCGCCGCACCGGCGGCCACCATGTCATTGAGGAAAATGCCGAACGGCCCGACCACCACCAATGCCAGCGGCGCGGTGACCAGCAGCACAATCATCGGTTTGGTGAAGAACTTGATCATCGTCGGCGAAACTTTCTCGGCAAACCGCTCGATATAGGACATCAGCCACACGGTAAAAATGATCGGCAACACCGAGCCGGCATAATCCGCCAGCCGCACCGGCATGCCGAGAAAATCAATCGCGGTGCCTGCCGCCAGCATCTGAGCCAGATTAGGGTGCAGCAACGCGCCGGCGAGGGTCATCGCCAGGATGGGATTGCACTCGAATTTTATCGCGGCACCGTAAGCCAACAGCACCGGCAGGAAGAAAAACGCCGCATCGGCGACGGTATCCAGCAATCGATAGGTCGTGCCGGCGGGATCTATCGCCCCGGCCAGCTTGAGGATCGCCAGCAGTGCCTTGATCATCCCCGCGCCGGTAATGGCCGGGATCACCGGGGTAAAGGTCGTGGAAATCACGCTGATAATCCGTGACACCACGCCACCTTTCGGCTGCTGCTTTTGAGCGCCGGTTTGCGGCTGGCCAATCTCCTTTTGCAGCACGCGGAACGTTTGCTGCACGTTATTGCCGACCACGATCTGAAACTGGCCGCCGCGCACCACCACGCTGATAACGCCCGGCAGGGCTTCAATCGCCTTCGAATCCACTTTAGCGTCGTCGTTGAATTCCATACGCAAACGGGTCGCGCAGTGCGTCAGCTTGCTGACGTTGCCTTTACCGCCGACCCGCGCCAATATTTCTAAGCCAAGTTTCTGATAGTCCATCGTTTTCCCCAGTAAAATGCAAAAAAAAAAGACCAAAATGGAAATGCGCCTCGTCACAAGGAGAAGTGCATTCCTATTTTGGTCTTGCCTGCTTTAGCAGTAACACGCCGCAATAAAAATGGTGTGCGGTCTTTCGACCGCGCTAAAAGTATCACCATACTCGCGAATACTCGGCAATAGCCATACGTCAGCGTTGTGAAAGGCGTCACGATTTAGCGTAAATGCACTGCAATGTCGCCGCTGCACGCTTTTTGCGCACACCCATAGCGCAATCGGAAGGAAATAACCCAAAATAATGCGCTTTATTGTCACTTTGTTTATTTAATTACAGGGGAAGATTAATTCAGATCCATGACTATTCAACTTCCGGGCAATTAATTAAACCTGCACTCACTTAGTAACAAACGCAAACAAATAAGCGCCTACGCAATACATTCCAGCCGCTAGGATTTAAGGGTCACAGCCTATTCCCGCCGATGACAAAAAATCATTTCAATGGCGATCGCGCCTTCCCCGTCGCCTGCTGCTGCAGGCGCACGGTTTATATTGGAGAAAATGCTATGCTATCGCGTCGTGATATATTGAAAGTCTCCGCCGTCAGCGCGGCCGCCGCCGGCATGATCGGCGGCATCGCCAAAAATGCCGCTGCCGACGACCATCGTAATATCGTGCCTCCCAGCAGCTATCAGCCGCCTGCCGATGCGCAGCATCTCTATAAATACAAATTCACCGACAGCAAAAAACGCAGCCTGCCCAACGGCTGGGCGCGCGAAGCCACCGTCGAGCAATTCCCGATCTCCGAAGGCGTGGCGGGCGTCGACATGACGCTGGAGCCGGGCGGCGTGCGTGAACTGCATTGGCACGCCATCGCCGCCGAATGGGCATTCATGCTGGAAGGCCATGCGCGCATCACCATCCTCGATCCCGAGGGAAAATGTGAGGTGGCGGATTTCGGCCCTGGCGACGTCTGGTATTTCCCGAAAGGCTATGGCCATTCCATTCAGGCGTTGGCGGACGGCGCGCATTTTATTCTGGCATTCGATAACGGCCATTTCTCCGAATTCGGCACCTTCAGCATCACCGATTGGGTGGCGCATATGCCGAAAGAGGTATTGGAAAAAAGCGTCGACATGCCGGCGGCGGTATTTTCCAAGGCCAAACAGGGCGAAGCGTATATTGTCGGCGGCGCCGTTCCGCCCGCCTTGCCATTGCCGAAAAGCGACGGCGGATTAAATAATGCCCCGCTGACCCACCGCTATGAATTAATGAAGCAAAAGCCGTTCTTTGAAAATGACGCGGGCAGCGTCCATTTGGTGTCGTCGAAAGAATTTCCTATTTCCACCACCATGACCGGCATCATCGAGATCGTGAAACCCGGCGCGATCCGGGAATTGCACTGGCACCCCAACGCCAACGAATGGCAATACTATATTGCCGGCAAAGGCCGGATGACGGTGTTCAGCTCGCACGGCCACGCGCAGACGGAAGAGTACGTCCCTTCAGACGTCGGTTACGTGCCGCAGGGCTTCGGCCATTACATCGAGAACATCGGCGATGAGGATTTGAAGGTGTTGATCGTGATGGACAACGGCATTTATCAGGATATTTCGTTGTCCGACTGGCTGGCGAAAACCCCGGCTTACCTGCTGGCGGACAACTTCAATAATCAGGTTGAGGACTGGCAGGATAGACCGAAAGACAAACGGGTGATGTCGCGGCGCAGCCGCTGACGCCGCGGCGAGGGAGAATCTCCCTCGCCGCTTTCTTTACTGCTTGCGCTGCTCCGCCACCTGTTTGGCGGTGACCTTGCCCTGTTTGTCGCCGAAATGGCCGACCACGAAGTTGGCGACCGCCGCCACTTCCTCGTCGGAATAGGCGCTGCCGAACGACGGCATCATCTCATGCCGCTCGCCGACGCTGATGCTCGTCCCCTTCAGGATAGCCTGCACCACGCTGCGCCCCTGCGGATCGTTCACCGCCGTGCTGCCCACCAGCGACGCGTACTCGCTCTGGCGGCCCGGCCCGTTCCACTGGTGGCAGCCGCTGCAGTCGTTGGCGAACATCCGCCGCCCGAGCGAGCTGTCTTGCCCGCCCGGCAGGATCGGGGTGGAAGCCCCCGCGCCCTTCGGCTGCAGATTCACCGCAGCGGCGCCATCGCCGGCAATCGGTTCGATGTCGCGCAGGTATTTCACCAGCGCCAGATTATCTTCCGGCGTCAGGAACTGCAGGCTGTTTTCCACCGCTTCCGCCATCGGGCCGGCGGCGCTGCTGCGCCCCGGCGCATGGCCGGTGGCCAGATATTGCGACAGCTGCTGGTCGCTCCAGCCGCCGATGCCGGTCTGTTTGTCCGGCGTGATGTTGGCGGCGAACCAGCCCTGCACCACTTCACCGCTCAGGTGCTTGCTCTGGTTAAGACCAAACCCCAGATTGCGCGGCGTATGGCACTCGCCGCAGTGGCCGAGCGCCGTCGCCAGATAGGCACCGCGATTCCACTGTTCATCCTTGTTGAGATCCGGCGCGAAACGCTGCTCCTGGAAGAACGCCAGGTTCCAGAATTTCATGCCCCAACGCTGGTTGAACGGGAACGACAGCTCGTTTTGCGGGTTGGCCTGTTTCACCGGCGGCAGACTGAACAGATAATCCTTGATCGCCAGCACGTCATCGCGGCTCAGTTCGGTGTACGAGGTATAAGGCATCGCCGGATACAGGTTGCCCTGTGGGCCGATGCCCTCACGCACCGCGCGCACGAACTGATCGTCGCTCCAGTTGCCGATGCCGGTTTCCTTGTCAGCGGTGATGTTGGTGCCGTAAATGGTGCCGAACGGCAACTTGAAGGCGAAGCCGCCTGCATAAGGCGCGCCGCCCGGCGCGGTGTGGCACGCCACGCAGTCGGCGGCACGCGCCAGGTACTCGCCGCGCGCCAGTTTGTCGGTGATGCCGGCCGGCGCCCCGGCGATCGGCGCCGCAGGCTCAGCGCCGGTGGGCCGCAGCAGCGTATACAGCGCGTATCCTCCCGCCAACACCACCACGGCGATAATCAGCCATAACAGCCCTTTCAAGGCATTGCTCATCGCATCTCTCCCTAACCCAACGCCTTGGCGGCCTGGTGGATGGCGGCGCGAATGCGCACATAGGTGGCGCAACGGCAAACGTTGCCGCCCATCGCCGCGTCGATGTCCGCATCGCTCGGGTTCTTGCTTTGCGCCAGCAGCGCGCTGGCGCTCATGATCTGGCCGGACTGGCAGTAACCGCACTGCACCACGTCCAGATCAAGCCAGGCTTCCTGCACCGCCTTGCCTTCCGGCGTGGCGCCCACGGCTTCGATGGTGGTGATTTTTTTGCCGACGGCGGCGGAGACCGGCGTCATGCATGAACGCACCGGCACGCCGTCCAGATGCACGGTACAGGCGCCGCACATGGCGATGCCGCAGCCGAATTTGGTGCCGGTCAGGCCGGCTTCGTCACGCAAAAACCACAGCAGCGGCATGTGCGGATCGCCCTCGAAGGTCAGCGGCTGCTCGTTTACGGTTAATTGAATCATCAGGTTCTCTCCTTGTCAGACGCCGGATTCGCAGTGGGATTATGCAGCGGCAGGCTCAGCGAGGTGCGCGGCCGCCCGAGCAGCGCCAGCGCGTTGCCAACTGCCGGGGCAATGGTCGGCACCCCCAGCTCGCCCACGCCGGTCGGTTTCTCGGTCGAGGGCACAATGATCACCTCGATCTCCGGCATCTCATCGATGCGCAACGGGCGGAAGTTATTGAAGTTGGACTGTTCGACCACGCCGTCTTTCAGCGTGATATTGCCGTACAGCGCCAGGCTCAGGCCGTAACCGATGCCGCCCTCGATCTGCGCGCGGATCACGTCGGGGTTCACCGCCACGCCGCAATCCACCGCGCACCACACTTTATGCACTTTCGGGATGCCGCCTTCGCCGATCGACACCTCGGCCACCTGCGCCACATAGGTGTCGAACGCCTTGGCGACGCCCACGCCGCGCGCGCGTCCGTCTACCACTTTAGCGCCCTGCCAGTCAGCGGCTTTCGCTACCGCCCGCAGCACGCCCGCCGCGCGCGGCGCATCGCCCATCAGCGCCAGCCGCCCTTCGACCGGATCCTGGCCGGTTTCCTGCAACAGCTGATCGATAAAGCTCTCCACCGCGTGGCCGGTGTGGGTGCTGGCGACCGACCGCAGCGAGGTGGTCGGCACCTTGCCGGGCACGATATGCGCATCGCAGCGGAAGGCTTCGAAGGTGTATGAGACCTCGCTGGCGCCTTCGACCATCATCTGATCGAGGCCGTTGACCACCAGCGCATCCATCGCGCTGTGGCGCGTCCAGGAGTGACCGACCACGGTATCGGTCCAGCCCACCACTTTGCCGTCGCGAATGGCCCCGCGCAGGCGGTGCAGGATCATCGGGCGATACCAGCCGTTGCGGATGTCGTCCTCGCGCGTCCACACCACCTTCACGCCGTGGCCGGGGCCGATGCCCTTGGCCGCCGCCGCCATGTCGGCCGCCAGATCCGGCCCCAGCGTCGGGTTGCCTAAATCGATGCGCCGGCCGAAGCTGCCGCCCGCCAGAATGGTTTCAATCTGTACCTTGTCCGGCGGCAACTCGAACAGATCGCACAGCTGCTTGTGGTCGAGCGTTTGGATTTGGCAGCCGTAGCGCGCCTTGACGCTCTCGCCGTCCCAGAACAGATAGCCGTCCAGCGGCTCCATCGGCGCGTGCGCGACGTACGGGAAGGTGTATTCGGCCTCGATCACCTTGTCGGCCTTGTCGAACACCTCGTCCGGCTTGCCAAGACTCTTCGCCACCACGCCGGTTTTCTGCGCCACCTGACGGAATTCGGCGTAGATTTCCTCGGTGTTGCGTCGCTCCGCCTGCGCGTCGTCCCAGGTGACCCGCAGCCGGTCCCGCCCCTGGATCGCCGCCCAGGTATTGTTGGCGTAAACCGCCACGCCGGTGGTAACCTGTTTCACCGCCACCACGCCCGGTACCGCCAGCGCGCGTTCGGCGTCAAACGTCGCCACCTTGCCGCCGAAACGCGGCGGTTTTTTGATGGTGACGGTCAACATGCCCGGCTCGTGGATATCCTGCGAGAACTGCGCGCTGCCGTTGGTTTTCGCCAGCGAATCGACGCGGTGCAAACCGCGCGTTTTGCCGATCAGGGTGAAATTGGCCGGATCCTTCAGCGTCAGGCTGGCGGGATCGGGCGGCGGCAGCGTGGCGGCCAGCGCGGCGAATTCGCCGAAGCCCGCTTCGCGCCCGCTGGCGGCATGGCGGATCTTGCCCGCCTGCACGGTGATTTCCTGCGCCGAGGTTTTCCAGCTCTGCGCGGCGGCCTGCACCAACAGCGCGCGCGCCATGGCGCCCATGCGCCGCATTTGCTCATAGGCATTGGCCACCGAGCTGGAACCGCCGGTGCCCTGGAATCCGAAGGCCAGGTTTTTGTAGACATTGGTGTCCACCGGCGCGGCCACGACCCGCACCTGTGCCCAGTCGGCATCGAGCTCTTCGGCGACCAGCGTCGCCATGCCGGTATAGACCCCCTGGCCCACTTCGGTGTGTTTACTGATGACGGTGACGACGCCGTCGGCGCCGATCTGAACGAAGGCGTTGGCGTCTAACGCCGCCGCGCCGGAGGCGATCGGGGCAGCCGAACGCGCCAGCGCGCCGGTGGATGGCAGATAGGCGCCGATCACCAACGCCCCGGCGCCGACGATAAACCGCCGCCGCGAAAGCGGAACTTGGGATATGCTCATTGCTCATGACTCCAAAAAAACCGAAGGTGTCACTGCCTTCGGCGAAACAAATCTTGTTATGGGAATGGCTTGTTGCGCCCGTCAGGTGATATAGCGCAACAGAGCAATAATTAGCGTAGCCTATTATCCAGTAGACTTAATGTTGAAGAGGGTTTTTCTATTGGAGAATCGTGCGGTGCGGGCAGGCACCCGCACCGGGGTCAACTCTGCGTCGTCGCCAGATAGGAAAATACGCAGAGCAGGTTGATTTGCGCCGCCATGTTGTCGCTGTCGAAGGCCACGGTCAGCGCGTCCTGGCGCTCCACGCCAGGCACCAGGCTGAACAGATCCGCCAGCACCGGTTTGGCCGCCATCAGCGTCAGCCGGTAAGGCGGCATAAAACGGCGCTCCACCGGCAGTCTGGCGCCCTGGCGCACCTGTTGCATCGCCCGCTCGCGGATCTCCGCCCGCGCCCGCTGTGGGCTGAGCGATTCGGCGGCGGTTTGCGAGAGGGCGCGTTTTACGCAAACATAGCCAGATTGCGGATAACGTTCAGCGATCCAACGTTGCAGCTCGTCGTCACCGCTCACCAGCCACAACGGCACGTTCAACTCCGCCGCCATCGCCGCATACAGATCGCTTTCGCCTACCACTTCGCCGTTCAGGCTGACGCGATAAAAGGCCCGACCGTTGATGGTATGCGCCAGCACGCCGCGTTCGCCGGCGGCGCTGTGATAACCGATGCACATCAGGCCGTCGTAACGTTGATGCTGCAGCCCTTCCACCATCGACAGCCCGCGCGGTTTGCCCTGCACCAGGCGCGCCCGCGCATCAATGCGGTCGGCGCGCAGATTCTGCATCATGGCGTGGCTGTCGGCCACCGTCACCTCGGTAGCGCCGCCGGCGAAAGCGCCGTCGATGGCGGCGTTGACTTCCTGCTCCATCAGCTCGCGCGCCGCCGCATAGTCGGCATGGGCCGGGTTGCACTGCTCCGGCCGCATCACGCCGGCAATACCCTCGATATCCGCAGAGATAAAGACTTTCACATCACACTCCCGTTATTCAATTTGCCGCCAGCCGATCGAGCAGCGGGCCCAACGCCATACGCGCGTGCTGCTGGAAACCGCTAACGCCTTCGGCGCTCAGCAACGCATCCAATACTGCGTATTCGGTGGCATCCGCGGCCGCCGCAAACAGCGGCTCCAGCCGTTCGTCCGGCAGCGTGGCCCCCAGCAACCGGGTGGAGAACGCCAGCGCGATGTCGCCGGAGCCGTGCCCCCAATGGCTGCCCACCCGCCCCAGACCCGCGCCCGCTCGGCGGGCGATACGGTTCAGTTGCCGGCTGTCCAGCGCCCGATCGCAGGCGATGATGATAATGACCGAACCGGCGTCCACCTGCGGCGGTGGGTCCGCCAGCAGCTTGCCCAGCGCCGGGCCGACGCGCACGCCGCTCAGCGTCAACGAGTCGAGGGTACCGAAGTTGGCCAGCACCAGCACGCCGAGCGTGGTGCCAAGCCCCGGGCAATAACGCGAGGCGGTGCCGATGCCGCCCTTCAGGCCGAAGCTGCTCATGCCGCGCCCGGCGCCGACGCTGCCGCGCGCAAAGCGGGTGGAATGGTTATCCAGCGCGCTGAAGACGTGCTCCTCACGCACCGCCATCGCCTGAATATCGTTGAGGTAGCCGTCGTTGCACTCCAGCACCAGCGGGTTGATGGTGGCGCTGCCGCGGCCGATCTGCGGGTAGCGCAAGCAGCTGCGCCGCACCATGGCGTTGAACAGCGTGCCGACGGCGAAGGTGTTGCTCAGCAGGATCGGCGTTTGCAACTCCCCCAGCTCATTCAATTGCACCAATCCCAGCGGCTTGGCGAAGCCATTGAGCACCGCGCTGCCGCACGGCAACGGTTGGTTGAACAGATCGCCCGGCGGCACGATGGCGGTGACGCCGGTCTGGCATTCGCCGTCGGCCAAGGTGTGATGCCCGACGCTGACGCCCGGCACGTCACACAGGCTGTCTGTCGGCCCGGCCGGATAGCGCGCGCCCGGCAGGCGGCGATGGCGCCGCCAATAGCTCAGCAGATTGTCGAGGCTTTGTTGTTCAAACACCTGGCTGTCAATCATGGTTCCCTCATCCGCCGTTAGCCCATCAGAAAACCAGAATATCGCGCAATGCGCCGCGCCGTAAATTGAAAGCCGAAGGCGCAGGTAAAATTTACCGCCTAATGCATCCCCCGCCACACAATCTCCGCCCCCAACACCAATAGCCCGCTAAAAAAGCCGCGGCGAAAAATCAGCGGGCTGCTGTGACGACGCACGATCCCACCCAACCACATGCCGCCCAGCGCCGGCAACAGCGCCAGCAGCGAGCCGCCGAGCAACGCGCCGGGCAGCGCCTGATGCCAGGCTAATCCGGCGGCCAGCGCCAGCGTCGAGACGGTGAACGACAGCCCCAGCGCCTGTACCAGATCGTCACGCGCCAGGCCCAATGCGTTCAGATAGGGCACCGCCGGTATGACGAATACGCCGGTGGCGCCGGTCAGCACGCCGGTCACCAGGCCGCACAGCGGCCCCAACCAAGGCTCTGCCGTGGCGGAAACGCGCCAATCGAAACGGGTGAATCCCAACAGCGCATAGCCGATCAGGCAAACGCCCAGCGCCAGCGGCGCCAGGCGACCGTCGGTGGCGGTGAGCGCGCCGGCGCTCAGCAACGTGCCCAGCGTGACGCACAGCATCATCGGCCAGAGCCGGCGGCACAGCGCCCCCAACCTCGGCCCGCACAGCAACTGCCACAGATTGGTGATCAACGAGGGTAACAGCAGCAGCGCGGCGGCCTGCCCCGGCGGCATCATCAGGCTGAGCAGCCCCATCGAGACCGTCGGCAACCCCAGACCGATCGCCCCTTTGACCGTGCCGGCCAGCGTAAAAATGCCCGTCAGGGCGATAATCTCGAGTAACGTCAGCGACATGCGTCTATCCTTATGGCGAATCAACGGCCCGATTGTGGCCGGCGCCGCGCCGCGGCACAATGCGGCAATGGCAGAGTCTGCCTGCGGCAAAGACAGAGGAAGAACGCATGCATTTTGACTTTATCGATCTGCGGCTGTTGGTGGCGGTGCTCGAGACCGGCAGCATCACCGCCGGCGGCGAGCGCGTCGGGCTGTCGCTGGCCGCCGCCAGCGCCCGCATGCGCGGGCTGGAACAACAGGCCGGCGTGGCGCTGTTGACGCGCAATCCGCGCGGCGTCCAGGCGACGCCGGCCGGTGAGCGCCTGTTGCAACACGCGCGCGTGCTGCTGCAACAGCGCGACCGGCTGCGGGGTGATATGGCCGAGTTCGCGCCGGGCCAGCGCAGCCAGCTGCGCATCGTCGCCAATACCGTCGCCGCCGACGCTTTTCTGCCGGAGCTGTTGGCGGATTTTCTGGTGCTGCACCCGCACACCGACATCGCGCTGGAGGAGCTGCCCAGCCCGGCCATCGCGCAGGCGATCGCCGAACGGGCGGCGGAT
This sequence comes from Serratia sp. CY33802, assembly GCF_052169095.1. Classification (NCBI taxonomy): domain Bacteria; kingdom Pseudomonadati; phylum Pseudomonadota; class Gammaproteobacteria; order Enterobacterales; family Yersiniaceae; genus Serratia; species Serratia sp. CY33802. The sequence continues at coordinate 1,337,178 of NZ_JBJNLL010000001.1, forward strand.
ATCGGCATCGTGGCGGACCACGCCGATCTGCGTGGGCTGGCAAGTTACCCTTTTCGCCAGGATCGTCTGGTGCTGGCGCTGCCTCCGGGGCATGCGCTCAGCGGCCGCCGCACGCTCAGCTTTGCGGACGCCCTGCCTTTTGATTTCATCGGCCTGCCGGAAGAGAGTGCGCTGCAACAGCATCTGGAACAGCTGGCGATACGCAGCGGCGGCCCGATGCGGCTGCGGGCGCGTGCGGCTAATTTCGACGCCATCTGCCGCATGGTGCTGCGCGGCGCCGGGCTGGCGGTGGTGCCGGAAGAGAGCGCCCAACGCCATCCGGAGATCCGACACGGCGCCCTGCCGCTGACGGACGAGTGGGCAACCCGGCGTCTGTCGATCGTGGTACGTGACCTGGCGCAGCTGCCGCTGCCGGCGCAGCGGCTGGTGGCGTTCCTGCGCCAAGCCTGAGGCGGCTCAGTGCGTGCCCGGCTCTGCGCGCAGCCGCGCCACCTGAGCCTCCACGTCGCGCCAGGCCGGTTTGTCGCCGGCATAGCGTTGGCGCAGATAATTCACCAGCGCCGTCACCTGCCGATCGGAAAAGCTGTCCTTAAAGCCCGGCATAAAGCCCAATTCGGCGGTGGCCGGCTTGGGGATCCCTTGCAGGATCACCTTGATCAGGTTATCGGGGCGATCGCTGAAGATATTGGTGTTATTGGCCAGATCCGGGCTGACGCCGAACAGCTGCGGCCCGCCGGCGGCGGCGCTGTGGCAGGCCTGGCAAGCGCCCTGGAACAACCGCTCGCCCGCCAGTTGACCCGCAGGCAACGCGCGGGCCGCCAACTGCGCCTGCGGTTCCACATTCAGCGTCGCCTTGGCGCTCAGCGACATCACATAGTTGGCCATCGCCCGCAGATCGCTCTGCGGCAACGTCGCCAGTTCGCTGACCACCGGCCCCATAGGCCCGGCCGCCACGCCGTGCTCGGCGGAATGCCCGGTGCGGAAGTACTGAAACAGCTGCTCCTCAGTCCAGGGCTTGTCCGCATTGGCCAATTGATTCAGCGCCGGCGCTTCCCACCCGTCCACCATCCCTCCCGCCAGGAAGGCCGCGCCGCCCTTTTCCGCCCCCAGCAGATTACGCGGCGAATGGCAGGCGGCGCAGTGGCCAAGGCCGTTGACCAGATAGGCGCCGCGGTTCCACTGCGCGCTTTGCTGCGGATCGGGTTGATATTCCCCCTGGCGCAGGAATAGCGCGTTCCAGCCCGCCATCAGCGGCCGCAGGTTAAACGGGAAGCGCATCTGATTGGCCGGATTGCTCTGGCGCACCGCCGGTTGCGACATCAGATAAGCGTACAGCGCCTGCATGTCGCCGTCGGTCATTTTACTGAAGGCGGTGTAAGGAAATGCCGGATAGAGGTGGCGGCCGTCGCGGGCGATGCCCTGACGCATCGCCCGATCGAATGCGGTAAACGACCAGTTGCCGATGCCGGTTGCCACGTCCGGGGTAATGTTGGTGCTGTAGAGCGTGCCGAACGGCGTCGCCATCGCCAACCCACCGGCGTTGGTCGCCCCTTCCGACGCGGTATGGCAAACCGCGCAGTCTCCGGCGGCGGCCAACTGACGGCCGCGCTCCAGCGTGGCGGCCGACCAGGTGCCGGCGCCAGGCGTCGCCACCGGCGCGATCTCCGTCCGCCATGGCAAGGCGCTGCCGGCGATGCCCAGCACCGCGCCGAACAGCCCCGCCGCGCCGCCGAACCACCATTTACCGCGTTTCTTTTTCTTGGGAGGCGCGTCCTGCCGCTCGGCATCCGGCCCGTTCAGGGCCTCACGCAGCTTGTCCGAGGTGATCGGCAGCTCGCGAAAACGAATGCCGGTGGCGTCGAACACCGCGTTGGCGATGGCCGCCGCGCTGGGCACCGACGCCGACTCCCCGGCGCCCAGCGGCGGATCGTAAGGGCGCGGCATCATCACCACGTCCACCTCCGGCACCTCCGGGAAGGTCAGGATCGGGTAAGCCCCCCACTCTTTGGCGGAGACCGTCGATTCCTCAAAGGTCACGCGCTCTTTCAACACCCGGCTGGTCGATTGCAACACGTTGCCATGGATTTGGTGACGCACGCCGTCCGGGTTAACCATCATGCCCGCGTCGTGGCCGACCACGATGCGCGTTACCGCCACTTCGCCGCTGGCTTTGTCGATCGCCACGTCGGCCACCCAGGCGGCCCAGGCCGCGCCAAAGCCGGGAAACTTGCTGTGGATGTAACGGGCGTAGGCAAAGCCGCGCCCGCGCAGCACGCCGTCTTCCGCCGGGGTCTGCATCGGTTCGGTATGCGGCGTCCAGCCGGCGCGTTCTGCGGTGCTGCGCATCAGTTCACTGGCGCGTTCATCATGGATGTAGCGCAGCCGATACTCCAGCGGATCGACGCCGGCGGCGTGGGCCAGCTCATCGATATAAGACTCGTGGGCGAAGGTGTTGGGCAAGGCGGAAACGCCGCGCATCCAGGAGGCGCGCACGATCGGCGCCATGTCCTCGATGCTGACGCGCAGCGACGGATATTCGTATGGCGGCACCGAGGTGCGGTCGCCCATTTCATAGGCCACCGGCAGCGGCTCAACCCGGCCGGTCAGCAACAGCGCCAGCGTCGGCGCGCCGTTGGAAGGATAATAGGTGCGAAAATCGTAGGCGACCGGGTGCCCGGCGGCGTCCAGCCCGCCGTCCACCTCCATCAGTTGCGCCGTGCCCTTCGGTTCCCACACATGCTCTTGCTCGCGGGTCAGCTGCACCCGCACCGGCCGGCCCACCGCCCGCGACAGCAGCGCCGCGTCGGCGCAGACGTCATCGGCGCAATTGCGGCCATAGCAGCCGGCCGCCTCCATGCGAACGATCTCGATCTGCGCTTCCGGGTATTCCAGCAGCCAGGCCAGATCGGCGCGCAGCAGGTGCGGATTCTGGCTGCCTGACCAGACCTGCAGGCGCTCCGGCCGATAGTCCGCCAGCGCGCAGGAAGGGCCTATCGAGGCATGCAGCTGATACGGCCACAGGTAGCTGCGGGTGAAGCGCCTGTCGGCCGCCGCCAGAGCCGCGTCCACATCGCCGGTATCGTGCACCACCCGGGTCGAGTGCGGATTGTCGCGCAGCGCCTGCGCCACGTCGGTCATCTGCGGCAAATTGCGGCGCCAGTCTTTCCAACTGACCTGCAGCGCCTGTGCCGCCTTGATCGCCTGCTCTTCGCGCTCGGCGACGATGCCGATGAAATCGCCGATCACCACCAGTTTGACGATGCCGGGAATATGCGCGATCGAGGTTTCGTCCACCGCCAGCAGGCTGGTGCCGACAAATTCGCCGCTGTCGTAGCCGGCATAGGGCGGCCGCACCACCCGGCCGTGCAGCATGTTCGGCAGGCGCATATCGTGTACGTAGGTGGTTTCGCCGGTCGCCTTGGCCGGAATATCGACGCGCGCGGTGCTGGTGCCCACCAGGCGATACTCCGCCTGCGGTTTCAGCGGCGCGTCGCCGGAAATCGACAGCTCGACATGACCGCCGGCCACCAGCTCGGCGTAGCTGAGCGCCTGCCCCTGCGGGCTGCGGATCACGCCCTCCTCCAGCGTCAGCTGTTCCACCGGCGCATCGAAGCGCTGCGCCGCCTGGCGCAACAGCCAACGGCGCGCTTCGGCGGCGGCGTTGCGCAGCGGCACGGCGGAGATCTGCAGCGTGGCGCTGGCGATGGTGGCGCCCTGATTCGGCGCGCGCTCGGTATCGCCCAACACCATTTGCACCTGATCCATGCGCAGGTACAGCTCTTCGGCGACGATCTGCCCGAGCGCGGTGCGCACGCCGGTGCCAAGATCGACATGGCCGTTAAAGGCATAGATTTCGCCGCTGCCGCACAGGGCGATAAACAGCCCCTGCTCTTTGGGCTTCAGCACCGGCGTTTGCCCTTTGGGCACCAGTCCCGGCGGCGGTTGCACGCTGTCGACGATCAGCAGCACGCCGTCGCGCTGCAGCAAGTCGGCCTGGCTCGGCGATGGGACACGGGAATCAGTCATGGGCGTGGGCGTCCTCATCGCGGCAGAGAATGATGGCGCGCTGAACCGCACGCAGGATTTCGAGATGGGTGCCGCAGCGGCACAGGTTGCCGGACAGCGCCTGACGGATCTCCGCCTCGCTCGGGGCGGGATTACGATCCAACAGGGCTTTGGTGGTCATGATCATGCCATTGAGACAGTAGCCGCATTGCGCCGCCTGCTCTTCGATAAAGGCACGCTGCACCGGGTGCGGGCGCTGGCGATCGCCAAGGCCTTCCAGGGTCACGATCGCCCGGCCGGACACGCCGAGCGCCGGGATCACGCAGGAACGCGCCGCCACGCCGTCGATCAACACAGTACACGCACCGCATTCGCCCAGACCGCAGCCGTATTTCGGGCCGTTGAGCGCCAGATCGTTGCGCAGTACCAGCAAGAGCGGCGTATCCGCCATCACCTGCGCATGAAGCTGTTCGCCGTTCACCGACAGCATCAGCGGATGCTCCGTCAGCGTGGTTTTCGCGCCGTCCCTGGGTGATTGCACTTCAGATATCGCCATTGTTCGCGTCTCCGCCTGCACGTGATGATCTTATGGGCTGGCCTCTCGCCGCCGACCACCAGGCAACCGACGTTGCGCGGGCGAATCAGCCGGTGGGCGGATCTTCCAGCATTTTATTCAGCAGGAATATCAGCGCTATCCGTTCGGCCGGGTTCAGCGTACCGAACGTCAGTTCTGTGATTTTCGCCGCCTGCGGCACCGTTTCCGCCAGCAGCGCGCCGCCGGCGTCGGTGAGGCCGACCACCACCTTGCGCCGATCGATCGGATCCGGCGTTACCGTGATCAGATCGCGCGCCTTCAGCCGTTCGACGATGCCGCGGATGGTGGCCTGATCCACCGCCGTCACCTGCACCAGCTCGGTCAGCGAGCTCGGCCCCATATCGCGCACCGCGCACAGGGTGATGAACTGCACCGCCGTCAGCTGCGAATCGCCGACGTTTTGCTGGAAAATCGCCACGTGGCGCTGATAAACCTTGCGCAGCAGGTGCCCGACTTGCTCGGTAAAATGATAATTTTCAGGTTGGCCGCTCACGGCTGACGGGTATTCGGGGGGCGTCATTGCGTTACTCTCACCATCTATGGAATCCACGAGAATAGTACAAACCCCCGCCGTTGGCAGCAACGATTACGCCCGGCGCACGCGCGACGCTTCCGGCGCCACCACTTCCCCGTCCGCCACCACCGTTTGCCCGTCGAGGCGAATGTCGCAGCGGCGCAGTGCGATATCCATATGGCAAGGCGTTTTGCGCGTGCCGCCCACTTCGGTGTTCGGCCCGGTGGAGAACAGGAAGTTGCCGTAGAACGCGCGCGCGTCCATGCACATGCCGTCGTTCTTGTCGTGCAGACCCATCGCCGTCCACTGGGCGCGCGGCTGCAGACCCCAGCCGATGTGCGAGATGCCGTACACCTCCGGATCGTCGAAGTATTTCATGTATTCGCGCAGGTATTCCGCCTCGAAGCCGCCGTGAATGCGAGTAACGAACCCTTGTTCGATCTCCAGCGTGATGCGTTCACGCGCATAGCTTTTGAACGGCAGCAAGATATCGCCGACCTCCAGCACCAGCACCCCTTCCGCCTGCTCCTCATTCGGCCAGGTGAACAGGAAACCGCTCGGCCAGTGATCCCAGCGCCCCGGTTCATCGGCATAGCCGTACTCGGTCACCGTCGGGTATTGCCCCAGCGGCGCGCGGAAATCGCTGCCGGCGGCGGAGGTCACCTGCATCAGCTTCGCCTGCTCCAGCACGGCGGCGGCGGCCAGCACCCGCGCCTTGTCCTCCGCGTTGGGCAACATGCGCGCCAGCACCTCCGGCGGCTCCACCGCCAGCAGGATGCGGGTGCCAGTTTTCAGGATCTGTTCCTGCTCCGGCGAATGCAGCAGCATCATGGTATCGACGATCAGGTCGGCGGCCTCCAGCGCACGCTGCGCCGCCAGATTGCCGGTCAGCGCGGTATCGCCGCAATAGGCGGTCATGTCGTTGCCCATCGCTCGCGGATGGTTGAACGCCGGCAGTTCGACGGCATACACCTTGGCGCCCAGCCGCAGCGCTGCGTCGGTCGCGGCGCGCACCGTGCGCGCATCGGAATAATGGCTTTTCAAAATCGCCACGCTCTGCGAAGCATCAACCTTCGACAGCGTAAGCACCTGCTCGAACAGCTGTACCAACTGGGTTTCATTGACCGCCATGGCCTGTCTCCTGTCTCGTCAAGGGTGACCGACGCCCGCAAGGCGGCGGTGATTTTTCAAACAATTTAAAGTGAACACACTCATTTTATCTAAGTCAAAAAAGCAAAGGAAAGCAAGCTGCGAATATCCACCATAAGAAAGTCCTATTTCATCCCGCATCAATCCTGTGATTAACATGAGCTTAACAGTAATACGCCGTCAATTAGCGTGAGCGAGATCTGATTTAACACTTTTGCAACTTTGCGTTATCTAGCGCATACACTATAAATCGATCGTCCAGCCACGCGTTGGGCCTACGCTGAAAAAAGCCAACAGACAGGGGAAACATGATGAGCAAACAACCACGCATCGCCGTCGTCGGCGCCGGGCTGGGGGGCGCCGCCGCCGCCGGGCTGCTGCAAAAAGCCGGCTTTACCGTCGATCTGTATGAACAGAGCCCGGCGTTCTCACGCCTTGGCGCCGGCATTCACATGGGGCCGAACGTACTGAAGATTTTCCGCCGTCTCGGTATTGAGCAGCGGTTGGAGCAGATGGCGTCTCATCCCGATTTCTGGTTCAGCCGCGACGCCGAAAGCGGCGACTACCTGTCGCGCATCGAACTGGGCGCCTTCGCCCGCCGGGAGTACGGCGCCGCCTATGTGACGGTGCACCGCGGCGATTTGCAGGCGTTGCAGCTCTCCGCGCTGCAGCCCGGCACCCTGCACTTCGGCAAATGCCTGAGCAAAATTGAAGATCGCGGTGACGAGGTGGTGCTGAACTTCGTCGACGGCACCTCGGCCCACGCCGACATCGTGATCGGCGCCGACGGCATCAATTCGCGCATTCGTGAGCACCTGCTGGGCGCTGAAGCGCCGACCTACAGCGGCTGGGTGGCCCACCGCGCGCTGATCCGCGGCGAGAAGCTGGCGAAATACAACCTGACGTTCGAAGACTGCGTGAAGTGGTGGTCGGCGGATCGCCATCTGATGGTCTACTACACCACCCAACGGCGCGACGAGTATTACTACGTCAGCGGCGTGCCGCACCCGGCCTGGGATTTCCAGGGCAGCTTCATCGACAGCAGCCGCGAAGAGATGTTCGAGACCTTCGCCGGCTACCACCCGATCGTGCAGGCGCTGATCGAATCCAGCGAGCAGGTCACCAAATGGCCATTGCTGAACCGCAAACCGCTGCCGCTGTGGAGCGAAGGCCGTCTGGTGCTGCTCGGCGACGCCTGCCACCCGATGAAACCGCACATGGCGCAGGGCGCGGCGATGGCGATCGAAGACGCCGCCATGCTGACCCGCTGCCTGCAGGAAACCGGCCTCGGCGACTACCGCACCGCCTTCCAGCTGTATGAAGCCAACCGCAAGGAGCGCGCCTCCCGGGTGCAGGCGGTGTCCAACGCCAACACCTTCCTGCGCACCCAGGAAGATCCGGCCTGGGTCTACGGCTACGACCTGTACGCGCAAGCGCTGAAATCGGAGAACGCCGCATGAGCACCTTCCTCTACGGCGCCCACGTTCACGCCAACGACATTCGCCAACACTATCTGCGCTACGGCGGCCACGGCCCGGCGCTGATCCTGGTCCCCGGCATCACCAGCCCGGCGATCACCTGGGGCTTCGTCGCCGAGCGGCTGGGGGAAAAATACGACGTCTACGTGCTCGACGTGCGCGGCCGCGGTCTGTCGTCCAGCGGCCCGGAACTGGCTTATGACGCAGAGACCTGCGCGCAGGACGTCAACGCCTTCGCCGCTGCGTTGAACCTGGGCAGTTACGCCCTGCTCGGCCATTCGATGGGCGCCCGCTTCGCCCTGCGCGCCGCCGCTCTGCAGCCCGCCGGCGTGCGGCGGCTGGTGCTGGTCGATCCGCCGGTTTCCGGCCCCGGCCGCCGCGCCTATCCCGGCCAATGGCCGTGGTACGCCGACTCCATCCGGCAGTCGCTGCCGGGCATGAGCGCCGAGCAGATGCGCGCCTTTTGCCCAACCTGGAGCGAAGAGCAGCGCCGGCTGCGCGCCGAGTGGCTGCACACCTGCTACGAGCCGGCGATCCAACGCGCCTACGACGATTTTCATCAGGTGGACAGCCACCGTGACTACCCGCTGCTGACCATGCCGACGCTGCTGATGGCCGCGGGCAAAGGCGGCGTCATTCAGCCCGAAGACCGGGCAGAGATCCGCGCGCTACAGCCGGAGATCGCCATCGTCGAGGTCGAGAACGCCGGACACATGATCCCGTGGGACGATTTCGACGGCTTCTTCCGCGCCCTGGGCGTTTTTCTGGATTAACTGAGGAACACCGACATGAGCAACCACTACCGCATCGGCCAGATCGTGCCCAGCTCCAACACCACAATGGAAACCGAGATCCCGGCGATGCTGGGCGCGCGCCAGCTGATACGCCCGGAGCGTTTCACTTTTCACTCCAGCCGCATGCGCATGAAACACGTCAATAAAGAAGAATTGGCGGCGATGGACGCCGAGTCCGATCGCTGCGCGCTGGAGCTGTCCGACGCGCGGGTCGACGTGCTCGGCTACGCCTGCCTGGTGGCCATCATGGCGATGGGGCTGGGCTATCACCGCGAATCGCAGGCCCGGCTGGCGCAGGTGACGAAAGACAATCAGGCCGCCGCGCCGGTTATCAGCAGCGCCGGCGCGCTGGTCAACGGCCTGAAGGTGATCGGCGCCAAACGCATCGCGCTGGTGGCACCCTACATGAAACCGCTGACCCAGCTGGTGGTGGACTACATCCAGCACGAAGGCATCGAGGTCAAGGTGTGGCGCGCGCTGGAGATCCCGGACAACCTCGAGGTCGGCCGGCACGATCCGGCCAGGCTGCCGGGGATCGTCGCCGAGATGGATTTACGCGAGGTCGATGCTATCGTGCTGTCCGCCTGCGTGCAGATGCCTTCTCTGCCGGCCGTCCCAACGGTAGAGGCCCAAACCGGCAAACCGGTGATCACCGCCGCCATCGCCACCACTTACGCGATGCTGACCGCGCTGGAGCTGGAACCGATCGTCCCCGGCGCCGGCGCCCTGCTGTCCGGCGCCTATTGAGGAGGCAGAATGAACGACACCCTCAGCGACAACTACCGCGGCGTCTGGGGCCAGCGCATCGGCTTCGGCCGGCGCCCGGCGCTGCTGGCGATCGATTTTATGCAGGCCTACACCACCGAAGGCGCGCCGCTGTTCGCGCCGGGCGTGGTGAGCGCGGTCGAGGAAAGCCGCGAGCTGCTGGCCTGCGCGCGCCGAACGGGAATTCCGGTGATCCACACCCATATCCGCTATCATGCAGGCCATTTTGCCGATGGCGGCCTGTGGGTGAAGAAAGCGCCGGTGATGAAAGACATGGTGGCGGGCAACCCGCTGGCGGCGTTCTGCCCGCCGGTGGCGCCGCTGGCCGATGAGGTGGTGCTGAGCAAGCAATACGCCAGCGCCTTCTTCGGCACCGCGCTGGCGCCGCTGCTGGTGGCGCAAGGGATCGACACGCTGCTGATGATCGGCTGCTCCACCAGCGGCTGCATCCGCGCCAGCGCGGTGGACGCGGTGCAGCACGGCTTCCGCGCCATGGTGGTGCGCGAGTGCGTCGGCGATCGTCACCCCGACCCGCACGAAGCCAACCTGTTCGACATCGACAGCAAATACGGCGACGTGGTGCACAAACGGGAGGCGCTCGACTACCTGAACCGGTTATGAGTCAACGATTCACCTGCAACGACAATAACGAAGGCGCAGACAGCGCCTCACGCGACCGCCCGAAACAGGGCGGCGTCCATGCAACGCAAACACAACAGGCGCCTCCTGCGGAGGCCAACACGCACCACCTGGAGACAACATCATGGCCATTGTCGACACCCCGCTGGCGGGGAAAGCGGACGCAGAATCGCTGCTGCTGTACCGCAAAATCACCTGGAAACTGATCCCGTTTCTTTGCCTGTGTTACCTGGCGGCCTACCTCGATCGCATCAACGTAGGGCTGGCCAAGCTGCAGATGGCCGACGCGCTGCAGCTGAGCGAAGCGGCCTTTGGTCTGGGCGCCGGGCTGTTCTTCGTCGGCTATATTCTGTTCGAGGTGCCGAGCAACCTGATCCTGCAGCGCGTCGGCGCCAAGATGTGGATTGCCCGTATCATGATCACCTGGGGGCTGCTGTCCACCGCCACCATGTTCGTCACCACGCCGACCCAGTTCTACGTCATTCGCTTTCTGCTCGGCGTGGCGGAGGCCGGTTTCCTGCCCGGCGTGCTCTTTTACCTGACGCTGTGGTTCCCGACCTATCGCCGCGGCCGCATCATCGCGCTGTTCATGATCGGCCTGCCGCTCTCCAGCGTGATCGGCGGGCCGCTCTCCGGCTGGATCATGGGCCATTTCGACATGCGCCACGGGCTGCACGGCTGGCAGTGGCTGTTTTTGCTGGAGGGCATTCCCAGCGTGCTGTTGGGCGTGCTGACCTTCTGGCTATTGCCTAACACTTATCAGCAGGCCAAGTGGCTGACGCCCGAGGAAAAACAGCGCATCGCCGACGATCTGGCGCGCGACGACGCCGAGGCCGATCACGGCAAGCACAGCTTCCGCGACGGCTTCTTCAACCTGAAGGTGTGGATGCTCGGCGGCATCGACTTCGCTATTCTGCTCAGCGCCTACGCCATGGGCTTTTGGATGCCGACCTTCATCAAAACCGCCGGCGTTACCGACATCACCACCATCGGTTACCTGACGGCGATCCCCAGCGTCGCCGCCCTGCTCGGCATGCTGCTGATCGGCAGCAGTTCCGACCGGCTGCGCGAACGGCGCTGGCATATCATCGTGCCGTTTATCGTCGGCGCGCTGGCGATGGCCGGCAGCACCTTCTTCACCCACAATGCGCTGGCCACGGTGCTGCTGTTCTCCATCGCCCAGGCGGCAATCATCGGCGCGGTGCCGGTGTTCTTCAGCCTGCCGGCCACCTTCCTGCGCGGCACAGCGGCGGCGACCGGCTTCGCGCTGGCCTGTTCGCTGGCCAACATCGCTGGGCTGGTGAGCAATTCGCTGATGGGGCTGGCGCTGGATCTGACCGGCAAGAGCGGTGGCGCGCTCTGGGCCTTCGCCGGCTGCCTGCTGCTCAGCTCGCTGCTGGTGGTGGCCCTGCCGGCCAAGGTGGTGAACCGCTGAGCGTTAATAGAAAGGGAAAAGGCGCAAGACAATGACAATGATGATAACGGACCGTTGTCTGCTTTGATTCTTGCGCCGTTTTCACCCCCCACAACACGGCATGTCAATAACGACGATGGGCTCTGGGTTACCCCACCAACAACGTTTTTGCTTCCAGATAGGCCTGCATCCCCCATTTGCCCATCTCGCGCCCCAGCCCGGACTGTTTGAAACCGCCAAACGGCGCTTTAGGTTCATGATCCAACGTGTTCAGCAGAACACGCCCGGAGTCAATCTGCTGCGCCACCCGCACCCCGCGTTCGCGATCGCCGCTTAACACCAGCGCACTCAGCCCGTAGGCGGTGTCGTTGGCGATCGCAAGCGCTTCGGCCTCATTGTCGTAAGGGATGATCACCAGCACCGGACCAAAAATTTCTTCCCGGGCAATGCGCATCCGGTTATTGCCCGCAAATACCGTAGGCTTCACGCACCAGCCTTTATCCATACCCGATGGACGGCCAACGCCGCCAACCAACAATGTCGCCCCTTCTTCCTCGCCCAAGCGGATATAATCCTGCACCCGTTGCCACTGTTTTTGGCTCACCATCGGGCCGATTTCCGTATTTTCATCGCGCGGATCGCCCGACCGGACTTTGCCTACCGCGTCGGCAATCGCCTGTTCAAACTCCGCCTGACGGCTGCGCGGCACCAGAATTCGCGTGCCTGCAATGCAGGCCTGGCCGCTATTCATAAAACCGGCGGCAAGCGCCAAAGGCACGGCCTGCATGACATCCGCATCGTCCAGGATCAGCGTCGGCGATTTGCCCCCCAGTTCCAATGTCACCCGTTTCAGCGATTCTGCACCGCTTTCTACGATATGTTTGCCCACCGCCGTGGAACCGGTAAACGAGATCTTGGCAATATCGGGATGTCGATTAATGACCTCACCCACCACCTCGCCTCGCCCGGTGATAATGTTAAATACCCCGGCAGGAATGCCCGCATCGTGCAACGCTTCGGTGATGACCCGCGTTTGCATCGCGCTCATTTCGCTGGGCTTGATCACCGCGGTGCACCCTGCCGCCATCGCCGTCGCCAGTTTGTTGCAGATAAACCCGGCATCGCTGTTCCATGGCGTAATCAGCCCGGCGACGCCGACAGGCGTCATGATGACCTGCGCCTTACCCGCCTGTTCCGTAAACTCGAAATTTTCCAGCGCGTCGATCGCCTGAGCTATCGCGTCCGCCGGGTAGCTGGCCATCCAGCGCCCACGAATTTTGGGCGCGCCATATTCCATCACGACTGCGTCCATCAGCTCATCTTCACGGGCCATAACCGCTTTGTGCATACGGCGCAATACGGCAAGGCGTTCCGCCTTACTGGTCTTGGACCAGTAAGGAAATGCGGCCTTGGCTGCGGCAATCGCCCGCTCGGCATCCACCTCGTCCGCCAGACGCACAGTGCCAATCACGTCTTCTGTCGCCGGGTTAAACAGCGTGAAGCGTTCTTCACCGTGGGGTGTCACGAATTCACCGTTGATATAAATGCTGTCAATTTTTTGCATGGTGCGCTCCACATGTTCCGATTAGTCAAACGAGTATAGAAACAGATGATCAATACGATAAGTAGGTCTATCCTGTACGAACTGTACCGATAATCGGGATAATCTATGCATCGCAGTGGACTGACAGAGTTGGAAGTCGTGTTGGCGGTGGCGCAGCGACAAAGCTTTCGCGCCGCCGCACGGCAATTAGGCATGTCGGCCACCGCCGTCAGCAATGCGGTGGCCGGGTTGGAAAGCCGCCTGAAAATACGTCTGTTTAACCGTTCGACCCGCAGCGTGGCCCTGACGCCGGCGGGCGCGCGTTATGTAGAACGAATCGCCCCCGCTCTGGCCGAGATTCGGCGTGCATCAGAAGAGATCGCCACCCAACCCGACGCGCCAACCGGCACGCTGCGCATCAGCGCACCGCAGGAGTGCGTCTCCCTGCTCTACGAACCGTTGATCGAAACGTATTTGCGGCGTTACCCGCAAATGCGGCTCGATATCACCAGCGAATCAAGAATGGTGGACATTGTGGCGGAAGGTTACGACGCGGGGATCCGTTTGGCGGAGTCCGTCCCGCAGGACATGATCGCCGTGGAGCTAACGGGAGATATCCGCATGTTGGTGGTCGCTACACCAGACTATTTCGCTGAACATGGCATACCGCAATCGCCGGAGGATCTGTTACGGCACAAAAGCGTCGGGATGCGTATGTCACACGGAGGGATTTACCATTGGGAATTGGAACGCCACCAACAGAAACTTCGAGTCAACGTACCGCCGCGCATTGTATTGAATGAAATGCGCGCCATTCATCGTGCCGCATTGAGCGGTGTGGGGATTGCCTTCGTTTCAGATTGGTTTGCCCGTGAAGATATCGCATCAGGTCGACTTATTAGCGTACTGGACGAATGGTGCCCAGCTTTCGGCGGATTGCGTCTCTATTATCCCGGCAGACGACATGTTCCTCCGGGGCTCAAGGCATTTATCGATTTGGTGCATGAAATTCAGGCCAGGTAGCTTGTCTTCTCTCTGTCGACCAGAAAACGGCACCGCCAAACGTCGGAATGCGACCGGCATTTGGCGTGCCGTTGGTTTACTCACTCTCCTTGTTCATACCCTCGGGACTATTCGTCCTTCAGCCCGCGGTTGATCAGCATCGGTTCGATGCTCGGCTCTTTGCCGCGCCAGTCGATGTACAGCTTCTCCAGATCCTGGCTGTTGCCGCGCGACAGGATCATGTCGCGGAAGCGCTGGCCGTTTTCGGCGGTCAGGCCACCGTGCTCGGTGAACCACTGGAAGGCGTCGTCCGCCAGCATTTCCGTCCACAGATAGGCGTAATAGCCCGCGGCGTAGCCGTTACCCCAGATGTGCTGGAAATAGCTGGAACGGTAGCGCGGCGGCACGTAGCCGAGATCGACCTTGTCTTTTTGCAGCGACTCGGCCTCGAACTTGTCCACGTCTTGCTGCGGCTGGTCGGCGGTCAGCATGTGCCAGTGCATGTCCAGCAGCGCGGCGGACAGCAGCTCGGTCATGCTGTAGCCCTTGTTGAACTTGTCGGCCTTCTTGATCTTGTCGACCAGTTCCTGCGGCATCGCCTCGCCGGTCTGATAATGCTTGGCGAAGTGGCTGAACACTTTCGGATCGCTGACCCAGTGCTCGTTGAACTGCGACGGGAACTCGACGAAATCGCGCGCGGTGTTGGTACCCGACAGGCTCGGGTATTCCTGATCGGCGAACATACCGTGCAGCGCGTGGCCGAACTCGTGGAACATGGTGATCACGTCGTCATACGACAGCAGCGCCGGCTGCCCCGGCGCCGGTTTGGTGAAGTTGGCGACGTTGTAGATCACCGGCTTGGTGCCGTTGAGCTTCGACTGATCGACGAAGTTGCTCATCCAGGCGCCGCCGCCCTTGTTGTCGCGCTTGAAGTAGTCGGTGTAGAACAGCGCCAGCGATTTGCCGTCCTTGTCGAACACTTCATACACCTTAACGTCCGGCTGGTAGACCGGAATGTCCTTGCGTTCTTTGAAACTGATGCCGTACAGCAGGTTGGCGGCGTAAAACACGCCGTTGTTCAGCACGTTGTTCAGCTCGAAGTAAGGTTTGATCTGCGATTCGTCCAGATCGTACTTGGCCTTGCGCACCTGTTCGGCGTAGAACTGCCAGTCCCAGGCCTGCACCTTGAAGTCGCCTTTCTGCTGATCGATCACCGCCTGAATGTCTTTGGCTTCACGCTCGGCGCGCGCGGTGGCCGCCGGCACGATGTTGCGCATAAAGCTCAAGGCGGCATCCGGCGTCTTGGCCATCTGGTTTTGCAGCTTCCAGGCGGCGTAGTTCGGGTAGCCCAACAGCTTGGCCTGCTCGGCGCGTACCTTGGCCAGACGGGAAAGGGTCTGGCGGGTATCGTTGCCGTCGCCCTTCTCCGCGCGCGTCCAGGAGGCGTCGAACAGCGCTTGGCGGGTGTCGCGATCTTTCAGGCTCTGCAGCAGCGGCTGCTGGGTGGTGTTCTGCAGCACCAACAGCCACTGTTTCTCCAGCTTGCGCTCGGCGGCCGCCTGCGCTGCCGCGGCCAGCTCACCTTCGGACAGACCGTCCAGTTTCGCCTGGTCGGTTATCGCCAGCGCGCCGTTTTTGCTCGCCGCCAGCAGTTTGTTGGTGAACTGGGTGCTCAGCGTCGCTGCTTCCTGGTTCAGCGCCTTCAGCTTGGCCTTGTCGGCGTCCGACAGGTTGGCGCCCGCCAGCTCGAAGTTCTTGTAGGTCACTTCCACCAGCCGGCGCGATTCCGGATCCAGCTTCAGCGCATCGCGATCCTGATAGATGGCCTTGATGCGCGCGAACAGCTTGCCGTTGAGCATGATGTCGTCGTTCAGCGCCGCCAGCATCGGCGAGGTTTCTTCATCCAGCTTCTGCAGCGCATCGCTGGTGTTGGCCGAGGTCATGGCGCCGAACACGTTCATCACCCGCGTCAGCAGCGAACCGGCCTGCTCCAGCGCCACGAAGGTATTCTTGAAGTTGGGCTTGGCCGGGTTGTTGGCGATCTTCTCCACCTCTTCCCGCTTTTGCTTGATGCCCGCCTCGATCGCCGGCGCGTAGTCGCTTTCCTTGATCAGGTTGAACGGCGGCGCCTGGAACGGCAGACGGCTTTGATAGAAGAACGGGTTTTGGGTCTTTTGCTTGTCGTGCTGATTGGCTTCACCGGTCACGGTAGCCTCCTTCGCCTGGCCGCTGGGCAGGGCACTATGGTCGGCGTGAGGTTGGGTTTCTGCTGCCTGTGCCTGCGAGCCCAGCGCCATGCCGATCGCCAGCACCAATGTGGATAAACGCATCAAATCGAAACTCCTCCATGTTCACGGAATAAGGTCTCGGGGAATGGCTCCCTCAGAGTCATCACCTAGCTTAGGCGCAGTTGGCAGTTTGAGCAAAAACAAGTGATTAGAAGTTAACCGCCTCGCCGACCGCGGCCAAACGCTTCTTTGACATCTTTATTTTTCATCATCGACATATAGTCACAAAAGGTAATCATTTTATGATTAATTAATTCAATACCATGATAAATAAAGAGGAATCATAAAATACCCTGTTGACTTATCAGGTTACCCAATGTAACTTGATGTAAATTTTGATTAATGGAGCTAATCAAATTGCACCTTATAACGGAAATAGTTCTTATTGTCATTTTCATCCTCATTATCAGTGCGATCTATAAAAACGCGAAGAAAAAAGGCGTGCGCACGTACCACATCGTTATGCTGTTCTTGATATTTCCCCTTGCCGTATTTTTAGACTACTGCCTGCAGCGCCAGGCGATCCTTTTGGATACGGCCGCCCTTAAAACCACGGCCAGTTATGGTTTGCCGATGGCGATTATTTTTTCGCTTGTTTTATCTATCACCTCTCGCAAGAAGGAGTTTAAATGAGAGCCTTAACGGAAGTTGAATTGTCATGTATTAACGGATCTGACGGCAACGATTCTTATAATCCGACTTCGCTCATTGTCGGTAGCCTGAGCACAATAGCGAAATTACCCACCCCCGTATCCTTAGCCGTGGGCGTCGGGACGGAAATAGCTATTCAAGCCGCACCACACATGCCGGTTAACGTTGCTATTCCACAGGTTCCTATGGGCCCAACCTGGAATGGCAGTGGCGGTGGCCGCCCTTCACCTTCGTCTTCACTTTCAACACCGGATTCATCAAATTAAAAAAACAGTCTTATTATTCCTTGTGCAATAAGGCCGGGATTTAACTTACTCTGCACCAATAAAAATAACGATTAAAAAATGACAAAGCTCGCCATGCTTCACGAAAGCTTGATCCCTTTCGTCGCAAAAAAGACAGGTTCTCAATTACTCTGGCACAATGCATTAAGCCCTGCTGAACAAGACGAACTGAAAAAAGAGACCAGCTATCTCATCGAAGAAAATAATCGCCATGCTATTTTTGATGATGGTACGCCGCGCTTAAATGATGAAAAAGTCTTTTTCGCCGAACGTTATGGCGGCGGCGCTATTTCGCGCAACGGCGGCGGAGCACGCTGTGGCTTTGATGGGCGTTGGCAGGTTAAAGGTATTGGGGCTAATGCGTTAGTCGGTCAAGGGGCAAAGCATGTCGATGGCGAGTTGACGATGACCGGCGCAGTATTGGAGGCATTATGGGGGAACGTCATGGCCAAACTGCTGCCTTACGGTGCCGTGCCCAATAAGGCGATCTTGGTGACCGATAGCCCCTTAGCCGCCATCTCTCCTGAATCGGCGAGAAGTCCCCATAACCGCAAGGCGTTGCTGGTGCGTGAGCCCGTCGTGCGCCCTGCACATTTTTGCCGCGCACCCTACTATCATCCTCATGATGCGATGCAAAGGCAGCCTTCGGATATTCAGCGGGTCGAAAAGCTGATTGTCGCCGCGCCGGCTTTTCTGCCTCGTCCCCCGGAGTTTGACGCCGCAAGCTGGTTGGCATTGCCCCAGGAAGAACAAGCATTCTACGGGCTCTGCGAGCTTGCCCGGCGTCTCGCGACGCAGATCGCGTACTGCCGCACCCGGCATTTGGTGATGATGACCTCACCCTCCAATTGCGATATGGCCGGTAGGCTGCTGGACTTTCATGGTGTTCGCAGTGTTTTTCCCGCAGAACGTCGCGATCCCGGGCGCAGCTACATTCAACACAACAAGCTCAATGAAGACGCCCCTTTGTTGCTGAGAGGCTTGCAAGATCTCGCTTTTTATTTAGCCAAGCATCAATTCGGCCCGGCATTTCTCGCGGCAGCGCACCAAGGCATCGGTGCGGCCTTCAACATGGCCTATAAACGAGCCTGCCTGCTGGATAATCTCGGTATGGCGGGTTTTGACCCTGCATTTTTACAACGCCTGCCTCTCACCGCCGAGTGGTTCTCCTTAGGCGAACGCTTGCAAAAAATGTTCGATTTGGCTCCCGGCGTCTTTACCCGTCGACAAGGTCTTGGCCTGGGGAATGCTCATCCGGCGATTGCCCTATTGCACCGGCTCATCGACGCACCCGTAAGGGTTCCCGCCGAACAACAGGGTACGACCGCGGAGGAGAGATTTTCTCTGGCGTTCCGTCGGTTATACGCGCAATACCTTCAGGAAACATCAGCAGCTCAAACCTCCGCCGGATTACAACTGGCGATGAAGCAGACCGTCACCAGAAGGTTGGGTTCCCGCACGTTCATGCGCCGTGAAGTGATTTTTCAAGAAATTTCCGGCTGGCGCGGCGAAGTCAGCGAGATCACCGAACAATTGCAAACCTATCTCGACCGTTTCGAGCGCCAGGCGATCAACGTATTACAATAACAACGCTGAGGATATTTCGTGAGTTTTATCAAAGAAAACCAGCAGGGTAAAAGTAGGTTCAGTCAATACGAGAGCCTGGGCTTCGCCGTTAACTGTATGTTGATGAATAAAAATTACAGTTTGTACCATATAAAAACGTTGCAGCTATGGACTCAGGAAGCGATTAATCAAAACCAATTTAAAATATTATTCGACCATTTGGATAACCCGATAGGGTATATAACCTGGGCCTACCTGAGAGATGAGACGCTGAGTCGATTTATTAACGATCCGCAGTTTCTTCTCCATAACTCAGAATGGGATGAGGGCGGTACGCTGTGTATTTTAGATTTTTGCTGCAAGCCAGGCAGCGCGCATTTATGTTTGGAACACCTTAAAAGAGTTCACCCCATCGTAGAACGCCGCACGGTTGTGTGGCGCTCCCGCCGAACGGGCAGACTGATGACTGTAAAAAATAAAGAAAAATAATTGTCAGGGATGAGGCAATGAGCAAACATCAATTACTGGATTCACAGGCAGGATTTTACTATGGCACCAAGATCGGCGATGATAAATCGAGCTATAATATCGCGGAATATGTCGAAATAAATCACACTCTCGATATCGCAAGAATGAAACGTGCTATTCATCGTGTCATCAGCCAAACCCCTACGCTGCACGTTCTGTTTGATGAGAATAACGGCACGCCTTATCAATATTCCGTCACCGCCAATATCTCAGTGGAATGGGTAGATCTTTCGCAGAGCGCCAACGATATGGCCACCGCTATCGAATTAATGGAAGCGGATGCTAAGCGCCCCTTCTCGCTGAACGCAGCGCCATTATTCAGACAAAAAATCATCAGGCTGGGTGAGAAACGCTTTCTGTGGTATTTCTGCAGCCACCATCTGCTGCTTGATGGTTACGGCACTTATTTGCTGATCCATCAAGTGGCGCAGGCCTACCGAGACCAGACACAACAACCGCAAGACGTACCGGCGATCGATGCCTTGCTCAGGGCTGAATCTGAGTATAAACAGTCAGCCGCCTATCAAGCAGACCGACATTTTTGGCAAGCGGCCAGCGCCTCACTGCCAGACCCGATGACATTAGCCTGCGCCAATATTCCCTCGGGACAGACCATCCGCCATGTGACGTCGTTGCCCTATCCTGCCGAGCGCCTTGCGCTGCAAACCGAACATCCTTCCTGGCTGGCGCGCACTTTTGTAGCGGTGATGGCGTATTTGTACCTATGTACCGGCGAGAAGCAGCAAACGCTCGGCGTCCCTATGATGGCGCGAACAGACGCCCTGTCGAGGCAGGCGCTAACCTGCAAGACCAACGTTGTTCCTTTGACTCTCGATATTGAGGACACCGCTTCATGCCGACAGTTGGCGCAAACCATTGAACACGCGCTCAAGCAACTCAAGAAACATCAAGCGTTTCGTTACGAAGAGATAAAAAGTCTGAGGAGCGTCGCCAGCCGCTCGCCGTTGTTCAACATCGTGGTCAATATCATTCCCTTTGAAGCGGCAGCCTCATTCTCTCCCGCTCAGCGTAGTGAAATCCGTAACTTACGCTCAGGAGGCGCGCAGGATCTGGTCTTCAACATGCGTCCCGATCTCGATAACCAAACGCTGCGGCTGGAGATCGATGCCGACTCAGGGCTTTACGATGCGGCCAGTCTGGTGCGGCACAGCCAGGGGATACAGACCTTGTGCACCTTGCTGTACGACGATCCGGAAAATCTTTCCGTCGCGGCATTGCGACAACGTTTCCCGCTCTCGCTGCTGGGTAAAACAGCCAACGACAACGTGGTCGATATCATGCAGCGTATCGATCGTGCCGTCGTTCAAGCGCCGCAACGCACGGCGATCCTCACGCCTGAACACGCTTCGTCATCGCTCAGAACGCTGTCTTATGCCGTTTTGCAGCAGCAGTGGCGTGCGCTGGCCGATGTCCTGGCTCCCGTTCGCGCCGCACATACCGTACTGTTGCTCGACTTGCCGCAAGGGCCGGAGGCCATCATCTGCATGCTTGCTGCGTTGCAATTGAAAATGCCCTTCGTCAACCTGAATGCCAAAGGGGATGGAGCGGCTTACCGTCAACTGCTTGAACAGTTTAGCGACGCTATCCTGATTACCGATCGCACGCGTCCCTCCGTTCATTCCGAGCCTGGCGCATTGGCGCATTGGCGCGCATCGACACTCAATATGCCGACGGATTTCGAACACTTCACCGTGTTTCGCCGGCAAACATCGACTGAGGCGCCGGCGTTCCCGGTCGGTACCAGCTATATCATGTTTACCTCCGGTTCGACGGGAATGCCTAAAGGCGTGATAGGCGCCCGACATGCTCTCAACGTTTTTGTCGATGCGGCGATAAAATGCTATGGCATTCAACCGCACGAACGCGTGTTGCAATTTGCGCCCTTGCATTTCGATGCCTGCATCGAAGAAATTTTCATGACGCTGGGGGCCGGCGCCCACCTGTGTATCGCCCCCGAGACCGTCAAGCACAGCTTTGCCGCTTTCTTCACATTCTGCGACGATCATCAAATCAGCCTGTTGGATCTGCCGACCGCCTACTTTAATGAAATGCTGTTCGCCTCCGGCGGTGAACAGACGCTACCGCCGGCCGTCACTACCGTTATCATCGGCGGCGAAAGCCTTTCACCGCGAGCCAAAGAACGCTGGTTCGCGCACTACCCCAAAGGCAGGAAGTTATTCAACTCCTACGGCCCAACCGAAACAACCGTGGTGGCGACGGCCGCAGAAATCAAAAACGATGGCGCCGCCGTGACGATAGGCACACCGCTGGATGGTATATACACGGCGATCGTCGGCGAGGATCTCAGGCCGTTGCCGCTCGGCTGCAGCGGCGAATTACTGATAGCCGGAGCGACCGTCGGCCTGGGATATTGGCATCAACCAACGCTGAGCGCGGAAAAGTTCGTCACCCTTGAGGCCAACGGCCATCTCATGCCCGCCTTTCGTACCGGCGATATCGCCTGCCAGCGCCAAGATGGGCAGTTGGTGTTCCTTGGCCGCAAAATTCGTGAAGCGAAAATCGCCGGGCAGCGCGTCAATATGGGTGAAATAGAAAGCTGTCTGGCCCGCTTGCCCTCCATTGTCGAGATTGCCGTACTGGCCAAAAGCGGCGACGCGGGAACGGAACTGTACGCGCATTATCACAGCCGGCAGCCGCTCAGTGAGGCAATGCGCCGCACACTGTACGGCGAACTGCCCAATGCCCATATTCCTCAGCGCTTCGTGCATCATCCAACGCCGCTGGTCAAACTGGCTAACGGCAAGATTGATTATCGCACCCTGGAGAGACAATCCCGGATGCCTGAACCCACACGGGAGTTGCGTTCGACGACATTCAACACCCTGGTGCATGAAGTTTGGCTGGCGACGCTGGGCAGTGACGATGGCGACTTCTTCACGCTCGGCGGCGAGTCCCTGCAGGCCATAAAAATCATTAACGTGCTTAACGCCCACTGTCGGTTGGATCTGAACCTGAGCGACATTCTTGAACATCCAAGACTCGCCGATTTCTGCCGACACCTGACGCAGTTGGCCCATGCACGCTATGGTCTGGATCCGCAGCATCTGAACATCCGTTGCGCTATCGGCCGCTGTCTATCAACCGAGGCGCCGACCAGCAGCAGGCTGTTTATTCAATCTCCCGAAGGCACAGATGAACGGCTTTTATTGGCCGCCCTCGCCGACAAACGCGGTGTGGACATTCTGTCACCGCAGGCGCTGCCGTTGCCTGCTGAATGGTCGCTGAACGCGGCCATATTCAACGTACCGAACGAAGCCACTCAATATGCCAGTTGGCTCGATGCACTTTCGGCCCTGCTGCACACCCTGCCCGGCCGAGTTAACCACATGATCTTTATGCATGATACGGCCGGCGGAGCCAGACTCACGCAGGGCCTGCTACGCGATTTCCGGCATGAGCGACTACTGTTGCTGCATAAAGTCGATGCGCGCCGCCAAGCCGTCGACGCCGGCGTTACAGAGTTGATAGCCCTCTCTGCGCGGCTGGGTTATTTCCCGCACATTCGGTTCGATACGGCCAATGAGCGATTGAACGGCTGCGTACTGAGGATCTTCGGTTTCGATGATGGCGAGAATATCGACCATCGCGCCGCCTTCACAATGGCGCAGCGGAGAAACCCGGGAGTGCAGTTGTGTAGCTTAGCGCATTGGCTGAATTTGATTTCCGCCCACAGCGACAAACGCCCGAATAAAAGCGGTCGAACAGCGAAAACTATCGACGTCAACATGGAAGGAGCGCACTGATGAGCGTCATCGGCTTGATCAATCTGATGGAAATGGCGAAACAGGGAGCAAAATTCGGCGAGCTGTCGCCTCGACGCCAAACCATCGAGCATGTTGACGCCGCCGCACTCAGTGCGGTGCAGGAAGACATTACCGCATTTTTATCTGTCTGTACGCCAGACAATTCAGAGCGGCACACCGGCGAGAAGCCTTGTTACACCGTCAATCACTACGCGGGCCAATACCTGTGGCTGTATGAAAACTTCACCAAGAACAGCCCGCTGTATAACATTCCGATCGCTAAAGAGATCCTGGGGCCCTTTGAACCCGAGCGTTTGCTCGCCGCGTTGAAAAAACTGCTCAAGCGGCACGGTGCGCTTTGCGGCCGCTACCGGCTAGACGGTGAAGCCATCACCGTTGACATCGTGCATCCTGATGAAACCATTTTCGAACACAGCCTCGAGGACATCAGCAGGCTGAACAGTGAAGAGCAGCAAGAAAATATGCTGGCGGCGCTTAACGCCCAGTGTACGATTCCGTTTGACCTCGCGGCTGAGTATCCCCTGCGCTGCCGGATCTTGAGAAAGAGCGCGCAGCAACACTATCTGTTCTTGACCTTCCACCATTGCGTGGTCGACGGCTGGACGGCCAATTTGCTGGTGGATGAACTGAGCCGTGACTATCAAGCGTACGAAGAGCATTGGCATTATGACAACGGTCAGGCGTTTTTCCGCTATCTTGAAGACCCTTTCCTCGCCGTCGCCAATGTCGATGACAGCATGGCGTTTTGGCGCGATGAACTGGATGGTGCGCCGGAAAAACACGCGCTTGAATACGATATCGCCATCACCGCGGGAGGCAAAACACAGAATATCGTCAGAACATCGCTGACGAACGAACTGCAGCCGGCCCTGGCCCAGTTAGCCAAACATAACGGTACGACGCTGTTTACGCTGTTGCACTCCGCCTTCGCATTACTGATTGCCAGAGAATCGGCGACGGATCGCGTGGTCATCGGTAGCCCGATCGCCAACAGGAACGAGCCGACGTTAAACGACGCCGTTGGCAGCTTCGTCAACACGATCGCTCACCAATTTATCATCACTGGCGACGACAGTTTCACCGCGCTGCTGCAAAAGAACGCCAATAAATTTGCGCGCGCTTTCAAACATCAGGGATTGCCCTTCTCTTACCTGGTTGAACAACTCAAGCCCACGCGCGGCAAGTTCCACCCCATTTTTCAAATCATGTTCGTCTGCCAACATCGCAAAAGCAACGAGCTAAATCTTGGCGGTGCGCAGGTTAACACCCTGCCAAGACGCTATGCGCCGCCCAAGTTTGATCTGGTTCTGGAAGTGATTTCCGGCGCAGAGGGCATTCAATTGGAGTGGCAATACAACGCCAAGCTGTTTACGCCGGAGCGTATTAACGGATTGGCGCAAGCTTACGCATTGCTGTTGCAGCAAATTGCCTGCGATCCTTCGCGGGCCGTCGACCACTATTCGCTGGCGCCAATGGCCGATAACCGGCAATTGCGGCAGCTCTCCGTCGGGCAGGCGATGCCGGTATGCTTGCGGCAACCTCTTTCCGATCGGCTGTTACGCGCTGCCCACCAGCATGGGGATCGCCCGGCGTTGTTCGAGGGAGATCAGGTGTGGCATTACGATCGGCTATTGCGGCACGCCGGCCTCGTGGCGCATTGGCTGAACGCCCATACCGCCCCTGGCACACTCATCGCCATCGATCTTCCACGCGGCGCTCATCAAGCTATTGCGGCGCTCGGCGTGATCCTCGCCGGACGCGCCTACTTGCCGTTGGCCGAAGGATTACCGGATGCCCGCGTAGCGGCCATTATGCGAATA
This sequence comes from Serratia sp. CY33802, assembly GCF_052169095.1. Taxonomy (NCBI): domain Bacteria; kingdom Pseudomonadati; phylum Pseudomonadota; class Gammaproteobacteria; order Enterobacterales; family Yersiniaceae; genus Serratia; species Serratia sp. CY33802. The sequence continues at coordinate 1,362,019 of NZ_JBJNLL010000001.1, forward strand.
TCGGGTTGCGTCTGGGTTTTGAGCAATCGGGCTCACCATCGCGCCCGCTATCCGCAGACAACCCGCGTTCAGGATCTGGAGGCGCTGTTTTCTCCCCCTGCCGCAGGCACAGCAACCTTCCCATCAGGCGAAGCGGAAGCACTCGCCTATGTCATTTATACATCGGGGACGACAGGCACGCCAAAAGGCGTGGCGATGGAACACGGCGCCGTCACCAATACCTTGCTGACCATGAATCAACTGTTTAACGTTTCACATCGTGACAACGTATTGGCGCTCGCCGACCTGGCCTTCGATTTATCGGTCTATGACCTGTTCGGCAGTTGGCTAGCCGGCGCATCGGTAACCGTGTTATCGCCGCACGACGCTAAAGAGCCGTCAGCATGGCTACATGCGATACGCCAGCGGAAAATCAGCATCTGGAACTCGGTTCCCGCCATCTTGCAAATGCTGGTGCAATACTGCGCACAAGAAAACATCCTGTCGCTGCCTCAACTGCGGCATATCTGGCTGAGCGGCGATCGTATCTCTCCGCGGCTGATCGCCGAAGCACATCGGCTTTGCCCCAACGCCACCATCACCAGCCTTGGCGGTGCCACCGAAGGGGCAATATGGTCAATTTATCATCCACTTACACGAGATACGCACTACAGAAACGCCATCCCCTATGGAACCGCATTGCCGAATCAAAGCATGTGGGTGTTGAATGAAAAACTCGAGCCGTGCGGTTTCGGCGTTACCGGCGACATTTATATCGGTGGCGTTGGCGTTGCCCGCGAGTATTGGCGCGATAGGCAAACCACCGCCGGCAGCTTTGTTCTTCTCCCAACCACCGGAGAACGCGTGTACCGCACCGGCGATCGTGGCCGTTGGCATCGCAGCGGTTACATCGAATTCCTCGGCCGCGAAGACCAACAGGTGAAACTGCAGGGTTTTCGCGTCGAATTGGGTGACGTCGAATTCGCGCTCAAAAGCAGCGAACTGGTCGCTGAAGCGTGCGTCGTCTGTCGCGATGAAACCAGGAACGGCACACCGTATCTGGAAGCCTATTTCACATTGACCGAGGCGGGGAAAACCAGCGTCCAGGCGGAGCAAAGAATACGCGAGCAGGTTACGGCCGCATTGCCCGCATATATGGCGCCATCCCACTATCATCTTATTGAACGTTTCCCGCTTTCACGCAACGGCAAATTGGATCGCACCTTGCTATCGCCAGGCACCGAACGGAGTCAGGCCAGCGATGTTGTTCCCGCCGCGTCCGCGGAACTCATGCTGCTACGTGAGTTGTTGGCGGATACGTTAGGCTGTGATCCAGACAAGATCGACCCCTATGCCAGCTTCTTCAGCAATGGCGGCAGCTCGCTTTCCGGCATTACGTTTTTGGGTAACATCAAGCGCGCCCTTAATGTGGAATTAACCCTGGCGGAAATCCTTGGCTACTCACAGCTCGATAAACTTGCCGAGCGTCTGCGCGATAACGCGCCCCTGCCGTTATCGATGTTGTCCGGCGCAGCCGATCGCCCCTCTCTGCCCACCTTGTATTTGGTGCATGGTGCCGGTGGCCAGGTACATCAATATGCAAAGTGGACAAAACAACTTTACGCCTGCGCCAACATCATCACCATCGCCAGCCCGGGGTTGGCCGCGCCAGGCGCAGACGACACACTCACCCTGCAGCGATTGGCCGCCTCCCATTTGGCGGCCATACCGCGTGCCAAACGCGACACTGCCGTTATCGCCGGCTGGTCATTGGGCGGCCAATTAGCTGTCCATATGGCGGCGCAGGCTACGGAACAAGGCGCGCCCTTTGCGCATGCGGTGCTTGTCGACAGCGGTTTGCCCACCCAGCACCCCTCAGTGAATCGAGGTTTCAGCGTGGCGCAAAGTTACCTCAGCCTGTTCGACTCTCTCGGTATTGCGCGCCATTTGTGTCGGCATCAAGAAACGAACGCGATAGACAGCTTCGCCAACGAGATAAAAATGCACTATGCGCTGAATCAGAGCGTGCTTGCGGAGAAGATCACGCTGGAACATGCCGAAGCCTTTTGTTGGGCGCTGAAAAAATCCTTTGATCTGACGAATAACGCCGGCCCTCTGCCACAGATAGCGATACCGCTGACGCTTTGGCTCAGCCAGCAACGTCAGCGTAAACACCCCAATCTCGCACAACGCTGGGAGAGGCAATCCTCTCATGACGTTCAACTCAATTATTGTGCAGAAACGCATTACAGCATTTTAAACAACGCTCAACTTCTTCTAGCGCTGACGCGGATGCTGCGCGCGTTGTCCACATCATTGGAATAACGCGAGAAGATACCCCTGGCCAATCAAACCTATCGAGGCACTGATGAAATTACCCAGCAGTTGGATTTTTTTGTTCTGCTTTTACTACACATTCATGGATATTTTTTATTCGTTATTTTTTTCCGAAGACAGGAGGTTTACCAGCACAATCATTCAATCCTTTATCTTTTCAACCTTGCTAGTGGCATTTTTCTGGTATCGGAAAACTGCAAAAACCAAAAACCAATAATATAAGGAAGTCGTTATGAGAGAACTTACGATTAATGAAGTGAACTTTATCGCAGCCGCTGGGGATTTCAGCTATGCGGAGCTGGGCGGGGCCGTCGCGGCCGGCGCGGTTGGTGGCGCGATGACCGGCGCCATGGCTGGCGGTGTCGGTGCCGGCCCAGGCGCTGTTGCCGGTGCCGTTATCGGTGGTGCCGCCTATACCGCAGGCAAAATGGTGGAATCCATGTTGGGTGGCAATAAACAAACATCGACGAACAATCCTGCCGACAGTAACTAATACAGGAAGATTCGTGTTCATCATATGAAAAAGTCACTTATTGTATTGTTCGCCATTTTAATTGGGCTTGTTGCTGGCACGATTGCGGATTATTTCACCCTCAATCGCTTCTTGAAATACGCCCTTATCGCCGTTGCCGTTATCGGCACGCATAAATTGCTCAATAGCGATCGCGGGCAACGCTCGGCATGATAAACGTGTCTTATTTTAAAATTTAATGATTAAGGAGCAAATATGCGCAATCTTACCTCTGAAGAATGTTCAATCATTTCCGGTGCAGGAGATCGCAGCGGTACATTGACGGTTTCCGCGGAAACGGTCGGCGCAGCGATCGGCGGTGGCATCGGCTCTATCGGTGGCGTGGCGGGCGGCGTTGTCGGCACCATTGTCGGCGGTGCTGTCGGTAACTATGTCACCGGCGATCGTGCCCCCGGCTCTGTTGGCCCATCAGGCATTCCCTGGGGCGGGAGCAACGGCGGCGGTACCATGTGGGGGAACAACAACAATACCGATTCGAACTGATCGGGGCCCTGCCAGCCACACGGCTGACCTCCCCGGTTAACGTTGGCTTCAGCGCCTAAAGCGTCATTTCATGCCAGGGTTATCGTTATGATAACCCTTTTTGTCATGGGCCCACCACAGGGTGAGCAGCGCGGTTGGCGTAGCGAAAATGTCGAGATGAAGAAGCCAGGTGAAGCGAAGCTGACGTTACCCGAGTTGAATGACTCTATCCGCAGAGGCAATCGTCGATGGACGGTGCGCAATAATCACGCGGGTAATGTTCAGTTGTGAAATAGCGCGGTTAATATGTGTTTCATTATCGAGATCCAGGTGGCTGGTCGCTTCGTCCATAAACAGAATGCTGGGGCGACGATAGAGCGCACGGGCTATCAATAAACGCTGTTTCTGTCCGCCAGAAAGGCTTCCCCCCAATTCGCCGATCAATGTTTCGTAGCCCATCGGCATGTTTTGAATATCATCATGCATATTGCAACGCCGTGCGCACGCCTCAATACGTTTCAGATCCATTTCGGCGTCAAATCCTGAAATATTTTCAGCGATAGATCCCGCCAGCAGCTTGTCATCTTGCAGCACGCAAGCGATACATTGGCGATAATTATTAACGCCAATGTTGCTGATATCCATACCATCGACCAGCACGGCTCCTTCATCCGGCGACAGCAACCCACACATTAACTTCATCAATGTGGTTTTACCCACGCCGGAGGGGCCGACAATCGCCACGCTTTCTCCCGCGGCAATGCTGAGATTCAAATCCGTGATAATGGGTTTCGCCAAACGATCATACTGGTAGCGCAGATTCCGCACCTGAAGCTCTGCGGCGTTGCCTTTTGTGAAGAGCTGACGCGCGGGCATTTGCGGTTCCGGTGACGAAAGCACAATGTCCGCCACCCTTTCATTGTGCAAGCTTAACATTCGCAGCTGAAGCATCATGTCGATCAAGCTGCTGGCACGCTCCGAGAACTGCCCACGGTAGGCGTTAAACGCGATAAACATGCCGATCGTCATTTGATTGTCTATGACCAATGCCGCGCCGAGCCAAAGGATGATCACCTGATCGCAGGTGGCAATAAACGCCCCCAAACCGCCAAACATCATGTTTAACTTGGTCAGTTTGATACCCGCATTGATCGTTTCTACGTTCAGATTCAGCCAATACTGTGAACGGGTTTCAGATAACCCCAACGCCTTTAACGTACTGATGCTATATAACGTCTCCATGAAATGAGACCCGGCCCGCGCGCCCTTCACCAACTGCTCTTCCGACAGCTGCCGATAATGTTGATAAGTCGACAGCCTGAGAATGACGTATATCGCCGTAAAGCCGAGCACCACCCAAACTAACCAGCCGCCATAGAGCAGCATCATGACAAATACCCCGACAGACATGATGCCATCAATAATGCTGCTGACGATGCTGGTAGTGAAAGTCGCTCTTATCGTATCCAATGAGCCGAAACGGGATTGAATATCACCCAACTTGCGCTTCTCAAAGAAGGAAAGCGGCAATTTCATCAGATGATCAAACACTCCCGCCTTCCATTGCACGTCTATCAACGCGCCCATGACGATAGAGATCCACGAGCGCAACATGGATACGCCGGTGCGGAATAAAATAAAGAACAGCAATCCTATACATATCAGCGCTAAAAGATCATGATCGCCGGCCAAAATCACATGGTCCATGACCAACTGCGTACCAACGGGCAACAGCAGATTAACCGCTTCAATCACGATCGACAGACAGAAGATCTTTAGCAAGGCTCCCTTAAGGCCGCGCACATTGCTCATCAGCTTACGAAAGCGCAATCTGCTTTGCTGTTTGATCGGCTGAAATTCACTGTCTGGCCATAGCTCAAGCGCTACGCCGGTAAAATGCCGCGACAGTTCATGCAACTCCAGCACTTTACGACCAAAGGCAGGATCATGGATCACCGCCCGCCCTCGGCTGACACTGACAAGCACCACGAAATGCTTCATGTCCCAATGCAGAATACAGGGCATTTTCAACGCTTTAAGCTCATCGATATTCAGCGATAACGCTCTGGATTGCAGCTTGAGTGCGCTCGCGATGTCAATCAACGCGGAGAGCGTCGCCCCGCGTGAAGAAAAGCCGTAGCGGCTGCGCAGATTAAACAGATCGATTTGCAAACCATGGTAATGGCATACCATCGCTAAACTGGCCAGCCCGCATTCCGAGGCTTCAGTTTGCAGGATCTGCGGCACTTTGCGGCGCAGCGACAAATTGAGTTTGCCCTTTAGCGCGTCTAAATAAGATTCAGTCATTGATTGGCCCCATCAGGCTGTTTTTCATATCGTAGAAAGGTGAGAACATCCATTGATATAGAGGCCTTTCTTCCAGAAACAGCGTGGATTGAGCCCGCATGCCGTTAGTGAGCTGCAACGCTTTGCCCTGGTAACTGATATGCGTTTTATCCAGGGAAACGGTCACCTTGTAAAAAGATGCCGTTTGCGCGCTGGGTTGATGCACGGGAGAACTGCTGTAAGTTGACATTTCTTGAATGGAGGCCGGTACATAAGCGATGCTTTCTATTCTGCCGGGAAACTGACCGAACTTCTCATAAGGGAAAGCGTCATAGCGAATGTTAATGCCGTCCCCCGCTGAAACATAAGGCACGCTGGTGTTCGGCAACCATAAAACTAGCTGATAAATCGCGCCATTACGTGGAATAATCTGTACCAAGCTGTCACCGCTATTGACCATCTGACCCGGCGTAACGCTGAGAGACTCAATGCGGCCATCGCTTGGGGCGTTCACGATCAATGCGCCGCTGGCATCGGCTTCCGCTAACTGCCGTTGCAAATCATTGCGCTGAAACTGGTACTGCGAAATTTGGTTATCGAAATCTGCCGCGCGCGTAACGATGTCACTTTCCAAATTCGTAATTTGCAACGACTCCTGAATGTGTTGACTATGCAGGTTTTGGAACAGACTTTGTTGTTGATAAAATGAATAGGTTTGCCCGCTAAGCTGATCCTTGGTAATCAGACCGCGTTGCTGATATTCCTTATAGGAACGCATGTTGTCCTGAGCAAATGCCACCCCCTCTCGTGCATTATCCAACAGCTGTTTGGACTGCATATGCGCCAATTCATACTGTTTTTTTTGCGCGCGTAGATTTTCCAGCGTCATACGCTTGTTGTCTTGCAACTTAAGAATGATGCTGTCGACATGTTTTAACTGGTTTTCAAGCGCCAGGCGCGTATTGGCGCTCACTTTCCCGTTATCCGTCACTCGGCTGACATCAATCTGATAAAGACGCTGGCCTTTTTTAACCACATCCCCCACTTCGACGAAGCGTTCCGAGATAAAACCCTGTTGGGGCGCAAACACGTTGACTGAGCGGGGGAAGGTGGTGATTTCACCATAAACATTAATGCGGCGTGTATAATGACTGAATATAAGAAAAGAGAGGAAAACAAGAATAAATAAAAACGATAAAAGACCAAAGCACCAGGCAGGCAAGCCGTTTATCAATAAAGCCTTACCCGCCCATTTCGCCCGCTGATGATCCGTGGCTTCCTGTCGAAACAAATCACGCATGACATCCCTTTCCAGAAATAAAATTCAAGCCAGCCTTGGCTCGTAAAATGCGGAAGCATATCGAAAAACAGCAGCAGAGATTAAAACAGATCTGTTGTTTTTAATTAGCGATATCGTAAAGATAATTATTCTCATTATGATATCGGGCGTTCCGAATAAATGCAATGTTTTTTACGCACTTACCCAGCCACATAGCCGTATATCACTATGCATATCGATAAAAAACCAATAAAGAGCCTCCTAATCAAATAACTCTATTCATTCTATCTCTCGCCATATGTAATAGGCAGCGGCGTGACCGCCGGATCGAGCAGCAATGTGGATAAACGCATCAAATCGAAACGCCTCCATGTCCACGGAATAAGGTCTCGGGGAATGGCTCCCTCTGAGTCACCTCCTAGCTTAGGGCAGTTGGCAGTTTGAGAAAAAACAAGTGATTAGACGTGAGCCGCCTCGCCGACCTGCTGTATCAGAAAGGTCAGCAGCGCGCGCGTTTTGGCCGGCAGATAGCGGCGGCCGGGATAAACGGCATACAGCTGCAGCGGCGCCGGCGGCAGTGCCAGCGGCACCTCAACCAAACGGCCATCGGCCAGAAACGGCCGGCAGCCGAGCTCGGAGAGCATGGCGAACCCCACGCCGGCCAAGGCCGCCTTCAGCGCCATTTCCCCGCTATTGACGCGATAGCGCGCATTGACCGGGACGGTAACGAAGGTTCCGTCCGGGCGGACGAACTGCCACGGCATGCCCTTCAGCGCATCCACCGTGCTGATGCAGGGCAATTGCGTGAATTGTTCAATCTCCGACGACGGCGACCACTGCGCCAGCAACGCCGGAGCGGCCACCACGATGCAGGGGAAAGACGCCAGCGGCTGCGCGACATAGTCGCTGTCGTCCAGCATGCCCCGGCTGATCATCACCGCCAGATCGACATCGTCGAGCAGCGACGTCATACCCGCCAGGTTGGTCACGCAGCTGATTTCGATCTGCGGATGCTGCAGGGCGAACGCCGCCAGCGGCTCGCCCAACAGGTATGGCCCCACTTCATTGGGCACGCACAGGCGCAGCGGCCCACGCAGCTGTTGCTGCCGTTCGCTGAGGGTTTGCGCGGTGTGTTCCAGCGACGCCAGCAGCGGCTGGGTGCGTTCATGCAACAGCTGGCCGTTCGGCGTCAGCCGCATCGAGCGAGTGCTGCGTTCGAGCAATCGCTGCTCGAGCTGGCGCTCCAGCTGAGAGATATAGCGGCTGACGTTGGAGGTCGGCATCGCCAGCGCCCGCGCCGCCCCGACGAAGCTGCCTTGCTCCACCACCGCCACGAAGATGCGTAACAGGTTTAAATCCAATTTATCGCGCATGATTATCCCTGATTTGATAACAAACCATGCCATTTCTACCATCTAATCCCGATCAACGCCAAGCGCTACACTGCCGGCCTGACTCTGCAACCGATAGATGCTTATGACACCCACGAGAAAGCTGACGGCGATAGCGCTGGTCATCGCCTTTATTCAGTTCACCAACGCACTGGAATACATGGTATTCAACCCGATATTCCTCTACATGGCCGCCGATTTTTCCGTGCCCGTCAGCTTCGCCGGCTATGTCAGCGCGGCCTATACGCTGGCGGCGGTGATTTCCGGCATCGGCGCATTTTTCTGGATCGGCGGCGTTGAGAAGCAGCGCTTTCTGATGCTCAATGTCACGCTACTGGGCGTGACCACCTTATTGATCGCCACAACCCAGCAGTTTTACTGGCTGTTAGCGCTGCGGCTGCTGGCCGGGCTGTTGGGCGGCACCACGATGGGCGTCGGGATCGGCTTGCTGCTCAACGCCGCGCCGGCCGCGCTGCACGGCAGAATGCTGGCGACGGTGATCGCGTCTTTTTCGCTGGTGAGCATTGTCGGCATGCCGGGCATGCTGTACCTGTGCGAAGTGGCAAGCTGGCGCGTTGCGCTGGCGGCTATCGGCGGGCTGTGTCTGCTGGCGGCGGTGTTGGTGGCGCTGTTCGTTCCCAGGGATGCGCCGCAGCCACAGGCTGCCGCGCCCGTCACGCTCGATCGCCGGTTGTTACTGTTCGCCGCCGCCGCCGGCCTGACGCAGTTCAGCCCAATGCTGCTGATCCCGGTGCTGGCGCCGCTGCTCACCCAGCGGTTACAGGTGGTAGACGCGCATTTGTCCTGGCTATTTTTCATCGGCGGCGTGGCCGGTTATCTGGCGACCGTGCTGGCAGGCCGCTGGCTGCAACGCTTTGGTGCCGTGACGCTGACGGTGGGCGCCACGCTGTTGCTGCTGGGCAGCCTGTGGCTGGCGGCGCGCGGTGGCGATCGCGGTGAACTGTTCATGGTCGCGTTTCTCGCGGCGGCCTATGCGCGGCTGGTGGCGATCTCTTCCCTGAGCATGCGCTGGCCGGACAATCGGCAACGCGCCGCCTTCGGCGTACTGCAAACCGCCCTGATACACCTGAGCGCCACGGTGGCCTTCTTGCTCTCCTCCACGCTGCTGAGCGGCGGCCTCACCCCGCTCAGTTTGCAACGTCTGTTATGGCTGTGCGCGCTGAGTGCCGTCGCCGTCGCACCGCTCAGCGTTTGGCTGCAGGCGCGGCTGTGTCAGCGCGAAGCCTCATAAACCACCTTACCATTCACATAGGTGCGATAAATGTTGCGATCGTCTCCCAGGGTCATCAGTACGAACCCTTGTTCCGCCGTCGTGGCGCTGTTGGCGTAGCGCAACTGCTGCAGCGGCGTGACCGCCGGATCGAGCACCACGAAATCCGCCTCTTTGCCGACGTTGAAGTTGCCGATTTTGTCGTCCAGCGACAGCGCGCGGGCACCGCCCAGGGTGGCATGATAGAACGCTTCTACGGCGGCGAGCCGGTAATGCTGCAGTTGGCCGACCTTGTACGCCTCACCCAGCGTGCGCAGCATATTGAAGGTGGTGCCGGCCCCTACGTCGGTGCCGATACCGAGCTTCACCCGCTTGCGCCAGGCCTGCTGCAGGTCAAACAGCCCGCTGCCGAGAAACAGGTTGGAGGTGGGGCAAAAGGCGATTGCCGAGCGGGTCTCGCACAGGCAGTCCCACTCCTGCTCCTCCAGGTGCAGGCAGTGGGCGAACACGCTTTTGCTGCCGGTCATGCCGTAGCGGTGGTAAACGTCCAGATAGCTTTGGTTCTGCGGGAACAGCGATTTTACCCAGGCCACTTCCTGCGGATTCTCGCTCAGGTGCGTCTGCAGCCAAACGTCAGGGAATTCTTCGCGCAGCCGCTGCACCTGCGCCAGCAACGCCGGCGTACTGGTGGGCGCAAAGCGCGGCGTAATGGCGTAACCGAGGCGGCCTTTGCCGTGCCAGCGTTCGATCAGTTCACGCGTTTGGCGGTAACTCTGCTCCGGCGTTTCCAGCAGCGCCTCCGGCGCATGGCGATCCATCATCACCTTACCGGCGATCAGGCGCATGTTCAGCGCTGCCGCCTGGCTGAACAGCGTATCGACCGACTGCGGATGCACGGTGCCGAACACCAGCGCGGTGGTGGTGCCGTTGCTCAACAACTCCCGCAGAAAGAAGGCCGACATCGCATCGGCGTGCTGCTCGCAGCCGTAACGGCTTTCGGTCGGGAAGGTGTAATTGTTTAACCAGTCCAGCAGTTGATCGCCATAGGCGCCAATCATTTCGGTTTGCGGATAGTGGATATGGGTATCGATAAAGCCCGGCACGATCGGTTTGTCGCGATACTCCGTGACCGCGAAGCCCGGCGGCAGCAGCGCCTCGCCCTGCTGCCAGCTGCCGAACCAGACGATGACGCCGTCGTTCAGCAGCAGCAAACCGTCGGGAACATGCCGCAGGCGTTCCTCGAGCTGTTGCGGCGCCTCCACACAGGCGGCGATATCAAAAAAATTGCCACGAATAGCCGTGGTGAATTGCAGTGCCATTATTTTCTTCCTTGTGACGGCCGGCCAAGCTCACCCGCGTAATAACTTGCGATGATGAAACAAGGCCTTTTTTACCCAAACATAAAGACCGGATTAAGCATAGCAAGCCGTGTGCCAATAGGCGGTCATAAAATATATTTTTATTTAAAAACAGAGTAATACTAATTCAACCAAAGAAAACCAACCGATGAAAAAGAATAAAACGCGTGGCGGTCTTCAACGGCAGACGAATAGCAACCGTTTGCTTGCCGAAATAACACCGCGCCGCTGCACCTTTATTGGGCAAGCGGATAATTTCGCGGCCGTGACGTTTATTCCAACACGATGCAAAGCGGTCTGGCCCATTCCGCAGGCCACCCGACAAACTTGAAACGATAACCATTCTCAATTATCATCCGCGCATCTTTTTGACCAGCAATGCGAAAACCATGTCCGCCACCGCTTCCGCCCCGCACACCGCGCTGTCGCGCCTTTACGCCACCCATCATGCCTGGTTGCAGGGATGGTTGCGCAGGCGGCTGGGCTGCGCGTTCGACGCGGACGATGTGGTGCAGGACACCTTCATGCGCCTGCTGAAAAGCGACGCCGCGGCGACCCTGCGCGAGCCGAAAGATTTTCTGGTCACCGTCGCCAAGCGGGTGATGGTCGATCTGTTCCGCCGCAGAACGCTGGAACGCGCCTATCTGGAGATGCTGGTGCTGATCCCGGAAGGCTACGCCCCGTCGCCGGAGCAGCGCCAGAGCCTGCTGGAAAGCCTGCAGCAGATCGACGCCATGCTCGATGGCCTGGGGCCGAAGGTAAAACAGGCCTTTCTGTTGTCGCAGCTCGAAGGTCTGGGCTATGCGGACATCGCCGCGCGCCTCGGCGTGTCGGTCAGTTCGGTTAAAAAATACATGGCCAAAGCCACCGAGCATTGCCTGCTGTTCAGCCTCGAAAACGACATTTATTCATGAGCAACGCCATCACCCCCGAGCAGCGCCAGGCGCTGAAAATGGCCGCACACTGGTATGCCCTGCTGTGCGATGAGCACGTCACCGAACGCCAGCGCCAACAATGGCAAGCCTGGCACCAGCAGCATGACGATCACCGCTGGGCCTGGCAGCGCGTCGAAGCGCTGCAGAGTCAGTTGCAGGGCGTGCCGGGCAAGTTCAGCTACCGTGCGCTCGATCGCGCCGACCGCCAGTCGGCGATCGATCGCCGCACCCTGCTGAAGAGTCTGCTGTTGCTGCTCGGCGTGGGCGGCGGCGGATTCTTCTACCAGTCGCCGCTCGGCCGGGAGCTGCGCGCCGACTACCGCACCGCCACCGGCGAAATCAAACCCATTGTGTTAAGCGACGGCACCCAACTGGTGTTGAACACCGCCAGCGCGGTAGACGTGCATTACGACGATCGCCAACGGTTGATCCGCTTGCACGCCGGAGAAATCAGCCTGGTGACCGGACGCGATCCCCGGCCGCTGTGGGTACAAAGCCCGCAGGGGGCGATGCGCGCGCTCGGCACCCGTTTTTTGGTGCGCGAGAGCGACGGCGAAACGCGCCTGGCGGTGCTGGAACACGCGGTCGAGGCGCAGCTGGCGCAAGACGCGCAACAAAAGCGCCGGGTGAACGCCGGAGAACAGATCAGCTTCAGCACCACGGCCTTCAGCGACAAACAACCGGCCACGACGGAGGACGGCTGGCTGCGCGGCGTGTTGAGCGTCAGCCAGTGGCGGCTGGACCGGGTGATCGCCGAACTGGCGCGCTACCGGCGCGGCCACCTGAGCTGCGATCCGGCCGTCGCCGGCCTGCGCGTCAGCGGCAGTTTCCCGCTCAACGATACCGATCGCGCCCTCGCCCTGCTCAGCCAGACCCTGCCGGTGCGCCTGCAGAGCTTTACCCGCTATTGGCTGCAAATCGTCCCCGCCTGAATCTTTTTAAATAAAAATGATAAAAAATCGCATTCTTGATTGTCCCTTTTGCTTCGCTCATCCGACTCCCAGGAAAACACTGCAGCAATAAATAAAAAATGATTCAGGAGAAGGTATGAACAACGCTTGGGGAAAGGTCGCTCCGGCTTCGCTTTGGGGAAAACGGGCCACGCCGCTGGCCGTGGCCATTGGCCTGGTCTTCGCTGCACCGCAGATGGCGAGCGCCGCCAGCGCCGCTGCCGCCTATCACATTCCGGCCGGTGAGCTGGACGGCGCGCTGAACGCGTTCGCCGCGCGCGCCGGCATCGCGCTCTCGGTGGACGGCGCACTGACCGCCGGTAAACGTTCGCCGGGCCTGAGCGGCAGCTACGGCGTCGATGACGGCCTGAACGCCCTGCTGGCGGGCAGCGGCCTGCAGGCTAAAGCGCTCGGCAACAACGGCTACACGCTGGCCAAACTGCCGCAGCCGCAGAAAGAAGAGGACATCACCGTGGTCGGCGACTGGTTGGCGGAAGGCCGTCAGGCAGACGTGTTCGAGCATCCCGGTGCACGCGACGTAGTGCGCCGCGAAGACTTCGTCAAAACCGGCACCACCACCGTGCGTGAAGCGTTGAACCGCGTGCCGGGCGTAGTGGCGCCGGAGAACAACGGCACCGGCAGCCATGACATGGCGTTGAACTTCGGCATTCGCGGCCTCAATCCGCGCCTTGCCAGCCGCTCCACCGTGCTGATGGACGGCATCCCAGTGCCCTTCGCCCCTTACGGCCAGCCGCAGCTGTCGCTGGCGCCGGTCTCGCTCGGCAATATGGATGCGATTGACGTGGTGCGCGGCGGCGGCGCGGTGCGCTACGGGCCGCAGAGCGTCGGCGGCGTGGTTAACTTCGTCACCCGCGCCATCCCGAAAACCTTCGGCATAGAGGCCGGCATGCAGGGGCAGCTCAGCCCGACCTCGCGCCAGGATCACCCGAAAGGCACCGGCAACCTGATGATCGGCGGCACCGCCGACAACGGCTTCGGCGCGGCGCTGCTCTACTCCGGCACCCGCGGCAGCGACTGGCGCGAGCACAGCGCGACCAAGATTGACGACGTGATGCTGAAAAGCCGCTACGCCCCGAACGAGGTGCACACCTTCAACAGCCTGCTGCAATACTACGAAGGCGAAGCGGACATGCCGGGCGGCCTGAGCCGGGCGGACTACAACGCCAACCCATTCCAGTCGACGCGCCCGTACGACAAGTTCTGGGGCCGCCGCCAGTTGGCCAACTTCGGCTATCAGTATCAGCCGGATCAACAGCATAAGTTCGACGTGCAGAGCTTCTACACCTACACCCTGCGCAGCGGCTATCTGGATCAGGGTAAAAACCTGACGCTGTCGCCGCGCGAATACTGGGTGCGCGGCGTGGAACCGCGCTACAGCCAGAGTTTCCGCTGGGGCGATTCGGCGCATGAGGTCGGCGTCGGCTACCGCTACGTCAGCGAATCCACCCACGAGCTACGCTACACCAGCAAGGCCAGCACCGGCAGGCTGCCGTCCACCGCCAGCCCGTACGATCGCGACACCCAGTCCGGCACCGAGGCGCACGCCTTCTATATCGACGATCGCATCGACATCGGCGACTGGACTATCACGCCGGGCATGCGCTACGAGTACATCAAGTCGTATCAGAACAACTACATCAAGAACAACCGCCTCGACGTTAGCTATAACGCGCCGCTGCCGGCGTTGAACGTGATGTATCACCTGAACGAATACTGGAACCTGTACGCCAACACCGAAGGCTCCTTCGGCACCGTGCAATACAGCCAGATGGGCAAAGCGGTCGACAGCGGCAAGATTGAACCGGAGAAGGCGCGCACCTGGGAGCTGGGCACCCGCTACGCCGGCGATGCGCTGACCGGCGAGATCGGGCTGTTCCTGATCAACTTCAACAACCAGTACGACTCCAACCAGGTGACCGACAGCGTGACCGCGCGCGGCAAAACCCGCCACGCCGGGCTGGAAGGCAGCCTGCGTTACGATCTGTCGCAGCTGACGCCGAAACTGGACGACCTGACCGCCTACGCCAGCTACGCCTACGTCAACGCCACCATCCGCGAAGACGGCGGCTACAAGGGCAACCAGGTGCCGTTCTCGCCGAAGCATAAAGGCACGCTGGGGCTGGACTACACGCCGGGCAACTGGGCGTTTAATCTTAACGGCGAGTTCCAGTCCAGCCAGTTCGCCGACAACGCCAACACCGTGGCGGAAAGCGCCGACGGCAGCACCGGCCGCATTCCCGGCTATATGCTGTGGGGCGTGCGCGCCGCCTATGATTTCGGCCCGGAAATGGCCGGTCTGAATCTGGGCGTCGGGGTGAAAAACCTGTTCAACCACGAGTATTTCACCCGCGCCTATGACGACAACAACAAAGGTCTGTACATCGGCCAGCCGCGCACGATCTATCTGCAAGGTTCGGTGAAGTTCTGATCTTCAGCGGCGGGCGCGGTTAACCGTGCCCGCCGCCTTTCCCATCAACGTGACGATGTCACATAAAACCACTCCTCCGCGCCGCCGCAACGGCGAAAAATAAGTCGCTTCTGACGCTAATACGCGTAGTATCGACGATCCGCCCCGATTTATGGGCGCGGATTTTTTGCCGTTCTGGCCTGAAAAGCGAGGGAATAAGATGAATCATAATGACCTTTCTCAGTGCCGCGTGGACACCGACCGTTTGTTGATTGCCCCCTTTACCGCAGCAGACGCCGACGATGTTTACCAGGCGATCACCCCCACTCTGACGCGCTTTATGACCTTTGAGCCGGAAGCGTCACCGGAAGATTTCGCCAACGTCTGGCAAGGCTGGCTGCCGCTGATGCGCGAAGGCGAAGAAGTGATCTTCGTCGCCCGCCGGCGCGAAGACCGAGAGTTCGTCGGCGTCGGCGGCGCACACAACCTGCGCAGCCACACCCCGGAGCTGGGCATCTGGGTCAAAGAGAGCCTGCATAGCCAGGGTTACGGCCGCGAAATCGTTGAGAGCATCGCGCGCTGGGTCAGCGAACGCTTTCAGCCGCAGCACCTTATCTACCCGGTGGCCGAACAGAATACCGCCAGCCGCCGCCTCGTCGAGTCGCTGGGCGGCGTGCTGGCCGGCCGTTGCGAACGCGTCAAGTATGACGCCGTAGTGTACCACTTACCGCCTCAGCGCTAATCTGCATCGGGCCGCCGGCCCGGTGTGACCTTTTTTGCTTTCCGCCGTGATAACCGCTGCCACTGCCTGCGGGTTTGTGCTAATGATAGAGGCATGTAGGGTAAAAACAGTTGAGGAACAGCAACATGATTATTTTTGTTACCGGCGCCACCTCCGGTTTCGGCGAAGCCATTGCGCGCCGTTTTATCCGTGAAGGCCACCAGGTGATCGCCGCCGGCCGCCGCCTTGAGCGTCTCGAAGAGCTGCAGGACGAATTAGGGCAAGCGCTGCACATCGTGCGGCTCGACGTGCGCAACCGCGCCGCCATTCAACAGGCGATCGAGGCACTGCCGGCCGAGCTGCGTCAGATCGACGTGCTGGTGAACAACGCCGGGCTGGCGCTGGGGCTGGAGCCGGCGCACAAGGCCAACGCCGATGACTGGGAAACCATGATTGACACCAACGCCAAAGGGCTGGTGAACATGACGCGCGCGCTGCTGCCGGCCATGGTCGAACGCAACGTCGGCCATGTGATCAACATCGGCTCCACCGCCGCCAACTGGCCTTACGCCGGCGGCAACGTGTACGGCGCCACCAAGGCGTTCGTCAAACAGTTCAGCCTGGGCCTGCGTGCCGATCTGCACGGCACGCGCATCCGCGTGACCGATATCGAGCCGGGCCTGGTGGGCGGCACCGAGTTTTCCAACGTGCGCTTCAAGGGCGATGACGGCAAGGTCAATAAAACCTACGAAGGCGCCGATGCGCTGACGCCGGAAGACATCGCCGAGTCGGTGTTCTGGGTCGCCACGTTGCCGGCGCGCGTCAACATCAACACGCTGGAAATGATGCCGGTCAGCCAGTCCTTCGCCGGGCTGAACATCCACCGCGGCGCCTGATCCCTGGCGGCGGGAGGCGACTCCCGCCCTGTTTCCTCAGGCCGCGCGCCAGCCGGAAACGATGATCAGCATGCCCACCAGCGCCACCCCGGCGCCCACCCAGTCCAGCGCAGACAGCTTCACCCCATCCACCACCCGCAGCCACAGCAGCGCCGTCGCCACATACACGCCGCCATAGGCCGCGTAGACTCGCCCGCTGGCCGCCGGATGCAGTGTCAACAGCCAGACAAACAGCATCAGGCTTAATGCCGCCGGCAGCAGCAGCCAGGCGCTGCCCTGCTTCTTGAGCCACAGGTAAGGCAGGAAACAGCCGATAATTTCGGCGAGCGCAGTGGCGAAAAACAACAGCGTGGTTTTTAACATCGGTCGCAGTTTTCTCTCGATAAAGTAAACGAATCGGCGCTTGGCTGGTGAATTCCAGGAACGCAGTGGTATATTTGTCACCACGCCTGCGGGCGAGGTAACGCCAGTGCCGCCATCATCAGGCGCACTCACTCATAAGGATGAAACGATGAAAACATTTTCGACCCAACGACTGCTGCGCGGGATGCTGCCGGTCGCCATGCTGGCCGTTATGGGCGCCTGGCAGGCGCCGGCGCTGGCCGCCACCTGCACTCAGGGCAGCACCTGCGTCACCGTCGATGGCAAAGGCAGCGGCGCGATGAGCACCGAAGAAGCGCGCCAGAGCAAAGAGCAGTGGAATGATACCAAAACCCTGCGCCACAAGGTTAACACTCGCGTCGAGAAAGAGTTCGACAAGGCCGATCGCGCCGCGGATGACGAAGACCGTTGCAACGACAGCAACAACGTCAACGCCTACTGGGAACCGGACACCCGTAAATGCCTGGATCGCCAGACCGGCCGTCGGATTAATCCTTAATCCGCCTGCGGCGGGCGGGCAAGCGTGAAACCCGGTCGCCGTTGCTGCTATCCTGTTACAGGAAGTCCATTGTCTAAAAGGATGACGTGATGAAAAAAACGCTGATATTAACCGCTGTGTTGCTGGCCGGCGCCCCGCTGGCGGCACTGGCCTCCTGCGAAAGCGTGAAAGCGGACATTTCGCAAAAAATCGTCAATAACGGCGTACCGGAGTCCGGCTTCAAACTGGAGATCGTGCCCAACGATCAGGCCGATCAAGCGGGTGGCCAGGTGGTCGGCCACTGCGAAAACGACACCCAGAAGATCGTCTATACCCGCCTGAACAACGGCGACGATCGCGGTGACGCGGCGCAGACCGGCACCAGCCAGGATACCTCCAACACGCAGTAAGCCACACCGGCTATCCCGGGCGCTCTGCAGCAGCGCCCTTTCCTTATCCCTTACGCCTGCTCCGCCTCTTCTTCTTCGCCCTGCGGCCGACAACGCGCCGGGATCAGCATCGCCGCCGCCAGCGCCAGCAACGACACCAGCGCCGACACCAGAAATACCCAATGCAGTGAAGCCGCCACCTGCTGGGTCAGCTGCGCCAACGCCTCGCTCCCCATGCTCTGGCGCACCGCCGGTTCCATCAGACGCTGCACCGGATCGTCAATCTCCGGCAAACGCCACTGCAAGTTGAGATTCAGCGTCGCGCCCAGAATAGCGGTGCCGATGGCCGAGCCCACCATGCGGGTAAACACGGTACAGGCGGTGGCGATGCCGCGAATGCTGTAATGCGCCGCGTTCTGCACCGAAACCAGAAACGTGGTGTTGCACAACCCCATACCGGCGCCGACCATAAACGCCGCCACCCGGCCCCACAGCAGGCCGCCCGCCGACTGCAACAGCAGCAATATCAGGCCGCCCGCCACCAACAGCAGCGCCCCCAGCAGCGCCGTGGCGCGATACGAGGTCATCAGCATCAAACGGCCGCTCAGCGTGCTGGCCAGCGGCCAACCGATCGACATCAGGGCCAGCGTGGTGCCCGCCTCCAGCGGCGAGCCGCCCATCACGCCCTGAATGAAGGTGGGCAGGAAAGCGCTGATGCCCATCATCGCCGCACCGATCACCAGCCCGCCGATGTTGCCGGCGACGATCACCCGGCTTTGCCACAGCGCCAGCGGGAACAACGGTTCGACCGCACGCCGCTCCTGGCGGACAAGCAGCGCCAGCGACGCCGCCGCCAGCGCAAACAGCGGCGCCACCCACCATCCCAGACTTTCCATCTGCAACAGCGCCAGCAGCAGCGCCGAAACGAACAGCGTCAGCCAGGCGGTGCCCGCCAGATCCAGCGCGTGCCGCCGCAGCTGCTGATGCGCCGGCAGATAGCGCCAGAGGAAGAACATCGCCAGCAGGCCGATCGGCAGGTTAACCCAGAACACCAGCGCCCACGGCAGATGCTGGACGATAAACGCCCCCAACAGCGGGCCGATGATCGCCGACACGCCCCATACGCTCGACAGGTAGCCCATCACCTTCGGCCGCTCGGTGGCGCTGTAGATGTCGCCGATGATGGTGGACGCGATCGGCATGATGGCGCCGGCGCCCAACCCCTGCAGCAGACGAAAGCCGATCAGCCAATACATGTCGGGGGCGAAGCCGCACAGCACCGATCCCAGCAGGAACAGCGTGGCGCCGAAGAAGAACACCCGCTTGCGGCCGTAGAGATCCGCCAGCCGCCCGTAGATGGGGATGGTGATCGCCTGCGCCAGCAAATAGACCGCGAATACCCACCCCAGCAGCGAGAAGCCGCCGAGATCGCCGATAATGGTGGGCATGGCGGTGGCGACGATGGTGGCTTCGATCGCCGACATGAACATCGCCAGCATACAGGCGATCAGAATCAGCGGCCGGTGGGCGATGGGTGCGGGTGAAACGTTATTTGTCATGGCGTTATGCAGCTTTCCTGGCGTTTTTATTTTCTCTGAGTATATCAGCAAGCGCCTGCGCCGAGTCTATCCCCCCTCACATCCTGTCTTTGCCGGCGGCGAATCGCACCATTTGCGACTCATTGTTACGGCGTAACGTTATGCGGCGGATTTTTTTCACTTTCCATGCATCCCAGCGCTGACGCGGGCTGAGGCGCAGATCGGCGTAAACTCAATCACCTGATTTTGTTCATAAAACTTGGCACGACCAACGACAGGGTGCTATACCTTCCCTAGCCGACGCCTTTGGGCTTCGTGCTTTCTTGGGTTTAAATATCAGTATTTTATGCTGATTAACTCACGTATTGAGCCTACGTTCAGCACGCTGCGCCGAACGCACCCTTCGCTCAATGTCGCTAACCTCATGCGAAACGCCCGTTTTGTACCGCCACGCCCGCCGGGCCGTGGGTAACAATCAGAGCGGAATGCGCCGTCTCGTCGGCCGCTCCGCGCAACGGAGGACGCAACATCATGCACAAGTCAGCGCCATACCGGCGCCTGCTCCTCGGGAGCCTGCTGTTTATCGCCGTCATCGCGCTGCTGGTTTACGGCATCGGTTGGGACACCCTCAAGTCGCGCCGGGAAGATTTGATCTATCTCGGCCAGCAACACATGTTCCTGGTGGCCTGCTCCATGCTGCTGTCGCTGCTGGTCGGCATTCCCAGCGGCATCCTGCTGAGCCGCCCCTTTGCCCGCCGCTGGGCGGAACACGTGATGCAGATCTTCAACGTCGGCAACACCCTGCCGCCGCTGGCGGTGCTGGCGCTGGCGATGGTAATCATCGGCATCGGCGATCGGCCGGCGGTGGTGGCACTGTTCCTCGCCTCGCTGCTGCCCATCGTGCGCAATACCTATGCCGGCCTGCGTTCGGTGCCACCGGCGCTGGTCGAGGCCGCCAACGGTATTGGCATGACCGCCGGGCAGCGACTGCGGCAGGTTGAACTCCCTAACGCGCTACCGGTGATCTTCGCCGGGGTGCGCATCGCAATGGCGATTAACGTCGGCACCGCGCCGCTGGCGTTTTTAATCGGTGCCAGCAGCTACGGCGAGCTGATCTTCCCCGGCATCTACCTGAACGACTTCCCGACGCTGATCCTCGGCGCCGCCGCCACCGCGCTGATCGCCCTGCTGCTCGATCTGGCGCTGGCCGGTCTCGGCCGCCGGCTCAGCCCGCACACCGCATCCTGATGGGAGAAACGCGATGACTCGATGGTTACAACCACTCCGCCACGCGCTGCTGTTCTCCTTGCTGATGACCGGCGCGGCCGCCTGGGCCGCCCCGCTGACGCTGGCGAGCAAGAACTTTACCGAACAGCGCATTCTGTCTGCGATTACCGTGCAATACCTGCGGGCCAAAGGTTTTCAGGTCGAACCCAAGACCAATCTGGCCACGGTGATCACCCGCAACGCGATGATCAACAAACAGATCGACATGACCTGGGAATACACCGGCACCTCGCTGATCATTTTTAACCACATCAATAAGCGCATGTCGCCGCAGGAAACCTACGACACGGTGAAAAAGCTCGACGCCAAACTCGGGCTGGTTTGGCTGCAGCCGGCGGACATGAACAACACCTACGCCTTCGCCATGCAGCGACAGCGCGCGGAAAAAGAGCAGATCCGCACGATGTCGCAGCTGGTGGCCAAAGTGGAGCAGGTGCGTAAAACCGACCCTAAACACAACTGGCTGCTGGGGCTGGATCTGGAGTTCGCCGGCCGCTCGGACGGCCTGAAGCCGATGCAGGCGCTGTACGACATGCCGCTCGATCGCCCGCAAATCCGCCAGATGGACCCCGGCCTGGTCTACAACGCCATTCGCGACGGCTTCGTCGACGCCGGGCTGGTGTACACCACCGACGGTCGGGTGAAAGGGTTCGATCTGCAGGTGCTGGAAGACGACAAAGGCTATTTCCCGAGTTATGCGGTCACGCCGGTGGTGCGCGCCGACGTGTTGCAAAACACGCCGGGGCTGGAAGCGGCGCTGAACACGCTGTCGAAACAGTTCAATAACCAGGTCATCACCGAGCTTAACGCCAAGGTAGATATCGACTACCAGACGCCGCAACAGGTCGCCGACGCGTTCCTCAAGCAGCGCGGCCTGATTTAGGGAGGCATGTGATGAATACTGTACTTTACGCCTGGCAAAACTGGGCCTATATCGCCGGATTGACGCTGGAACACCTGCTGCTGGTCGGCGTCGCCGTCGGCCTGGCGATCCTGATCGGCGTGCCGCTCGGCGTGCTGATTGTCCGCCACAAATGGTTGGCGACGCCGGTGCTGAGCCTGGCCACGCTGGTGCTGACCGTGCCCTCCATCGCCCTGTTCGGGCTGATGATCCCGCTGTTTTCCTTAATCGGCCACGGCATTGGCTACGTACCGGCGATCACCGCGGTGTTCCTCTACTCGCTGCTGCCGATCGTGCGCAATACCCACACTGCGCTCGACAACCTGCCCGGCGGGCTGCGCGAAGCCGGCCGCGGCATCGGCATGACGTTCTGGCAACGCCTGCGCTGGGTTGAGATCCCGGTGGCACTGCCGGTGATTTTCGGCGGCATTCGCACCGCCGTGGTGATGAATATCGGCGTGATGGCGATAGCCGCAGTGATCGGCGCCGGCGGCCTTGGCCTGCTGCTGCTCAACGGCATCAGCAGCAGCGACATCCGCCAGTTGATTACCGGCGCCGTGATGATCAGCCTGCTGGCGATCGTTCTCGATTGGTTATTGCACCGCTTGCAAATTGCGCTAACGCCCAAGGGGATCCGTTCATGATTAAATTGGAAAATCTGACCAAACAGTTCATGCAGAAGAACGGCACGCCGTTCAACGCCGTCGACAACATCAATCTGGACGTGCCGGAAGGCGAAATCTGCGTGCTGCTCGGCCCTTCCGGCTGCGGCAAAACCACCACGCTGAAGATGATCAACCGCCTGATCGAACCCACCGGCGGCACCATTCTGATCAACGGCGAGGACACCAGCGCGCTGGATACCGTCAGCCTGCGCCGCAAAATCGGCTACGTCATCCAGCAGATCGGTCTGTTCCCCAACATGACCATCGAGGAGAACATCACCGTAGTGCCGCGCATGCTGGGTTGGGACAAAAAACGCTGCCACGATCGCGCCGAGGAGCTGATGAGCATGGTGGCGCTGGATCCCAAGCGCTTTTTGCACCGCTACCCGAAAGAGATGTCCGGCGGGCAGCAACAGCGCATCGGCGTGATCCGCGCGCTGGCCGCCGATCCGCCGGTGCTGCTGATGGATGAGCCCTTCGGCGCGGTAGACCCGATCAACCGCGAAACCATCCAGAACGAGTTTCTCGACATGCAGCGCCAGCTGAAAAAGACCGTGATGCTGGTCAGCCACGACATCGACGAAGCGCTGAAGCTCGGCGATCGCATCGCGGTGTTCCGCCAGGGCAAAATCGTGCAGAACGCCAGCGCCGATGAGCTGCTGGCGCGCCCGGCGAACGACTTCGTCGCGTCCTTTGTCGGCCAGGATCGCACGCTGAAGCGCCTGCTGTTGGTGCAGGCCGGCGACGTGGCCGATCAACAGGAAACGGTGACGGTGCGCCGGGAGACGCCGCTAGTGGAGGCGTTCGGTCTGATGGACGATATCGACGCCCGCTCGGTGACGGTGGTGGATGCCGACGGCAAACCGTTGGGATACGTCAAACGCCGTGAGGCGCGCGGCGCGCCCGGGGTCTGCGCCGACAGCCTGCACCGTTTCCGCGTCACCGCCCGTGCGGAGGAGAACCTGCGCGTGGTGCTGTCGAAACTGTACGAGCACAACACCTCCTGGATGCCGATCGTCGATGAAGACGGCCGCTACAGCGGCGAAATCTCGCAGGATTATATCGCCGACTACCTCAGCTCCGGCCGCACGCGCCGGGTGTTGACGCCGCAATAACCCCCGCCGGGGCGCTCGCCGCCCCGCCTATGCCGCAGTTTGCTAAAGATTCACTGGTCATCGGCCGGAGCGCCAAGCACAATGCGCTGATGACCCTTTGATTTTTCTCACGACGCCGCCCACGCATGAAAAGATTGGTCCACCTGCACCACTATCGCGCCCTGCTGCGCAGCCTGCTTATCGCCGTGTTTATCGGCGTCGCCGCCGCCCTGGCGGTGTGGCTGTTCCACCGTTCGATGATTGGCCTCGAGTGGCTGCTGCTCGGCAATGCCGACGGCAGCCTGGTGGCCGCCGCCGCCGCGCTGCCCGGCTGGCGACGCGCGCTGACGCCCGCGCTGGGCGGTCTGGCGGCGGGCCTGCTGCTGTATGTTCACCAGCGCTACCGCCACCAGCGTCCGGCTGCGCCCACCGACTATATGGAAGCGATTGAGACCGGCAACGGCAAGCTGGATACCGGCGCCAGTCTGGTGAAGTGTCTGGCGTCGCTGCTGGTGGTATCGAGCGGCAGCGCCATCGGCCGCGAAGGCGCGATGATCCTGCTGGCGGCGCTGGTGGGCTCGTTGTTTGCCCAGCGCTTTACGCACGAGAAAGAATGGAAACTGTGGGTGGCCTGCGCTGCCGCCGCCGGGATGGCCAGCGCCTATCATGCGCCGCTGGCGGGCAGCCTGTTTATCGCCGAGATCCTGTTCGGCACCCTGATGCTGGCCTCGCTCGGCCCGGTGGTGATCGCCGCAGTGAGCGCCCTGCTGATGACCAACCTGCTCAACGGCGGCCAGGCGCCACTCTACCTGGTGACGCCGCTCTCCGCCCCTCTGCCGACACAATACCTGCTGATGGCGCTGGTCGGCGTGGTGGCCGGCGCCGGCGGGCCGCTGTTTTTATGGCTGATGACCGCCACCGGCCGCGCGTTCCGATCGCTGCGGTTGAAGCCGCCGTTGCAGCTGGCGTTGGGCGGCCTGATCGTCGGGCTGCTTTCGCTGCTGTTCCCACAGGTGTGGGGCAACGGTTACAGCGTGGTACAGGCGCTGCTGATTGCGCCACCGGGGGTGTTGCTGCTGGGGGCGATCCTGGTATGTAAACTGTTGGCAATCCTTGCCAGCAGCGGGTCGGGCGCACCCGGCGGGGTCTTCACCCCGACGCTGTTCGTCGGCGCCGCGCTCGGCTCAATCATCGGTCAGCTGTTTGGCCTGTGGCCGGGCATGGATGCGGCGGTGCCGCTGCTGCTGGCGCTGACCGGCATGGCTACCCTGCTGGCCGCCACCACCCATGCGCCGATCATGGCGGCGCTGATGGTGTTTGAAATGACCGGCGAATACGCGCTGCTGCCCGGCATTCTGCTGGCCTGCGTGATCGCCACCACCGTGTCGCGCGGCCTGCGGCCGGTGTCGGTGTACCACACGGCGGCGCCGCCCAAACGCGAGGCTTAGAACTCACCCTGCTGCAATATTTTCCTGAACTGCGGGCACTGCAGGTGCTCGGGTTCAGGACAATCGACCATGTGCCGCAGCCCGTCGCGCACCTGCATCAGGCGCTGGATATGGCGATCAAGCTCATCCGCCCGCGCCGCCAGCAGCCCGCGATCGATCGCGATTTGGCCCCGTTCGTCAAACAAGGCACTCATCTCATCCAACGTAAAGCCGGCCAGGCGCGCGAGCGCAATCAGCCGCAGTTGATCGAGCACCCCGGCGGCGTATTGACGGCGCAAACCGTGGCGGCCTATCGACGCAATCAGCCCCTTTTTCTCGTAATGCCGCAGCGCAGAAGGCGCGACTCCGCTCAGGCGCGCCACCGCGCCGATATCCAGTTCTTTTGCCATTGACTTGAAGCCGACTTTAAGTTGCACACTGTGCGCACATTATCACGTCACTGAGTTAAGGACACCCGTATGACCCCCGATATGTTAGTGCGCATCCTGTTAACCGGCGCCGGCGCCACCCTCTGCATGGATTTGTGGGCGTTGCTGCTGAAGCGGCGCTTCGGCATCCCTTCCCTCGATTACGCGCTGGTGGGCCGCTGGTTTCTCGGCATGTTCGACGGCCGCTGGTTTCACGCCACCATCGTCACGGCGCCGCCGCGCCAGGGTGAGAGAAAAATCGGCTGGATACTGCACTACGCCATCGGCTTGGCGTTCGCTTTTATCCCGCTCGGTTTGGCGGGCATCGAGTGGTATGCGGCACCGGAACCGCGCATCGCGCTGTTGAGCGGCTGGCTGAGCCTGGCGGCGCCGTTTCTGGTGATGCAGCCCGCGCTGGGCTTTGGCGTGGCGGCGGCGAAAACCGCCAATCCGCGCAGAGCGCGGCTCCTCAGCCTGCTCACCCACACGGTGTATGGGCTGGGCCTGTTGATCGCCGCCCGATTGTTGGCGACGTTCTGTGCCTGAATGGGCTACAGCAACGTGGAAATATCGAGGTAGTGCGCCAGTTCGCGCTGCTCCGCGCGCGGCAGATACGGAATTTCACCCAGCAGCGGCGCGGAAATGCGCTGCTGCAGCGCCGTGATGGTTTCAGCGTAGTGCGCCAACCCCGGATTGATGCGGTTGGCCACCCAGCCCAGCAGCGGCAGGCCGTCGTTGATGATCGACTGCGCGGTCAGCAGAGCGTGGCTGACGCAGCCCAGCTTGATGCCCACCACCAGCACCACCGGCAGTTGCTCCTGCACCACCCATTCGGCGTACGGCCGCAGATCGTTCATCAGCACGCGCCAGCCGCCGCTGCCCTCCACCACCACCGTATCGGCTTTGGCGGACAGATCCCGCAGGCCGCTGCTCATCAGGCCATAGTTGATATCCTCGGTCGCATGCGCGTGAAACACCTCATCCAGACAAGTGATGGGGTTGATCTCCTCGTAGGACAGCGGCAAGGTTGAAGATGCCTGCAACACCAAAGCGTCTTTATTGCGGATGCCCTCGCTGGTTTCCTGGCAGCGCGCGGCGATCGGCTTGTAGCCGGCCACTGAACGGCCTTCGGCGGCCAGCGCCTGCATCAACCCGCGGGAAACCACGGTTTTACCGACGTCGGTATCCGTGCCTGTCACAAATAAACGCTTCAACATGAATAAAATGCCCCAGAATGCCCCGTTAACAATGTGTCGCCGCATCGGCGGCGAAGAAGTCTTTCGGAAAAATTCTAGGGGATGCTGCCACGTAGGGGCTTGAGGTAGCTCAATCTTTTGCGGGATTAATAAGAAGTTCTGATGTTAGCCTTGCAGCAATTGCACCAGCAGCGAACCGTTGTACAGCGCCTCTTTCACCAGCGCGGCGCCGGGCATGGTGCCCTTATTGAAGAACTGCGTGGATTCGACCTTGACCTGCTCGCTGTAGGCCGGCAGCGCCTGCTGGCGAATGCAGGACGCGATGGCCGGGTGCAGGATCTCCGCCGCGCGGTTGAGCGGCGAGCCCACCAGGATCTTCTCCGGATTGAACAGGTTGACCATGATCGCCAGAATGCGCCCCACGCTGTGGCCGACGCCGAGAATGATGTCCCGC
This sequence comes from Serratia sp. CY33802, assembly GCF_052169095.1. Classification (NCBI taxonomy): domain Bacteria; kingdom Pseudomonadati; phylum Pseudomonadota; class Gammaproteobacteria; order Enterobacterales; family Yersiniaceae; genus Serratia; species Serratia sp. CY33802. Next base: position 1,389,042 of record NZ_JBJNLL010000001.1, read on the forward strand.
GCCAGCTGATCGCCCGCCAGCGCGGCGTCGCACAGCGATTCAACGGTCAGCGGCGCGCCGTGCAGGCTGGAGCTCATCGAACCGCTCAGCCGCTGCTGGGCGATCTCCAGGATGTTCTCGATGCTGGCTACGGTTTCAAGGCAGCCGTGGTTGCCGCAATAGCAGCGTTTGCCGTACGGATCGACCTGGGTGTGGCCGATCTCCACCACGCTGTGGCTGCCGGCGTGCAGCACGTGGCCGCCGGTGATCACCCCGGCGCCGACGTTGTGGTCGATCACCACCTGAATCACGTTCTGGCTGCCGCGCGAGGCGCCATACAGCGCCTCGGCCATGGTCCAGGCGCTGATGTCATGCTGCAAGTAAACCGGCAGGCCGGTGCGGGTTTCCAGCGCCGGGCCGAGCGGCATCTCCAGCACGTCGTAAAACGGCATGCGGTGCACCACGCCGGACTGCACGTCGATCATGCCCGGCAGCGTGATGGCGATCGCCGTCAGCCGCTCCAGCTTGCTTTGGTGGCGGATAAAGAATTGGTCGACTTCGGTCAGGATGCGTTTCAGCAGCGGTTCAGGGTGTTCGGCCGCCAGCGGCAGCAACTCTTCCACCACCAGTTTGCTGCTGAGATCGCGCAGCGCCAGCGTGATGCTGCCGCGGCTGATACGGGCGGAAAGGTAATGCCAAGCCTCGGTGTCCAGCACCAGCCCCACCGCCGGGCGGCCCCGGCTGCCGATTTCCTGGTACTCGGTTTCCTTGACCAGATGGGCTTCCAGCAGTTCGCGCACGATCTTGGTGATGCTGGCGGGCGCCAGCTGTGCGCGTTTTGACAGTTCGATACGCGAAATCGGGCCCAGCTGATCGATTAGCCGATAAACCGCCCCCGCATTGGTCTGCTTGATTTGATCGATATGCCCAGGCTGCCCAACCGCAATCACAAACCGGCTCCTACTATTTTTCGCGCTTCTAAATAAAGACTAGGGGTTATGGTGGGGCTTTTGTCATACAGCGTCAACTATTTGATTCGTTATGTGATTTGCTGCACAAATTCCTCGCAATTTCAGCGTGAATTGATTTTTATTTGCCCAACCTCAACGTCATTTCAGCATCAACGCCATCAGCGCCTGCGCCGCGGCGGTCAGCGGCCGGCGGCGGTGATGCACCAGCCAAACTTCGGTGGTGGCGTCCGGCTCCGCCAGCGGCAAATAGCGCACGCCGTCCACCCGCACTCGGGCGAATGACGCTGGCAAAATCGACACCCCCAACCCGGCGGAGACCAGCCCGATGATGGTCATCGCTTCCCCCACTTCCTGGGTGATATAGGGAGTAATGCCGGCCTTGCTGAGCAGCAGCAGGATTTCGTCATACAGCGCGGTGCCCACTTCGCGCGAGAAGAACACGAACGGCTCCTGCGCCAGATGTTGGAACCGCAGCCCGCCGCCGGGCGTTTCCGCCAGCGGATGCCCCTCCGGCACCACCGCCACCAGCGGTTCGCGCAGCAGCAGCTGATAGTGCAGCGCCTCCGGCAGCCGCGTGTTGCGCATCACCCCCAGATCCAGCTCACCGTTCAGCAGCGGTTCGATCTGCTGTTTGGTGTTGATTTCGCGCATTTTGATATGCACCTGCGGGGACTGCTGACGAAAGGTGCGCAGGCTGCGCGCCACCACGCCGATAAAGGGCGCGGAAGAGGTAAAGCCGATGGTCATTTCCCCCAGTTCGCCACGATCCAGACGCGCCGCCTTTTCCGCCGCGCGCCCGACCTGATCGAGCACCTGGTAGGCTTCTTTGAGGAACATTTCCCCGGCCTGGGTCAAACTGACGTTGCGGTTGTTGCGCGCCAGCAGCCGCGCGCCGACCATCTCTTCCAGCGCCTGGATTTGCTGGCTGAGCGGTGGCTGGGAGATCCGCAACCGCTCGGCGGCACGGCCAAAATGCAGCTCTTCCGCCACGGCAATAAAGTAACGCAGGTGTCTCAGCTCGATATTCATATTTAAAACGTCTTAATTTGAATTATTAATATATTAGACAAAAAATTCGCCACTCCCTATCATTTTGTTATCTGCAAAGTGTCTGTTTATCTCCCCGAAGTTCGGTAAGGAAACGCTGTGACAACCCCTGTGCGTTCTGCGGCCGTGATGCCGTCGACGCTGGCCGCCAACGATGACGCGGCCGCTGCGCCAAAAGTAAAACGCTCCACCCTCAACAACAAACTCCCCTATATCGAACGCGGCACGCCGCAGTTTATGCGCGTAACGCTGGCGCTGTTTTCCGCCGGGCTGGCAACCTTCGCGCTGCTCTACTGCGTGCAGCCGATCCTGCCGGTGCTGTCGCAAGACTTCGGCGTATCGCCGGCGGAAAGCAGCCTGTCGCTTTCGGTCTCTACCGGCCTGCTGGCGATCGGCCTGATGTTCACCGGGCCGCTGTCAGACGCCATCGGCCGTAAATCGGTGATGGTGGTAGCGCTGCTGCTGGCGGCGGTCTGCACGCTGATCTGCGCCTTTATGACCAGTTGGCACGGCATTTTGCTGATGCGCGCGCTGATCGGCCTGTCGCTGAGCGGCGTGGCGGCGGTCGGCATGACCTATCTCAGCGAAGAGATCCATCCCAGCTTCGTCGCCTTCTCGATGGGGCTGTACATCAGCGGCAACTCGATCGGCGGCATGAGCGGCCGCCTGGTGACCGGGGTATTGACCGACTTCTTCTCCTGGCGCGTATCGCTCGGGGTCATCGGCCTGTTCGCCCTCGCCGCCGCCTGCATGTTCTGGCGTATCCTGCCTGCCTCGCGGCATTTTCGCGCCAGCTCGCTGCGCCCGCGCACCCTGCTGATCAACTTCAAGCTGCATTGGCACGATAAGGGCTTGCCGCTGCTGTTCGCGGAAGGTTTCCTGCTGATGGGCAGCTTCGTCACCCTGTTCAACTATATCGGCTATCGCCTGCTGGCGGATCCTTACCACCTGAGCCAGGCGATTGTCGGCCTGCTGTCGGTGGTGTACCTCACCGGTTCCTACAGCTCGCCCAAGGCCGGCGCGCTCACCTCGCGCTTCGGACGTGGCCCGGTGCTGCTGGCGTCAATCGTGATTATGCTGATCGGGATCCTGATTACCGCGCTGCCGCAGGTGCCGGCGATCTTTATCGGCATGATGCTGTTCACCGCCGGTTTCTTCGCCGCCCACTCGGTGGCCAGCAGCTGGATTGGCCGCCGTGCGCGCCGCGCCAAAGGCCAGGCGTCGTCGCTGTATCTGTTCTGCTATTACGTCGGCTCCAGCGTGGCCGGCACCCTCGGCGGCGTGTTCTGGCACAGCTTCGGCTGGAATGGCGTAGCGGCGTTTATCAGCCTGATGCTGTTGCTGGCGCTGCTGGTGGTGCATTACCTGAAACGCCTGCCGGAAGCCGCTCGTCTTTGAAAAGAATAAATATCCTCCGGCATAGCCGGAGGTTTTTCATATGCGCCTATAAGGCTCTCTTGCCAGCTGCGCCCTAACAGGCGCATCGCGATCTGACATTTGCTTCTATCGGTTACTTACGAC